>CANNAC010000061.1 GCA_947502495.1 uncultured Flavobacteriaceae bacterium | reverse complement strand
TAAATATATTTGTTTTTTATTTTGTTCATTTTGTCTTGACACAAAACGAACCAAAAAGTCAAAACGATTTATTAGGAGTTACTCTTGGTTTTCTATTGTTTAAATAGAAATTCGTGAATGCTGCGCATTTGCTAAAGTACCATTCGCTAATACATTAAGTTTTGAAGTGTTAATGGAGCGTGTTTTTTCAATCCTTGATTTTCTTTTT
>CANNAC010000060.1 GCA_947502495.1 uncultured Flavobacteriaceae bacterium | reverse complement strand
CTGCAACACTTACGCTAGAAGATTCTATCGGTCCAGATCTTACAGCTTGTACTGTTGAAGATGAAACGATTGAATGTAATGGTACAGATAACGAAATACTTGCTAACGATTGGAATGCAGCTAACATATTAGCGCTTCAATCTTGTGGAACGGATAGCTGTGATACAGATGCTGTATTTGATGTAACTACTGATTATGTGTTTACAAACCTTAC
>CANNAC010000059.1 GCA_947502495.1 uncultured Flavobacteriaceae bacterium | reverse complement strand
AGCGCTAATATGTTAGCTGCATTCCAATTATCTGCTAAAGTTTCGTTGTTCGCACCGTCACATTCAATCGTTTCATCTACCACAGTACAAGTTGTAAGATCTGGGCCAATAGAATCTTCTAGCGTAAGGGTTGCAGTAAGAATTGTTTCATTACCACAATCATCTGCTACCGTATACGTAACTAGAATTGTACCACCAGCTCCACAAGTAGAAG
>CANNAC010000058.1 GCA_947502495.1 uncultured Flavobacteriaceae bacterium | reverse complement strand
AAAACAGCATCTGTATCACAGCTATCTGTACCACAAGATTGCAGTGCTAATATGTTAGCTGCATTCCAATCGTTAGCGATGGTTTCGTTATTTGTTCCGTCACACTCGATAGTTTCATCTACCACAGTACAAGCTGTAAGATCTGGACCGATAGAATCGTTAAGCGTAAGCGTTGCAATAACTGAAGAAGTATTTAAACAATCATCGGTAGCCGTATA
>CANNAC010000057.1 GCA_947502495.1 uncultured Flavobacteriaceae bacterium | reverse complement strand
CAATTAGATTTATCTGCAATCGTAGCAAATTTAGAAGCACTGACAACTTTAGTAGATAATAATGACGGAACATTAACTTATACCGATGAAGATGGAAATCCAACCATTTTAGATGTTGCCAACTTAGAAACTTTAACTTCCATTGCATTAAATCTGGACAATACAAATATCGATTATACTGATGAAGATGGCGTAACTACACAATTAGATTTATCGGCAATCGT
>CANNAC010000056.1 GCA_947502495.1 uncultured Flavobacteriaceae bacterium | reverse complement strand
TATACGGCTACCGATGATTGTTTAAATACTTCTTCAGTTATTGCAACGCTTACGCTTAACGATTCTATCGGTCCAGACTTAACGTCTTGTACTGTTGAAGATGAAACTATCGAGTGTGACGGAACAAATAACGAAACCATCGCTAACGACTGGAATGCAGCTAACATATTAGCACTGCAATCTTGTGGTACAGATAGCTGTGATACAGATGCTGTTTTTGATGTAAC
>CANNAC010000055.1 GCA_947502495.1 uncultured Flavobacteriaceae bacterium | reverse complement strand
TTAACAGAAGGAACAGAACCAACAGAAGTAACAGTGCCAACAAATGGAACAGTTAGTGCTGGAATAGACGGATATACAGTACCTTGTTTGAGTATACCTTCTGAAGATTGTGATGGAGATGGAACGCCAAATAGTTCTGATCCTAGTCCTTTAGATCCTTGTATCGGAGGAACATTAGCAAATGTAGATTTAACCGACACAACAAGTGACTGGGCAACTGCAGATTGTGA
>CANNAC010000054.1 GCA_947502495.1 uncultured Flavobacteriaceae bacterium | reverse complement strand
ATCACAAGCATCTGTACCACAAGATTGCAGCGCAAGCATGTTAGCAGCATTCCAGTCGTTAGCAAGAGTTTCGTTATCTGTACCATTACATTCTATAGTTTCATCTACCACAGTACAAGCTGTAAGATCAGGACCGATAGAATCGTTAAGCGTAAGAGTTGCAATAACTGAAGAAGTATTTAAACAATCATCGGTAGCCGTATATGTTACTAGAATAGTTCCACCAGCACCACA
>CANNAC010000053.1 GCA_947502495.1 uncultured Flavobacteriaceae bacterium | reverse complement strand
TAATTGTCTTGCGACAACTAAACGTTTGATTAATTAGATATCGCTCGTGGTGATTCTAATTAATCTTACAATTATTTCTTAAAATTAGATAAATCTAATCTTAAATTTCATGTATCTTTTTCAATATGTCAATGAACTTCTTTCCATAATTAAATGGAATCGTGGAGAATATCGGAGTCGAACCGATGACCTCCTGCGTGCAAGGCAGGCGCTCTAGCCAGCTGAGCTAATCCC
>CANNAC010000052.1 GCA_947502495.1 uncultured Flavobacteriaceae bacterium | reverse complement strand
TCGTGGAGAATATCGGAGTCGAACCGATGACCTCCTGCGTGCAAGGCAGGCGCTCTAGCCAGCTGAGCTAATCCCCCATTTCTTTAAGTTAACAGTCCACAGTCTGCAGTATGCAGTCGCTTGTTGCCGACTTTTGGTGGATAGTTCTCTTCTAGAATTTCCTTTGTATAGTACTTAGTAGTCTCAGGCAGACTCGAACTGCCGACCTCTACATTATCAGTGTAGCGCTCTAACCAGCTGAGC
>CANNAC010000051.1 GCA_947502495.1 uncultured Flavobacteriaceae bacterium | reverse complement strand
CAGCATCTGTATCACAGCTATCCGTTCCACAAGATTGGAGCGCTAATATGTTAGCTGCATTCCAATCGTTAGCAAGTGTTTCGTTATTTGTTCCATCACATTCAATCGTTTCATCTACCACAGTACAAGACGTTAAGTCCGGACCGATAGAATCGTTAAGTGTAAGAGTTGCAGTAAGAATCGTTTCGTTATCACAATCATCAGATACGATATAAGTAACTAAGATTGTACCACCAGCGCCACAAGTG
>CANNAC010000050.1 GCA_947502495.1 uncultured Flavobacteriaceae bacterium | reverse complement strand
ACAGCTTGTACTGTTGAAGATGAAACGATTGAATGTGACGGAACAAATAACGAAACTCTTGCTAACGATTGGAATGCAGCTAACATATTAGCGCTGCAATCTTGTGGTACAGATAGCTGTGATACTGATGCGGTATTTGATGTAACTTCAAATTACGTATTTACTAACCTTACTTCTACTTGTGGAGCTGGTGGTACAATTCTAGTTACGTATACGGTAGCAGATGATTGTGGTAATGAAACAATTCTT
>CANNAC010000049.1 GCA_947502495.1 uncultured Flavobacteriaceae bacterium | reverse complement strand
ACGTCTTGTACTGTAGAAGATGAAACGATTGAGTGTGACGGAACAAATAACGAAACTTTAGCAAACGATTGGAATGCAGCTAACATATTAGCGCTTCAATCTTGTGGTACAGATAGCTGTGATACTGATGCGGTATTTGATATAACTTCAGATTATGCTTTTGCTAACCTTGCTTCTACTTGTGGAGCTGGTGGTACAATTCTAGTTACGTATACGGTAGCAGATGATTGTGGTAATGAAACAATTCTT
>CANNAC010000048.1 GCA_947502495.1 uncultured Flavobacteriaceae bacterium | reverse complement strand
GCAAGGTTAGCAAAAGCATAATCTGAAGTTACATCAAATACCGCATCAGTATCACAGCTATCTGTACCACAAGATTGCAGCGCTAATATGTTAGCAGCATTCCAATCGTTAGCAAGAGTTTCATTATTTGTTCCGTCACATTCAATCGTTTCATCTTCAACAGTACAAGACGTTAAGTCCGGACCGATAGAATCGTTAAGCGTAAGTATTGCAACAAGTATGGTTTCATTATCACAATCATCAGCAACTGTATAGGT
>CANNAC010000047.1 GCA_947502495.1 uncultured Flavobacteriaceae bacterium | reverse complement strand
ACATTTGACCAAACCAATGAACAGACTATTAATCATCATATTTTTTGCCTTTAATTTTTCTTTTGGACAATCGATTCAACACGAACCAAGAAAATTATTTGTAGCGACTTTAAACGTTCCTCAAAATACAAGGAATATGAATATAACTTTTACTGACTTCGCACAAAATAATAACATAAAGCGACTTCTTTGCTATAGAAATGGACTGACTTCATCCGACATCAACTTTGACAAAAACGGAAATGTAATTTCCAAAATT
>CANNAC010000046.1 GCA_947502495.1 uncultured Flavobacteriaceae bacterium | reverse complement strand
CGTTATAAAAAACTGCTCCATAATCCTAACTCCCAAAAAACTGAATAACTAAAAATAGAATTTACCGGATTTTTCTATCACTCGAACTCTGAATAATTTGCTCACTCGAACTCGGAAATTTGCCAGACTCGGAATATCACTCTTGCGGAATTATTAGCAGCTTTGCGGAATTATTTACTCGAACGGCTGAATGTGATTACTCATACTCGTTGAATGTGCTCACTCTTACTTCAATACTTTTATCAAAACGTAATTACTCAAATGTGTCGCAGCTTTAAATAA
>CANNAC010000045.1 GCA_947502495.1 uncultured Flavobacteriaceae bacterium | reverse complement strand
AATGCAGCTAACATATTAGCGCTTCAATCTTGTGGAACGGATAGCTGTGATACAGATGCAGTATTTGATGTAACTTCAGATTATGTATTTACAAACCTTAACGCTACTTGTGGAGCTGGTGGTACAATTCTAGTTACGTATACGGTAGCAGACGATTGTGGTAATGAAACAATTCTAACTGCAACCCTTACGCTAGCAGATTCTATCGGTCCGGACTTAACGTCTTGTACTGTTGTTGATGAAACTATAGAATGTCACGGTACAGATAATGAAACCATTGCTAA
>CANNAC010000044.1 GCA_947502495.1 uncultured Flavobacteriaceae bacterium | reverse complement strand
ACAGATAGCTGTGATGCAGATGGTGTATTTGAGGTAACTTCTGATTATGACTTCAATAACTTAAACGTGGTTTGTGGCCCTTGTGGTTCGCTTCCTGTTACCTATACCGTTGCTGATGATTGTGGAAACACTACAGATATTACAGTAACACTAAACTTCGGTGATGCTACTGGTCCTGATCTTACTGCTTGTAATGTAGTTGATGAAACGATTGAATGTGATGGAGCAAATAATGAAACTATTGCAGATACTTGGAATGCAGATAACATTGCAGAACTTCAAGCTTGTGCTGATGATATTAATGTAACGATTACTTCCGA
>CANNAC010000043.1 GCA_947502495.1 uncultured Flavobacteriaceae bacterium | reverse complement strand
TTAAATCTGGACAATACAAATATCGATTATACTGATGAAGATGGCGTAACTACACAATTAGATTTATCGGCAATCGTTGCAAATTTAGAAGCACTTACAACTTTAGTAGATAATAATGATGGAACATTAACTTATACCGATGAAGATGGAAATCCAACTGTTTTAGATGTTGCAAACTTAGAAACACTAACATCTATTGCATTAAACCCAGACGACACAAATATTGATTATACCGATGAAGATGGTGTCACTACACAATTAGATTTATCTGCAATCGTTGCAAATTTAGAAGCACTTACAACTTTAGTAGATAACAACGACGGAACATTAACATACACCGATGAAGATGGAAACCCAACTGTTTTAGATGTTGCCAACTTAGAAACTTTAAC
>CANNAC010000042.1 GCA_947502495.1 uncultured Flavobacteriaceae bacterium | reverse complement strand
ATTTTTATTTACAACGAAGTTGGGACTGCTCCTAACACCTGTTCTAACGAATCTAGTTTTACCATTACCGTTACCGGAAATCCTCCTGTAGATACTGTATCTAGCGAAGCGGTTTGTACAAGCTATACATTACCAGCATTAACGAATGGAAACTACTATACAGCAACCAATGGTGGTGGAACTGCACTAACCGCAGGAAGTACCATTACAACCACACAAACGATTTTTATTTATAATATTGCTGGAACTGCGCCAAATACCTGTGATAACGAAACGAGTTTCACCATTACAGTTAGTGGAACACCTCCCGTAGATACCGTTTCTAACGAAACTGTTTGTGCAAGCTATACTTTACCTTCTATTACCAACGGAAACTATTACACAGCAACCAATGGTGGTGGAA
>CANNAC010000041.1 GCA_947502495.1 uncultured Flavobacteriaceae bacterium | reverse complement strand
GAGCCCTAGTGGGCCAACATTAATTAAATCAATCCTTACTATTATTAGTAGGGATTTTTTTTGTTTTATAATTTGCTTTGGGCGAGAAGTTTATACTGAGCGCAGTCGAAGTGAGCCCTAGTGGGCCAACATTAATTAAATCAATCCTTACTATTATTAGTAGGGATTTTTTTTGTTTTATAATTTGCTTTGGGCGAGAAGTTTATACTGAGCGCAGTCGAAGTGAGCCCTAGTGGGCCAACATTAATTAAATCAATCCTTACTATTATTAGTAGGGATTTTTTTTTGTTTTATAATGAGCTTTGGGCGAGAAGTTTATGCTGAGCGTAGCCGAAGTGAGCCCTAGTGGGCCAACATTAATTAAATCAATCCTTACTATTATTAGTAGGGATTTTTTTTGTTTTATAA
>CANNAC010000040.1 GCA_947502495.1 uncultured Flavobacteriaceae bacterium | reverse complement strand
TATTAGGAGTTACTCATGGTTTTCTATTGTTTAAATAGGTATTCGTGAATGCTGTGCATTTACTAAAGTACCATTCGCCACGACATGGATGTTTTAAGTTATTCTATGGAAATTACTGTTCAATCCTTGATTTTCTTATTAACGCTATTTAGTACTCATTATTTCTGAAAATCGTTGGTTCCGACCTTGTCGGAATGGCAAGTACGATGGTGGTTTGAGTTCTAATGTGCGTTGTACCTAGATATAAATATTTAAGGGTTGGATTTTTAGTGTTATTATTGTTCTGTTTGAGTTAAAACTTAGGATTTAATTAACTGCCTCTTTGCTTTCTCCAACCCTAAAACAACGCTCTTCTCCGAGATATAATGGATTACCATGCTTCTCCGACCAAAAGCCTTCTAACACATCTTTGGTGATGCATTTA
>CANNAC010000039.1 GCA_947502495.1 uncultured Flavobacteriaceae bacterium | reverse complement strand
ATTCCGACAAGGTCGGAACCAACGATTTTCAGAAATAATGAGCACTAACTAGAGTTAAAAAGAAAATCAAGGATGGAACAGTAATTTCCATAGAATAACTTAAAACATCCATGTCGTGTCGAATGGTACTTTAGTAAATGCACAGCATTCACGAATACCTATTTAAACAATAGAAAACCATGAGTAACTCCTAACAAATCGTTTTGATCTTTTGGTTTTGTATTTATTTCAAAATGTCTACTAGACATTTCAAACTAAATAGTGCATCAAGAACTGCGCAGCAGATCATGAGTTCTTATAACAATAAATATAGACGAATACAAAAGGAACAGAATACTTAAAGAATAAGTATAAACAAATACAAAATGAACAAATAGTAACAACAACAACAACAACAACAACAATAACAACAAACAAGAAAAAGTTTACCAGCAATAACTATTCTATGTAAGACACAT
>CANNAC010000038.1 GCA_947502495.1 uncultured Flavobacteriaceae bacterium | reverse complement strand
CCATCGGTTGGTATTGGATTAAAAACGAAGGTTCCACCGAGATCGCCAGTGATATTTACTATTCCGCCATCGCAAGTTGCGGTCATGCTAAACGAAGCGTTTCCAGAAGTTAAAACAGTTACTGTTTCCATGCTGCTTGTCCCACAAGTCCCTGGACTAGTATATTCTATCGTGTAGGTCGTTCCTGAAATCCCATTAGTTACTGTTCCACTAGTTGCATTTATTGTCGCACCATCGGTTGGTATTGGATTAAAAACAAAGGTTCCTCCAAGATCGCCAGTGATATTTGCTGTTCCGCCATCGCAAGTTGCGGTCATATTAAAGGAAGCGTTTCCAGAAGTTAAAACAGTTACTGTTTCGATGCTGCTTGTCCCACAAGTTCCCGGACTGGTATATTCTATGGTATAGGTAGTTCCTGAAATCCCATTAGTTACCGCTCCGTTAGTTACATTTATTGTTGCGCCATCGGTTGGTATTGGATTAAAAGCAAAAATTCCGCCAAGATCGCCAGTGATATTTGCTGTT
>CANNAC010000037.1 GCA_947502495.1 uncultured Flavobacteriaceae bacterium | reverse complement strand
CGTACCGGAAGGTGCGGCTGGAACACCTCCTTTCTAGAGAAAGACGACTAATAGGAATACAAATAAAAGAACGATAGGTCGTTTATTCTCAAGCTGTTAATTTAACATATACTATAGTAGAGTCTCATAGCTCAGCTGGTTAGAGCGCTACACTGATAATGTAGAGGTCGGCAGTTCGAGTCTGCCTGAGACTACTAAGTACTATATAAAGGAAATTCTAGAAGTGGTTATCCACCCTTTTAGTCGGCTAACGACTGCAGACTGAAAACTGTGGTGAGCCAACTAGAAAACGGGGGATTAGCTCAGCTGGCTAGAGCGCCTGCCTTGCACGCAGGAGGTCATCGGTTCGACTCCGATATTCTCCACGATTTCATTTAATTATGGAAAGAAGTTCATTGACATATTGAAAAAGATACATGAAATTAAGATTAGATTTTATCTAATCTTAAAAATAATTGTAAGATTAATTAGAATCACCACGAGCGATATCTAATTAATCAAACGTTTAGTTGTCGCAAGACAATTA
>CANNAC010000036.1 GCA_947502495.1 uncultured Flavobacteriaceae bacterium | reverse complement strand
ATTAGTTGCGTGTGTAAGGATCTAATTTAGTAAACAAAAACGAACCAGAGAAAATTCCGCAGGAATTTTCCAAGTAGGCGTGAACCTAGTAATTAATGATACACGGTGTTAGCACCAGTTTTTATTTTTCCGATTTGTGACAACTAATTCCCCAAATATTTAATTTGTCCAAAGAATAGTCTATCTCAACCGTATTTTTATTAATAACTTTAAATTCATTTCCTTCTTTATAGTTTGAGTCAAAAATGTCATTTAAATTCAACATGTCTTTTTTTCGCTCCGCAAAGTTCAGCAACACAGTTTTTTCATTTCCGCTCCAAATTCCGTTTGCGTTTATAATGTCAGATTCAGGTTCAGAGTCTTGCATTGGTTCAGGATAAATGCTCATATAAAAATCAAAAGTTCCATTTGGAATTAAAGTCAATTTTATTAATGCCAAATCATTATCTCCACTTAAATAAACAATTGTGTCGTTAAGTACTAATTTTTCGGATTTGATAATTTCCGTTTCAGTATTCAATTCCGCACTTTGATTTTTTTCAGATTTCTTCTTTTGACAAGAAAAGACGATTATAATTAAAACTAAAAATATTGATGTTCTCATCGTTGTTCTCAAATTGGTGCTAACGT
>CANNAC010000035.1 GCA_947502495.1 uncultured Flavobacteriaceae bacterium | reverse complement strand
TATCGCAAAGTTTTTTTGAAATAGACCCCTTCTTTCGTTGGATTCGCGTTAAGGATAGTAGCGACATCCTTTTTGGTATTAATAATACCTATGTTTTATTTACTAAAACTCTTTATATATAAGGACACTTCTACTCTATTATAATAAGGTAACAAAAAGATATAGTGGATAGCCTGACCAGAAGTAACCTTTTTGTTACGTATGGTAACGCCATATAACGCATAAAAAGAAAAGGTATAGCAATATCGCTAATGCATAATGCGCTAGCTTGTTTCGAATATTTATTTTAAACAGAGCTTATTTAGTATAAAATGAAATATAAACTTTAATAAAAAAGAAGCGTTTCCTTCTGGAGGGTAAGATCCAATCTGTTTTATACCCTTAAACCTATTCGTATTTTCGTTGAAATTATAATATTGGAGAATTATACTGCGGTATCCTAACTATTTTCTAGTTCCGTATTTAAGGAAAAGGAATTAAAATGTATTTATCTTGTCTGGATTTCTTTAAAATGCGATTTTAGGAATATTCGCTATTTTTTTGTCATTAATAGATATCTCGCAACTATCCGTCAAGTTCCATTTAATGGATAACATCTTTATTTTCGATTCAGTTTATTGCAAAAAAAATCCT
>CANNAC010000034.1 GCA_947502495.1 uncultured Flavobacteriaceae bacterium | reverse complement strand
ACCGTTAGGCAACATTTGAGGAAACAATGAAATTAGGAAATAACATTTTAGCATTTATCATATTTGTAATTATCGGAATTCCGATTTTCATATTGTTTTTGCCAATAATGATAGTTCTTTGCCCAATTCATTTCTTTCAAAGAAAGCGATTTGAAAAAAAATACTCTGAATTTCTGACCAGCAACAACGGAAAGAATTTCTTCTGCTACAACAATAGAAAAAACTCGAAAGAATATATTGAGGAACAAATAATACCAAATCTGACTGACGGAATTGAAATCGTGTATCTAAATGGAAAAAAAGTAGAATCGGAATATAACGTGGAATTTATTTCAGAGGCTCTTTACAAGTTTAAGAATTACAGCGGATTTCCTCACTTAATGAAAATACAGAATGGAAAACTGATTGACAAATCAATAAACAATCCGTTTTATAACGTGCTGAATTTGAAAAAGGAAAAAACTCAATTATTAACCAAAATCAATCGGTTCTTTGAACTGAATGAAATAAAAAACGTTGCCTAACATCGCATAAAAATAATGCGTAGATTAGTGCTTAAACAATGAACAGTGCACTTTTGTTACTTCTGATTTTCCTGCGGAAAATCCTCGCACACAAAACCGCACTATTCTTATACGTAACCGTT
>CANNAC010000033.1 GCA_947502495.1 uncultured Flavobacteriaceae bacterium | reverse complement strand
GTGCACTTTTGTTACTTCTGATTTTCCTGCGGAAAATCCTCGCACACAAAACCGCACTATTCTTATACGTAACCGTTGTATGCAATTTAAGAAACACCAGAACTGAAATGAATATTTGGAAACCAATAACCGAAAAAGAACTCTACTCTGAAATTTGGAAAACGGAATCTGAATTAGAAGAAAAGTATCTGAATTTTTGGAATTTAATAAACATAAGTCCTGAAAAATGGAGTGAATCGACTTTCGGAAATGAAGGTGGCGGATTTTGGGTTGTTGCAATTTGCGGACGAAAAATAATTTGGTATAATGATATTGAGGAAGGATTTAATATTTCGGACTATACTGAATACGGAAAAATAAACGGATATTATTGCAATCAAGATGAATTGAATATTGCGGTTTTAAGACTATTTGAATTAATAAATTTTGGTGGAGAAATTATCGGACAAGCTGGACCACCAATAAAATTATAAAAACTGCATACAACAAAGTATATAAAAAATTGCTAGTTTTACCTTAACCAATATTAGTTGCTCGTTTGTTAGCTTCTGATTTTCCTTCGGAAAATCCTCGCACACAAAAACGCAACATTTCATATACATAAACGTTAGCACCAATTTGAGAACAACGATGAGAACATCAATATTTTTAGTTTTAATTATAATCGTCTTTTCTTGTCAA
>CANNAC010000032.1 GCA_947502495.1 uncultured Flavobacteriaceae bacterium | reverse complement strand
TAAAATTTAAGGAAGCATATTCTAAAGTAATAAATGGAAATACGCACCCTGAAAACCAAAACAGTAAAGAGAGAAGTACCAGTGAGTTTTCTATAGACTCAACTACAATTAGAGAAATTGAAATTAATGGGCTAACATCTTATACAATGCTAGTTACTAATGCTCTAGAGAAAGATGTTTTTAAAAACATGGTTATACAAATAGACAGCAGCCAAATAATAAGTGCGTTTCTAATAACTTATTATTCCGAATCGCTAGAATATCTAGATATACATGATTCTTTTGTATTTCAAGGTGTCAAAGCTGTAGAGCGGATAGATTATGATTCTTCATTAATTACATCTTTTGTATTAAACGATGAGTGTAGCGTTGTTCTAAGTTGTGGTTGGGGTGACTTTGTTCATCCTGCTGGAGCAAATTGTACACCTGCATATATATTTGAAACCGTAGAGTGTCTCAGTGGTGGTGGTGGAAGCACAAGTAATGGTGGAGGTCCCATAACATCAGGCTCTAACACAAATACACCAGTTACTTCGCCGGTTCCAAATCCTAAACCAAAGCCATTCGAAGAAATTCTAGAATGTATACCAAGTTTGCTTGATGTTTCAGGAGCTGTAAACTGGCTGCAGGAAAATAAATATGAAGCAGCTAAGATTAAAGATTTCCTTCAAGATGAAGACGGAAATTGTAT
>CANNAC010000031.1 GCA_947502495.1 uncultured Flavobacteriaceae bacterium | reverse complement strand
GGTGTACCAGCAGGAACAGTAGATATCATAGTAGATACAACTACTTTACCAGTAGGAGCTACATTAACAGAAGGAACAGAACCAACAGAAGTAACTGTGCCAACAAATGGAACAGTTAGTGCTGGAATAGACGGATATACTACAGCAGGATCTGTAACCGGTACTGTTTATAATGATGAAGATGGTGATGGAACACAAAACGGAACAGAAACTGGATTCACAACACCAGTAACAGTATTTGCAGATTTAGATGGTAATGGCGTATTAGACGCAGGAGAGCCAACAGGAACAACGGCTGCAGATGGAACCTATACTATAGATGGAGTACCAGCAGGAACAGTAGATATCATAGTAGATACAACTACTTTACCAGTAGGAGCTACATTAACAGAAGGAACAGAACCAACAGAAGTAACAGTGCCAACAAATGGAACAGTTGCAGCAGGAATAGACGGATATACTACAGCAGGATCTGTAACCGGTACTGTTTATAATGATGAAGATGGTGATGGAACACAAAACGGAACAGAAACTGGATTCACAACACCAGTAACAGTATTTGCAGATTTAGATGGTAATGGCGTATTAGACGCAGGAGAGCCAACAGCAACAACGGCCGCGGATGGAACCTATACTATAGATGGTGTACCAGCAGGAACAGTAGATATCATAGTAGATACAACTACTTTACCAGTAGGAGCTACATTAACAGAAGGAACAGAACCAACAGAAGTAACAGT
>CANNAC010000030.1 GCA_947502495.1 uncultured Flavobacteriaceae bacterium | reverse complement strand
CGTTGTGCGTCATACCTGAAAAAACGAAATGCCAGAATTAAGCAACATACAGACTTACGAAAAATTGAATGGTGATGAGATAAAACCTTCAATTCAAAAATTCACCAAGGTTTTGGAGCGAATTGGAATATGGAATTCTGACCTTGAAAAACAATTTGAATCATTGGAATGGAAAGAAGAAGATAATGGTTTTGTTTATTTTCCAAACGCTTACTTTGGATTTCACAAAACCGATTTTTCGGAAATTAAGATACGACCTCATTTATTAGCTTGGACGCCTGCGATTGACAAAACTTTTAAAGATAATTGGATTTCTTGCGAACTGTTGATAGAAACAGGAACGATTCGAAACTTTGAAAACGGAAATTATAAGGAATTAACTTTTGAGTTTATCAAAAAACTTGCAAAAGAAATGGCAACGGAATTTAACCAAACTGGAATTTATTTTACAGATGAGGCTCAAGATGGCGAAGATTTTGACGGAATAAGAACAACTGATAGTAATAAACTTTGGAGTTTTGACTATGCGCTAATCCCTAAAAAACTGAAAGAACTTTACGGAGAAAAACCAAAAAATTATAATATAAATGAATCTGACAATTGGATTGAATCTTGGAATTCGAACAATTGGAATGAAAAAATAGAAAGTACGAACGCACAACAACGTTTATAATTAATGGCTAGTTCCAGCTTGTTTACGAAAATCCTCTCGGATTTTCTATTCGGTTTTTATTTGCTAAATTAGGTGCTTAAACACGCCACTAATAATACACGAGACCGTT
>CANNAC010000029.1 GCA_947502495.1 uncultured Flavobacteriaceae bacterium | reverse complement strand
CGAAGGAAAATCAGACGTTACAAACACGCAACGACCTTTGATTAAGCACTAAACCGCAATTATTTTTATACGGTGTTGTAGCACGTTTTTATTTTTCGTTCAGTTGATATTTATACTCAAATATTTGTTTTTCAGTTCCGTCAATTTTAATTACTTTTTCTAAAAATCCGACGTTATTGTAAATGAATTGATAAGATTTGATTTTGCCTTTTAATATGTAATTTTCTGAATTATTTATTAAAATCGTATCATTCTTATATTCGTAAGTTTCATTTTTCCAATGTCCATTTTTCGTTGAATAAAAGTCAGATGAGATTAATCGGTTTGCAGAATTGTATTTGTGTTCAGACACCTTAAAATTACCAAAATAGTTAATGATTGTATTTCCGTTCTTGTCAAGCACATCATTGTCTAATATTTTATTTGTCTCGATAGTTTTTTCTCTGTTTTCAGGGTAGAATATTTTGTACTCGTATTTTTCTCCGTCTTTTGAATAATAAATAAATTCTCGGTTTAATCTGCCGTTGGAAAACTCCTGTTTTTGTTTTAATTCTCCATTTTCATTAAACATTTCTATTTTTTTAGAAACAATTTCATTATCGGTTCCGTAATCGATGGAAATTTTTTGGTTTTTGTCCTTTAAAAAAACGTCTTTGTTTTTAAGTATTCTTCCAGGATTTTCATAAGTCAGTTTTGAGTCTTCCAAGTATTCATATTCATAACCATATTTGAAATTTCCATTTGGAGAATAATGTGATGTTTTGATAACTCTCCCTTTTTCATCGTATTGATATTCGCTTTTGTTGATAATTGTGTTATCATTCT
>CANNAC010000028.1 GCA_947502495.1 uncultured Flavobacteriaceae bacterium | reverse complement strand
TTGACAAGAAAAGACGATTATAATTAAAACTAAAAATATTGATGTTCTCATCGTTGTTCTCAAATTGGTGCTAACGTGTTCGTGTATGGTTAGTTGCGTTGGCTAGGTCTAAATTAGTAAAAGAAAACGAACCAGAGGAAAATCCGCAGGATTTTCCGAGTACACACAGAACAAGCAATTAATTATACACGGTGTTAGCAATAGTTTTTACTCCATTCTGCCGTACCAAACCAATTCCTCTTTCCAATCAGTTTTATTATAATCAACTTTTTGGTTGGTGTAAACTCTAAAAATGTCGCTAAATGTTGTCTGTTTTAAAATACTCCTGATAGAATCCAATTCGGCACCTTTTACTTTTTTATCCGCTATCAAGTTATAATGTAAACTGGGTTGTATGCCTTGTTTAGTTCTTGCCATATATTCATACGCGAAATATTTTATATCGGTTAAATCTAGGTGTCTGTCATCATCTGATTTTGCAATTAATTTATTTTTATTATATCCAACATAAATGTTTAGACCTACTGATGAATCTGGCTCTTTTACTAAATCTTGTTTTGTTGGTAAATCAATTGTCAGATAATTTCGTTTGAGTTGATAGTCAAATGCGCTTTTAATTCTTAAAATTGCTGGACCAAAAACGCTATCCGTTTCTCGCTTAATAAAAAGCGTATCAATATTTGTGCTTAATCTGTAATCAAATTGATTTGTTTTAAGCGCAAAACTGTCAAGTCCTTTAATCGGTTTAAGATAGAGTTTCGATTGGTCAATATCCCACTCATTTATGTAATTCATTCCCCATTCGTTAACAATCAACGAATCTTTATAAAACTCAAACTCATTCAGACCATTTGGCACACTCCAATTCCCAATCAGCTTGTCTTTTTCAGAATTTGAAGTACAAGACTGAATAATTATTACTAAAATTAAAATGGTATAAATGTGTTTCATTAAATTATTGCTAACGGTCTCGTGTATTATTAGTGGCGTGTTTAAGCACCTAATTTAGCAAATAAAAACCGAATAGAAAATCCGAGAGG
>CANNAC010000027.1 GCA_947502495.1 uncultured Flavobacteriaceae bacterium | reverse complement strand
TGACCCGTCCTGAAATATGTATACACTAAAACAAATGTATATGTATAAAAATGATGGATATGTAAGACGGTATAGCGAAAGCTTTAAACTCAAAGTTCTTGATGAACTTGCTAAGGGAAACCACTCTAAAAGACAAGTAGGACTGCTCTATGGCGTCCAATCCAGTACCATTAACGAATGGATAAAAAAGTACAATCGTAAAGATTTAATGAACACCCGTGTAATCGTGCAAACAGATGATGAACTTACCCGAATAAAAGCCCTACAAAAAGAGCTTAAACAGCTAAAGGAACTTCTCATAAAGAAAGACCTCGATAAACTTATTGATGATAGTTACCTCACTGTGGCTGCTAAGAAACTGGGCTACAAAGATGCTTTAGAACTCAAAAAAAAACTAAACATCTAGCACTAATGGAGACTTTAGACAATAATCCAAAAGAAAGACCTTACAGTATAGCAACAATCTGTAAGGGATATTTCCTAACTCGTGATGCGTTTTATAAATACAAAAAGCGATACGTCAAGCGAATAAAGATTGAAAACCAGGTGTTGGAAATCGTTCATAAAAGAAGAAGGACTTTACCAAGAGAAGGCGCTCGAAAGTTGATGCGGTCCCTAAAAACGGACTTTAAAAAACACAACATCAAAATTGGTAGAGATCAATTGTTACGTGTCCTTAGAGATAATAATCTTTTGATACGGCGAAAGAAATATTCGTCCAGAACAACCAACTCACATCATAGATTTTACAAATATAATAATAGCATTAAAGATGTAGAAATAGTTAGATGCAACCAAGTGTGGGCTGCAGATATAACTTACATCAGAACTATTAAAGGATTTTGTTATCTAGCGCTCTTAACAGATATGTATTCACGTAAAATTGTAGGATATGACCTAAGTGACAGCTTAGAGCTAACCGGTTGTGTTAGGGCGCTTAAAAAGGCAATCTATCATAACAAAGGATTCAAGAATCTAACCCACCACTCAGACAGAGGAATACAATATTGCAGCAATGTATACACCAACGAGTTAAAGCGAAAAAAGATAGCAATAAGCATGACTGAAGAAAATCATTGTTATGAAAATGCTCTTGCAGAGCGGGTAAATGGAATTTTAAAAGATGAATTTTACCTCGACCAGACCTTTGCCAGCGTAGAAGATGCAAAAAGAGCAACTAAAAATGCAATCAAATTATATAACTCTAAAAGATTACATTTATCTTTAGACTATAAAACACCTAATAATGTGCACCAAAATGCAGCTTAATTTTAATCAATAACCTGTAGACGTATTTTAGGACGAGACATT
>CANNAC010000026.1 GCA_947502495.1 uncultured Flavobacteriaceae bacterium | reverse complement strand
AATGCTTTTCATTTTTTATTAGTAATTTTTAAATATATTAAACAATAGTTTGTTAAACAAAAACGAGATGCTTTTGTCTACGTACTATTAATTATATTCTTCAGGGAAAGTTTACTATACATCTTAACCATAGACGCAGAACTAATTTCTGCAGGTTTATGCAAAAGCACGCTTCCTTGAAGCGTGCTTTTTTTGTTTAAATTAACTTGTACTTAAATTAAGAATATTATACAAGATCCATTCATTTTTTATATTAACATAGATATACATCAATTTATTGCCACCAATATTGGTATGTGGGATGAATTCAGACTTAACAATAAAACACCAATTATTATTACAATTGAAAAAAGGTTTAGATATTTGCAAATACTTCTTCTTTGGGTTTTTCTTTATAAATTCATTATCTGCTTCAAAAAAATATTTTTGCAATTTTTCAAAATCTACAATTGAATCATTTTTAGATTTTAATATATCTGTTTTTAAATGGTCAAAATTAAAGTTGCTTAAAAATAGTTCGACAGGTGATTTAGAATTACTATTTTTCCACCAAAACCGAATAGTTTTTTCATTTAGATATTCTGTTTTCATATATTCATTCCCTAAAACAATAAATTTCTTATTTAAATAAACAGAGTCTTTAGGTACTATACTATTTTCAGAAATTAAAGTTATGGTTTGATTAATAAATTCATATTCCTGCCCATTGACTTTAATTAAACTTATGATCACCAATAAGAGTGTTAAATGTTTTTTCATTCTAATTACAATTATTATTTACTAAAGGTGAGTATCCAGAATATGATGCCGTTCCGTTTTCTGTATTAAATATTTTAATAATATTTTCTTGATCTGTTAAGCTAGGGTAATTAGAAGAAAACATAGGATTGACAGAGCCCGTTGTTAAGTGAGTCATGCCACTCCAACAAACTGCCTCATAGTAATCTGCAGTAGAAACAGGATAATTATATTTTTCTTGAACAAAATTAGATACATTATTAGAAATATTAGTTATAATACTAGCCATATAAATATGTTCCGCATCATTGTTATTAATATAATTACGATAATCTAAAACTAATTGACTAAACTCATTACTAGTGCCAAAAGAAGCTGGATATTGATTCTTAATTTTCATTAAATATGCATGTATAGATTCATGTAATATTGTTTTAATTATTGCAAGTTTCGTTCCAAAATTAACTAAATCATTACTTATCGTAATAGAAATGTTTGTAGTTTGTGTTGTTGGATCATATCCTGTCCCTGCCGTTTCTCCATTTCCAGTAATATTTCCAGTTTTGTATGTTACAACTATTCCAACTGGAGAAGAATTACTTGAACTCCCTAGTTCATTAAATGTATTATTAATTAAATCAATGTTTCCCATAGTATCCGAATAAGGAAAATTACCCAACATTAAATCTAGCACCAGACTCTGTATACAAGGAGGTAAATTAGGATCTAATTTTATTCCGTTAATTTTTTTATCATCAAAATCGACTTCACCACCTTCAACTAGAGCTTCCATAGCTTCTAAAGCAAAATCATAATTTTCAAGAATACAATTTCCGTCTTCATCTTGAAGGAAATCTTTAATCTTAGCTGCTTCATATTTATTTTCCTGCAGCCAGTTTAC
>CANNAC010000024.1 GCA_947502495.1 uncultured Flavobacteriaceae bacterium | reverse complement strand
TCCGATAATTACAAATATGATAAATGCTAAAATGTTATTTCCTAATTTCATTGTTTCCTCAAATGTTGCCTAACGGTCTTGTATATGGTTTGTTGCGTGGTTTAGCACGTAATTTAGCAAATAAAAACCGAATAGAAAATCCGCGAGGATTTTCGTAAGTAGGCTAGAACTAGCAATAAATTATATACGTTGTTAGCAGCTGTTTTTTATTTTCGGTTCATAATTATTCGGAACAAAAACATTGTTTTCAGACTTCTCAATTAGAATTTCTAATAATTTATGAATTTCATCTGTTTTATATTCCGTCGTTTTTATTGAAATTTCACGTTTTGTTTTAAAATCAAGTTTTAAATTTTTATTAAATCGGTCGTATTGGATTTGAGTGAGTTCAGTCAGATTTCTTTTTACAATCCAACGCCTGTTCAGAATTAATTCATTCCCTTTTATAAATAGAGTATAAGGTTTTTGTTTTCTATAAATAAACCACATTATAAATTCAGAAAAAGGAATTGCCCAAAAGACAAAAATCAAATAACTTAATGTTTCTCTATTATCGCTCAAAAGTAGAATATAAAGTGTCCAAAATATTCCCATTCCAAAATCATAAAGACTAATAGTTTTCTTTTGACTTCTAATTTTAAAATCAGAATCAAATGTTTTATTTAAAAGAGAGTATTCCCATAAAAAAGCTACAATAAAAGTTAAGGAAGTAAAGACAATTTTTAAAACAAGAGAATATTCAGTTTTCAGGATTGTTCCGAAAACAAATACTCCAATTAATGATAATAAAAATGCTATAAAGTACTTCATTAGTTGATGCTTGGTTTAAATTGCTGCTAACGGTTACGTATAAGAATAGTGCGGTTTTGTGTGCGAGGATTTTCCGCAGGAAAATCAGATGTAACAAAAATGCACTGTTCTTTGTTTAAGCACTAATCTACGCATTATTTTTATGCGATGTTACCTACAGTTTTTTATTCCGTTTAAAATCAGTTGTTATTCCGCTTAATATTTTAGGATTAGCTTTTAATAGTTCAGCACATTCAGTTATATAAATTTCAACAAAGTCTCGTCCATTTTCCGTCATCATTTTCAATCCGCCAGTTTCATCGAGATTATGAATCCAATAAAAATTCGTTGGATAGATTTGGTGATTAAATTCAATCGGTTCCGAATGATTTGTAATTCCGATTATTGGTGCGCTTGAGTCAAATTTAAAAATCAGAGATGAGAATTCAATATCAGCTTTTTGAGTTGTTATATAATATTCATCTTTAATCCACTTTTTTTTGAATTTCGGAAATCCGAATTCAGATTGCAGGAAAGAGAAATTAGTCAAAATCTCTTTTTCTGATACTTTCCAAGTCGGTTTAAGAATGTCCATTTTTCAAATTGTAGGTAACGTGTTCGTGTATGGTTAGTTGCGTTGGCTAGCAACTAAATTAGTAAAAGAAAACGAACCAGAGGAAATTCCGAAGGAATTTTCCAAGTAGGCGAGAACCTAGCAATTAATGATACACGTTGTTGTGCAACGGTTTTATTTGAATTCTCCATTATCAAGTCTTTTCATATAATTTTCAATATGTCTTATATCGCAATGTTGGTAGGTTATTCTCTCAAAGGTTTCTCCAGGAAACTCAACAAGATCTCTTTGACCAATTATTAAATCATCGATATATTTTCCATTCACATCAAAGGTGAGAATTCTCCACTCTTCTGTCTTTTTTAAAAGATATTTTTCAATAAGGATTACATATTTTAATTTTAGATTTGAATCAAAATATGGGATTTCTACGTTTTTAACATTAGGTAGACTAGACTTTTTAATTTTAATAATTCCTCTTGCATATGGAAATTTCTCTCTATTTTTTAGTTTGTTATGTTTATTTTGTTGAGGATATAATGAGTGAATTATTTTTGTTCCTTTATATAAAATTAAGTTTATAGTTTCTACATCATTATTTTGAAAAGTATATTCACCGATATACTTTTCAAATAAGTCTGAGTCTTTATGGACATTTTCTACTACTAGGTTTTTTTCGGAATATATTTGGTCAGCTATTTTAATGAAATCAATTGGAGCAATTTCTTTTGGAAATTTTGATTGAGCTCCAAAACCTTTACCTTTTGGATAAATATTAATTGACCAATAGTTATGTCTTTCTTTTATGTGTTTATAAGCAGTATAAGAGTTTCCTTTTGTAAGAATTAAGTTTTTGTCTGAAACACAAACTATACCTTTTGTAGATAGTTTTGAAATATTTGCAATTCGTATTCCGTAATATCTGAATATAGGATTTGTTGAAACTTCGTTTTCAATGTATTCAATATCTTCTTTGTTAAATATTTTTTTTGTCATTTAACGAGATGTTTCAAACTGTTGCACAACGTGTTCGTGTATGATTAGTTGCGTGTGTAAGGATCTAATTTAGTAAACAAAAACGAACCAGAGAAAATTCCG
>CANNAC010000023.1 GCA_947502495.1 uncultured Flavobacteriaceae bacterium | reverse complement strand
TGCGGAATTTTCTCTGGTTCGTTTTTGTTTACTAAATTAGATCCTTACACACGCAACTAATCATACACGAACACGTTAGGTTTCATTTTAAAAGAGGTTCATTCCTGCCAAAGTTTAGTGTAAAAAACATAAGTGTTTTAATAAAAAAAAAGACAAAAAGTATGCAAATTTATTACTCAAAACTGAGTTAATATTTTTGCGGATAAAAATAAAAAATGAATTTATTACTCAAACGAAAATTTAGCAAGTTTGAGCATAAAAATAAATTTATCACTCAAACGCAGAATTTAGCAAGTTTGCGGTTTTAAAAACAGAAACGGAATAAAAAACGGGTCGCAAATCAAGTAACTTTTTACTAAAAGTAAGAGTCAGTTTAAACGAAATTATTAGTGAGAAAAATAAAAAACGAAAACCTAACACTGTATAAAAATAATTGCTACTTTGTGCTTAAACAAAGGTAATTGCAAGTTTGCTTGCGTCTGATTTTCCTTCGGAAAATCCTCGCACACAAACTCGCAACTATTCTTATACCAAAACGTTAGCTACAATTACTCGGAAAAATTACCAACCAAAATTCTGCCAAGCTTTACGCTGAAAAAACCACTCAAAATCGGAATTAAATATTGCGGAATAATTTACTCGTCTGCTGAATTTACTCTTGCGGAATTTAGCTAGTTGCGGAATAGCCACTCTAACGGAATTAAAAAAACAAGATCTCTTTTCGGACTTCACTCAGCATTGAGCAATTTAGCGGAATTAAAAAATGCGCTTACTCAAATGTCTCGTAAAAGTAGCTAACAACGCATAAAAAAAATTGCTATATTTAGAACTAATTTTAAAGGTCGTTGCTCTTTTGCTACTTCTGATTTTCCTACGGAAAATCCTCGCACGCAAAAACGCAACTATTTTTATACAAGACCGTTGGCTGTAATTTAAAAGTCCGTTAACTAAACAAGAGGATAGGTTTACTCATTAAGACTTTTCTATAAAAAACAACTGAATTAAATTGGAATTGAATTTTAAACAATAAGCTTTGAAAATAATAATACTTCTGATTTTTTTACTCAATTGCGGAATCGGATTCGCGCAAAATGAATTTCCAAGTGGTCAAAAAAATGAGACCTTTAGCTCTTACGATAAAGATTGGGAATTTTTCGAACTAGATGAACCAATCGAAGTTCGAATATTAATGCATTTACCATCTTCGGGACTATGTGGAAATTTGGCATTTGCATCTGTATCAATAGTACAAACTAAAGACGAAAAAATATTTAGAATATTAGATTTGTGTAACACCAAAGATATTCCTGAAAACAAAATCGTGAAAATTATTCCAACGAAAAAACCTGAATTTTCTGTTCTATTACCTGCTCGAAATTTTATTAATCCAAAAACAGGAAAAGTTGAGCAGTTTGAATTGGATAAAAAAACTTTGAAAACAACTTATGGACACATTGAAACCGAATAAAAACTACAGCCAACACCGTATAAACTTTATTGCTAATTATAGCTCACTTGGGAAATTCCTTCGGAATTTCGCCGTTCGTGTTTTATTTAGTAAATTCATTGCTTAAACAACGCAACAAAGCTTATACAACAACGTTACCTGCAAGCTGAAAAATGAGAATCCGAAACAACATACTGATAATAATGATTTTGTTTCTTTACTCTTGCAACGGAAAAAAAGAAAAGCAAGAATCCGAACAGAATTCAGAACCAATAATCGAATCTAAAGCAGAATTAAAAACGGAATCTGAATTGGATAATGATTACTCAATATCTGCCGAACTTTTTACAAAAGAAGTACTGAAAGAAAATATCAGAACTCACACATTTGAATTGTCAAACTTGGATAAACCAAAACACTTGCGAATTTTTCAATCTAACGGACTTCAAAATATAGTTGCTTATTCAAACAAAAGTTACCCGAAAAAATCGAAACCGAATTATTACGAACACTTTATCCTTTTTGTTGCAAATTATGACAGTCAACAAAATGCAAAAAAGACTTTTGACCGAATTAAATCTGACTCAAAATATGGATTGTCAGAATGGAGAAATTTAGAAAGTGACCAATCAGAAAGAGTTAGAGCGTTGAATATTGGAGCAAAACCAGGCGGAATGATTACACAATATGGAAAACAAGTTTTTAGTTTGGTAGAGACTTGTAGAGAAGTACCTTTTGGAGAAAATTGGAATGAATATGAAACAAAATTTATCAAATATCTCACAAGAACAGGTAATGAAGAATTTGAAGTGCTGAATTCTAATTGTGGAATGGATAAATATAAATTTGAAATAATAAAAGCCAGCAGGTAACAACGCGTATAATTCATTGCTTGGTTCCTCTCTTTTCGGAATAATCCTGCGGATGATTCCTCTGGTTCGTTTCTTTTTGTTAAATTTAGTTCCGAAACACGCAACGAAATCATACTCGAAGCCGTTGTGCGTCATACCTGAAAAAACGAAATGCCAGAATTAAGCAACATACAGACTTACGAAAAATTGAATGGTGATG
>CANNAC010000022.1 GCA_947502495.1 uncultured Flavobacteriaceae bacterium | reverse complement strand
CGCTATACCGTCTTACATATCCATCATTTTTATACATATACATTTGTTTTAGTGTATACATATTTCAGGACGGGTCAAAATGTGCTACAACGTGTTCGTGTATGATTAGTTGCGTTTGTCAGCACCTAATTTAGTAAATAAAAACGGAATAGAAAATCCGCGAGGATTTTCCGTAAAAACACGGAACAAGCAATTAAAGATACACGATGTTATTAACTGGTACGACAGAGTCGAGTAAGCACGTTTTGATTAACGTGTTGAAGTTTGAGTAATCACATTTTGCGATTTCGAGTGATCAGAGTTTGCCGTTTGAGTGATTAATTCCGAAAACCTGCTAAAAATTCCGCAATCGTGAGAATCCGCGTCTGAGTAAATTCGGAGTTTGAGTAAGCAAATTATTCAGAGTTCGAGTGAGAAATAATTCAGAGTTTGAGTAAGAATAAATTTCGATGAATTTGGTGTTTTGGAATTTCGTTTAATTGTTAGTTACAATTTTGGAGTACTTGTTTATAACGGTTACGTATAAGAATAGTGCGGTTTTGTGTGCGAGGATTTTCCGAAGGAAAATCAGAAGTAACAAAAATGCACGAACTCTTGATTAAGCACTAAACTACGCATTATTTTTATGCGATGTTGTGCATAGTGTTTTTTTAGTTTTTAATTCCAATGTCATTTATTTCGTTTCGCACTTCAGTCCGTTTTATTATTAGGAATGGTATTAATATTCCAATTCCTATTATTAGTGTTGAGTATAAAAAAAATGGTTCAGTTATTAAATATTGAGGAATTAAAGGATTAGTTGATTTTCCAATAAAAGTCAATATGTAAAGTCCGATTGCAATTGTTATTAAAACACAAAGCACTATAAATAAAATATCCTTTATTAATTCCGCTGTTTTAAATTCATTCCGCTTTGAGTTAAATAACATTCCAAAAATAGGAATTGAAGAAATGGCTAAATAGTCAAGATTATTAAAGGAAAGTCCGAAAAAATATCCAGTAATTTTCTGTAGAGGATCATTAAATCCAAAAGGATTAATTATTCCAAGAAAAAATAATAAAAAAATCAAAGCAGAAAATCCGCAAATCCCATATTTTATATTATTCGGTATTTTATTCAAATTAGTTCAGTTTTTGTGGGTCGGCTTACATTATGCACAACGGTTTTGCATAAGAAAAGTTGCGTGTTTGTGCGCGGCGATTTTCCGTAGGAAAATCAGAAGCGAACAAGCAAAGCAACGACCAAAATGCAAGCCCAAAATAGGAATTTTTTTTATGCGTTGTTAGCTTTTAGTGCGTTTTTCACGTTTCTATTTTATTTTTCAGTCGGCTTTTTAATTCCGTGTTTTATGTTTTATTCAGCTTGATTTTCATTCCGCAAACTTGCTCAAATTCCGTGTTTTTATTAAGTCAGATTTCGAGTAAGTAATTCCGCTTTTCAAATCAGATTTCAATTCCGCAAACGAGCTATAAAGTCAGACGTAATTCAATTCAGAGTTTGAGTGATTATACAGCGTATTTTTCAAAATTCGGCAACATAGTTTTTCGGTTTTACTTTCTTAAAACTCAAAAAAAAAAATCGAAAAATAAATTAGCTTTTTTAATTCCGCAAACTTGCTCGAGCATTAAAGCTAACGTGTTCGTGTATGATTAGTTGCGTGTGTAAGGATCTAATTTAGTAAACAAAAACGAACCAGAGAAAATTCCGAAGGAATTTTCCAAGTAGGCATGAACCTAGCAATTAATGATACACGGTGTTGGCAAATCGTTTTTATTCATAATAATTTCCAATCATAAATTACTTCTCTTGGATTACTTAAGCTATCTATTAAATCCGTTTCACCTAAAGCTTCGAGATATTGTTTGTAGTTTGGTATGCTTTCCTGTTTTAAATAATCAGACCAAGTTCGACAAATTGTATTTAATAAATTTAAACGTATTTTCCATTTGGTATTATTTAAGTCATATTTAAAAATCAAATCGTTTAGTTTATTAATTGAAAGAGAAAAAGATTCTATATCATAAATTAATCCATAGTCAGGCATTTCATGGATAGCATAATCTAAATCCTTTGCAATATTATTAATTAATAATTCCGCAGTTTTTGAATCAGTTGGATTAATAGATAACTCTTTTTCTAAAAAAATATTCGACTCAAAAAAAATTTCATTTATTCCAAACTCTTTGTTTATATATTCTGCCAATCCTTTATTACTTTGAAAATACTTTTGATTTTCCGCAATCATTTTATGGAATTTCGGTTTATTCTGTTTTGCGAATTTAATTAAAGTTGGTAAAATTATTTCCTTAAACAACGGGAATTGAAATTCTATCTCGTGATTTTTATTCAGATTATCCAATTCAATAGCAATCGAATCAATAGATTTAGAGGGGTTTTTCTTTACAGAACTTATAAAATCTTGGAGTATTATTTTTGCTTTGGACTTTATTCCTTTTGCTTTTAAATCAAGGTAAGAATCCCAAATATTTTTTTGATCAATTGTTAAATGTTCGTACAAAATATTCATTTGTTAGTGATTTCTGTAAATGTTTGCCAACGGTCTCGTGTATGATTAGTGGCGTGTTTAAGTAACTAATTTAGCAAATAAAAACCGAATAGAAAATCCGCGAGGATTTTCGTAAGCAAGCCTGAACTAGCCATTAATTATAAACGTTGTTGGCAACAGTATTTTTATTCCGATTTTGCTTTTCTTTTTTCAGCTTTTCGTTTCCGTTTTTCTTCTTTTTTCTTTTTTTTCAAATATTTGTGATGTGCAAGAATTGTTTTATTGTCAGCAATCCCATTAATATCGACTTCGTATCCAAATTCCTTTAATTTCTCTTGGTACTTTTTCATTTTGAGTTTATTCTGCTCAATTTTTATAAGTTCCTCTTTAGTTTTTTCTTTATTCCTTACCGCTTTTATTTTTTCGCAATCAACTTCTTTCCATTCAAATTTCTTTTCATAATCAAAGCATCGTTCGTAACATTTTCCAGCTTTCGGATTTGGTGGTAAATCATAATTTTGTGCTTTCAATTGAGATGTGAAAGTCAATATTATAGTCAGAAGTATTATGTTTCTCATTTTTTTTGCGTTTCGTTCGGATATTGTTGCCAACGGCTTCGAGTATGATTTCGTTGCGTGTTTCGGAACTAAATTTAGCAAAAAGAAACGAACCAGAGGAATCATCCG
>CANNAC010000021.1 GCA_947502495.1 uncultured Flavobacteriaceae bacterium | reverse complement strand
ATAACATCTTTATTTTCGATTCAGTTTATTGCAAAAAAAATCCTCAACAAATAAATGTTGAGGATTCTCTAAAAAAGGCGACGACCTACTCTTCCACAATGTAGTACCATCGGCGCAAATGGGCTTAACTTCTCTGTTCGGAATGGTAAGAGGTGAGCCCCATCGCTATAATCACCTTAAGTTTAAAGTTAAGAGTTAGACTCTTAACTGCAGATTACCTGCAAATATCTTAACATATTGAAAAAATTACATGAATTTATTGTGTTTGTACTCTAAAAAAAACAGGCGTACAATAAGCCTATGGGTTATTAGTATCACTCGGCTATGACATTACTGCCTTTACACCTATGACCTATCAACGTAGTCATCTCCTACGACCCTTTAAAGAAATCTCATCTTGTGGTGGGTTTCGCGCTTATATGCTTTCAGCGCTTATCCCTTCCAAACGTAGCTACTCTGCAATGCTCCTGGCGGAACAACAGATACACCAGAGGTTTGTCCATTCCGGTCCTCTCGTACTAGGAACAGATCCACTCAAATTTCTAACGCCCACAGTAGATAGAGACCGAACTGTCTCACGACGTTCTGAACCCAGCTCGCGTGCCACTTTAATGGGCGAACAGCCCAACCCTTGGGACCTTCTCCAGCCCCAGGATGTGACGAGCCGACATCGAGGTGCCAAACCCCCCCGTCGATATGAGCTCTTGGGGGAGATCAGCCTGTTATCCCCGGCGTACCTTTTATCCTTTGAGCGATGGCCCTTCCATGCGGAACCACCGGATCACTATGCTCTACTTTCGTACCTGATCGACTTGTAGGTCTCTCAGTCAAGCTCCCTTATGCCATTGCACTCTACGCACGATTACCAACCGTGCTGAGGGAACCTTTAGAAGCCTCCGTTACTCTTTTGGAGGCGACCACCCCAGTCAAACTACCCACCAAGCACTGTCCCTTCGTTAGAAGGTTAGACTCTAGATAAGCAAAGGGTGGTATTTCAACAATGACTCCACAACGCCTAGCGACGCCGCTTCAAAGTCTCCCACCTATCCTACACATTACTTATCCAAAACCAATACTAAGCTATAGTAAAGGTGCACGGGGTCTTTTCGTCCCACTGCGGGTAATCGGCATCTTCACCGATACTACAATTTCACCGAGCTCATGGCTGAGACAGTGTCCAGATCGTTGCACCATTCGTGCAGGTCGGAACTTACCCGACAAGGAATTTCGCTACCTTAGGACCGTTATAGTTACGGCCGCCGTTTACTGGGGCTTCATTTTAGATCTTCGCCGAAGCTAAACCCTCCACTTAACCTTCCAGCACCGGGCAGGTGTCAGGCCATATACGTCATCTTTCAATTTAGCATAGCCCTGTGTTTTTGATAAACAGTCGCCTGGACCTTTTCACTGCGGCCACCCCGAAGGGTGGCGACCTTTCTCCCGAAGTTACAGGTCTATTTTGCCTAGTTCCTTAGCCATGAATCTCTCGAGCTCCTTAGAATTCTCATCCCAACTACCTGTGTCGGTTTAGGGTACGGGCTGCTTCATTCGCTTTTCTTGGAAGTCGCTTTTCTGGATTATCACCGCGACCGTAGTCTTAGTGTACTATCGAGGTGTTACCACTCTCTTCAACGAACTATTCCGTCAGTTCGCACCAAATTTACGCCTCCGTCACTTTTAGTATGAGCAGGTACAGGAATATTAACCTGTTGTCCATCCACTACCCCTTTCGGGTTCGCGTTAGGTCCCGACTAACCCTCAGCTGATTAGCATAGCTGAGGAAACCTTAGTCTTTCGGAGTGCGGGTTTCTCGCCCGCATTATCGTTACTTATGCCTACATTTTCTTTTGTAGCTACTCCAGCATGCCTCACAGCACACCTTCAACGCCACTACAATGCTCCCCTACCACTTATTAATAAGTCCATAGCTTCGGTAATATGTTTATGCCCGATTATTATCCATGCCGAACCGCTCGACTAGTGAGCTGTTACGCACTCTTTAAATGAATGGCTGCTTCCAAGCCAACATCCTAGCTGTCAAAGCAGTTCAACCTCGTTTTTTCAACTTAACATATATTTTGGGACCTTAGCTGATGGTCTGGGTTCTTTCCCTCTCGGACATGGACCTTAGCACCCATGCCCTCACTGCTGATTATCATTTTATAGCATTCGGAGTTTGTCAGGAATTGGTAGGCGGTGAAGCCCCCGCATCCAATCAGTAGCTCTACCTCTATAAAACTATAAATCAACGCTGCACCTAAATGCATTTCGGGGAGTACGAGCTATTTCCGAGTTTGATTGGCCTTTCACCCCTACCCACAGGTCATCCGAACACTTTTCAACGTATATCGGTTCGGGCCTCCACTGTATGTTACTACAGCTTCACCCTGCCCATGGGTAGATCACACGGTTTCGCGTCTACCACTACTAACTAAAGCGCCCTATTCAGACTCGCTTTCGCTACGGATCCGTGACTTAATCACTTAACCTTGCTAGCAACGGTAACTCGTAGGCTCATTATGCAAAAGGCACGCCGTCACCCCAAAGGGCTCCGACCGCTTGTAAGCGTATGGTTTCAGGATCTATTTCACTCCCTTATTCAGGGTTCTTTTCACCTTTCCCTCACGGTACTAGTTCACTATCGGTCTCTCAGGAGTATTTAGCCTTATCGGATGGTCCCGACTGATTCACACAGGATTACTCGTGTCCCGCACTACTCAGGATACCACTATATCCACATTCTTTACTTATACCGGGCTATCACCGTCTTTGGCTTGTCTTTCCAAACAATTCTAATTCATCATGCTTCTAATGTCGTGGTCCTACAACCCCAGTATTGCCGTAACAACACTGGTTTGGGCTAATCCAATTTCGCTCGCCGCTACTATCGGAATCACTTTTGTTTTCTTCTCCTCCGGGTACTTAGATGTTTCAGTTCTCCGGGTTTGCTTCCTTTCGGATACTATATCTTCAATATAGTGGGTTGCCCCATTCGGATATCTACGGATCAATTTGTATGTGCCAATCCCCGTAGCTTTTCGCAGCTTATCACGTCCTTCATCGCCTCTGAGAGCCAAGGCATTCCCCATACGCTCTTATTTAGCTTATTGTACTATTTGCTTTTTTAATGAGTTACTATTTAATTGTCTTGCGACAACTAAACGTTTGATTAATTAGATATCGCTCGTGGTGATTCTAATTAATCTTACAATTATTT
>CANNAC010000020.1 GCA_947502495.1 uncultured Flavobacteriaceae bacterium | reverse complement strand
AACGTGTTCGTGTATGATTAGTTGCGTGTGTAAGGATCTAATTTAGTAAACAAAAACGAACCAGAGAAAATTCCGCAGGAATTTTCCAAGTAGACGTGAACCTAGCAATTAATGATACACGTTGTTGGCAAATCGTATTTATTATTAATATATAAAATCGGTTATTATAATTCTCTTAATGTAATAGTCAGAAAAATTTAAATCAGAATTTAACATCATATTTGAAACTATTTCTGGGTGTAAAAAGCCCATTGGTATTTTGAATTTGTAGTATTCTTTAATGAAATCATTTTGATTTTTTATTGAATCCAATGCTGTCCAATATTTTCCTAAATTGTTTAGAGTTCTTGAATCCATTTCAGCAATTATCAAAGAATCTTTGTCAAAGTTACTTGGAATATTTCCAGATTTAGTCTGAACACTGTATTGAATTGTTCCATTTAGACTTTTATTTACAAACCTTTTTTTTATCAGAAAATCATTTTCTATCCAAACAGAATCTACATAACTATAAATTTCATGTTTTAAATTGCTTTGTTCAAATCGTTTTCTACTTTCTTTTGATACTTTTTTCAGGAAATCAGTTCTTCCATTTTTTAAATCAGTCAAGAATTGTTTGTAAGCATTTTTAGTGTCTAAATTCGGATATTGCCTTTTGAGAAAGTCAGATTCAAAGTCGTTCACGAGATAAGTCAGAGTTTCGCTGTTTTCTTTTCCCAAAACCTTTTCAAATTGCGCTATTTTTTTTTCATTTGAACAACTAAAAGTCAAAAGTAAAATTATTGTTAGTTTGATGAATTTCATTGTTCGGTCATATGTTTGCCAACGTTTATGTATAAGAATAGTGCGGTTTTGTGTGCGAGGATTTTCCGAAGGAAAATCAGACGTAACAAAAGCGCACGGACTCTTGATTAAGCACTAAACTAAGCATTATTTTTATACGGTGTTGTAACCAGTTTTTATTTTTCATTACTCAATTCGTCAAAAAATTTGCTCGGATTTCTTAAAAATCGGTCAGCATCTGAACCTTTTATTAATTGTGCTAAATCCGAAATATTCGGTTTGCATAAATTTCCGTTTCTGTCCATTAAAATCCAATCATTTTCTTTACAAATATCAAGCATTGAATTAAGGAAATTCAGAGTAGTATCTGTTAAGTCAGTCCGAAACATAAATTCATCGATAAATTCATTAGTTTTATTTAAGCCAAGACTAACGTCGTGGTCAAATTCCGCTTTTTCACTTTTCCAAATTGTATCGTCAGTCCAACTTGCACGAGTAATTATTTTGTCAATTTGTTTTTCTAATTCCGCTACATTAACTTCTATCTCTTTCCACCAATTTGTTGTTCTTGCATCTTCAAATTCAGGCTCTAAATCTTCGTTATCAGATTCTGTATATTTTTCCCAAAACTTTTCCCATTCAGAATGTTTAATTTCCAATTGATTTGGTATTTCTCCAAATTTCATTTCAATCGCCTTTTTCGGCAGTATGTATGTTATAAATTGGTTAATTGCCATTCGGTTTCTCAAATTGGTTACAACGGTTTTGTGTATGATTAGTGGCGTGTTAAAGCACCTAATTTAGCAAATAAAAACCGAATAGAAAATCCGCGAGGATTTTCGTAAGTAGGCTAAAACTAGTCATTAATTATACACGTTGTTAGCAAACGTATTTTAATAACTTAATTCAGTTACAATTAATCTCTTTATGTAATAATCATCAAAATTCACATTATGAGCCAACATTCTTTTGGCAATGAATTCAGATATTATAATTCCGAAATCATTTCTGTCTGTTACAAAAGTTTTCCAAAAATCTGATTTGTCAGAAATTGAATTCAGAGCTTTTAAATACTTTCCATTGAAATTTGTCTCAACAAAATTCATATACTTTTTTTGTATTGAATCTCTCGAAATTTCATTTTCGTTAAATGGCATTTCCATTGAACCATTTTCAAATGTTCCATCTGGATTTAAGCACTTTGTTCTGCCTTTAACCAATAGGGTTTTGTCATTCCAAGGATTTTTTTCAATCCAAGTAGAGTCCATTACACAATAAATCTCAAGTCTTAATGTGCTTTTATTAAAAAGTTCTCTAGATTTTTCCGAAAACTCAAGAAGATGTTCAGTTTTTCCTTCGCTTATTTCAGTCACAAATTTTTCATATGCACTCTTGGTATTTAAATTCGGATATTGTCTTTTTAGAAAATCATTTTCAAATTCCGACACAAGTAAATTAAGAGTTTTACTATTTTCTTTTCCTAAAATTTTGTCAAATTCAGTCGTCTGATTTTCGTTTCCAGAACATCCAATGAGTAGAAGTAAGATTATAATGATTTTGAGAGTTTTCATTGGTTGGTCATATGTTTGCTAACGTGTTCGTGTATGGCACGTTGTTTTGGTTTAGCACTAATTTAGCAAAAGAAAACGAACCAGAGGAAAATCCGCAGGATTTTCCGAGTACACACAAAGTAAACAATGGGTTATACACGTTGTTGTAGTGCGTTTTTTATTATTTCAGTTCGTTTTAATTCAGAGAAATATTTATCATTAAAATCAATTACCTTTTCAGGAAACATTTGTTTGTCGTCATTATGGAAAGCATTTGTGAAAAATACTTGTCCATTTTCCATTCGAGTCAGAAATAGACTTTCGTAAATTTCATTAGATAAATACCACTTATCATTCTCGCTATCAAAAATCAGAATTTGAAATTCACGTTTGGAATGATTTGTACTAAATAGATTAAAAAAGAATTTCACTTCCTCTTTTTTAAATCTAAACCGGTTAAAAGCATATAAAATTCCGTTTTCGTTTTTCACGAAATTATTGTCCAAAAACTCAAATTTCAGAATTTGATTGTCTATCTGTAATTGTCCAATCCAAGGACCAGACATTCCAAAACTTTCATTCGCGTTTGAATATTTAATTTCCATACTAATTCGCTCTGTTTTTTACGAAATCAGAAGTTTGTCCATTCCAGCCACACTTTTTACAATTTCTATTTTCAAATTCGTGCTCACAATTCGGATAATCATATAGTTTATGAGCACAACCTGGACACAAACCTGTCATTTCCGAACTATCTTTAAAATAGTCGGATTGACATTCTATACAAATATTTTTCTCTCTGTTCATTCGTTCCTCAAATGCACTACAACGGCTTCGAGTATGATTTCGTTGCGTTGGTTGGAACTAAATTAGCAAAAAGAAACGAACCAGTGGAAAATTCCGCAGGAATTTTCCGAGTAAACACAGAACGAGCAATGAATTATACGCGTTGTTACATAATGCACCGACACATTCGAGTAAGCAAGTTAGATTAGATCGTTGGAGCAGGTGTAATCACAATTTACGAGTTTGAGTGATCAGAATCAGCCGTTCGAGTGAGTTATTCCGCAAACTAGCTCAAAATTCCGCAACAGTGAGATTCCGCATCTAAGTAAAATCAGAATCGAGTGAGCAAATCATTCAAAGTTTAAGTGAGAAAAAATTCCGATGAATTTGGAGTTTTGGATTTCCGTTTAAAAGGAGTTACGATTTTGGAGGTGTTTTTTGTAACGGCTTCGAGTATGATTTCGTTGCGTGTTTCGGAACTAAATTTAGCAAAAAGAAACGAACCAGAGGAATCATCCG
>CANNAC010000019.1 GCA_947502495.1 uncultured Flavobacteriaceae bacterium | reverse complement strand
CCGACAAGGTCGGAACCAACGATTTTCAGAAATAATGAGCACTAACTAGAGTTAAAAAGAAAATCAAGGATGGAACAATAATTTCCAAAGAACAACTTAAAAAATTCATGTAGTAGCGAATGGTGCTATGCAATTTCCTAATAAATCGTTTTGATCTTTTGGTTCGTTTTGCATCAAGGCAAAATGAACAGAACAAACACAACTAACATTAGCAAATGCACAGCATTCACGAATTCCTATTTAAACAATAGAAAACCATGAGTAACTCCTAATAAATCGTTTTGATCTTTTGGGTAGCCTGTCCTGAGCATAGTCGAAGGGTTTTGTGTCAAGAACTGCGTAGCACATCAATAGTTCTTAAAACAATAAATATAGACGAATACTAAATGAACATATAAAAACAAATACTAAATAGTACATCAAGGCAAATGCATGAATACAACAACAAGCAAAACACATCTATTTTGTGCAAGCTAGACGTGTAAATCGGCACATAAGGATGTGTATTATAAATTAAAGAGTTATAGCTGTAATTTAGTACGTGTTGATATTGAGTTATTTACATTTTAAAAAAGGCAAGATTTGTTTTTTTATAATGTAATACGGCATGGATATTTTAAATCCTCCTTAATTTTTAGATAACATTAGAGTTTAAAATGGAAGATGTTGGTAATGGTGACGTAATATGGTTAACGTTAAGTTAGCGGTAACTTAATCAAACTATCTTTATTAATTAACAGGTTTATAAGAGGCTAAAAGTAGTTTTGGGGACACATTATAACCACTTAAAACCTAAAATTATGAACAAAATTTTTAAACTATTTTTATTTGCATTTATTATCACAGCATCAGGCGTACTTGTTGTTAGTTGTGACGTTGAAGATGGAAAGGACGGCATCGACGGTATTGACGGAGAAGACGGTAGCGATATTTCAGATTACTTATCCGCATCAAAAACACCTACTTTATTAAAGGTTACGGATGCATTTATCAACTTAAGAATTTCTACGCTTTTAACTTCAGAAGATGTTATTCCAAACACACCTAATTTTATTTATGGGTCTATGGCAGATGGCGCCGGATTAATTAATAATGGTGATAATACCTTTACGCTAATTAATAATATTGAAGCAGATTATTCTATCGCTAGAATTTTGTTAAACGAAAACTTAAGACCATATCATGGGGAGTATATATTAAACGCTACAGCAACTGCCGAAACAGCAATGTGTTCAGGAACTTTAGTAACGCCAGAAGAGCATGGATTTGGGCCATTATACCTTTCAGGAGGAGAATGGGGTGGTGCTTCAAAAGGGGTATTTGCAGTCGACCCTAATAAAAGTGCTGATGATGCTAGTGTAGGAGAAACGTTAGCAGCTTTAGGGCAATGGTCTACAGAGAATGCGGTTCCAATAGGAAAAGATGCTTATGCAGATAAGACGGTTGTTTTTATTGGAGATGATCATGCAGACAACTCGGTGCCTTCTGGTCAATTAGGAATGTATGTTGGTAATCGTGGAGATTTATATGGTGGTCAATTATACGGATTAAAAGTAACTGCTGCAGGTGTAGATTTTGAAATGGACATGGTAGAAGGAACATCGTATAGTGCGGAATTTGTTCCATTAAATGAAACAGAAATTGATGCTTTAGATGCGGAAGCAAAAACGAAAGGTGTCATGGGATTCTCTAGATTAGAAGATATCGATTGGAGAAGAGGATCTGCAGCGAACCAAAGAGAAATCTATTTTTGTGTTACCGGACGTATCTCTGCAAGTTTAACAGGAAAAGGATCTGCTTTAGGTCGTGTTTACAAAGTAACATTAAATGAGACAGACCCAACAGGTCCTGCAACAATTACTTGTGTTTTAGATGGTGATATTGTTGGTGGTGTAGCTGAAGGATTCCATTCCCCAGATAATATTTTAGTAACTGAAAACTATGCGTACATTCAAGAAGATCCTAATGGATATTTAGATACTTCAGTAAATGGTTATGCTAAACTTTACCAATACAACTTAAATACAGGGGAATTAAAAACAGTTTTAGAAACAGACCAAAGCAGAGCAGAGAGTTTAGGGTACGGTTCAACTTCCAGTACTTGGGAAATAACAGGTATGATTGATGTTACCGACGTAGTAAACAATGGAGAGAACACCTTTTTAGTGATGACACAAAATCATGGCTGGGAACCTGCTGACGGAACGTCTTTTACAGATCCATTAGCTAATCCTAACGTATCTAATGCTAAAGAAGGTTCCATGCTTTATGTTATAAAAGGTTTAGATAGATAATAAAAGAATAGCATGAATAATAATATATTTAGGAAAGCGAAGACATATACATCTTGTATATGTCTTTTGCTTTTAATTACAGTGTCGTGTAAAAAGGAGGTGAAAACGGTAAATATGGATGCTACCGATAAAAAAATAGCCTCGTTTTATAATTCAGAATTAGAACGTTGTATTACTTTTTTAGATTCCATCTCTATGTCCGAAAATGCTGCGGAACGTATTGCTTATTATAAAAAAGCACGTAGGCATTTTAAAGCGATGGAACCTGTGTTGGCGGCTATAGATAAAAACAACTTTAAATCTTTAAATGCACCAAATATTTTACAAGTTCAGGAAGAGGATTTGACAGATGTGAAAATTAGAAATCCATTTGGTTTTCAGGTGATTGAAGAGTTATTACACGAGAAAGAAGCAGATGCTGCATCCTTAAATAATGCGTTAACAATTACTTCGGGTCGATTGAAGTTAGTGCAGCGTAATACCCATATTAAATTAAAAGATTATCATCTTATTTGGTTGCTTAGAGATCAAATTATGCGAACTGCAGCCACAGGTATTACTGGGTTTGATTCGCCTGTTTTAGGACAAGCATTAACCGAAAGTCAATATACCACCCAGACGCTTATTACGTTGATAGATATCTGTAAAGATAAGTTTAGCGCTATAGAAATTTATGAAGACTTGAGAGCTTCTTTTAAAGAAGGAATCACAGCTTTAGATTCCGATTTTGATGCTTTTGATCGTTTTAGTTTTATAAAAAATTACACAGATGCTCAATTAAAATTATTAGTAAAAACTCAGGAAGATTGGAAGGTTACGTTTCCATTTGAAATGGCTATATCTAATAACGCTTCTTCTTTTTTTGGTGCAAACACGGTGAATGTGCTATATTTTTCAGACTATAAGAGCGATACACTTCACTTAAAACAAAAGGAGATCTTTGGAAAGGCACTTTTTAATGACCAAGCACTATCCAGAAGTAAAGATATGGCTTGTGCAAGTTGCCATATTAAAGAAAAGGCTTTTACCGATGGCAGAAAGACTTTTGATGACCGACAAGTAAGAAATTCACCAACGCTTACTTACAGTGCTTATCAACAATCTTTTTTTATGGATGGACGTGCAGGGAGTTTGGAAGGACAAGTTGTAGGTGTAGCCGAAAATCATGATGAATTTAATTTACCTATGGATTCTATAGTGCGTCGTGTATTAAAAAACCCAGCATACAAAGTTGCTATAGACAGTTTGTATGGCAGCAAACGTATTGATTTTAATATCAGACATGCTATCGCTAGTTATGTCCGAAGTTTAAATGGCTTTAATTCTAAATTTGATAAGAATATAGAGAACATCGAGTCCTCTTTAACAGCAGAAGAAAAACAAGGGTTTAATCTGTTTATGGGTAAGGCTGCTTGTGCCACTTGTCATTTTCCACCATTATTTAATGGTACCGTACCACCAAATTATAAAGATACGGAGGTAGAATTAATTGGGGTGCCAGGAACAAATGATACTATTAACGCGGTTATTAGTGACGATTTAGGACGTTATAATGTGTTTGGCACCAGCCAGAGAAAGCATTTTTTTAAAACACCTACGGTCAGGAATATTCATGTAACAGGACCCTATATGCATAATGGCGTTTATAATACTTTGGAAGAGGTTGTGGATTTCTATAATCGTGGCGGAGGAAAAGGGATAGGCATTCATGAAGCATTTCAAACCTTGCCTTTTGATGCATTAAATCTGACCAAGTTTGAACAAGAGAGCTTGGTGGCGTTTATGAAAACCTTAACCGATTCCGATTTTATAGAAAAATAAGTTATAATTATTAATCTGGACTTAGAATGCGGTATCGCTTCATGTTACTTTATATAAGTGGTATGAAGCGATTTGCTTTTAGGACTGCTGCGGTTTTGGGGTTGGTAGAATTTCGCAGATTAATTACTTTTGGCTGGTGATAGATAGAAGGACTAACTTATAAAGAATACATACTAAAAACCATATGACCATAAACGAATTACCGGGAACCTACCACATCACAGGAAGCAACCAAGACGAAGCAGCAGTACCTTATAAAGGCACACTAGATTTAAGCCTAGATGCAAACAACCGCATTATTGCTAAATGGACCATTAACAATAGCCAAGAGCAATTAGGTGCCGGCTTTTTTAAAGATAATATCTTGGTCATTAATTTTAATTATCTAGGTGATGATGGGGAAACATACAAAGGCGTAGTAGTATATAAATGCATCACCAAAGATGTGTTAGAAGGCTTTTGGTCGGA
>CANNAC010000018.1 GCA_947502495.1 uncultured Flavobacteriaceae bacterium | reverse complement strand
TAAATGCAACTTTTCCTTTTTCAAAGCGGAGCTTTAGAGGGAAAACGATCGGAGTGAGTTAGCCCTCTTTTAAGCCTGTCAAATCAAGGTCTCCTGAATTTATATACCAAGCTGTTACTTTTTTTAGGCGGTACTTCTTCTGTTTTTAAAACCACGATAAAAACAGGGTGTAATTTCTTTTATTAGCGTTATCGTTAAAATTTTCAACTAATAATATTAGGTCTATTTAATATATGTGTGTTTAATTTAGTTTTGTTGTAACTCCCTTAAATTCAAATAATTTCGTACATTTAAGTTCTCCCGCAGGCTTCAGAATTCATTCTGTTGACACTGAATAAAACTACTAATAGCAGGATGGTATATAAATACCGTCTTAAATTTTTATTGCTATTATTTAGTGAAAATGGAATAGCCAATAGTTGTAAGTAATTGCTAGGCTAATCATAACCTGTGTGCTCTCCATTTTTCAAATGCTATCGATAGAAATTATTCTTTAATTAGGACATTTTTAGAAAAATAGAATCATATGACAGCAAAATTGAAAATACCAGGAGTTTATATAGAAGAATTAAATGCTTTTCCAAATTCGGTAGTTCCGGTGCCTACAGCAGTTCCAGCATTTGTTGGCTATACGCCACAAGCTTTATACGAAGGAGTTTCGTATACTAATGTTCCAAAAAAAATTACATCTTTCGCTGAGTTTCAAGCCATATTTTGTTATCCAGATGCTCCAACTTCAGGAAATCTAAAAAAGCAATATCATCCAGAATATTATCTGATAAAACAGAAACAAAAACCAGAGTTAGGGAATTACGTGATGATTGATGGCAATTTCTATGCGATACTACCAGATCCAAATACTATTTATTATATGTATAATAGTATCCGAATGTTTTATGAAAATGGCGGTGATGCTTGTTATGTTGTATCTGTTGGTACGTATGGATCTTCTTCTTCTAAAAAACCCATGCGTATTGGTGATCAAATTGTTAATGAGAATGTCCAATTAAACGATTTACAAAATGGTATTTCTTTGTTGAAAAATGAAGTCGAACCAACCATGTATATCTGTCCGGAAGCAACGTTACTTTCTGTTGCAAATAATGGTACGCTTATGCAAACGATGCTACTTCAAAATTCGGAAATGGAAACAGCAATTAGCATTTTAGATGTTATTGGAGGTAACGCTCCAGATCCTATTCTGTATACTAATGATATTGAGATTTTTAGAAATAATACAGGTGTTCAAGGCTTGAGTTATGGTTGTGCATATTATCCTTTTATAGGAACTACCATTATGCAGCAATCGGATATTGATTTCACTAATTTATTTGGTGGTGATATAAAAGACTTAGAAAGTATTTTACTTACAGCATCCGATGCCAATGAAAATACTATCGAAATTCTAAAAATTATTAAGAATCGTAAGAATAATGATTTAACTACAACGCAACTAAATGATGCATTATTACATGTGAGTACTACCTATTCCTTAATTATTAGCCAGGTATTGGAAGAAGCTAATATACTTCCTCCAAGTGGAGCAATGGCAGGAGTTATTACAACAATAGATAATCAAGAAGGCGTTTGGAAAGCACCAGCAAATGCATCTATAGTTGGCGCTGTTTCTTTACCAATTAAACTTTCAGAGTCTCAACAAGGCGGATTAAACGTGGATGCTGTTACAGGTAAATCTATTAACGCGATTCGCTTTTTTACTGGAAGAGGTATTTTAATTTGGGGAGCACGAACATTAGATGGTAATAGTAATGAATGGCGTTATATATCTGTACGTAGAACACTTATGTTCTTAGAGCAGTCTTGTAAACTTGCAGCTAAAAGGTTTGTTTTTGAACCTAACGATAGTAATACTTGGCTAGCAGTAAAAAGTATGATAAGTAATTTTATGACTACAATTTGGAGACAAGGAGGATTCCAAGGTAGTAAGCCAGAACATGCATTTTTTATTAAATGTGGCTTAGGGGAAACTATGACTGCTCAAGATATCTTGAATGGCGTTATGATAGTTCAAGTTGGTGTTGCTGTGACACATCCTGCAGAGTTTATTGTTTTTTCATTCCAACAAGAAATAAAAATATCCAATTAAAATTTTTAATAACTAATATGAAAAATATCAAATAATATGGCAGACGATGGAAGTAATCCAGAAAATACTTGGCCAATGCCAAAGTTTAGATTTGAGGTCGATCTTGGGATGGAACTTAAAGGCGTTGCTTTTCAAGAAGTTTCAGGAATGGATATAGAAAATCAGATTATAGAATACCGAAAAAGTAATAGTCCGCTTTTTTCTACTGAAAGAATGCCTGGGATAGCAAAGTATGGTAACATTACGATGAAACGAGGTGTATTCGTAAACGATAATACATTTTGGAAATGGCACGATGAAATTACTATGAATACCGTCAAAAGAAGAACAGTGCTTATTAAACTACTCGATGAAAGCGGAGCTGTTACTATGCAATGGCAACTGCACAATGCATGGCCAACCAAAATAACAAGTACAGATCTTAAAGCAGATGGTAATGAAGTAGCAGTAGATACACTAGAAATTGCACATGAACAATTAGTAATAACAAATGGCAGAGCAAAGTGATTATCCTATTGGTTTTTATTTTAAGCTTATAGTTAATGGAGAAGAAACAAGTTTTCAAGAAGTCTCTGGTATTTCTAAGGGGTTATCTGTAGAAGAAGTCGCTTCCGGTGGTGAAAACCGGTTTAAATATCGAATTCCAAATATTCCTAAATATTCAAGTTTAGTTTTAAAAAGAGGATTAGCGTCGGCAGATTCTGAGCTAATAAATTGGTGTAAAAGTACTATAGATGAAGGGGTAATCAATCCAATTACAACTCAGGATATTTCTGTGAGTTTGATGGATGCTGAAGGTTCTGTGCTAATGGTTTGGACTTTTAACAATGCATATCCAGTGAAGTATAGTGTTTCCGATTTAAGTTCTCAAGAAAATGAGATGTTAATTGAAACCATAGAATTTGCCTATACCTATTTTAATACAGCTTAAAAGTATTTAGGTTTTTTCTATAAGCGCTTTTAATGAATAAGATTTAACGAATCTAAAAACAATAATTTTTTAAACTTTAATTAAAAATTAACCAATGGCAGCAAGAAAAGATATAGAAAGTGGAGGACTCGCAACTTTATCTGTTAAGGTAAATGGCAGTTTGATTCCAGATGAAAGTCGAGTATATTCTATTAAAGTAGAATATGCAATAAATAAAATAAGTGCAGCTAAAATTGTGATTCTAGATGGTGATGCTAGTACTGGAAAATTTGAAGCAAGTTCTTCTGATACATTTCTTCCTGGTAATGATATTAGTATTGAAGCTGGATATGATACAAAAAATAAATTAATCTTTAAAGGAATTGTCTGTGAACAAAACATATGTGTTAATGGTCATATTGGCTCTGCACTGGAAGTGATATGTTATGATATGTCTATTAAAACAACAGTAGGAAGAAAAAGTAAAACTTTCACAGATCAAAAAGATAGCGATATGTGGCGTTCTATAATTGGCGATTATTCTGGTCTTTCCGAAAACATTTCTTCAACAAACCTAATTTGGCCACAACAAGTACAATATGATACCACAGATTGGGATTTTATGGTATCTAGAGCAGAAGCGAACGGTTTTATAGTAACAACTATTAACGGTAAAATTTCCATTCAAAAACCGGATGCAGATACCACTTCTGTTTTAAACATAGAATATGGTAATAATCTTTGTGCGTTGCATGCAAATCTAAACGCTATAAGTCAGCTAAAGAATGTGAAATCTAGTTCTTGGGACTATGCAAACCAAGAATTAATTCAGAAAGAAACTGTAAATACGCATTCTGGTCCTGGTAACTTATCCAGTAATACGCTTTCAGAAGTGGTAGGATTACCTACTTTCGATTTACAATCACCAGCACCAATTAAAAACGACGAACTTGAAAATTGGAACCAAGCACAACTAGTTAAAAGCAATTATTCAAAAATACAAGGTGAGGTAAAATGCCAAGGAACTTCTTTAGTTCAAATAGGTAAATATATCACTTTAAAAGGCGTTGGAGATCGTTTTAATGGCGACCATTTCGTGTCTAAAGTTGTTCATAATATTTCCGACGGGAATTGGATGACAGAATGCGCAATCGGACTTTCCGAAGAATCGTTTACTAAACAAAATAAGACGAAAGTAAATCCTCCTTCTGGTCTATTATCTGGTGTTAACGGATTGTTTACAGCAACCGTTAAAAATATAGATGAAGACCCAGAAAATCAATATCGAGTTTTGGTAGATATACCTTTATTTAATGCTTCTGGCGACGGACTTTGGGCAAGATATTCTAGTTTTTATGCTTCTAATAATGCAGGAGCATTTTTTATGCCTGAAATAGGAGATGAGGTTGTGGTTGGGTTTTTAAATGAAGACCCAAGGTTCCCAATAATATTAGGAAGTTTATATAGTAATCCTAATTTAAAACCGTCGGAAGGACTAAATCCTAATAAGAACAATTCCACCAAAGCAATAGTGTCTAAATCTGGTATTGCAATTAGTTTTGATGATGAAAATCAAATATTCACAATTACAACTCCAGATAAGAATACCATTGTGTTTAGTGATGCCGATAAACAAATCACTATTCAAGATCAAAATAGTAATACAATTACCATGTCTAAAACGGGTATTGCACTAAAAAGTCCGAAAAGCATTTCTATTGATTCGGAAGAAAAAGTTAGTATTATAGGTGCTCAAGGAATTTCATTAAAAGCTCAAGGAGGAGATGTAAATGTGGAAGGTGTAAATATTCAACATAATGCAAATGTAGAATTTTCAGCAGAAGGAAGTGCTTCCGCTAGTGTGGAATCTTCAGGGAGCTTAACGCTCAAAGGAGCAATGGTAATGATAAATTAAATATAAAAGATATGCCAGCAGCAGCAAGATTAGCCGATTTTCATGTATGCCCAATGACAACGCCAGGTATGGTGCCTATTCCACATGTTGGCGGACCAATTGTTGGTCCAGGAGAACCTACAGTGCTTATTGGTGGTTTGCCAGCAGCAAAAATGGGAGATGCATTAGTTTGCGTTGGTCCTCCAGATTCTATTGCTACAGGATCTGCAACGGTTTTAATAGGAGGAATGCCAGCAGCTAGATTAGGGGATACTACAGCGCATGGAGGAACGATTGTAGCAGGTGCACTTACCGTAATTATTGGAGGATAAAATAGAAATGTTAAGTTAATAATTAATAAAACGAATATTTTGAATAGATATAAAGATAATTTACGAACTACTGTTTTATCTGTTTTAGAAGAACAAGAATTAGAACAAAAGAAATTAGGAGCACAACGCAATGCTACCCTTTTCCATCACTATTATACGCAAGGCGAAAGGATAGTAGCACTTGAGAAACTAGAAATTTCGCATCAAGAACTGGTAAGTAAAGAAAAGATAAATGAGCAGGCAGTAAATATTATTAGCATTTCGAATAAACTTTTAGATTTTGCCGAACAAGAAAAAAGTTGTGTGGAGCACGCAGTAACCAATACTTCGGTTGCAGCTGTAAATATTCAGATAGCTACAAATGCGATAGTTAAATTAGCTTCAGATATAACCAGTGTTTTCGATATTGTATCTGGTTTAGATTTTGATACAGAAATTTATATTCTTGCAAAAAATGCTAGTGAGCTTATAAAAAGTACTGCGTATAATGCTGAAATGGTATCTCAAGTAGCTATGAAGGCTTCCGTGTCAACTGCAGATATTTCATCTAATACCGTGTTTGATAAAGCGAAAGCTACCAATGGACTTGTTGAAAAATCATTTAAGTTTACTACGTTAGAGTTAGAAACTGTTTCCAATAAAGTTAAAGCAGATAATGTTTTGTTTGGGCAAACAAGAAATAAAGAGAAAAGAGCAGAAGGGAATTTAAAAGCTAATAATATTAGTTGGACAGCCTCAAAACTAGCTTTCCATACTCAAAATAAAGAATTAAATATAAATCTTAGCGTTCTAGAAAAAGCGGGATCTAGTGATAGTTATACAATAAGTTTTGATGCTATTAAAAGTCCGTTTAAGAAAGAAATTCAACCTTTAACTTATCCAATAAAAAGGTATTTTGTTTTTTTAGTTAAAGAAAAGAATAAAAATATTTTCAATTTAGATAAAGCAGGGCAAATTGTTTCTAAAGGTGTTAATAATAAAGACTTTAAAGAGGTTGATGAATTTCATAATACGGTACAATTTGCAATTACTAAAAAAACGTTGAATGATACAGACCAAGAAGAAATTAGGTTAGGAGAACAGTATGTGATTTTCGTTTTTGGAATTTATAAAACGAAGTATAAAAAAGCTATTAATAATTTTGAAGATTTTTTATCTACACCTTCACTACCATTTCGTTTTTCACATTCGCTAATAGGTCCAGATATTAAAACCTTTGAAGTGCAAGAAGAGTGCATTATTACTCCTTTTAATGAAACTATAGAAACGACCTTTTCATTTCGTGTTCCAACAACAAAAAGCGAAGATATCTCAACGGTTTATCGCTGTATGTTTTTGCCTTCTCATATCGCAATGCAAGTTCAATTTAATGATTTAGAGCATGTAGAACCTTATTTTAATTTGCTTTTAGCAGAGCAAGTTTCAAAAGGCAATTACATTCTTGCAGCATTATATACAGGTTCTTCTAAAAAGGGGAAAGCAAATACAGAGACGTATGTCGCTAAATTAGAAGCAGAAAGTACAGATGTATTTGGTAATATAATGGTAAAAGGAAACAGTTATACTCCAGTTGTACTTTCTATTCCTTCGGTGAAATATCCTCTTTGGACAGAATATACAAATGCTATTTCAAATGCTATAAAAACAAAGCCATTTGTTTTTCAAAAATCTGCAGATTAAACCATTAGAAATGCACTAAAAAATAAAACCATGAAAAATACTACATATAATATCACCGAAGTAAGGCAAGCAGCAATTAATGAATTAACAAGGCAAGTATTAGATGCGAAATATGAAGTAGAACAATATCAATCTATTGTAAATTCACTGGAAGAAAAAGCAAGTAAATTTCAATTATTTCTTGTGTCTTCAGAAGAGTCCATGAAACAAACACAAAATAATCTTACGTTAATAGAAGAAATTCTTGTGGCTGCAAAAGATTTAGAGAGCAGATCGAATATCGCTTTAGGTGAAATCCATACAGCAAATAATAGAATGGATAAAATGGTTTCACCTTTAAATGACGTTGTTAATGAACTTATTTATATCGCTCAAGTAGTTAGCATGCTCCATACATTAATAGTTCGAAAAAAAGCATCGAATCCTCTTATTTCAGATGAATTAATCAATAAGATAATAACTTCAGAAAAAGATGCAAATAATGCTGTTTCACTCGCATTGGTTGCATTAGAATCTTCATTTACTGCGCAGTCTAGTATTATAGAATCTAAAGGAATTGCTACCTTAGAGTATAAAGAATCTGTAAGCTTAGTTTCTAATATAAAAGCCATTTCTAGCTCATCCGATGAGAAAATATTATCGGAAACTTTAATTTATAATCAATTACAAAAAGCGTATAAAAAAGCAAAAGAGAATAATGAAAAAGCTATAAAAGCGAGTCAAATTACAATAAAACAGCTGGCAGAAGCTGTAAGTAAATTCAATAAAGCTGAAGCCAAATTAAATTCATTCCAATCTGGATTAAGTGCTGCTAATGCTGCAAATTTAGGTTCTTAACACAAAACTAAAACAATAATTATGAATAATTTATATCAAAAATTTCACAAAGATTTTTATTTAAAAACAGGAGGATTTATACCTTCAATAATTCAAAATCAGAATCTGTATCCTGGTGATTTTTTTCAAATTAAAGATGGACAAATAGTTGTTTTAGGGAATATTTTCAGAGATGGTAATATGAGCAAAAGTGATTGCGAAATAGAATCTAATCTAACATTAAATGCTGCAAACTGGAATTTTAGTGAAGGTGTTTCTAAACCCTATTCTGGTAGAGGAAATGGTGAAAATGCTTTAGAAGATAATTATGAATACAGTAAACAAATATTAGCATTTAAAAACGCTGGTAGTTATTGGTTTAAAGCAAACAATCCGAAATCTACTAAGCTTTCTAATTGGAATGCTATTAAAGATGCGCTTATTATAAAAATGACGCAAACATATTATTCCTTTCGCGAATTGTATGTTGTTACCGAATGTGCAACTGCAGAAGGTTGGTCTTTAGTAGTATCCGGTAATAGTGATGCGGAATTAGAATTAGCAACTGCAACAGAAAATCTTGGACTACAAGATTTGTTTGGTGATGATTCTACTAAAACAATTAGTTCTCGAAATATTGAGTATTATCAAAGAGAAGATAAGCGTACTCCTCGCTTTTTTAGAGCAAAAAAACTAGCCGTAAAAAATGATAAAGTAGAATCCCTTAAAAGCGATTTAATAAGTAAGCAAGGCAACAAAGAGGATTGGGGGAATGATTTTTTTGATCAGGATTATTACAAGGACCCTAGTTTCATGTCGCAAAATTATGCTGCAAATATTGCATCTAATGTTTTAGATATGCTACCAGCAAATATGTTAAATCCTAATACTGCACTTCATTATTTTAAATGGGAAGATGCAAATTTAGATGATGTAACTAAACTATTTATTAGCTATGGACAATACTAAAAATTTAAATACATTATTGAAGGAGATAGATTGGTTACAAAAAGTAATTAATCAGGTTCTTAAGAGTTATTTATTACAAGAAAAACCTGAGCAAAACTGGCAAGATATTCCTTTACCTGAACTTCAGGATAAAGAAGATCATTATGCTACAATGGTGAAAAAATGGGATCTAAATATCTATCAGCGTTTGGCGCTTGTGCTAGCTATGACTCCGCATTTAAAGCCTGAGGTTCTGGATGTTTTCTTCGGAAGAAATAAGACCTACGATAGAGGTTTTACAGCGTTTGGAGGTGTTGTAGATAATAATCATAGAGGGTTTTTGCCAACCGGTGAAACGGTTATGTTTCTTGTGACAGCTACAAATAAAGAGTTAAGATACGAAGTGATGGATGTCTTTAGTAGCGAAAATGTTTTAATGAAAGAACAAGTATTAACATTAAGGACTATGGAGAGTCATATTCCAAATTATAATGGAATTCTTGCATTAAATAAACAATGGTTACACTATTTTTTAACAGGAAAAAAACCGGAAACAAAACAGAGTGATACATTTCCTGCCCAAAAAATCACTACACTTTTAGAATGGGATGATGTGGTACTTGAAGATACTACAATGGATTCATTAATGGAAATTAATACTTGGTTAAAACACAGTCAAACGTTACTTGAAGATTGGAACCTTAATCGATATTTAAAATCAGGATATCGTGCGCTTTTTTATGGAGCTCCTGGTACAGGAAAAACACTAACAGCATCCTTACTTGGTAAAACTTCAAATAGAGATGTGTATCGAATAGATTTATCGATGCTTGCGTCTAAATATATAGGCGAAACCGAAAAAAATCTGAATAAATTATTTGATATGGCGGAAGATAAAAACTGGATTCTCTTTTTTGATGAAGCAGATGCTTTGTTTGGAAAAAGAACTTCTGTTAAAGATGCCTATGATACATTTGCCAATCAAGAAGTGTCTTATTTGTTACAACGAATGGAAGAATTTTCAGGTGTAGTAATATTTTCTTCTAATCTAAAAAATAATATAGACGAAGCTTTTACAAGACGATTCCAATCTATTATTCCGTTTCATATGCCAAGTGTAGCGTCTCGCCAAAAATTATGGAACAACGCGTTTTCTAGTGGTTGTAAGTTGTCACCAGATGTGGATTTACAACAAATTGCAGAAAATTACGAACTATCTGGTGGTAGTATTAATAATGTACTAAGATTTGGTGCATTAAAAGCAGCTAATAGAAATAGTAACATAGTCACAAAAAATGAATTACTAGAAGGTGTAAAAAAGGAATTCAAAAAAGAAAACCTTAAATAGTATTTAGTTACAACATTATGGAAAAGTCTAAAGTAATTATAGATGGGACTAAAAGACAATTATTTAAATTGGTTTATAAGAATTGGCATCATCATATTCCAATTGAAATTCGTAAAATAATGATTGCAGATTCTTTGAATAAAGCTATTGATATTCATAAACTTAAAATTCATGGCTATCTTATTATGGAATCTAATATGATTTTGTATGTGGAGAAGAGTATAGAATATCCAGTGGTTTTGGAACGGTTTCATGATTGTTTTAATGCTACTTTTAAAGCTTATTTAGATGAAAAGGAACAAAATGGTGAGATGATAAACCTAAATTTTTATCGTGCAATGACTAGCTTTTTTTTAGAACAGCAATTATTTGATAAAAATTTAGTGTTATTATTAACTGGTAGAAAAGTAAATAAAGCATATCATGACCCAAATCTCTTAAGATGGAAAGCTTTATTAAAGCAAACAAGGTATTGCTCTATAATAGATTATTCCGGAGGAAAAAGTCCTGTATTGGTTCATCAAACTACTTTTAAGGCTACGTAAATTATTTGCTCAAGTATATAATAAAAACCAATTAAAAAGAATAATAATATGATTTTAAACGAGGGTGTTATAATTAAAAATGCTGGGATGGTACTATTAAATGCCTACTTCCCGCTACTTTTTGAAAGACTTGGACTTATTGAAAATAATAGTTTTATAAATATGGAATCGCAGTTAAAAGCAGTTCATTTTGTGCAATATTTAACAACAGGAATGGAGCAAACCGAAGCACAATATTTAGTGTTAAATAAAGTGCTTTGTGGTATTCCAATTACTGCTCCCATTCAAGATGCAATCGAAATTTCAGAGGATCAAAAAAAACTTATGGATGGGTTGATTGGAGCTGCAATAAATTATTGGCAAGCAATAGGAGAAACTTCAATTGATGGTTTTAGAGGCAATTGGCTTGTTAGAGAGGGAATGCTGAAAGAAGAGCAAGACTATTGGGAATTAACTGTCGAAAAAAGAGCCTACGATCTTTTAATTCAGAGATCTCCTTTTAACTTTTCGGTAATAAAATTACCTTATATGCTAAAACCATTACGTGTAAATTGGGAGTATTAAATAGTTTCCATACATTAGATAAAGCAAGCCTACTAAAACTTTATGATTATAGCCCTTTTACTCAATCAAACAGATTATGAAACCCCACCATTACTAATTATAATACTAACAGTTACATTAATTGTGTTTACAGTTATATTGACTATAATTATGACTGTTCGCGGTACTTTTACTTTTTTAGAAAAGGTACGAGTTACGTTTTTTAAAAAGAAACAATTTTTCACACATGTTTACTTGAAAAGGAATCAACTTCCTATCGCGCATAAATCTATTTTAAAACAAGAATTTGATTTTTATAAACGATTAAGCCTTTCCGAAAAAAAGAACTTCGAGCACCGACTTAGTTACTATTTAAAAAACTGGGAATTTATTGGAAAAGAATCCAAAGTAACCACTAGCATGCAAGTATTAATTTCTGCTACAGCTGCAAAACTTACTTTTGGTTATAGAGATTATAAAATTGAATGTATAGATAAAGTGATAATTTATGATAAAGCATATTATTCTACAATGAATAAAAGCATGCATAAAGGAGAATTTAATATGAGGTATAATGCTTTAGTTTTTTCTTGGGAAGATTTTGTAAAAGGGTATAATATTGAAGATGATAATATGAATTTAGGAGTGCATGAATGTATTCATGCCGTGCACTTTTCGTTTTTGAAATCGCAAAGTTACAGCACTAGTGCGGCAATTTTTTTAGATTCTTTTCAAGAGCTCACTCGGTTAGTAGAAACTAGCGAGGTGTTAAAGCAAAAACTGACGACTTCTGGTTATTTTAGAGACTATGCTTTTGAAAACCAGTTTGAGTTTGTTTCTGTTTTAGTAGAAAATTTCATAGAAACCCCAAGCGAGTTTCGATCAGAGTTTCCTAAAATTTATGACAAAGTAAAACAAATGCTAAACTTTAACTTCCCTGGTTATTAAGCATTAGCAAGTGCCTTTAATTTAGCAATAGTACCAGTTTGATCCGCGCTCTTAAAAACGTGACTTCCAGCAACAAAAACATCTGCTCCAGCTTCTACAAGCTTTTCAATATTTTTATCGGTAACACCACCATCAATTTCAATTCTGGTGTCTAAACCTTGCTCGTCAATCATTTTTCTAAGCTTTCTCACTTTTTGATAGGTGATCTCTTCAAATTTTTGTCCGCCAAAGCCAGGATTAATAGACATTAGTAATACCATATAACATTTTGGTAAAATATCTTCTAAAACAGAAACCGGAGTTGTTAAGTTTAAAACCACACCAGCTTTACAGCCAGCATCTTCAATTTGTGTAAGTGTTCTATGTAAATGCACTGTAGATTCATGGTGCACGGTAATAATATCAGCACCTACTTTCGCAAATTCTTCAATATAACGTTCTGGCTTTTCAATCATTAAATGTACATCTAATGGCTTTGTAGCATGCTTTTTAATAGCTGCAATTACAGGCATTCCGTAAGAGATGTTTGGCACAAAATGACCATCCATTACATCAATATGAAACCAATCGGCATCACTATTATTAACCATTTCTGTATCGCGTTGTAAGTTGCCAAAATCTGCGGCAAGCATAGAAGGAGCAATTAATTTTGTAGCCATTTTTAGTTTTTGTTGTGTTTGCACAAATATAGAAAAGTCTTTTTGAAGTAGCTTCCCAAAGGAAAGATAAAAATTCTTCGAAGGATAAAGAGAAAGTAGGTACTACTTAAAATGAGTGAACCCAGAGTAATCAGCTCTGGGTTCTTTCATCAATCAAAAAACGAACAGTTATGTGTAACTGTTTGTTGGGGTAATTTAGTCGTAATTATTATAAATTACTAACCTAAATATGTTTTTAATATTTTACTTCTAGACGTGTGTTTTAATCTACGAATAGCTTTTTCTTTAATTTGTCTTACACGCTCACGAGTTAAATCAAACGTTTCACCAATTTCTTCTAAAGTCATTGGGTGTTGGTTTCCTAAACCAAAGTATAAACGAATAACATCTGCTTCACGAGGGGTTAATGTTTCTAGCGCACGTTCAATCTCCGTACGTAAAGATTCATGTAATAAATCACGATCTGGGTTTGGAGACTCACCAGAGTTTAATACATCATATAAGTTAGAATCTTCACCTTCTACTAAAGGCGCATCCATACTTACGTGACGACCAGAATTTTTCATAGACTCCTTAACATCGTTAATCGTCATGTCTAATTCTTTAGCAATTTCTTCCGCACTTGGAGGTCTTTCATGTGCTTGTTCTAAAAATGCAAACGTTTTATTAATCTTATTAATAGAACCAATTTTATTTAAAGGTAGACGTACAATTCTAGATTGTTCAGCTAATGCCTGTAAAATAGATTGTCTAATCCACCAAACAGCATAAGAGATAAATTTAAAACCACGCGTTTCATCAAAACGTTGTGCTGCTTTAATTAAACCTAAGTTACCTTCATTAATTAAATCTGGTAAAGTTAAACCTTGATTTTGGTATTGCTTCGCTACAGATACAACGAAACGTAAGTTAGCTTTTGTCAACTTCTCTAAAGCCAATTGGTCACCGGCTTTAATACGTTGTGCTAATTCTACTTCTTCGTCTGCTGTAATTAAGTCAACTTTTCCAATTTCTTGTAAATATTTGTCTAATGATGCGGTTTCTCTATTGGTAACCTGCTTGGTAATTTTAAGTTGTCTCATCTAATGTCTCGTGTAAAATTAAGTGTGAATAAAACGTTCTACATAGTTATACGCAGAAAGAACAGTAAATGTTACAAAAAAGGTTCTTTTTATTTTTATTAGGTTCCAGAATCTACGTTTTTAACAAAGGTTTGGGCGTTCCTTTTTGTTCTATCTTTCAGGTTTTCAAAACCTTGCAGAATCACAAAAAAGGCAGGCTTTCCGCTATATCTTTTTTTTAAATTTATTCAGTACTATGATACGGCATCTATTTAGTAAAAAAAAGGATGCCGCTGCAATCCTTAACGCGGGTACTCTTGTGGCATACTCAAAATGTAATAACTATCAAGTTGTAGAAAAACAGATTTTAAGGAGGTTAGTAGTTCTTAAAAAAAGAGGTAAAGTATAGATGTTTACTATGAAATTTTATTTTTTATTTATTTTATACGGGTGTTGCCAGTAGTGTTTTTATTCAGATTCTTTTTCAAAAATCAATTTTCTTTCGATTCCTTGTTTATTTTCTACAATAACTAAATTGTCTTCTTTCAGTTCGCTGTATAATGAGATAATGTAGTCCGATTTCCAGAGTTGAATTTTCTCGTCATCAACCATAAATCTATGATAAACTATATTTCCGTTATTGCCTTTTATTTCGAACTTATTATTTTTCTTAAAAGTTATCTGAATTAGTTTACTAACTGATTGGTTTAAGAAATCTCGATTTTTGTAAGAATCCAAATATTCTTTGGGATATTCGTCATTCTTATCAGTTTGAATTGCCTCAACTTGTAGTAATTTCCAATTTCCAATTAGTATTTTCTTTATTGAATCTCCAACTATAAATCTATTTAGAGATTCTTGATAACTTCCGATATTCGGCCAAGGGTCGCGTCTGAAAAGTCCGTAATAATCCGTTCCGTTCAGTTCAATTGTATTTGAATCAATCGCTGTTATTTTAAATTTTTCTTTGTTGTGTTTTTCAATTCTGTTTTCAATAACTTTTAATTTTTTATCTAAAACATAGTTCTCGCTCCACCAAGTAGTTCGATAAAATTTTCCTAAACTGTCGATAAAAACGAAATCTCTCCATCGTTCAGTTTCATTTGTCCTTAACGAATCCGAAATCCATTCTCCTTTTAAAAATTCAAGCGTAATTTCACTTTGAGCTTTTGTCGAAGCTGAAAATATCAGAATAAATATGATTGTGATTGCGTGTTTCATTACATTACTGGCAACGGTTACGTATAAGAATAGTGCGGTTTTGTGTGCGAGGATTTTCCGCAGGAAAATCAGAAGTAACAAAAGAGCACTGTTCATTGTTTAAGCATTAATCTACGCATTATTTTTATGCGATGTTGTACAACGTTTTTTTATTCCACTATTTTTCTGATTAAATCAATATCGATTTTTTCAGTACTTAATTTTATATAATTATAAGATTTGATTTTTGAGTTTTCAAGTTCAAGTATCAGCACTTTATTTTTATTCGAGTATGCAATTCCATTGTCGAAAGTCAGATAGTCATTTCCGAATTCAGATTCCAATTCCGTTTTAGAAAGTCCGATTAGATTTGCTTTTCCCAAATCCGAATCTTTATTAAAAATCCTCATTTCTATTAGAATTTCAGTTTCGTCTTCAAATCTATGTTTGTTTTCTCCGTATTTAAAAACTACAATTTCGTTTATTCTATTTGGTCCAATGCTGTCAGTTATAAAATTGTAACCATAAAATATTGAATCATTGATTGCAGGATGATATTGATATTTCAATCCGTTATTTACACTCGTTGTTACATTTCCGTTATTCTTTGACTTGAATTTGTGTAAGTCAATTGGGTTTTTAAGAAAGGAAATCAGTTTTGATTTTTCAGTCGGCTTTTCAGCTTTTTCTGTTTTTAATCCAGTCGAATCAACAACGATTTGGATTTGTTCAGTTTCCTTTTTAGTCGCATTTTTGCAACTTAAAAAAACTAAAAACAATATCGTTAAAACTGTGATTTTCATTGGTTGGCCAAATGTTGTACAACGGTTTTGTATAAAAATAGTTGCGTTTTTGCGAGCGAGGATTTTCCGAAGGAAAATCAGAAGTAAGTAAAAAAGCAACTTCCTTTGTTTAAACACTAATCTAGCAATTTTTTTTATGCGTTGTTAGCTTTTAGTGCTTTTTTGTTCGCTTTATATATCCATGTTTCATAAGTTCCGCAAACTTGCTTAAAATTCCGATTGAGTAATTCTCCGATTTTAGATCAGAGTTTGAGTAAATAATGCCGCAATTAGCTAAATTCCGATTGAGTGAGATTCAGTTATTTCAATTCCGTTTACAATTCCGCAAACAAGCTAAAAAATCCGCAAAGTATTTTATTCAGAAAATGAGTTAGAACTCAGTAAAATTTTAAAGATTCTGGAACGGTTTTTTCGATTCTTACTTTCTTAAAACTCAAAAAAAAAATGGGAATTAAACTACGCTTTTTTTATTTCCGCAAACTTGCTCAAGCATTAAAGCTAACGTGTTTGTATATGGTTTGTTGCGTGGTTTAAGCAACTAATTTAGTAAATAAAAACTGAATAGAAAATCCGCGAGGATTTTCGTGAGTAGGCTAGAACTAGCAATAAATTATATACAGTGTTAGCAGTAGTATTTGTTTTACTAAATGTAAAGTTTGTTTGTCAAATAGTTTTATTTGTTTTACATTTGGTTAAACTTAAATTTGAATATTATGAAAGCAAATTATTTATTTCCCAATAAGTTCAAAAGAATAGGTTGGTTTATTCTTATTCCATCCGCAATTATGGGTTTGATAACACTTATTTATGAATATGAGCCAAGTTTTTTAGATTTCAATGTTCCAGCTATTTTTATAGATGACTTTTTTACGGATAAAAAACTATTCGGAATGGTTAAAAATAATATACTGAATGAAATTTTCGGGATTTTAATTATTATCAGTTCTTTATTTGTCGCTTTTTCTAAAGAAAAATCAGAAGATGAATATATTTCAAAAATCAGATTAGAGTCATTGGTTTGGGCTGTTTATATAAACTATGGAATTCTTTTGTTTTCGTTTTTGTTTATTTTCGATTTTTCCTTTTTATGGGTTATGATATTTAATATGTTCACAGTCTTGTTGTTTTTTATAATTAGATTTAACTGGCAAATTTCCAAACTAAAAAAATCAGCTGATTATGAAGAATAGTATTAAAGTAGAAAGAGCAAAAAAGAATATTACTCAAGCTGAATTAGCAAAATTGGCGAAAGTTAGTAGACAAACAATTAATGCAATGGAATTAGGTAAATATGTTCCGTCAACAGTTTTAGCTTTAAGGTTAGCTCAAATTTTCGAAGTTGAAATTAGCGAAATCTTTACTTTGGAAGATTCAGATTGGGTTTAGTTTATATTACTGCTAACGTGTTTGTATATGGAAAGTTGCGTGTTTGCGTGCGAGGAATTTCCGAAGGAAATTCAGACGTAGTAAACGTGCAACGACCTTTGTTTTAGCCTAACACCAGCAATTTTTTATATACGGTGTTGGCAATAGTTATTTTATTTTCTTTCCGTTTCGATATTCCTTTTTGGTTTCAGTTCCGTCGTCATTCAGGCAATATTCAGTTCCGTTTTTCTTTCCGTTAATAAATTCACATCGATAAGTCATTTTCTCTCCATTTTCTCCATAACCCAACTGAAGTCCGTGTTTCTTTTTTCCTAAATATTGACAACTATACGTTAATTTCCCGTTTTCAAATTGTTCTACAAGGATTTTTATTCCGTCGTCATTATAAGTTGTTGTTTCAAAAATTTCGCCATCTAAATGGTATTTAATTTCTTTTGAAAGGACTGATGGTTTATTCGGATTATATACCGTTTTATTGGAAACTCTTATTTCTTTTCCATTATAATATAAATTACTCGACAGAATAATTCCATTTTTATATTCCTCTTCATAAACTAAATGTCCGTTTTTTCGTTTGCTTTGAGCAATTCCGGTAAAGGGTTCGTCAGTTGCGCTTTTATAAACCAAATCATTCTCAATGTAGACTTCTTTCATTCCGATTATTTCTTGCGAAATCAGTTCGTTGAAAGTAAAAAACATTAATAAAATCAGTAAGTTTCTCATTTGGTTTTAATTATTGCCAACGTGTTTGTATATGCTTTGTTGCGTGATTAAGCAACTAAGTTAGCAAATAAAAACGGAATAGAAAATCCGCGAGGATTTTCGTAAACAAGCTAGAACTAGCAATAAAATATATACGGTGTTGGGTTTAGTACTTTATTCAATTCCGATTAATTCATATAGTTCCGACATTCCAGAAAGTTTTTCTTCTGAAACTTTAATTTCCATTGGAAAAGTATTCGGAACAAGTTTAGTCAAATTTAAAACGGAATGTATTGGCAATTCAATTCGGTCAGTCACATACATCTCGTATATCGTATTTCCTAAATCGCTTTCTGTGTCTTTTTTTATTAAAGTTAATTTGTAACATTCAAAACCAATTATTTCCTTTCTATCTTTTCGGTTTTCAATTATTTCGTATTCGTGATTTTTAGCAAACAGGTCATACTTTCTATAATTGACAGATTTGGATTTGTCGTAATAATTTAAAATTCCGCTATTTTTTTGAATCATAAAATAATCGCCAATCATTTTACCTTTTTGTTTGGTATAACGCCAAATTGAATCATTCTGAATTTCAACATAAATTTCTGTTTCTGGTGTTTGAGTTAGAAATTCAGCCATCTGTATTTCTTTAAGTTTCTGATTCATCAAAGAATCTTTTCCATTCGGTTTGTAAGTTGCATCAATTAAAGAATCCGTTTTTGATTCCAAATCCGATATTCCACTTTGGGAAGAAACCATAGATTTTTTGAAAACAAACTTTGTCGGTTTAGAATTGTTTTCTGTCAGTTTCTTTGTTGATGAACAACCAACTAAAAAGAGAAATATTAAAATGTAGTTTATATGTTTCATTCGTATTAAACCCAACGGTCTCGTGTATTATTAGTGGCGTGTTTAAGCACCTAATTTAGCAAATAAAAACCGAATAGAAAATCCGAGAGG
>CANNAC010000017.1 GCA_947502495.1 uncultured Flavobacteriaceae bacterium | reverse complement strand
CTTTTTTAGAGAATCCTCAACATTTATTTGTTGAGGATTTTTTTTGCAATAAACTGAATCGAAAATAAAGATGTTATCCATTAAATGGAACTTGACGGATAGTTGCGAGAGTGATAGTAACGGCATCCTTTTTTTATTTAAATAGGTATAACATAATATCTAGGAGATTTTTATAAATGGTTTCACCTTTTTTGGATAGATATAAGTAAAAAAAGATATAGTGGATAGCACGTTTTTTTATTTTTCTTAAAAACTCGCTATAAAAACTCTTCATTTTATTTACCTTCATACTCTGTATTGAAATATTAATAATGGCAACAAATAAGGAATTAGATTTAGCTTGGGATTTTGTAAATAACACAGATAGAAATGTGTTTTTAACAGGAAAAGCAGGAACTGGAAAAACAACGTTTTTGCACAAGTTGAAGTTGAAATCTTTAAAGCGAATGGTGGTTGTCGCTCCAACTGGAGTCGCAGCGATTAATGCCAAAGGTGTAACGATACACTCGTTTTTTCAAATGCCATTTGGGCCTATTTTGCCTAACGAAGATTTAAAAGGATCCGGCGGTTTTAATAGAAAATTTGGGAAGACAAAAATCAACATTATTAAGTCCATGGATTTATTAGTGATTGATGAAATTAGTATGGTTCGTGCAGATTTATTAGACGGTATTGATAAAACGCTAAGAAGATTTAGAAATAGAGATCAAGTTTTTGGTGGAGTGCAGTTGTTAATGATTGGCGATTTGCAACAATTATCTCCCGTCGTAAAAGAGAATGAATGGCATTTATTGAAACCTTTTTATAACAATGCTTTCTTTTTTAGCAGTCTTGCTTATCAGCAAAGCAATACGATTACTGTAGAATTAAAGCATATTTACAGACAGGATAATCCGAAGTTTATAGATATTCTGAATGAGATTAGAACCAATACCTTATCCCAAGCTTCGGCAGATGAATTAAATAAAAGGTATCAACCCGATTTTTCACCTACCGAAGATGAAGGTTATATTTCATTAACTACGCATAACAATAAAGCAGAACGTACCAATCATTTAGAATTAGAGAAATTAAAAGGAAAAAAAGTAACGTATAATGCTTCGGTAGAAGGGAAGTTTCCGGAGTTTTCATATCCTAATAAAGAAGAGCTCATCTTGAAAGTAGGTGCTCAGGTGATGTTTATTAAAAATGACAGCTCTACAGAAAAACGCTATTTTAATGGTAAAATTGGAAAAGTTATTTTGCTAGATAAAGAGGAAGTGGTTGTGAAATGTCCGGATGACGATTTTAATATCATTACTACTCCAGAGATTTGGGAAAACATCAATTACGATGTAGACAAAGAGACCAAGGCGATTACAGAAAATAAAATTGGCTCATATACGCAAATGCCTTTGCGTTTGGCCTGGTCGATTACTATTCATAAAAGTCAGGGTTTAACTTTTGAGAAAGCAATCATTGATGCAGAAGGTGCTTTTGCGCACGGACAAACCTATGTAGCGTTGAGTCGTTGTAAAAGTTTGGAAGGTTTGGTTTTAAAAAGTAAAATTAATTCCAGTCAGATTATTAGTGATAGTAATGTGATTTCGTTTAATAAAACAGCGGAAGAAAACCAGCCAGACGAAGTGATATTAAATCAATCGAAGTCTGAATTTCAACTAAATTTGATTTCTGAAATTTTTGATTACTACAAGTTTCTGTATCCTGTGAATCGTGTGCTGGATGTGTATTATAAAAACAGAGGAATTATTGAAGGGAATGTGGAAGCTCCTTTAGTTTCTATAAAGGAATGTGTTACAGGTTTACTTAAAGTAGCGAATGGTTTTAAAGCACAGCTTAGAGAACTTTCTGAAGCTACGCAAATCCCAGAAACAAGTAAAGAAATACAAGCACGTTTTACAAAGGCTTTAGCGTATTACAAAACACAAGTAACCACTAAGATTATTGAACCTTATAAAACGTTTGGTTTTACCACAGATAATAAAGCGGTAGAAAGTGACTTTACCAAAGCCCTTGATATCTTTGAGGAATTATTAGCGACAAAACAATTATATTTTAATGGTTTAGCGGAAGGCTTTGAGGTAAAACCATTTTTAGAATTACGAGCTAAATCTGTTTTCTTAGCAAAAGAAGCACCAAAGAAACCTAGAAAAACGGTTATTGATGGAACGACTAATGTGGAGTTGTTTGAATTACTTCGGGAGTTAAGAAATACGATTGCTAATGATAAGGAATTAATTCACTATCAGGTTTTCAATCAGAAGTCTTTATATGAAATGTGTGAAACCTTACCAACCAATAAAACCGAATTACTGCAAGTAAATGGTTTTGGTAAAACACGTGTGGAAAAATATGGAAGCGAAATTTTAAAAGTGATTCGCGATTATTGTGATGAAAATGACATAGAAACTTCTAAGAATGCTGAGATTTTTGAAGCTCCGAAACCAAAACGACAAAAAGGAGATACTAAAAGAACCTCGTTAGAATTATTTCAATCTGGAAAAGCTATTGAACAAATCGCTATGGAACGGGATTTAAATGTAAATACGATTGCAGGACATTTGGCAAGTTTTATAGAAACCGGAGAAGTTAAAATTCTAGACTTAATTTCTGAAAAGCATTACAAAGAGCTAAAGAAAATCATACCAAAACAAAAGTTTGAAAATATTTCTGAATTGAAACAGCAAATAGATGCTAAATATACTTTTGGTGAAATTCGTTTGGTGTTAGATGATTTAAAGAAATAAAAAAGGCTTCCAAATAAATAAGGAAGCCTTTCTGTATATAATCTTAAAGATATTTTATCCTTTAATTAATCCTCTAGAAATTACAATTTTCTGAATTTCAGAAGTTCCTTCATAAATCTGTGTAATTTTTGCATCACGCATTAAACGTTCTACATGGTATTCTTTTACAAAACCGTTTCCACCGTGAATTTGAACCGCTTCCACTGTATGTGTCATAGCCACTTGCGAAGCATATAATTTTGCCATTGCGCTAGACATATCGTAATTATTTCCTTGGTCTTTATCCCAAGCAGCTTTCATCACTAACATTCTTGCCGCTTCAATTTCGGTATACATGTCTGCTAATTTAAAAGCAATCGCTTGATGGTTGCAAATTTCGGTACCAAAAGCTTTACGTTCTTTCGAGTATTTTAAAGCCAATTCGTAAGCTCCAGCTGCAATTCCTAAAGCTTGCGCTGCAATACCAATACGTCCACCAGATAAAGTTTTCATAGCGAATCTAAAACCAGATCCGTCCTCACCAATTCTATTTTCTTTAGGTACTTTTACATCATTAAATTGTAAGGTATGTGTATCACTTCCGCGAATTCCTAATTTATCTTCTTTTGGTCCAATATCAAAACCAGGCATTCCTTTTTCAAGAATAAAAGCATTAATTCCATGCGAGCCTTTATGGTTATCTGTTTGCGCAATTACGATATAAATTCCTGCACGTCCACCATTAGTAATCCAGTTCTTTGTACCGTTAATTAGATAGTGATCTCCTTTATCTATAGCAGTTGTTTTTTGCGAAGTGGCATCACTACCAGCTTCTGGTTCACTTAAACAAAAAGCTCCAATTTCTTCTCCAGTAGCAAGTTTAGTTAAGTATTTTTGTTTTTGTTCTTCATTAGCATAAGCTTCTAAACCATAGCAAACTAAAGAGTTGTTTACAGAAACCATTACCGAAGCAGAGGCATCAATTTTAGAAAGTTCTTCCATAATTAATACATATGAAATGGCATCCATTCCACTTCCTCCATATTTTGGATCTACCATAATTCCCATAAAACCAAGATCACCCATTTTTCTAACTAATTCTTGCGGGAAAGTTTGTGCATTGTCACGTTCTATAACTCCTGGAAGTAATTCGGTTTGTGCAAAATCGCGAGCTGCATCGCGAATCATGATATGTTCTTCTGTTAGGCTAAAATCCATAATTCTATTTAAATGTTTTTATGATAAAAAATGAGTACAAATATAAGTTTTTAATGGCATATTTTCAATAGAGATTACTATTTTTACATAATATGACAAAGAGGGAATATAAAATTGTAGGAGTTATGTCTGGAACATCATTAGATGGAATCGATTTAGCCTACATCACTTTTAATTTGGAAACCACTTGGAAGTTTAAAATAGAATGCTGTAAAACCATTAGTTATTCGGAAGCATGGTTAGATACACTGAAGCATTTGGTTGGTCGTTCTTCAGAAGAATTACAACAGATTGACATACGTTATACGGCACATGTAGCAGAAGTTATTAATACTTTTATTACGGAAAATAGTATTCAAGATGTGGATGCTATTTGCGCTCATGGGCATACGGCATTGCATCAACCAGAAAATGGATTAACCTATCAAATTGGAAATTTAAAAGAACTAGCCACTTTAACGAAGCATAAAGTCGTTTGCGATTTTAGAGTACAAGATGTAGCACTTGGTGGCCAAGGCGCTCCATTAGTGCCTATAGGGGATCAACTATTGTTTTCCGAATATGACTATTGTTTAAATTTAGGGGGATTTGCAAATGTTTCTTATTTAGAAAATCAAAAACGAATTGCTTATGATATTTGCCCCGCAAATATTGTTTTAAATAAATACGCCAATACACTAGGTTTACCTTATGATGATAAAGGAGAAATTGCAAAATCTGGGGCTTTTATAGATCACTTAGAAACCGAATTACGAAATTTACCATTCTATAAACAAAGTCCGCCAAAATCCTTAGGATTAGAATGGGTGGAAACCGAAATTTTTCCAAAATTGGAAACTTCAAAACATAAAGAAGCAGATATACTTCACACATTTACAGAACATATTGCGAATGAGATAGCGGCAAGTTTTAAAACGGAAGCCAAAGTTTTAGTAACCGGCGGTGGTGCTTATAATGATTACCTTATGTCTAGAATTAATGCAAAAAAGGTGTTAAAACTCAAGATCCCTTCTAAAGAATTAATAGAGTTTAAAGAAGCACTAATCTTTGGGTTTTTAGGTGTATTAAAAATGCGGGATGAAGTAAATTGTTTAGCGAGTGTAACGGGAGCGAAACAAGATCATAGTAGTGGGAAAATTTATCTTCCTTAAAAATAGTATAAATTTATAATAAAGCACTTTTTGTTTTTTATATTTGTTTAACAAACAACGAACCATATTAATGAAAGATTTACTTAGTAAATACGAAAATAAAGAACCCGAAATAGTTTTTAATTGGAAAGATCCAGAAACAGATGCAGAGGGTTGGACAGTTATAAACTCACTTCGTGGAGGAGCAGCTGGTGGAGGAACTAGAATGCGTAAAGGCTTGGATATGAACGAAGTTTTATCTCTAGCCAAAACGATGGAAGTGAAATTTACCGTTTCTGGACCAGCAATAGGTGGTGCAAAATCAGGGATTAATTTCGACCCAAGTGACCCAAGAAAAAAAGGTGTTTTAGAACGCTGGTATAAAGCGGTATCTCCATTACTTAAAAGTTATTATGGTACAGGAGGCGATTTAAATGTAGACGAAATTCATGAAGTAATCCCAATTACTGAAGAAAGTGGTGTTTGGCATCCACAAGAAGGTGTTTTCAATGGACATTTTAAACCAACCGAAGCGGACAAGATTAATAGAATCGGACAATTACGCCAAGGGGTAATTAAAGTGATTGAAAATCCAAATTTCTCTCCTAGTGTAACTAGAAAATATACGATAGCAGATATGATTACAGGTTTTGGTGTTGCCGAAGCCGTAAAACAGTATTACGCTATTTATGGAGGATCTGTTGTTGGTAAAAAAGCAATAGTTCAAGGTTTTGGTAACGTAGGTTCTGCAGCAGCATTCTATCTGTCGCAAATGGGAGCAAAAGTTGTTGGTATTATAGATCGCGAAGGTGGTTTAATAAAGGAAGACGGTTTTTCTTTTGAAGAAATTACTTCGTTATTTTTAAATAAAGATGGAAATACGCTAGTAGCGGATAACCTTATTCCTTTTGAGGAAATTAATGATAAAATTTGGTCGTTAGAAACACATATATTTGCACCTTGTGCAGCTTCAAGATTAATTACACAAGATCAAATTGATCAAATGATTGATACTGGATTAGAGGTGATTTCTTGTGGTGCAAATGTACCATTTGCAGATAAAGAAATCTTTTTTGGCTCTATTATGGAACATACCGATAATCGCGTAAGTCTTATCCCAGATTTTATTTCAAACTGTGGTATGGCTAGAGTTTTTGCATACTTTATGGAACGTAAAGTACAAATGACAGATGAAGCTATTTTTAATGATACTTCAGAAATTATTAAAAAAGCAATCCAAAACGTACATAACAAAAACCAATCAAAAACCGGGATTAGTGCAACGGCTTTCGAGATAGCATTAAGCCAACTTATATAACACACTTTTATGGAAACAGTAATTATTTTAGTATTTGTATTAGGCTATTTAGCTATTACTTTAGAGCATAGCATTAAAATTGATAAATTAATTCCGGCTTTAGTAATGATGGCTATTTGTTGGGCTTTAATTGCTTTAGGAATTGATAGTTTTCCGCAGTGGTTCGATTCTGCCAAACACAACTTAATGGATAATTTTGGGTTGCTTGGGCATGAAGAAAAAATGCACATGATGGAAGAGACCTTGTTGCACCATTTAGGTAAAACAGCAGAAATTCTGGTATTCCTTTTAGGGGCAATGACTATTGTAGAGATTATAGATTACTTTGATGGTTTTGCGACTATTAAAAGCTTTATTAAAACAAAAAAGAAATCTAAAATCTTATGGATTTTTGCCTTTTTAGCGTTTATACTTTCTGCAATTATTGATAACTTAACAGCAACGATTGTTTTGATATCGATACTTCAAAAAATAGTAAAAGATAGAGATGTACGTATCTGGTATGCGGGTTTAATCATTATTGCAGCAAATGCAGGTGGAGCATGGTCTCCAATTGGTGACGTGACAACAACCATGCTTTGGATTGGTAAAAAAGTAACCACAGGACATTTAATAGGGTACCTTTTTATTCCCTCCTTATTATGTATGCTAGTTCCTACATTTATAGCTTCGTTTTTACCAGCTTTCAAAGGAGATTTAGAAATAGTAGAAGACGATAACGATAAGCCAAAAAGTAAGTATAGCGCAACCATGTTATATCTTGGTTTAGCAGGAATTGTTTCTGTGCCAATTTTTAAAACAGTTACACATTTACCTCCTTATGTTGGTATGATGCTGGCTTTAGGTATCGTTGCTATTTTTGCCGAAATCTATAGTAATTCTAAATTTAGTATTTCAAGCCCAGACTCGGAAGAAAGTGATGCACATGCACACCATAGTCCAGTACACCATTCGCTTTCTAAAATAGAAATGCCAAGTATTTTATTCTTCTTAGGGATTTTAATGGCTGTTGCAGCTCTTGAATCTTTAGGGATTTTATTCGGTTTTGCTACAACTTTACAAGATACTATGCCAATGTTAGGTACAGAGTTGCATCATGGTGGTGTTTCCGATTTAGTAGTTTTATTATTAGGTGTAGGATCTGCAGTTATAGATAACGTTCCTTTAGTAGCAGCAAGTTTAGGTATGTTCTCTGAGCCTATAGATGATGAGCTTTGGCACTTTATTGCATATTCAGCAGGAACAGGTGGATCTATGTTAATTATCGGATCTGCAGCAGGAGTAGTTGCAATGGGAATGGAAAAAATAGATTTCTTCTGGTATGTTAAAAAAATATCATGGTTAGCATTAATCGGTTTCCTTGTAGGATCTGCCGCATTTATGGTAACAAGAACTTTATTTTAATCAAAAAATAATTCCTCGAGTTTTTTATTCGAGGATTCCATTACAATTGTCATTCCCGCGAAAGCGGGAATCTATAATAAAGATTCTTAAAAAAATCTTTATTATACTTAAGTAAAAATATCAACGTTAATACATTAGCCAAAACAAATTTTTATGTTAAATACAATATTGCAAGATGCACAAGAAGGTGCAGAGTTATTAGCGGATGGAGAATCTGCTAAGAAAACACTTTCCATAATAGAACTAATATCAAGTGGTGGTACCGCAGGAATGATAATTATGGCCCTACTATTTGTGTTACTTATAGTTGCTATCTATATTTATTTTGAAAGACTTTTCGCTATAAAAGCAGCATCACAAGTAGATGCTAATTTTATGAATCAAATAAAAGACCATGTTTCTAATGGGAAAGTAGATGCAGCACAAATGTTATGTGCACAGCAAAACTCACCAGTTTCCAGACTAATAGGAAAAGGAATTAGTAGAATTGGTAAGCCATTAGAAGATATTAATACAGCTATTGAAAACGCAGGAAGACTAGAGATTTACGGACTAGAAAAAAACGTTAGTGTACTAGCAACCATTTCAGGGGCAGCACCAATGATTGGTTTTCTTGGTACGGTAATAGGAATGATACTTTCTATATTCGAAATCGCAAATTCTGGAGGGTCTATAGATATTAAAACTCTTGCAGATGGTTTGTATACTGCTATGACAACAACCGTTGGAGGTCTTATTGTTGGTATTATCGCTTATGTTTCATACAACCATTTAGTGGTGAAAACAGATAAGGTAGTGTACCAAATGGAAGCAAATTCTCTAGAATTTTTAGATCACTTAAACGAACCAACGTAATATGAATTTAAGAGGAAGAAATAAAGTAACACCAGAATTTAATATGTCGTCTATGACAGACATCGTATTTCTGTTGCTAATCTTTTTTATGATTGCATCTACACTTGTTTCCGCGGAAGCTATAGATTTACTATTACCAAAATCTTCTAGCAAAACAACGCAAACAAAAAATGTATCTGTAAGCGTAGATAAAGATGTGAACTATTATGTAGATATGAAAAAAGTATCTAAAGATAATTTAGAAGCAGAAGTAATAGCGAAAGTAGGAGACACAGATACACCATCTATTACTATTCGTTCCGACCAAGATGTCGAAATGAAACACGTCGTGTTTATAATGGACATTGCGAATAGGAATAAAATAAAATCCACTTTAGCAGTAAAGTCACAGTAATAATAAAAACACCTTTTCTATTTTTAGGAAAGGTGTCTTTAGCTTTAATTAGCTAAATAAGTAAGGAGAAAACAACATTTCTTTAAGGAAGAATTTAAGTTTTGAATACACATTCAATAACCAAAGCATAATGAAATATTTCACAACCAAACATGAGAAGAATTCAGCAAAAATAACAACATTAATAATGTTGATTTTTATTTTGTTGCTTTTTGTTGTTGGCCAAGAATATCAAGAAGAACCAGAAGAATTTGGAGTAGCAATTAACTTTGGTAATGCTGCGCCAGTTGGAGGAAATGTGCAACCCAATAAACCGGTAGTAGAAGAAAAAACTCCTGAAGAACCTGCCGAAAATAAACCAGAAGAAGAAGTAATAGACGAAGAAGCAATCGAAGCAGCTAAAGCCGAAGAAGAAGCGAAAGCGGAAGAAGAAGCCAAAGCAGAGGAAGAGAGAATTAATGAAGAAAAGCTAAAAGAAGAGCAACTACAAGAAGAAAAAGCAGCGGCAGCAGAAAAAGCGCTTAAAGAAATAGAAGAAGCTAAAAAAGAGGCAGCAGAAGCTGAAAAAATATTAAAAGAAGAAGCGGAAGAAGCAGCGCGTTTAAAAACCGAAAAAGAAGCAAAACAAAAAGCATTAGCCGACGCTAAAACCAAAGCGGAAAAACTAGCTAAAGAGGCTAAGGATGCAAAAGATAAAGCCGCAGCAGCTGCTAAAGCAAAAGCAGAAGCGGCAGAAAAATTAAAGAAAGAAAACGAAGCAAAGGCGAAAGCAGCAGCAGACGCGAAGGCAATGGCAGATGCAAAAGCAGCGGCGGCAAAAGCAAAAGCAGAATCAGATGCTAAGGCAGCAGCAGCAGCGAAGGCCAAATCGGATGCCGAAGCAAAAGCAAGAGCAGATGCAAAAGCAAGAGCAAACGCTAAGGCGGCAGCAGATGCTAAAGCAGCCGGAGAAGCAAAAGCGGCAGCAGCCGCGGCAGCTAAAGCCAAAGCAAATGCAGGAGGTGGAGAAACATCCTTTGCCTTAATTGAAAATGTGCCGATATATCCAGGTTGTGAAGGCGGAAATAACGCCACTAGAAAGCAATGCATGAGTGATAAAATAAAAGAGTTTATCATGAATAATTTTGATACTGACTTAGCTTCAGATTTAGTTGGAGTTCAAAAAATAAATATCTCATTTAAAATAAATACTTCAGGTAATGTAGTTAGTATTGGAGCAAGAGCTGCAGATCCTAAATTAGAAGCAGAAGCAAAACGAGTTACTAGATTACTTCCTAAAATGAAACCAGGAATGCAACAAGGGAGTCCAGTAACCGTTTCTTATGGATTACCAATTAGAATTAAAATGAGCGAATAGTTTTTATACTAATCCCATTGCAAGCAGGATAGCTACATGAAATACTTTAATACCAAACACGAAAAAGATTCAGCAAAAATAACAACGCTTGTTGCGTTAATCGTGTTATTGCTCATTTTTGTGGTAGGTCCAAAATACATGGATCCTCCAGAAGAATATGGTGTTGCAGTAAATTTTGGTACTACAGATTTTGGTAGCGGAAAGGTACAGCCTACAAAGCCAATAAAATCCGAAGATTTAGACCTAAATAAGCCACCAGAAACAGAACCAACTAAGGCAGAACCTACAAAAGCAACGGAAGCTACAGAAGAAGTTTTAACGCAAGAAACCGAAGAAGCTATCGCTATACAAAAACAAAAAGATGCCGTAGCAAAAGCAAAAGCGGTTGCAGATGCCAAAGCGAAAGCCGAAGCAGATAGAATTGCAAAAGAGAAAAGAGAGCAAGAAGAGAAAAAGAAAAAGCTAGACGCTTTAATTGGAGGCGTTAGTAATTCCGAAGGAAGCGAAACAGGTAGTGAAGGGGATGATGATAAAGCAGGAGATAAAGGACAATTAGATGGCGATCCATATGCGCCAAGTTATTTTGGTGATCCTGGATCTGGAAGTGGTGGAGTAGGTTATGGGCTAAAAGGAAGAGGGAAACCATCCAAACAAGTATTTAAGCAAGATTGCAATGAATCAGGAATGGTCATTGTAAGAATAGTAGTCAATAGAAGCGGTAATGTAGTGGAAGCAGAAGCAGGTGTAAAAGGAACCACAAATACGGCAGATTGTTTACTAGAACCAGCTAAAAGAATCGCCTTATCGCATAAATGGCGAGCAGATAGTAAAGCACCTGCAAAGCAAGTCGGTTTTGTAAAAGTTAACTTCAATTTAGGGCAATAAAATGACATATCAAGATACTGTGAATTGGATGTTTTCCCAACTACCAATGTATCAACAACAAGGTAAAGCAGCGTATAAAGTGGATTTAAGTAATACGGTATTACTAGCTACCCACTTAAAGAATCCAGAAAATCAGTTTAAAAGCATTCATGTAGCTGGAACCAACGGAAAAGGTTCTACAAGTCATATGTTAGCGGCTGTTTTGCAAGAATCAGGGTATACGGTTGGTTTGTACACTTCGCCACATTTAAAAGATTTTAGAGAACGTATTAAGATTAATGGTAACGAAATTAGTAAGGAGTTTGTCATTGATTTTATAAAGCAGAATAAAACATTTTTTGAAACGCATTCGCTTTCCTTTTTTGAAATGACCGTTGGTATGGCTTTCGATTATTTTGCCAAACAACAAGTAGATATCGCGATTATTGAAGTCGGTTTAGGCGGACGATTAGATTCTACCAATATTATTATTCCAGAAGTTTCTGTTATTACAAACATAGGATTAGATCACACTCAGTTTTTAGGTAATACCTTGCACGCTATTGCGGAAGAAAAAGGAGGTATTATCAAAAAAAATATTCCAGTAGTTATTGGGGAAACGCAAGACGAAACAAAATCTGTTTTTAATCGTATTGCAGCGGAAGCATCTTCTTCAATTTATTATGCCGATCAATTAATTACTACTTCATATAAAAGCGACTTAAAAGGAAGCTATCAAGAAAAAAATATTAAAACCGTTTTGCAAACCATTAGCGTTTTACAAAAGCAAAACTGGAAGATTTCGCAAAGTAATATAGAGAAAGGCTTACAGCAAGTAGTAAAAAACACCGGTTTAAAAGGCAGGTGGCAAATCTTAAAAGAAGATCCAAAGGTTATTTGTGATACTGCACATAATAAAGAAGGACTTGTTTATGTAATGAAGCAATTGGAAGAGGAGGATTATAATGCGCTTCATATTGTTTTTGGAGTGGTTAATGATAAAGATTTGGACTCCATAATTACTCTTTTACCTAAAAATGCGACGTATTATTTTTGTAAACCAAATATTCCTCGTGGAAAAAATGCGGAAGAGTTGTTTACCTATTTTAAAGAGAAAAACTATGTCGGAAACGCATATGATTCTGTAAATGAAGCATATAAACAGGCTTTGAAATCGGCTAAAAAGAACGATGTTATTTATGTTGGAGGAAGTACTTTTGTAGTTGCAGAAATTATTTAAAAAAAACTTTAAAAAAGTTTTTGAGAATCCAAAAACTAATCTATATTTGCAGTCCCAAAGAATAGGGCTTTAGTCAAAACGATTAAAGGTAAGGTTACCGAAACCTTAAAAAAAATATATCGGGCGACTAGCTCAGTTGGTTCAGAGCACTTGGTTTACACCCAAGGGGTCAGGGGTTCGAATCCCTTGTCGCCCACAGAAATTAAAAATCCGGATACTATTGTATCGGGATTTTTTGTTTTTAAAAATATTGCGTTTTGTGCTTCTGTTTTATAAAATAAAGAGCTAGTAAAGCAAAGTAATGCTACCAATTTACCATAGGTATATTTAGTTTTAAAGATTTTTAAAGAGGTAATACAGTTACAAGGTATCCAAAAACTCTTATAAATCCATGCCTTGACATTTATGAAGTAATAAGCTGTCGTCTTTAAGTTTTGTAAGATTATTACGTAAATATTTGAAATACTTGTATTTACATGTCTTTTCGTTTGCAAAGAGATTTTTACCTATTTTATAGTCTTTCTTTTTTTTAAATAAAGTAGCAATGTTGTTGTAAAAAGTTTTTGAGAATCCAAAAACAGGTGTATATTTGCAGTCCTGTTAAATGGGGCTCGAGACAAAAGTAGTTTAGAGTATAGGTTACCGAAACCTTAAAAAATATATCGGGCGACTAGCTCAGTTGGTTCAGAGCACTTGGTTTACACCCAAGGGGTCAGGGGTTCGAATCCCTTGTCGCCCACAGAAATTAAAAATCCGGATACTTTTGTATCGGGATTTTTTGTTTTAAAAGAATACGGTTTAACATAACTTCATTAGTAGTTTATTTTCCGAAGGAAGATTTACATTGGAGATCTTTAATCTTATATCGTTCACAAATAAAAAAGCTTCTCTTTTAAGAGAAGCTTTTTTATTTTAAATGTATTTTAAAGTATGTACTACGGTTACATCAAATCTAAGGTTCTTTCTAATGCCATTCCTCTAGATCCTTTTATTAAAAGTGTTGCATTTTTCGTTTTTTCAAAATGAGTTTTAAAGGCTTCAAAAGAATTATATTTTTTTGCCTTATCGGAAGGTGTTTCCGTTTTAAAGAAATTTTCACCTATTAAATATACTAGCTCAAAGTTTAAATCTATGGCTAATTGCGCTATGTTTTGGTGCTCTTTTTCCGCTTCATTACCCAATTCAAACATATCTCCTAAAATAACGACCTTGTTTTTATCTTTTAAATTTGAAAAATTAGTTAATGCCGCTTCCATACTTGATGGATTTGCATTGTATGCATCCAGAATTACTTTGTTATTTTCTATGGTTATTATTTGAGACCTATTGTTCTTTGGTGTGTATCTTTCAATTCCTGTTTTGATATCTTTTAAAGAGACATCAAAGTATTTTGCGATGGTAGTTGCTGCGCAAAGATTCGTGAAGTTATAAGCACCTATTAAGTTTGAACTGATGATTTGATCTTCTACTTTTATTTGTACGAATGGGTTTGCTTCTAAGAGTTCTATTGTATAGTATTGGGTGTTGGTTTGTGAAAAACCGTGCTTGGAACTATAGTTATCTAATTTGTTAGTCTGTATAGGATCATCTGCATTTATAAAAATATGCTTCTTGTTTTCTGTTAAGTAATTATATAATTCTGTTTTGCCCTTAATTACGCCTTCCATACTTCCAAAACCTTCTAAATGTGCTTTACCAAAATTTGTAATGTAGCCATAATCTGGTTGTGCTATATTACATAGTAATGCAATCTCCTTTAAATGATTTGCACCCATTTCTACAATACCAATTTCGGTATCGTTGTTCATGGATAATAAGGTCAAAGGAACGCCAATATGATTGTTTAGATTTCCTACGGTGGCTACTGTTTTATATTTTTGAGAAAGGGCTGCGTTTATGAGTTCTTTAGTAGTTGTTTTTCCGTTGCTTCCGGTTAATGCAATGATGTTTACTTTTAAATAGTTTCGGTGATAAGTCGCTAATGCTTGTAGGGTTTTTAAAACGTTATCTACAAGTATTGTTTGCTTATTAATAACAAAGTCGGCTTCATCGATTATAACATATTTAGCACCATTTTCTAGTGCTTGCTGTGCAAAAGTATTCCCGTTGAAATTGTCGCCTTTTAGAGCGAAAAACATACTGTTGGTTTCTATTTTTCTAGTGTCGGTACTTACTAGATTACATTGTAAGAAGAGTTCGTGTAATTGCGCTATTTTCATGTATTGTATTTATTAGCCTTAAACATGTAACATGTTGTTTATCATTAATAATGGAGAGAGCTACTATTATTTTTAACATGTTCATTTTATAAAATAAATGTATAAAAAAAAGTCCTGACTATTGTCAGGACTTTTTTAAATTTTATAAAAGAATTATTAGTTCTTAGTTTTGTTTTTTCCTTTAGATTTTGAACCTACACGAGACATTGCACATCTAAATCCAATATAGTCTGTTGCCATATCTTGAGGGAAGTAGCGTCTTTGTGCTGGATCTAACCAATACTCTCTATCTTTCCAAGAACCACCTTTGTAAACTCTTACTTCGTCATTAATTAAAGAAGTACGTTTGCTAGATTCGTCATACTCACGAATCATAGTTCCTGTAGAATCCATTTCTACACTATGTTTTGGAGAGTTGTACATTTTTCTAGTTACTTCGGAACTTATAGCTTCTTCTCCTTCTTCTTCATCAAAAGAATCTCCATATTGTCTAGAAGAGCGTTTATCTCCATCTCTAAAGTTACGGTTATCACTTCTGTCAAAGTTTGTTCTTAAGTAGGTTTCGTTTTCATCTACACCAACTTGAGCAATTTCACCTGGAAGGTTTCTTGCAACAATTTTTCCGTTAGATAAAGTATCATATACTATTTCATCAGAAGTAACAATTTTTACTGTTCCGTCGTCATTAATAGCATTTTTAGTATATACATTTCCTCTATAGTAGTTAAAGTCATTAAACTCATCATCTACAATAGGTCTGTAAACATCGGCAACCCATTCTGCAACGTTTCCGGCCATATCATATAAACCGTAGTCATTTGCTTGAAAAGACATTACTTGTTTTGTTATATCTGCACCATCATCACTCCATCCAGCAATACCACCGTAATCTCCTTTACCTTGTTTGAAGTTGGCCATTTGGTCACCACGAACTTTACGTTTTCCAGTACGTGTATATTGTCCACTCCATGGGTATTTTTTTCTACCTCTATAGGTGTTGTAACTTCTTAAGTCAGACATTCCTAAAGCTGCATATTCCCATTCCGCTTCCGTAGGTAGTCTATACATAGGTGAAATTACACCAGTTTCTCTTGTAGCGTATTTATTAATAGTATCTCCTGTTGCAGTAGTTTGCACACGACGTCTAGATCTTTCAGGATTAATAATACTATCGTTACCACCATACGTTTGTGTAGGTGCGTTTATATACGTGTCTGTATTAAAATTGGCATCTGCAGTTGCTGTTAATTTAGCATCTCTTGTTAACCAGCCAGCTTGTTCTAGATTTAACTCGTTGTATCTGTCTGATCTCCAATTTGCAAATTCAACTGCTTGAATCCAGCTAACACCAACTACAGGGTATTCTGCATATGCAGGATGACGCAAGTAATTGTTTGTCATAACTTCATTGTATCCTAAACGGTTTCTCCAAACTAAAGTATCTGGAGCTGCACCATTGTAAATCGCTTTAAAGTTTTCTTCTGATGGAGGATAAGTCGATTTTAACCAATACAAATACTCCGAGTACATGAAGTTTGTAACTTCAGACTCGTCCATATAGAAAGACTGAATGTGTTGTTGATTTGGTGTATTGTTCCAATCATGCATTACATCATCTTGTACTTTACCCATTGTAAACGTACCTCCTTCAACAAATACTAATCCAGGAGCCGTTGCTTGCTCTTTAAATTTTTCATTGTATTGAAAACCACCTTCTTTAGAATTGATTTTCCAACCTGTTGCTCTAGATGTGTTTTTAGAACTAGATCTTTTACAGCTAACTGCAGTTACAGATACTGCTAAGATTAATAATAATACTACTTTTTTCATGTTCATACTTTTAAAGTAAGCTACTTGTTATTTTAGTGATGCAATATAAGAATTAAAGCCAATACTACAACAAAAATTGTAAAAATTGATTAAAAAAAATTGCATTTCACCCTAATTATTAAACGTTATAACGATGTTTTGAGTAATTTCGTCGTTCATTTGTAGAACTAATAACGCACAATTTTATAAAATATTATTGTACTTTTGATTCGTTTTTTTAAAATTGTTTGTTTTTTAATAATAACAGGCAATTATTAACGTTATTTATGCAATGAAAAAGAAATTATTTTTACTCACACTTATATTACCATTTATAGTATTTGCCCAACAGCAAACGTTTGAAATAACTTGGAAAGACTATAAAACAATTGCAAACGGGAACTTTTCTATAGAGGTTCCTTCCTTTGATAAAGAACATTTTAATTATAGTTTAAAGGATGGTTTACAGTTTGTAGCGCAATGGGATATCTCTAACCTAGTTAATGAGTCTTCGGTAACTTTATCTCAAGTTCGCTATGCGAATATTTCGTTAAACGAATTAAAAGGAGTGGATCTTAAAACAATTCCGGAAACTTTAAAATATAATTTGGCTAACTCTATTGCTAGAAATAAACGCAATGCATATTTAATTGTTTCTCCTATTATAAAGGAAAGAGGTGTTTATAAAAAAATAACTTCGTTTACAGTTAATTATAACACGAATGCTAATAGAAGTTCTAGATTTACTAGTGCTTCAAGAAGACAACTTACCAATTCTGTTTTAAGTTCCGGAGAGTGGCATAAGTTTTATGTGGATACTACAGGTGTTTTTAAAATCTCAAAAAGTTTTTTGAGTTCTATAGGTGTTAATGTTAATAACGTAGATCCTAGAAATATTAAGTTGTTTGGTAATAGTGGCGAAATGATACCATATGCTAATGCAGTAGATTATCCTTATGATGTTGTAGAAAACGCTATACGTGTTGTAGGTGAAAATGATGGCGTATTTAATAACGAGGATTATATTTTGTTTTATGCTAGAGGACCTAGAGGATTTAATGCAGAGAGTAAAACCAATATAAATATATATACAGATAAGACCTATTATTATATAAATATTAGTTCTGGTCAAGGTAAAAGAGTACAACCTTTTATACAACCTACTGGTAGTGTCGATTTAGAGATTACGCAATTTCAAGATTACCAATTTCATGAAGTAGATGAATATAACTTGGTGAATGTAGGAAGAAGATGGTTTGGTGATAAATTTGATATAGAAAATAGCAAAACCTTTGACTTTAGTTTTCCGGATATAGTTTCAACAGAACCAGCAACGCTTAAAGTATATATTGCATCCGATGCAGAAACGCCTTCAACGATGCAGGTCGATATAAATGGAAATACAGTTACAACCATGACTTTAACGGCGCTTACTGGTGATAATTTAGCAATGGAATCTGTATTTAATGGAAATGTAACTATTAATTCTGATGCGGTATCTATTGGTTTAACCCATGATAACGCAGGAAATCCAAGTGCAAATGCCTATTTAGATTATGTTTCTATAGAAGCTACTCGTGCATTAAATTTTTCGGGAAATCAATTTCTCTTTAAAAATAATGAAGTTATAAGAGCTTCTGGAATTGGAAGATACACATTAAGCAATGCCGCTAATGTTTCCGAAGTTTGGGATGTTACAGATTTATACAACATAACAACAGCAGTGAATACAGACGCAAGTGCAAGTTTTAGCTTTACTTCTAACTTAGGTAGTTTCAAGGAATATGCTGTGGTAACAACGGAAGATTTTTATGAACCGCTAAGAGATTCTAATACAAGTGTTGCTAATCAAGATCTAAAAGGAACCATTTTTTTAAATAATCAAGGAGAGTTTCAGGATGTAGATTATTTAATTGTAACTCCTACTTATCTTTTAACACAAGCAGAACGACTTGCAGAAATCAACAGACAGCAATATGGCTTAAATGTTAAAGTGGAAACGCTAGATAGAATATATGCCGAGTTTAGTACTGGTAATCAAGATATTGGTGCTATTCGAAACTTTGTAAAATACATCTATGATAACGCAAGTGCGCCAGGGAATAAAATAAAGTATTTATGCCTTTTTGGGGATGGTTCTATAGATTATAAGGAAAGATTACCTAATAACACCAATATTGTCCCTTCATGGCACGCTATCGAAAGCTTTAATTTAACAAGCTCTTTTGTGTCGGATGACTTTTTTGGAATGATGGATGAAAATGAAGGAAGTATGGAAGCTTCCGAAAAATTAGACATCGCAGTTGGTAGGATTCTTGTTGACGATACGCAACAAGCTAAGGAAGTTGTCGATAAGATTATATCCTATCACAATGAAGCAAGTTATGGTAGTTGGAGAAATAATTTTGTGGTAGTATCAGATGATGTAGATGAGGCTTGGGAAAAAGTACTTCAAGAAACTACCGATGAATTGGCAAATCTTATAGTAGCAAATAAACCTTTTTTAAATCCGATAAAAATACATTCCGATGCGTATTTACAAGAAGCATCTGCAGGTGGAGCGCGTTATCCTAAAGTAAATGAAGCAATGGTTAGTGCCTTAGAAAATGGTGCGCTAGTAGTTAATTACTTTGGGCATGGTGGTGAAGACGGACTTGCGCATGAGCATATTTTTGAAAAACCAGAAGCGCAGGACTTAAATAACGTTTGTAAGTTAAATTGTTTTATCACGGTAACTTGTGAGTATACCAGATTTGATAATCCGTTAAGGCCAACCGCAGGAGAATATATGTTTTGGAATCCTACCGGAGGCGCAGTATGCTTGATTTCTACAACAAGAAAAATATTTGTAAGTGTAGGGATTACCTTAAATGAAGTTTTAGGGGAGTATATGTTTTCTTATAATGATTCCGATGCATATCAAGATGATGAGTATCCTTCGGTAGCAGAAGCTTTAAGATTAACAAAAAACGATCCTTCTGTATCTAGTACGCCACAAAGAAGATTAGTATTCTTTATTGGAGATCCAGCAATGAAATTGACTTTTGCAAAACCCAGTATCCGACTTACTAAAATTAATGATGTATCTATTGCAGAGACAACAGATACGTTAGAGGCTTTAAGTCATGTAACCTTATCTGGAGAAGTAACAGATGTTTCTGGTAATGTACTTACAAATTATAATGGTGTATTATCGACAACCATTTATGATAAAGAAATTGATAGAACAACATTGGCTAACGATTTTACTCGTGAAAATGGTCAGTTTATATATTTAGATTTTAAAACACTTGGAGAAATAATCTTTAGAGGGCAAGCATCTATAACCAACGGATTGTTTGAATTCGATTTTGTGGTGCCAAGAGATATTGGTATTCCTGTTGGTTTTGGTAAAGCAAGTTTTTATGCGAAATCCGAAATTCCATTTTTACAAGATCAAACTGGAGCAAGTATAGAAACCATTAAGATTGGAGGAATAAATGCCAATGCGCCAGAAGATAATACTGGGCCTTTAGTAACGCTTTATATGAATGACGAAAGTTTTGTTTCTGGAGGTATTACCAATGAATCTCCTTCGCTATTAGTGAAATTAGAAGATGAAAACGGAATCAATACAGCCAGCGGTATTGGTCATGATATTGTAGCAATTATTGATGGCGATGAAACAAATCCGTATGTATTAAATGATTATTACCAAACAGAAGTAGACGATTATACCAAAGGATTAGTAAATTATCCATTTAGAGATTTAGAACCAGGGATACACACTTTAAGCCTGAAAGCTTGGGATGTGTATAATAATTCCTCGACACAAGAAATTCAATTTGTTGTCTATGATGAAGACGAAAAACTAGTAATTAATAACGTGTTAAATTACCCAAATCCTTTTGTAAATTATACAGAATTTTGGTTTAATCACAATAGTTCAGAACCTTTAGACGTTTCTGTACAGATATTCACCGTTTCCGGAAAATTGGTAAGAACGTTAAATGGGCAAACCAACAGTTCAGAATGTTGTGGAAAAGGTGCATCCGCACTTTCTAGAGATATTATTTGGGATGGACGTGATGATTTTGGAGACAAAATCGGTAAGGGAGTTTATGTCTACAAGCTAACGGTGCGTTCGAATACACTAAATAAAAAGGTCGAAAAAATAGAGAAACTTGTAATACTATAATATTAATTTATATTTGTCAAATAAAAGATACCACATGAAGAAGTCAATTTTAACTATAACATGCTTACTATTCATTGTTAAAATAAATGCGCAAACCACTGTAATTGCAGATCCAAACGATTCTAGAGTAATTACAACAGGAGTTCCATTTTTACTTATTGCACCAGATGCAAGAGGTGCAGCAATGGGAGATATGGGAGTTGCAACATCCGTAGATGCGTTTTCGCAACAATGGAATCCTTCCAAATATGCATTTGCAACAGATAAACAAGGAGTAGGTGTAAGTTATACACCTTATCTAAGTAACTTAGTTAAAGATATTTTCTTAGGAAACTTAACCTATTATAATAAGTTAAATGAAAGAAGTGCTTTTTCAGCAAGTTTAAAATATTTCTCTTTAGGAGATATTGAGTTTGTTCAAGATGAATTTTCGGAAGCTTTAGTGCAAAGACCAAATGAGTTTACTATTGATGCAGCTTATGCATTAAAATTAAGTGAGCAATTTGCAATGTCTGTAGGTATGCGTTATTTACGTTCCGATTTAAAACTAAACGGTATTGATGAAGATGCAACAGCGGCAAGTACCTTTGGTGTAGATATTTCAGGATATTACCAAAGTGAAGAAGAAGCGTACGATAGTTTTAATGGTAGAACCCGTTTAGGATTTGCGATTCAAAATATAGGACCTAAATTTAAATACTCAGAAGGTGGCGTAGAAAACTTTCAACCAACAACCTTACGTTTAGGTGGTGGTTTCGATTTTATATTAGATGATTATAATAAAGTTGCCGTAACTGGAGAAGTTACTAAATTATTAGTGCCAACACCTCCGGTAACAGGAACGGAATATAATTATACAGAAAGTGGGGATAATCCAGGTTATCAAGAAGATGAAGATACTCTAGGTTCTCAAACCAATCCAGGTACTTCAATTATTATTGATGGTAAAGACCCAGATGTAAGTTTTATTTCTGGTATGTTTCAATCTTTTGGTGATGCACCAGGAGGTTTTAGTGAAGAACTTAAAGAATTTACCTATGCTATTGGTGCAGAGTATTCCTACCAAGACTCCTTTGCTTTTAGAGGAGGATACTTTAATGAGAGTGACGAAAAAGGAGCAAGAAAGTTTTTTGCTTTAGGAGCAGGATTTAAATTTAGTTCGGTTACTGTTGATTTATCGTATTTATTCAGTGCATCTAAAGTGCCAAGTCCTTTAGAAAATACATTACGTTTTTCTCTAGCCTTTAATCTTGGTGCAGATACGTACACAGAATATTAATACTAATAACATAAATACAAGGAAAACTATTGCCAAAAGCAATAGTTTTCTTGTCTAATACCAAATGGGTTTTAAAAGGATTGATCCTAAATTTGATGTCTATTTTTCTTTAAAGGAATTACAAAATGTAAGCATAGCATTCGTTATGGTTTTATTTTATCTGAAAGTTTAAAGGAAGTAGAAACCAATAGAATCCGTTGTTTTAAAATTTTTTTGTTTAATATAGTTTCCTATATTTAAACTATAAAAGAGGTAGCATTAATAAATAACCCCAAATGGATGCAGTATGAATCATGTTGCATCTCTCAAATAAAAGGTAATAAAAACGAATAGATGAAAGAAATAAAAATAGAATCTACCTTAAGCGTTTTTGATGATTTTAACGAATTACCAAAAAACATTGCTTCCTTAATGGAGCAAGCTATGGAAGCTAGAGAAAAAGCCTACGCACCGTATTCTAAATTTCTTGTTGGAGCAGCAATAGCTCTTGAAAACGGAGAAGTAGTAACCGGAAGCAATCAAGAAAATGCATCATATCCTTCTGGCTTATGTGCCGAACGTACTGCAATTTATTACGCAGGAGCAAAATACCCAGGTGTTAAAATGATAAGCATGGCAATTACTGCGGGTTCCACGTTACATCAAACCATGACACCAATTCCTCCTTGTGGAGCATGCAGACAAGCAATCGCAGAGTATGAAGTAAAGCAAGATGAAGACATCGAAATTTATTTTATGGGAGAAACAGGGAAAGTAGCAAAATCACATTCTTTAGCTAATTTACTTCCTTTGGTTTTCGATAAATCTGCACTTTAGTGTTTTCGAAATCGATTTCGAAAAATTTTAGGATTTTCAGCCTTTTTTATTCCTAACTAAAGTATTACTTTTGTTAGTGGAACTAATTTCTGTAAAATTGTTTTCAGAAAGAATTCCATAGTAAAAGCAGCGAATGCCAATTTAAGATTGGTATCCAAAAAATATAATTTTATAATTTCTTTAAAGTAGCACTACCAATGCAAAAAATCACCAAAGAAGTATACCTTAAATGGTATGAAGATATGTTATTCTGGCGAAAGTTTGAAGACAAACTAGCCGCAGTATATATCCAACAAAAAGTAAGAGGTTTTCTTCACCTTTATAATGGTCAAGAAGCAGTACTAGCAGGAGCTTTACATGCAATGGATCTTTCTAAAGATAAAATGATAACTGCATATAGAAATCACGTACAACCAATAGGAATGGGTGTAGATCCAAAACGCGTAATGGCAGAATTATTTGGTAAAGCAACAGGAACCTCTCAAGGTCTTGGTGGTTCTATGCATATATTCTCAAAAGAAAAAGGATTTTATGGTGGTCATGGTATTGTTGGTGGTCAAATACCTTTAGGAGCAGGAATGGCTTTTGGAGATAAATACCATGAAACAGGAGCAGTAACTATTTGCTGTTTTGGTGATGGTGCAGCTAGACAAGGTTCTTTACATGAAACTTTTAACATGGCAATGTTATGGAAATTACCAGTAGTTTTTGTTTGTGAAAACAATGGGTACGCAATGGGAACTTCTGTAGAGCGTACTGCAAACCATACCGATATTTGGAAACTAGGTTTAGGTTATGAAATGCCTTGCGGACCAGTAGATGGAATGAACCCAATAAAAGTGGCTGAAGCTTTTGATGAAGCGCTAGAACGTGCTCGTCGTGGTGACGGACCAACATTCTTAGAATTGAAAACATACCGTTATAGAGGGCACTCTATGAGTGATGCACAACATTACAGAACAAAAGACGAAGTAGAAGAGTACAAGAAAATAGATCCTATTACGCAAGTAAAAGAAGTTATTTTAGATAAAAAATACGCTACAGAAGACGATATTAAAGTGATTGCGAAGCGCGTAAAAGATTTAGTAAACGAATGTGAGAAATTTGCAGACGAATCTCCTTACCCAGATAAGAGCTTAATGTATGATGTAGTTTACGAACAAGAAGATTATCCATTCATTCAACATAAATTATAAGCTATGGCAGAAATAATAAACATGCCTCGATTGAGCGACACGATGGAAGAAGGTACTGTTGCAACGTGGCTTAAAAAAGTTGGCGATAAAATAGAAGAAGGAGACATTCTTGCAGAAATTGAAACCGATAAAGCAACCATGGAATTTGAATCTTTTCATGAAGGTGTTTTATTATATATAGGTATTCAAGAAGGTGAAACTACCAAAGTAGATGAACTTCTTGCAATTATAGGAGAAGAAGGAGAAGATGTTTCTGCTTTAATCTCTGGCGCAAAAGAAGATGCTTCTAAAGAAGAAGAAAAAGAAGAAGCTACTACAGAAGTAGAAAATGCTTCTAATGAAGATGAAGACTTACCAGAAGGAGTAATCGTAGTGACGATGCCAAGGTTAAGTGATACCATGGAAGAAGGTACCGTTGCAACATGGCTTAAAAAAATTGGTGATGTTGTCGAAGAAGGAGATATCCTTGCAGAAATTGAAACCGATAAAGCAACCATGGAGTTTGAATCTTTTCAATCTGGAACTTTATTATATATTGGTTTAGAGGAAGGAGATACTGCAAAGGTAGATGCGCTTTTAGCTATCATTGGCCCAAAAGGAACAGATGTTTCTGGAATTGCCAAGAACTTTAATGCAGAAGGTACTACAGATAAAAAAGAAGAAGCACCTAAATCTGCAGAAACTAAAAAAGAAGCACCTAAAAAAGATGCGCCTAAAAAGGAAGCATCGAAACCTGTTGCAAATTCAAATGCTAATTTAAATGCTAACGGACGTGTATTCGTTTCGCCACTAGCAAAGAAAATGGCAGATGAAAAAGGAATTAACTTAGCACAAGTACAAGGTTCTGGTGAAAACGGAAGAATTGTAAAACGCGATATAGAAAATTATACACCTGCAGCTGCTACTGCTTCAGTTGGTAAATTTGTACCAACAGGTCAGGAAGATTTTGATGAGGTACCAAATTCTAATATGCGTAAAGCGATTGCTAAAAACTTAGCGAAATCTAAGTTTACAGCACCACATTATTATTTAAATGTGGAGTTTGATATGGAGAATGCAATTGCATTTAGAAAGCAATACAATTCTATTCCCGATATCAAAATATCGTATAATGATATGATTGTTAAAGCATGTGCTTTAGCATTAAAACAGCATCCGCAAGTAAACTCACAATGGTTTGATGATAGAATGCAATTAAATAACCATGTACATGTAGGTGTTGCTGTTGCAGTTCCAGATGGTTTATTAGTTCCTGTAGTAAAATTTGCTAACGAGCAAAGTTTACCACAAATAGGAGCAGCCGTAAGAGAATATGCTGGTAAAGCAAGAAATAAGAAATTAGCATTAGATGAAATGGAAGGTAGTACTTTCACTATTTCTAATTTAGGAATGTTTGGTATAGAGAGTTTTACTTCGATTATCAATCAGCCAAATTCTGCAATTCTTTCTGTTGGAAATATTGTTGAAAAACCGGTAGTAAAAGAAGGACAAATTGTTGTGGGTAACACAATGAAATTAACACTTGCTTGTGATCACAGAACAGTAGACGGAGCAACAGGATCTATGTTTTTACAAACCTTAAAAGGGTATATTGAAAATCCTGTAACCATGTTAGTTTAAAATAGGATTTGCATTATATAATATGTGATTCGGAGCACAGTCGAAGAATCGCAATAAAACAAAAGCCTAATTCAATTATTTGAGTTAGGTTTTTTTTATCTTTAAACTCTAAATATTATTAATTAAATCAGATACCCAATTTTCAAGGGAATTACTATGAGAAAAATACTAGCATTACTAATTTTAGTTTCCATTTTAAGTTGTGGATCTTCAAAAGTGACTACAACCACGGATGCGATTACAGAAACAGGTTCTGAAAACGTTGCGCAAGCTAGCAGTAGTACACTTAAAGAAGCATCGATCTCCATAGCATCCATTCAAAAAAGCATGGAGTATTTGGCGTCCGATGAACTAGAAGGTAGAGCAACAGGAAGCGTTGGTATTGAAAAAGCTGCAGTGTTTATAGAGAATTTCTTAAAAGACAACGCTATTATACCTTACTTTGAAACGTATCGTGATGATTTTCTAGTAGAGAAAAAGCAAAGTGCAGATAGTACAGCAGAAGTTAGTACCATAAAAGGATTTAATATCGTTGGTGTGGTAGAAGGAAATGACCCAAAATTAAAGAACGAGTATATTATTTTAGGCGGACATTATGATCATATAGGTTTCGCAAAAGAAGTAGATGGCGATAGTATTGCAAATGGCGCAAATGACGATGCATCTGGAACCATAGCAGCAATGGAGTTTGCAGCGTATTTTGCAAAAACAAAAACCAATAAGCGTAGTATTCTGGTGACGCTTTATTCTGCAGAAGAAATGGGATTAAAAGGTTCTGCGCATTTAGCAAAAAGGCTTCAGGAAGCAGGATTTAATGCCTATACCATGATTAATTTTGAAATGATTGGTGTACCTAGAGTAGCAGATGAATTGATGGCGTATATGAGTGGTTTTGAACGCTCTAATTTTGGTGAAACTTTAAATCGATATGCAGGAGAAGAAATCGTAGGATTTTTTCCGAAAGCAAAGGAGTTTAATCTATTTATGAGATCCGATAATTTTCCGTTTTATAAGGAATTAAATATTCCAGCACATGCCATTTCCACTTTCGATTTTACAAATTTTGAATATTACCATCATGTAGATGATGAGGCTAGTGAGATGGATTATGAACACATGGCTAGTTTTATGAATAAAATGATTCCTGCACTAGAAGGAATGATGAATGCACCAACTAAAGAAGTTAAACTGAAAGATGAGTAAAAATATAATAATTACAGGAACAAGTAGAGGAATTGGTTTTGAACTAGTTCACCTTTTTGCAAACCAAGGACATAATGTATTGGCGTTATCACGAAATGCCCAGCCCGTAAATAATCTACATTTTGAAAATATTACTTCTATGGCTTTTGATTTAAGCAAAGCAGAAGATTATAAAAAAGTAGAAGCATTTATTAAAGCGGAATGGAAACACGTAGATGTCTTGATTAATAATGCAGGAACCTTATTAAATCAACCATTTGCAGAAACGACCATGGAAGATTTTGAAAACGTATACAGAACCAACGTTTTTGGTGTTGCCGAAATGTCTAGAACCGTTTTACCTTTTATGAAACACGATAGTCATGTGGTAACTATAAGCTCTATGGGAGGCGTTCAAGGAAGTATGAAATTTCCAGGACTTGCTGCATATAGTTCTAGTAAAGGTGCGGTAATTACATTAACAGAGTTACTGGCCGAAGAATACAAAGAAACAGGGCCGCAATTTAACGTGTTAGCTTTAGGAGCCGTACAAACCGAAATGCTTAAAGAGGCTTTTCCAGATTATAAAGCACCAACAACAGCGGCACAAATGGCAGCATATATTCATAACTTTGCACTAACAGGAAATCAATTGTATAATGGTAAAATGTTACAGGTTTCTAATTCTACACCTTAATTTTAGGAGTTAGGAAAAAGGGGTACTGGGATTTTAGTTATTCTATAATTTCGTAGTCAATACTTAGTTTACGTAAAGAACGTAAAGCAGAACCAGAGTTTTTATCGTGTACCTCAATATCTACAGCATCGCCTTCCAAAAGTATATCTGTTAGCTCATTCGCTAAAGATGCACTAATGTTGGAGGCGAGCTCTGCTATACATTTGGCTATGGCTCTTTTATCGGGTCTTTGGGCATCGCAAGACAATAAGTTTAATTTCATAATTATAATTTATTAATGTAATATTATGCAGTTGCATTACCCGTTTGGGTGTTTACTATTTGGATGCTTGCTTTAAGCTTTTACTTTGTTAATTGGAGCTCTTTTCGTTTCGCTTCATCATCTAGACTTTTCTGACTCCAATATGGTTCGTTAATGCTTTTTTTCAATTGCGCTTCTGTTAGCAATCCATCACCATCATCTTCTGTCCAAGATAATATTTTATATGGGAATTCTTTTTCAACAGTTATAGAAAGCTTTCGGTCATACTTCAAGTATGCAATGCTATAATTTATTACAGTATCAGATGCCGTTTTACTTATTTTAGCTTTGGTAGGTTTTAGGTCATGATATCCAAAACGACTGTATATCGTAGAGAAAATTAGGTCTATTTCTCCCAAAGGTAATTGTCCGTTATTTAAACGAATATGTGTCATCAGTTCTTCTTCTAATAGAGCTGCTGGAATGGTTTTTTCGGTATCACCATCCGATTCAAAGTAAGAGAATTGTTGAAAATTATAATTTTCTTCTTCGAGATTTAATTGTGTAAATGTATGTCCGCACCATTCTTGAATACTCGTATTTAATTTTAAGGTATGCGGATAATTTTTAGAATCGACCGGTGTAAAAGAAGAAGTTACAATGGAATAATCATAGATACCTGTCGTGAATTTTCTAATGTTGTTTAATTTTAAAACGGATACATTATCTTCTCCGGCATCTTGAGGATTATCTAATTTGACTTGTTTACTTAACGAAAATGGTTCGGTTACAAATACTAATACCACTTCACCGTCACGAATTTCTCCATATCTAGATTGTTTCAATGTATAGCTATTCAATTCCGCTTTTCCCGAATACCAATATTCCTTAAATTGACTTGTTCGTGGTACTACCTCTTTCTTCTTTTTTGTGGTTAATAGATCCGCAGGTAATTTCTTATCCTGTTGGCAGCCAAGAATAGAAAAGATGGCTAGAAAACAAAATACTTTTATTAGTGAATTCATAGTTTTTATATCAATGGTTAAACAAGCTTGTATTCATTTAATACAAGCTAAGATTTTACATTACTGTAAAGTACGTAAACCTTCGTAAACAACAATACTTACTGCATTGGCTAGGTTTAAGCTTCTAACATGTTCGCTGTATAAGGGAATCTTAAATAACTTGTCTGTATTATTTTCTACAATAGATTTTGGTAAGCCAGCAGATTCTTTTCCAAAAACTAAAAACATATTTTCTTCAAATGCAATATCCCAATGGTTTTGCGTTCCGTGGCTAGATAAAAACACCATATTGGCCTCTTTATTTTTTGTTAAGAAGTCTTCTATATTATCGTAATAATGTAAGTTGAGATGTTGCCAATAATCTAATCCAGCACGTTTTAAACGCGCGTCTGTAATTTCGAAACCAAAAGGTTTCACCAAGTGTAAATTGGATCCAGAAGCTAATGCTAGTCGGCCAATGTTTCCTGTGTTATTTGGTATTTCTGGTTCTATTAAAACAATGTTTAAAGGCATAGTTATTTCCCTTAATGGGAGCGTTTTTTAATTATATTATTCGTTATCCTCGTTTTCAAAAGGAATAACATTTGCGTCAAATTCTGCATCAATAAATTCATCTCTACTCATCCAATAGTCTGAAGTGGTTAACGCATAGGTGTTATTTTCTTTGGATTCTAATTTCCAAATAATATCCTCAGCCTCATCAAATGCTTCTTTTCCTGCTAATTGATCTACAAATAGCCTTTTTATTACATTATTATTTGCTAGTGTAACACATAACGCTTTTAATACAATCTCTTTGGTGATTTCTTTGTTTGGTGTGATTTCAAAAGTAATGATGGTTGCTTTTGCATTAGGAAATGTACCGTTATATGCGCTGTTTAACAATTGATTAATATTGTATAATTCATGGTGTAATGTAATATCGGCATATTCTTCAGAAATCTTATCTAATAACATTTCATGCGAAATTTCGTCTATTTGGTTTTTGTTTAAATGCTTAGATAATTTATAATCTAGTACAATTGCTGCAGCTTCCTCTGGCTCAAAATCTGAAATTGCAAGGTATAGTAACTCTAATAGTTCTTCTGAATTAGAAGTTTCTGCATTCGCTAATCCAAACCTTTCTAATAGATTTATATAATCGGAATCGGACCACGCATTTTCTAATTTTTCAACGGATTTTACACTATTTATAATAAGATGATATTTCATAATTTTAAAGTTTATAAACATTAATTTATATAAAATGCCTATTCAAATATACTGAATAGGCATTAAATAACAGAGCTAAACGTAATTAGCTATTCGTTTTATTTTGTTGCTTTTTAATGGTTTTTTTATCTATATCAAAATCATTAGTTTCCATCTTGGAATAGCCATTAGGATTGGTTGGATTGGTTTGTCTTACTGTAGTCTTAAATTTCTTTCTATCTTTAATCATTCCCATTATCTAAATTGTTTCTATTGGTTCAAATTTAAGATACTGTTTAATTATAAAACTTCTCACAACATTACGTTAAACTATTTTAAAATGTTAGCAACAAACGCGTTCATATTGGCAACACCATTATTGGTTAGATGTTTTATAAATGCCGAACCAATAATAGCTCCTTTTGCATGTGTGGTTGCTTGGGTAAAGGTTTCATTGTCTGAAATACCAAAACCAATGATTTGCGGATTGTTAAGTTTCATATCTGCAATGCGTTTAAAGTATTTGGTTTGTTCGTCACCAAAACCAGAACTACTTCCTGTTACACTTGCGCTACTAACCATATAGATGAATCCGTTAGAGATGGTATCTATAAAATGAATACGCTCTACAGAAGTTTGTGGTGTTATTAGAAATACATTAATCAATCCGTATTTTTCAAAAATAGCTTTGTAATCGTCGTTATATACATCTACCGGTAAATCCGGAATTATTAATCCGTCAATTCCAATTTCTTGACATTTTTTACAGAAAGCCTCTACACCATATTGTAACATAGGATTAAAATATCCCATGATGATTAACGGAATAGAAACGGTTTTACGAATATCTTTTAGCTGATTAAAAAGTACTTCGGTAGTCATGCCGTTATTTAAAGCTTGTGTCGAACTCGCTTGAATGGTTGGGCCATCTGCTAAGGGATCACTGAATGGTAATCCGATTTCTACCATATCTACACCACTTTTTTCTAAGTTTTGAAGGATTGTTGTAGTATCGTTTAAACTTGGGTATCCTGCTGTGAAGTATATGGATAGTAGCTTTTTGCTTTCTTTTAGTTTGTTGTTTATTCTATTCATGTTATATTTTATTAGCCTACTGAATTCTGTTTTAAAAAAAAAAACGGAATGCTTACTCTCCTCCTTTTCAAGGAGGAGTGGCTTTGTGCTTTTTAGCACAAAGACGAGGTGGTTGTAATTCCGTATTTATTTTTCTTTCTGTTCATTTTGCCTTGATGCAAAACGAACCAAAAAATCAAGACCAAGCCAAGGAATTTTTCATCCCGAAAATTATCGGGATGAAAACCGATTTGAAAACTTCGCGTCGAACTGCGTTCTCCTGTTTCCGAAGCTTTTCTTCATCTATTCTTCGTCTTGGCGATCCATTCTGCGAATGGAATAGGGACTTTTAATTTTGCTATGTTTTGTTTTAATCTCTATTTTTAACACTCCTCCTTTTTTCAAGGAGGAGTGGATTCCGTTAAAAAAAGCGGAAGACGAGGTGGTTTTTGCGTTAAGGATTGAAAGGTTTGTTTGAGCTCATCTTTGATAGCGAGCCTGGAAAGCCTGACCCTTGTGGTAACGCCCTAATCCTTATAAAAAAACTACAATTTGAAATAGTCTATATAATTCTGTAAATCCTTATCCCCACGACCAGATAAACTAAGCACCACAATATCTTCTGGTTGAAACTTTTTCTGCTCGAAAACAGCAAGTGCATGCGAACTTTCGATAGCAGGAATAATACCTTCTAACTTGCATAATTGCAGTCCAGCTTTCATGGCTTGATCGTCTGTGATGGCAATAAATTCGGCGCGACCTGTTTTATACAAATGGGCATGCATTGGTCCGACACCAGGATAATCTAATCCTGCCGAAATGGAATATGGTTCTGTTATTTGTCCGTCATTGGTTTGCATCAACAAGGTCTTACTACCATGAATCACACCTTCTTTTCCTAACACCGAAGTTGCAGCACTTTCTCCAGAATCTACACCTAAACCAGCAGCTTCTACAGCAATTAGTTTTACGTCTGTATCCTGTAAAAAGTGATAATATGCACCAGCGGCATTACTTCCGCCACCAACACAAGCGACTACATAATCGGGTTGTGTTTTGCCTTCGTGTTCTTGTAATTGCCATTTAATTTCTTCGGAAACTACAGATTGAAAACGAGCGACCATGTCTGGATATGGATGCGGACCAACAACACTTCCAATAATATAATGGGTGTCTACGGGATTATTAATCCAATCGCGAATAGCTTCGTTAGTTGCGTCTTTAAGTGTTCTACTTCCTGATAATGCTGGAATAACCGTTGCGCCTAACATTTTCATTCTAGCAACGTTTGGTGCTTGTCTTGCAATGTCAATTTCGCCCATATACACAATACATTCCAATCCCATTAATGCACAAACGGTTGCGGTGGCAACACCATGTTGTCCTGCTCCAGTTTCGGCAATAATTCTGTGTTTGCCCAAACGTTGTGCCATTAGAATTTGCCCGATGGTATTGTTTATTTTATGCGCTCCGGTATGGTTTAAATCTTCACGCTTTAGATATACTTTCGTGTTGTATTTTTCGGAAAGACGTTTTGCAAAATAGAGCGGAGAAGGTCTACCAACATAATCTTTTAATAGTTGGTCGAACTCTTTTATAAAGTCGGGCTCTGCCATCACTTTTAAATAGTTTTGACGTAACTCTTCTACATTAGGATACAGCATTTCTGGTATGTATGCACCACCAAATTCGCCGTAGTATCCTTTTTCGTTAATATTATAATTCATGGTTTTTCAATATTCTATTCCTAACGGATATAGTTGTTAATAGCCAATTGGTGTTTAAATTCTTTTAATTTACTAAGATCTTTTACACCTGGTAATTTTTCAAATTTGCTGTTTAAATCGAGAGTACAACATAAATCGGATTCTGGACGCTTTAAGAATAATAGTAAAGGTTCTATTTCTTCAGGACCAATTCCGCCACTCAAGAAGTATGGTTTTTTAGAAGGGTATTTTTTAAATACATTCCAGTTAAAAGGATATCCATTTCCTCCTGGTTCTTTTCCTTTGGTATCGAAAAGGAAATATTTACAAACCTCTTCATAAGGTTCTAAAACGCTAAAATCGAATTGATTCTTTACCGAAAATACTTTTATAACGAATACATCATATTCCTTTAACTGTTCGCAAAATTCTGGAGATTCATCGCCGTGTAGTTGTACACCTTGTAAATCATATTGTTCAATTTTATCTACAATATAGTTGAGCGATGCATTTACAAAAACTCCGATTTTCTCTATACTTTCTGGTAATTCAGGAATTTCGGTATTTAGGTATCGAGGTGATTTTTCATAAAATATAAAACCTAGATAATCTGGTTGTATTTCTGCAACATCTAAAATGTTGTTTTCGGATTTCATTCCGCATATTTTTAGTTTCATAATTTTTGTCATTCTGAACTTGATTCAGAATCTTTTTTATGTTAGTACTATTTAGAATGGATTCCGCATCTAGTGCGGAATTACAAACTAATTGTTTAAATTTTTAATCAAATATTTTACTTCTCGATACATTTTGTTTCACAAAACACTCGAAGTGACATTACTTGAATTCTTTAATAAATTGTTTTGCGCTTTTGCCAGCGTTTTCTGTTTTCATAAAGTTTTCTCCAATTAAGAATCCTTTATAGCCATAAGGTTGTAATTCTTTGATGGCTGCCACAGAACTAATACCACTTTCTGATACTTTTACAAAATCGTTAGGTATTAATGTACTTAGTTTTTTACTAGTTTCTAAGCTGACTTCAAACGTTTTTAAATTTCTATTATTTACACCTAACATATCTAGGCTAGGCATGATTGATTTGTGTAATTCTTCTTCATTGTGAACCTCTAAAAGCACGTCTAAAGATACGCTTTTTGCAAATTCTGAAAACTGCTTAATTTCTTCTCTGGTGAGAATGGCTGCAATTAATAAAATTACATCTGCGCCATACGCTTTAGCTTCTAGAATTTGATAGGTATCAATTATAAATTCTTTACGAAGCAAAGGCAAATTACAACTAGCTCTTGCGGTAAGTAAATCGTCTAAGGAACCACCAAAGTATTTCCCGTCGGTAAGCACAGACATGCCGCAAACTCCTGCATCTTCATATCCTTTAGCAACATCAAAAACGTTTAAATCGTGATTGATTACTTGTTTGGATGGCGAACGACGTTTGTGTTCTGCAATGATTCCTGAGGTACTATTTCTTAAGTTTTTTGCTAAGGAAATCGTTTGTCTTTCAAACAAAATAGATTGCTCTAATTGTTTGGTAGGAATTAGTTGCTTTCGAAGGTTTACTTCGATGCGTTTGTCTTTTACTATTTTTTGTAATATGTCCATATTTGCTTTTCGCTAAAGCGGAAATCTTATTATGTTAATCTTTATTTTTTTGTTCCGAATTAAATTCAGGAACTTTATTTTTTTATTTCTGTTCATTTTGCCTTGATGCAAAACGAACCAAAAAATCATATTGAAATGAGGAAATTCCTGCGGAACATTCTCTTTCGGAATTTCGTGCTTAAAGCTTCGCTTTGCATCTCCATTCCTTCGCTCATTATTTCTGCATTTCAATGTTCCATTCTACGAATTGATTCAGGGCTTTCTTTTTTGTTATGTTCTTGTTTCTTCTTAACCCTTTTCATTTTTGCTAACTGCTAACTGCTAACTGCTAACTGCTAACTGCTAACTGCTAACTGCTAACTGCTAACTGCTAACTGCTAACATTATTTACTTAATGCAATCAAAGTATCCAAGCTCGCTTTTGCTTTTCCGCTTAATAGGGATTCTTTTGCTAGTTCAAATCCGGTTTGATGATCTATTTTATTTACGGTAGCAATTGCTAATCCTGCATTGGCGCAAACCACATTATTTTGCGCTTCGGTTCCTTTTCCTTTTATAACGTTTAAAAAAATTTTTGCAGAAGACTTTAACGTATCCCCACCAAAAATATCACTTTGATTAATTTGTTCTACGTTTAAATCTTTTGGCGATAACATGGTTTCTGTCGCATTAGAAATAATCTTGGTGTTTCCAGTTAATGAGATTTCGTCATAACCATCTAATGCGTGTACGATGCTGTAGTTGGTCTTTGTTTCTTGGTATAAATACCCATAAAGACGTTGCAATTCTAAATTGAAAACGCCCACTAATTGGTTTTTAGGAAACGACGGATTTACCATCGGGCCTAACATATTAAAAAAGGTTTTTACACCTAGTTCTTTACGTATTGGAGCCACATTTTTCATGGCAGGATGAAATAGCGGTGCATGTAAAACACATATTCCTGCTTTTTCTATGGCATGTTTTAAGAAATCGGATTTATTAGAAAAATGAATACCTAAAGCTTCCATGACGTTGGAAGATCCAGAAGCGGAAGATACACCGTAGTTACCATGTTTAGCAACATGTACGCCAGCTCCAGCAGTTACAAAGGATGCTAGAGTAGAAATGTTAAATGTATTTTTTCCATCGCCACCAGTTCCGCATAAATCAATAGCATTATAATCGGATAAGTTTATAGGAATACACAATTCTAATAATGCGTCTCTAAATCCTTGCAACTCTTCCAAAGTAATGCTTCGCATCATGTAAACCGTTAAGAAAGATGCAATCTGACTTTGGTTATAATCGCCTTTTGATATATTTACTAAAACCTGTTTCGCCTCTTCTGTAGAGATGTTTTCGTGGTTTATTAATCTGTTTAATATTTGTTTCATTGATAAATTTTTATTTATCATTTCCGCGAAGACGGAAATCTTTTTAATGGATCTTTTGTTACTTTATTTTTGTACGTTCGAGTGATTTTAATTTTTTCTTGCGATGGTATCTAGAACGAATAAAGCTTCTCGATACTATTTTTTCATGCTTCAAAAATCACTCGAAGTGACATCTTATTTTCCTTTTTCATATTCAAGATTCATTGGAGTAAGTACTGTTTACTGCAACACATATAGAACACTAACTATTCACCCAATTCTCTAATATCTGTTTTCCGTTAGGTGTTAAAACCGATTCTGGATGATATTGTACACCGCGAACATCATAAAATTTATGACGTAGCGACATTATTTGTCCGTTTTCATCCAAAGAAGTCGCTTCTAATACTTCTGGTAAATTAGGGTCTACAACCCAAGAATGGTATCTGCCAACGGGGAATGTTTTTTCTAATCCGTTAAAAAGGGATTCGTCATCCACGGTTACTTTTATATTAGTCGCAACACCATGATACACTTCTTCTAGATTAATTATTTTTCCTCCAAAAACTTCACCAATAGCTTGCTGCCCTAAACAAACACCTAAAATGCTTTTTGTTGGCGCATACGCTTTTATGATCTCTTTTAATAAACCTGCTTCATCTGGAACTCCGGGACCTGGAGAAAGTACAATTTTATCAAAAGCATCTACTTCCTCTAAAGTCAGTTTGTCGTTTCTTTTTACAGTTACTTCACAATTTAAATCTTCTAAATAGTGCACTAAATTGTAGGTGAAACTATCGTAGTTATCTATTACTAATACTTTTATTTTCATATCTATTTCCCACGAAAGTGGGAATCTTATTAATTATACTTTATTTTTTATTTCTGTTCATTTTGCCTTGATGCAAAACGAACCAAAAAATCAAAACGATTTGTTAGGAAATTGCTAAAGCACCATTCACTTTCAAAGCTGCATGCTTGAAGCTACGCTTCGCAGTTCCGCTTCTTCGCTCTTTATTTCTGAAAATCGTTGATTCCGACTATGTCGGAAATAAGGACATGATTTCCTGCTGTTTTTTGACCTTTTAAAAATTTCTTATTTAGTTTTCTTAATTCTTTTGCGTTAAGGATTGAAAGGTTTGTTTGAGCTCATCTTTGATAGCGAGCCTAGAAAGCCTGACCCTTGTGGTAACGCCAAAATTATATTCTTTCTGCTAATTCTATAGCTTTTGTTAATGCACCTAATTTGTTATAAACTTCTTGTAATTCGTTTTCTGGGTCTGATTTAGAAACAATTCCGGCGCCAGCCTGCCAATGCAGTTTATGGTCTTTACTTAAGAATGTTCTAATCATAATGGCATGATTAAAGTTACCTTCAAAATCCATAAAACCGATAGCACCGCCGTAAAAGGCACGACTCGTTTTTTCATATTTTTCAATAAGCTGCATTGCTTTATGTTTTGGTGCGCCACTTAAAGTTCCTGCGGGAAAAGTGTCTGCAACTACTTGCATGGTAGAAACATTTTTGTGTTTTTCACCAATAACCTTACTAACTAAATGAATGACATGCGAGAAAAATTGAACCTCTCTGTAGGTTTCTACTTTTACTTGGCTTCCGTTTCTACTTAAATCGTTTCTAGCCAAATCCACTAGCATCACGTGTTCTGCATTTTCTTTATCGTCAACGGCAAGTTGTTTTGCTAATTCGGCATCTTTTTCATCATTTCCAGTACGTTTAAAAGTACCTGCAATTGGATGAATTTCTGCTTTACCATCGGAAACTATTAATTGCGCTTCTGGGGAACTTCCAAAAATCTTGAAATTTCCATAATCGAAATAGAATAAGTAAGGCGAAGGATTTACGTTTCGTAAAGCGCGATATACATTAAATTCATCTCCTTTATAATCTTGTGAGAATTTTTTAGAAAGTACCAGTTGAAACACATCCCCTCTCGCACAATGTTTTTTTGCTAATTCTACATGTGATTTATATTCTTCATCACTTAAGTTCGAAGTGATTTCTCCATTTTTAGAAAATTTATAAGATGCAAAATTCTTTGCTTTTATAAGCTGAAGTATTTCGTCTATATTATTGTCGGTATCGTGGCAATGTGCAAAAATATACGCTTCATTTTTAAAGTGATTTATTGCAATGATGTTTTGATACACGGCGTAATAAATCTCAGGGATTTCTATAGAATTCTCTTTTTTTGAAATTTCTACATCTTCAAAATATTTAACAGCATCATAAGCAGTATAACCAAAAATACCATTGTTTATGAATTTGAATTTTTCTTCAGAATTGACTTTAAAACGTTGTGTGAATTTATCAATCTCTTCAGTTACCGAAATATTTTTGGTATAATTTTTTTTGGAACTTCCATCTGGAAAATGTTGTTCTATTTCATCATTTTCTACTTTAATAGATGCAATAGGATTAAAACAGATATAGGAGAAGCTATTATCATTTGCATGATAATCACTACTTTCTAACAAAATACTGTTAGGGTATTTGTCTCTTATTTTTAAGTAAATGCTAACAGGAGTAATCGTATCTGCTAGTATTTTTTTGTAATGTGTATAAAGACTGAATGTTTTCATTTTTATGCCGAATTTATTTCAGTATCTCTTTCTTTTATGAGATATCATTAATTTGTTAAAGGATTCTGAAACGAGTTCAGAATAAAAAAAAGGCTTGTCGTGAATGACAAGCCTTTTTTGATATTTTTAGTTAAATATACGGTATAGAGCGTTAGTTCACGAAGATTGTTTTTCGAGAGTTCCACCACCAAGTATTATTTAAAATTGTGTTCAATTGTTATTAATTTTGGTCAAAGATATAAATCTAAATTTTAACTACCAATGTTTTATAAATAAAAAACTACCATTTTCATGGTAGTTTGTGTCGTTACTAGTTTGTAAAGAGTAATTGTTGGCTATTAATCGAATCTTATCTAGTAACATTATTTTAAGTTAGCTGTAAGTTATAAAAATATTTTGGTTACTACATGGTTTTAAGGTAGTAATAAATATAAAAGGGTCATTAAACTTTTGTTAAACTCACTTGTGCTTCTTTTTGTAATGTATACTTTTATGTTTATGAATTTAAGAGTTTTATTTATAGTCTTTATTTTACTTGTAAGTTGTAAACAAGAAAATAAAACGAAGGAGGTTTCTTCTAATCTTGTAAAGGAGAATGTTGTAGTAGAGAAGCCCGATTTGGAAATATATAATTTTAATGAATTTGAAAAGTTTTTACATCTTCAAGATGATAAAACTTATGTGGTAAACTTTTGGGCAACTTGGTGTGCGCCTTGTATTAAAGAGTTGCCTCATTTTGAAGAAATAAAGGAAGCCTATAAAAGTGAAAATGTAGAAGTACTGTTGGTGAGTTTAGATTTTCCGAAGCAATATGAGAAAAAACTAATCCCCTTTATAGTGAAACATAAAATACAATCTAAAGTGGTAGCATTAGATGATCCGGATTCTAATGCATGGATTCCTAAAGTAAGTGAAGCATGGTCTGGAGCATTACCAGCAACAGTAATTTATAACAAAGATAGACGAGCGTTTTATGAGCGTTCTTTTAGTTATGAGGAATTAAAAACGGAAGTTGATAAATTCCTATAACCGAAATTCAAGGCATTAGCCTACTAGAATAACAATTTAAAAAGATACCTTAGACACTATTAAAGAAGGTTGTCTTTCCGTAAATAAATGTATTAAACAAAAATAATAATTATGAAAAAGTCTATTAAAATAGTTTCTGCATTAGCAATAGTATTGCTAATAAGTGCATTTACTTTAAATAAAACAAATATCAATCCGGGTTACCAAATTGGAGATATCGCTACCGATTTTTCGTTAAAGAATATAGATGGCAATATGGTTTCTTTAAAAGATTATAAGGAAGCAAAAGGATATATCGTTATTTTCACATGTAATACTTGTCCGTATGCAGTAGCCTACGAAGATAGAGTTGAAGCATTAAATAAAAAATATGCAAATCAAGGATATCCTGTAATTGCAATTATGCCTAATAATCCAGATGTACAGCCTGGAGATAGGTTAGAGGCTATGCAAGCAAGAGCGAAAGCCAAAGGATTTACTTTTCCTTATTTAATGGATAGAGGACAAAAAATATATCCACAATACGGAGCAACAAAAACACCACACGTTTATATTCTTGAAAAAACGAAGAAAGGAAACGAAGTAAAGTATATTGGTGCGATAGATGATAACTACCAAGACGAAGCTTCTGTGAGTAAAAAATATGTAGAAAATGCAGTAGATGCTTTGCTTCAAGGAAAAGAAATTGAAGAAAAAGAAACCAGAGCAATTGGCTGTTCTATTAAAGTATAATTAGTAATAAATAATATTAAAAAAATCCGAAGTAGTAATACTTCGGATTTTTTTTCGTCTACTAAGTAAAGAAATCTTAATTTTGTAAAAAAAACAGAAAATGGCAGATTTAACACAACAACAATGGCAAGAAGAATTACAGCAAGATGAAAATGCGGTAATATTAGATGTTAGAACAGAAGAAGAAACAGACGAAGGTATTATACCAAATGCAATAGTAATAGATATTTACCAACCACAAGAGTTTATGAGTAAAGTAGAAGCTCTAGATAAAAGTAAGACCTTTTACGTATATTGTAGATCTGGAGGAAGGAGTGCACAAGCTTGTGCAATCATGAATCAGCTAGGGTTTGATAATACAAAAAACCTATTAGGCGGATTTAGTGAGTGGACTGGAGAAGTAACTAACTAAGAAAAAACAAACCAATGAAACGTTTATCCATAATAGTACTTGCAATACTGACTTTTAGTAGTTTTGGTTGTAAAGAAAAAGATACAAGCAACATAACAGTAGTTTCTACCCAAGAAATGCAATCGCTTTTAAAAATGGGTCAGGTACAATTGGTTGATGTAAGAACTCCAAAAGAGTTTAAAAGCGGTTATATTGATAATGCGCAAAATATAGATTATAAATCTCCAACTTTTGCACAAGACATATTAAAATTAGATAAAGAAAAACCAGTATTGTTATATTGTCATTCTGGAGGAAGAAGTGCTAAATGTGCTGAAAAGCTAGAACAAGCTGGATTTACAAAAATCTACGACTTAGAAGGTGGCATATCCCGATGGAAACACGATGGGTTAGCTATTAAGCAATGAGCTGTCCAGAAATAGTTTGGTCGATTTAATAAATTATAATAAAAAACCAGAGAAATTAACTTCTCTGGTTTTTTTATGTTTTCAAATTGGATGATTTTTTGTGTTCTAGTTTATATGTAAATTTTAAATCAACCTCTTATTCCTAAAAGCAATTCCAGAACCCGTTTTTAAATAGCGTTCAAAACCGTAAGCTTTTTGTTTGTCTATAAATTGAGATAAATGAACTAACTCAACAGGAAGTTTGTCTTTTGTATAATGTACTTCTTTATTCTTATGCGCTTTTAATCTATTCTTGATGTTCGTAGTGAAACCCGTATAATAGGTTTTATTATTACATTTTAAAATATAAACAGCATATGGTAATTCCATATCTCTAAATTAAGGAAAATATTCTGCTTCGATTTTTTAATTTTGAAACTTTATCAAAAAGATGGACGAGTCCACCGAAGCCCTAAAGATTTAATATTCAATAAGAATTAAACATAAAAAAGCCCTACTTCGCTTCAAAAAAAATGAAGCTTTGTAGGGCGAAGGTGGAGTCGGAGAGAGTGTAACGCGTCTATTTGCTCTCTTGTGCAATGTCTGTAAATATACTGTTTGTTTAATGGTTTTCCATTATTGTTGGGTTTTAAGGTGTTGTTGTGTGTTCTAATGAAATGGAATGTTATTGAAATGTGTTGACTAAATGTTGGCTAAATGTTGACTAGGTTGTTTTTTTTATTACATTTGGGTGTTCAAATGTTCAATTTATGGCAACTATTAAATATCTACTTCAAAGTAAGGCAGAAAATGCACCGATTTATTTACGTCTTTCATTAGGTCGTGCAAAATCTTTAAAGCGTAAAACTTCATTAAGTATTAATCCAAAGGAGTGGAGTGATGCAACTAAGTTGCCAAAGCAAACAACTTCAATAAATAAAAATATTGCATCTAAATTAAGTAAGTTAAAAGATTTTGTGCTAGATGAGGTTAACACTGCTAACAGTAATGGAACAGAAATAAATGGTAATTGGTTACAAAGTAAGATTAACTTACATTTTAATAAGTCCGAAGTTAAAGAACTTGACTTTTTAACAATATACGGCGAACACTTCTTAAATAATTTAAAATACAAATCTACTGCTAAAGGTAAAATTGGCGTTTCAAAATCTACTGAAAAGAAATACAAGACAATTGTAAATAAATTAATAGCATTTGATGAACATAAGAAACAACGAACCAAACTAACAGATGTTAATTTAGTCTTTAGAACTGATTTAATAGACTATTTTAATAAAGTAGATAAGTTGAGTGATAATACAATTGGTCGTTATCTAAAGTTTGTTAAAAGCATTTGTTTAGATGCTCAAAAGAATGGTTTTAAAGTTAGTAGTCAGTTGGAACATTTTCAGGGCTTTACAATCAAAGCGCCTAAAGTGATTTTAACACTAGAAGAAATTCAGAAAATTAAAGATAAAACCTTTGTTAGTGATGCTCATGAAGTTGCAAAAGACTGGTTACTTATTGGTTGCTTTACTGGTCAGAGGGTTTCAGATTTAATGAGAATGAATTGCAAAATGATTGAGCATATACAAGATTATGATTTTATAGTGTTGGAACAAATCAAAACAAAAAAAACTGTTCAAATACCCATACATTTTGAGGTTAAAGAGATACTAGATAAACGAAATGGTAAGTTTCCGCCAGTATTTTCAAAAAATGCAGATAGTAACAAAGCGATGTTTAATAGATACTTAAAGCAACTTTGTAAACTTTCAGAAATAGATACAGTAGTTAACGGAAACAAGTTTGATGAAGTTAAAAAAAGGTATATAAACGGGAACTATCCAAAGCATGAACTAGTTGCGAGTCATATATGTAGACGTTCATTTGCATCAAATCATTATGCAACTGAATTGTATCCAACTCCTATTTTAATGAACATAACGGCTCACGGAACAGAGCAAATGTTTTTAGAATATATTGGTAAAAAACCAATTGATTATAGTGTGCAACTTGCTAAAATATGGCAAAAAGTAGGGCGTAAACATAGGCAAGCCAAAATGAGTCTAGCAGAATTAGAAGTAGTGAAAAAGGCTTCGAACCAAAATTAATTTGCTATTTTCTTTTAATATGTAATTATGAGTTTTTTTTAAAATTAAAATATAACAATCCATAAAACATCACTCACTTTCAATTGAGAAACAAAATAAACTATAATTTATGAGTGAAAATCTATCAGAAAATTTGTTGCAAAAAATTTTAAATTACGATCCTATTTTGATTAAAAATATTGCTTCAGATGAGGTCGTTAAGGAAGCTTATTTAATTCTAAAAGAAAATTTTTATAATAGGAATTCATCGGAGTGGGTAACTAGTCGTGCATTGAATAAAATTAAAATCTTAGATGTATCTATAGAGAAATTTATAAAACTTTACGAAGCAATATCCCACAGATATCACAATACACATAAAAGAGGGGTGAAATCAAATCAAATATTTATTGGGAAGTTAAAAAAAATAAAAGAAGATAAGTCTGGAGATAAACTCACACATTTTAATCACGATAAAAAACATTTGCTAGACAGTTTAGAAGTTTTAAGAAATTGGAAAAATGATTTTTTAAATATAACTGACGAAGACTTTATAAATTTTATACACCAAAAACTAGACTTTCCATATTCATTAAAAACTTTGAGAAGGTATTATTTTGATCAAACATCAAAAAAATAATAACTAATAATCCCCTTAAGGTTCTGAATAATTCATATGATTGTATAAAGGTAAGTATAACCTGTTTTTATATTCATATAGATAAATATAACATCGTATAAAAATACAAAGTCTTACTTGAATTTTTAATTACTTACCACCTTTTACAACCTATTTACATTTGTTAAGACAAAAAGAAAGCAAAAACTATTATCTTAAGATTTAATGTGATTTGTAATGAATGATTTACAAAACATATAATATTACAGATAGTAGTTAAGCAATAATTTAACTTAACACCATTTGTAAATGCAACAAATTCAATTAATAGGCATCAGTCCAGATGCATTAGTAGACTTAATCGACAAACGATTAAACAATGTAGTTAGCGAAATTACCACTCACTTACAGCCAAAAGAACCTAAAACCTACCTTACAAGGTCTGAGTTAGCAGATATGTTGTCAATTGACGTATCAACAATTCACAACTGGAGATCCAAAGGGATTTTGGAAGCCGTTCAAATTGGCGGACGTGTTTTTTATGAGCGCAAAAAAGTTGAAGAAGCCATTGTTAAACTAAAAAAATAGTAATAACATGGAGACACACATTCCTAAACCAGTAATCTACATTTATAAAGAAATAAATGTTGGTAAGTTCAAGTCGGTTAAACATTATGAATTGCAAGGCGAACCAACTAAAGAAATCGAGTTAACTAAATTAATTAACATTAGTGAAGATAGGCAATTCGCTAAATCCTCTCCATTATATTGGTTAAAGATACATGACGGAAAAAAATGGGTTAACCCTATTTTAACTGGGTTGTTTAAAACTGAACTTAGCAGTATTTTTATGGGATATGTTGGTAAAAAAGAACACTTAATTGTATTTGGGTTTATAGAAAACTCAAATACTTTAATCACTTACTACTTCAAAGATTATTATACAAGACATCTAATCCTGGTAATAGATCAAATTTTTTATTTATAGAAACAAAAAAAGAGGGTGTTCAAAAACCCTCTTTTTAATTGTTCAAATGGTTTAGTAGCAACACATAAACCGTTACAAATATACAACTACAAATTGATAGATTATATAAAAATATTGGTTATCGGTATTGATAAGGAGAGTTTGCTAAAGTCTTTGGATTTCAAAGTTGGATTAGTAGAAAATACGGGAGAAGTTTCGATAAAACAAGTAGCCGAATATCATTGTTGTAAAATTACTGTTTATGATAGTGGAACAATTCTGTTTACTGGAAGTATTCATAATATGTGGAATTCATTAAATGATATAAAAGCACCTAATCATAAAGAAGAAAAAAAGCACAAAGGTTTTAACGGAAATCAATTTACAATTAACAATATCTTAAAAGTTAGAACACGTCTATGTAAAGTGTTTAATTGTTGTCCAGAACAAATGATATTTCAAAATATTGAATTTGGAGTTAATACAACACCTTTGTTTGATCCTCAAAAATTTATTAAAGGGTTGTTGTATCATAATGGTAAAAAATTTGAATTCCGATATAATGAGCATTTCGCACAAGTAGTTCATCAAAGGTATTTGTTAAAGATTTACAGCAAATCATATCAATATTGCATGAGTGAATACACTTTGCGTGTTGAATTGAAAATAATTAAAATGGAAGAGATTAAGTCCTTAGGTATTAAAACATTTGCAGATGTCAACACCATAAACTTAAACAAAGCAAAAGACTTACTTTTAAAACGTTTTGATGAGGTTTTATATTACGACTACACTATTAGTCGAAAACGTTTAAAAGTGCCTCAAAAAAGAGCCTTAGATAATTATTCCAACCCTCGACATTGGATTAATACACTAAAACCTAGAAACAGAGTTTACCACAAAGGAATTTTAAAAGAATTAATAAAGAGTTATTCGTCACAATTAAAAGATCAAATATCTTCTAATATGATTCAAAAATTTGGTATAATTAACCGCCTTTCTGAAACACTACAATTTGGTATAATTAACCATTCAAGTATAGAGTTAAAAACGACAATAAGCACACCTAAAGGAGAGACTAAGATTTGCCCTATTACAAAGGTTGATATTTCGATGCAGAAATCAGATAGTTTTCTGCTTTCTAATACAGGATTAAAGCATCTTGAAGAACATGACAATAAACAGTTTAATTTAATTGCAGAAGTTCTATTAACTGGAAATAAAAATGAGTTCGAGAAAAACATTCATAGCCGAATAGCAAAACAAATACGCAATAAGTATTTTAATAATAGAAGTTTTTATGTAGAAAGGCAAAGCAAGTTGTTTTAGAACTGCATATTAACCATGATTAATTAAAGGTTGTTAAGTTGTTTATTGAAAGTTAGTCAATGCAAAAAGCCAAAAATTTAAAAAGAAAAAACCTAAAATCGTACCCCGTGCCTTTCAGATTTCGAGTTTTCGTTTTTGCACTACCCTTGAATATATTGTATATCACTCCATAAGCGATAGCATGAAATTAGTTTAATACTTTTACTACCTTTCATATCAATTGATATAAACCTCTATTAGAACAATAATAAAACCTAAAGAGAAAAACAAGAAGAACGATCAATCAAGTTTTTTCAGCCAGAGGTTTATATTCCTTTTTAGAAGTTACAATAGACTTTACATATTTGGTTAAAAGAATGTTTGAATATGGTTTTGAAGAAGGAACAGACTTCATCTCAAATTTGAGTAAAAGTACAGGAGGCAGACCTTCGGTAGATTATGCTATAACTTTAGATTACGCTAAAGAAATTTCTATGCTTCTATTTAATAAATAAGACAAAAACACAAACCGTTAAACAATGGAAAAAAGACCAATTGAGTACGTACCAAAACCAGGGGAACCAACACCAGAACAAAAACTAAAAGCGTACCGAAGAAAAGCAAAGGAGATTCACGAACAAAAACAAAGAAAAAATAAAGAAGGAAAGATGTAAATTATTTAACAGATAAACTTATCTACTATATCAAGTTAAAGTGTCTTTACATGAGCTTAGTGTATAAATGTACACCATTTTTGGAATACATTAAAATAAGATTACATTATTAATGTTATAGTCTGATAAAAATAAAGAAACATCTCCAAGCCCTTGCCGTTATTATGGTACGTGAGATATTATGTCTATTCGATTTGTTATTAGCCTAAATTATATAAGAGAAATTCTTGTTATTATAAACAATTTTCTAAAATGCTTCATGTAGACTACGACATACGCGCGCTTATGAGAGTTAAATAGTATTTATACGCATGGGATTGAAGTTTTAAATAATTAATGTTGTTTATCTATTTATATAGTGATTATTTTTATCTCAAATCCCTTATTACAATTAAAGAAGCAAAAAAAATATTAGAATTAACTTTAGTAATTGAGGAAAACCGTAAAACACTCTCACTAATTGTATTTATTTTTACTAAAATTGATTAATGTCATGTTTATAATGGCATCGTTATTCTAACTATAAATCGAATTAATATGAAAAAAATCACTGATATGAATACCGAAGAACTACTGCGAGAACAACTTGTAGCAACAAGAAAAATTAGAGATAATATCCAATTTTTTGCGTGGGTTATTATAACCAGTTTTGTGCTTGGAATACTTGGCGCGATTATTACATTAAATGACTTCTAATTAATCTATTCTCTTTATTATGAAAAAATTACTATTACCCCTAGTGCTATTTTTGTTTACAATTAACGGTTTTGCACAAATTACCAAAATAGAAAGAGATGAAGTCATTAAAGAAACTAAAGTTGCACCTATGGGCAAATTTTGGGCTTCAATGACACTATATGAAGATAGGGCTGAGTTTATGGTAAGAGATGCGAAATTCCAGTATTTAGATAAGTACGTTCATTTCCAATTAGATATTGAAACAATGAATCAATTATACGATTTACTAACTAATGGAGAAGCAAAAGTTGATGATGAATTTCATGTCAATACTCTAGGAAAAGAAACTCTATACATATATTTCAAAAAAAGTTTTGGTAAAGTCTTCCCTACAATTTTTATATACGAAGGCAAATACGACCAAAGCGCAAGTTATATGTCTTATTTAAACAATAAGCAGTACGCAAAATTGTTTGGAAAAAAATAATTAATATTATAATATCTAATTTACCATCAAAATAATCTCATTTATTATGAAAAATATTTTTGCAAAGAAAATAGTATTAACATTAACACTTATTTGTGCTGTAGTTATTTTAACTGGAATGAAAATTCCAGAAAACATGAATGTTAAAAATAATTCTGAAATTGAAAAATCACAATCTTTCACTATGATTTTAACCCATTTACAAGGTGAAAAATTAAATCAAAATGCTCATTTTATTGTTGGAGATATTAAAGTTTGGACACTTGACATGAGAAATGGAGATAAACTTAAATATACAATAACTGGTAGAGTAGGAAACGATGCAATGTGTGGGGTAACTGCTAAAGATAATTTTGGAGATATTTGTGCAATTTGTATTGAAAAAAAGAGTGGAGATAATGTGGAAGTAGAATTTAGGTATTCGGCTGGAATAATGACTTATACAGGTTATTTGTCAAGATGAAATTATAATATAAATTATTCATAAACATTATAGTACATTTTTTTATCTTTAAAAGTCTATTAATACTTAATAGATGAGTAAAAGTAGACTTCCAAGATGGATATGGATAATACGTTATTATCTTAATTGCTTATGGTATTACGTTTTGTTTCCATTAGGAGCAGAAGAAACAGAGTTTCAGAAGCAATGGAAAGATAAAAAAAAACAGCATTTCGTTTTCGAACGAATTTCTAAGATCGGTTATTAAACAAATAACGCATTAGAAAGATGCAACATGTTCTTTACATTATAAGATATGTTTTAGTGTAAAGTTGTATATGAATTCCGAAAAAGTACGTAGAACTACGCATGTTATATGTATATGAAATGGTTTAGATTTGTTAAATATATCCTTACAGGATAACAGTAACTAAAAAGGTACTATACCCTGTTATATTTACGGGATATGAGTAGCAAAAGTTACTGTGCAAAAAGTTGCCATTCATTGGCGGAACGCACTCAAAACGAAAAAAAATCCGAATTTAAAATTAAAAAATGAGTAAAGATTCAGCGGAAAAAAGATTTCCAAAATACGATAAACACGGAAAAGTTAGACCATTTCAAGACAGACCTTTTGTTGATGAGTTAAATGAAAAAGACAATCGAGATGAAGTCCTTTTAGCTTTATGGCGAATGGAAAATGAGCAACTTAAGAATAACAAAAAAACTAATGAAATAAATGTTATTCTAAAAGTGTTTTTAGTATTTGCTATCATTTCTGTTATTTCTCAAATTATTTTAGCATTTATTTTATAATAAAATTCCGGAACTAAATTGCGTTCGAATTTAGCAAGTTGCGGAATTGCTCACTCAATCGGAATTGATCAAGTTTGCGGGATAAAACGCTGTCTGAACTCACCCAAAAGCTAAATTTAATTGAATAATTTGAACTAAAAAAACAACGAAATGGCAACAATGTGTATAAAAAACTGCTAACTTAGTACTTAACCAAAGGTCGTTGCATTTTTGTTACGTCTGATTTTCCTGCGGAAAATCCTCGCACACAAAACCGCACAATTCTTATACGTAACCGTTAGGCATTATTATGACCCGTCCTGAAATATGTATACACTAAAACAAATGTATATGTATAAAAATGATGGATATGTAAGACGGTATAGCG
>CANNAC010000016.1 GCA_947502495.1 uncultured Flavobacteriaceae bacterium | reverse complement strand
TTGAATAATTTCTTGTCAGTTCGAGTGAAATTCTTTTTTTTAGAATTTTGTATCGATAATTTTTGAGTTAGATTACTTCTCGATACAATTTGTTCATCCTTCACAAATCACTCGAAGTGACAAAAAGATGTATATAATATTTATCAATTTGAGTTGAATAATTTCTTGTCAGTTCGAGTGAAATTCTTTTTTTTAGAATTTTGTATCGATAATTTTTGAGTTAGATTACTGCTCGATACAATTTGTTCATCCTTCACAAATCACTCGAAGTGACAAAAAGATGTATATAATATTTATCAATTTGAGTTGAATAATTTCTTGTCAGTTCGAGTGAAATTCTTTTTTTTTAGAATTTTGTATCGATAATTTTTGAGTTAGATTACTTCTCGATACTATTGGTTCATCCTTCACAAATCACTCGAAGTGACAAAAAGAAGTGTATAATATTTATCAATTTGAGTTGAATTATTTCTTGTCAGTTCGAGTGAAATTCTTTTTTTTAGAATTTTGTATCGAGAACTAAGACACGACTTCTAAAAATCACTTAACCTCAAATTTCTATTTTTCTTCTTTTTTAATAAAGCAGCAAACTTTAAAAATAAAACAGCAGTTAAATACGCATCCCCAGAAGCAGTGTGTCTATCATGCATGGTAATATGAAAGGTATTACAAAGTTGATCTAAACTATAATGTGTATGGTCTTTTACGTATTTCGTTTTTTTGTAAAGTTGTCCAGTATCTACTAATTTGTTTTTAAGTTTAGGTAAGTCCATTCGTTGTAAAGCTTGGTTAATCATAGCCACATCAAATGCAATATGATGTGCTACCAAAACAGCGCCTTCAATATGTTTTAAGAATAGCTTTATGGCTTCCGTTTCTTCTATTTTACGAATAGATCCTGCTTTTAAAATACCATGAATTTTTACCGTGTCGGCATTAAAATGTTTTTGTTGTAAGTAACACTCTAAACTATCCGAAACGTTTATACTAAAGTTTTGTATGGTTACTGTTCCAATAGATAAAATAAGATCTTCATTTGGATTTAGCCCTGTAGTTTCGGTGTCAAACACAACAAATCGTGTAGTTTCTAAAAGTTTGTTGTTGCCTTTAAAACTTTCCGCGTAAGCGTTATAAAAGTCTGGATATGTTTTGCGTTTTAACCAATTCATTTATAGTAATTGAGAGAGTTTAAAACGGACTTTCAATACATCTTGTATGTCCTTTATGGGCTTAAAACAACCTTTAAGTTTCAGCCTGTCTGCTTTACTTAGGCTATTTAAATCTATAAATCTTCCAGAATCGTTATTTTTCAAACCTTGTTGGGTTCTAAAGCGCAATAAAATGCGAAAAGCACTAATGCAAGATTCGTATAGATCTTTGGTTTGCGGTTCTATTTCTGCTAGTTTTTTAAAACGTTCAATAGTACTGTTGACGTCTTTGGTGTTATGCGATAAAACGAGCAGTCGTGCAGCATCTACAAGTGGCATAATAGCACGTGCTTTAATATCAAACTGGTCTTTATGTTCGCCAGAATCTTCCACTAAAAAATTTCTAAAAAAGCTAAGTGGTGCCGGGTTTTTTAATGCATTTCGTCCCATAAAATTTAAGAAAATCTCGTAGCTGTCAATGGCTTCAAAAATACTCGTGGACATCTCATCCACCAGGTCATGATTTCCATATACCAAATCGTAATCAAAAAAGATATTGCAAAGCATGATTTTATCTTCATCAGGGTGGGTAATCCAATTTTTAAATTGGGCTTTCCATTCGGTAACCGATAAGCACCATTTGGGATTACTAGCCATCATATTAGCAGGACAAAGTTCGAAACCAACGGTGTTTAGTTTGTTGTTAATCCCTTTTGCTAATTTTAAAAAATAGGAAGTGGTTGCTTCTTTTTTATCTTCGGAAACATCTTCAAATACTAACGCATTGTCTTGATCTGTTAGTAATAATTGCTCTTTTCTACCTTGGCTACCAATGGCCAGCCAAGCAAAATTTACAGGAGGTTCTTCTTGTATTTCGCTAATAACTAATAAAATAATACGTTTGGTAATAGCTTCGTTAATTGCTGAAATAATATTGGCTATAAACGAGATAGGGATATGTTGTTCAATATAGTTTTTAAGTAATTCTTGTGCTTTTTCTCTTATGAATTTTAACGATTCGGCTGAGGTTGCACGCTTGATTTCTTTAATTAATACGGAAGGATTATTTCCATGCATTACAATAATATCATGTTCAGATAAAATACCAATCAATTCCGAATTTGGCGTACCATCTGTAGTAATACATAAATGAGAAATTTCATTTTTTAGCATGGCTATTTGAGCCTCGGCAACGGTTATGGTTGGCGGAAACGTAATCACAGGAGCCGACATAATACTTTCTACTTCTTCGCTTATAGTATGTAATCCTGTTGCTATTTTATTACGTAAATCTTTGTCGGTAATAATACCAATCGGCTGCTTGTTTTCGGTAATAATAATCGAACCGACTTTACGTGCACTCATCACTAAACACGCTTCTTTTATAATAGTATGTGCTTGGCAAACAATAGGGTTTTTAGAGAAGTTTGCAGATTGTACTTCGGTAAAACTATTGGTATTGGGTTGTAAAAAACTTTCGTTAGCAAATAGGGTTCCTTTGTCTTCTTCCGAATACGGATTACGAGTATTAGTAGCAAAACTAGCAATTAAAAACTGATTTGCTTTTGGGTTGGTAATGATAATATCTTCTAAAACTTTAGAAGACATACTGTATACAATACTTTCTTCAATGGCTTTGGCATCTAACAAATATTGGTCTTTCCGAATTAAAGCACGCAAACCAAAAATATCACCTTCATCACATTCGTCTACCAAACTACTTCCTCTATAAATACCAATAGCGCCATCTTTTACCACGTAAAACGAATCGTGTAAATCTTCATTTTGCTTAAAAATATAGTTGTCTTTTTCTATATAATGCACTTTAACTTGGGTAGCAATGCTGAACAGTTGCTCATGCGTCAAGGCATCAAAAGGAGGAAAGCCTTTTAAGAAATCTAAAATACGTTCTGCAATAGTATTCTTCATGCTACTAAGTTATAGAAAAAGAAGCGGTAATATTCTGATAATTATCATATTGTTGCTAAAATACTATAGTTATTAAATGAGGATTTATTTCTTTAACTTAGTATTCTAAATTCTTCCGTTTTATGAAAATCAAAATAATAGTTCTAGTCGTATTAAGTGTATTGTGTTTGAATTGCAAAAAGGAACATACACAAGAACATGCTGGACATCTAGAATACGAAGCAACAAATACTTCCGCAGAAAACTATCTAAAACCGCAAGAGAAAGACCAGTTTCTAGGCGGCATTAAAATGATTCCGATTACAACTCCAAAAGGCGAGTTTAAAGTATGGACCAAGCGTGTTGGTAATAATCCGACTATGAAAGTATTGTTATTACATGGCGGACCAGGAATGACACATGAGATTTATGAATGCTTTGATGGGTACTTTCCGCAGGAAAATATAGAATACTATTATTACGACCAGCTAGGATCGTATTACAGCGACCAACCAAAAGATTTAAGTCTTTGGGATTTAGATCGTTTTGTGGAAGAAGTAGAGCAAGTACGAATTGCTTTAGGTCTGGATAAAGACAATTTTTATTTATACGGACAATCTTGGGGAGGAATTCTTGGGATGCAATATGCGTTGAAATACCAAGAAAATTTAAAAGGATTAATTATCTCGAATATGGTGGCTTCTATTCCGGAATATCAAAAATATAGCGACGAAGTACTTGCTCCAAAAATGGATCCAGAAGTACTAAAAGAGATTATGAGTTATGAAGATAAAGAAGATTATACTAATCCGCGGTACATGGAATTGATTGTAAATAACTATTATACAGAACATGTGATTAGAATGCCTGTTGCCGAGTGGCCAGAACCAATAAATAGAGGTTTTAAGCATTTAAATCCGGAGGTATATGTGACTATGCAAGGACCAAGTGAGTTCGGAATAAAAGGCGATGCAACGCTTAAAAATTGGGATGTTACCGATCGATTGAAAGAAATTAAAACCCCAACATTAACTATTGGTGCAACGCATGATACTATGGATCCCGAACATATGAAATGGATAAGTACCGAAGTGCAAAACGGACGCTTTTTATTATGTCCTAACGGAAGTCATCTTTCGCAATTTGATGATCAGAAAGTGTTTTTTAAAGGACTGATTGATTTTATTAAGGATGTGGATTCGGGGAGTTTTAATAAGTAACTGTCATTGCGAGGTACGAAGCAATCTCATGAAAAGAATGCAGAACTAACAACAAACAGATTGCCGCGCTACGCTGGCAATGACGGAAACAATAAAAATGAAACCTGGATTTATATACATTCTAACCAATAAAAACAACACGACTTTATATGTTGGTGTAAGTGCAACTTTAGTAAAACGCATACAACAACACAAAGAAAAAATAGATAAAAAATCTTTTACAGCACGTTATAATTAAGATAAGCTAGTATACTACGAAGCATTTCAAAGGATTGCTGATGCAATAGCAAGAGAAAAACAAATAAAGGCAGGTAATAGAGCTTCTAAAATTGAACTAATAGAAAGTATTAATCCTAATTGGATTGATTTAATGGAAGTGGTAAAGAAGGAATTTGAGTAATAATAAACAGATTGCCGCGTCCTTCGTCCTCGCAATGACCTAATCTATTCGCGCATGCAATACACGCATACGAATAAAAATAAAGAAAGAAAGTGTCCCAAAAATAGTAAAACCTATAAATAGCGGTAAGGCCGTATCTTTAACAAAACTCCCAATAAAATTAGCAATTGGCACCGCCATAAGCGTAGAAATAAACCCCGTAATTGCAGCTCCAATTCCTGCAATATGACCAATTGGTTCCATGGCAATCGCTCTTAGATTTCCAAAAATGAATCCAATAGTAAAAAACTGAATCGCCATAAATAAGAGTATTATTGGTAAGGATGGATTTGTTGCAGAATTCCAAAAAAGTAAAACATAAACAAGAGCATTTACACTAAATAGTATAATTGCGAAATACGATAAACGCCACATTCCAAATCGCATAACAAAACTACCATTTAAAAAAGTAGATAAACCAACACCAGCAGCTAAGCCAGCAAAAATGTATGGAAATTCATCAATCAAACCATATTGGTTTTCAAAAATGATTTGGGATGCGCTTAAATACACAATAAAAGCACCAGAAATAAGACCAGAAATAACAGTGAATCCCATGGTTTCTTTGTATTTAATTAACTCCTTTAAACCATCCAGAAAAACATGCTTGGTAAACTTAATTTTATATTCTGGTTTTAGGGTTTCTGGTTGTCTTTTCCAAAACCAAATACTCACTAATAGCGCCATTATTAATTGTACATAAAAAATACCTTTCCACTCGTAATGGTTTAAAATAAATTTCCCCATAACAGGAGCGATAACAGGAACTAAAATGAAAAACGTAGTTACAAAGGACATGATTTTTGCCATGTAATCGCCTTTGTACATATCTCTAATAACTGCAATGGCAATGGTTCTTGGTGCAGCTAATCCAACACCTTGTAAAATTCTACCAACAACCATCCATTCTAAAGTAGGAGCAAGCACGCAAATCACACTAGCAATAGCAAAAACAGAAAACCCAATATATACAATTGGTTTTCTTCCAAAACTATCCGATAACGGTCCAAATAATAATTGTCCGAAACCTAAGCCAAGAAAAATCATGGTGATTAGTAATTGATTGTTGTTGGTATCCAGACTGTTAATTGAAATCCCGATTGCAGACATTGCCGGTAAAATAGCATCAATAGCTAAAGCAACAATAGACATTAAGGAAGCCATTAAGGCTATAAATTCAAATTTTACAGTTTGTTTTTTTTGCATTTGGCAAAAGTACGCTAAAAGTTAATATTACATCTTTCTTTTTTTGAATTAACAAAACATTAATTTATTAGGAGAAACAGATTGTTTTTTCAGCGTATCTTCGCATAATAAATTTAATAAAATGCAACATTTAAAACCTCAAGATAAAAGCGATAAAACAAAACCAAAAGTAACTATGGCTAAGGCGTTTAAGACCATTATTTGGCCTAGACGTAAATTGGTGTTTATCGGGTTAATCTTAATCATCATTAAAAGTCTTTCGGGATTAATATTACCATGGCAAAGTAAAGTGCTGTTGGATGATGTAGTGCCATCTAAAGATCCGAGTCAGTTATACACTTTAATAGGTGTTGTTTTACTAGCTATTTTAGTCCAAGCGGTTACTTCTTATTTATTGACAAAAATATTGAGTGTTCAAGCACAATATTTAATTTCAGAGTTACGAGCACAAGTACAAAAAAAGGTACTGTCCCTTCCTATTAGTTTTTTCGATAACACAAAATCTGGAGCATTAGTTTCCCGAATAATGACAGATGTAGAAGGTGTTAGAAACCTTATTGGTACTGGTTTAGTACAATTAGTTGGAGGAACATTCACAGCAGTGGTATCTCTAATTATTTTAATTAAACTAAATGCTTGGATGACACTTTTTGTGTTCATTCCATTATCTATTTTCGGAATTATCGCATTAAAAGCATTTAAATATATAAGACCTATTTTTAGAACTAGAGGAAAAATTAATGCAGAGGTTACCGGTCGTTTAACCGAAACTTTAGCTGGAGTTCGTGTCATTAAAGCGTTTAATGCCGAAGAACAAGAAAATGTAGCTTTTGAAAAAGGAGTGGATCGATTGTTTCAAAATGTAAAAAAGAGTTTAACCGCTACTGCGTTAATGACTAGTTCTTCTACTTTTTTAATCGGAGTTGCAACTACTGGAATTATGGGAATTGGTGGTTATTATATGATTATTAGCGAAATGACTACGGGTGATTTTCTATTCTTCACTTTGGTTTTAGGATTTATGATTGCACCAATTATACAAATGAGTAATATTGGAAGTCAGTTAACCGAAGCTTTAGCAGGGTTAGATAGAACGGAAGAATTGATGAATATGGCCGCCGAAGAGGATGATGAAAATCGTACCGAAGAACTTCAAGATTTTAAAGGGGAACTAGAATTTAAGGAGGTTTCTTTTGCATACGAAGAAGGAAAATCTGTGCTTCATGATATTAGTTTTAAAGCACCTTCAGGTTCTGTGATTGCTTTGGTTGGTAGTTCTGGTTCTGGAAAATCTACTATTGCAGGATTATCTGCTACTTTTTTAAATCCGGAATCGGGTCAAATAACCATTGATGGTAAAGATTTATCTAAGGTGAAATTAAATAGCTTCCGAAGACATTTAGGAGTGGTGTTGCAAGATGAGTTTTTATTTGAAGGTACCATTAGAGAAAACATTATGTTTCCTAGACCAAATGCTTCCGAAGAACAATTACAAGCAGCAGTTAAAGCCGCTTATGTGAATGAGTTTACAGACAGATTTGATGATGGTTTAGAGACATTGATTGGAGAAAGAGGTGTGAAGCTTTCTGGCGGACAAAGACAACGTATTGCAATAGCTAGAGCAATTCTTGCAGATCCAAAAGTGATTATTTTAGATGAAGCAACTTCTAATTTAGATACGGAGAGTGAAGCACTTATTCAGAAATCTTTAGCACAATTAACTAAGAATAGAACTACTATTGTTATTGCACACAGACTGAGTACTATTCGTAAAGCAGACCAGATTTTGGTAATAGAAGGCGGTAAAATTGCAGAACGAGGAGACCATGATGCGCTAATAGCTTCTAAAGGAAGATATTTCGATTTATTTACATACCAGGCTAAGATTTAATATTTTTATACGCTAATAAAAACAAGTTTATGATTATAGATAGTTTAGTGAAACTCTATAAAAGAGATTTAAAGGCTTTAATAGTAGAAGTAGAGGCGTATAAAGATGAAAAAAACTTATGGTTGGTTACTGGTGAAGTTACGAATTCCGCAGGGAATTTATGTCTGCATTTAGTTGGAAATTTAAATGCTTTTATTTGCGAAGCTTTTGGGAATTCTGGTTATGTAAGAAAACGAGATTTAGAGTTTTCACTTAAAGATGTTTCTAAAGCAGAATTGATTAGACAAGTGGAAGATACTATTATTGCTGTAGAGAATACGCTATTGAAATTAACCGAAAGCGATTTACAAAAAGAGTATAAACGTCGTGTTTTTGAAGATACGATGACCACCGAATATTTTTTAATGCACTTGACGATGCATCTTTCTTATCATTTAGGGCAAATCAATTATCATAGACGTTTGTTAGACAAATAATTATACTTTTTTCTAATACTAAATGAGATTATTACAATGCCTAATAGCATGTATTTAATCATATTATTTTTACCTTTATGCTTTATTAATTTTAACCAGATTCATGCGTAAGTACCCGTTTAAAAGTATTATTTTTTGTTTCCTGTTTTTAGTGAGCAGTTTAGGTGCCTTTGCCCAGATTAATGAAAATCCTTTTATAAAATACTTAGATTCTGCAACCAATGCTATTGATGAGAAGCCTAAACTAGCAAAGCTTTATTTAGATTCCATTCTGCAACCTATTGAAAAAAATATAGAAGGACGCTTATCAGAATATTATCAGTTAAAAGGAATTCTTAATGATGAGTTTGATGAGCAAACATTGCTGTTTCAAAATTTTATGCAAGCTTTAAAGTATGCAAAAATAGAAGAGAATTTTGATGTTGCAGGTATGAGTAGTCTAGAGCTTTTTTATAATACCTACTTAGTAAAGCAAGACTCTGTTTTAGCATTCAAATATTTAAACGAAGCCAAGAAGTATTATACACTATCCAACAATACTAATGGTTTAGCAGAGGTGAAGCAAATGCCAGCTTATGTAGCATTAAACAATAAAAACTATGAGAAAAGTAATGCTATAATTTTAAAGGATTTAGAATATTATAAAAGCATAAAGGATGATAGTTATTACTATATGTATGCTTTATTTATTTTGTCTTCTAATTATACTAGTTTGGGTGATATTAATAAAGCACATAAGTATTTAAATCTTTTAAAAGAACTAAAAAACGATGTAACAATTCCAGAATCACTTCATAAAAAACACTTAGTAACTTTGTATGGTAATATTGCCGATTTTCATTATGAAAATAAAGCGCTAGATTCTTTACAGATATATCTACGAAAAACAGGAACATTGCGATCTGCAATGAATGATTATGATACAAGAAATTATTTTAGATTAAAACTGGATTATTATGATTTAATTGAGAATGCAGAATTAAAAAAGGCTTTTAAAGATTCTTTACGAAGCTTTGAAGCTTTACAAAGAAACAAAACACTGGATGCAAGTATTAAAATAAATGAAGATTTAATACAAACAGAAACTGCTTTAGAATCTGAAATAAATAAAAAACACGCCAATAGATATGTAATTGGGGTTTTAATAGCTTTGTTGTTAGCATTTACATTTATTGTAATTACTAAGTACAAAAAAATTAAAGCTGCCATTTTAGAATATACCAAAAGCGATAAAGAGTTTAATTTTTTAAAAAGTAATCACGAAAAATTAAAAGTAAAAGTTCGTGGTTTAGAAGATTATATTATTGAAGTTAAAAAGGAAGTAAAAGCAATTTCTACTATTCATAATATTGCCGAACAAAAAGCAAAGATTAAAGATTTATACAAAAATATTCATCATAACGCATCTACTTTTTTAGCTAAAGAAGAAAATTATGTAGAACTCATAAATGATCTTAATATTGATTTTTTCACCCAAATGAAAGCATCGCATCCTAAACTAAATGATTCGGAAATCACTATTTGTTATTATCTATTTATCGGATTTAAAAACAAAGAAATTGCCGCTTTTTTAAATTCTTCTACACGAGCAATAGAAAGCAAGCGTTATCGTATTTCAAAAAAAATGGATGGCATAGATACAAATGCTACACTTGTAGAGTATCTTAACGAAACATTTAAAGAAACCAAAGCGAGGTCTGTTTAACGTAATACTTTAAGATTGTATATCCTTTTTTAGTTGCGTAGTCAATGCGTAGTGCCAAATTCTTATTCTTCCTATGACATGTAGATATTTGTAATATTAAATTATAAATCTACTTATTCATGAAAAAAATCTACTTAATTACTTTACTGTTATCATCCGTATTTATGTTTTCGCAATCGAAAAATTATAGCGAAATGATTAGTGAAGGAACGTATACCATACAAGAAATTCAAGATGCAGCAGAAGGCTATTTTGAAAACCGAGGTAAAGGTAAAGGAACCGGTTATAAACAATACAAACGTTGGGAATATCAAGCCTTACGTTCTATGAATGAAAACGGTATATTAAAGTCTCCAACTTTTTATTATAACGAATTAGAACGCTACAATAATTACCGTAACCAAAATGCAGTGCACTCCAGAATCTCTACTCCAGATACAGGAAATTGGGAAGCATTAGGTCCAACGTTTTATAATGGAACCTCTAATCATAGTCCGGGTACAGGTAGAGTTACCTCTGTAGCTTTTGAAACAGGTAATGAAAGCCATATGATTGTAGGTGGAGAAACAGGAGGTGTTTGGAAAACAACTAATGGTGGTACAAACTGGACCGTTTTGACAGATAATTTGTCCAATTTAAATGTATATGCATTAGCTATGCACCCAACCAATGCTTTAATTTATTATTGGGGATCAAATGATGGAACTATTTTTAAATCTATGGATGCAGGTGCCACATGGAATATTGCTGCTAGTGCTATTGGAGATGGAGACGTGAATAGAATTTTAATAGACCCAAACACACCAACAAAAATGTACTGTAGTATTAGTAATGGAGGCCTTTTTAAGTCCACAAATTCTGGTGCTTCTTGGTCAATTATTCATACAGATGCAACAAAAGGGTATGATTTTGAGTTTAAACCTAGAGATCCTAGTGTAGTATATGCATCAGGAACGGCTGTGTTTAAATCTACCGATGGTGGTGCTAATTTTATTAAATTAACCGTACCAGCAGGTCTACCTAATTATACTACAGAATATCCAATTGGTACCATAGATTGGAAATCTGCAAATAGAGGTTGGGAGCGTTTTGGCGTTGCGGATATATTTCCAAAAACAGGAGATGGTTTAGGTCTTTTTTTAAAAGGAGATGGTTCTGGAAATGTTGGTGATAAAACTAAAATAATAACACCAGTATTAAATCTTAGTACAGCGACTAACCCAATAGTTAAATTTTCGTACGCGTTACCAGATTTTTTTGGTAATGTAGATCAATTAAAAGTCTATTATAAAACTTCTGCAGCAGGTGCATGGGTTCAACTGTCAGGTGCTAATTATTCAGTAGCTCAAGATACTTGGTTAGATGTTACACTAAGTTTGCCTAATCCGTCAGCAGAATATTATGTTGCTTTTGAAGGTGAAGTAAGCAGTGGAGGTGGCGTTACTTTAGACGATATTTCTATAGAAGATGCAACACCAACCGTTTTTTTTAGTGATGGTTTTGAAACGCCAACACCAAATGTTTTTGGAAATGGCGCAAAAATGCTAGCAGTAAGTGCAGATAATTCTTCTGTAGTATATCTATTAGAAACCAATAGCACAGTAGGTACTGGTTCTTTTCAAGGACTTTATAAATCCACAGATAATGGGGCTCAATTTGTGCCTCTTAATCATGAAGGTAAAAATTATTTAGGTCGTAGTTTGTCTGCAACAGATCCTTCAGACGCAACAGTTGGACAAGCACCAAGAGACATGGATATTGCAGTAAACCCTAATAATGTGAATGAAGTGCATATTGCTGGAGTTAATATATGGAGATCTTTGGATGGAGGTGTCGGATTTAGCCAAACTGCAAATTGGGATACAACAGTTTCTCAACCTAATAATTTAGGGTATAGTCATGCAGATGTTGATTTATTAGAATTTGCTGGTAATACCTTGTATACCGCTACAGATGGAGGTGTATATAAAGCAACAAATAGTTCTGGAGCAATCAGTACGGCTTATTTTACAGACCTATCTTCAGGACTAGGTATTAGGCAATTTATTAGATTTGGAATTAGCCAAACGAACCCTGTTGTTATTACAGGAGGAGCACAAGATAATGGTAGTGCAACGCGAACGTCTACTGGTATTTGGAGAGATTGGTATGGCGGTGACGGAATGGAAGGCTTTGTAGATAAAACAAATAGCCAAATTATTTATGGAACTTCGCAAAGAGGAGATTTGGGTAAATCGGATAACGGCGGGCTTGGTATCACAGGTATTATCTCACCAAGTGAAGGGAATTGGGTAACACCATTTGAGCAAGATCCTATAGCGGTAGATGTACTTTATGCTGGATATAAACAGGTTTATAAATCCATAGATGGAGGAATTGATTGGGATCCTATTTCCCAAGAGTTTGATAAGAATTTGGACGAGCTAAAAATAGCACAATCTTTACCAACAACAATGTATGCGTCTTATGAAGACAGGATCTTTAAAACGACAACAGGCTCTGGAACTTGGACCGAGTTAACACAATATTTTGGAGATAAAGTAACTTCAATAGCAATTCATCCTACCAACCCAGATAAGGTAGCTGTAGCGAATACAGGTTCCGAAAAAGTATATGTAACTACTAATGGTGGGACATCTTGGACGTCTTATAAATACGATTTACCAAACTTTAGTGCCTTAGCTGTGGTTTGGGATAATAACGGAAATGATGGATTATATCTAGGTATGGATTACGGTGTTTATTATATAGATAGCACAACTAGTAATTCTTGGAAAACCTTTAGTAATAATCTCCCAAACGTAAAAATAAGCGAATTGGAAATTAATTATGCAGATAATAAATTATATGTAGCAACTTATGGCCGTGGTATTTGGAGAACACCTCGTTATGATATTAATACTTTAAGTGCAGTAAACACAGAATTAGAAGAAGGGATAACTATATTTCCAAATCCAGCTTCAGAAACCTTAAGTATCGTTTCGTCGAAAAAGGAAATGGCAACTATTAGAGTGTTTAACGCTTTAGGGAAATTAATGCACTATTCTAAAGATATTAACTTAACAAATGGGTTTAAAATAGATGTTTCTCCATATGCAACAGGTTTGTATTTTGTTAGAATTAATAATGAAAAAGGTATTACTACCAAAAAACTGATAGTGGATTAATAACAATAATTTTCTATAATCCTCAAGGGCCTAAAATCTCTTGAGGATTTTTTTTATCGATTGATTATACATTATCATACTAAATGCATCTATTAAATAAGGCTTGTGAAGCACATATAGTCTGCCATTAGCATTCTGCGTAGTTAATGCGTAGTGCAAAATCCCTATTATTTCTAAGGCATGTAGATATTTGTAATACTAAATTATAAATCTACTAAGTCATGAGAAAAATCTACTTAATTGCATTACTACTTTCATCGGTATTCATGTTTTCGCAATCCAAGTCATCATCGAAAATCAATTGGACAGCGATGAATAATAATGAAGGGGCTACTTTTTATCAAGTGCAAGAAAACTTCAATTCGTATTGGAAAGATAAAACACCAGAAAGAGGTAAAGGATACAAACCTTTTAAGCGCTGGGAAGATTATATGACACCAAGAGTGTATCCTTCAGGGAATATGAATTTGCCTTCTTCGACCTATACTAATTATATTAAATGGCAAAAATCTTATCAAGAACAAAAAGCTGCAGGAGTAACAAGTAATTGGACTGAACTCGGACCAGTAGGATCGCCAAACGGACCATCACCATATACCAGAACGGGAGCAGGTAGATTGAACTTTGTACGTTTTGATCCAACAAATTCTAGCACCATGTATGTAGGGGCGCCAGATGGTGGATTATGGAAATCTACTAATTCAGGAGCTTCATGGACTACCAATACCGACTTTTTAGCGGTAATTGGATGTTCTGATTTGGCAATTGCTCCTAACGGAACAACCATGTATTTAGCAACCGGAGATATTGAAGGAAATAGAAATAGCATAGGAGTATTAAAATCTACAGATGGTGGTGCAACTTGGAATCCAACGTCGCTTGTTTTTGATCCAGCGGTTTACCCAGAAAAAATTTCTAAACTTTTAATGGATCCAAATAACCCATTAAAAATGGTGGTAGCTTCCAGTTACGGAGCATATTATACTACGGATGGTTGGGCTACATATTCTAGTAGTGTCTTCAGTGGATCAACACCAGATTTAAAAGATATGGAATTTAAACCTGGAACCTTAAATGCCAATACCGTATATGCTTCTGGTACTGGGTTTTATAAATCTACAGATTTTGGAGCAAATTGGACGGAAATTACAAACGGATTACCAACATCTGGTGTTTCACGTATTGCACTTGCTGTAACTGCAGATGATGATGCTTATGTATATGCACTTTATGGTAAATCTAGTGATGAGTCATATATGGGAACCTATCGTTCAACAGATAACGGAAGCACTTTTTCAACCATGTCTACAACACCAAACTTATTGGCTTATACTGTGGATGGATCGGATACTGGTGGACAAGCATTTTTTGATTTAGCAATTGTAGCTTCTCCTACAGATAAAGAAAATATTACTATTGGAGGTGTTAACCACTGGAGATCTTTTGATGGTGGAGTAACTTGGGAAAATACTTCTGTTTGGGATTCTGGTGAAATTCATGCAGATGTGCACGAAATTGTTTACCAACCTTTAAGTTCTTCTACCATGTATTCTTGTAATGATGGAGGTCTTTTTGTTTCTTATGATAATGGAAATCAATGGACAGATATTAGTAATAACTTAACCATCGGGCAAGTGGTTAAACTTGGTTTATCAGCCTATACAGAATTAGGAATTGTTGCAGGAGAACAAGATAATGGTACGGTATTAAATGAATCTACAGGTTGGTATAATATCAATGGCGGAGATGGTGGAGAATGCTTCATCGATCCAGACGATGATAATTATATTTATGTGCAATATGTTCATGGAGCTTATGGTCGTTCAGCAGATGGTGGAGCAACCATTACTCCAATTGTTACCGGACTTCCAAGTGGTATTGATTTTTATAGTCCTTTTAAAATGCATCCCACAAATACATATACCTTATTTGCTGGTGGTACACCAACTTTATATACGTCTGTAAATTATGGAGATAACTGGTCCGCATTAGGAACTGCAACCGGTACGGATGGAATTAAAGAATTTGTAGTAGCGCCAAGCGATCCAACGGTTATTTATACCGTACAAATAGATGCTATTTCAAAATCTACAAATTCTGGAACTTCCTTTACAAATATTACGACAGGATTACCAACAAGTGCTGCGTTCTCTAGTGTAACGGTTTCTACAACAGATGCGAACAAAGTTTGGGTTACGTATTCTGGTTATGATAGTGCGAATAAAGTATACAAGTCGGTAGATGGAGGTTCAAATTGGACTAATATTTCTGGAGGATTACCAAATGTACCAATGAATACAATTGTTTACAGAAATAATGGTATAGCAGATGAAGTATATTTAGGAGCAGATATTGGTGTTTTTATTGCAAATAATAATGTGACTGCATGGCAGCCATATAGGACTAGTTTACCAAATGTTGCTATAAGAGATTTAGAGATTTTTTATCCTACAGGAAAATTAAGAGCAGGAACATATGGTAGAGGTATTTGGGAATCCAATCTTAATAATCAAACCTTAGGAATAGAGAATAATACAGCGAGTAATAACTCCGTATTTATTTCTATGGATGAAAACAACAACTTACAAATAAAATCCTCTCTACAGAATATTAATAAGGTTGTGATTTTCGATATCTTAGGAAAGAAAGTATTTGAAAAAGAAAAAATTAACGCTAACGTTTTTAATAATCAATCTATGGTTAGAAGTCAGCGTGTATTATTTGTGAAAACTACACTATCTAATGGTGAAGTGATAACAAACAAAATTTTGTTTTAGATTAATAGCGTAATTTAAAACCTAAACAGTCTCATTGCAACAACATTGAGGCTGTTTTTTATTACTAGAAATTCGAAAAAAACACGCAGTCTTCGTTTTGTTTGTTTTTTAAAATAGGATAGTGAGTAGTAAGTGCGTAGTACTAATTTGCTTGGTTTGTAAAGGATATTAGATATTTGTTTCGTTCAAATATTAATATAGAAAAAAATGAAAAAAACAATTACTCTTTTATTAATGGTCTTTACAATTGTGTCCTATTCACAATCTATAGATTATAAAGCTGCAACAAATATGAAGGGCAGCAATTATTACGAAATTACGAATAAGGTTAGGAAAGAATTAGGAGCATACAATAAGAATGCCTCCAAAACCGAAATAAAAAAACATAAACAATTTGAAAGATGGGCCTACTATTGGAAAGATAGAGTAGACGTAAATGGAAATTTCCCGAATGCTTTTTCAGGATGGTATAATGCAGGAATTATTGACGCTAAAGGAAAAATTTCTGAAAGCTTAAATACAAATTATAGAACTTCAAGCAGTACCGAAAGTTGGAGCAATATTGGTCCGCAAGAAGTTCCAGATGCTAATGGATATCCTAATAATCCACAATTGGGACGTTTAACTAATTTCTTAAGATACAAACACGTTACAGATGCTAACCAAAATGTACTATTTGTTAGCGCACCAGTTGGTGGTGTTTGGAAATCTTTAGATAATGGTGCAACATGGTCGCCAAAATTAGATCAAATTGCAGGAATTGGAGTTACAGATATTAAAAGTAGTTCTTCAGATATTAATAATCCAGGGACTATTTATATCTCTACAGGAGATTATGATGCGAAACATATAAACTCCATTGGTGTATATAAATCTGCAGATTTTGGAGAAACGTACCAGCCAACAAACCTAACTTTTAGTTTAGATGAGAAAGAATCAACTTCTAATTTAATTGTTATAGATGCTAACACAGTTATTGTTGGAACGAATAAATATATAAAGAAAACTGCAGATGGAGGCGCAACTTGGTCCAACGTATTTGCACATAACTATGACGATGCTGTTTTAGGAAAGTTTCATAGAAATGGTAATAACATCATGTGTTCCGATAGTTGGGGAGGATTATTCTTTTCTTCTAATAACGGTAATACATGGAGTGCATTAATTCCAGAAGGTACGGCTAGTAAGCGCCACGCTATTACTACAGATGAAAATGATGTGTTTTATATACAAGCAGATAATGGTCAAGTTTCTTCTTATAATCCAGCAGATGCATCTCCTGCACTTGTAAATGTTGGTAGCCCAGCAGTGGGTTATAGTACGCAAGAATCCTACAACCAATGTTTAGCGGTTAAAAACGGACTAATAGTAAGTGGGGTTGTAGATGGAATTAATTCAGATGATTTTGGAAATACTTGGTATGTTACTTTAAACAACTCTTGGGCAGATAATACTTCTGCAGGTTCTTATGGGCATGCAGATATTCATGAAATAGGATCTTTAGATAACGGTTACTCTTTTTGGAATGTTAACGATGGTGGTTTAAACTTTGTAACCTATTCCAATATCGCAGATGAAAAACCAGTAGTGGAATATAAATCTAACGGAGTAATAGTTACACAATTATACTCGGTGGCAATAACACCACAAACAAGTGCAGATAACATTATTATGGGAAACCAAGATAATGATGGGTATAGTTTAGAAATGGTTGGTGGAAGCCCAACTTGGGTAACCGCTGGAGCTGGTGATGGTACGTGTACCGCTGTAGATTATTCGAACCCGCAAATTAGATATTTAGGTTCTCAAAATGGAGGATTAACAAGAGCAGATAATGGGTTTTTAGGAGACGTTTGGGGAACAAGTTTAACTACGCCAACTACTGGAGCTCCTTTTGTTTGGACGTTGAAAATGCATTCTACAACTTCTACAACACTATATGGTGGTTTTGCAGATGTATACAAATCGATAGATAAAGGGGATACTTGGACCAACCTTAATTCTGGAGCTGGCCAAATTGAATATATCGAGACCTTTGGTAATAATTTATATGTAATTGGTACAGGTGCTATTAAAAAATCAAGTAATGATGGTAGTTCTTGGAGTACTGTTACACAACCGGAAGCAGGAGCAAAAATGAACTCGATTTCCTTAGACCAAAATAATACAAATACGGTTTATGCAACGGTTAACGGTTATGTAGATGGTTCTAAGGTTTTTAAATCTATAAATGGAGGATCTACTTGGACAAACATTTCAGCGGGTTTACCAAATATTATTGCTAAACAAGTAGTCTTAAAGCAAAATCAAGGACAAGAAATTTTGTTTCTAGGTACAGAGCTTGGCGTGTATTATAAAGTAGGGACAGGTAGCTGGACAAAGCTAGGTTTAGGTTTACCTAATGTTGTTGTTAGTGATATTGAAATTAATTACACGCAAGATAAATTAGTTGTCGGTACCTTTGGTAGAGGTTTATGGGAAATTAGTATCATAAATAATACGCTTGGAGTAAATGAAGTAGAAGCTAGCGAATTAGCTGCTCCAACAATCTTTCCAAACCCTGTAGTAAACGGCGTATTAAACATCCAATTAAATAATGCGAATAGTCATTATGACTATAAAATGTATAATGTAATTGGTGGTTTGGTTAAAAAAGGTTCATTAAATACAGGACTAAATACATTAGATGTAAGTAATGTAGCAACAGGAATATATGTGGTGAGAATGACGGATGGTAAGACAGTGTCCTCTCAAAAGGTAATTATTAAGTAATTTTTTATTTTTATTAAGGATGAAAAGAGGGTCTCGAAAGAGGCTCTTTTTTTATTTGTAATAGGATGTAATTGCCATGCCATTTTGTTTTTTCTGTACTTATAATATTATGAAAAACTTAATACAGCGATAATATTTACTTAGCTAATTTAAATGTGTATTTTTGTTACGTAAATCATTCTCATGGCACCATTAATTACAGCTGAAGATAAATTAAAAGAGCGTATCAAAGAGCTCACCTGTTTGTATGCAATAAGTTCATATATAGCGAATTGTAATATTGAAAATATTAATCCTACCATACAAGCGATAGCTATAAGCTTAAAAGATGCTATTCGTTTTCCTGAAGATGCTTCCGTTGAAATTTTAATGCATGATGACTTATTTAAAACTGGAAAAGAACCTCTAGAAAAGGTGTTTATTCTTTCTGCTATAAAAACATTTAATACGCCAATAGGTTCTATAAAAATTGGGTATTCTGAAGCCAAATATACTTCGAATAGTTTTTTAAATGAAGAGAAACAGCTCTTACAAAAAGTAGCTTTAGAAATCGGGAATTTATTAGAACGCAAACAAATTATTGAAAATGAAGCGATAACTAGACGACAAATAGAACGTACAGATCGCTTATCCATTCTAGGAGAAATCACGGCTGGAATTGCACATGAACTCAATACGCCTCTGGCAAATATTTTGGGCTATTCCGAATTACTAAAAGAGCAATTTGTAAATAATACCGAAGCTTCTAACGATTTAGAAAAAATCACGAATAGTGCTATTTATTCTAGAGAAGTCGTTAAAAAACTCATGTTTTTTTCATGCGATATGCCGCAGCAAATGAAATTAACAAACATAGTTCCTATTATTAAAGATGCTATCAGTCTTTTAAAACCTAATTTTATAAAAAAGAATATTGATTGCCAATTGCATATTGAGGATGCAAATATCACGCTTCGTGTGGATGCGATTCAATTAACACAGGTTGTATTTAATCTAGTCATTAATGCGGTTTATTTTTCGCCAGAAAACGGTGTTATTAAGGTGCGTGTAACTAAAAATGAAAAGGATATTGAAATCGAAATTAGCGACCAAGGAAAAGGAATTGATACCGCAAATAGCGAAAGCGTTTTCAATCCGTTTTACACCACCAAACCTGTTGGTGAAGGTTCTGGTTTGGGATTAAGTGTGGTACATGGTATTGTTAAAAGTCATAAAGGAAATATAAAACATAAACCCAATATTCCAAAAGGAACTATTTTTACTATAAACCTTCCTAAAAATTAAAGCATGGAATTAAATCGTGAAAATATATTAATCGTAGATGATGATGTTCATATTCTAGAACTTATACAGCGTCATTTGCAAACATTAAATTACCATACCTATAAAGCAATTTCGGTAAAAGAAGCGATCGCTATTTTACAAGATAAATCGATAGATTTATTAATTACCGATTTAAAAATGCCAGGTGTAGATGGTTTAGAGTTAGTAAAATATGTTTCCGAGCATTTTCCAAATATTCCTAAATTAGTAGTTACTGGTTATCCTTCTATCGACGGCGCATTAGATGCTTTAAAATCTGGCGCTATGGAATATGTAACCAAGCCATTTACAAAGGAAGAATTAAAAAATGCAGTTACAAAAGCATTAAAAGAACAACCAAAAAAAGTACAAGTTACTTCTAATAAAACGGAAGATAAAAAAGCTTATGGCGAACTTATTGGGCAATCAGAAGCAATAAAAAAAGTAACCGATGTTATCGATCGTGTTAAAAATAATAAAGCAACCGTTTTTATATCTGGTGAAAGTGGTACTGGAAAAGAATTAGTAGCGCGTTCTATTCATTATATGGGGAAATTCACGGCAGCTCCTTTTGTTGCTGTAAACTGTGGTGCAATTCCTGAAAACCTATTAGAAGCAGAGCTATTCGGATATACAAAAGGAGCCTTTACTGGAGCAGAAAACGATAGAAACGGATTTTTTCAAGCCGCTAATAAAGGTACTATTTTTTTAGACGAAATTGGTAATGCTTCTTTAGCAACACAATTACGTTTACTTCGTGTTTTGCAAGAAAAAGAAGTGGTTCGAGTAGGATCACAAAAAGTAGAGGCTGTAGATGTTCGTGTAATTGCTGCAACCAATGTCAATCTCAAAGACTTAATAAAAACAGGTCGCTTTCGCGAAGATCTCTATTATCGTTTAACCGTTGTGGAGTTAGAAGTGCCGCCATTACGAGATCGTAAAGGAGATATTCCGCTTTTAGTAAATAAGTTTTTGTTTAAATATGGTGTGGAGTTTAAAGATAAATTAATCTCCATTTCTCCAGAAGCACTTGCTGCTTTAGATCGCTATAATTGGCCAGGGAATATCAGGGAACTAGAAAATGTAATCCAACGTGCCGTCATTATGTGCGACAAGCAGGTTACTATTCAAGACTTGCCAGAACAACTAAAATACACGATTCTTTTTCCAGATGAAAACCAAGAACTCGTACCTCTAAAAACAGTGGAAAGAAATTATATTCTTAAAGTTTTAAAAGCGACCAATAATAACAAAACAAAGGCTGCTAAAATTCTACAAATAGATCGCAAAACCCTAGGCGAAAAAATTAAATAATTCTTTTTTTAAAGTGCGTATTATTTACGCAGTTGGGGTGTTTCTACACACTTCAATAATTCGCGTAACGCTCTAGTTTCACGTGTAATCATTTGTTTTATAGTTAATTGTGATATTTTTCATAAAAATACTTTTATTATGGCACAGCAGTTGCCTTTAGGTTGGTAATAAATAAAACTAATAAAATAAAAGTATTATGGAAAATAGCTTATGCAGTAATTGCAAGTTTAACAACGACTGTAGTTTAACCTCCAATAAAAATTTTATATGGTCTTGTAGTGAACATGAAGTAGCTGCTATAAACCATTTTGGCCATGAAGAATTAACTACAAAAAATGCCTTCGAGTATACAACTACCGAACGTGCAATGGAAATGATCTAAACAAAACAAAAAAATGACTTTAACAAAAGAATTAAAAAAGAAAAAACAACCAAAACAAGGGATGCTGGCAAATGTGATGCAACAATTTGATACTGCAGCAAATATGGTTGATTTAAATCCGAACATTAGAAAAATACTAGAAGTAACTAATAACGAATTAATTATTCACTTTCCAGTTCGTATGGATAACGGAGAAGTGGAAATTTTTAAAGGTTACCGAGTACAACACAACAATGCATTAGGACCTTACAAAGGAGGATTGCGTTACCATCCTACCATTGATATCGATTCTGTGAAAGCATTAGCGATGTGGATGACCTGGAAAACATCCCTGGCAGGTTTGCCTTATGGTGGTGCAAAAGGAGGAATTCAAATGGATCCTAAAAAATATTCTAATGCAGAATTAGAACGTATTACAAGACGTTTTACGTATGCTTTAGGAGAAAACATTGGACCAGAACATGATATTCCAGCTCCAGATGTAAATACAAATTCGCAAACCATGGCGTGGATTGCAGATACGTATATGTCTACAAAAGCACCATCTGAGCGTTCTAAAAACCAACACGTAGTAACCGGAAAACCTGTAGGTTCTGGAGGATTAGAAGGAAGAGATAGAGCAACAGGATTTGGTGTGTTTTTAACTATTAAATATTGGGCAGAAAACAAGAATGTAGACCTAAAAGGAAAAACATTTATTGTACAAGGTTTTGGAAACGTAGGCTATTGGGCTGCACACTTTTTAGAATTAGAAGGTGCTAAAATGGTAGGTGTTCAAGACGCTTTTGGATCTATTTCTAATACCGAAGGATTATCGGTAGAGCACTTGTTTGAATACATTAAAAACAACCAAGGAAGTATTCAAGGATTTCCTGGCGCTACAGCTGTTGTAAAAGAAGATTTCTTTGCATTACACTGTGATATCTGTATTCCTGCTGCATTAGGAAATCAAATAACGAAAGACAATGCCAATGATATTAAAGCTTTTTTAATTGCGGAAGGTGCAAATGGACCAACAACAGTAGAGGCAGAGCAGATTTTGTTAGAAAAAGGAATCACTGTAATTCCGGATATTCTATGTAATTCTGGTGGTGTTATTGGTAGTTACTTTGAATGGTTACAAAACCGAAATGGAGAGCTTTGGGAGTTAGATGAAATCTTGATCAAGCTAGATAAAAAAATAAAAGAGGTCTTTAATAAAGTTTTAAATAAAGCAGAAAGTAAAGAAATAGATTTACGTTCGGCAGCATATTTTATAGCAATAGAACGTATTGAAAAAGCCTATGTACAAAGAGGGATTTTTCCTTGATAATTTAAAAATTTAGAACATGAAGTATGGCAGTATAGTATTAGAAAAAAAGGAATATGTTACATTAAAACAGTTACTTAATTTATCTGAAAGTGATAAAGAATCGACAAGAAAGTCCTCTATTTTAAGATTGAAGGAAGAGCTTAAAAGCGCTATAATATTAGATGAAAAGGAATTACCAGAAGATATTATTCGGTTTAATTCAAATGTGGTTGTCGCAACCAAAGATGGTTGGCAAAATGATTTTCAACTGGTAGCAGTAGCGGAAAGTAATTTTGCGAATAAAAAGGTCTCTATTTTAACACCAATGGGTTTAGCCATTATTGGCTACGCAGCAGGAGATATCATCGATTGGGAATTTCCTGGAGGTGTAAAATCTTTAGAAATTAAAGAAGTAAAACAGACAGAAAAAGTAAAGTAATAAAAAATAAAAGCTATGGAATTAAATACATTTTTTAACCATGATACCGATGAGCAAATTGTTCAGAAAAGAAGTGCTGAAGAGTTAAACTTGTGGATGTCTCATATTAATTATATTCTTAATGAAAGTGATAGGTTGGCAAAAATTGCTTCCAACGTTATTAAAAATAGAGAGTTTAGAGATCAGTTTTTAGAGTTGATTATTAAAAACCAATCTGTTTTAAATGAATTGCTTAGTTATAAAAATACTATGGTGCATTATAAAGAATGTGATGATTTTGAATGCGATTTATTTTATATTAATAAGCATGAAGATTTTAGAGAGAAATATATAAAAGCTGTTGGTAATTATAGATTACATAAAGACGAATTTTATTCTAAAATGCTTTCCTAAATATTTGAAAACTAAGTAAAAAAAAAGCCAAAACAATATTTTGTTTTGGCTTTTTAATTTTATTTAAATTGGCATTCTGTTTTAGAATAATCCAATATAAGAAGCATCCGAAGTTCCTGTTTGTAGTGTCGCTCCAGTTGTAAAACCATCCGCACTTGTAGAACTTGGGTCTAAAATATATACATTACCTGCACCTCCTAAAGATGCTAATGCCATATATAATTTACCATCAATAACACTTGCCCATTGGTACTGACGTAACCATAAATCTAAAGGAATATCCAATTTCACAGCTGTTTTGTTATAAACATCTACACGTACAATATGCCAATTAGAACTTGCATTATCTCCTAAATCTGTATTTAAAACAGGAACATAACCAATACCATTACCTACATAAAACCAACCTGTGTTCGCTTCTGCATTATGACCTAAAAGTGATTTAATATTGAATGTGTTGTAAGAAGTATCATAAACGCCATTACTAATTTTCATTATAGATGCATCTCCATTAGTTACTAATTGGTAGGTGTCTCCATTTTCATCTTTATGCGCAACTGGTGTTCTGTAACCGTTAGTAGATCCTTGTGCTAAAGTAGAAATTATAGTAGTTTCATTCTCTAAAGAAGGATAGTCTACCACTAAAGTTTCCACATTATCATAAACCATTGTTCCGTTTTCACCTGTTAAAGCATCAAAAAATCTTTTAGCAACACCATAGTATAATTTTCCATTGGTAATTACAGGAGCGTCAATACGAAAGGTGTGAATTCCTTCTGCCGTTTCATCATTGTTATAAGGAAATTCAAAAGATGTGTTTTCTAAAACAGACATCGTACTTAAATCTACTCTTGCTAAAGTAACCGTTGCGATAGTTCTCACGTAAGGAGAAGTTTCATCTGCAGGATCTTCATAGATATTTTCTGTATTTACATTATGCAACATGGCATAATTGTCATCAATTTTTGTCCAACGCGGATATGCTGTTCCCATTACCGCTTGAATATCGGTAGTTAAATTTAAATTATAGTTTTGCCCACTCATGTAGTTATATTTAGAAATATCACCTCCACCATAATTTAAGTTGTATACTGTTTTTCCATCATTTGAGGTGTAAACTCTTGCCGTACGCGTAGATGGTACTTCATAACCAAAACCATTGAATGTAAATGTTTTTGTTGGGTCGTTAAGTTCTTCAACAGTTACTCCTTGCGTGTATGTAGCAGAATCTCCTGTAGAACTAGAACCTATTACTAAATGGTATGGTCTGTAAGCAGATGCTTCTTCTGTTGTTCCAGTAGAAATATCATCATCATTACCACAAGAAAATGTAACTAAAGTTATAGCCGATAAACAGACTATATGAAATAAAGATTTGAAATTAAAATTCATAATGTTTAGATTAAAATTGGTTTTATAAAATTGTAAATGAAAGTTTGCTATAAAAACCTCTTCCTGGTTTTTGCAGCGCGTAATTATCGAATATTTGATTGTTCAATATATTTTTCACATCAAAACTTAATGTGATTTTCTTTTTCGGAAAAGTATAAGCAAATCCTGCATCGAAAGATATTTGCTTCGGAATATCTGTTTTTCCTGCACCACCAAGTGTACTACCATGTCTGAAAAATTCATGTACATAAAGTAAATTGGTATAACTAGATAGTTTAGATCCTTTTTGAATAAAATCCGAAGTATCGAATTTTAAATTATAATTCATTGTAAAATATGGCGTATTGGCTAATCGTTCATAGCTTGGTGTAATTGGGTTTCCGTCTACATCATAGGTTACATTATAATCTCTAGCATTAAAGAAAGAGGTATTACCACTAAAGTATATTTTTTCGTCATAATTATAGTTTAGGGTAAAGTCGAAACCTTCTGTGTATATTTTTCCGATATTAGAATTTTCGAAGAATTCTTCATTACTTCCAGTTGGGAATTGCATAATTAAATCTTCGGTATCTCTAATAAACACATTAGATGTTACTCCAAAAGTGTGCTTCTTGTACGCTATATTATCATAGGAAAATCCTAAATTATAATTGTTACTATGTTCTGGTTTCAGATTTACAGAAGTATTTACATTAGCTGCAACATTACCAAAGACTTCGTTAGCTTCCGGTAAACGAATCGCTTTTTCCGCAGAACCAAATACCGTGAACTTTGGAGAAAAGGTATAAGAAATAGAACCTCCATACCCCAAGTCGTTAGAGCTTATATTGTTTTCTTCAATCACAATAGTTGCAGTCGATGTGTTAGAAGTTCTAGTTCTTAATTTAGAAGTTCTATCCATATAATAGGATTTCGCAAAAACGGAAGTCCTTAGTTTATCGTTAAATGCTAAGTTTTCAAAAGAAAGTGCTAAAATCGACTTGCTATATTCGCGTTCCTCTTTTAATGCGTTTTCCACTGCTGGAAGCATAGGATCATCCGAATCTCTAGTAAACGTGTTTAACAAATGATTTAATTGAATGGTATTATTTTCGTTTAGGTGGTATGCTAAATTTGTTCTTGTGTTAATTGTTTGATCGATATCTTTTTGTAGCGTTGGATCTCCAGCTTCCGCTCCCGAAGCCCAAACATCTGGATCGTTGTAATAACTGGTAGGATGCCCTAACCAACTGTATTGCGTAGCAATAGTATCTATGGTTTTTCGGTGTAATTTGGAGAAAGAAGCAAAAGCACTAAAATCTAGATTTTTAATAAAATCTTTTTTAGCATAATCCAAGCTATACATATTGGTGCTTTGTTCGGTAAACCTATTGCCATAAACAATTTCCATAGTAGCGCCTGTTTGTATTTGCTGATCCATATTGGAAAGCAATACACTCGCTAGCAATTTATCTGCCCATTCTACATTGGTATAACCAAATTCTGCTTTACCACCTTGCGATCTATATCTGTCATGAAAACGTTCTGCTTCGATATATACATCAGGAGTACCAGCCGAAAGTGCCACAGCAACTTGATCTCCAGAAACCTTATAATTATTATCGGCATAATTTACAAAAGCAGAACCTCTTGCGGTTAAACCATTTTTATTGTTTCGGTATCCGCCATTAATATCTGCACGATAGGTTCCGAAAGATCCAGCAGAAATAGATGCTTTTAATTCGTTTTTGGTAATTCCATTAAGTACAATGTTAATCGCACCTCCCATAGCATCATCGGATAAATGCGGAGGCACAACACCTTTATAAACTTCTATTCGTTTGATTAAAGAAGGAGGGATGCTGTTTAAAGAAAAGGATGGTCCGAAATTTCGAATAGGAACACCATCAATAAAGACTTTAACAGAATTTCCTGTCATTCCATTTAAGTTATAATGCGCATGAGATCCTAAACCACCAGATTGTCTAACGCGAACACCTGCAGATTGATCTAATAACTCGTTCACTTGAATGGATTGAATTGCTGCAGCTTTGGTTTCAATGACATTAACTGCAAACCCTTTTTCCTCTATTTTTTGTTGTACTGTTTTCGATCTGACAAGAACTTCGTCTAATTCTTGAAATTCAGAGATTTCTAAGACAATATTTACTTCTTTGCTTTTAGAATCTAGCAATACAGTAATCGTTTTAGGTTTTGCATCTAAGGAATAAAATGCTAGGGTATAAGTACCAAACGGAAGGTTTTTAAAACTAAAAGCACCGTTTACATTTGCGCTTGTTTCTTTTTCAATAAATTCACCTTTAAGCATGATATATGCAGCAACGGCAGGTTCTTTAGTGTCAAATTTTACTTTACCGTAAAAATCTCCTTGCTGAGCGATAGCAGAAATACTAAAAAATAGAAATAGATAAATGGGTAATGCTTTTAATGGAAACACGTCTTAAATTTTTTACAAAAGTATCCTTATTTATATTTATTCCAAATAAAAATAAGGATTTTTTTGAGTTTTTTTTGATCTCCTATTTTTATGAAATTATATCGCTTGGTTAGAGATGTTTAGGTCGTGCTATTTCAAAATAATATTTGTTGACTAAAGAAGATTATATTTTAGTTTTCTTAAATTCTATCTGTTGGTTTATTTTAGATGTCCGTTTTTAGGAAAGATATAGACTTAAAAAACGGATTCAAAAAAGGTTACCTAGTAGGGCACAAAAGCACTAAATTAGCCAGGCTATTGCTATGTTTTAACTTTCTTATTTTTCAAATATTCCAGTTTTCAAAACCCTTTTTATGTCTAAAAGAATAGTCCTATAAAAGTTTTTTATTTTTAATATTAGCCATGTATTTTCGTATTGTTTATTATATATATTAGTACTATATTATAATCTATATGAACCCTTTTAATTAAAATGAAAAATAGACTTCTATTTTGCTTTAGTATTTTTTTATGTTCGTCTTCTTTACTTGCTCAAAAGCTAGATTCAGAAAAGATTACAGAACAAATCAGCTTATACAAAAACGATCTTCGTGGTCCGTATAAAGACATTCGTTGGTTTTGTACAGATGGCAGTATAAGACAACCAAAAGATCCTTGTCCGGATAACATCGGACCAGGAAATCAGCATGCTAGATATAAAGATGAAGTTGAAAAACTAGGAAAAACGAATCATGTCTTTTTAGGTCAGATTTTGACTTATACTAAAAACGAAACGTTTTGGGATAGCGATCATAATAACTCGCGATTAAAACAATATCAAATAGATAAGTATTTAAGAGCTGTAGATGATGGTTGGGTAAATAGAAAAAGCCAATTTTATCGCGGTGCAATCCAATCGGAAGATGAGGAAGCTTGGGGAATTGATTTTTACAAGTGGTTACTTGCTCAAGATGCATTGTTAGTAGATAATTATTATTTAATAAGACAGTCGTTAAAAGATATTCCGCATAGTGGTGATGATAATATAGCACAGCAAATGCGCAGTCAGTCTAAAGTGCTTTCCGATGTATATCCTTCCTTTATGGATTTACGTGTTAAAATACACGCACAACCAGAAGTTAATGACATGGAAAAAGTAAAAGTTTTTAAAACCAAGCATGCTTCTAAAATGTCTAGTAGCCAAATTAAAGTGCTAGACGAATTAGTAGCTACTATGACTGCGTTTTTTAAACCTATTGATTTAGTTTCATTACAACAAAAGGCTACTTTATTAAAAACGACTCCTTTTGGAGAAGCTTTTAAAGATTATGCTTTAGCGAATAATATAAACACAAATGCGGCAAATTTAATTCAGGATACTGCAGAGTTACTAGTTAATTTAAGAACCAATCTGTTAGTAGAAAAAAGACCTTTAGCACGTTTACAAATGCTAGATGTTTCTATTAAATTAGAGGAAGTTATTTTTAAAAATGCACCTCTTTGGAAACCGGAAACAGTAGAACAATTAATAGAAAAAGTATGTTATTTAGGAATGGCAGCAGCAGCCGCTGGTTATATTGAAAAACACGAATGGGAATCTTTAAGTTTAACCAAAGTGGCGAATTTAAAGAATGAATCTACCTTAGGAGAATTAACAACCATCTTACAAAGCGGAAGAAGTCTAGTAGAATGGAGTTCTGGAATGGTGAAAGCAAATTACCAAAATGAAGTAGATACCTACACCACATTCGAGCCTTTAGCTTATGGTTTTATTGATGATAAAATTAGAGGTTCTATTGCGTTACATTTAGGGAAATCTGTTGGTGAGTTAGGGGATTTTATTGCTAAAGAATCTTCTTTAACCAATAAAGTGCTAAACATTCCAAATCAAAGTACTATTCGTGGTTTAAATCCGGGTTATGCTTATGGGGAATTAGTGGTTGTAGCAGGATCTCCAGATGCAATTGAAGTGTCTTCCAATAAAATATATGTTTTTCAACGTCCGCCAGCAGATTTAAAACCAATTGCTGGAATAGCAACTGTTTCCGAAGGGAATATGGTTTCGCACGTACAGTTGTTAGCGCGTAATTTAGGAATTCCGAATGCCGCATTATCCGATGAGAACTTAGAGGATTTAAAACGATTTAGCGGACAAAAAGTGTTTTATGCAGTTTCTAATAAAGGAAATGTGATTATAAAAGTAGAGAAAGATATGTCTGCTGAAGAAATAGCCTTATTTGCGAAGAAAGAACGTAAAGAAGGAAAAATAGAGGTGCCAGTAGAAAATATTGTTTTAAACGAAACCAAGGTTTTAAATCTACGAAGCGTAAATGCTAGTAATTCGGGAAAGATTTGCGGACCAAAAGCAGCCAATTTAGGACAGCTTAAAAATATGTTTCCAAAGCAAGTAGTGGAAGGTTTAGTGATTCCTTTTGGAATTTTTAGAGATCACATGGATCAACAAATGCCAGAACAAAATCAATCGTATTGGTCGTTTTTAAGTGCTATGTTTAAAGAAGCAATAGCCATGGAAAACAATGGTATTGTAGAAGAAGAAATTGAACATTATCAATTGCGCCAGTTAGAAATTTTACGTGCAGCTATAAAGCAAATGCCTTTGAAATCGGATTTTATTTCACAAATGGAAAATGATTTTAAATCCGTTTTAGGAAAAGGCTTAGGAGAAATTCCGGTGTTTTTAAGAAGCGATACAAACATGGAAGATTTAAAAGAATTTACAGGAGCAGGTTTAAATCTTACCTTATTTAATGTGGTCGATAAAAACAAAATATTAGAAGGAATTAAAGATGTTTGGGCTTCGCCATATACCGAACGTAGTTTTAAATGGCGACAAAAATATTTATTAAATCCCGAAAATGTATTTCCTTCTATTTTAGTGATTCCTAGTGTAGATGTAGATTATTCTGGAGTTTTAATTACTAAAGGATTGACTTCAGGAAACGATAAAGATTTAACTGTTGCTTTTAGTCGTGGTGCCGGTGGAGCAGTAGATGGACAATCGGCAGAAACCTATTTATTAAAAGATGAAGGAGGTTTTCAATTGTTAGCGCCTTCCAGAGAACGTTTTTATAATAGTCTGCCAATAACTGGCGGAACGCTTAAAAAGACAGCATATTTTTCGCAACCAATTTTAAATGCACAAAACATTGCGGAAATTAAGCAATTAGCAAAAACAATACGAGAAACCATGCCAAGAGAAACAGACGCAGCATATGAAGGTGCATATGATGTGGAGTTAGGCTTTAAGGAGAATAAATTATGGCTATTTCAAATTAGACCTTTTGTAGAAAATAAGAAAGCGCTAAGTTCTTCTTATTTAGAGTCTATCACACCAGTAATCGATACTAATAAAGCGATTTCGCTTTCCAATAAAATATAAATGAAAAGAGTAATTTTATTAATCGCAGCAGTATTTGTGTTTTCTGCATTTACAACAATAATGGTATATCCTATTGATGGATATGAGTACACAGGAATAAAACGTTTAAAGCGGTTAGCACTTATTAAAAGTGGTGAAATTGTTGAAAAACAAACTTTACCGGAAGGTGCTTTTAAATCGTATTTAGATATTAAATTACATTTAAAAGAGAAAGCAGCAGATAGTTTACATTGTTTTTTTAAGGAAAGTCCAACTTTTCAGAAAGAGATTAGCGATTTGTTTAGAGGTTTAGATAAAAGCTATTCGTTAACGGTTTTAGACATCACCAATTTAAACGATATTAAATATGCACATCGAAATGAAACTTCAGGGTATCAACCAGGAAGCGTTGGTAAATTGGCCGTTTTAGTTGGTTTATTTGATCAGCTAGCAAAAATATATCCAGAGGACTTTGATAAACGTATTGCACTCTTAAAAACCAAAATGGTCAAAGCTGGAGTTTGGGGTTTAACCGATGAACATACCATTCCTATTTATAATATAGAAAATAAGAAATTAGTAAAACGTCAAGTGATAGCAAGTGATGAATTTTCACTATTTGAATGGGCAGATCATATGGTTTCTGTTAGTAATAATGGCGCTGCAAGTATTGTTTGGCGTGAAGTATTATTAATGCAAGCATTTGGTGAGAAATATCCAGAATTAACCGAAGCAGAAGCCTTAACGTATTTTAAAACGACAGAAAAAAAAGTGCTTACAGATATCGGTAATGATGTGGTGAATTTACCATTACGTACCTTAGGAATCACTGCAGATGAATGGCGCTTAGGAAGCTTTTTTACAAGAGGAGCAAATACCTATGTTGGTGATAAAGGTGGAAGTATTGGAACGCCGCTTGGGGTGATGAAGTTTTTAGTGCAATTGGAACAAGGGAATGTTGTAGATGCACAATCTAGTTTAGAAATGAAGCGATTGATGTACATGACAGACAGACGAATTCGGTATGCACAAGCTCCAGCTTTAAAAGAAGCTGCAGTGTATTTTAAATCGGGTAGTTTATATAAATGTGATAGAACTAACGGGCAAGAATGTGGAAAATATATGGGGAATGTTCAGAATTTTATGAACTCCGTTGCCATTGTAGAACATCCAGATGGCACAAATTATCTAGTAGTTTTAATGACCAACGTATTACGAAAAAACTCCGCTTCAGACCATATGTATTTAGCAGCAAATATTGATAAGTTAATTAAGAAATAGTTCGTAAAAGAGCTTCCGTATTTGCTCTAATTTTTTTATTGGTTTCATTAATTAAAATCATTTCTAAAAGGGATTTGTAATTTGCAGTATTAGATTTTTCAATAAGATACAATACTGCAAATTTTAATTTCACATCTTTCCGTTTTAATAATTCATGATAACATTCTAATTCGCTTAAAACCTTAAGATTTAATTTCTTAATTTTTTCTTCCGAATTAGAATCTAGTAAAATGGATTCCGCTAAAGGAATCAACTCTTTTTTAAGTTGGCTATTTAATATGTTATCCAAAAATTCAATGGCATGAATACGCTGTTCTTCCTTACCATTTATAATGGTCTTTAAAATAGGATCTACATCGTTAGGTGGATATTTAATTCCTAAAAACCTAAAAATACGTTGCAGTTGTCTATCTAAACGTTGTTCTAATACTTGGATTAATCCGTTTCTAGCTTCATTCTCCTCTTTAGACTCTATTACTGCCGCTTTCTTTTTATACTGAAGTACAATTTGTGTGTGTATTACGGCTAAGGTATTTTGATATAATTGACATTCGTCTAAAATTTTGTCTACTATAAACCGATCTTTAATTTTTAAGTGCGGATATTTCCATTTTAAACGTTTTAATGCTTCAATAGCTTCCACCTTTACAGTATGTTCGGTGTCATTGGTTAGCAGAATTAAAGTATGGATTGCTTTCTGAGATTTAAATTTTTCAATAACTAATATAGCAAAGGCTGCATCTTCAAAGTCAATAGTTTCTGTTATTATTTTATGATATAGAATAGCAATAACGGGTTCGTTATAAGCATATAAAGCATCTACGGCAATATATCTCGTTTCTTTTACCGATAAATGTGCAATTATTAAATCTAAAAAATCAGAATCTAAGGTTTTGGAAGCACTACGTATGGCTGTTTTTACAATCTCAATATCTTTGGAAAGCAATTGGGTTTTAATCACATTATAATATGTGGTTAATTTGGCATTACCTATACTTTCTAAAATAGCTTTTATGGTATTGTTTTTAAATTCTTCATTTTGTAATTCTAAATATTTAGTAAGTGCATCTTCTATTTTTTGCTCTAAATTGAATTTGTTTTGCAGTAATTGATTATTTCTTAACTCTAAGGATAAACCTAATAGTGCTGCGTTGCTAATCGTATTATCTTCGCTATTGATATATTTTTCAAATAAAACGATGGTATTTTGCTGATAGTTTTTTAATAAATATCGAAAAGCCGAAGTAGTAACATGTTGGTCTTTGTCTTGTACCATGTTTTCAATTTGTAAGGACAAGTTTTCGGTTTTTAGAAAGTATAAGTTTTCAAGAGCTAAAGCTTTTACTCGAGAAGAAGGATGATGCAATAGATTTTTTATGCCTTTAAAAAAACGTTCATCTTTTTCTTCCAACGTTTTGGTAAGCATATTAATAATCTGATTTTCGGTTCCCGTATGAAATACTCTTTTTACCGAATCGATAATGGATGTGACTTTAATTTCTTCCTTGACATGTTTATCTTTTTTATGCCCAGATATTTCTAGCAAATCTTTAAAAGCAGTTATATATTCTTTTCTTAAATAATAAATAAACGTGAGCCAAACAAGTATTAAAACAATAATAATGATACTGATATAGGTAGAAGAGATATCTAATCCGTTAATAAAGAAAATTAAAATAAAACCAGCAATTCCGGTAGCAATGCTATCTACAACAACATCTGTAAAGGTTTTTGTTTTCTTTTTAATGTCTATAGGGATGGGTATAGATAACAATTCGGTAGATGCTTTATTAATAGATTGTTTTAAACTACCATCTACAATTTTAATAAATACAATCACCCATAATTGTGGAATTATAAGTAATAGGATGGAACCAATTAAGATTCCCGAAGGCAACCATAGTAGTGATTTTCCGACACCAAAAGTTCCTACAATACGTTTCGTTAAGAATAATTGAATAATTAAGGAAATAACACTTAAAGTAGATAACCAAAATCCGAAAAAGGACGTAAGTGCATCTTGGTCATCAATTAAACGAGAAGCATAATCACTATATTGATAGTCTACTAATTTTGCCACTAAAACACTAATACCAATAACTAAGGCTATTAAACTTAAAAGCTTGGATTGCTTTATTAGTTTGAAAGGGGAATCTCCTTTTGGATTACTTCTAAAAGATACTTGAAAAGGAGTTAGTTCAATAACTTCTGTTTTCCAAATAAATCTGGTGATTACAATACATATGATTAATAATAAAGCAGCAACAAAAAGTAAATCTTCGGTATTTATAAAATTAGTAAGTAAAGAGGTTAAGTAGCCTCCAAATATACCACCAGCTATTGCTCCAGCTCCAATAAAACCAAACACGCGTTTTGCTTCTCTAAAATTATAAACGAGGTTGGCTAAAATCCAAAATTGGGAAGCAGTTAGTAACCCGAAAATGGCAACCCAAATGTATGGTATATATAATAAAAATCCAGTAATTATGTTCAAGTTTAAACCAACACCAAATATTATTAATGATATAATAGAACCTATTAATGTTCTGTCAATAATAATATTTAAGGCATATTTCTCTAATGCCTTATCATAAAAATAAGAACCTATTATGGCCATGATAGCAGTAAAAACATAGCCTAATGGTAATGCATCTGAAGTTAATTCAGATAAGAAAAGCGAATTAATAGTAGGCTTGATTATTAATAATGTAGTGATTAATATGAAAATATTAAACTGAAGGAGAAGTGTCTTGTTTAACTCTTCTTCCCTTAAATCAAAAACCTTTAAAATATTTCGTTTCAGAATATGAATTATGGACATCAAGGTGTTTTATTGTATGAGATTTATACCAAACAAAAATAGTTAATATTTATTCTAGTTATTAGTCCGTTAAGGAAAATAATGGAATAGATATTAACTATAATATGTAAGAATAAGAAACTTCTAGTTGGAAGCGAACTTTGTTCTTTCGTGTTTCTTTAATGCTTTCTCAATTGGGTTTACTAGACTTCTTATAATTTGTTCGCCATTCGCATCATCTATTAATGCTACTAGAATATAGCGTCTGTCTGGGGCATTTCCCCAAACTAAAATAGAATCTGAATGATAGGTTTGCCAAGAGCCAGATTTTCTAAATAATTGTGCTTGTGGTGCGATTTTTTCAATAGAATTTACAAATTTATGATGTAAATCTGGATTGCCCATGATAGCAAGCATTTGCTTAGAACGTTTGTTATTTACCAGTTTTCCGTGCGCTAATAAGTAGTAATAACGACAAACTTGATCAACAGTAGCTGCATGACTTAAGTTTTTTAATGGTTCTCTATTTGTGTCTCCACCGCCGCCATAGCGTTTTCCAACCCATAAACCACCACCGCAATCTTCGTCATAAAACATGTATTTAGGATCTGTCATTACCGATTCGATTTTCTCATAACCTAATCGATCGATCATTCTTGTAGATGCTGCATTATTCGATTTGCTAATCATTAAACGCATATCTGTTTTAACTTCAGCAGTCTCTTTTAGTTCGCCTTTATCAATAGCATCCATGGCAGATAATAAAACAGCAATCTTAGGCAAACTTGCTGCATACATCATATATTCTCCATTTACACTTGCATATCTCACGTGGTCCGGATTGCTTAAATCCACAATACCAACAGACATTTTATTTTGCGAAATTAATTTCTTCCAACTGGGATTTGCATTTAGCTGCATTTCTAAATTGTCTTGTAAAGACGTATTTTTAAGAGAAGTTAACGGCACTATTTTGGAATTATCTACTTGAATAGGTAATCCGTTTTGTCCATTAATGAATAGGTTAAGACCTAGAAATAACACAATAAACAATTTTGTTTTCATTTTATTTTTTATACGATTTAAGAATATAGTCAAAGATATTTAATTCGCTCACTACTAAAGTGTTAAAGTTTATACTAAGTTCATATTTCTATTATATAGTAAATACGATACTTTACGCGCATTAGGATCTCTAGAATATGTTAATATTTTAAAAGGAAGAATAAAGAAGTCGTCTAACGCTAAATTTTTGGTCTTACCATTTTTAAATTATAGCCTGTTTAGCGTTCGATATTTTTAGATTTCTATAGCATGAAACGCCATCCATTGTTGTACCGTATGGATCCAATATTTTAAAAAATCTTCACTTAAAAATGGGTTCGAAAAATCATTGAAACGTTTTATATGAATCCCATTATAATGTAACCAAATAGCCAAACTACCAAAAGGAATCAATCTTTTTTCTTCTTTTGAAAGCGGCGTGATAGACGCATAACCTTCATAAAAACTGCTTTGCTTTTCTTTAAAAGATTCTTTATCGGGTTCGTTTCTAAAAAGAATCATCAAACTATAGGAAATATCTAAAAACTGCCATCCATTACCACAATTATCAAAATCGAATAATGTAATTTCTGATGCGTTTTTAATCTTCATATTTTCATACCAGAAGTCTAAATGAATAGTTCCGCTTCTTAATTTGCTGGTATCGGCATTCTCAAATTCTGAAGTAATTCTAGTCTTTGCGCGTTTATAATACTGCATTTCTTCAGAATCTTCTTGGAAGAAATTGGTTGCAGCTTCATAGGCTTCATGTACAAGTGTTTTAGAATTATAATCTATTCTGTTAATCGAATGGTTTACTGTGAGCTGATGAAATTTAGCCATAGTTTCACCAAGTTGAAAGCAAATTTCTTTGGAAGGATTTCGTATTGATTCTCCTTCCGCATACGAAAACAAAACCGCATAACGTTTCCCTTCAGAAGCTGGTATCCTTTGAATATATTGGTCGTTTTTATCTTTTATAGGAAAGGAAACAGAAATTGCATTGGCCTTTAAATAGTCTAATAATTTTAATTCTGCTTCAATTTCGTTTGGCGTTCTCCAATCTAAAAAATAAACGCGTAACACATACTTTTTGCCTGTAGCGGAAATTAAATAGGTATGATTCACACCCGTTTTTAAAACGCTACACGTTGTGGAATCGTCCAGATTATAATGAACTTTCACAAATTCGGAAAGATATTCTGGCGAGATTATACTACTAATAGTAGGAGCGTAGTCCATGAATGAAAGGTTATGAATCTAATCTATTTTATAAAGGAATATTACCATGCTTACGTTTTGGTCGTGCCACCTCTTTGTTCTCGAGCATTGCAAAGGCTTTAATTAGCTTGCGTCTAGTATCTTTAGGTAGAATCACTTCATCTATAAAACCGCGTTCTGCTGCGCTATACGGATTCGCAAAAAGTTCGGCATATTCTGCTTCTTTTTCTTTCCATTTCGCGTCTTTATCTTCCGCGGCATTAATTTCCTTTTTAAAGATAATTTCGGCAGCACCTTTTGCGCCCATAACAGCAATTTCTGCACTTGGCCAAGCAAAATTCATATCCGATCCTATGTGTTTAGAATTCATTACATCATAAGCACCACCATATGCTTTTCTAGTAATTACCGTAATTCTTGGAACGGTAGCTTCACTAAAAGCATATAAAAGTTTTGCACCATGCACAATAATACCATTCCATTCTTGATCGGTTCCTGGTAAAAAACCTGGTACGTCTTCTAATGTAAGTAACGGAATATTAAAAGCATCGCAAAAACGGACAAAACGAGCCGCTTTTTTAGAACTATTTACATCTAAAACTCCAGCTAAAAACATAGGCTGATTAGCCACAATACCAATACTTCTTCCGCCTAAGCGTGCAAAACCAACTAGAATATTTTCGGCATAATCTTTATGGATTTCATAAAAAGAATCTTCGTCAATGATTCCCGAAATAACAGCATGCATGTCATACGGTTTGTTCGCATTGCTAGGAATAATAGTCGATAAACTTTCTCGTACTTCATTCTTTAATTCAAAAGGAAGTAGGGCAGGAGTTTCGGTATTATTTTGTGGTAAATAGCTTAATAGTTTTTTGATATCTTCTAAACATTCCACGTCATTAGAAGATGTTTTATGTGCTACTCCAGATTTGGTAGAATGTGTACTTGCTCCTCCAAGTTCTTCGCTGGTAACTTCTTCATTGGTTACTGTTTTTACAACATTCGGACCCGTTACAAACATGTAACTAGTATCTTCTACCATAATGGTAAAATCGGTCATTGCAGGAGAATATACTGCGCCTCCAGCACAAGGTCCCATGATTGCAGATATCTGAGGAATAACTCCGGACGATTGTACGTTTTTATAAAAAATGTCGGCATAACCACCAAGAGAGCGAACGCCTTCTTGAATACGTGCGCCACCAGAATCGTTTAAGCCAATTAAAGGCGCACCAACTTTAAGTGCTAAATCCATAACCTTACAAATTTTCTCTGCATGTGTTTCCGATAAAGAACCGCCAAAAACAGTGAAATCTTGTGCAAATACATAGATAAGTCGACCATTTACGGTACCATAACCAGTAACCACACCATCACCATAAAACTGTTGCTTTTCCATGTCAAAGTCTTTGGTTCTATGCGTTACCAAAGCGCCAATTTCTTCAAAAGAACCTTCGTCTAGCAAATACATAACGCGTTCTCTGGCGGTTAGTTTTTTCTTTTCGTGTTGCTTGTCTATTCGTGCTTGTCCGCCACCTAAAAAGGCTTTAGCAAGTTTTTCGTTAAGGTTTTTTATTTTGGATTCCATATTATTTTCAATTTTGTCATTCTGCGCTACGATGCAGAATCTATTTATTTCATTGCGGTTTAGTCGTTTTGATAAACATTGGAGTTTACTAGATACTGCGACTGAAAACTGCTAACTATTTTAAAGGTAATCTTAATTTTTTTTGATCTTCTATATATTGTTTTACAGCGATTAAGGCTGCAATTTTTGCTTCTTCTTCCTGCTTGCTTTTTAACGCTTCCGCGGAATAATATTTCTTTACAAAATGCGTGTCAAAGTTCCCCGAACGGAACGCTTCATGTTCGCAAACAAAAGTTCCGAAAGGCAAGGTCGTTTGAATACCTTCTACTTGATAATCGTGTATTGCCTTTATCATAAGCTCGATGGCTTCTTCTCTTGTTTTTCCGTAGGTAATCAATTTTGCAAGCATGGGATCGTAATAAATAGGAATATCCATACCTTGTTCAAAACCATTATCGACTCTAATATTTTCGCCAACAGGTAATTTATAAACTTCTAGATTTCCAACACTTGGTAAGAAATCGTTTAAAGGATCTTCGGCATACACACGTAATTCTAGGGCATGCCCATGAATTTTTAAATCTTCTTGTTGTATAGGAAGCGTTTCGCCTCTTGCTACACGAATTTGCAGTTCTACTAAATCGGTGTTGGTAATTAATTCGGTTACAGGATGTTCTACTTGTAAACGGGTATTCATTTCTAAGAAATAGAAATTAAGGTCATCATCTAATAAAAACTCCACAGTTCCAGCGCCAACATAATCACAAGACTTGGCTACTTTTATAGCCGCTTCGCCCATTTTTTCGCGCATTTCTGGAGTTAAAACTGCAGAAGGTGCTTCTTCTACTACTTTTTGGTGACGACGTTGTACACTGCATTCGCGCTCGAATAAATGTACCACATTACCATGGGTGTCTGCCATGATTTGAATTTCTATATGTCGTGGTGAAGTCACATATTTTTCGATAAAAACCGAACCATCGCCAAACGCATTTACTGCTTCGCTAATAGCACGATCCATTTGTGATGTGAAATCGGCTTCTTTTTCTACAACACGCATTCCTTTTCCACCTCCACCAGCAGATGCTTTTATTAAAATAGGAAAGCCAATTTGTTTTGCTAATTTTTTCGCTTCTGGTATATCGGTTATCGCTTCGTCTGTTCCAGGAACCATAGGAATATTATAGGCTTTAACGGCTTCTTTTGCTGCTAGTTTTGATCCCATGATTTTAATGGCTTTAGATTTCGGACCAATAAATAGGATGTTGTTTTCTTCACAAGCTTCGGCAAAATCTGCGTTTTCCGATAAGAAACCATAGCCAGGATGAATCGCATCTACCTGCAAGTTTTTTGCAACTTCTATTATTTTATCTCCTAATAAATACGATTTGTTGGATGGTGCTTCTCCAATTAAAACGGCTTCGTCTGCAAACCTTACATGTGGCGCATTTCTATCTGCAGTAGAGTACACTGCAACGGTTTTAATTCCCATTTTTTTTGCAGTTTTCATAACACGAATTGCAATTTCTCCTCTGTTTGCTATTAGTAATTTTTTCATCGATAAATTTAATTTTCATTTCCGTGAAAACGGAAATCTTATTTTTGTACCTACAAATTTTTTAAAACTTAGTAGGAAGTTCTCCATAGGATTTACGTATCACAAAACACGCGAACTACTTTCGAATTATTCGAATTTAATTAGTAATTGGTTTTTATCTACAGCATCACCTTTTGTAACAGAAATAGACTTTATAACTCCATCTCTAGGTGAAGTTAAAACGTTCTCCATTTTCATGGCTTCTAATATTAAAAGCGCATCGTCTTCTTTTACTTCTTGTCCGACTTTTGCAATGATATCTAGGATTAATCCCGGCATTGGAGCTTTTATATCGTTCACCATTTTGGTGGCACCGATTTCAAATCCCATTTGCTTTATTAAAACATCTAAATCGTTTAAAATGTTTATGTTATAGGTGTTGTTGTTTACTTTTACTTGGTATGCTCTTTTCTCAAAGTTTCCTTCGGTAATTTCCGCTTTAAAAGAATGGTTATTCTGAAGAATATGAAATTGGGATGGCGCTATTTCTATAGTATCTAATGCTAAAGCAGCATCTTTGGTAATATCAATTTCGGTTGTATTATTGACTTTTACTTTATAGGATGTATTCATGGTGTTCAATTTAAATGCTAGTAAATATATGTATAATAAAGAAAACCTTTTAGCGTAATATTTAAATTTTTGCTAATTTGTTATAGGTCATGCGGCACAATTAAATTCATATACATGAGGAGTTATGGAAGAGAAGGTTACTTCTATTACGATTTATCCCAATCCGGTTACCGATTTTTTAAACGTATCGGTAGCTAAAAAAGAAGGAAATGTTATTTCTGAAATATTTTCACTTTCCGGACAAGTAATACAGAAATCTACTTTGGCTTATACTAATACTATCGATGTTAGTCGGTTTGCAAAAGGTGTTTGTTTTATCCGATTTCATAGTAATGGAAATACAGAAACATTCCAATTTATAAAGTAAACGAATCTTTAAATCTAGAATTATTTGAGTGTCTTCGTATTGCTTTTCTAGAAAGTATTAATCCAATGAATAGGGAAATGAAAGCACCAATCCAGATACCCGGAATAAATTCTAAAAACAAAAAGAAATCATAGGTGCCATGAAAAAGAATAGCTAGCACCAAACCTAATAAATTGAGTCGTCTTCTGTTTTGTGAAAACTTTGCTTTTCCCATAAAGAAGCCCATCAATACGGCGAAAGTTGCATGTGCAGGAACGGCCGTAAAAGCTCTTAAAAGGGCAGTTTCTATACCGCCTTGTAATACATACATGATGTTTTCTGTGGCTGCAAAACCCATAGAAACCATTACCGCATACACAATGCCATCAAACTGTTCATTAAAGGCTTTGTTTGTTTGCGCAAAGTAGCGAACAATAATATATTTACTAAATTCTTCAATTAAAGCAACGATAAAAAATGCTTTTACAAAAAGTTGCCAAACACTTGTATTTCCTGCTATTTCTATAGGAATTGTATAATCTGAAATGATATACAGTATCGTTGTAACGATGATGCTTACAATGGCACCAAGTAAGAAGCTGTAGAACAATAAACGTTTGGGTTCTTTGTCATATTTATCTTTGTAATAAATATATAAGATGATTAAAAAAACTGGAGCTATTGCTAGTAGAAGTAAATGCATTGTGCTAAATTAAGATATTCTTTCTAAAATTACACGTATAATTTTATGGTAATATTCTCTATTACTTGCTACAAAATGGCCATTCGTTTTGCTATTCTCTAAAAGAATTTTAAATTCGGAAAGGCTTACTAGTTTAATCGCTTGGACTTCTTCTTCCTGAAAGACTAAAGTGGAGAAATCTACTTGTAATTCGGCTATAAAAGTATGATGAAATTCGTTATCTATAATCCCGTTAGGATAGGATTGAAAGCATTCAAAAACGCCAATTTTTTCTAGATCGTTTTCAGAAATGGTAAGTCCGATTTCTTCTTTTACTTCTCTAATAGCACCTTGTTTTATGGTTTCTCCAGCATCGATATGTCCAGCAACCGAAACATCCCAAAGTAATGGGCAAATAGCTTTGGAAGCAGCGCGTTGTGCTAATAATACTTCGCCTTCTTTTGTGTAAAACCAAATGTGCGCGGTATTGTGGTAATGACCTTTTTGGTGTATTTCTGATTTTGGTGCACTTTGGCCTGTTGGTTTTCCTATTTTGGTAACGATATCTATTTTTTCGTCTTGCATAAACTCCTTTTATTTTTTTAATATACAGAAAAAATCTAACGTGTTTTTAGAATATTCTTGAAGCGAATAGTCTTCAAGCTGTATGCTATTTACTAATTGTTCATTTTTTTTTAATAGCTTATTTCTATTTAATCTATTTGCTATTTCATAAGGAATCTTGAGCAGTAAAGCAGGTGTTTTATGTTGTATTTTGAAGATGTCTAGACGCAAAAATCGTTGTACAGCTTGTTTGTTTTTTAAATAATAAGCATCTGTTTTTTTATTGCCTTCAATACCATTAACACGAAAGTTTGAAAAGTGATTTTGGAATAAATCATTAATCTCTGTATAGTTGTATTCCTTATAATGCCAAGGATTTCTAGCGATTGTTTTTTTGGAGTTTGGTGTAGTGATATATGCTTTGCCATTAGGTTTTAAAACGCGATATATTTCTTTTAGAAAAAGATTAGAATCTTTTATGTGTTCTATAACCTGAAACGAAATAACAAAATCAAAACTGTTGTCTTTTAAATGACTTAAAGGTGGAATGTTTTGATGTAGAACCTTTATTTTATTATGTCTTTTTTTTATTTTATCTAAAACATGTTTAGATTTATCTATCACCGTTAATGACTTTGATTTTTGTATTATTAAATCTATACCATAACCTTCACCACAGCCTATTTCTAAAACATCCCCATGGATTTCTTTAGAGATTAAATGATAGGCTTTTAGTGTGCGTTGAAATAATGGATTATCGGATATTATTTGTGAAGAAGTAATTTCTGTTGAAAAGGAAAGCATAGATGTAATATATTAGTAAGGCCAGTTTGTTTGTTGCCATTTTATGTAATCGGCTTCAAACGTTTTAAAACGTTGTTTGTAAATCTCTAAAGTTTTTTTATCTCCGGGAAACTGTTGTAACATTTGTAAAAACATGATTTTTAGTTGTTCGGCATGTTTTACATTAATAATAGCATTTGGCGGATTAAAAGAAGTTGTCCATGCTAGTTCTTCCCATAGATTATTTATAGCCGAAACACATATTTCAGATCCTTTTTTGGGTAGTCCTGCTCTAAAATACAATTTACCTAACGCATAGGCGTATTGCTTATAAGCAATGGTTTTATTTGGGAAAACAGAAAAGGATTTATCTAATATATCTATTGCTTGCTTTGTTTTTCCTTCCTCTAATAAAGCTTGTGCTAAGAAATAATAGTTACGTCTTAAAATATCTTGAGCATATGCTCGATTCTCATAGGGGATAAATTTGGTCTCATCATTTAACCCTTTAAACTGTACATTTTCCATTAAATAAGGATACATCCTTTTCGTGTTTACAATTTTTCGATTGACCAAGGGATCTTTTCTTTGAATAGGAGCCAACTCTTCGACTAGTCCGTTTTGAATAAAGTAATCTTGTAAACCTAAGTAATGCCCGGTTTTTCCGTTAATAGTAAAGCATATAGATCTATTATGAATGTTATTATTAATTATATTTAATAAAACAATGTCGTTTAATCCGTAGAAATCTTTAGCATATTCCCATTCTATTTTACTGGTATATTGGGCATTTAATGCTTCTGCTTGCAGTGCTTTGTTTTTTATTTTTAAGGTATCTATTGGTATCAAAAACTTTGTAGATGGTATATAATGTTTTAGTTTTCCATTCCAATTGATTCTTGTGGTACTATCTTTAAGAAATTCAAATAAAACAGGTAATATGGCAGCTTTAGTAGTCTCTTCCTGAAGCGGAATTAATTTATCAACACCATGGCTATAAAAATCTTTTTCTAAACTAATTGCAATCGGATTGGAAGTGTTTATTTTATGCTTCAGTTTTTCGATGTGCGTATCTAAATTCATTTGATCAAAATTTAGCACCCTAACATCCGTTCTATACTTTTCTACTTCCTGTAAATACCATATAGGAAAAGTCATATTGTCACCGTTAGTAATAAGTATGGCTTGTTCTGGACAGGAATCTAGATACGCTTTTGCAAAATCGTAGGCAAAAGTATCATAACTACGCTGATGATCATTCCATCCTTTTGCTAATAATTGTAGTGGGGAACCAATAAAAACAATAATAGAAATAGCAATTAGTTTTGTTTTGCTAGATACGATATATGAAAGCGCCTTGTAGATGAAAATAATGGATAGGCCAACCCAGAGTGAAAAAATAACAAAGGAGCCAATAAAGATATAATCGCGTTCCCTAACTAAAATACTAGAAGGAATAGGATTAATGTATAGGGTAATACCTAAACCAAAGGCTAAAAAGAGACAAACGGTTGTTAGCAGGTAATGCTTATGTTTAAGCAATGCTAGTAATCCGAAGAGCCCTAAAATAAAAGGAATAAAATAATAGGTATTTCTACTTTTATCCTTTCTAAAACGTTCTGGCGTAATGGCATAATCCCCAACTCTTTTTTTGTCGATACTATTTATGCCACTTACCCAATTACCATCTGCAACAAAGCCTAAGCCATGATTGTTATTTTGTTTTCCAATAAAATTCCAAAATAAGTAACGTAGGTTTACCCAAGAGACTTGATAATTTAGAAAAAAGCTAAAATTTTCTGAATACGTAGGTTTCTGTATTTTTACTACTTTTTCATCTACGATGTAATCTATAGGTTCTCCTTTAATGGTTGTCCATAATTTATATTTACTTTCGTCTTTAGCTTTAAATAATCGAGGAAAGAACATGGAAAACTCTTTATCATAGTTTACATAGTTGTATTCGCCATTGTCTACAGTGATATACTTTTTTTTGTTGGTATCGAAAGTTAAAGTCGGTTTCCCGTCTGTGAAAGGATTTTTTTGATCTAAAGGCGCATTATAGGTATAGCCTTTTAAAAGGGGGATTTCTCCAATGCCAAATTGATCTCCTTTAATATACTGCAACATCCTGTTACTGGTGCTAACGCCATTCGCAATTAGTGTATTTGCACTAGCTCTTTGAAATGGCATTATATAAGAACTAAAACCGATTAGAAAGAATAGTAAAGCTAAAATACTATAGTGTAAAGTGTCTTTTTGTTTTTTATACGTATACCATAATGTAAAGGAAAAGAATAGTACTAATAATAAAATTGTAATGATTACGCCTGTATTTACAGTAGCATTAAAAGTGTTTACTAACCAAACATCTAAAGCGTTACTTATTTTTATAATACCTTGAATAGGAAGTAAGTAAATGCTCAAAAATAGCACACATCCTATAGTTAAAGAAAGCAGTATATTTTTAATGCTTAAACCGTATTTTTTATTGGTATATAAGAGTGATAATGGGATAACAATAGAAATGGTTATTAAGTGAACACTACTTGCTATTCCTAAAATTAGCGCAAATAATAAAATAAGTTTTACCTCTGTTTTTTTATGGGAAGCGTTCTCCCATTTTAGCATGATGTAAATCATGACGGTCATTAATGCAAAGGAAAGGGTGTACACTTCGGCCTCGGTAGCAGCAATCCAAAAACTATTGGAAAAAGCTAAAGTTAGAGCAGCTACAATACCTGTGAAAAAGGGTAAGTATTTGGTTTCGAAAGCAGATAAATTAGATTGTATTTTAGTTGTTATAAAATAGGTTATTTTAAAGAGAAATGTTACGGTTAATGCTCCGAAAAAACCAGAAATTAAATTCGAAATAAATGCAGCTTTTGTGGCCGGAAAAAATTGTAAAATAATGCTACAAAGCAAGGTGTAAAAAGGAGAACCAGGCGGATGTGTTGCCTGTAAATTATAGCTACTTGTAATAAATTCAGGACTATCCCAAAAGGAAATGGTTCTTGGAGCAGAAATTACGTAAACAATAAATACGAGTATAAAAAGAATTAAGCTTACAATTCTTTCAAATTTTATCATGTTATTAGCAATAATTAATTAAAGTTGTGGCAAGATAGCAGAAATATAAATTTGAACTATAATTTAATCTAATAAATTATAGATTTCATTACTAGCTAATAGCAAGGCTCCAGTAATACCAATATTCCAATCTGCGTTGTTGTATTTTTTTTCTAGTATGTATTTATTTATTAGTACCCAAGAGGCTATTGTATTATGCTTTTGGTCTATTGGTATAATGCCTTCATTAATACCTTTAGCAATGGTATAGATAGAAAGTGTATGGGAAAATATCTCACTGAAATTAGTATCGATTTTTTCTGTTTTTATTAAATGAGCAACATTTTTTAAATATAGCTGTTCCAGATTTTTCTTTCCTATATTGTCATCCTCATGAATTAAAGTTAATAACTTAGATAGCGTTGCTGTTTTAATATCATCCTCTATTTTTTTTATTTCTGCGGTATTTATTTCGTTGAGTCTATTTAAAATTGTTCGATCATCTCCTAAGTTAAAACTCCAAATTAGATTTTCTAACGAAAGCGTTTCTTGCTCGATTTCCTCTTCATATTGAAGAATGTTAAGTAATTCATTTTTATATCGGTTTTCCTTGGAGATGCCATAAAATGCTTTTATACCTTCTAAAAACATCCCATATTTATAATCTGTTTTTGTTATGTTTTCGGAAGGGTTTTCTAGTTGCCAATTTAAAAATTCACGCATGGTTTGCAGTATTCCTTCTTTAGTAACTTTAGTATTTGTTTCCGGATATTTAATATCCATTTTTATAGCAGATTGATATCTGTCTTTAAAAGGAAGTGCGCTATTTTGATCAACAGAATATAAAGAATAATTAATGTATCTTGTATTTTGAACCCATAGCAATTGTGGAGTCTGACCTTCTTTTGCATTTCGAATGGCAAAAGGTCTAACGTTGTTTTTAGATGAATTGCTCGTTATTGGTTTCACATCCCAAGTCTTTCCATCGTCTGCTGTTTGCCATTTTTCAATTTCAAAAAAGTTTTTCCGTTTTACAGATAAATATAAGGTGTTAGGAGACTCGTGGTCTATAGTCATACCTCCAGAATAATTGGGCTCAGATGCTGTGTCTCCTTCCGGAATGTCAAGAAAGCTATTCCCCGAATTTATTAAATCGTAGTTATACCATTTTCCTTTTTTCCATGCGGCATAACAGTAAATATGATTTTCGTTATCCGGAAATTTCGCATAAACAATTATGGGATCTCCATTTTTATTCTGAGCAATATCCCAATTCCAAACTTTCGTGTTTTCCAAATCTTGCTTAGAAATAACATCCAGTTCTTGTTGCTCCATAGGTAATTCTTCTATCGTTTTTATTTTGGTTCCATCTGCTTTAAAAAAAGCTCCGGCTTCATAATACATATAGTATATTGCATTTGATTTTTCTTTGGTTGGATGTCCATCCGTAAAACAAAAATGAATTTTAGACACACCATCGGAATATACTTTTGTGTATGGGACTTTAACGGAAAGGTGTTCTTTAGGCATAAAAAGAATTTTTCCTGAACTCCATGTTTCGCCATTATCTATAGAAGTAGCATAGGAAGGTTTCATATTGACACCTCTCCAAAAAAGAAATATTTTATCCTTTTCTGCACTTAATTGAATTGGGTTGGTGTATGTATGGTTTAAGCTTTTTGCATTTTGATAACGTTGTGTGTCATTTAAATATAACTTTTTTATAGGCTCCCAATTTTCTATGTTTTCTGGTGATTTTGCCTTTACCATATACAACGGTTTTTCGTTTTGTAAATGGGAGTTAAAGAAAACCATTAAATATCCATTTTGATCTATTAATATAGATGGATTGTTATGGTCGTCTATTTCTAAATTATCAAAAATAACATTAGACTTAATTTGTTTGGTGAGATGGTCGTAAAAAGCAATATGAATATCTCCGTAATTATCTACCCAACCAACATAGGTTCTTTCGTGTTTTCCTTTAAAATAGACAGCTCTTGGGTCTGAAAACCAACTCCAAATCCCGTTAAAAGTTAGCGATTGAAAGTCGTTAAAATTCTTTGTTTCATTAGAAGTATAACCTTTATTCGTGTTTTGAGCAAAAAAAGGATTGCTATGAACTAAAAATAAAAAGAGTAATATTCTTAATAACATTTTGGTTGGTATTTAAAATTTTAAAAAAAATAAAAGGATAAATTATAATATAGGATTGATGTTTATTTATTTGAAATTCACACCTTATTTGTTCTTTTTATTAAACAATGCATTTTATCGAAGCTTTTTTTATTATAACTAATATTAAACCTTTTTTATTATATTTGACATGCTATTAATTTATTTTTGTCTAAAGGTTGTAAAAGGTGTTTACTTTAATTAATCTAAATAAGTCTTTAAAAATATAACAAAGTTATAAATATTGCACTTATACTTCTACTTAGATATACTAAATAAGTATTGCGAATGTTTAAGATAACAGATTATATGAATAATAAACTTTTATTCCTTTTTTTAATTTTCAGCATTTCCGCTTTTTCTCAAAAAAGGGAAAATAGAATAGATGAAGAATTTTCTACACCAGTTTCATTTCCTTATGATTTTCTGGGTAACTACGCCGGAAACCTTAGAGTTTCTAATAATACAGGGGTAATTAATAATGTACCAACAGAATTTTCTATTACAGAAACAGACGTAGAAGGGGAGTTCTATTATTCTATAGCTTACCTAAAAGGAAAACTAAAGGAAGTGGTCGATTATAGACTATATACCATAGATCAAAAAAATGGTTTTTATGCTATAAAAGATTCTCAAGGTCTTGAGTTTACTGCAACATTAATAGATAACACTTTATATAGTACTTTCGAAATTAATAATAATATTCTCTTTACTGGTTTGGAGTTTACTAATAGTGGTAAAGTGAGATTAACCATTTATTTATCTGAAAAAATAAATAATAAAAGAAGTAAAAAACTCAAAATTGATGAGGCAAAATCGGCTAACGTTATGTTGATTCAAAAAGCAGTTTTAAGTAAAAAATAAACTATTAATCAATTTTATAAACCTAATTAACTAATTATGAAAAATTATTACTTTTTAATTGTGTCTTTGTTTTCCATTATTGGATTACAAGCACAAACATTAAACGAAACAATGGGTACAGGCTCAGGAGTATCCATAACAACAGGAGATTTTAACACCTTTTATGGGGATAGTACAGGAAGCTATATAACTTCAGGTTCTAGAAATACGTTATACGGGTATTCTGCAGGACGTAGCATGACTACACAAAGTGAACTTATTGCAATTGGTTACCATGCAGGGTACTCCAATACTTCTGGTTTCGATAATACATTTATCGGTTATGAAGCCGGAAGATTGACAACTACTGGAGGAGACAATACTTTTGTTGGTGCAGAATCTGGAGAAAACAATACTACTGGTTATGATAACACTTTTGTAGGTGAAGAATCTGGAGCAAATAATACCACAGGTTATGAAAATACTTTCATTGGAGAAGACGCAGGTTTTAGTAACACAACGGGTTACAAACAAACCTTTATTGGAAATGAAGTAGGTATTTCGTCTGATGTAGGATATAGAAATACAGCTGTTGGTAGTGAATCTATGAGTGATGTGGATGACGGACACCACAATTCTGCTTTTGGAGATTCTGCAGGTATTGATGTTGGGGATGGTATTTATAACACTTTTGTAGGAGCTGCTGCAGGAGTTGCAACAGAATATGCCGATTATAATACTTTTATTGGTGCGCAATCAGGTTGGGATAACAACCGTACAAACAATACAACCAATGCTAACCATAATACATATGTAGGTTTCTCTACTGGTTTTTCTAACAGAGAAGGGCAGTACAATGTTGCTATGGGATCTTTAGCAGATTTTGACAATACAAATAGATCTAACGCGATGTTTTTTGGATATGATATTACTGCTAGTAATAATAATGTTATGGGCTTTGGTAATAGATCTTTTATAGATGGTCAATTTTCCGTTTCTTTAGGACATGATCATGATGTTAGAGGAGATTACTCTATTATGATGGGGTATTTAGGTAATATGTCAACCTTAGCAGATTACTCTGTAGGTATAGGAGATCGTGTAGATATTGAAGAAAATGATGTTGTAGGTATTGGGCGTTCCGTAGATGTAGATAATCAATTTGCAGTTGCCATTGGTTCTACTACGGTAGCACAAAATGATGGCGCTATTGTAATTGGATATACAGCTTCTTCTACAGATCCAGGAGTATTATTACCAACAAATAATATTGCTATAGGTTACGCAGCCAACGTACAAGGAACAAATTCGGTTGCTATTGGTAACGCCGCAACTGCAGTGTTTGACAATACCATGGTGCTTGGTGGTTTTACAAATCCATTAAGTGTTGGTATTGGTACAGATACACCAAACGCTAATGCATCTTTAGACTTAACAGGAACAGCAAAAGGTTTACAACTAAATCGTTTAACAACAGCACAACGTACTGCATTAGGAGTTGTTTTAGCTGAAGTAGATGAAGGTATGGTTGTATACGATACAGAATTAGATAATACCTACTATTGGGATGGAACCGAATGGAAAGGTATGATGGATACAGACTTAGATGCACAAGCACTTTCTGTTGCTGCAGATGTATTAAGTATTACAGGTGATGCTGGAACTGTAGATTTAACGCCATATTTAGATAATACAGATGCACAAGCACTTTCTGTTACTGCAAATGTATTAAGTATTACAGGAGATGCTGGAACCGTAGATTTATCGACGTATTTAGACAATACAGATGCACAAGAATTATCCTTAACTGGAACTACATTAGCAATAACAGGGAATGCTACTACCGTAGATTTATCTGGATTACAAGACGGAACAGGAACAGATGCGCAAGAGTTATCCTTAACAGGAACTACATTAGCAAT
>CANNAC010000015.1 GCA_947502495.1 uncultured Flavobacteriaceae bacterium | reverse complement strand
ACTTCTCTCTTTACTGTTTTGGTTTTCAGGGTGCGTATTTCCATTTATTACTTTAGAATATGCTTCCTTAAATTTTAGTTTTTCATTAGCTGCTTTAAAAGAATATTCTTTAACTGTAAACCCTAATTCCGTGAAGGAATTAGTTTGCTCTACATCCTCCTTCTCACAATTAACCAAAGTTAATGCAAAAAAGAGCACTATAATCTTAATGTTTGTTTTTAAAATGCTTTTCATTTTTTATTAGTAATTTTTAAATATATTAAACAATAGTTTGTTAAACAAAAACGAGATGCTTTTGTTTATTTACCATTAATTATATTTCTTAGGGAAAGTTAACAATACATTTTAGCTTTTAATTACGTCTATTTATTAAGCCCAAATAATTATTACTCAAATATGAAAAAAAAAAAAAAAGAATTTACCTAGGGATTTTTCAAGAATTGGTGTAGTTCATCGAATAACAACAAAAAGCGTTATGGTAAAACCGTAAAACGAACTAATTTATAGGATGTAGTTGTAATAAAACGAAATGCATAACTATGAGATTCCTGCCTTCGCAGGAATTTGATTACAAATCAAAATACCAGTTAAATAAGTCGGTTCTAATCCCGAAATTAAACCATACGGTATTATTCTTAAACGTAGTGGTTGTTTGTGCTTCCGGGTTAAAATCTCTCACACTTATATCTGCAAATATTTTCAGGTTTGTAGCCGGATTTATTAAGTAACCTGCCTGTAGGTTGGTATAAAACGTTTTGGTTTTGTTTCCTTGTGCCACCGTAATTCCTGTATCACCAGGTCTATCGTTATAGCTTTCATAAATATTACTACCGTAGCTAATCGCGTTATCAAAATCTAATCCGCGAGAACCTAAAACCATTTTAGCATTTGCAAACCAACGTTTGTAGTTGTAACGCCCAATAAGTACTAATTCACTAAAATTTGCTCCCCAAAGATGCGCCATAGACTGATTGTTATGCCCGTAGTTTAAAAAAGTAGTGTTATGGGAATAGGTATATGGTCGTACTCTATTGTATTCTGCTTGTAATAGAAGGTTATCTACCTTAAACGCATTGTAATACTTTAGACCTAATTGGTAACCAAATTTGTTTTTCCAGCTTTTTTCGCCTCCAGTAATATCGCTTAACGAGAACTCATCTAATACAAACTGACTGTACGCATTGATGTTATCGTTAATTTTATATTTTGCTGATAAACCCATAATTGCATTTCCTGCGTCTTGTCCGGTTTCAAACTCAATAGCACGATAAAATATAATGGGGTTCAAGTAATTCACATCAAAACCTCTGTTTTGTGATTTTGCCCAAACTATAGATTCAAAAAAACCAATATTTAAACGCTTTGTGGCATTCCAACTTAAAAAGTGCGTTGCCATGTATTTACTTAGATAGGCACCATCTTCGTCTGTTCCAGCTGGTGTAACATCCTTTAGCCACATCCAAGTGTTAGTATATTTAATTTTCCAGAATTTAGTATTAATCTTAAAAAATGTAGAAGGACTAGCAACATCACTTAAAAATAAGGAACGATATCCATCGCCAATAAAGTTTTTACCATGACCAAATTGCACGTTTAAAAAATCGGTAGGTGCATAGGATAAATATGCTTCCGCAACCGGATAATCATAAGAATCGTCTTTAAATCGTTTCGCAATTCCTCTACCCGGAATTATAGCAACTTCATCGGAAGCTTTAATAGATTCCGCATACTGGTTGTAATATTGTGCAAAGCGTCCCTGACTTTCAAAAACCGAAGCATAGAAACTAAATTTCTCTCCCAATCCTCCTTGAATATTAATTCCTCTTGTATTATTATAGGTAGAACTAAAATCAGCGTCGGTATCTTTACCAACTTCAAAATCAAAAATAGGATCTATAGTAAACCAATAGTTTTCTGCTTGATAGCGCACGAGATGTTCGTCCCATAACTTTCTAGACACTAAGGTTTCCTTTCCTTTTTTTAAGGCTTCATTTTCTGCTTTAAAATCATAATATTTGGAAACGTCTTCATACACAAAAGGTTTCGATGCGGTATGACTATTAGTCCCCACTAGATTGATATTTCTATCAAACTTTGCATAACCACTATGTGTAAAAGGTATATTTAACTGACTAGTATATTCTTTGTTTGTGTATGGAACCAATTTCTTATTGACGCTATCGTATTCGGTTTTAATAGCATCTTCAATAGATAGTTTTTTCACTTCCTTTGTAACCGCTTTAGCCGGAACCGTTTGGTTTACAATAGGTATTTGAATAGGTAGGGAATACTGTTTATAGGTTGGTTTACCATTATAAGTTCCTGGTTTAATTTTTGGTAACGCATCAAAAACACGAGTAGTTTCGTCTTTTAAATCGTCATACATGGCATCTACATAAATAACACGAAAAGCACCTTCTTTATCCACTTCAAAAAGCACCACAACTTCTCCGCTATACTTTTCTTCGGAAACGATTTCTGGTGTTTTAAACGTATTGTAAATATGATTTAACACATTGGTATCAAAACAATTCTGAAGCGCATCTATTTCTACAGATTCACAATTAGGAAAAACCGGAGGCTTTTCGAAAAAAGAATCTTCTTGTGAAAATGTAAAATATGGAATAAGAAGAAGTAAAAAGAGGAATTTCTTCATAGTTATGTTTGCTGTTTTTAATAAAGCGGTAAGATACTATTTTTTTACAATCCTATAAATTAAAAAAAGTCGTTAATAAGAACTTACTAACGACTTTAATTCAAATTTTATATGGTTCTTAATTCTGAACGCTAAACGTAATAGGAATTCCATAAATAACGGAAACATTTTTATCATGTTGTTTTCCTGGAGTCATTTGAGGTAATTTACCAATAACGGCTTTCGCTTCTATTTCAAGTTCCTTATGTAGTGCTCTTGCTTGTATACTAGTAACGTTTCCATTTTGATCAATTTTAAACATTACATTAATTTTTTGTTGGCCATTTAATCCTAAATCTGCTGCAATATCAGTATCAAACTTTTTCTGAATATGCTTCGCAATTTTCTCTGACATGCATGCTTTACGCGCTGCATTGGTGGAAGCACTTTCGCAACCTGGAAAAACGGGAACGATCTCTACAAAATCCACCGGAATGGTTACGGGCTCTTCTGGCAGTTTTATACTAGGCACATCGACAATTGCAACTACAGGATTATCTAACTTTGGAGGATCTACAATAACATCTGTAACTTTTGTTTCTGGTGTATCATCTGGAACCGTTGTATACGAATCAATCAACCGAGATGGTGTAGACTTCTCCACAGTCTTTTGTACAACTACTGGTTCTTCAACAACAAAATTTACGTTAATGAAATCGTCCTCCAGATCCAACGGAATAGTATGACCAAGATCTAAAGGTTTGGTTTCAAACTTCATTTCTAGAAGTCCGTAGCTAAACAGCAAACACACAATTAAACCTATTTGAAAGTAAATAGTAGCATTTTTTTGTAAATTTGCATCATGCTTTTGTGATTTTTTTACGATTTCCTCTTTTTGGTCATTGAGGTCGTAAGCATTTTTAAAATTTCTCATAATATTAAAGGTTTTAATGTTAATATTTTGATAAAATCACAATAAGCATACCAAAAAAGAAATCCCGCTACATTATTTGTAGCGGGATTTTAATATAATTAAAAAAGATATTTCTTTTTAGTCTTGTACTTGGAATGATATTGGGAATCCGTAAGGTACAGTTACTGCTTTACCACGTTGCATACCTGGTTTCATTTTAGGTAATTGACTTACAACTTTTACAGCTTCTTGCTCTAATTTTGGATGCGGTGCTCTTGCACGTACACCAACAACATTTCCGTTTTTATCTACTTTAAATTGAATACTAATTCTGTGCTTACCAGAATTCAATCCTAAATCTTGTGCTAAGTCTGTATTAAATTTCTTGTTTACAAACTTGCTGATTTTTTCAGACATACATTTTTTTCTTGCATTGTTATTTGCTTCTCCTTCACATCCTGGAAATACAGGAACGTTTTCAATAACAGCAAAAGGAACTTCGATATCTTCTTCTACTTCTTCAATCTCTTGCACCTCTTCTACCTCAACGATTTCTTCTTCTTGATTTGTTTCTGTAGATTCTATAACTGTTTCTTCCACTTCCGCTTCATCCTCAACTATTTCAATAACTTCTGGAGCTGCAGGTGGTGGTGGTGGTGGTGGTGGCGTTTGAATTTGTTCCGTAATTGGCACTTCTTCCTCTAACTCTTCATCTAAATTTAATTGACCTATATCTATAGCAGACTTGTCGTATGTTTTATAATTAATCGCAAAATTTGTTAAAAATAACATTAACGCTAAACCTATTAAAAAGTATAGACTACTATTTCTACCAACGTTTGCTTTAGGATTTTTCTTAAGTTCCATGATTATATGTTTTTACTTGTTGCTAAAATAACCATTTATTTGGCAAATAAGCAAGGGTTTATTATTTTTTAACTTCTGTTTTCTTAAATAGCAATAAAACGGCAACTGTTACGCCTACTCCCAATGTGTTAGCTAAAATATCATTATTATCTGCAACTCTAGTATCGGTGAGTATACCTTGTAATACTTCAATAATTATACCAAAGATTACAGAAACAATTGCAGAAACTAACAATGCTTTATGGAAAGGCCACTTAAATTTATTATAAAATGCTTGAAACCAAAACCAGGATAAACCACTGTAAGCAATAAAATGAAATATCTTATCTGTGTTTGAATAATTAATCTCTGGCAAACCAGAAACATGAATAAGACTAGCTATTGTTAATGCAGTAGTATAGCACAAGGTAATTCCAAATGCATATTTTCTAAGCACTTATTAACGCTTTATAATCTTCAGCAGACAACAGACCTTCTACTTGTGATAGATCAGAACATTTCATTTTTATCATCCAACCATCTCCATAAGGATCTGAATTCACTTTTTCTGGCTCGTCTTCTAAAGCTTCGTTAAAGGCTGTAATTTCTCCAGATAATGGTAAAAATAAATCAGAAACCGTTTTCACAGCTTCTACAGTTCCAAAAATCTCCTCTGCCTCTAGTGTTTCGTCTACAGTTTCTACTTCCACATAAACAATGTCACCTAATTCGCTTTGTGCGAAATCTGTAATTCCTATGGTTGCTACATCACCTTCTATTTTGATCCACTCGTGATCTTTAGTATATTTTAATTCTGCTGGAATGTTCATTTTTTATTTTAATTATTTGTTATTCGCAAATGTATTTAATTGTCCTTTAATTTTAAACTTTTAATTACCAAAATTATATCTTAATGTTAAACCAGATCTAATCGTGGTTTGTGGGAATGCTGTAGATATTGCATATTCTGAAAAAGTATAATCAAAATAGAAAATTCCAGTTAGGTTTTTACTAAAGGCATAATCTGCTGTAAACTTACCACTCCATAAGGATTGCCCTGATGTAATTTGATTGTTTTCTAAATCTAAATATCGGATTATGGTTTTATTATCTCTAAACGAAACATCTGCTTTTAGATTGATATCACTAATGATCGTTTTGTTTGGTCCTGCAAGTTTAGATTTCATTCTTACATCTTTAATTCTATATCCTAGACCTACAATGTATTCTTTACCTTGAATTTCTGTCATCAGGTTATTATCAAAACTTAGAGAAAGCATTCTATCTTTTTTCATTTCTAAAAGTACTTTTACGGCGCTTTTAGATTCAAAATCTATACGAAATAGCGGACTAAACATTTCTGTTAAGTTAATATTACTATATAATTTCTCATTTTTAAAATCTCCGGATTGATCTAATGCATCTGCAGGTTGATTTGCATAATCCACAGATGTGTCTGGAGCGGTATAGTCTAAGTTTGTTCTAAACTGATTAATAGTATAGGCAGAACGATAACCATGAGATAAAGAGAAACGTTTGAAGCGTTTTTTAAACCAATTCAGTTTCATAAAACCGGTATACTTTAAATCCCAGTTAGGAATTGGTATATCTCTTAAAGCAGTAGTCTTCGTTTTACCTGCGTCTTGTCCTTGATAAGCAGACAAAAAGGATGGTAATAATACCGCTTGACTAGATTTTCCAAATCCTTCAGGATACCCATCTGCATCTCTATTAAAGCCTGCGGCACCATAATGCTTTTCGGCTAGTCTATTTGCAACCACCAATCTATTCGTTCTAAAGTCCTCAAAAGTTTTAGACTCATTTTCATCACTCTTATTAAATGCTGTTTTAATTAAAGCTGTAGAAATAGTAAAGTTTCCGTAGGTATTTGGTGTTAGTTGAATATATTCTAAATCACTATTTACATTGTAATTTTCGGTTAAATTTTCAGAATAAATTCTATTTCCAACAATATCAATTTTAAGATCGTTGAACGGCTCCATATTAATTGCATAGTCAAATTGCTTTGCGTGTGTTTCTGTATACTGTTGGTTAAATTCTGGATATTGAGTTAGCCATCCATTTCTTGCTGCCAATTCTCTAATATCATTTTGGCTACCAAAGGTATAACCAACTGTAGGTTTTAATGTTCCTGCAAATCCTGGTGTTTGAGTATAACCTGGAAGGTAAGTACCATTAGATTCGTTATAGTTTAATTGTATACGTTTTACACTAGTTACTACACCTATTCCAAAGTTTGCTAGCTTACTTGGTTTTTTAACTTTTACAGGCTTTTTAGCTTTCTCACCTGCTCCTGGAGGCGTTGCTCTACTAGGTCTAGCTGTACTCGTATTCTTTCTACTTTTCTTCTTCGATATACCAAGATATTTATACAACTTATTCATATCTAAAGATGCATTAATATTGTGTTGGTTGGCGTTAGATATGGAATTTCCTAAATCATATGTTCCAGTTAATCCACCACCGTCGGTATCTACATATTCTATATCTCCATATAAATCGGATCCTTTTTGCCATTGAAATTCACCGCTATACGTATAGGTAGCATCAATAAAACTGAAGGTTGGAATTTTATTTATAGGCAATTTGTAGTTCAAGCCAAGTTTCTGATATTGTCTATTAGGATCTCCAAAATCGAAGAAACCATCCCAAACCGTTAATTCTGGATCTTGCCTTCCGTTTAACTCATCATCAATGTAATAGTTTCTTACAATTTTATTACTAGATGAAGTATAATCGAAACTTAAGGATTTTGTTACATTGAAGTTTACCGTATATTGAAAATCATAGGTGTAATTTCTTCTAAACAATTCCTCTAAACCGATATTATCTCCTGTTAAATCAACATCTCTAAATTTTTGTTTGTTAAACTGTCGGTTGAAGTCTGAATTAACCGTAAAGCTTGAAGGTAATGGGTTAAAGTTAAAGTCTTTTAATATTTTCCAGTATTTACCTGTAAATAAGGAATCGTTCTTTTTAAATGGTTCTATTGAAAATGGCGCGAAATTATATGCATAACTAGCACCTGTTCTTACTTGTTGATCTAATGAACGTTCTATTTCGAAATCCCGATGTTCTACTTTGTTGTAGGAATAACTTAATGTTAAATTTTCTACATCATAGAATTGCGGTTTTTTCTCTGTCGTTCTATTTTTTCTTACGCCAATAAAACTAATATTTTTTCTTTTCGTGTAGGTTTGCGATTGTTCTTTAATCGTTTCTTTTTCGGCACTAGTTTCTGCCGCATCTATTCTTGTTTGCAGTTCAATATCTTCGTAAAGCTGATCGTACTTAGGTGTAATACTTTCTTCTCCTTGACCATAATTAAATGGAATTTGAATTCCCCATTTCTTAGGTAGTAACTGTCCTGCATTAACATTAGTAACTACATCATACTGTTGTACGTCTTCTAAACTACGTTCTTGAGGTCCTTGTTCTATAGACCCAAAACCAGAAGTACTGTATCTACCTGTTGCGCTAACATTTGCAAAATCGGCAATATTTCCGTCCGCACTTATTACGGTAGCCCAACCACCTTCATTATCCATTTCTGCAAGGCGAAGTTCATTAAACCAAATCTCCCCACATTTAGATGTTCTATCATCGGCATTTTTAACACCTACCATTAAGCTTCTAATGTCTCCAAAATTAGGATTACCAAATATAGCTACACGTTGTTGCCCTATAGTATATTGTGAAAATTCTGGAACCGAATTTTCGCTTAACACACCATCAACAACATCATAGAATGTTGCTTGTGTTGCACTAAAATTATCGGATATTGCTTTTGCTTTTATTTGCTGAAGTACGGATAAATCCACATCCAAATCATTAAACTCTGGCCATAGATCGGATCTTGATGTCCCTGTAGATACCGTTAAAGGCACTTCTATTTGGTAATAGTTTTGAGAAAGGTCATTCCCCATTCTTATAAAACCAATTAAATCTCCATCATCTAAAATAGACATGTCTTCTCCTACTTCTGCATGCATAAACATTTTTAAGTGCTTATACTGTCTCATATCGACATTTATATTTTTGTAAACGGCTCTCGCATCGTGGGATTCTAAATCGCAAACATTAACGACTAAGGCCTGCTCGTTTTGTCTTATAACTGTATTGTTGTTGTATAATTCTTCAGCATCTACTCCTGGAGGTGATTGGTAATCTCCATCATTTTCTAAAGTACTAATTACACCAATACTAAAATCTGTATTTACATCTAAATCTGGATCTCCTAGATCTTCATCTAAAGTCTGTGAGTATCTTCTCCATTCACTACGTACTAAATCTAAAGAACCAAATCTAAAGACTGTAGCTTCTGAGAAATCTTTAACATACATACGTGCAAAACGAATAGAACGTAAATCTGCAATACCACCAACATCATTTGTGAAATCGGATACTGGAACTCTAAACTGATACCAAACTGGAACTACAGATTGCCCATTAGGTAATTGTCTCGTTTCCGAATCTTTGATATCTACAATGTATGGATTGTTAAGATTTAAGTCGGAAGGTGTAATATCAAGTTCGTATTCATAATAACTATCAATGGTGTTCATTGTGTTATCTCTATTAATATCTTCCACATCTGGTTGCGTGGTACTACCTCTATTGGTATCGCTAAATGTATCTGGCGAATTACCTTCTACGTTATTATATTTTTTATAACGATCAAAAACATCTCCGTCTGTATTTAAGAAATAAGAATAATTATCATTAGAAGGATCTGTTAAGTTTTGATAATCTAAAGATGGAGAAAGTAATTTTTCCTCTATATCATCATAACCATCGTAGCCTACATCTTGATTGGTACGTTCATCTCCTGTAGAATCAAAAGCATAAATTAAGGATTGATTTAAAGGCACTACACTTCCCCAATCTGTTTGGGTGAAAACACTAACATCACCATCTTTTGGCAAACCGTTTTCGTATAATTTTCTTCCATCTTTAACAACATCTTCCGAAATATTACCAAGGTTAAACACTAATTTACCTCCTGGATTTGCTGCGTTTTCTTGAAATGGATCTTGTAACCAAAATTCTATATACTCTACATTTGCTTGTTCAAAATCTGTAGAAGTAAGCTGACGTGAAATTCCTGCCCAAGAGTCTTGTGGCGCTGTTAACGTTCCGCTAGGAATATCAATATCATTCGTCTGAAAATTATAAGGCCCACGTTCTGCAGGATAGTACGCTAAATCTAAAGTATTTAAGACTGTTGTTTGTCCTTGCGCGATATCTTGTTGTGGAAAAAGCTCATTAATGAATACTCTTGAAGTATATAAACCAGACATGTCATCATCACTAATACCATCTGGACGTCTACTACTATAAAAAATAGGATCTACATGATACCAGTTTAACATTGCTCTACCATAACCATTGGTAATGTTTTGCACATCAAAAACATCGGTATCATCTACTCTAATAGGTCTACTGGATAAGTACCAAGAACTAGCCGATTTTAAATCTATAGCACTTTGTGAACCTTCAAAATCATCTATATACGATGTTGCTTCGCCGCCAAAATCTGTACCACTAGGTGAACCTGGACGTAATGCTGCAACTTCTCCTCGTATAGAAAAATTAGAAGGCACATCGGTATCAATATTAGGAAGTTTATTTACTAATCTTGTTAAAAATGGAACTTCTGTAGAATAGTTTACATTGAAACCATAAATCTGATTATTTATTGGCTCACTATTATAATTTGCTTTTTGGGTTATTGGTCTTTCTTTTAAGCCAATGTATGTTGCACCAATAACAAAGTTTTCGTTAAACTTATGCTCTACATTTAAACCAAAGAAACGCTTCGATGTTTGTCCGAAAATAGAATTATTTTCCGTGGAAACTTGAATAGGTGTGTTAGAGGCTTTTAACGCTTCGTCTAAAATTTGCACGGTTCCTATTTGATAGTTTACCGTATAATCTATTCCTTCTACTAACACACGACCTCCAGCTGTAACAACGACAGAACCTCTTGGCACATTAAAGGCACCTATAGAAATACCACCACTTCCAGAAGAAGTATACCTACCTGTTATTTGGAATTTATTTTTCTCTACCTCTTCAAGAGCTGCTGTTTTTGTTTCCTTATATAAAACATCATACACATATTTGGCCTGGTTGCCGTTGTATGAAGTAGTCATATCATAATCCTCACCACCTAATGCTAAAACATCAAAAAGGTATTCTCCAAAAGGCTCTACTTTTGTAAACACAATTTTTCCGTTTTGCGGAATTACAGTCGTTCCAGATACGAAATCAAAGAAACCATCTCCTCCAACTTGCGGATCATTATTGTAGTTTAATTTATCTAAATGAAATAAACGAATTAATGGTGTTTCGGTAATTTCAGAATCATCTGTTGTAATGGTTGTATTAGCATCAAAAGTTGGAAATGCTGTTCCTGAAACTGGCGTAATAAAGTTTACTGGAGAACCTTCGTTATAAAAAATATTTAATTTAAAATCTTCTTGACTTAATTGATACGCTCCTGTATCATAAATATTTTTCATCATTAAATCCCAAATAGGTTGGGAAGTAGATGTTATCGGACTTTTTAATAATTTTAAAACTAAGTTGTTATTTGTAACCGCAGTAACATTTCCGTCTGTATCTGTAGAAACGCCGGTTGCGTCTACACCATCATTTGCAAATTCACCAACTTGATATACTTGTCCTGCAACTGTAAATTGAAAGGCAACTGCTAAAACCTCATCACTATTTAAACGTTGGTTTAAAGAAATATAACCCAACTGCGTGTTTAGCGTATACTCTTGATTCTCGGTTAACTTTCTTGCATTCTCCAATTTTGCGTAATCTGCTCCTTCTGTAACTCCGGGAACACTAATACCAGATTGTACGGTAGCAATATCTCTAATTAAATCATTAAGTTGTGATCCTGCCCCACCAATATTGGTTGGATCGAACGCATTATTATCATTATCTGGATAGGCGTTTGGACCTCCAGTAACTGCAACTGCAGAACCTACTCTAGCGGTTTCCCCTAAATCTTGTAATCCGACAATATTTCTTACATTTTCGGTATTATTACTTCGGTTTGTGATCCAAGCTTCTATTCTAGTAATTTGAACTTGTGTATTTATAAATGGATAATTATTTAATGCCGCATCATAGTTATCTCTAAAATAATGTGCTAAAAAGAAGTGTCTGTTTTCATCATAGTCTCTAGCATAAAAGTCGAATTCTTCTAAGGTTCCTCCACCTTGCGCTACTACCGTTTTTGTATCTGATTTTTGTTCGGAATACACAGCCGTAATGGTTGTTCTACCAAATTGCAATTGTGTTTTTACACCAAATAAACTTTGCGCTCCTGTAATTAAAGAACTATTAAGAGGCATACTTACATTACCAACTTCTATCTTTTGAATGATATCATCTTCCGTTGGTGTGTACTCTAATTTCACTAAATTTTGAAAATCGAAAGTAGATTCTGTATCGTAATTAGCGGTTACTTGCAAACGCGTTCCTACTTTTCCTAATAAACTCAAGCTAATACGTTGATCAAAATCAAAGGTGAAATTACTTCTATTTCTTGGAGAAAATGAAGGGTTATCTTGTTTTGTGAATAACACTCCTAAATCCATTTCTACAGAACCTTGCGGTACCACTTCAATTGTATTACTTCCAAAAATGGTTTCAAAAAGTCCGGAGTTTACATAAAATTCTGGTAATAGATTTTTTTGTTCTTCTTCACTTCCTTCCTTTTTACCATCGAAAGCGTCAATTTTTTGCTTGTAGTAACTTCTTGAGTTTTCTTTGGCTACTAATTCTTGAAATTCTCTTGGCGTTAAAATTACCGGATAGTTAATATTAAAAGTCCCTACTGTTTCTGTATAAAAATATCTATCTGTTGCAGGATCATAGGTGTATTGCGAAACAATACTGGTAGGGTTTGGCATTTGTAAATTACCAAGACTGTAACCTGTGCTTGTTGAGTCCTGCGGTGTTGGCTCTTGCGACCAAGCTACAAAAGACAATAAAACGGCAACTGTAGTAAAGAGTTGCTTTTGAATTGCTTTTACTGATTTAGAGTTAGTTGTATTCAAATCTTATTATAAGTTTTTTAAAGCTTGCTTAATAATAACTTCTACGTTTGCGTCTGGCTGAATAGCAATCACTTTATCCACCACACGTTCTGCCTGTTTTTTATTAAAACCAAGAACTTCTAAAGCTGATAACGCTTCATCTTTACTTGTATTGTTTTGAGATACTGAAACTTCATCAATATCATAAATCTTTAGGACTTTGTCTTTTAAGTCGAGTATAACACGTTGCGCGGTTTTTGCTCCAATACCTTTAATAGATTGAATTAAAGCAACATCACCAACAGCAATTCCTTCTCTAACTTGTTTTGGTGTTAATGAAGAAAGCATGGTGCGAGCAATACTTGCACCAATACCACTTACCGAAATTAAAAGCTTAAACATTTCTCTTTCTGCCAAAGAAGAAAAACCAAATAAAGTATGAGAATCTTCTTTAACCTGAAGATGTGTATACAGTTTTAAGTTTTCTTGATCTGGAATTTGAGAATATGTATGTAAAGAAATATTAAGCATATAACCAACGCCATTGCAGTCTATTACAACATCTGTTGGGTTCTTCTCTACTAATTTTCCTTGTATGTGTGTTATCATGTAAAAATTCGCATTAAACTCTCAAATGTAATAAAATTATTATGCAATACCATTGTGATATGTTAAATCACAATAAAACGTTAATTAAATCGGTAAAATACTTACTTTTTACTTGTGTTTTTACTGTGTTTTAATTCCCATTTCTCTTTTTCTTGTGCATCAATTACAGCAATTGCTGTCATGTTTACAATTTCGTCTACACTTGCACCAAGTTGAAGAATATGAACTGGTTTGCGCATTCCCATCATAATTGGCCCAATTGAATCTGCTTTATTAAGTACTTTTAATAGTTTGTACGTAATATTTGCAGCATCTAGATTAGGGAAAATTAGCGTATTTACTTTCTTTCCTGCTAATTTTGAAAACGGGAACACTTCTTTTATCTTCTCGCTATTTAAAGCAAAATCTGTTTGCAATTCCCCATCGATAACCATATCTGGATATGCTTTATGAAGTATAGCAACTGCGTCTCTTACTTTGGAAGCTTTTTCATTTGTGGAAGAACCAAAGTTAGAATAACTGGTCATTGCCATAACAGGGTCCATACCAAACATTTTTACTGTTCTAGCAGTCATTTGCGCAATAATAGCTAAATCTTTTGCTGTTGGATCAATATTAATTGCCGTATCACTTAAAAACAAAGGACCTCTTTTTGTCATCATTAAATTAGTAGTTGCTACACGAGTAGTTCCATGCGCCATACCAATAAGTTCTAACATTGGTTTCACTACCGAAGGATAACTTCTAGAATAACCAGAAATAAGGGCATCTGCATCCCCTTCATTCACCATCATAGCCGCAAAATAATTACGTTCACGCATTATTTTTTGTGCCGAATACAAAGTGATTCCTCTACGTTTACGTTGTTGCCAGTAGGCTTCAGCATATCTGTTTTTACGTTCTAATTCTTCATCCGATTTAGGGTCGATAATTAACACATCTGCATCAAACTCTATTTCTTCTTTTAGTCTTTCAATTTCATCTCTTCTTCCTAAAAGAATTGGATGTGCAACGCCTTCTTCATATACAATTTGCGCAGCTTTTAAAACATCTAATTGGTCTGCTTCTGCAAAAACCACACGTTTAGGGTTTGTTTTAGCTCTATTTAATAAAAGTCTAACGATCTTATTATCACTACCAAGACGTTCTAATAATTCGTCTTCATATTTTTGCCAATCTTCTATTGGTTCTTTTGCCACACCACTTTCCATTGCTGCTTTTGCCACAGCTGGTGGAACCGTTGTTATTAAACGAGGATCAAAAGGTTTTGGAATGATATATTCTTTACTAAATGTCAATCTAGTTTCGCCATACGCAATGTTTACTTGCTCTGGAACGGCTTCTTTTGCTAATGCTGCCAACGCTTTAACTGCTGCCATTTTCATAGCTTCGTTAATTGCAGTAGCACGAACATCTAAAGCGCCTCTAAAAATAAATGGAAAACCTAGTACATTATTTACTTGATTAGGATGGTCACTTCTACCTGTTGCCATAATAATATCATCTCTAGTATCTATGGCTAGTTGATAGCTTATTTCTGGATCTGGATTAGCCATTGCAAAAACTATTGGGTTTTTAGCCATGACTTTTAACATACTTGGTGTTACCACATCTGCTCTTGACAAACCAATAAACACATCGGCATCTTGCATTGCTTCGTCTAGTGTATCTATTTTTCTATGGGTTGCAAATTCTGCTTTTTCAGCGGAAAGATTTCCTCTATCCTCACGAATCACACCTTTGCTATCTAGCATGACAATATTTTCACGTTTTGCACCAAAGGCTTGGTATAACCTTGTGCACGAAATCGCTGCTGGTCCTGCGCCACTAACTACTATTGTAACTTCTTCAATTTTCTTTTCAGAAAGTTCTAATGCGTTTAATAATGCTGCTGCAGAAATAATTGCTGTACCATGTTGGTCATCATGCATTACAGGAATATCCAACTCCTCTTTTAGTCGTCTTTCAATTTCGAAAGCTTCCGGAGCTTTAATATCTTCTAGATTAATTCCTCCAAAAGTTGGTGCTATATTTTTAACTGTAGCTATAAATTCTTCTACGTTTTCGGTATCTACTTCAATATCAAAAACATCTATTCCTGCAAATATTTTAAACAGAAGTCCCTTTCCTTCCATTACTGGCTTGGAAGCTAACGGACCAATATTACCTAAACCTAAAACTGCTGTTCCGTTAGATATTACGGCTACAAGATTTCCTTTTGCGGTATACTTATAAGCGTTCTCTTTATCTTTTTCTATTTCTAAGCAAGGTTCTGCTACACCTGGCGAATATGCTAAAGACAAGTCTCTTTGTGTTGCATATTTTTTTGTAGGTACTACTTCTATCTTTCCTGGAGTTGGCTTTGCGTGATATACTAAAGCTTCTCTTCTTTTGCTTTGTTTACTCATAATTACTATGGTTTTATCGAACTAGCAAATATAGACTATTAGGAGAACAGAGCATAGAAAAAAGTAAACGGAAATAGCTTAGTGAACGAAGATGTGTACTTACTAGATTTAAAAAGGGATATTTGTTTTAATCATGAAATTTCATTGTTTTGGTTTTTCCATTTTCTGTATACATAACAGAAAATGTCAAGGTTTTAAGATTAGCCTTTAACTGTGCTTTTTCGGAATCACTTGACCATAAAATATCTAATTCATTATCAGCTGTTTCGTTGATTTTCATGGTTCCGTGAAATGCTTTAGAGGTATTTCTTAGTTTGATTAGTTGTAACTGATGAAGAACTATATCTTTTTTAAGACCATGCGCTACATCTTCCTTTTTTATTGTAGTTCTATTAATTTCTTTATGTCCTGCACTTCCGCCGTTATCTGCTGCTTCATAATCATTTTTCCCGGCAAAAATATCTAAATACCATACTTGCGGAATTCCTGGCATGAACAACTGAATCGCTCTTGCTAATAATAGTTTTTGTTCGTTTTCTCCAAGAGCACTAAAAAATGTGGCATTAATTTGATAATAGGATATTTTATTTCCTGATGGATCGTATAAGTTTTTCACTCTTCCTCCGCGCTTCATGATGGTATTCATGATGTCTTCAATCTCACTATCTTTTAATAATCCTTGATTATAGCTATTATTAACTTCTTTTCCTTTTAGATCTAAAACAGGTATTCCGTCATGACAGCCTAACATATTTACGGTTCTATATTCTTTACTAATTATTTCTTTTGCCCATTTAACGATTGCTTTACTCGTTCCTTTTTCAAGTGCGTGAATGGTTAATCCTGGCAAAAAGAAATCGTAAATAAAATAATCCTTTTTTGCAACCTCATCGTGCAAGCCTAAACCGTATTCTGCATGAATTTCTGGCAATAGCATTAAATCATTTTTCTTCGCTATTTGCTTTATTCTTTCTAAGTATTGCCAAGTTCCAGGTTTGTTGAAAAAGTTGGTTTGCCCAACTTCTTTATGCAAATATGCAAAGGCATCTAAACGTAAAATGGAACATCCAAATTCTTTTAATTTTGAAAGTGTTTCTTCGTAAAATTCCCAGACAAGTGCAGATTCTGCATTCACATCCATTTGCCCTAAATAGGTTTTCTTTTCTTCTATTATTTGAAGAATTTCATTTTTGTAAATGTTATGTTCTTTAAAATCTATGGTATTAATATCTACTTTACTTTCAATAGCACTGTTTACTTTGCTACAAATCCATTCTAATTGAGTTACACTTAGATGGTTTAAATTTGAAAGATCTTGATGGTTTATTTTATGGTATGTAATTTCTTGATAAAAGGTATTCCAATATGGTTTTTCTGAACCATCTGGAAAACGGACTTTCAAAATTGGAAGTCCAGATTTTCTCATAAATAATTTATTAAGAAATTCTTTTTTAGGTAATACAATTCCGTCTTTATTTACATCTCCATTGTTTTGCCAAAAGGTATTCCAGTTAATAAAAAAGTCCTTGTATTTTGATTTTTCTCCATTTTTTAATACATCTTTAAATTGTGGAGAAGCAACAGAAAGATGATTTAATACAATATCAAACTTGAGTTTAATATTGAGTTTATGGAGGGATTTTAAATCATCTTTAGTTACTAAATCCTTATTTAGATTATAATCTATTATAGAAAATCCTCTATCTAAGTCGCTATTAAAAAAAGTTGGTAAAATATAAAATAATGAAAAGGTGTCTTTAAATTCTGGCAAACTCAACATTGCGACAGCATCACTAAGTTTGTTTCCTATACTATCTGGGTATGCATTAAGCATAACACCTGTAGAGAGGTTGTTTTTATTTGGATTGCTATTTTTTTCTGACATGATCAACAGGGAATAATCTAATTACAAAAGTTTAGAAAGTATATTAATGTTATCTGGTAATCTGCCTACATTTTGTAATTTTAAGGCAGCCAATTTCAATGCTACCTGTAAACATTCTTCCATTGGTTTTTCTTTTATGTAAGCAAATAAAAATCCAGACCAAAAGGCGTCACCAGCTCCTGTGGCATCCATTACTTGCTCTACTTTTATTGCTGGTAATTGTATTACTCCCTTTTCTTTTTGTGAAAACCTAACCCCTTTATCTCCTAGAGTTAAACATACTTTATCTGCTCCTTCATCATGAAAGAATTTAAATATTTCATCATGAGGCAAAGTTTTCCCGAAGAATCTAAACATGTCATCCTCACTAATCTTTATCAACGGATTGAACTTACAGTAAGATTTTATAATGTGAACAGCTTCTTCTTTATTATTCCATAATTTTTCAGAATAATTAATATCTATACTAATTTGACACCCTAATTTAAATGCCTCTTCTGCTTTATTAATTATAGTTTTTTGTGCAGGATTCTTACTCAATGCAAAACAGGTAGTATGAAATATTTTTGTTTTTAAGAGTACCTCTTCTGTTATTTGGTCTTCTGTTATGCAATAATCTGCTTCGCGAAAAGGAATAAAATCTGGAGTGTTTTCTGAGCGAGAAACAAAAATCACACTTGTCGGTTTTTCTTTTATCTTTTTGATATAATCTATGTTTACGCCAACTTGAGAGAATCTATTAAAAATATACTCTCCAAAACCATCATCTCCTACTGTTGCAACCATTGAAGAATTTAATCCTAATCGTGCCGAATTCATAGCAACATTAGTTGGCGAACCTCCTAAATATCGATGATAATCTCTTGTGTTATTAATAAGAACATCTGGTTGTTGCCCAATAAAATCTATTAGCGCTTCGCCAACACATAAAATGTCTATGTTTTTTATATTATTTTTCAAAATATTATAAATGTGATTTAATTTAAAATTCTAATAAACTACTTTTCTGCTTTTAATAAATAAGGTACAAATCGCACTTATAAGGAGTAAAACTCCAGCAAAAGTAATTGCGTTTCTAGGATCGTTATTTAAAAAGTTTTTTAAGATATATCCAAAGGATAACGTTTGAATAATCATAGGAATTACAATCATCATGTTAATTATTCCCATATAAACGCCGTAGCGTTCTTTAGGTATATCTGCAACGACCATCAAGTATGGAATTCCCATCATACTTGCCCAACCAATACCAAAACCAGTGATAGCAAAAAACAATACGTTTTTATTTTCAATATGTGGGAAAGCTAAAAAACCTACAGCTGCAATAACTAAACAAAAAGCATGTACTTTTTTTGGACTATATTTTTTTGCGAATCCTACTAAAGCAAAAGCAACTAAAAAGGTTACTACATTATACCAACCATTTACTAAACCGGTCCATCCAACAGCTTCACTATAGGCTTCTTTATTATCTGGAGTAGCATTCCATACCGAAAGCGCAACACTTTTAGATGAATTTTGCCAATAGCAAAACAATGCATACCATTGAAATAGGTATACTAAAGCTAATTGCCACATCACTTTTGGCATATCTTTTATGGCCGAAAAAATTTCTATTAAAGGTCCTAAAACACTTCTTTTTTTACTTCTAAGTTTTGCTAATTCCTCTTCGGTTGGTGGTATTTCTTTTGTTTTTTTTATACTCCACAAAATAGTTACAATAGAACACACTGCTCCTAAAAAGAAGGATGCATACACCCAAGTTGGTAATGAACCTGTGGTTCCTATAAAAATTAATGGAAAAATGAATAGCGACAGATTAGCTAACACTTGTCCTAAACCTGTAAAAAAGCTTTGCATTTGAAAACCTAAAGGTTGTTGCTCATCATCTAACTTATCTGCAATAAGCGCTCTATAAGGTTCCATTGCTGTATTATTACCAGCATCTAAAATCCATAATAATCCTGCTGCCATCCATAAAGAGCTACTAAAAGGGAATGCTAATAAGGTTAAACTACATAAAATTGCTCCTATTAAGAAAAAAGGTTTACGTCTTCCAAATTTAGGGCTCCATGTTTTATCGCTTAATGCTCCAATAATTGGTTGCACTAACAAACCTGTTACAGGTCCTGCTAGGTGTAGTAAAGGAATTTGATCTGGACTTGCGCCTAAAAAATCGTAAATTGGTGTTACTGCACTTTGTTGCAAACCAAAACTATATTGAATACCAAAGAATCCAACATTCATGTTTAGTATTTGCCAAAAGGTAAGTTTAGGTTTTGTTAGCATTTTATCTTTTTTTTAGTTTGAAATTAAAATAAGGAAAAAAAGAGCTGAAACTTAGCATAACCTCCAACTCTTTTGATGCACTTAAAAATAAACTAATCAAATAAACTCTTATTAAAATTTGTATTGTAAAGCCATAGAAACTGATCTTCCTGGAAGCGGTCTAGCTCTAACATAATTGTCTTGTCCTTCAACAATACTTCCTTCCTCTACTTCTGTTACTCCAATAGAATCGAAAATATTATTAGCAGAAAGGTTTGCACTTAAAGATTTCGTAATCCCTACATTAACAAACCCATTAACAATCATGAATCCTGGCATTACTAATTCGTTGGAATCTTGAGCAAAAGCTTTAGATTGTCCTATAAAGGTTAAACCGAAAATGTTTTGTTTTTCACTTCCAAATTTATAAGAAGGCATGAAGTTATAAATACCACTTGGTTGTCTTCTAGGTCTATTGTTTTTGTTTGCACCTGAAGCAACTTCTGCATCCGTCCAAGTAAAACCAGCTCTTAAGTTAAAATCTCCAAAGTTGTAAAATCCTTCTAATTCTAAACCAATAGATTTATAATCGTTTTCAATGATACTATTAGAAGTAGCTTCATAACCACCTTCTTCAGATGTTTTAGCATAAAAAGCAGTTGCGTAAACAGCTCCTTTACCAAGACTTCTTTTAACTCCAACTTCTGCTTGAGTCAAGTAATCTAAGGCATTTATTTTATCGCCATCTGAATAATCTAATCCGGAGAATAAAATACGATCTGCTTTTGCAGAAGCACCTTTACTATATCTTGCAAACACAGATTGATTGTCGTTAAATTTATAATTTAAACCTAAAGAATAAGAAACATAATCATAATCGTAGTCTACAGCTGTTGGATTAGCGGTATCTATTGCATAAACACTTTGTTCTGGAACTGAAATAACACCATCGTTATTAATATCGTATTGTGTTTCAACACCACCAGTAAATGAACCATCTACTCTACCTTTGTCGTATCTTAAACTTGCATCCACAGTAATGGCATCGGTAGCATCTATAGTTACATTAACATAAGGAGCAGAAATATTGTATTGTGTATTATAATTTCTATGTAAGTTTCCCCAATATGGTGTTCCGTACGCATATAATCCATTTTCACTTAATGGAGTACTTGCTGCATCAAAAGCGTTTATTAATCTTGCATTATCATCATTAACTTCTTGTAAATAAGAATTCCATAACCATGACATGGAGATATCTTGAATACTTTTGAAATACCCAAGCGTAACATCTACTTTTCCAAAGGACTTAGATAATTTAAGATCATTCATAAAGTTATTAAAATTGTCTAATTCTACATCAAACATGTGAATTCTAGCAACTAAACTGTTTGCTGCAACTGGGCTTCCATCTGTAAATTGCAAAGTTGCACCTGTTCCAAAAGAATCTGCTATTGCAGATGCTGAAGCAACTTCTGCTGGAAAAGGAGAAACAAAAGATCCATTGTTAGATGAAAAACGTGCATGATTAGCAACTTTCCATCCTTTATCTAAATCAAAATCAGCGATAACACCAACTGTTGAAGAAATAGGATGCATCCCGTCTGTAACACTACCTCTTCTTAATTGACCATCTGCACCTAAACCAACGGTTTGTGTTAAATTAGAAGTATGTAATGAACCTGTAGTTGCATCAAAGTTTTCTGCATTCCCCCAATTAGGATCGCTATTTGTACCAGAAACTTTCATTGGCATAGGTAAGTAAGCTGCAGTTTTATCATTTAAATATTTTGCATACAATCTTACGGAACCATTTTCAAATTCCTTAGTAAGATTCAGTTTTAATTGACCACCATTATTAGCTGTAAATCCAGTTTCTCTAACCCCTTCTCCAGCTCTATAGAATCCTCCTGCATGAATATAAAGACCATCACCTATACTTGTACCATAACTAAAATCTGTTCTAAAAGAATTGTAATCCACTCCAAAAGTAGTTCCTATTGCTCCGCCTTCCGTTTTACCAGTTTTACTAATAATATTAATAATTCCTCCTGGCGCATTAGAAGTTAATGTAGACGCTGTACCTCCACGAATCGCTTCAATTCTAGAAACATTATAATCGAATCTTGTAAATATATCTGCTGTTCCGAAGGAAACATCTCCAAATAATAATACTGGCAATCCGTCTTCTTGTATTTGCACATATTTAGAACCACCCGATGATATTGGCACTCCTCTTACTGCAATATTTGCGTTTCCTTCACCTCCAGAAGACTCAGAACGAATACCTGGAATCGTTCTAAAGATTTCTGCTGTTGTTCTTGGCGCAGATTGTGCAATTGTTTTTGCTCTCATGCTAGTAACAGATACACTTGACTCAATTTTAGATCTTGGATTAACAACACCTGTAATAATTACTTCATCAAGAGATTCTGAATCTTCAATCATTTGAAAATCTAAAACAACATTTGCACCACTAATAGTAATGTCTTGAGAGTTTGTAAGGAAACCTATATAAGAAGCAGATACAACATAAGTACCATCTTCTACATTAGTAATGGAATAGTTACCATCAAAATCGGTTACAGCTCCTTGGCTTGTTCCTTGAATAATAACATTAGCACCTAAAAAAGGTGTTCCATTTTGATCTTTAATGTTCCCGGAAATTGTTGACTGAGCAACAACAAAGGATACTGAAAATAATGTCAGTAATAAAAATGCCCATTTAGTTTTTAATGATTTCATTTCTTTAAGTTTGGTTATTTAATAAAAATTCTTGTTTGTTTATATCAAATTTATATTTATATACCCTTTAAACTGATTTTTTAATAACGAAAACGTTTTCGTTTTTACCGAAAACGTTTTCGTTAGTGCTTTTTTAACTATATTTATTAAAAAATTCGTGTTCGATGAAGCCAGTTACTCTTAAACAAATTGCAGAACAACTTAATATTTCTGTAACTACAGTATCTAAAGCATTAAAAGACTATCCAGATATAAGCAAGAAAACCAAAGGGTTAGTAAAAGAATTAGCAAAAACCCTTAACTATAAACCTAATTCTTTTGCTGTTAATTTAAGAAACAAAGAATCTAAAACGATAGGATTAATAATTCCTGAAATTGTACATCATTTTTTTTCGAGTGTTATAAAAGGGATTGTGGAACAAGCCGAAAAAAAAGGGTTTTTAGTGATTATACTACAATCTAACGAATCTTTCGAATTAGAAAAGAAACAAATTGATTTATTATTAAGCCAACGTGTGGATGGTATTTTAATTTCATTAGCAAATGGAACAGCACAATTTAATCATATTAATGAAGTAATTGCGCAAGAGAAACCCATAGTAATGTTTGACAAAATAGCCAAAATTGTTAAATGCTCAAAAGTTATAATTAATGATAGGCAGGCAGCTTATAAGGCTACACAACATTTAATAGACATAGGTTGTAAACGCATAGCTCACTTTAGAGGACCTCTTTTACCTCAAAATTCTATTGATAGATTTCTTGGTTATAAAAAAGCATTAATAGATAATAATTTACCTTATGACGCTTCTTTAGTGTATATATGTGAATGTGGAGATACTAGCTTTGAAGACGGAAAAAATAGTGCAAAGCAATTGCTACAAGACCATAAAGATGTGGATGGCATATTTATTAATACCGACTTAGTAGCAATTGGAGCAATTTCAGAGTTTAATAGATTAGGTGTAAAGATTCCTGAAGATATTGCTATTGTTGGTTTTAGTAATTGGTTTATGTCTTCTGTTATATCTCCTACATTAAGTACCATTGATCAACCAGGGTATAAAATGGGAAAAACGGCTTTTAAACAATTATACAAAGAGATTAAAAAGGTAAAAAAAGAAGAAGCTATTATTCCAAAAATAATAGAATTAGAAACCGAATTAATAAAACGAGAATCTACCAATTTGGTTGCAAAAAATTAATATCACCTCTTAAAAACAAAAAGCCTTAGTAATTCTCTTGTGATTACTAAGGCTTTTATTATACTATTCGTTATTAAAACTAATCCATTAACACTTTTGCTCCTTCTGGTTTAGAAAAGAAATTCTCTTCTACAGTTGGAGAGAAACTAAGATCACTAACACTTATTTTAGTGATATATTCCCCCAGTCCATCTTTATCTGTAGTAGACCAATAGGTTTTAAACCCGGTTGCAAAAATAATTCCGTCTACAGTAGTTGTTCCTTGTAGAACTGTTGTTTTTTCTGGTGCGTGCCCTCCATTTGGAAAGTATTTAGGATAAGAAACAATATATTTAATGGCTGACACTAAATTTGTTTTTGCATTTACATACAGAACATAATAATCGTCTGGAGCAGAACCTACACCAGCTTCATACGTTGCTTTGATCACTTTTTGTGTTGCACCTTTAAATTCTAGTTCTGGTAATAATTCTAGATTTACACCTTCGCCATCTAAAACAAATGGATGCCCTGAAAAATACAATGGTGTTAAAGCCCAGAATTTAGTATCATAAGCAAACGATGTGCTATCTTTTGCTTTTATCCAAGCTTCTTGACCATCCCAACCAAAAATAGATGTTGGATCTGTAATACTATTATGTCTTGCTTTATTGCTCCAAGTATCTATGGTTTGGTACGAATCTCTAATTCCTTTACCATCTACTGGTTCATAATTAAAACGCATAGAAAAATAACCATTACCATACCATTTATCTAATCCCCCATGAGCTTCCATAGCACTCCATAATACTTTACCTGCTTCTGTAGTATTTAGTCTTTTATTCGCTTTCGCCACTCTTTCTTGTACCCAAGAATCTGGGATGTTATATTGTGTTTCAGACGTTTCTACTTCCACAGTAGTAGCGGTTTCTTTTTTTGTAGTTTCTTTACATGCTACAAGATTTAATACTAAAAATAAACCTAGAAGGTTATAAGGTATTTTCATTTTTTATATTCTTTTTATTAATTAATCGATAGTAGTCGAGATAATTCTTCAGACATTTCAAAATTAACTAAATTATTTTGAAGTCCTTTGTTAATTGTATCTATAACCTAATGCTTCTATCGTTAAATACCTAATATTTGACCCAATAGCTTTTCCTATGCAAAATAAAAAAATTAATCATATTCATTTATTCCGTAAAGGACTTGTTTCATTTTACTACCATTAATTTCAACGGGTTTGTAAGCGGTATTAAATTTATCAATACTAACTTTTATATTTTCTTTTAGGGTATTGTATTCTGCTGGTATTTTTGAAGCACATTGTTTTTCATTTTCATAACTATTTAGCATAATGCCGAACTTTTCATAAAACTTTGCACCTTGATTGATATGCGAATTATATTGGGTTATAAATTGTAATAATCTATCAATAGGAAACTCTAAATTTATTTGCATTTTATGTGCTTTGTAACGTTGTGCATCATCACTTATGACTTTGTTTAATTCTTCCAGAAAACCATTTAGATTGTCTCTAACAGCGTCCCAATCGTCTGCATTTCTACATTCCTTTAGAGGTGTTTTATACTGAATAGGTTTTGTGAAATCGACAAATAGTTGTTCCAATTCTATAATAATATTATCGTTACTCTTTTGCAAAAAGGCAGTTTCAAAATAGATCGTATTCAAATCATTATGCATCCGTAGTGTAAAATCTAAAATACACTCCACATCTTTTAAATCTGCTTCTTTTTCCGTTTGACTAGAACTGGTATTTGTAAATAAGGATACAATAGAATGTACCACAGAAGTATATATATTATCTCCCAAAATACTAGATAAGTTAAACCCTGCTTTTTTATCTTGCTTACTACTAATGACATCTTTCATCTTTGCAAATTCGGGATAATGGTTGGGATTACTCAAATTGTTTATTTCATTAAAAGTAGCTACAGATGTAAAGTGATGATCTAAACTCAAGGTTTTTTCATACAATATTTTGATAATTTGCAAGCCCTTTAAATAGCGTATTTTACTAATATCACTAGCTTCGGATAGCGCATTTCGTTTTAATCGTTCTTGTAATTGGTCTTTTTGTATTAGAAGTGCAACTTGCTTGTTTATACGGTTTGGGTTTACAAGCTTTTTGTTAACCACCGCTAGTCTTTCTTGCAAGTTCTTATTTTTCAAACGATACTCTGTTGTTATCGTTTGTGTTTCTTGTTCTAATTCGTTTAAAACAATAGCGATATCACTTTCTGGTTTTACATGTGCAAAACCAGAATAAGATATAACCAACAAGAGTACTATTGCTATTAAATGTTTTATGAATTGTACCATACTATTCTAATCTTAAAATTATAGTAAACGTATCTTTTGTAATTACTACTGGATAATTCCCCTTTGCTATTTTGGTTAGATAATTTGCCATTTTCAAACCTATTTTGGTTTCTGCTTCTAGCGTTAAATCCTCTTCCATAACAAAGGTTAACTCATTTACTTTAGAGGTTGAAGTAAGGTATTGCCCAACAATTTTAAATTCTTCCTCTTTTGTAATTTTAGATCTATCTATAATTAAAGTTATGCTGTTATCTTTATTATAGGTTACTTGTGTGTTTGCTTGTGCTTTGTTTTGGCTCGTATTAAAAGTGCAAATACCACCTCTTCTTATACAATCTGGGTTTTTACCAAAGATTAATTCTCCATTAATTGTGGTTTTCTCTGTTGTGTTTTTCTGTTGAGAAAAGGCAATAGTGGTTAGGCACAGCAGCGCTATAGGTATGAGTTTTTTCATTGTAATAAACATATTTTATTTTGAGTAGAACTAATGGCTATTGGCTTTTCTAGAATTAACTATTTCCTTATAACTAAGATTTAATAGTCTATTTTTAATGCCTACAAAATGTGCACTACCATATACAATTGCAATTTTTTGGTGTGAATCCTTTTTTAATTCATTTATTACGTGCCTATTTCTATATTCTATAATTATATCTTTGTACACTTCTCTATCGACATTAAAATCATCTATTAATAACACTTCGGTATTCGTTCTTCTTTGATATTCCATCACTATTTCTTTTGATGTAATGTCAACATGTTTATTTTTGCTAATTAACATTCCTAAATCAGAATATGCTGGTTGAGCAATTAATTCTTTTTTTAACTTCACTTTTCCTCCATATAATGCTTTGAAAAAATCTTCAGGTCCTTCTAAAGAATCATTACCAATAAGCTTTTCATATTTCATTAATTTCAAAAGTTTTTTAGAATAAATATTATAATCTTTATAAGTTGTATCATTATCAATAAACTCGGTATAAAACAAGTAGTTTTCTTTAGTCAACGAATCAATGGTCAATTTAACATTATTGTAAAATGATTTCGTTCCAGCATGCTTCATGGGAACAAAAACAACAGTTTGTTTATTGTTAAAAAAACTAACTATGTTTAGATCGTCTTCATAAATCCCAAGTTTTGTAAGTGCTAAATTCGCTTTCCAACTTGTACAAGACAATACACATAATACTAAAAGGAATGACATGTAATTATAAAATCTATTCATAATGTAATAATTTTGATTTCGTTTATTTAACTATTAATAAAAAGTGTAAACTTTAGAAGCTTCATTTTTTATTAAGCTGCTAGCAATTATAACACTAGCAGCTTTTAAATTATTTAACAACTTCCTCCTATTAAAAGAATAAAAGCACAACTTGCCGCCCCCAATATATCATCTGCAGTGCTATCACCAAAAAGTTGAACTAAATGACATCGTATTTGAAACCATCTACAAGGGTAAGCTTTTTTGTTGTTGGTATTGTTCGCTAACGGAAAAGTGTTTCCCATAGTGCTTCCAAACAATAAAAACTCCCTATCAGAAGATTTTTTTTCAGAATTAGATTTGTTAATATAACTTAGGGCCTTTACAAATTCTATTGTAGAATCCTCATCTATGATTTTTTCAGAAGAGGTTGAATTACTAATATAGATATATGCTTTTTTTAACAATGCATTCCCTTCTACCGTAATGTTTTTATTGTTTTTTCCGACTAAAACTAATTTGTATTCCTCGAAAGACATTCCTTTTTTATAAAAAGGCTTTACACTTTCAACAAATAAATTCATCCCTTGACGAAGTTTAATTTTAACATCTTCAATTTGTTCCTTTGAATATTCAATTTTCTGTGCATTCACATTAAATGAAAGCAACATCACCAAAGTCAAAGTAATAACCGACATTACATTTTTTAAATTTTTACTCACGCTACTCTTATTGTTTAAGGCCACGTCAATATTTATTAAATATTTCATAATATATATTTTTAAATAAGATTACCTACTCTATACGTTTTTCGGTATACACGGCTTTTTAAAGTGTGTAAGCTTTACACTCTTCAAAACAAACTTGCTTTTATCTTATTTAATTTTTTTGTATCTTTATAGAAGATAAACACTGTTTATTTTGGTTTTAGCGAACCTATGAGAGCCTTTACCTAGTAGAGGCTTTCTCTTTTTTAGTTATTTCCTTTCTGTTTCGTATTCTACTTTTAAGATTAACAATAACTAAATATAGAAAATTTTCTATACAAAACAAAATGTTTTTGTCTAAAACACTAATTATTAGATGATAAGCTGGATTTTATTCTTTAAGGAAATGAATGTTTCGCGTTAACCCAGAGAACTTGGTACGCTTTACTGCAGATTTTTGAAACACTTTACTAAAAGTTTCTTGGGTTATTTCTTCCCAGTCTTTTTTAGTCATTGCTAACAGTTCTGGATTCGGATTAAAAAGAGGTTCGTTATGCGGTTTTGAGAATTTATTCCACGGACAAACATCTTGGCACACATCACAACCAAACATCCAATCGTCAAAAGTACCCTTCATACTATTTGGTAGTTGCTCTTTTAACTCGATAGTAAAATACGAAATACATTTACTGCCATCTACCACATACGGTTCGGTAATGGCTTGCGTAGGGCAAGCATCTATACAAGCAGTACATGTCCCGCAATGGTCTGTTGTAATGCTGTCGTATTCCAAGTCTAAATCCACAACAAGCTCTGCTATAAAATAAAAGGAGCCCGTTTGTTGTGTAAGTAGGTTACTGTGTTTGCCAATCCATCCCAAACCTGATTTTGCAGCCCAAGCTTTGTCTAATACAGGTGCCGAATCTACAAATGCACGTCCGGAAACCTCCCCAATTTCTTCTTGAATATGTTGTAAGAGTTGTTTTAATTTATCTTTTATTACGAAGTGATAATCGGTACCATAAGCATATTTGGATAGCTTGTAGCTTTCTGAGTTTTGTGTTTCGGAAGGATAATAGTTTAATAAAAGTGAAATTACCGATTTAGAATCGTCTACCAGTTTTGTAGGATCGAGACGCTTATCAAAATGGTTTTCCATATAACGCATTTCTCCATGCATATTTTTGTTCAACCAGTTTTCCAATCTTGGTGCTTCTTCTTCTAAAAATGCTGCTTGGCTAATACCGCAAGACAAAAACCCGAGGCGTTTGGCTTCGTCTTTTATCGTTTTTGTGTATTTCGCTTCATTATCTATCATTACGCTCTTTTCTCAAACTTTAAAAACGCATTTTTTGGTTTTAATGTTATTAGCGGTGTAATGGCAATAGTTTCAAATTGCGCTTCAATTTTAAAACTTTTTACTAGTTCTTTAACTGCCAAAATCATTTCAAACATAGCAAAGTTATTACCTATACATTTTCTTGGTCCTGCTCCGAACGGAAAATATTGTGAGGAGAATTTTCTACTTCCTTCGGCAAAACGTTCTGGCATAAACGTTTCTGGTTGCTCCCATAAATCTGGATGACGATGTATTTCGTACACCGAAAACAACAAATTAGAACCTGCTTCTAAATTCAGACTATTAAAACTATCTGGCTTCACGTTTACACGATCTATAAAATAAGCTGGAGGATACAATCGCATCCCTTCTTCTATTACTTGTTGCGTAATCTTTGAAGATGTGATTTGCGTCATTAAATCATCGGTTTCGGCAGCTACTCGAACGAACTCCTCATGAATTTTTTCTTGCCATTCGGGATGTTTCGCTAATAATTGAAAGATAAAAGTTAGCGCGTTAGAGGTCGTTTCATGTCCCGCAGTAAACAGAATAAGAATTTCATCAATTAGTTGCTCTTCTTCCATGGCTTCACCATCTTCATATCTAGCATCTAAAAGCATGTCTAATAAATCGTTTTGCCTTTCGGCGGAAGACTTTCGATCATTAACAATACGTCTTAATATATTACGAGCTTCTGTAGTTAAATCTAACTCCTTTTTTAGTTGGCCACTTAACTTGAACCACCATCCTAAATAAGGCTGACGTAACTCCTTAATCAACATTTTTTGCCCGGATTCTGTAATATGCTGTAATCTGTTAATCTCTTCCTTATTTACAGCACTACTGAATAACGATTTAACCACCGTTTGAAATGCTAAATCATTGAATATAGGGAAAACATCTATGGTTTGGTTTACTGTGACTTTTGTGTATTCGGAAAGAATAGCTTCACGAATGCTATCTAATAAGTTATTTAATTGATTTTTATGAAAAGCTGGCTGAATGAGTTTGCGTTGTTTTCGCCAATGTTCTCCTTCGGAAGTCAGTAAACCTTTACCCACATATTTCACTAAATCTTCGGTTTGAATCTTAGATTTAATAAAATTCTTTTGATTTTTCTGAAGCGCATATTCCGCTAATGCCGCATCCCGACAAAAAACAACCTTAGACTTAAAACCTATTTTCAAACAGAAAGTATCGCCTAACTTTTCGAAATATTTATGATGAAAAGGCAAGGGATTTTTAAGAATTTCTAAGGAATGCTTAACAAAACTAAAAAGAGAAACTTCTGGTGTTTTTTTATTCATTTATACTTTATAAATAGTTTCTATTTTGTTTTGTGTTCCTCATTGCATTAACGATTGAGCAATTGTTGGAGCTCATCTCTGATAGCGACTTGCAAAAGCCTGCCTGCCGGCAGGCAGGCGTGACCAACCGAAGCTTTTTTAGCGAAGGTTGGGAATGCCCTAAAACAAACCGCCTTGTGTTGGCCCTTTTACTCTTCCTAAATGTTTATACGCAAGTTCGGTAACTTCCCTTCCACGAGGTGTTCGCATAATGAATCCTTGTTGAATAAGAAAAGGTTCATATACCTCTTCTATAGTTTCTGAGTTTTCACTTACCGCTGTCGCTAAGGTGGTGATGCCAACAGGTCCTCCTTTAAACTTATCGATTAAAGTGGTAAGTATTTTATTATCCATTTCATCCAGGCCATGTGCATCTACATGCAATGCTTCTAGCGCATAACGAGCAATTTTAATATCTATGCTACCATTCCCTTTAATTTGGGCAAAATCACGTACACGACGCAGTAATGCATTTGCAATTCTTGGTGTTCCTCTACTTCTTCCTGCAATTTCGATGGCAGATTCCATAGAGATTGGGACTTCTAATATTTCGGCACTACGTTGTACTATGGTCGTTAATAATTCTGTGTTATAATATTGTAGTCTACTTTGTATACCGAAACGCGCACGCATTGGAGCAGTTAATAATCCAGATCGTGTGGTTGCACCAATTAAGGTAAACGGATTTAGATTTAACTGTACCGTTCTGGCGTTTGGACCAGACTCAATCATGATGTCAATCTTAAAATCTTCCATTGCAGAATACAGGTATTCTTCTACAATTGGACTTAGACGATGTATTTCATCTATAAATAAAACATCACGTTCTTCTAGATTTGTAAGTAGTCCCGCTAAGTCACCTGGTTTATCTAAAACAGGTCCGGAAGTAACTTTAATTCCAACTTCCAACTCGTTGGCTAGAATGTTAGCTAAGGTTGTTTTCCCTAATCCTGGAGGTCCATGAAAAAGTGTATGATCTAATGCTTCTCCACGACCGTTTGCAGCTTGAACAAAAATCTGAAGATTTTCTAATACTTGTTCTTGCCCCGTAAAATCATCAAAGGATAGTGGTCTTAACTTTTTTTCGACATCTAATTCTCCTGGTGAAAAATTATGGTCTGTTGGATCTAGGTTTTCGTTCATGTTTACCTTCCACGAAAGTGGGAATCTAGTATTGGTTATATATTAAAGATTCTGAAACCAGTTCAGAATGACAAAGAAGTCTAAACAAATATAATGAAAAAGACCTTTGGAATATTATATATATCCAAAGGTCTTTTCTTAATTGTTATGATGTTCCTGATTATACAGGGATATCTTAATGTTGAAGTTCTTCTTCACCTTCTTTTAAAGGTACATTTTGAGGAACGAAATCTACATCATGTCCTGGTTTAGAATAGTCATAAGACCATCTGTATACGTGAGGAATATCTCCAGCCCAGTTACCATGTATATGTTTGACTTCTGTAGTCCATTCTAAAGTAGTTGCTCTCCAAGGATTCTTCTCTGCTTTCTTACCAAAGAACATACTGCTAAAGAAGTTATATAAATAGATTACTTGTACAGCTCCACCAATTAATGCAAAAACAGTAATAATTACATTTGTATTTGCTAAATCATCAAATAATGGGAAGTTTGAGTTTGTATAATAACGTCTCGGTAAACCCGCCATTCCAATAAAGTGCATTGGGAAAAATACTCCATAAGCACAAATTGCTGTAATCCAGAAGTGGATATAACCAAGATTCTTATTTAACATTCTTCCGAACATTTTTGGGTACCAATGGTAGATTCCAGCGAACATTCCGTAAAGTGCAGATATACCCATTACTAAGTGGAAATGCGCAATTACAAAGTATGTATCGTGGACGTTAATATCTAATGCAGAATCTCCAAGAATAATTCCTGTTAAACCTCCTGTAATGAAAGTAGAAACAAATCCTATAGAAAACAGCATGGCCGGATTCATTTGAATGTTACCCTTCCAGATAGTGGTTATCCAGTTAAATGCTTTTACAGCGGAAGGAATTGCAATTAATAATGTTGTAAATGTAAATACAGAACCTAAGAATGGATTCATCCCTGAGATAAACATATGGTGACCCCAAACAATTGTTGAAAGGAATGCAATTGCTAAAATAGAAGCAATCATTGCACGGTAACCAAAAATTGGTTTACGTGAATTAGTAGCCATAATTTCAGAAACTAATCCCATTGCTGGTAAGATTACAATATATACTTCTGGATGTCCTAAGAACCAGAATAAGTGTTCGAATAATACTGGAGAACCACCTTGATAATGTAATACTTCTCCTTGAATAAATATATCGGATAAGAAGAAGGATGTTCCGAAACTTCTATCCATTATTAATAATAATGCTGCCGATAATAATACAGGGAAAGATACGATACCAATAATAGCTGTTACAAAAAATGCCCAGATAGTTAAAGGTAGTCTAGTCATAGACATTCCTTTGGTACGTAAGTTAATTACTGTTACTACATAATTTAAAGATCCTAATAAAGAAGAAGCAATAAATATAGCCATAGAAACTAACCATAAAGTCATTCCCATTCCAGATCCACCTTGCGCCATTGGTAATGCACTTAATGGCGGATAAATTGTCCAACCTGCTGCTGCTGGTCCTGCTTCCACAAATAGTGAGATTAACATAATAACACTAGATACAAAGAATAACCAATACGACACCATGTTTAAGAAACCGGAAGCCATATCTCGTGCACCAATTTGCAACGGAATTAATAAGTTACTAAAGGTACCACTTAGTCCTGCTGTTAATACAAAGAATACCATGATAGTACCGTGAATAGTTACTAATGCAAGATAGATATCTGCATCCATAACTCCTCCTGGAGCCCATTTACCTAGTAATGCTTCAAAAATTACATTTGGCTCTTCTGGCCATGCAATTTGCATACGAAACATAAGAGACATGATTACTCCTATAACTCCCATGATTGTACCAGTAATTAAATACTGTTTTGCAATCATTTTATGATCTTGACTAAATATATATTTAGTTACGAAAGTTTCTTTATGGTGATGCTCTTCGTGTGCTTCGTGATCGTGTGTATCTGCGTGTGCTGACATAATTTAATATTCTTTTGTCTTATTAAATTTAGTTAATTAGTGAGTTTTTGAAAGCTTTTTGTTCTTTCATCCAAGCGTCATACTCTTCTTGAGTTTCAACAATAATTTTCATTTGCATGTTATAATGTGATGTTCCACAAATTTTATTACATATTAGCAAATAATCAAAATCATATCTTTCTAGAGCGTCCTCTCCTTTAGCAATTAATTTCTTGCTTTTTTCTACTCTAATACTGTTAATGTTTGCCACCTTATCAATCATATCTGGATTTTGGCGCATATCTGCAGTAGTTACTGTTGGTGTAAATCCGAATTGTGTAATCATACCAGGAACACAGTTCATTTGTGCTCTAAAGTGTGGCATGTACGCAGAGTGTAATACATCCTGTGAACGCATTTTAAACAATACAGTACGACCAACTGGTAAATGCAACTCTGATGTAATTACATCATCTTGTGCATTTGGATCTGCTTCATCCAGACCTAGAACATTTGCTCTATCAATATCAATTAAACGAACATTTGCTTTTCCTAAAGTATTATCTGCTCCACCGTATCTAGCTTTCCAGTTAAACTGTTGCGCATATAACTCTACGATTAAAGGATCATCGTCTTCATTTACATTCATTATCGCAGACCAAGTAAATAATCCGTAGATAATTAAACCAGCTAAAACGATCACAGGAATAACCGTCCAGATAAACTCTAACGTATTATTATCTGCAAAGAATAATGCTTTCTTACCCTTTTCTCCTTTGTACTTGTATGCAAAGTAGTGTAAAAGGAATTGTGTAATGGTTTGCACTACAAAAATAAGTGCCATAGAGATCATCATTAAATTATCTATCTCTGGACCATGTTCTGATGCTGAGTTAGACATTAAAGGTAAATCACCTAATTCTACAAAACTCCAAATAGTTATTATGTAGATGAATGCTAAAAAGCCCATCATTAAATAACCATTCAAGGTATTATCTTTGTCTGTTGCAACCTGGCTATTTGATGTACCTACTTGAGCTAAATCGAATATTTTAACCATCTGCCAAATGGCAATTGCTATAAATACTAAAACTAAAATTGTTAATAAAGCAGTCATTGTTGTCTATCGTCTTTATTTATATCTTATTAATAATGGAAATTTTCACTTTCTTTCACAAAAGGATTTCTTTTCGCTAATAACGGTGCTTTTGTCAAAGCAGTAAATACTACATATATGAATAATCCTGCGAATAAAAATACTGCACTTATTTCAGGAATACCTATAAACCATCTATCTCCTACAGTTGCTGGCATAATCATATTGAAAACATCTACATAGTGCCCTATTAAGATTACAATACCTGCCATTACAACAAACCAAGGAATACGTTTATAATCACTATTCATTAGTATTAAGAAAGGAAATACTAAATTAAGTACTAACATCCCAAAGAATGGTAATCTATAGTCTTCAATTCTAGTTATAAAGTACGTTACTTCTTCTGGAATATTAGCGTACCAGATTAACATGAATTGTGAGAACCATAAGTAAGCCCAGAAAATACTAAACCCAAACATGAATTTAGCTAAATCATGTAAATGACTATCATTAACTAACTCTAAGTATCCTCTAGATTTTAAGTATAGAGAAATAAATGCGATTACAGTAATACCGCAAACCATCATTCCTGCTAATACATACCATCCAAATAAAGTAGAGAACCAGTGTGGATCTACACTCATAATCCAATCCCAAGACATCATAGATTCTGTATATAAAAAGAATACTAAGAATGCTGCTGAGATACGGAAAGTTTTCTTAAAGTTTTTGTCGTCTGTTGCGTTATCTTGAGCAATAGAGAATTTACGTGAAAATTGTCTGTATAATACCCAACCACCAATAAAGATTAAACCTCTAATTGCAAAGCCCCAAGTATTTAACCATCCAGATTTCGCTTGTATTAATTTATCATGCGCTACTACTTCTGGATCCATCCAAACAAATATATTGTAATGACCAATGGTACCGGAAGCTACAGCTATTGCTAATACTATTAAAGCACCTGGAAGTAAATATGCTGTGATACCTTCCATTACTCTAAATAATACTGGAGACCAACCAGACTGAGAAGCCCATTGTACTGCGTAAAAAGCCAATACACCAAGTGCAATCATCATAAAGAAGAATGCAGCTACATATAATGCAGCCCATGGTCTGTTAGCAATTTGATGTTGTACATGTTCTACATGTTTTGTGTGCTCATCTACATGTGCTACAGCTTCTGTTCCATGCAAATCATCGGCATGTGCATTTTCTGTTGCATGCACATCCTGTGCGTTTTCAGTTACTGCATGTGCAGCTTCTTCGCCATGACCACCACCATGATGTGATTCATCTGCTAATATGGCTTCAACGTCTTCAAAGGATTTATGAGAGGTCATAAAACCATATCCAACTCCTAATAATCCTAAAATCATTAGTGCGAAAGAAAATGTCTTTAATTTATTTGAGAATGTGTACATATCTATATATAAACTTTATCTAATCTTATTTTTCTAAATCAGCTTTCAACTTCAAAACATAAGCAACAACTTGCCAGCGTTCTTCTTCGTTAAGTTGGTTTGCGTAAGAACCCATTGCATTTTTACCGTAATAAATAGTGTGGTAAATACTTCCTGCATTAATAGCTCTTCCTGCATCGTCATAACTTGGTATACCTAGTATCTTTTCACGTTTTACTAAGTTTCCTTGACCGTTACCTTTATTACCGTGACAAATACCACAATAAATATCGTATAATGCTTTCGCTTTATCTTCGTCAAATTCACCAGCTGTTAGCGGACTTACTAAGTTTGCTTTAGCTTCTTCGTAACCAGCTGTAGTATTATCAATTTCAAAAGGAGTATACCCTCTTGGAATAGTTCCTTCTACAGGTAATTGAGCTTCTACTCCATTTGCAAATGCAGCAGATTCGCTATACGCCTCATAAGGTACAGGTTCATACATGTTAGGCATGAATTGATAGTTAGGTCTAGAATCTTTTTTACAAGATACTATTGAACTTACTACAAGTACGAATACAAATATTTTTATTAAATGCTTCATATTAATGTTCATCTTCTTTATCAATAATATTTACTTCTACAGCTCCCGTTTTATTTAAAAGGGTTGTTAGTTCATTTTCATTACCATGAACAGCAATTTCCATTAAGAAATGATCATCTGTTGTTCTAGGATCTGGATTTTCTGCTTTCTTAAATGGCCACATTCTACTACGTAAATAAAATGTAATTACCATTAAGTGTGCTGCAAAGAATACCGTTAACTCAAACATAATTGGCACGAATGCTGGCATGTTTTCGATATAACTAAAACTTGGTTTACCACCAATATTTTGTGGCCAGTCTTCAATCATAATGAAATTCATCATTAAGGTTGCTACTGCTAAACCAACACATCCATACATAAAAGATGCAATTGCTATTCTTGTTGGAGCTAATCCCATTGCCTTGTCTAGTCCGTGAACTGGAAAAGGTGTATATATTTCTTCAATGTGATACCTTTCGGCTTTAACGGCCTTAACGGCATTCATTAACACATCGTCGTCTGTATAAATAGCGTGAATTACTTTTGAAGCTTCCATATGCTACTTTTAGTTTATTAATTGTTTAGCTTGTCCTGCCCAATCGTCACGTTCTGCTCTTCCTGGGAATGATTCTGTAATAGAATCTAACAAGTTATATTCATTATTTGTCATCTTACTTACTTGTAAGAAAGTATAAATACCAATGCTATTTAATACTTCTTCCATTTTTGGTCCAACACCATTAATCTTTTTCAGATCATCTGCTGTTTGCGTATTAGGATCAAAGGTTCCTATAGTTCCTAAAAGGTTTGTTACTCTAGTTGAATTATCTTCAGCTGAAGTATCTGCTACTTTTTCGACTTTAGGTTTAGAAGCAGTCACTGTATTTCCAGATGTTCTAGAATCTGTTCCTGTTCCAACTAAACTATCACCTCTTTCTCTAATTTTCTTATAACGTTCACCCGAAGATTTTAAAATAGTTTTAACCTCTGCTTGAGCAATTACTGGGAAAGTTCTAGAGTATAATAAAAATAATACAAAGAAGAATCCAATAGTACCAATGAATATTCCGATATCTACAAATGTAGGAGAGAACATGGTCCATGATGATGGTAAGTAATCTCTGTGTAATGAGGTTACAATAATTACAAAACGTTCAAACCACATACCTATATTAACTATAATAGAGATAAAGAAAGAGAACATAATACTTGTTCTTAATTTTTTAAACCACATAAACTGCGGAGAGAAAACGTTACATGTCATCATTGCCCAATATGCCCACCAGTAAGGTCCGGTAGCTCTATTCAAGAATGCAAATTGTTCATACTCTACTCCAGAATACCAAGCTATAAATAACTCTGTGATATATGCTACACCAACTATAGAACCTGTAATCATAATTACAATGTTCATTAATTCGATGTGTTGTACTGTAATATAATCTTCTAGGTTACATACTTTTCTCATAATAATAAGAAGTGTATTTACCATTGCAAATCCTGAGAATACTGCTCCTGCAACAAAGTAAGGAGGGAATATGGTAGTATGCCAACCTGGAATAACAGACGTTGCGAAATCAAAAGATACAATTGTGTGTACCGAAAGTACTAAAGGAGTTGCTAAACCAGCAAGTACTAAAGATACTTCTTCAAAACGTTGCCAATCTTTTGCACGACCAGACCAACCGAAACTTAACAAAGAATATATTTTCTTTTGAAAAGGTTTCACTGCTCTATCTCTAAGCATTGCGAAATCTGGTAATAAACCTGTCCACCAGAAAACTAGGGATACAGATAAATAGGTAGAAATTGCAAATACATCCCAAAGTAATGGAGAGTTAAAGTTTACCCATAGAGATCCAAATTGATTTGGTATTGGTAAAACCCAATATCCTAACCATGGTCTTCCCATGTGTATGATTGGAAATAAACCTGCTTGAACAACAGAGAATATTGTCATTGCTTCTGCAGAACGGTTAATTGCCATTCTCCATTTTTGACGGAAAAGTAAAAGTACTGCAGAAATAAGAGTTCCTGCGTGACCAATACCAACCCACCAAACGAAGTTAGTAATATCCCAAGCCCAACCAACGGTCTTGTTTAATCCCCAAGTTCCAATACCCGTAGATACTGTGTAGAGTATACATCCAATACCCCAAAGAAAAGCTACTAATGCAATAGAAAATACTATCCACCATTGCTTGTTTGCTTTCCCCTCAACAGGTGCAGCTACATCCACAGATACATCGTGGTATGATTTTTCGCCTGTAACTAAAGGTCTTCTAATAGGTGCTTCGTAATGAGACGCCATAATGCTTTATAATTGATTCTTAATTAATTTTTATGCTTCGGTTGTATTTCTCACTTTAGTATGATACTGCACATTAGGCTTAGTACCAACACTCTCTAATAAGTGATACATACGGTTATCTTCTAAAAGTTCTGCAACTTTAGATTCTTTATCGTTAATATCTCCAAATACCATTGCTCCACTACTACAAGCAGCTGAACAAGCGGTTTGGAATTCTCCGTCTTTAATTACACGTCCATCACGTTTTGCATCTAGAATTGTTTTTTGTGTTTTTTGAATACACATAGAACATTTTTCCATTACACCACGAGAACGAACAACAACATCTGGATTTAATACCATACGTCCTAAATCATCATTCATGTGGTAGTCAAACTCATCATTCCCATTATATAGGAACCAGTTAAAACGACGCACTTTATACGGACAGTTGTTAGCACAATATCTTGTACCTACACAACGGTTATATGCCATGTGGTTTTGACCTTGACGACCATGAGATGTTGCAGCAACCGGACAAACAGTTTCACAAGGTGCATGATTACAGTGTTGACACATTACTGGTTGAAAAGCAACCTGTGGGTTATCTGCTGCATGCTCCAATTCACCGAATTCACTTAATGAACTGCTTAAACCAGATATGTTATCTTTCTTTTCGTTATCTCCTGCGAAAGTAGTTTCTGAAGAATAGTATCTATCAATACGCAACCAGTGCATATCACGACTACGTCTTATTTCTTCTTTACCTACAACTGGTACATTATTTTCTGCGTGACATGCAATAACACATGATCCACAACCTGTACAAGCATTTAAATCTATAGAAAGGTTAAAGTGATGTCCGATAGAACGATCAAATTCTTCCCAAAGATTTGCATCCTTAGAGGTTACTGGAATTTCTTCATGGTTAAAAGAAACAACAGGAACTGCATTCCAATATTTCTTATCTTTCGTATTAAATACTTCTAAAGTAGTTTCCTTTATAATATCGCCACGTCCCATTAAGGTGTTGTGCAATTGTACACAAGCAAATTCATGCTCTCCAGGTACAACTTTTACAGATACATCATTTTGCACCGTATTAAAGTCTTGGTAGAAAGGGAATGCATTCTTACCCGTTTGCATTTCTTCTTTTAATCCGTTTTTACGTCCAAAACCGAAAGACATTCCTAAAGAACCAACCGCTTGACCTGGTTGAATAATTACTGGAACTACTTCTGTTATACCGTTAACGGTTAATTCTACTAAACTAGAGTTTAAACCACCTGTTGCAACATGCCAGTTTTTAACACCAAATTTCTCGGCATCTTTAGCAGACATGGTTAAGTAGTTATCCCAAGTTGTTCTTGTAATAGGATCTGGAAATTCTTGTAACCATGGATTGTTGGCCTGTTGACCATCTCCCATTCCTGTTTTAGAATATAAGGTTAACTCTAAATCGGATGTTTTAGCAGAAGCCGCTAAAGCTCTTGCTGCATCACCACCAGATTTAGCAGATATACCTGCTACAGAACCCGTATTGGAAGTTGTTGTAGAAGATGTAGTACTTGAATACGTATCTTTATCTTCTTCTTTTATTCCAACTCCAACAGCAGCATCATGAATGACACCACCAACCCAAGTTCTATCTTTTTTATCGTTTAATTCTGTAGAAGTAGAATGTACCGTATTAGATGAAGCACCATTTGCTCCTCCAATAGATGATCCTGCAACAAAAACACCATCATGTAATGCTTGGTTAAAAGAACCGCCACTTACTATACTAGACTTCCATGTTTTCTTAATATAATCATGGAATGACTCGCTATTTTCTGTCCACTTTAATAAAGAGTCTTGAAATTGTCTTGTATCAAATAAAGGACGAATTGTTGGTTGCATTAAAGCAAACTGTCCTTTTTTCATTTCTACATCTCCCCAAGATTCTAAATAGTGAGGTGCTGCTGCAACATAGGTTGAAGCACTTGCCGTTTCGTCTGCTTTCATTGAAAAACAAACTGAAACTAAATTTTCATTATTTAATCCTTCAGCAAAATCTGAAGCATTAGGTAATGTATATAATGGATTTACACCACTCATGATTAAAGCACCAACTTTACCTGCTTTCATATCAGCAACTAAAGCATTTACTGCTTTATCATTTCCTTGTCTTGTTTGTATTGGCGAAGTAGTATCAAAAGCTCTAGAATTTAAAGCTTCATTTATTTCTAAAACTACTGTTTGTGCATCTACATCTTGTAATCCTGTTACCACAACTCCGTTTCTTCCTGCTTTTTTAAGCTGAGAAGCTGCTTGACGTATTGCGATATCCGTTGCTTCTGGTAATGTTCCTGAAACAGAACCACCAACCACATAAGAATACAATTTAGCTAAAGCTATTTTTTGTAAACTTGGTGTTAAAGGAATACGCTTATCTGCATTTGCTCCAGATAAAGACATATTAGATTCAATTTGAATATGACGAGACATTTTTCCATGTGTTGGAATTTTGTTCTTTGCATATCCAGAATCGAAACCTCCACCTTGCCAATCTCCTAAAAAGTCGGCACCAACAGATACGATTGTCATTGCTTTAGAAAAATCATAATTAGCTAAAGCACGTTCACCATACTTTGCTTGGTAAGCATCTAGTGCAGCTGATTCTGAAACAGCATCATAAACTACATGACGCACATTACCGTATTTTTCTGTAAACTCTGAAATTAATTTTGAAGTGGATGGACTAGCGAAAGTTTGTGTTAATAATACGATGTCTTTACCAGAACCTTTAACAGCTTCCAATTTTTGCATCATTGCATTATCTAATTCTGTCCATGAAATGGCGTTTTCGCCTTGCATTGGACCTTGAACTCTTAAACTATCATACAACCCTAAAACCGAAGCATTAACTCTAGCATTAGCACTTCCGTTAGAAGGAGCCATGGTATTGTTTTCGATTTTAATAGGTCGACCTTCACGAGTTTTCACTAAAACAGATGCAAAATCATATCCATTTGCAATGGTAGTTGCGTAGTAGTTTGCAACTCCAGGAATAATCTCTGTTGGCTGCACCACATAAGGAATAGACTTAATAACTGGTCCTTCACAGGCAGCAAGTGAAGCTGCAGCTGTACTAAAACCAACATATTTTAAGAAATCACGACGCGTAGTTGAAGAAGACTCTAAAGTCTCTTTGTCTCCTAAAAATTCGTCTGTAGGAATTTCTTCAACAAATTCGTTTTGTTTTAGCGCCTCAACAATAGAGCTATTTTCGTTTAGCTCCTCAACACTTTTCCAGTATTTCTTGTTTGATGACATATTATATAATTGAATTACTTCTTATTAATTTATTTAAAATTTTTCCGCTTTAGCGAAAAGAAAACTACTACCTTATTATTAGTAGTGACATTTTCCACATTCTAATCCACCCATTTGCGCTGCAGTTAACTGCTCTACACCGTATTTCTTAGATAACTCTTCGTGAATTTTTGTATAGTATGCGTTGTCTTTTACTTTCACATTTGTTTCTCTGTGACAGTTAATACACCAACCCATTGTTAATGGTGCGTGTTGGTACATAATTTCCATTTCTTCCACAGGACCATGACAAGTTTGACATTCAAGACCTGCAACTGTTACGTGTTGCGAGTGATTAAAGTATGCGAAATCTGGTAAGTTATGGATACGTATCCATTTTACTGGTTGCGGATCTCCTGAATATTTCTGATCTGCATCACTCCAACCTGCTGCTGCGTATAACTTCTGAATTTCTCCATCGTAAAACTCTTTTGTATATTCTGCAGAAGTTTCTCCTGTATATTCATACACTGACTTATGACAGTTCATACAAACATTTAAAGAAGGAATACCTGATGTTTTACTTACTCTAGCAGAAGAGTGACAGTATTTACAATCGATACCGTTATCTCCAGCGTGAATTTTATGAGAAAAATGTATTGGTTGTACTGGTTGGTACCCTTGATCTACACCTACTTGCATAAAAAAGCCGTAAACAAAATAGCCACTTGCTAATAAAAAGAAGATAGCAGTAACCAACACTAAGAATTGATTTTGTGCAAACGCCTTCCATAAAGGAACACTTTTATCTTTTATAGCAACATCTACTCCTTTAGCATCTGCAAATCTGCGTAATGTTTTAGTTACTAAAACTAACGCTAATGCTAATAAACCAAACAATACAGCTAGTGCACCTAAGATTAATTTATTAGAAACACCATCACCACTTCCTGAAGCTGGAGTTTGTCCAACTTGCGCGGTAGCTCCTGCTGGTGGCGCTTTTGCTTCTTCAGCAGTATATGCTAAAATATTATTAATATCATCGTCTGATAGTTGTGGAAAAGCAGTCATTGCAGCTCCTCCATACTCTTTATAAATCTTGTCTGCATACGCATCTCCAGATTTAATTACTCCTGAACTATTACGAATCCATGCAGAAAGCCATGCTCTATCTAAACCTTCGTCATCTGACAAACGTTGCTCTACATTACGTAAAGCTGGACCTGTCATTTTCTTATCTAGTTTATGACAAGCTGCACAATTGGCATTAAATAAAGATTTACCCTTAGCTGGATCACCTTCTTGAGCAGAAAGCGCCATGGAAAACGTTAGCAAAATAATTAAGCTTAAACGAAGAATAGTTGCACTTAATTTACGGTGAATCACCTGTTTCATATTATTTGTTGAATTAACTTCTAAACTTTGGTATGGTTTTTTCATTTACTAAAAGAAAAAATACAGTTATAAAATCTCAAGCAAAAGTAATATTAAAAGTCGATTTTAGAAATGTTAGGGAAGTGTTAATTGCTAATTTAGAGAAATTCTAAATAATAAAACAGCTAACTATTTAGTTTAGAACATTTACATTTGCATTAAACCTCATGAAAAATGAAATTATTAAAAATAAAACAAACCATTCTTTACACATTTATAACTTTTGCATTTACAGGTATTTGTAATGCACAACAAGGTACTGTTATTGTAAATCAGGATGCGGAAATTACCGAATTGCTAGCACTGAAAAAAGAAATAAATGCCAATGAAGATGCTAGTGACCGATATAAAATACAAATCTATTCTGGAAGAAGATCTACTGCAGAAAGCAACCAAACCGATTTTAGAGGTAGTTATTCACAATGGTCTAGTAAACTAGTTTATGAAACGCCAAACTATAAGGTATGGATTGGTAGTTTTAGAAATAGATTGGAAGCAGAACGTGCTTTATTAAAAGTGAAAAAGAAATTTCCAAATGCTTTTCTCTTTAAACCGAAAAAAAATAAAGAATAAGTAAAAACTAGGATAAAAGGAAAAAGCGACCAATGGTCGCTTTTTCCTTTTATATAAAATCAATTTTTTATCAATTTTTTATTCTTTAACAATTTTTCTAATTACTTCCTTCCCGTCAATTTTAAAGGTAACAAAGTAAATACCTGTATTAAGTTTAGAAACATCTATAGCATGTGAATTACTAGTCTTAAGAACGAGTTCTCCTAAAACATTATAAAAGGAAACAGCATCTATATTAGCACCAGCATGCTTTATAAAAAGTGTTTGTTTTACCGGATTAGGATAAACGCTAATAGCATTTTCTATTTCTGCATCTGCTACACCAAGCGTCATATCTTGCACATCTCCTGTTAAACTATTAATTACACCACAAAGGGATTCTGTTACATTGGTATCTTCTACCCAAGTACCTAAAGTTAAACTTGGAGGGTTTGGTAATGATGCTTCGGTATTATAATACAATACATAGGTATTTAAAAAAGTTCCATTTCCATCGTCTGCTAAGATTTCCCAGCGGGAGCTAGTAGCATTCCAAGCGATTTGAAATTCGCAATTACCTATTCCTCCACAAGGAGAATTTTCATCTACGGGATTGGTTTCAAAAGTATTTCTTCCCGTTACATCTAATACTTTTTGATTAAATGTATAGTCTTCTGTTTCTATTAATGGATGACATGCATTAAGTACAATTGTTTGCGATAAAACGCTGGTACAAACCATAATAAAAACCATGGTTAAAATGTTAGTTACTGGTTTCATAAAATACACTTTAAAATGGTGAAGGATAAGTTCCAGTTAAGGCTATAATAAATGTAACGGTTTGATATGGTTGCATAATATTTACTGGAAGATTACTTCCAGTATTACCTATCATATCAGAGTTCATTGTAGTGGCTTCCCCTCCCGCAGCATACTCTTTATCTAACAGTTTTGTATCTGCAGGATAGTTGTTTTCTGGCGAAGAACTATCTCCTACTCCTGCCACTGCATTCACTGCATGACTATGTTCTGGTAAATTGCCTACGTTTAGAGAAACAGCATCCGAACCTCCAGGAGCCCCTTGATTATAGTTTTGCAAACCTGGACCTTGCCCATAATGCATTGGAACACGACCTCTTAAATCTGGCAGGTTAAAGGTTGTTTCACCATCACCACCATACATAGTGCCCAATAAGGAGAACAAAGCGGTGTTTTGTGCTATTACCATGGATTGGCCTTCGCATTTTTCCCAGCCGACAGGCGCAAAGCTTCCAGCAAACATTCTTATTTCACCCACAAATGGATCTTGTGCACTGGTTGTATTGCAAAAAACTAGGGATAGTAATACACTTAAAATTGTAATTGTTTTTTTCATGATTTCATATATTTAAATTATTATTAGCTTTTCAAAGAACGATAAAAACCACTTCAAAGAAAAATTAAAACAAAAAAAAGCGACCAATTGGTCGCTTTTCAGATATTTATACTATTTAAGAAATTACTTCAATTTCTTTTTTACTTCTACTTCATGGAATGCTTCTATAACATCGCCTTCTTTAATATCGTTATAGTTCTTGATTTGTGTACCGAAATCATAACCTTTAGCAACTTCTTTCACATCGTCTTTAAAACGTTTTAATGAAGTTAACTCACCAGTATAGATTACTACACCATCACGTATTAAACGGATTGATGAGCTTCTAAATATTTTACCCGTTAATGCCATACAACCAGCAATACTTCCAATTTTAGAAACTTTAAAGATTTCTCTAATTTCTGCAGTACCTGTAATTTCTTCTTTAAGTTCTGGAGATAACATACCTTCCATAGCATCTTTAAGATCATTAATAGCATCATAAATAATCGAGTACATTCTGATATCGATTTCTTCTTTGTCCGCTATTTGACGTGCATTACCCATCGGACGTACATTAAATCCTATAATAATAGCATCTGAAGCAGTTGCTAATAATACATCACTTTCTGTTATTGGTCCAACACCTTTATGAATAATATTTATTTGAATTTCTTCTGTAGATAATTTCTGGAAAGAATCTGTTAATGCTTCTACAGAACCATCTACATCTCCTTTTAGTATGATATTTAACTCTTGGAAATCACCAAGTGCAATACGACGACCAATTTCATCTAGTGTTATATGACGTTGCGTACGTACAGATTGCTCACGTTGTAATTGTGTACGTTTGGTTGCAATTTGTTTTGCTTCACGTTCGTCTTCAAATACATTAAATTTATCTCCCGCTTGTGGCGCTCCATCTAAACCTAGAATAGATACTGGAATGGATGGTCCAGCTTCTATGATTTCATTTCCACGCTCATCATGCATTGCTTTTATCTTCCCACTGTTTTTACCAGCTAAAACATAATCTCCAATACGTAATGTACCCGCTTGTACTAATATAGTAGATACATATCCACGTCCTTTATCTAAAAACGCTTCCACAACTGTACCTTGCGCTAATTTGTCTGGGTTTGCTGTTAACTCTAACAACTCTGCCTCTAAAAGCACTTTTTCTAATAACTCTTTTACACCTGTTCCTACTTTAGCAGAAATATCATGGGATTGAATTTTACCTCCCCAATCTTCCACTAAAAGATTCATTTGTGCTAATTTCTCTTTAATTTTTTCTGGATTAGCGTCTGGCTTATCTATTTTATTAATTGCGAAAATTATTGGCACTCCTGCAGCTTGTGCATGCGAAATAGCTTCTTTAGTTTGCGGCATGATATCATCATCTGCTGCTGCAACAATAATTGCTATATCTGTTACTTGTGCACCACGAGCACGCATCGCTGTAAAGGCTTCGTGACCTGGTGTATCTAAAAACGCAATTTTTTGTCCGTTATCTAAAGTAACTCCATATGCACCAATGTGCTGTGTAATTCCTCCAGACTCACCTGCTATTACATTTTCTTTACGTATATAATCTAGAAGGGATGTTTTACCATGATCTACGTGTCCCATTACTGTAACAATTGGTGCACGTGGTTTTAAATCTTCTGGTTTATCTGCAACCTCTTCTATAGATTCTTCAAGATCTGCTGTTATGAATTCTACTTGGTAGCCAAACTCATCTGCAACAATAGAAAGTGTTTCTGCATCTAAACGTTGGTTCATGGTAACCATTAAACCAAGTGACATACATGCCGAAATAATTTGCGTAACTTGAACATCCATCATTGTTGCAACTTCGTTTGCTGTTACAAACTCTGTTACTTTTAAGATTTTGTTTTCTGCTGCTTCTATTTGTTGATCAATTTCAGTTTGTTCTCTGTGTTGATCTCTTTTATCTCTTCTATACTTAGCACCTTTACCTTTACTAGATTTACCTTGCAGTTTCTCTAAGGTTTCACGTACTTGTTTTTTAACATCTTCTTCGCTAGGCTCTTCTTTTACAATGGTTCTTCTTCCTTTGCCTGCTCCTGGTTTGTTATTCCCTTTAAATCTACTGTTTCCGCCACCGGTATTTCCTCCTGGTCTATTATCTCCTGGTTTAGAAATTCTACGACGTTTACGTTTATTATCTGAAGACTTATCGTCTTTCTTAGGATCTTCTTTTTTCTTTTTAGGCTTATTAAATTGGCTTAAATCAATTTTAGTACCTGCAATTTTTGGACCTGTAAGTTTTTGGTATTTTGTTTCAACCTTTTCTTCCTTGTTTGGTTGATCTTCTACCTTAGGAGTTTCTTCTTTTTTAGCAGCTACTGGTTTTTCCGTTTTAACAACTTCCTCAACCTTTTCTACTTTTTTAGTTTCTTCTACCTTTTCTACTTTTACAGGTTTTTCCGTTTTCTCCACCTTAACTGGTGCTTCCGGTTTTTCTATTTTAGTAGGTTGTATTACCTCAGGTTTTTTAACTTCTTGAGGTTTCTCCACTTCTTTAGGTGCTACAGGAACAACTTCTTCTTTAACCGGTTTTTCTTGCTTAACTTCTTCGGTTTTAGGTTTCGGTTCCTCTTTCGCTTTTTTAGCTTTTGGATCTAAATCTATTTTACCAACTTGTTTCGGTCCAGACAGAGTAGATTTAGCCTTCACAATTTCTTGTTGTTTGGCTTCTTCTCTTTTGGCTTCAGCTTTTTGTTTTTCCTCTTGTTCTTTCTCACGTTGTTGACGTAAAGCTTCTTTTTCTTTAAGCTTTGCCTCACTAACCTCTTGAGATGCCATCCTTTTGGAAGCATCTGTTTGAAATTCATTTGAAAGAATTTGATAAACTTCTTCTGAAATTTTTGTAGTAGGACGCTTCTCTATTTCGATGCTCTTAGATTCTAGAAAATCTACTGCACGATCGATAGAGATGTTAAGCTCGCGTAATACTTTATTTAATCTTACTGTTCCAGCCATAAATTGCTTGTAATGTAATATAACCTAAAAATATGTTAGTCTTCGAATTCTGCCTTAAGAATTCTAACCACTTCGTTTATTGTTTCTTCTTCTAAATCGGTACGTTTTACTAAATCGGCAACTTCTTGTTCTAGTACACTTTTTGCGGTGTCTAGTCCAGCTTTGCTAAACTCTTCAATAATCCATCCTTCGATTTCGTCTGAGAATTCACGTAATTCTACATCTTCCTCAGCGCCTTCTCTAAATACATCAATTTCATAACCTGTTAGTTTTCCTGCTAAACGTATGTTGTGTCCTCCACGACCAATAGCTTTACTTACTTCTTCTGGTTTTAAAATTGCTTCTGCTCTTTTATTCTCTTCATCAATTTTAATCGATGTTACACGAGCAGGACTTAATGCTCTTGTAATATACAATTGTAAATTGCTTGTGTAATTAATTACATCAATATTTTCGTTTCCTAATTCACGAACAATTCCGTGAATTCTAGATCCTTTCATACCTACACATGCTCCTACTGGATCAATTCTGTCATCATAAGAATCTACGGCTACTTTTGCTTTTTCACCTGGAATACGAACTACATTTTTAATCGTAATTAAACCATCAAAAACTTCTGGGATTTCTTGTTCAAATAATTTCTCTAAAAATACTGGTGTAGTTCTAGACATTATTATTGCAGGTTTATTCCCTTTTAACTCGGCACTTTCAATAATTCCTTTTACGTTATCTCCTTTACGGAAAAAATCAGAAGGAATTTGTTTATCTTTTGGCAAGATGATTTCGTTTCCTTCATCATCTAAAAGTATTACCGCTCTGTGACGAATATGGTGTACTTCTGCAGTATAAATCTCACCTACTAGCTCTTGAAATTGCTTGTATATATTAGTATTATCGTGTTCGTGAATTTTAGATATTAAGTTTTGTCTTAATGCTAATATGGAACGACGACCAAGGTCTATTAATTTAACCTCTTCTGATACATCTTCACCAACTTCAAAATCTGGCTCTATTTTTTGTGCTTCTGTTAACGATATTTCTTGATTTGGTTCTTCTACTTCACCATCTGCTACTACTATTCTGTTTCTCCAAATTTCTAAATCCCCTTTATCTGGGTTGATAATAATATCAAAATTATCATCATCACCAAATTTCTTTTTTAATGCATTTCTAAAAACATCTTCTAGAATAGCCATTAAGGTTACACGATCTATTAATTTGTCGTCTTTAAATTCTGAAAAAGAATCAATTAATGCAAGATTTTCCATAACTCCTTTAAATTAAAATTTAATCATAACTTTTGCTTCTACAATATTTTCGTAGGCAATATCTGCCTGTTTTTGGACGGTCACCTTACCTTTACCAACTGGTTTAGGCTCTCTGCTTTTCCACTGCAAAGTGATTTCATTTTCGGTAGCATCTATTAACGTACCTTCTATGTTATCTGTTTTTGTTTTAACTTCTAAAAGTCTACCAATGTTTTTAATGTATTGACGTTTATGTGTCAATGGAGAGGTTGCTCCTGCTGATGCTACTTCTAAAGAAAAATCTACTTCTTCTCTATCTAAATTATTATCTATAGCTCTACTAATGAAGATACAATCTTCTACAGTCACGCCATCATCCCCATCTAAAATAACCTTTATTGTATTATCTGCTTCTATAGAAAATTCTATAAGGAATAGATTTGGCTTTTCTTCTAAGCCTGCTTCTAATAAGTCTTTTACTGTATTCTTAAACATTTTTTGGTATAAAAAGAGGGGACTTTTCGTCCCCTCATCCTTTTCTTTTTCGTTTCAACGCTGCAAATATACAATTTTTATCTTGATTTGCAATAAGGTTTGAATTGTCATTTTAATTTCTTAAATTTAAGGAGCTATTCTTCTTAACTAAACCCTTAAATAACATGAAAAAAATACTTGTACCAACAGACTTTTCAGATCAAGCAAATTACGCACTGGAAGTTGCCGCACAGTTAGCCCGAAAAAACAATGGAGAAATCTACTTACTCCACATGCTTGATTTACCTTTAAATCAAATACCAGAACTTGGGGGAGACACTGTAGGTAATATTCCGGAAGCTATGTTTTTCATGAAATTAGCACATAATAAATTTGAGGAAATTTTAAGTCAGGATTTTTTAAAAGGAATTACTATTCATGAAACCGTAGATTTCCATCAAACCTTCGAAGGCATAAAAAACACATGCAAAGAACACCAAGTAGACATGGTCATCATGGGTTCTCATGGCGCCAGCGGATTAAAAGAAATGTTTATTGGCTCTAACACCGAAAAAGTAGTACGCACCTCGGACGTTCCTGTGCTTGTCATTAAAAACGAACACGAAAATTTCACTATTAATGATTTTGTATTTGCTTCCGATTTTAAAAACGACAGCAAAGAAACCTACAAACAAGCCACAGAATTAGCAGAAGCTTTTAACTCTAAAATGCATTTGCTATTTGTAAATACACCAAATAGATTTACCACCACAGCAACAGCCAATACACGAATATTAGATTTTATTAAGGATTCTGATTTTAGCAATTATGAGATTAATATTTTTAATGATGAATCTGTAGAAAAAGGAATTTTAAACTTCTCGCACATTATTGGCGCAGATTTAATTGGTATTAGCACACATGGCAGACAAGGGATTGCTCACTTTTTTAACGGAAGCATTAGCGAAGACTTGGTAAATCACGCAAAAAGACCAGTGATTACTTTTAAAATATAACGCAACAAAGTATTGAAATTAAAAAAGTCTTCCTTTTCTGGGAGGCTTTTTTTTGTTACCCACTAGGACTTATACCAGACATGCTACATATAAACTTCTCGCCCAAAGCAAATTATAAAACAAAAAAAATCCCTACTAATAATAGTAAGGATTGATTTAATTAAT
>CANNAC010000014.1 GCA_947502495.1 uncultured Flavobacteriaceae bacterium | reverse complement strand
GTAAACTGGCTGCAGGAAAATAAATATGAAGCAGCTAAGATTAAAGATTTCCTTCAAGATGAAGACGGAAATTGTATGCTTGAAAATTATGATTTTGCTTTAGAAGCTATGGAAGCTCTAGTTGATGGTGGTGAAGTGGATTTTCCTAATAAAATCATTTTAGATCCAACTTTTGTGAATAATGTTAAACTAAAATGTGTGTATGATAAGTTAGTAAAAGATAACAGTGCTCTTTTTAATACTACTGTTGGAGCTTTTATTGATGATCCAAAATTTAACCTTACTTTTAAAGTTGGGGATTGTGTCACAACAAATGATCAATGTACAGATGATAGTGATCCTTTTAACATTGTTATTACTTTTGAAGATGTAGATATTAACCCAATCGAAATAGCTCAGGCTATACTTCATGAGTCAATACATGCTGAATTGGCAAGATTTGTTGCTCAATATGAAACAGGTGTTAATGTTAACAACAGACCATACTTGTTTAGTTTATATAAGCATTATAAGGATATATTAAGTGGAGGGAATATTGACCATGTTTATATGACGACATATTATATAAACCATATAGCTAATGCTCTACGTGAATATGATGAAAATAGCTACCCTTTAAATTATTACAAGTCTTTTGCTTGGGATGGATTAAGAAAATGGGATCTTAATAATTCTATTTCTGCAGGAGAAGAAGATACTTATCTTTCATATAGACCAATTGTAATTAATAATAGTGAGGTATGCAATTAAGATTAATTTATGGTGTGTTGTTTTGCTTAATTGTTTTTTGTTGTAAAAGACAAGAACAAAAAGAAATAAGATATTACCCATCACAAGAATTATATGATGAATCTAAATTAATTAATCTAGATCTTGATACAACTAGTCTAAAATTTATGGAGATTACTAGTAAAATAGATAAAGTTCTTAAAGAGAATAAAAGAATATTAATTGAGCTTGATGATAATGAAATTCATAGAAGAATAATACCATTAACATTTAGTGAGATAAGAAAGAGAGATGTTTTGTCATTGACATCAGACTCTATTTTGATTGATAATGGTTATTCAATTTCAGAACTAAAACCAATACTTAAGAGACATTATACAAATAATGGTAAAGATTTTCATTATCCTAGATCATATCAAAGAGCTATTGTTGAGATTACAATCGACACAAGTAAAAAAGGGAAAGATTTAAAAAAAACATTGCTTTATTTAACTAAAACATTTGATGAAATCAATTTAGAAGTAAAGGACACATTAAAATTACAAATTATATTTAATTATATTAGGCAAATTCCACCACCACCATCACCACCACCAAATATAAGTGAGTAATAATCTGTAATAAAACCACAAACTAAAACCTTGTGGTTTTTTCTTTTTAAATATCGTTTTATAAAGTATCTTTGCACTCGCAAAACAAAGCGTTTTATTTGAGTACAACAGCCACATCTACAGTACAACATAGCATAATTTCAGATTTTAAAGAAATTACCAAAATGCGCTTGGCATTAAGTGTCGTGTTTTCTTCGCTTGCTGGTTACCTGTTAGGTGTAGACTCGGTAGATTACAAAACCCTTATTTTATTAGCCTTTGGAGGTTATTTTATGGTTGGTGCTTCTAATGCGTTCAACCAAATTATAGAGAAAGATCTAGATGCTTTAATGGATAGAACCAAAGATCGACCAGTTGCTGCAGGACGTATGTCTGTAAATACTGCCTTTGCCATTGCTTCTATTTTTACCATTTTAGGGATTGTTATTTTATATATCATAAATCCGCAAACAGCCATGTTTGGAGCGATTTCTATATTTTTATATGCTTGTGTATATACGCCATTAAAAACAAAAACACCATTATCTGTTTTTGTAGGTGCTATTCCAGGAGCGATTCCATTTATGTTAGGATGGGTTGCTGCTACCAATGAGTTTGGTATCGAACCAGGAACCTTATTCGCGATACAGTTTTTCTGGCAATTCCCACATTTCTGGGCAATTGGTTGGTTTTTATTCGACGATTATAAAAAAGGAGGTTTCTTTATGTTGCCTACCAGAAAGAGAGATAAAGGTACCGCAGTACAAACTATCGTGTATACCATTTGGACTATTTTAGCATCGCTAATTCCTGCCTTTGGTTTTACAGGTAAATTATACCTAACACCAGTTTCGGCAATTATAGTAGGGCTTCTAGGTTTAGGATTGCTCTATTTTGCCTTACAATTATTTAAAAAAATGACAACACAAGCAGCAAAAACATTAATGATTGCTAGTGTTTCTTATATTACATTGCTACAAATAGTATATGTATTAGATAAATTTATACGTTAATTATGGATTTAACCCAAGGTACTTTACAAGAAAAACACGGCAGAGCAAAAAAGATGATGCTTTGGTTTGGTATAATTTCATTAGTGATGTCTTTCGCAGGATGGACAAGTGCTTTTGTAGTAAGTAGTGCTAGACCAGATTGGTTAAAAGACTTTGTGTTACCTAATGCTTTTATAATTAGTACCATTGTAATTATACTAAGTAGCATCACATTTATTTTAGCAAAACGTGCTGTAAAAAATAACAATAGACAACAAACTACTATATGGTTGTTAACCACTTTAGTTTTGGGTGTTGTTTTCATTATTAATCAATTTACCGGCTTTCAGCAAATCATAGATTTAGGGTATAATTTTACTGGTCCAACTAGTAATGTTACCATGTCTTATATCTATTTAATAGCAATGGTGCATATTTTGCACGTTATTGTTGGCTTATTTTGCCTGTTGGTAGTAATTTATAATCATTTTAAACAAAAGTATAATGCTGCAAATATGCTAGGCTTTGAGTTAGCAGCAACCTTTTGGCATTTTATTGATATACTTTGGGTATATCTCTTTTTGTTTTTATATTTCGTGAGATAATTTTAACGCTTTTTTAAGGTTCTTTTTTAGCGTATTAGCTAAAGCTTACTTAGAGTCCTTTAAAATTTAGTGTTGTATGTTTCGTTAGAAAAATAAAATGATTATTTTTGTGCAACTTTAATAACTAAACCAATTATATGAATACTACAGTAGCTACTGGAACAGAAGGTAAAACTTGGGGTGGAGGGAACAAACCTCTAACAGCAAGTTATGGAAAAATGATGATGTGGTTTTTCATCGTTTCCGATGCATTAACCTTTTCTGGGTTTTTAGCAGCATATGGATTTTCAAGATTTAAATTTATTGATTCTTGGCCAATTGCAGATGAAGTGTTTACCCACTTTCCTTTCTTACACGGTGTAGAAGCACCAATGTATTACGTTGCTTTTATGACATTCGTACTTATTATGTCGTCGGTAACCATGGTACTTGCCGTAGATGCAGGACACCATATGAATAAAGCAAAAGTTACTATTTACATGTTTTTAACAGTAATTGGTGGTATTATATTTGTTGGATCTCAAGCTTGGGAATGGAATACTTTTATTAAAGGAGAATTTGGAGCAGTGCAAACAAAAGGTGGAAACATTTTACAGTTTGTAGATGCCGAAGGACATCGCGTTGCTGTTGCCGATTTTGCGAAAGTAGAAACAGGAACAAGAACACAACACGAAAGTAAAAATGGATTATGGTTTGTAGATGAAGGTGCTTTGCCAGCATATACAATGGATGAAATAAATAATGGTTTAGCTGCACACCCAGAAGTGTTAGTAAGAACACAAATCATTAACGAAGCAGGTAAAAAGACAGTCTTGTCAAGAGAAGAGTCTGTGAAACAACTAAAAGAAAACGGAAGATTATTTGTGCAAGGTGCAAATCTTCATGTCAATGAATATGGTTCGCCATTATTTGCAGATTTCTTTTTCTTTATCACAGGATTTCACGGTTTTCACGTATTATCAGGAGTTATAATCAATATCATTATTTTCTTTAATGTTATTCTTGGAACTTACGAAAGACGTAAGAGCTACGAAATGGTAGAAAAAGTTGGACTTTACTGGCACTTTGTAGATTTAGTTTGGGTATTTGTATTTACATTCTTCTACCTAGTTTAATCAAAAAGTAATGCTGCGATGCGTTGGCATTGTGGTTCCCAATAAAATGGTTATTCCTGCTAAAACAGGAATCTTAATAAAAATTATACTTAAAAAAATGGCACACGAACATAAATTAGAGATTTTCAGAGGATTATGGAAATTTAAATCCAACACAGCAAAAATTTGGGGTGTTTTAGCATTCTTAACTTTTATAACTATTATTGAAGTTGCTCTAGGTATTGTAAAACCAGAATCTTTAATGGGTATGTTTTTAGGAATGAAAATCTTAAACTGGATATTCATCATCTTAACTATTGTTAAAGCATACTACATTACTTGGGATTTTATGCACATGCGTGATGAAGTAAAAGCGCTAAGACGTATGGTAGTATGGACTGCAATATTCTTAATCTTATACCTTATTTTCATTCTTTTACAAGAAGGAGGTTATATTGAAACAGTATATTCTTCAGGTTTTGTGAAAAGAGATTTTTAAATCGTAATATTTCAGTTAAATTATATATAAAAGGCGGTTTTTAAACCGTCTTTTTTTATTTTTGTACTATGAACAAAAAGCTGATTAAAAGAAATGTAATTCTTGGAATTTTATTCTTCCTTCCAGTAGTATTTCTCCTATTTTTATATCCTGCAAAACACAATTATGTTGCTTTAGATATTCTCGAAGAAAATGTTTTAGACATTACTTCTTTTACTTCCTCAGAAAACGAAAAAATCTTACTTAAAGAGCATATTACTATTTTAGGATTTCTAGGAAACAACCCAATAGATAAACTTACGGCAATGTCTAACTTGAAAGAGTTGATGTACGATAAGTTTAAAGGTTTTAAAAAGTTTCAGATTGTTATGGTGGTTCCAGATAACGCTATAGCGGAAGTAGAACAACTAAAAAGCGAACTTAGTAAATACGACTATTTAGAATACTGGAAATACGTTTCTGCCTCAGATAAAGAAATTCAAAAATTATATAGTAGCCTACATTTAATTAAAGATCTAGATGCAAATCTAGCTACAGATGATGTCGTTATTATTGATAAGGAATTAAACTTAAGAGGAAGAATAGACGATAGATCCGATAGTGAAAAGCAAAAGAATAAGCCTGCCTATCAAATGAAGTCTTACGATTGTATTGAGGTTGCCGAGTTGAAAAATAAAATGAGTGAAGATGTAAGAATCCTTTTTACAGAATATAGACAAAAACGAAAAGGAAACTTTAATTCGGAAACCAGAAGAGCAAACGATTTAAAAAACGTAACCGATTAAATACTTGAAAATGTCACACGGAGCGCAGTCGAAGTGCATTTAAAATAAATAACATGAGCAAAAAATCAAATTATTCATATATAGGTATCGCACTAACTGTTTTAGTCTTCGGAATTATTTTTGTTCCTAAAATAGTAGATCGAATTACAAGTGACGACATCACTAGAGAGGAAAGTAGAAGTGTTAGTGTGTCTAATGAAGACCGAACGATACGAACTTCCGATTTGGCTTTTCTAGAGATAAATGGCGAAGCGAAAAAAGTCCCTAGCTTTAGTTTTGCAAATCAAGATGGTAGAATAATTACAAACGAAGATTATCTTGGTAAGGTATATGTAATCGAATTCTTCTTTACAACTTGTCCTACTATTTGCCCAAGAATGAGTAGTAATTTGGTGGAGATTCAAAATACTTTTCCAGACAATAGAAACTTTGGTGTAGCCTCGTTTACTATTAATCCTGCACATGATACTTCGGAAGTGTTAAAGGCGTACGCCGAAAAATATAAAATGACAAACCCGAATTGGCATTTAATGACAGGAGATCAAGAAGCAATCTATAAACTAGCAAATCAAGGATTTAATTTATATACCGCAGAAGAGGAAACAGCAGAAGGCGGTTTTGAACACTCCGGAAACTTTGCGCTTGTAGATAAGAATGGTTTTATTCGTTCTAGAATAGTAAACGGAAATCCAGTGATTTATTATAATGGAATGATCTCTGAAGAAGAAGGTATAGATGACGATGGCCAAGAACAGCAAATAACCATGCTTAAGCAAGACATCAACAAACTACTAAACGAATAATAGTATTAATAAAACACCTTCCTAATTTAGAGAAGGTAGATTTAGTTCTTTTTTAGAAATAAAGACGATAAGGTTAGAATATGAATGAACAAGAAAAATTAGAGGCAGAAAAAAAGTATAACAAGTGGATTGTTGTTTTATCCATTGCCATTCCTATTGTGGTTGCCATTCTATTTGGAGTTAAAATACCAAATGTAGAACCACTATCCTTTTTACCACCTATTTATGCTACAATAAACGGATTCACTGCCGTAATTTTAGTGTGTGCATTTTTAGCTATTAAAAAGAAAAACGTTGTCCTTCATGAAAATCTAATGACTACCGCTGTACTTTGTTCTGCAGTGTTTTTAGTACTGTATGTTGCATATCATATGACTAGTGATTCTACTAAATTTGGTGGTGAAGGAATCGTTAAATATGTGTATTATTTTATACTTATAACGCACATCTTATTATCTATTATTATCATTCCGTTTGTATTAATTACTTTTGTTAGAGCAATTACTGAAAATTTTGAAAGACATAAGAAAATAGCGCGCATCACTTTTCCATTATGGTTATATGTTGCCGTTACAGGAGTTATTGTGTATCTTATGATTTCACCTTATTATATTTAAATTGGGCGTCCTGCTGCTTTTTATAAAGGAGCTTTTATTACAATAGTTATGAAACAAAAAGTATTCTTTTTTATTTTTTCTATTCTCTTTTTTCTGGAGACAAACGCACAATGTGCCATGTGTAGAGCCGTTTTAGAAAGCGAAGATGGTTTAGTAACCGCTGAAGGTGTAAATGATGGTATCGTTTATCTTATGGCTATTCCCTATATCATGGTTGGTGGTATTGCTTTTTTTATCTACCGAAAGTTTTCTAGTACAAAAGCAGAATAATTTCGTTTTTCTGTAACATTTCCTTTTTTTAGCAGTCTTACTACTATAGCGTTCGTATTTCTTAACAGTTTGTTAGGATAAATCATATCAAGGTTTATGTAATATTGTAGCGCTAATCAATCATCAATCAATCATCATGATAGAAATCAAAGATTTACACAAGTCTTATCATATGGGGAGCAATTCTCTACACGTTTTAAAAGGTATTAATTTTAATGTGAAAGAAGGAGAATTGGTATCTATAATGGGGTCTTCAGGATCTGGAAAATCTACCTTACTTAATATTTTAGGTATGTTGGACGAAGCAGACGAAGGATCCTACACGCTAGGTAACGTTTCGATTAAAAATCTGAACGAAAAAATAGCAGCAAATTATAGAAATAAGTTTTTAGGATTCATCTTTCAATCCTTCAACTTAATCAACTACAAATCGGCATTAGATAATGTTGCCTTGCCATTATACTACCAAGGTGTAAAACGAAAAGAAAGAGCAGAAAAAGCAATGCACTATTTAGAAAAAGTAGGTTTGGCAGAATGGTCTCACCATTTACCAAGCGAACTTTCTGGTGGACAAAAACAACGTGTTGCAATAGCTAGAGCGCTAGCAAGTGATCCTAAAGTTTTATTAGCAGATGAACCAACAGGTGCGTTAGATACGAAAACCTCGTATGAGGTTATGGACCTTATTCAAGGGATTAATGATGAAGGTAAAACCATACTTATCGTTACGCATGAGCCAGATATTGCGCAAATGACAAAGCGTATTGTAAACCTAAAAGATGGTTTAATTATAGACGATAGTAAAGTAGAACAAATAAGAGCTTCAGCACATGTTTGATCTGGAACGTTGGCAAGAAATATTTGATACCTTAAGTAAAAATAAGCTTCGTACTTTTTTAACCGGGCTTTCTGTGGCTTCTGGTATTTTTATATTAGTAATACTTTTGGGTTTTAGTACAGGAATTCAAAATGGAGTTAGATCGCAATTTCAAAGAGATGCAACCAATTTGGTGAGTATTTGGGCTGGAACAACTACAAAGGAATATAAAGGACTAAATCCAGGAAGACGTATTCAGTTAAAAAATGCAGATTTTAACGCAATCTCGAATAAGTATGCAGATAATATAGAACATGAATCTTCTTTCTATACCATTTGGGGCGGATTGGTAAACTACAAAAATGAATCTGGAAATTATAGAATTCAAGGAATTTTACCAGGAAATCAATTTATTGAAAATGCCGATGTAAGCCAAGGACGCTTTATTAATATTTCGGATATTGATAACCTAAAGAAGGTAGCAGTAATTGGAAATAAAGTAGCTGAAGACTTGTTTAAAGGCGAAGATCCTATCGATAAAAACATAACGCTTTATGGTATTAGCTTTAAAGTAGTAGGTGTTTTTTATGATCCGGGAGGAGAACGAGATGAAAGTAAAGTATTCTTACCATTACCAACAGCACAACTAGCTTTTAATGGCGCAGACAATATTCGTAACATGATGTTCACGCTAAAAATGGCAGATGATTTTGATCAAGCAGTTGCAGAATCTCAAGCAGTTTCTGCTGCCATAGAAAACGAAATAAAGTTAAGACAAACGGTTGCTCCAGACGATACCAATGCAGTACGAGTGAATAACACGCTTGAAGAGGCAAAAAAAATATACTCTTTAGTAGATACCATTGCAGCCGTTTTTTGGTTTGTAGGTATAGGTACTATTATAGCAGGAGTCGTTGGTGTTGGTAACATCATGCTTATTATCGTTAAAGAACGTACCAAAGAAATTGGTATACGCAAAGCACTTGGCGCACAACCTTGGTCTATTGTAGGTATGATTTTGCAAGAGTCTGTGTTTGTAACGATGTTTTCTGGTTTATTCGGACTAATTCTTGGTTTAGGTTTACTAGAACTAGTAGGCCCACTCATAGAAAGTGATTTTATAAAATATCCACAAGTAGATTTTAATACCGCAATAGCTACCGTTTTTATTTTAGTATTTGCAGGCGCTTTAGCAGGATTTATTCCAGCATATAGAGCCGCTAAAATTAGACCAATTGTAGCACTTAGAGACGAATAATATGTTTAGCAGAGATCGTTGGGACGAAATATTACAAGCACTTACAGCAAATAAGTTTAGAACTTTTTTGACTGCTTTTGGTGTGTTTTGGGGAATTACCATTCTGGTGTTACTTCTTGCATTAACAAATGGATTAAGAAATGGGGTAACAGCAGATTTTGGAAACTTTGCTACAAACTCGATGTTTATGTGGACGCAAGGAACCACAAAAGCATACAAAGGTTTACCAAAAGGGAGACGTTTTAATTTTAAGTTAGAAGATGTAGAAACACTTAAACGGGAGATTCCTGCATTGCGATATGTTTCTCCTAGACATCAATTAGGTGGTTATAATGGCGCAAATAATGTAGTTAGAGGAACAAAAACAGGAGCATTTACTATTTATGGTGACTATCCAGAGTATATAAAACAACAACCTATGGATATTATTCAAGGTCGTTTTTTAAGTTATTCAGATATAGACAGCAAACGTAAAGTATGTGTTATTGGTGAAGATGTCGTTAAAGCGATGTATGATAAAGGCGAAGATGCCCTTGGTACCTACGTAAAAATAAATGGTGTGAACTTTTTAGTTATCGGAACTTTTAAAGCTTCCAATAGCGGCGATCAAGAGGAAGATGCCAATACTATTTTTATGCCTTTTACTACTTTCGGACAAGCTTTTAATAGAGGAGATAGTGTAGGTTGGATGGCAATTACTGCTAAAGACGGTACTAGCGTAACTTCTGTGAAAGCGAAGATTTTAGAGTTAATGCGAGCGAGCCATAAAGTACATCCAGAAGATGAACGTGCTATTGGTAATTTCGATTTATCGGAAGCATTCGGACGTGTTAATGGCCTGTTTTCTATACTAGGATTTGTTGGTTATTTTGTAGGTGCTTTGGTATTAATGTCTGGAATCATTGGTATTAGTAACATCATGCTTATTGTAGTGAAAGAACGCACAAGAGAAATTGGCGTAAGACGCGCTTTAGGTGCTTCACCTTGGACGATCAAATCACAGGTATTACAGGAAAGTTTATTATTAACTATTATTTCAGGAATGGTAGGAATATCCTTTGCTGCCTTTGTAATTTTTATAATGAATTATATTCTAGACCAAAGTGGTCCTGTAGATAACTTTGCAAATCCGAGTGTAAGTATGTCGGTAATATTTATAGCGCTATTCATATTAGTAGTATCTGGTTTATTAGCAGGATTAATTCCGGCAAATAGTGCAACCAAAATGAAACCAGTAGACGCTTTACGTATGGAGTAAAAAGGTATTCCGTAAACAAAAAAAGAAGAAATCAAATAATTAAAAAACCATCCTGCAAGAATAAGAAGGATGTTATACGTTACAATCAAAAAACAATAAATTCAAACTCATGAAAAGAACCAAAACTATAATCTTACTAGCAATTATTATTGCTGTTTTTGGTGGATCGCTATATTACTTATGGCAAAAAAATCAAGAAGATCCAGTTACTTATACCACAGATACTGCTAGTGAACAAACCATAACCGTAAAAACGGTAGCAACTGGAAGTATTGTACCAAAAGACGAAGTTTTAATTAAATCGAATATTTCGGGAGTGGTAGAAGAAATCTTTATTGAAGCTGGTGAATATGTTAAAGCTGGAGATTTAATTGCTAAAATTAGAGTAATTCCTAATGTGTCTTCTTTAACCAATGCAAAAGGTAGTATTGCTATTAATCAAACAGCATTACAAACTTCGCAAATAAACCTGCAAACTCAAGAAGCTAGTTATAATCGCCAAAAAGCATTGTTTGACAAAGGTGTAATCTCTGCAAATGATTTTGAAGCGATTAATAACACGTACTTACAGGCAAAACAAAGTGTGGAGCAAGCAAGAATCAATGTCAATACGGCTAGACAAAATTATGATATTGTAAAAACAGGAACGACTACTGGTTTGGGTAATATTGCACAAACACAAGTAAGAGCAACAGTTTCAGGAATGGTTTTAGATGTTCCTGTAAAAGAAGGGAACCAAGTAATTGAAGCAAATAACTTTAATGAAGGGACTTCTATTGCATCACTTGCCGATGTGAAGAAAATGATTTTTGAAGGTAAAGTCGATGAAAGTGAAGTTGGTAAAATTAATGAAGGTTTACCATTAGAAATTACGGTTGGAGCCATTGAAGATAAAAAATTCGATGCGGTTCTAGATTATATAGCACCAAAAGGAGTTGCCGAAAATGGAGCGATTCAATTTGAAATAAAAGGAACACTTCAAAAAATAGATTCTACTTTTATTAGAGCTGGTTTAAGTGCAAATGCATCTATTATTTTAGAAAAAGTGGAAAATGTATTAGCTATAAAAGAAGCATTAGTGCAATATGATGAAGAAACAAAAAAGCCTTTTGTAGAAATTGAATCTAGTGATCAAACTTTTGAGAAGAGAGATGTTGAGCTAGGAATTAGTGATGGTATTTTTGTAGAAGTAAAAAGTGGCGTTTCTAAAGACGATAAAATAAAGGTGTGGAATCAAGTACAAGGTATTCCTAAATACGCACAAGAGAATTAATTTAAAATAACTGTAACACATTTACATTTATATAGACTTATACCGTAATTATGAAAAAACTTATTTTTATAGTGTTTGCTTTTTTAAGCATAACAACACAGGCCCAAGATAAAAAGTGGACGCTTCAAGAGTGCGTAAACTATGCATTAGATAACAATATCTCTGTAAAACAAAGTGAGTTAGATTTGCAAAATGCAGATCTTAATAAAAAAGATGCTTTTGGTAATTTTTTACCAACACTTAATGCAAGTACTACGCATTCTTGGAATATAGGTTTAAATCAAGATCCAGTTACTTTTGATGCCGTAAATTCTACAACAAGAAATCTTAGTGGAGGTGTTAGTTCTGGAGTAAATATTTATAATGGTTTAAGAAACTTAAATCAGTTACGTCGTTCTAATCTTGAAATTTTAGCTGGTCAATACCAATTAGATAATATAAAAGATAACATGTCGCTAAACGTAGCAAATGCTTTTCTTCAAATACTATTTAATAAAGAGCAGTTAAAAGTATTACAAGCGCAACAAGAAATTACGCAACAAGAATTACAACGTACTAATGATTTGGTAGAGGCTGGATCCTTACCAAGAGGAGATTTGTTAGAAATTCAAGCAACCATTGCAACACAAGAACAACAAGTGGTAGTGGCAGAAAATGCAATTTCATTATCTAAAATAAGTTTAGCACAATTACTTTTGTTAGAAGATTATGAAACTTTTGATATAGTAGATAATGATTACGAAGTACCTCCAACTACTATTTTAAACGAGTCTCCTAAGACTATTATCGCAAAAGCGAAAGAAGCACGTTATGATATTAAGATTGCTGAAAACAATAGTGAAATAGCAGCATATAACCTTAAAATTGCTAAAGGTGCTTTACAACCAACTTTAAGAGGTTCGTACAGTTTTGGTACCAATTACTTCAAATCTCAATTATTTGATACCCCTGAATTTACAGATCAGGTTTCAGACAATAAAAGTCACGGATTTTCACTAAGTTTAAGCATTCCTGTTTTCAATGGATTTTCAGTAAGAAATAATGTGAAACGTAGCGAAATAAATGTTTTAAGTACACAATACCAATTAAAACAGGCGAATTTAGATTTAGAAACGAATGTGTATCAGGCATATAATGATGCTAAAGGCGCTTTAAAAGCGTACGAAGCTGCTTTAAAAACGGAAGCAGCAAGAAGAGAAGCATTTAATTATTCGCAAGAAAGATATAATGTTGGTATGCTAAATGCTTTCGATTTTAGCCAATCTAAAAACAGACTTGAAAACGCGGAAAGCGAAGTAGTAAGAACCAAATACGATTATATATTTAAACTTAAAGTATTAGAATTCTATTTCGGAATTCCTATTACAGCATTAAACTAACAACCATGAGTAAGAAAACAGTAACCATAATTGTAATTGTAGTAATTGCATTACTAGCCCTTTTAATTGGAGGAAAAAAAGCAGGATGGTTTGGTAAACAAGGTAATTTTAAAGAAGTAGAAACCAAAAATATTTCTAAAATTGATATTATTGAAACTGTTTCTGCTACTGGAAAAATTCAACCAGAAATAGAAGTGAAACTTTCTAGTGAAGTATCTGGTGAAATTATTGAACTTCCTATTGTAGAAGGACAGCAAGTAAAAAAAGGAGACTTATTAGTTCGTGTAAACCCAGATATTTATCAATCTAGTTTAAACAGAACACAAGCATCTTTACAAAATGTGCGTTCTGGCTTAAATCAAGCCGAAGCTTCTCTTAAAGAGGCAAAGTCTAATTACGATAGAAATCAACAACTATTTGATAAAGGTATTATCTCTAAAGCAGATTGGGATAAAGTAATTTCTTCTTATGAAATTGCACAAGCAAGTAAACAATCTGCATATTACAATGTGCAAAGTTCTGCAGCGACAGTAAATGAAGCTCGTGATAACTTGAACAGAACTAATATTTATGCACCAATGTCTGGGACTATTTCTAAACTAGATGTAGAATTAGGAGAACGTGTTGTAGGTACACAGCAAATGGCTGGAACAGAAATTATGCGTGTTGCCAACTTGACGAATATGGAAGTAGAGGTAGACGTAAACGAGAATGATATTGTAAAAGTAAATATTGGCGATTCCACTATTGTGGAAGTAGATGCGTATTTAAAAAAGCAATTTAAAGGTTTAGTTACAGAAATAGCAAACTCCGCAGATGGTGTTTTAACAGCAGATCAAGTAACTAACTTTAAAGTAAAAGTTAGAATTATTGAAGAATCTTACAAAGATTTATTAGAAGGAAAGGACGAAAGTTATTCTCCGTTTAGACCAGGAATGACAGCGACTGTAGATATTATTACTAACAAACGTGAAAACGTTGTTGGTGTACCAATTAGTGCTATTGTAATTAAAACAGATACCTCTTCGACTAAAAAAGCATTAAAGAAAGATGCTATAGAAAGCGAAAGTGAAGAAAAATTTGAATGCGTTTTTATTAAAGATGGAAGCAAAGCGAAACTTCGAGTGGTAAAAACGGGTGTTCAAGATAATTCTAATATTGAAATTTTAGAAGGATTACAGGAAGACGAAGAAATTATTACTGGACCATATAACACCGTAACCAAATCGTTGAAAAATGGAGATGATGTAGAAATCAAAAAGGTAATCTCTAAAGATAAAAACGAAGAAGATTAAAACATATTTTGGCTATAATACTTAACATAGAAACAGCAACAACAAACTGCTCAGTCTCTCTTTCTAAAGAAGGAGAGACTTTTGCTTTACAAGAAGATAACAGTAAGCAGTATTCGCATGCAGAACGTTTGCATCTGTATATTGACGACTTGTTAAAACAGAATAACATAAAACCTACAGAACTAGATGCTATTGCGGTAAGCAAAGGTCCTGGATCTTATACCGGATTACGCATAGGTGTTTCGGCAGCAAAAGGATTATGTTTCTCATTAGATAAACCTTTAATATCGGTTTCTACTTTAGAGGCACTTGCTAGACAGGTTAAAGCCGAGGACGGACTAATTGTACCGATGCTAGATGCAAGACGTATGGAAGTCTATTCTGCAGTATTTGACGCTAGTTTTAATACCGTGAGAGAAATTGAAGCTCAGATTTTAGATGCCCAATCCTTTGCTAGTTATTTAGAAAAAGGAAAAGTCTATTTTATTGGTAATGGCGTAGAAAAAACCAAAACGCTAATTACACATGAAAATGCTGTTTTTATCGAAGATAAATTGCCATCTGCAAATGAAATGTCTGTGATTGCTAATAACAAGTACAAAAAAAACGACATAGAAGATGTCGCTTATTTTGAACCTTATTATTTAAAAGATTTTGTCGCTTTAAAACCTAAGCCTAAAGTCTAAAACATAAAGAAGTATAAAACATAAAAAAACCTTTCCACTTTAAAAGTAGAAAGGTTTTTCTTTGTAGAATAACAAAAAAACGATTAAGATTCTTTGTGTATTTCAACTTGATGTGGATACGGAATTTCTATTCCAGCAGCATCAAGAGCTTCTTTAACATTTTCTGTAGTTTCAAAGTAAACATCCCAATAGTGTTCTGCTTTACACCAAGGTCTTACCGCAAAATTAATAGAACTATCTGCCAATTCGGAAACATTTACAGTAGGAGCAGGATCTTTAAGTACTTTTGGATTAGCAGTTAAAACTTGCATTAAAACTTCTTTGGTCTTTTTGATATCGGAATCATAACCAACACCAAAAGTTAAATCTACACGACGTGTACCTTCTGTACTGTAATTAATTATATTTCCGTTAGATAAAGATCCATTAGGAATAATAATTTCACGATTAGAAAGACCAGTTAATTTAGTAGTAAAAATTTCAATTTCTTTTACAACACCAACTTCGCCTTGCGCTTCAATTAAATCACCAATTTTAATTGGTTTAAAAATCATAAGTAAAACACCTCCAGCAAAATTACCAAGAGATCCTTGTAAAGCCATACCTATTGCTAAACCAGCAGCAGCTAAAAGTGCAGCGAAAGAAGTAGTTTCTACTCCTAAATTACCAAGAATAGTTATTACTAATAGTATTTTTAAAATCCAGCCAATTAAGTTTAATAGAAATTTTTTAAGACTTAAATCGTAGTCTCTTTTATCCATTATTTTACTAACAGCCTTCATTATTTTTTTAATAACCCAAGAACCAATAATCCATATTGCAATCGCTCCAAGAACTTTAATACCGTAAGTACTTAAGAACTCTATGCCCATGTCTGTCCATTTTTGTATTTCCATAATTTTATTTTGTGATTAATTAATAATTTATTTTGCAAAAATAAGTACTTAAATAAATAGTAGTGTTAAACAAATACTATTTAAAAAGGTATTCTTTGAAATTCTTATTTCATCGCTATAATTAGTAAAATAAGAAGAAAGATAGTAATGCTAATATTGCGGGAACAGATTGAAAGTAAAATAATTTAATTTTCTTTGTAGAATACGCTCCGTAGATTCCAGCAACTACAATACAGCTTAATAAAAAGAGGATCATACTGCTGTTATTAAAAACCAAACCATATACTAATCCTGCCGCTAAAAAACCATTGTACAAGCCTTGGTTTGCGGCTAATACTTTTGTTTTTTCTGCAAAATCTACACTTTCAAGACCAAAGGCTTTAATTGCTTTAGGTGTTGTCCATAAAAACATTTCTAGTACTAAAAAGTAAAAATGTTCAAAAGCTACAAAGGCTACTAATACGGTTGCTAATATTGTCATATCTATAAATTAGTTGTTTTAAAAAATTATAACCAAAGTTAGCTAAATTAAAGCAAAAAAAAAGCGCTCTATGAATAGAACGCTTATAAGATTATATACTTTTGAAATTATTTCACTTCAAAAGTTAGTTTTAAGTTTACTCTAAACTCGGTAACTTCATCATCATTAACTACTGCACTTTGCGATTGTACAAAAACAGATTTAATGTTTTTTACACTTTTAGAAGCATGTTTTACTGCTTTCTTAGTTGCATCTTCCCAACTTTTGTCAGAATTTGCTAATACTTCAATTACTTTCATTATTGCCATAATATGTATTGTTTTAAGTTAAACATTGTTTTGAAACCTAAATTTACAAATAATTAGAGCAAAAGGGAAATGTAATTAGTATGGATTGAACTATTAGATAAAATGCGGTTTTAACAGATAAAAAGAGTCTTATCCATTTATAGCTTCCACAATCTCGACTCTACCTTTCATCATTTCTCTAAGCATATTCTCAATACCACTTTTTAAAGTATAGGTAGAAGATGGACAACCACTACAAGCTCCTTGTAAGATAACTTTTACTGTTTTGGTCGTTGGATCATACGATTCAAACTGAATGTTTCCACCATCACTAGCAACAGCTGGCTTTACATATTCTTCTAGAATATTGATTATTTCTTTAGAGGTATCGTCTAGATTTTCATAGGTTTTATCTAATGCTTCCGTAGATTTTTTAACTACTTCTGGTGCATTAGCAATCACTACTTCTTTTCCGTTTTCTATAAATGTTCTAATAAACTCACGAAGTTCCATAGTAATATCATTCCAATCTGCAACTTCATACTTGGTAATAGAAACATAGTTTTCATCAAGAAAAACACTTTTTACAAAAGGAAAGTGAAATAATTCAGAAGCTAGAGGAGAAGCTTTTGCTTCATCAATAGAAGTAAACTCAAAAGTAGCAGCAACTAATTTTTTGTTAGCTACAAATTTTATAACAGAAGGATTAGGTGTGCTTTCTGCATAAACGGTTACAGGAACTTTTTTTGGAGTAGCTTCTTCTTCAACTACAATACCATCATTATTTAAATAACTTTCTATTTGTTCGGCAACTTCTGCTTGTACATCTTTCCATTCTACAATGTTAAAACGCTCTACAGCGATAAAATTACTAGTTATATAGACCTTCTTTACAAAAGGAAGGTAGAATAATTGCTGTGCTAAAGGAGAGTTTTTTGCTTCGTCAATGTTGTTAAACTCAAAGCTTTGGTGCTTCGTTACAAATTGATTTAACTCAAACTTAATTATAGTAGGATTGTTGGTTTCTTGTATAGAGACTTTAAACGTATTCATTGTCTATCAATTTTTTTTGCAAAAATACTAAAAGAACTCAACAGTTATCTATATATTTAGCTTTTCTTATGTGTGTTATTATCGATTTACGACGAAGAACTTAAATCTTTAACTTTTATAACATTATTTATAAAGACTAAATTTTATATATTTGGTGACTAATAATATAATTTAATACAAAATATTAAGTTGTAACATATGTAAGAAAGTGCATTTTTAACCAATTTGCCTTGAAAACCAAAACTATGAATTTAAAAAAGTTATCCCTTTTAGCTGTTGTAGTCTTTTGCTCGCAGTTTGTAAAAGCTCAAGAAGGACTTCCTATTTATACCGATTACTTAACTGATAACTACTATTTAATCCATCCTTCAATGGCTGGAGCTGCAAATTGTGCGAAGTTAAGAATTACAGGTAGACAACAATGGTTTGGTCAAGATGATGCGCCACAACTTGCAACTGTAAGTGTAAACAGCAGAATTGGTGAAACCCAATCTGGTATTGGAGCCATTGTATATTCAGATAAAAATGGGTACCATTCTCAAAACGGTATGTATTTAACCTATGCACACCATTTAATGTTTTCTAGAAGTGAAGTAGATTTAAATCAGCTTTCTTTTGGATTAAGTATTGGAATGATACAATATAAATTAGATGAAACGGCTTTCTTAAATGAGCCTTTTGATCCTATTATTGCGGGAATAGAGCAAAGCTCTACGAATTTCAATATGGATTTAGGTTTTTCTTATAACCTATATAATTTCTACGCACATGCAACAGTAAAGAATGTGTTGAATAATAAAGGAATTAATAACGATATTGAAATTACAAGTAACTTAAGACGCTATTTACTTTCTGCCGGTTATGGTTTTGGTAAGTTTGGTAGCGATTGGTCTTATGAGCCTTCTATCTTGTTTCAATATAAAGATGGAACAAAAGAGTCTTCTTTTGATTTAAACCTTAAAGCATATAAGAAAATGGACTTTGGTCAAGTATGGGCCGGGTTATCTTACAGACGTAGTTTAGATGGTGCGGAGTATATTGATGGTAGTAGTATTAATAGTCAGAAATTACAATACGTTTCTCCTATATTAGGTATTAACTACAATAACTTCATGTTTGCGTATACCTATGCATATCAAGCGAATTCTGTAGTTTTTAATAATGGAGGTTTTCACCAAGTAACACTTGGATTAAACTTTAACTGTAGAAAAGAGAGATACCATTGTAATTGTCCTGCAATTAACTAATGATATTATAATAATATAAAAAAAGCCTTCATACATTATGAAGGCTTTTTTATTGGGTTTATTCTAGAATCTAAAACTATTCCCATTTGTAATTTTTCTTTTTCGCTTGTGTTTTAATAGCACCAAGCATTGCGTTTTCTAAATTGTCATTGTCTCCTTTTTGTTGCTTAGCAAGATGTTGCTTACGCTTTAAGTTTAAATCTTGAATTTGTGTTTGTATCGCTTCACGCTCTTTTCGTTTGGTATCTAAATAGGTTTTCATTTCTGCTTCCGTTTTACCTTTAAGCTCTTGAGGTAATTGGTTTTCTTTTAATTCTTCATATGCAAAAGATTCGTCTTCACTAGCATCAATTAAATCCCAAGAAGCATTCTTATATAAATGAGAACTTTTACTCACTGCTCTACTCACCGCGTTTGCTTCACTATAACCTTGTGCATTATCATCTTGTTCCGATTGGTTTTTCATTTTGTCTTTTCCAGAACTTCCATAAGCAACATAGGTTTTGTTAAGCTTTCTATTTAGTTGTAAAATACTATCATCATAAGGCGAAGCGATATGCACGGTTGCATGATTGTGGTTTATTGCCATATAATTACCATGTGTTAAATCTGCGCCATCTTTCCAGGAACTAGAAATACCTTGGTTGTAGTCGCCACAAAAAATAGTGTTTACAGTAACATCTTTCGTGTGTGCTAATTTACTAGCGTCTTTATAATTTACGCTTCCTTGTGTAAATGCCTCATTTCCGGCAATAAAAATAAGTTTTAAATCGTCTGGATTCGTTCCCCATTGTAATTGGTCTATAGATGTTTGAATTACCTGACCACAAAACTCATTGCCGCCTCTTGTAGTTAGTGAAAATAATTCCTTAGATATTTCATCTAAATCTTGACTAAAAGCTAATACCTGACGTATAAAGCCTTCGTCTCCATTTAAATTATCGTTGCCATATTCGTACAATGCAATTTGAAGGTTTGGTTTGGCATCTTCACATTTTGCATACGAAAGTTCATTTACAATTTCCCAAAGTTGCGCTTTTGCTTGATCTATTAATCCATCCATACTATTACTAGTATCTAATAATAATGCGACTTTAATAAACTGTTTGCTTGGCTTATCTGTTTTAGGTTGATGTACTACAGCCAATGCTGTTTGTTGTTTTTTTTCTTTTGCTTGACATGCGGTTATACTAACAAAAATGAATGTTAGTAAACTCATTTTGAATATTGTTTTCATAGTTTTTGTTTTTAATTGTTATGTTGTTTTTATTTCTTTTATATCGATGCTTCCGTCTGGAGAAATGATGTAGTATTTATTTTTAATTACTTCTTTTTCGGTTGGTTTTTCTTCTTTTGGTTTTGGTGTATATTGTAGTTTAATTTCCATTCCTATTTGTATAACTGGTTCTACAATCGAAGGGTTTATAACCACATCGTAATGGCTATAAGAAATAGGATCATAGTAATAAGACGTTTGCTTTTTTACCTCATAAACACCTTTGTTTTTCTTTAAAGCTTCCATCGAAATACTATTAAATGCTTGGTAGTTTTTATAGAAGTCTCTAGGGAAATAACAATACTTATTGTCTGCAATAGTTGGTGTGTATAGCGTTAAGTCGAAGCCCAAGTTTTTGTAGAATTCTTGTTTTTCTTTTAATTCTTTTAAGATTTCTATACGAAGGTTTTTATATACTTCCTGAAGGTTATCTATAAAGTAATCTACTTTTACCAGGTTGTAGATTTCGTTGTTTGCACAAGCCGCTAGAATGTTTTCAAATTGCTCGACTTTAGTAAACTGAATATGAATATTTTGCTGTAATTCAAATCCTTTAGGTACTTCGACATAGGTTTTGCTGAATAATTTTTTTTCAACAATCGTCTCGTAAACAGGCACAAAAGAGATAACGTCGATAACAAAGTCATTTGCAGTAATCCCTTTAGAAGCTAAGTCGTTTCTCAGTTTTTGCGTTCGTTCTTTTATTAAGTTATTGGTTTCTTCCGACGTTTCTCCTATTTGTGTAATATTGAAAACAGCCGTGTAGGAACTCGCAACAATATTACTTAAGGCTTTTACATCTAAAGTTATTGTTGGATTTGGTATTAAGTTTTGATGTTGAAATGCATTGCTATTATTTCCGTAGGTATACCCATTTCCTAAATTTTTGGATGCAATGTTTTGTCTAGAAATCGAAATGGCATTTCCTTTTATTTGTGCAAAGTTGGAGATCGTGTATAAAATAATTAAAGAAGTAAGTATGTGCTTTTTCATGGGTTGTTTTTAAATTCTTAGTAAACTTATTACCAAAGTTTTTAAAGAAAAACCACCAATGCGTGAAATGGCTAAATGCATGCGTAAAGCCTTTTTTATACTTAGGGAACGCAACTTTTGAAGGGTAAAAAAACCGAAAAGACACTAGATGTAGTTTTTAAGTGTAAATTAAAGTATGTAAGTTTATACTTTGTAACCATATCCAATGAAACACATCATAAAATATATGCTCGTTTTAAGCTTTCTGTTTTTTACAGGCGGTTTATTGGCACAACAAAATGCCGAATTAGAGCGAGATGAAGAAGACGCTAGTTTTGTAGTAAAAGGTTCGGTAGTAGAAAGTGAAACACGTAAACCAATTACTAATGTGCAAATTTCTGTAAATGGTGGCGCATACACAACGACCAATCTTTCTGGGGATTTTAGAATTCAAGCAAAAAAAGGAGATGAGCTAACCATTGCGCATAAAGGCATTAAAACGGTATATTATACCATTAAGGATGATGAAAGAATAACCGTTGAGGTAAACCCAGAAACCAATCAAGATAAAGGTGTTTATAAACGGAAAACTGCTATTATGCCGTTTCATAGTATTATAGATTCAGCAGATACGTATTTAAAAACGGATGCAGAAAAAAGTATTCAGTTTATAACCGAAGCATTATCCCAAAGTAATTCGACCAAACAAAATGCAGAAGCGTACGAGATTCTTGCCGATGTATATATGCATTGGAAACAGTATGATTTAGCGATTTCGAATTACAAAATTAGCCTTCAGAATAATACCTTAAACGAAGTACATTTAAAATTAGCAAAAGCATATTTTAAGAATAAAGACTACCAAGAAAGTTTACAGGCTTATCAAAGTATAAATGACAAAAGCCTTTCTAACTATCAAAAAACGCTTTATTATGAAGGTTTAGGAGATGTATACAAGAAAATTGTACAATTAGATACTGCAATTTCTAACTACAAAAAAGGACTTGCTATCGCCGAAAAACATCTTATTAAACCGAAAATTACGGACTTAAATTCAAAAATTGGTGAAGCCTATAATGAAAGTGGAAAGCTAACGGAAGCAAATACGTATTTTAAAAATTCTTTGGACTTAGCTTCGCAAGAGAATAAAAAAAGAGCGGTAGAAGAGAAAGTGAAGGTTGCCGATTTTCAGAATGATAATATGGCTTATGAAGATGAAATTCAGTTACGTAAAGAAGCCATTGAAGAAATCTCAGAATTACAAACCGATACTATCCTAGATAATGAAAGCGCTTTAACTTTACAAAAGCAAAACTATAAAATTGGAAATGCATATTACCAACAAAAAGATTATGTAAATGCGGTTCCTTATTTAGAAAAAAGTATTGCCGAGGCAGAAAGCAAAGAAGACTTATTAGTGAAAAAGGATGCGGTACGTAAATTGTCGGAAACCTATAGAGATGCTGGTAATTTCGTGGACGCATTAGAAGCTTATAAAACCTACCAAGAAACGGTGGATGCTTTATATGTTAAAATGGAACAGGAAATAACGCAAGCCGCAAGATTTAATAAAAACATTACCGAAAAACAAAATAGAATTACAAGTTTAGAGAGTGATCGCGCATTAACACAGAGTAATTACCAGCTTTCTATAGAACAAAGTAAACGACAAAAGCTTATTATTTACTCTCTTTTTGGAGGCGTGGTTTTGTTATTGGTTGCAGCATATTTAATGTATAAATATATCAAGCAACAAAAATTTGCAAACAACCTGCTGGCTTTAAAATCACTGCGAAGTCAAATGAATCCGCATTTTATTTTTAATGCATTAAACTCTGTAAATAGTTTTATAGCATCCAATGATGAGCGTACAGCAAATAGATATCTTTCCGATTTTTCGCAACTCATGCGAGCAGTTCTAGAAAATAGCGAACAGGATTTTATCCCGCTTCAAAAAGAAATAGATCTATTAGAACTTTATACACAGTTAGAACATTTTAGATTTAAAGATAAGTTTGATTATAGCATTACTGTAGATGAAAATGTTGCTGTTAATGCCTTTCAAATTCCTCCAATGCTTTTGCAACCATATATAGAAAACGCGGTTTGGCATGGCTTACGCTATAAAGAAGAAAAAGGAAAGCTAGAAATTAATATATCTCAAAGGAGTACCGATGAAATTATCATTGCCATTATAGATGACGGAATAGGAAGAGAAAAGTCGAAAAGTCTAAAAACGGAAAATCAGAAAAAACAAAACTCGCAAGGGATGAATAACATTAAAAAACGTGTTGCCATTTTAAACGAGATGTATAAAGACAAAGTCGATGTTTTTATTGCCGATTATCAAGCCGAAGGAGACAAGGGAACTAGAGTAGAAGTTACTCTGAAAAAAGATTAGCGATGAAAGATTTGCAATTGCTGATGCAACAATATTTGTCATACGGAACTTGATTCCTTATCTAAAGAAATTTACTAAAAGAAGTGCATGAATGGCAGCTTTTGCCTAACGCCTAAAACCTTTTGCCTAATTAATATGAAACTAAACGCTATACTAGTCGAAGACGAAAAAACGAGCAGAGATATTTTAAAAAACTATCTAGGTAAATATTGTCCGAATGTAAATATTCTAGGCGAAGCTGCAAATGTAGAAGAAGCTTTGGTGTTGATACGAAACAACGATTTAGATCTTGTTTTTTTAGATGTAGAAATGCCTTATGGTAATGCATTCGATTTGCTAGATAAAGTGGGCGATAGAACTTTTGAAACCGTTTTTGTGACTGCATATAATCATTATGCCATAGATGCGTTAAATGCACATGCAAGCTATTATTTGATGAAACCAATTTCTATTGATGAACTTATTAAAGCCGTAGACTATGTCGTTGAAATTAAAACCAAAGAAGATGCTTTACAAGATGCTATTCTAGTACCCAAAACAAATACGGTAAACGGAAAAATAACCATTCCGCAACAAGATGGGTTTGAAGTGTTAGAAACCGCAAACATTTTGTATTGCAAAGCAGATGATAATTACACCGAAATATATTTAAACACCAATAAAAAGAAACTAGTAAGCAAAACTTTAAAATACTTTGAAGAGGCATTAAACGGTTCTGGTTTTGCTAGAGTGCATAAAAGCTATTTGGTAAACGTCAACGAAATAACCAAATATGTAAAAGGAAAAGGCGGACATGTGGTATTAAGTAGCGGAAAAGAAATCCTGGTTTCTGCATCTAGAAAAGCAGATTTACTTTCATATTTTAAGTAATGCATTCCTGCGTTAAGTAGCAATCTCACGAATAAGAATGATGTTGTAATAGATTAAGAAGGTCTTAAGAATTCGGGCGAAGCAAGAAATGATATAACACAGCCATTGTCATTTCGATCTTGACTAGAAATCTTAAAAGAGTAAAAGCATATAAAACGAACACAAGTATTGTTATTTCGAGCGTGTCGAGAAATCTCTAATACTAAATTGAAACTAACATAAACCAATTTAAGATGCCAGTAATACTACCAGTAAACAACAAACACCCACAAATACCAGAAGACTGCTTCGTAGCAGAAAATGCAACCATCGTTGGAGAAGTAAGTTTTGGAAGCCAATGTAGCGTGTGGTTTAACGCCGTTATTCGTGGCGATGTACACTTTATTAAAATGGGAAATAAGGTAAACATACAAGATGGGGCAGTAATACATGCAACCTATCAAAAATCGCCAACAACTATAGGTAACAACGTTTCTATAGGACATAATGCCATCGTGCATGGTTGTACTATTCACGATAATGTTTTAATAGGCATGGGAAGCATTGTAATGGACGATTGCGTGATAGAAAGCAATAGTATCGTTGCGGCAGGAGCAGTAGTAACAGCAAACACTAGAGTAGAAGCAGGAAGCATTTACGCAGGAGTTCCAGCCAAAAAAGTAAAAGACATTAGCAAAGAATTGATTCATGGGGAGATTAATCGCATTGCAGAAAACTATGTAAAGTATTCTAGTTGGTTTAAAGAATAAATCATTAAAATGCAGAAATACAGTTGTTTAAGTTAAAAATAATTACTATATTTAATCTGTTGTATTGAGGTGCCTAAACTTACATTAGTGGCTGAGAACATACTCATAATACTGGATTGGATAATGCCAAAGTAGGAATACGACTTGCAAAGGAAACACTGGATAAAATGTCATGCTGTTTCCTTTGTTTTTTTATGGTGTTACCCAAAGGGTCGCGCTATACGCTTAAATCTTTTTGTGCCAAAAAGGATAACGCTACTATCGCTAACACAAAAAAGGATACTACTGCAAATGCATAGTATGCACGATTTCATTATTAAAAGTATGACCGAGGAGTAATCTCTAGCGCAAATAGAACTTCAATTATAAAACAGAATAGATTTAAAAATCTAAATATTGACCAGTAAAACCTTCTCCTAAAAGTTGAGACATGACTTTTGGGTTTCCGTTAGAATAAAATTGTAAGTTCGGTATGTTAGTCGTATTATTTAAAAGATCATGCTGTCTTAAAACCGTTTTTGTTTGTTTTGCAACTGCTTCACCAGAATCAATAATCTTTACATGGCTCGGTAGTATTTCTAATAACTGTTGCATTAAATACGGATAGTGTGTACAGCCTAAAACCAGATAATCTATATTGGCATCTAGCATCGGTTTTAAGTACACTTGCAGCAGGGCTTTCATTTCTTTACTATCTACATTACCATTTTCAATTAAAGGAACAATTCCTTCTCCAACTTGCTCTATAACCTGAATGCCATTGGTAAATAAATCGGTTGTTTTATGAAACAAATCGCTAGATAAGGTGCCCTTAGTAGCAAGAATACCAATCGCTTTTGTTTTGGTATTTAAAGCAGCGGGTTTAATGGCTGGCTCAATACCAATAAAAGGCACGTTATAATGTTCACGTAAATGGTGAATAGCGTTTGTAGTTGCTGTATTACAAGCTACCACAATTAGTTTACAACCTTTATGTAGTAATAATTCTGTGTTCTTTTTACTCAATGCAAGAATCTCTTCTTTGCTTTTGTTTCCATAAGGGGCATATTTACTATCTGCCAAATAAATAGTATGCTCATGCGGAAGTAAAGCATGAAGCGCTCTCCATATAGAAGTGCCACCAACACCAGAATCAAAAATACCAATAGGTTGTTTACGCATAGACATATTTGTATGGATGATAAAAGTAAAGAAATAATTTTCATTTTCAGGAAAGCTTTATAAATAAAAAAAGCCACCTTTTTAAAGGTAGCTTTTTTTTAGTTATTGTAAATGTATATTAGAATCCTAATTCTTTTTTAACATCTGCAAGTAAGTCTTTACCATCTGCCATAATAACACCACCACCTTGAGTAGAGTCTAAAACATAAGCAAAACCTTGTGCTCTTGCTACTTTTAAGATAGCCGCTTTTGCTTTTTCAGTAATTGGCTTTAATAAAGCTAATTCTTTCTCTTGCATGTCTTGTTGTGCTTGACCTTGGTATTGTTGTATGTTTTGTTGCATTGTTTGCACCTCTACCATACGTTTTTGGTTTTCTTCTGCTGTTTTAGTAGAAGCTTCTGCATCGTACAATTTCATTTTGCTTTGGTACTCTGTAGCCATTGCTTTAATGTCTGCTTCATAGGTTTTACCTAATTTGTCCATTTCGCCTTGCGCAGTCTTCATTGCCGGCATAGCCGCAATAAGATCTTGTGTGTTTATATGTGCAACTTTAGTTTGAGCTTGCATAAAGCTAGTTCCTGCAATAAATAATGTTGCTGCTAATAAAAGGGTTTTAATTTGTTTCATTTGTAATAGTTTAATGTGTGTTATGAATTGTTAATTATCTTCTTCTTCGCCGTCGTTGGCATTATTGTTTTCGCGTTCTTCTTTTGCTTTTTTACGCGCTTCTAATATTTTCTTTTTTCTATCTTCTAGTGCTTGTTTGCGTGCTTCTCTTTCACTTAGTTTTTTGGCAGCTGCTTCTTCTCTTGTTGTAGCTTCGTTACTACCTGTTGTTTTAGTATCGTTTTTACTATCCGATTCTTCTATTTCTTCATTGTCATCTCCAGCATCATTTGCTTCATTAACCGTACCTTCTTTTAATTGCTTTCTAGCTTCAACAATACTATCTCTTCTTTTTTGTGCTGCTTCTTTTTTAGCTTCACGTGCTTCTAGTATTTCTTTTCTACGTTGTTCTGCCTCTGCAGCACGAGTTGCCTTTTTATCCTCTAATGCTTGTTTTCTAGCATCTAGCGTTTCGTTTACTTCTGGCACAACTTCTTCGTCTTTAGCACTTTTTCTTTCTTGCTTAGAATTTGCTTGATCCCGTTTAGAAGTACGTACAATAGCACGTATCACTTGTTCGCTAATATCAAATCTATCCGCCGAATACAACATGACTACATCTGCAGACTTGTCAAATATAAAATCATACTTTTTAGTGGACGCTATATCTTGTACCGCTGCAAATATTTGATCTTGTATTGGTTGAATTAACTGTCTTTTCTGAATCATTAAATCTCCAGTAGGACCAAATCTATTCTGTTGGTATTCTAATATTTCAAGTTCTTCAAAATTAATATCTTCTTCACGTTCCTTAACAAGTTCACTAGTTAAAAGTGTTTTCTCGTTACTTAAATCTTTTCGTTTTTGTTCTATAGCACCTAAACGAGAATCAATTTCTGTTTTCCATTTTTGAACTTTACCTTCCAATTGCGTTGTTGCTTCTTGGTATTCTGGTATGTTTTCTAAAATGTACTCGGTATCAATATAACCTATTCGTACACCTCGTTGTGCATGCGAAGTAGATATGCTAAGCATGAATACAATTGCCAGTAAAAAAAGAACTTTTAATTTCATCTGTTTTATATTTTATAATTTATAGGCCTTATAAATTCTAAAAAAGGACAGATGATTATTTATGGGTTTCTGTCACTTTTAGAATTAAGCTTTTCAAAATTAACGAATTTTAACTTTAAAAATTTTAATTCTTCTTTTAAATAATCAAAATGTTAATAGAAAATATCGTGCCAAAATTTTTTATAATTAAAATTGTTGTCCAATTATAAAGTGTGTTTGCCATCCACTTATTTGATTTGGTTGCCCTGGAACGTTATCAAATCCGTAACCGAAATCAATTCCTAATAATCCAAAAGCAGGCATAAATAAACGTAAACCTAAACCAGCAGACCTTTTAAGATCAAAAGGGTTGTAGTCTTTAAAGTCATTATAAGAGACACCACCTTCAAGAAAACCTAGCATATAAATTTTTGCTGATGGTTTTAATGTAATTGGGTAACGTAATTCTAATGAGAATTTATTATAAATAGAACCACCATCATTAGTTACGACTCCATCATCATCTAATGGTTGAATAGATTGGTTTTCGTAACCACGTAATGCTACAGACTCTCTACCATCTAAACTATAACTTCCTAATCCATCACCACCAACGAAGAAACGTTCGAAAGGAATAACACCTCTATCGTTGTTATATGCACCTAAGAAACCAAATTCTAAACTAGGACGTAATACTAATTTACCGACTACTTTAGTATACCAGTCTGCTTTGAATTTTATTTTGTAAAACTCTAACCACTTATAACGTTCTTGATCGATTTCACCCATTCTTGTATAGGCATCTGTTCTTTGTGCATCGGTATAAGTACCATCTGTAGTATTGTAAATTTCTTCCTCTGCATCTCTTTCATCTGCTAGTGCACCGTAATCTACACTATTAAGTAAAGAGTAAGGTAGCGATAGTTTTGCGCTAATGTTGAAGTTAGAACCACCTGTTGGGAAAACGGGGTCGTTATACGTGTTATTTCTACTTAAACCAATAGTGTATGCTAAGTTATTAGAGTAACCATCACCAAAAGTAAATAAACCAGTGTTGTAGTTTTTTAAGTCGTAATGTTGGTAACTTACTGCTTGAGAAAGGGTAAAGTAATCATCTGGTACAGAAAGTCTTTTTGCTAATCCAACAGATAAACCCGTAATATTAAAACGGTTGTCTTTGTCGGCATTTCCAGTAGTTGAGTTATATAAAAACTGCTTCGAGTGTGAAATAGATGTAGAAAACTGAACTGGCTTTTTACCACCTAACCATGGTTCTGTAAATGAGAAGCTATAGGTTTGGTAAAATTTACTTGCTTGTAAACGAAGTGCTAGTTTTTGACCATCACCACGAGGTACCGGTTTGTATGCTTTTTTGTTTAAAATGTTTTTAATTGAAAAGTTGTTAAAAGATAAACCTAAAGTACCAATGAAACCTCCACCACCATAACCACCTTGCAGTTCTATTTGGCTCGAACCTGTTTCTACAACACCATATTGTAAATCGATAGTTCCTTCATTAGGGTTAGGGTTTTTAAAATCGGTACTGATTTGCTCCGCATCAAAGAATCCTAATTGACTAAGCTCTCTAATCGTACGTACGACATTAGATTTACTGTATAATTGTCCCGGTCTTGTACGAAGCTCACGATAGATTATCTTATCGTTGGTAACTTCATTACCATGTACGGTTACGCTATTGAAATAGGTAGGTTTTCCTTCCGAAATTCTAATTTCCATATCAATAACATTCCCTTCGGCATTGACTTCTACTGGGTTGATAGTAGAAAATAAATAACCAAAATTTTGATATAGATTTGTTAAATCGTCTGCATCTGGTTTGGAGTCATCTGCAATACGTTCTTGTAATAAAACACCGTTATATGTTTCTCCTTTATTTACACGTAAAACTCTTTTTAATTGCTCGTCTGTATATACGGTGTTACCAATAAAGGTAATATCACCAAAGCTATATTTTTCTCCTTCTTCTAGATTAATATTTAAAGTTACGGTATCGTCGTTATTTTTTATTAGCGTGTCAGATAGAATTCTGGCATCTCTATATCCGTTTTCTTTATACTTGTTTATTAAACTTGTTAAATCGGCTTTATAATCTTCTTCGATGTATTTAGAACGTTTCCAAACTCTAAGGTAGTTTCTTTCTTTAGTGTTTTTCATTGCACTACGAAGCTGACTTTCTTTTAAAACAGAATTCCCGGAGTATACAATCTCCTTTATTTTTACCTTTTTACCCTTATCTATTGCTAAAACCATATTGACTTTAGCTTTGTTGATAGAGTCTGTTGCTTTTGCTTCTACCGTATTAATATTTGCTTTAGCATTGTAGAAACCATCTTTTTGGTACTTATTCTGTAGATAGTTTTTTGTAGTAGTTACTAAGTTCTCTGTAACCTTAACTCCTTTTTGAAGTTTGTTTTCTTTGATTATAGTTTCCTTTTTACCTTTTTTAACTCCGGTAATTTTAATGTCATTAAGTTCTGGTAAATCCGACAGTCTGATTTCTAGGTAAGCACTATTGTTTTCTATTTTTAATAGGTAGATATCTATATCGTTGAAAAGATTAGAGTTCCATAGTTTTTTTATGGCGCTACTAATATCTTCACCAGGAATTTGCACTTCACTTCCTTTTCTTAATCCAGAATAGGTAATGATAGTTTGTTCGCTAAATGAAGTATTCCCATTTACAGTGATTTCTGCAATGGTATATTTGTTCCCTTTTGTAAATGTAGTTTCTTGAGCAAATGTGCTTAAACTAAATATGGTTACTGTTAGCGCTAAAAAATGTTTAGTAATTGCTTTTAAAGGCATTAACTTAGCTAAGTTGTTCACTTGTTTTCCCAAATCTTCTTTCTCTTTTTTGATATTCTATTATGGCTTCGTATAAATTTTGCTTTGTAAAATCAGGCCATAAGGTTTCCGTAAAATACAATTCTGCATAGGCAATTTGCCAAAGCAGGAAGTTACTAATACGCTGTTCACCGCTCGTTCTTATAAGCAAATCTACATCTGGTAAATTTTGCGTGTAAAGATGCTCATTAATAACTGATTCATCAATATTTTCGGGCGAAATTATATTATTTTTAACTTTAATTGCTATTTTTTTAACGGTATTTAGTATTTCTTCTCTAGAACCATAGCTTAAAGCTAAAGTAAGAGTCATTCTATTATTTGTTTTTGTTTTATCAATAACTTCAAGAAGTTCTCGATGTGCTTTTTTAGGTAAGTCTTCTAAATTACCAATCGCAGCTAATTTGATGTTATTCTTTTGAAGTGTTTTTATTTCTTTCTTTAAAGCAGAAACTAATAGCTTCATTAAAGTTTGTACTTCTAGTTTTGGTCTGTTCCAGTTTTCTGTAGAAAAAGCATAAAGGGTTAGGTTTTCAATACCTAGTTCGGCGGTTGCTTCTACGGTTTCTCGTACCGATTTTGTACCATTTTCATGACCAAAAGCACGAAGCATACCTTTTTGTTTTGCCCATCTACCATTACCATCCATTATAATAGCTAGATGTTTGGGTAATTTATTTGTATTTATTTTTTCTTTCAAATCCATTTAGAAGGAACAATAACATGGTGTTTCACCAAATGTATACGTTAATGTAAATCCGGTAAATACATACCAGTCGTTATTATTTAGGTTACCAAAAGCATAGGTGTCAAACGCTTGTTCTGCATCTGGAACGCTTCCGTCAATTTCATCGGTAAAAGTATAACGCGCACCAATTTCTCCTGCTAGTATTAATTTTGATGCTATTTGATGCTTGTATCCTAAAACCATTGGTATTCCAAAAGCTATACTAGAAGTGTTATCATCTAATAACTCTCCATTTAAATTAAAACGATAATTATCATGTTTGGCAACTGCAATTCCGGTATATAAATATGGAGTAGAGTTTGTTTTTCTACTATGTAAGCTAAAATCAAAGAAAGTAAATTCTAAACCTAAAGAGGCTTCTATGGTTGGATTACTAAATTTGTAACCTCTTTCTTTTCTTCTCGGATCTTTAGATTTACTATCGTCTCCTTCTAGTTCGGTATATATTAATGAGAATCTAAAAGAATGTCTTGCACTTCTATTCCATTTAAAGATACCTCCAATTGCTGGCTGGTTTGGTGAAATGTACTTTGTTGCACCAACATCACCAATAAAATTACTGCCACCAGCGAACACACCTATTTCATAAGTTTGTGCTTGCGATAGCTGAAAAGTTAAAGCAGTTATTAAAATAATATAAAAATACCTCATATAGAATTAAAGTTTGCAAATATAATAAATAAGATTAGCCTATAGCAATTTGAAACAAATTGTATGGGAATAAAACAGTATTTCGGTTAAAATATTGTTTAATTCCGTTTATCCTCACCCCAAAGTAGTTTTTTTCGGAGTGTATCTAGAAAGCTTTCTTCTATTAATTCAAGCATTTTCACCGTAAATGGTGCTTTTTTTATTTTTATAATAGTATTATTATTTAGTGTGGCTATTCTAGAATCTAAGGAAACTAAATGCTGATCTTCTCTACCTTCAACCATTAATTCTATTTCTGTAGAGTCTGGTATTACTAATGGTCTTGCGCTTAAATTATGAGGTGCAATAGGTGTTAATACAAAACTATTGGTGTCTGGTGTTATTACTGGTCCGCCACAACTTAACGAGTATCCTGTAGATCCTGTTGGTGTAGATACTATTAAACCATCGCTCCAATACGATGTTAAATACTCCCCATTCAACTTGGTGTCTACCGTAATCATAGAAGTAGTATTCTTTCTGCTTACTGCAATTTCATTTAGCGCAAAGTTTGTTTCTTTAATATCGGTGTTTTCAGGAGAGGTTTCAATACTTAGCAAACTACGTTCGGATATTTTGTAATCTCCAGCTAATATGTTTTTAAAGGCTTCTTCTATATCGTCAGTTTGTATGGTCGCTAAAAATCCTAAACGACCTGTGTTTATTCCAACAATAGGAATATCTAAATCTTTTACATAGGTTATTGCGCGTAAAATGGTACCATCACCACCAATACTTATTAATAATTCAAAACTTTTATCTAAATCGGTAAAAGAGGTAATAGAAGTGTTGTTTATAGAATCTTTTATATGATTTAAAAATTCGTGTTCTATATGAATCTCTACTTCTTCCTTTAATAACACTTTTAACAAAAGTTGAAATGCATCAATGGTCTTTTCCGAATAGTACTGACTGTAAATCGCTACCTTCATAATTACATGTTTAGATATTTATTAAGGTAGTCTGAACGTTCTTTTAAACTTTCAATATAACTATCCTCTTCATGACCAGAAACCACATTATAGCTATAACGTCTAAACGTTTGCATGATATCGTTTAATCCTGTGTTTCCTATTTTAAGTGTTATTTGAACAACATCATTTTCCATTTTTGAAATAAAAGCGCCTAGTAATTTACCGTCATTAGATTCTACAATTTGGCTGATTTCACTAAATGAATAATCGTTTAATCCTTTTTCAACGATTAAAATACCTCCAGCTTCCGAGAAGAAAGGTGTTTCGTTAAATAAACCAATAATATCTTTAAGCTCATAATAGCCTAAATAATTATTGCTTTCATTTAAAACAGGCATAATATTCGTCGAGTTCTGTGCGAAAGCTTCTAGTATATCTAACCAGTTGGTGTTTTCTCTAACAAAAAAACCTTCGGCAGAATAGGTGATTTCACTTATTCGCTCAGTACTTTCAAAGCAATGCACATCTGTTTCAGAAATACAACCTAAATAAACATCTTCATTATTTTTTATAGGAATATGTGAATAGGTAAGCTGATTAAATAGCAACTGCAAATCACGTACACTATCATTTAGTGTAAGTGGTTTTATGTCGTTTATTATATAATTAGAAAGATTCATTTTTCTTCTTTTTTGCTTCTGCAAATTAATCAAAAAAATAGCACAATAAGGCGGTTCTAGTTTGTATTTTTGTACTTTAATACTTTATATAATGACAAAACTAAGTGTAAATATAAATAAGATAGCTACTTTAAGAAATTCACGAGGTGGAGATTTGCCTAATGTAGTTCAGTTTGCTAAAGATGTACAGCGTTTTGGAGCAGAAGGAGTAACCATTCATCCAAGACCAGATGAAAGACATATTCGCTATCAAGATGCTTACGATTTAAAGCCAGAAGTATACACCGAATACAATATAGAAGGAAACCCAATTCCTAAGTTTATAGAAATGGTTTTAGCAATAAAACCAACCCAAGTTACTTTGGTTCCAGATAGTATAAGTGCCATTACGAGTAACGCTGGTTGGGATACTATTAAACATAAAGATTTTTTAGTGGAAGTGATTCAGGAGTTTAAAATGAACGGCATTAGAACTTCCATTTTTGTAGATCCAGATGTAAAACAAATAGAAGGAGCAAAAGAAACGGGAGCAGATAGAATAGAATTATACACCGAAGCCTTTGCGCATCAGTATTCTTTAGGGAATCGCGACGCTATTAAGCCATACGCAGCTTGCGCCGAATTAAGTAATACACTTGGTTTGGGTATAAATGCTGGACACGATTTGTCTTTAGATAATATGAAATTCTTTAAAGAAAACATTCCTGGATTATTAGAAGTTTCTATCGGGCATGCATTAATTTCGGAAAGCCTTTATCTTGGTGTAGAAAATGTAATACAAATGTATTTACAACGACTTAAATAAGAATTATAAATACAAGCAGCTTGTTGACAAATAAAGAAATATTACAATCTAATATATTAGGAGAAGGAAAACCATTTATTATTCTTCATGGCTTTTTAGGCATGAGCGATAATTGGAAAACACTTGGTAATCATTTTAGCGAAGCTGGTTTTCAAGTGCATTTGGTAGATCAGCGTAATCATGGTAGAAGTTTTCATAGTGCTCTTTTTAATTATGATGCTTTAGTAGAAGACTTAAAAAACTATTGTGAAGCATATAAACTAGAAGATATTGTTTTGTTAGGACATTCTATGGGAGGGAAAACGGCTATGTTGTTTGCTACAGAATATCCAGAACTAGTTTCAAAATTAATAATTGCCGATATTTCACCAAGATTTTACCCAATTCATCACGATGCTATTTTAGAAGGATTAAGTAGTCTGAATTTTGAAGAACTAAAATCTAGAGGTGCAGCAGATAAAGTATTAGCGAATTATGTTTCAGAACCTGGAACGAGACAGTTTTTACTTAAAAATCTATATTGGATAGAAAAAGGAAAATTAGCACTTCGAATAAATCTAGAAGCTTTAAAAGAAAGCGTGAGTGAGGTTGGCGAAGCATTACCAATGCATGCCAAATTTGACAAAGACACTTTGTTTCTTCGTGGCGATAAAAGTGAATACATTGCATTACATGACGAAACGTTAATTAAAAGACATTTCCCGTTAGCAAATATTACAACTATTGCAAACGCAGGACATTGGTTACATGCAGAAAACCCGGAAGATTTCTATAAAGCTGTAATAGATTTTGTAAATTAGATGGTGCCGTTGCATATATAATAAGTACTAATTTAATAAACAAAAAAATGAACTTAATAATAAGACTCTTACTTAATGCTATTGCTGTATTTGCTTTAGCTAGTTTTTTAAATGGTGTACATCTAGATGGTTATGCAACAGCTATTGTTGTAGCAGTAGTTCTGTCTATTTTAAACCTTATAGTAAAACCTATTTTAGTGATACTAACCTTGCCGATAACCATAGTGACTTTAGGCTTGTTTATGTTCGTTATTAATACGTGCATTATACTTTTAGCAAGTAATTTTGTGACTGGTTTTGATATTCCTAGCTTCTGGACAGCAATGCTTTTTAGTGTGCTTTTAAGTATTCTGCAATCTTTGTTGCAATCTTTTTTAAAACAAGATAAAAAGTAGGCTAATTTTCAATACGTTAAAAACTTTGTTGTAGTGTAAAAAAGTAGTATTTTTGCACTCCTTTTTAATAGAAATGCTTTTCGTTTCTTTTAAATTGTGTTTCTCATGAAAATGGGAATCTAAACTAGTGTTAAATGCCCTTTTAGGGTTTTATATCATTTATAATGAATATTACAAGAGAAAACATTGATGCATTAAATGCAGTAGTAAAAGTAGAAATCGCTAAAGAAGATTATAGCGACAAAATTGAAAAAATCTTAGTTGATTATAGAAAAACTGCTAACATTCCTGGATTTAGAAAAGGTCACGTGCCAATGGGAATGGTGAAGAAACAATACGGTAAAGCCGTTTTAGTGGATGAGGTTAACAAACTTTTACAAGAAGGTTTAAATAAATATTTAACAGAAGAAAAGTTAGATGTTTTAGGGCAACCGTTACCTAAAGTACAAGACGAAATTAATTGGGAAGCAGAAAGCTTTTCTTTTGAATTTGAATTAGGTTTAGCACCAGAATTTAGCGTAGATTTAAAAAGTAAAAAAGCAATAACACACTATAATATTGTTGCTGGAGATAAAATGATTGACGATCAAATCGTAAACATCCAAAAACAATACGGTAAATTAATTTCGCAAACAGCAATCGAAAAAGACAGTGAAATAACTGGAACTTTTAAGAATGAAGAAAAAGAAATTGAAAATACAGTTACCATCACTTTAGATAAACTTAAAGGAGCTGCAAACGCAAAGAAATTTGTTGGCGCTAAAGTTGGTGATGTAATTACTTTAAAAACAAAAGGTTTATATAGCGACGATCATGATTTAATGCATGCATTAAAAGTACAACATGAAGAAGCACATGGTTTAGAAATTGAAGTAACGTTTACCGTTACAGAAATTAACCAACGTGAGCTTGCAGATTTAGACCAAGAGTTATTTACTAAATTATTTGCAGATGGTAGCGTAACTTCTGTTTCTGAGTTAAAAGAAAAGATTAAAGAAGATGCCGAAAAACAATTCGTGCAACAAGGAGATCAAAAACTTTTAAATGATGTTACAGAGTATTTAGTAGAGAACACTAAATTCGATTTACCAGCAGCATTCTTGCAAAAATGGATGCAAACTGCAGGAGAACAACAATTAAGTGAAGACCAAGCAAAAGACGAATATGAAAAGTCGGAAAAAAGCTTACGTTACCAATTAATTGAAGGGAAATTAATCACAGATAACAAAATTCAAGTAACCTTAGAAGATATTCAAGGGCATGCTAAAAACATGATTAAAGCACAAATGGCGCAGTTCGGACAAATGAATCCTTCAGAAAAAGAACTAGACGATATTGCTGCGCGTGTTTTATCTAACCAAGAAGAAGCTCGTAAAATATCAGAACAAATCGTTAGCCAACGTTTATTAAGTATCTATAAAGAAAAGGCAAACGTTAAGGTAAAAGAATTAACGTACGAAGACTTTGTAAAAGAAGTTTACGGAGATAAATAAGAAGGCAAAATAGTTACACTTAGCTTATGTAAGTGTTAACATAATTTTAAAGAATAAATCCTTATATTTAGGCGTTGAAACTTTTACGTTTTAACGCCTTTTTTAATAACTATAATTTTTATATCAACATATGGATTACGGAAAAGAATTCGAAAAATTCGCAATAAAAGACCAAGGAATTAGTAGTACATACTACAATAAGATAATTAGTAGCATGTATCCTACAAATTTGACACCGAATATCATTGAAGAACGTCAAATGAACATCGCTATATTCGATGTGTTTTCACGTTTAATGATGGATAGAATCATCTTCTTAGGAACTGGTATTAACGACCAAGTTGCTAATATCATTCAAGCACAATTATTGTTCTTAGAAAGTACAGATGCTAATAAAGACATTCAAATATACATCAACTCTCCAGGAGGAAGTGTATATGCAGGTCTTGGTATTTATGATACGATGCAGTTTATCAAACCAGACGTAGCTACAATTTGTACAGGAATGGCAGCGTCTATGGGAGCTGTTTTATTATGTGCTGGAACAAAAGGAAAACGTAGTGGTTTAACGCATTCTCGTGTAATGATTCACCAACCTTTAGGTGGTGCACAAGGACAGGCTAGTGATATAGAAATTACTGCACGTGAAATCTTAATCTTAAAAGAAGAGCTTTATAATATTATTAGTAAGCATTCTGGTCAAGATTACGACAAAGTATATAACGATTCAGATCGTGATTATTGGATGAAATCGGATAAAGCGAAAGAATACGGAATGATTGATGAGATTTTAGTGAGAAGCTAAAACAAAAGTAAACTGTCATATCTAACATAGTGGAAACCTCTTATATGAATAGGTTTTTACCACGTCAAGAATGATAATATAATTTAAGTAATGGCAAAAGAAGATTTAGAATGTTCGTTTTGTGGACGTAAAAAACCCGAAACAAACTTATTAATTGCAGGATTAGATGCACATATTTGTGATCGATGTATTGAGCAAGCACATGGTATTGTTATTGAAGAATCAAAACAAACCGATAATAGCGACCTTTCTGCAGAATTAGTATTACGTAAGCCGAAAAAAATTAAGGGCTTTTTAGATGAGTATATCATCGGACAAGAAGCGACTAAAAAAGTAATGTCTGTTGCTGTATATAATCACTATAAAAGATTATTGCAACCACCAAGTGATGATGATATTGAGATTCAAAAATCAAATATCATTATGGTTGGTCAAACTGGAACAGGTAAAACCTTAATGGCTAAAACTATTGCTAAAATGCTTAATGTACCTTTGGCTATTGTAGATGCTACTGTATTAACAGAAGCAGGTTATGTTGGTGAAGATGTTGAAAGTATTTTAACAAGATTACTTCAGGCTGCAGATTACAATTTAGAGAAAGCAGAAAAAGGTATTGTTTTTATTGACGAAATAGATAAAATTGCGCGTAAGAGTGATAATCCATCTATAACTCGTGATGTTTCTGGTGAAGGTGTACAACAAGCATTATTAAAACTTCTTGAAGGTACTGTTGTAAATGTGCCGCCAAAAGGAGGTCGTAAACATCCAGACCAGAAATTTATAGAAGTAAATACAGAAAATATTTTATTCATAGCTGGTGGAGCTTTTGATGGTATTGATCGTGTAATCTCTAAGAGATTAAACATGCAAGCCGTTGGTTATTCTGCTTCTATGAGTGATAATGTTGTAGATCAAAACCACTTATTACAATATATTATTCCAAAAGATTTAAAAGACTTTGGTTTAATTCCTGAAATTATTGGTCGTCTTCCTGTATTAACATACATGGATCCTTTAGATGCTAAAACATTAAGAGCGATTTTAACAGAACCTAAAAATGCAATTATTAAGCAATACAAGAAATTATTCGAAATGGATGATATCGAGTTTAGTATTGCAGATGGCGCTTTAGATTTTATTGTTGGTAAAGCAATAGAGTATAAGTTAGGAGCTCGTGGTTTACGTGCACTATGCGAAGAAATTTTAACCGATGCTATGTTTGAGCTACCAGGTAGTAAAGAGAAAGCATTAAATGTAACGCAAGAGTACGCAGAAGAAAAATTGACTAAGACAACCATAAAAAAATTGAAAGCAGTTTCATAATTTTTATTTGTTGTAATACCTATAAAAGCCATTTATAAATTTATTTATAAATGGCTTTTTTTATATATTAAACCATGCAATTCAAAGACGTTAAAGAAATACAAACCGACAGATTAACATTACGCATTTTAAATAGGAAGGATGTAGCTATCGTTTTTGCACTTCGTTCTAATCTAGAAGTAGTACAATACATTGCAAGAGCGCCTTTCAAGTTGCTTTCTGAAGCGGAAGAAAAAACCCAAGAGTTAGTAAAATTTATAGATAATAACGAATCTATTTCTTGGATTATAAACCTTAATGATCAAGCTGTACAAATAGGAAGCATTTGCCTATGGAATTTTAGTACAGACCGAAAAACAGCGGAGGTTGGTTATGATTTATTGCCAGAATATCACAATAAAGGAATCATGAACGAAGCTTTACAATGTGTTGTGCGTTTTGGTTTTAATACACTTAAATTAGAAGCTATCGAAGCATTTACCAGTAAACACAATAAAGGTTCTATAGCACTTTTAGAAAAGAATAGTTTTAATATGGAACAGGATAGGAAAGATGAAGGATTTCCAAATAATATTATTTTTCGCCTAACACCTTAGTTTTTCTGTTTTTAAAATAACGATATAATTCTATATTCATAAAAATAAGAAGCAATCCGTAAATGGAGTCTTCCACAGGGATATTACCAATTCTAATTCCTAGATTTTCCGCATCATTGTACCAAACAATAGGTTCTACTAAAAAGCTTCCAGTAAGAATACCATTACTAATAAAAAAGAAAGGTAGAATTAAAAAATACGTGAGATAGTGGTAAGAAAGATTAATTTTCTTAAGCTTTAAATAGGTTAGAAAAATAGCCGTACTTAAAAAAGTAATAGAGGTGTATAGTTTTTCAAAATGAAAAAGGCCAACTACAAAAAGGGTAATTATGAAGAAAGAACTTAAAACCGATGCTGTTTTTTCTAAAGGATTATGGTTAATAATATGTTGTAAGGCGAAATAGGTAAAGACACAGCAATACGGAATGCAGATAAAAAATAGAACCTCTTCTATTGGTAAATTACCTAAATGAATTCCTGTTAAATAATCGGTGTTAAAACCCCAAATACCTAGGTTTGTGAAAATAGAATCCCAAATAATAAATAGTAAAGCAACAATAATGTTGGCTTTAAAAAAAGAACTCCACTCTTTGTAAAAAGCGTGTTTTTTATAAAAACTCGCGATAAATGGAACCGCAATACAAGCTATATCTACAATAAGATAGGTGTATGATTGCATGGATTATTTTTTAAACGTGTTATGGTACTTTTTCGGAACAAACAACATTCCAAAACATTCTCCTTCCTGTTTTCCTAAATGTTTATGATGTACTTTATGTGCTTTTCTTAAGCCGATAAGATATTTGTTTTTCGTGTTTTTAAACCATTTAAAGCGTTGGTGAATAAGTACGTCGTGAATTAAGAAGTAACTCATACCATAAAAGAAAATACCTAAGCCAATAAAGAATTGGTAGTTTAAATTTGGATGTACACCAAAGTATAATAGTAGTATGCTAGGAATGGCGAAAATGACAAAAAAGGCATCGTTCTTTTCAAAAGCATGCGGGTATTTTGGTTCGTGATGATCTGCATGTAAATACCATAAAAAGCCATGCATTATATATTTATGAGTAAGCCAAGTAACCACTTCCATGCACGAAAATGTGGCTATTGTAATTAGTATGTATAGTATAATATTCATGATGTTGTAAGATACTTAATCGGTTAAAATTAATACGCATTTAATTTATATCGTATATACGATTTAGTCAGTATAACTAATTTTAGTGGATTAGAAACCCTTATTCTTCCGCTTAAAATCTTTTCAGGATCTGCTTTTTTAAGTTTCTTTAATAATTTTAAATAATAACGATACGCGATATAAACGCCAAGTCTACTTTCTAAAGGTAGTTGAATGATGCCTTTATATGCTTCTTGAAAATCCTTTTCAATGTCTTTTATTATTTCTTCTTTATTCGAATTGTTTAGTGAATTGCTATCTAAATTTGGAAAATACGATCGACCTAAGTTTTCGGTATCTTCTTTAATGTCTCTCAAGAAATTTACCTTTTGAAACGCAGAACCTAAACGGGTTGCAGATTCTTTAAGTGCTTCAAATTTTTTATCATCATTATTTACAAATACTCGTAAGCACATTAAACCAACAACATCTGCAGATCCATAGATGTAATTTTCATACGCTTTTTTAGTGGTGTAATCTGTTACCAATAAATCAGACTCCATTCGCTTTAAAAAATCATCCGCATAGCTTTGTAGATGATACTTTCGAGCTACTTCTTGAAACGAATTTACAATAGGATTTAAACTAATCTTTCTGTCTAAGGATTTCTTATAGTCTGCAACAAAATCATTAAATAAATCTTCTTGTGGGTAATCTTCAAAAGAGTCCACAATTTCATCGGCATAGCGCACAAATCCATAAATCGCATAAATAGAAGGGCGTATAGAAGGAGCAAATAGTTTTATGCCTAGTGAAAATGAGGTGCTGTAGCTGTTCGTAACAATCTTGCTACATTTTAAACTCGATGTATCAAATAATGCTTTCATGTTATGCGATGTTTTTTATAATTAAATCACTTACTATTTTACCCGAAATTAAAGAAGGAGGAACGCCTGGTCCTGGAACCGTTAGTTGTCCGCAGAAATATAAATTATCTACTTTCTTGCTTTTTAATTTTGGTCTTAAAACATGTGTTTGTGTCAATGTATTCGCTAAGCCATAGGCGTTACCTTTGTACGAATTATAATCGTCTTTAAAGTCTTGCACGCAATACGATTCTTTAAATAAAATGTTGTTTTGAAGATCTTCTCCAGTGATTTTTTCTACTCTATCTATAAGTTGCTTAAAATAGTGTTCTCTAATTTCTGGCGTGTCTTCTACATCTGGCGCAATAGGAATTAAAAATATCCCAGCTTCTTTTCCGTCAGGAGCAGTGGATGCATCTGTAATACTTGGGAAACTTGCATAAAACAAAGGTTTCTCGGCCCATTCTTTGGTGTCGTAAATGGTTTTGGCGTGTGCATCAAAATCGGTGTCAAAAAATAAGGTGTGATGCGAAACGTCTTTTAGCTTTTTGTTAAATCCAACATAGAATAATAAGGCAGAAGGAGCAAAGGTTTTTTTATTCCAATACGATTCCGAATATTGTCTTAGTTCTTTTGGAAGTAAGGTTTCTGTATGATGATAATCTGCACCACTTAATAGTACATCACATGGCATTACGCCTTGTTTAGTACTAACGCTTACTACTTTTTTGTTTTCAATATTTATGTTGTCAACCGCGCAATCTGTTATTGTTTTTACACCAAGACTTTCAGATAAGGATGTCATCGCTTTAACAACTTCGTACATGCCACCTTCCGGATGCCAAGTTCCTAATTTGAAATCGGCATAATTCATAAAATTATAAAAGGATGGTGTATTGCTTGGTTTTGCTCCAAGAAATAGCACCGGGAATTCTAATATTTTCTGTAATTTTTTGTTTTTTACATATCCCGTAACCTGTTTTTTGATAGTCAAAATAAACTCGTATAACTTTAAAATAGTTTTACTGTTTATAATTTCAAACACATGCACTCCGGGTTTATACACTAAATCTTTAATTGCAATGTTGTAGTTTCTTTGGGCTTTGTCAATAAATTTCTGAAGTTTATTAGCGCTGCCTTTTTCAATACCTTCAAAAGTTGTTTTTATATCTTCAAAATTGTCCGAAATACTAATCGAATCTTTCTTTCCAAAGTAAATTTGATAGGCAGGATTTAACTTGTTGAGGTTGTAGTAGTCTTTAGTTGAAGTATTAAAATCATTAAAAAATCGTTCAAAAACATCGGGCATCCAGTAAAAGGTTGGTCCAATATCGAAAACAAAACCATCTCTTTTTAGTTGTCTTGCTCTTCCGCCAACCGTTTTGTTTTTCTCTAAAATAGTTACATCAAACCCTTTGCTTGCTAAATAACAGGAAGCAGATAAGGATGAAAATCCAGAACCAACGATTATAATTTTTTTTGAACTCATTTTGTGTTTCTAATTAAATAAACCGACAACATAATTGCGTTGTCGGTTTATTAAGATAATCAATTTAAGGGAATTGATATATTTTAGTTGTTAATCATTACTTTATTGATAACGTGTATTACACCATTTCCAGCTTGCACATCCACTGCTACGATACCAATATCTGTAGCTCCAGATCCATCAGTAATGTCTGCAATGTTGCTTCCAGATCCTGGTAGTGTAATCGTGATATTATCACCTTCTAATGTTGCAGCAGTAGTATCTCCTGGATTATTTAACATACTAGAAGTTATGTTAGCTTCTTTAATTACGTGATGTAATAATATTTGTGTTAAAGGTCCTTCCGTAGGAATTGCAGCTAAAGCAGCAAAGGCATCATTTGTTGGTGCAAATACAGTGAAATCAGGATCTAAAGTGTCTGCGTTTCCTGTTGCTGTTCTAGATAATATACCAGCAAAATCTGTTGCAGGCGTTAAAGTTGTTAAAGCAGTAACAAGCGTTGAAAAATTTGGATCTGCAACCGCAAAAGTAACTACCGTTGGTATGTCAATTACGGTATCTACTGCGTGAATAATTCCGTTAGTACCTACTACATCTGCTTGTGTCACTGTAGATATTCCATTAAACATTACACCATTTGAAGTATTATAATACAAACTTAAAGCATTCCCTCCAGGACCGCTAGCGCCTGTGTTTTCATATCCAGCCCCAGCATCTACTAAAGCAGTTGAAGTTACTGTGGAACCAATTATAACATGATTCAATAATATTTGAGAAAGCACAGCAGTATCTACATTAGCTAAAGGAGTACCATTTAAAAATGTGCTAAATGCAGCATCATCTGGAGCTAAAACAGTAAATGGCCCAGTACCACTAAGCACGTTTACTAAATCTCCATCTGCGGCACCCAAGGCAGCAACTAAATTGGAGAAAGCTGGATTTACAACTGCATGATCTACTACGCTTGGTAGTGCCAGTACAGCATCTATAATATGTACAGTTCCGTTAGAAGCATCTGCATCTGCGGTAGTAACTGTTGCAACGTTATTAAACATCACACTTCCTGATGCATCAAAATAGATACTAATGTTTAAACCATCAGGACCACTAGCACTTCCCGAAGTGTATCCAGAACCCATAGTGGCTAAATCACTTGATGAAACATCTGCCATAATTACATGATTTAAAAGTACTTGAGATAATACATCTGTTGGTACATCTTCTAAAGACGCAAAGCCGTTAGCAGATAAGAATGCTGAAAATGCGGCATTCGTTGGAGCAAGAACAGTAAAAGGTCCGGTTCCGCTTAAAACAGAAACTAAGTTTCCGTCTGCTCTAGATAAAGCAGTTACTAAAGAACTTAAATCTGGTGTTGCTTGCGCTAATTCTACAATATTTGGAGTAGGAGTAGTTGGGGTATTAGAACTATCATCATCATTACTGCAAGATGTTGTTAATAAGGATAGACTAAAAAGTGCGATAAAAAAGAATTTCGTTTTCATAATGTCTAATGTTTTTTGTTATTATTTGGACAAATATATAAAATTTATTTAGTTTGTCAAATAAATAAAATAAAAAGTTAGACAAAAATTTTTTACTTGAAATATGGATTTCCTGTTTTTTTGTTTAACTTTGTCTAGTAAATAATTAGACATGAGTAAATATACAATGGCCCAAATTGTGACTTTAACAGGGATCAAAGCGCACACTTTAAGGAAATGGGAAACCAGATATAATTTTCTAAATCCGGAAAGAACAGATACTAACATTAGGTATTATTCGGATTTACAATTGAAAAAATTGTTGAATATTGCGGTGTTAACAAGGAATGGTTATCGGATCTCTAAAATAGATAAGATGTCGGATACCGAAATTCACCAAGCGATTTCAGATAAATTTATTTCGGGAAATTATGAAGATGAAATTAGCGCACTAGTGATTAGTATGCTAGATATGGATGAAGTAACGTTTAATGAAATATTAAGAGCTCAAATTGTTAAAAAAGGATTATTAGCTACTACTTCAGAACTTGTTTATCCTTTTCTAAACCAAGTAGGAGTGCTTTGGGGTATTAATAAAGTAATGCCTGCTCAAGAACATTTTATTTCTAATTTAGTTAAGAAAAAAATGTTTGCAGCGATTGATTTACTTGCTTATCCTCATAAGGAATCTCCTAGTATATTGATGTTTTTGACAGAAGGAGAACATCATGAAATAGGACTTTTACTCGCGTATTATATAGCAAGAGAAATGGGTTGGAAAGTGTATTACTTAGGACAAAATGTGCCTACGGAAAATATCAAACAAGTTATAGAGGAAATTAAACCAGAATTAATGCTGTCTATGTTTGTGACACCAACTGAAGAATCTGTTTCTAGTAAAATGGATACGATATTAGCCCAAGGAAATATTCCACTTTTGGTTTCCGGAAACCCAACTATTCTAGATAATGTTGACCAAGATAAAAGGGTGAAATACTTAACGCATCCCGAAGAACTAATACATCTCTTAAAAAGATAAAATTGGAATAATAAAAAAAAAACCAAGCAATTTGCTTGGTTTTTTTATTGTTTTTGGACGATAATTAATACTACATTAGTATATGATAATCGATTAATAGCAAGGCTAAAGTAGTTTTAATTTCCTAAATAATTAACTCTTTTAGACAAAGTATGAGTTATACTCGTTGTAAGAAAATAGATTGTTTTTTTCTTCGATTAACTACTTTCAGTATAAAAGCATTCAGCGTTAACCATTTAGTTTTAATAACTCTTCGATATAATCTCTAGTGTTAGAAAGTCTAGGTATTTTGTGTTGCCCACCAAGTTTGTTGTTTTGTTTTAGCCAATCGTAAAATAGTTTTTCTCTAGCAATATGAACGGTTGGTTTATTAAGCGTCAGGTTGTTGTAGCGTTTTGCTTCGTAGTCCGAATTTAAAGACTTTAACGCATTGTCAAACAATTCGTTAAACATGTGTATGTCTTTTGGTGGTTTTTTAAATTCTATTAACCACTCATGGGCGCCTTTTTCTTTGCCTTGCATAAAAATTGGAGCAGCGGTATAATCTACAATTTCTGCTTTTGTTTTTTTACAAACAGTTTTTAGTGCGTCTTCTGCATTTTCAATAATCAGTTCTTCTCCAAATACATTAATATGGTGTTTTGTGCGTCCGGAAACCTTTATTCTATATGGTTTGGTAGAAGTAAATCTAACAGTATCTCCAATTTTGTAACGCCATAATCCAGCATTTGTAGAGATAAGAACCGCGTAGTTTTTGCCCATTTCTACTTCGGCAAGCGGAATTATTTTTTCGTTAGTACCGCCATAGGTTTCCATGGGGATAAATTCATAAAAAATACCATAATCTAACATGAGTAGTAACTCGTTGGAATTATTACGATCTTGAATCGCAAAGAATCCTTCCGAAGCATTATAAATTTCATAATACTTAAAATTACTGTTTGGTAAAATGTTTTTGTATTGCTGTTGGTACGGCGTAAAGCTCACACCACCATGAAAATAAACTTCTAAATTTGGCCAGATTTCGTGTAAATTTCCTTTTCCTGTTGTTTCTAAAACATTGTTTAGTAATACCAACATCCAAGAAGGTACACCGGCAAGACTAGTTACGTTTTCATTTATAGTTTCATTTACAATAGCTTGCATTTTATGTTCCCAATCGCTCATTAGCGAAACTTTGTTGCTTGGCGTGCTACTAAATTCGGCCCAAAAAGGCATATTATCAATCAAAATAGCGCTTAAATCTCCAAAAGCAGTTCCGTTTTCTTTATAAAGTTCTTTACTACCACCAAGACGTAAACTTTTTCCAGTAAAGAGCTGTGAATCTTCATTGTTATTTAAATACATGCATAGTAAATCTTTACTTGCTGCATAATGACAATCTTCTAAAGAGTCTGTGCTAACCGGAATAAATTTACTTTTTGCGTTTGTAGTTCCGCTAGATTTTGCAAACCATTTAATAGGGGTTGGCCAAAAGATATTGTTTTCTCCTTTTCTAGAACGCTCAATACTAGGTTGTAAATCTTCGTAACAAGAAATAGGAACACGTGCTGCAAATTGCGTGTAGTTTTTAATAGATGCAAAATCGTATTGTTTACCAATCTCGGTATCTTTAGCAGTGTCTATAAGCTCTAACAGTAATTCGGTTTGGACTTCGTTTGGGTATTTTAAAAATAATTCGATTTGGTGAAATCGCTTTTTTAAAAACCACGAAGCAATAGAATTGACTATAGGAATTGCCATATTTATACTATCTTTATTCTTAATTAGATTTGCTTATACGAATTGCGTTTTCGATACTAATTTCACGCTGAAATATTCTCGAAGTACCTTTATTCTTTATAAGTATCTTCAACGATAAAAATAAGACTTTTTTTTATGTTCTACCAAGGTGTTTTAACAAAAATGGCAACCGAATTTGCAAAACCGATTCAATATTATTTAATATTTGAGAGCGATTTCTTGAATATGAATCAATTGATAGATAAGACAATAGATATTAAGTTTATAAAATACCAATGTTTAAGCTGTGGTTTGAACAAAGAAATTTATAGACAAGGTTTTTGTAAAAGCTGTTTTTTCGATATTCCACAAGCAGCAGATTGGATTATACGTCCAGAATTAAGTACAGCACATTTAGATAAAGAAGATCGAGATTTAGCTTACGAAAAGAAAGTGCAGCTACAGCCACATATTGTATACTTGGCTAATTCTAGTAATGTAAAAGTTGGTGTTACCAGAAAAGGACAAGTGCCAACACGTTGGATAGATCAAGGTGCGCATGAGGCTATTGAAATAGTAGAAGTGCCAAATAGGTATTTAGCAGGAATTACCGAGGTTGCTTTAAAAGATCATGTTGCCGACAAAACCAATTGGCGAACCATGTTGAAAAATGAAATTGCAGATGAAGATTTAGTAGTTTGGCGCGAACGTTTAAAACAATACATACCAGACGAAGCAAAACAGTATTTTATTGAAAGCAATACAGAAACCAATATAGAATTTCCTGTGTTACAATATCCTTTAAAGCCAAAAAGCTTAAATATTAAAAAACAAGGAAGTTATTCTGGTAAATTGGTTGGTATAAAAGGACAATACCTCATTTTTGAAGATCAAACCGTTTTTAATGTGAGATCTAATGAAGGTTTGGTTGTCGAAATAAGTGTAGATTAAGGCAAACAAAAAAACACGCTTTTATTAAAAAGCGTGTTCTTGTATATATGTAAAAAGGAGTAACTACTAAATATCTTCAGCGTCTCTTAATCCTTGGATATAAGATGCTTTTTGTACTTGACGTCTACGTTTTACAGATGGTTTAGTGAAAAACTGGTTTTCTCTTAAGTTCTGCATAACTTTCACATTTCTGTGTTTACGCTTGTAACGTTTTAAAGCACGTTCTATATTTTCTCCTTCTTTTATTTCTATTCTTAACATAATGAATCTTTAATTGTGGATGCAAAAGTAATTAATTATTCTTATTTTATAATATTTATTTACTTTTTTTTTCTTCTTTTTTACTCTATCGAGTCTTTTACGGTTTCTTTCTTCTTTTTTCCTCCAAAAAGACCACCTAAAATGTCCTTGACACCATCCTCAACGGTTGGCTTTGTAGGTGTTGCTTCTGTATTTGTGGAATCTGAGGTATTTGTGTTTGTGGTATTTCCTCCTATAATATCATTAAGTACATTTTTAATTGGATTGCTATTTTGTGTTTTTGTAGAATCGGTTTTAGGTTTTGTTCCTCCTAAAGCGTCTCCAATTAAGTTTTGTAATTGTTGTGTCCCTTGATTTAGAAGTTTTTGTTTTTCGATTTCAATTAGCTGCTTGGTAAGATTAGTAATACCACTTGTTAAATCTGTTTTAACGGTTGGAGCGCTAAATGTACCACCAATTATGGCCGTTACAGGAATCGTTATTTTATCTGCCGCAGGATCGTTTATTTTACCAATGAGTTGGTTGATTTCGCTTCCTAGGTATGTAGCAGGAACTTGTAAAACCAAATTGTATGCCATGCTTTTATCAAAACCATGTGAACCATCTACAGTAATGTTAATGTCTTTGTATTTAATATCGAAAGGTTTGACATTTACTTTTCCGTCTTTAAATTCTAATTTTGTTTTTAAGTCTTTTAAATCCAACTTATCAAAATCTATAAATTGAAATGCTCCATTTAGTTTGCTTAATAAAGGAGCGGTTTCCGAAGAAATATCTGTGGTTAATAATTCGGCAAGTGCATTACCTGAAACAGAAGCTAAATCTGGAGAAAAACTCTCATCTAAAGCACCAGAAAGATTAATGGTTGTATTTAGTTTTCCTTGTAAAACTTTAGCAATAGGCGCTAAGCTTTTTAATAACTCTAAAGCTTTAAAGGATTGAGAAATATCAAAATTAGCAATACCAAGATTCATATTGAAAAGGGGCGTCTTACTTTTTGTGTCTACTAAACCAGAAACGGCAATGTCACCATCAAAAAGGTTCGAGGTTAGATTTTCTAAAGTTGCTTGCTCGTCTTTTATTTTTAGATTTCCTTTTACATTTTTAAGGGTTAAGTTATCGTATAAAACGGTTTTAGCATCTGCTTTAATACTACAGTCTAAAAATGCTGGAATTTTAAGCGATTCTTCATTCGTAGTTGTTTTGTTGTTGGAAGCTACTTCTGTTTCAGCAACCATAAAATCATGTACTGCAAAAGTATTTGACTTTACATTAAAGTCTCCTTTTAACTTACCATCACTAAGTAAGAATCCTAATAGGTTGTTAATTGTTCCAGTTGCGTTTATGTCGCTAGTTCCTGTTCGTGCATCAAAACTGTTTAGGGAAACGGTTCCAGGATGAAAAGTAATATCTGCTTTGCTTATATGAATCGGATTTACAATATCTTCTCCAGAAAAGATAAAATCAGTAATGCTTACTGTTCCATTATTTTTAATGCGTTGGTATGCATTGGTTTCTAACGCATTCATATCAAAAGAAGTATGTAGCTTTGCTTTTAAAATTCCGCTTAATTCTTTTTCTAAAGTTACAGGATACGCTTTGGTGATGTTTGCTAGATTTAAAACACCATCAATATCGGCGTTTACAAACATGTTTTTAGTGATGTTTTTTAAGGTTGCTGAAGACTTAAAGCTATCTTCATCTATTTTAAAGTTTAACGTTTTAATATCTACATATGTGTTATCTACATTTCCGTCATCGTTTTTTACCGATGCATTTATGATGATGTTTTTTATACTTTTTGGTAAGTCGGGATATTTAAACGAAGCATTATTAGATGCTATATTGATATCTAAATGCGGAATAGTGGTATCGCTGCTCAATCCTTTTATGATCCCTATTACTTTAAAGGTTCCAGTGGTTGCTACATTTTCTATGTTTTTAGAATATTCCTTAGGTACAACAGCTAAGAAATCTTTGAAATCGGAACCAGCGTTTTCAAAAGAAATATCTATATTTTGACCTTCGTCTACCATTTGTACAAATCCTTGAAATGCTAATGGTAATTGATTGATTATAGCTTTGTTTTCTTTAAACGTGTATTTGTTGTTTTCTAAATCCAAATCTATTAAAGCATCTAATTTAATAGTGTTGTTGCTAAGGTATTCTGTGCTATCTAGTTTTAAACTTACTCTTGCTTCTGTATTGGTGTCTAGTTCTGAAACCTCACCTGAAAAAGTTCCTTTTCCAGAGTGGTTTAATTCGGTGATATAAAAAGTAATGTTTGATTTTTCGTCTAAATACGTGAAAGCACTATTGTTGATGGCATAATCCTTAATATCAAAACTAAAGCTAGAAGTGTTCTCTGTATTGGTGCTTTCTGTTTCATTTTCCTCTTTTTTGGTGATATCGTAGTTTACATCTCCAAATTTGTTGGTCTTTAATGTTAATAAAGCTTCGTTTACGTTTATGGCGTTTACAACAATTGGTCCTTCGTCAGCTTTTTTAAATAATTCCATTATAGACATATCAAAAGTAATAGACTTTGCGGTGGCAAAAGTTTCGTCTTTAAAAGGTTCAAAGTTGGTGATCACTAAGTCGTTTACGCTAACATGTGCTTGCGGAAAGCTGCTTAAAAAGCTTAAGCTTACGTCGCTAAATGCTACTTTAGCATTCATGTTTTCGTTAATAAAACGTTTTACCATGTCCTTGATTTGCGATTTAAACATAAAAGGGATGGCAACTAAAAGTGCCACAATAATAAGTAAGGTAATACCAATAATTTTTAATGCTTTCTTCATAAGAAATAATACAAATTTGTTTGTGTAAGTATTTACGTAATAATACGCGGTTTAGATGTTGTAAAGCGAGACTTTAGCAAAAGTTTAGCGTTTAAAGCAAATCTATTTCTTCGTTAATTTTAAGGTTAAATCGTTTTCTAAAAATATAGACGCCTAAATACAAAAAAGGCGTGTCAAAAAGAGCGATTAATACTTTGAAAATAAATCCGGCCGCTAGCAGTCCTGCAAATTTATCCCAAGCTATAATATGAAAAGAGCATAATAATATTAAGATGGTAAACGTATCTACAAACTGAGAGAAAAACGTGGAGAAATTATTTCGCAACCATAAATGTTTTCCTTTAGTTGTGCGTTTCCAGAAATGGTAAATTTGAATATCTATTAACTGGGCAAATAAGTAAGCCATCATACTAGCAAAAACGGCAATTGCTGTGCTGCCAAAAACAGTAGTGAATAATTTGTTGTTCACTGGCGACCAGCTTGTAGCAGGTGTTACATTGGCAACATAAACAATTAGCATAGAAAAAAAAGAAGCGAAAATACCGGCAATGACAATATCGTTAGCTCGTTTCTTGCCATAGATTTCACTGATTAAATCGGTGATTAAAAAGGTGATAGGATATGGTAAAATACCAACAGAAATCTCAAAGAGTTTAGATCCAAAAATCTCTACATCAATAGGATGCCAATAAAAAAACTTCTGAAATATTAAATTAGAAACCACTAATGAAGTTATAAATAAAGCACCTAGAAATAGGTAAATACGTTGTGCGGCAAGTTTATCTTTTAATGTCATAATATATACTTCCAAAGCAGGAATCTAAATTTGGTTCTCTTTATTCTTTATTAATTTTCCATCTGGTATATTTAGCGTATTCAGATTAGACAAGTTTCCTCTCAAAAACTTTTGAGATTAAATTGTGAATAAATAGCTAAGATAAATATAAAGCATTAAAAATTGTTTTAGTTATTTTGCAGGAATTCGTCTTCGCTTTTTGTTTTTACTATTTGTGGGAAATAGAAAAAAGGAAGATGTGTTAATTTACTTATGAACCAACCAAAAAAAGCATACATTTCTTTAGGAAGCAATCAAGGCGACAAATTTAAAAATTTGCAAAATGCTATTGATTGCATTCACGAACAAGTTGGTCATATTAAAATAATATCTAAGGTGTATAAAACACCAGCTTTTGGTTTTGAAGGCGAATCTTTTTTAAATACGTGTTTAATTTTAGAAACCGAATTTAAAGCGAGTAAGCTTTTAAAGACTCTGTTAGATATTGAAAAACAATTAGGACGAGTGCGCTCTAAAAAGGAAGGATATGAATCTAGAATTATAGATTTAGATATTGTTTTTTATGAAGACGAAATTGTCGATTCTAAATCCTTGCAAATTCCGCATCCAGAAATGCATAAGCGCAAATTTGTATTGCAACCTTTATATAATATTGCTTCTCAAATGAAGCATCCCATATTAAATAAAGAGGTTGGTGTTTTGTTAGAGGAGTGTGAAGATTCTAGTGTTTTAGAACCAATAAATCTTTGGTTGAAAAATACAAGTAAGCAATATGATTTTTCTAAATATAATTTTATTGCAATTGAAGGTAATATAGGTGCAGGAAAAACGAGTTTTACCAATAAAATGGCACACGATTTTAATGCGAAGCTCATTCTTGAGCGTTTTGCCGATAATCCGTTTTTACCTAAATTTTATAAAGAACCAAAACGCTATGCGTTTACTTTAGAAATGTCTTTTCTAGCAGATCGCTACCAGCAAATTAGTGATGATTTATCGCAACTAGATTTATTTAAGGATTTTATTGTTAGTGATTATGATGTGTTTAAATCCTTAATATTCTCTAAGATTACCTTACCCGAAGATGAGTTTAAACTGTATAGAAAACTCTTTTATCAGGTATATAAAGACATCGCAAAACCAGATTTGTATGTGTATTTATATCAAAATACCGAAAGACTTCAGGCGAATATTAAAAAAAGAGGTAGAAGCTACGAGAAGGATATTGAAAACGATTATTTAGATAAAATTAATTCTGGTTATTTAGATTTTTTAAAAGAGCAAACCGAATTGAATGTCAAAATTATTGATATTTCTGAAAAGGACTTTGTGAAAAATCGAGCAGACTATCTTTGGTTGTTGGATAGAATTTGTGAATAGTTGTTTAAGTTTTTTGTAAATTTCTAGATATTTAGAATTTATGAAGCAAGCCCGTTATATACTATTTTATTTTCTTCTTCTTTTTAGTGCAACTACAATAGCGCAAGATACATCTGCAGATTCTTTAGTTACTGCATTACAAAAAAATCAGTTATTTTTCGAAAAAGTATTTATTCATACCAATAAAACCAAATATGATAAAGACGATACTATTTGGTTTAAGGCCTATGTTGCTTCCAGTACAAACAAGCCTTCGTTAAAGACGACTTTGCTTTATGTTAGCTTGTTTTCTGAAACAGGTCAGTTAATAGAAGTACAAAATATTTTAATTAATAAAGGAGTAGGAAGTGGGCAATTGGAACTATTCGATACTTTGGAATATGGGGATTATTATATTCAGGCACATACTAATTTTATGAAAAATTTTGGAGAAGAAAATACCTTTGTCTCTAAAATAAGTATTGGTGATACTACTACAAAGAATAACAAAGACAGTGATGATTTATATGATGTACAGCTTTTTCCAGAAGGAGGTTATTTACTCGAAAATGTCGAAAATGTAATTGCTGTTAAAGCTTTGGTAAATGGAAAAGGATTGGATTTTACTGGAGAAATTATTGATTCTAAAAATAAAGTAATCACGCATTTTGAAAATCCGTATTTGGGAATGGCTACTGGTGCGTTTTTCTATGATAAATCAGAAAAATATCAAGTAATTATTAGGGTAAAAGATACGGTTCTAAAAATGGAAGTTCCATTGGCTAAAAAAGAAGGGTTGTCTCTTAAGGTTGTAGATCGCAATGATTTTGTGGATGTGCAATTACAAACCAATAAAGAAACTTTACAAAGGCAAAAGGAGAATTATTTTGTGCTGTTTCATCAAAACAATAAAGTGGTTAATTATACCGATATCGTGCTTAGCGATACTTCTAAAGTAGTGCTACAAATAAATAAGGATGATTTTTTTAATGGTGTAAATACGGTGACGGTATTTAAAAAGAATACACCAATTCTGGAAAGAAAGTTTTTTGTGTATAAAGACCATACTAAAATCGATATAAAAATTGAAAAGCAACTAAAAGAAAAAGATTCTAGTGTTTTTAAATTGAAAATGATAGCTGGTTCAGAACGAGCTAATTTAAGTGCTTCTGTGATGTCGGGGAAAACACAAATAGCAGAAGAGACTAATATAGAGTCTGCTTTTTTGCTAACGCCGTATGTAAAAGGATATATAGAGAAGCCTTCCTATTACTTAAATAAAAAGAATGCAGATCGATTGCAACATATAGACTTGTTATTATTAACGCAAGGTTGGACGCAGTATGCTGCTTATCAATTTGTTAATAATGTAAACCCAGAATATAAATACGACTTTGAATTAGGGTTTAAATTGTCTGGTCACGCTACGCCATTAGGGTCTAATAACCTTGCGTTAATTAGTGAAGATAATAAGGTAATAGATAAGATATTTTTGAATAATAAGTTGGATTTTACCTTTAAAAACCTGTTGATATATAAAGGTGATGCTGTAAAATTATCTTTTGTAAAACCTGATAACGAATTGGCAAAACCAGAAAATATGACTTTAGATTCTGTAGTATATTCTAAAATGGAATTTAAGCCTATAGTTCTAAAGTCAAATTATACATCTGTAGCCATAGAAAAAGAACATGACTTCGTGTTTTATGAGGCCGATGCTACCAGGTTAGATACCGTTAATGTGTCCGGAAGAATAAAAACGAAGGCACTTTTAGAAAAAACAAAATTGGTGCGTAAATACAAGAAAACAACTTTTGATATTGGAAAATACATGCCGTTAGAAGTAGCCGATCGTTATAAAAAAGAATTGTTGTTGGGTTATTTAGAAAGAGCAGAAGGTGCTAGGTTGGTAAATTGGAAAGGTTTAGAATGGTATTTGGAGTTGGGTGTAGAAAAAGAAGCTTTTCTGTTTATTGATGGGAAAAGAATGGAGTCTGAAGATTTAGGAGGTTTAAAATTAGAAATGAAAGATGTTGAAAATGTAATGGTGCAACCTCTTGGAAAAGGGTTTAGGGCATATCAAGTTTTTACAACAGATAATTACAAAAAAGGAATTGTAGAATTATACCAGAACTATGTTTTTGACTATGGTTACAATTCTGCTAAAAAGTATTACACACCAATTCATGATTTTAATTTACAAAATGAAGCAACAGAAATAGATTGGAAACCAATACTGGAAACCAATACGAATGGGGAAGTTGTTTTTAAAGTTAAAAATAATTTTTCAGGATATACTTTTTCCATTCAGGGGTTTACCAAGTCAGGAAAATTGATTAGTGAAATTATTGTTGAAGAGTAGTGTTTTTCATTTTACTAAACACATCCCAAACTACAACACCACAACTTACCGAAATATTAAGGGAATGCTTGGTTCCAAATTGAGGGATTTCAATAACCACATCACTTGCGCTTACTACGTTTTGGGCAACGCCTTTTACTTCATTGCCAAAAATGAAAGCGTATTTTGTATTTGCTTCTGGTGAAAAATCATTCAGCATGGTTGCGTTTTCTGCTTGCTCAATAGCGCATATTTTTACGTTTTCAGCTTTTAGCTTTTCCACTAAAGAAATGGTGTTTTCTGCATATTCCCAAGCAACAGTATCTGTGCTTCCAAGAGCTGTTTTATGAATGTCTTTGTGCGGTGGCGTAGCGGTAATTCCGCAGAGGTAAATTTTTTCAACTAAAAAAGCGTCACTAGTTCTAAACACAGAACCGATATTGTTTAAGCTTCTAATATTATCTAAAATGATTATAATAGGAGTCTTGGTAGAAGTTTTAAAATCTTCTACAGTTAATCGATCTAGTTCGTTGTTTTTTAGTTTTCTCATACTGCAAATATTCAAAAAAAAAGCTTCCTTTTTGAAGAGGAAGCTTTAAAGTTATCAAAAAAAAGAAATTAAATATTCTTGTCTTCTGCTGGTTTTGGTTTCACTTTTCCTTTAATGTGTATTACTTTTTTAGGAGCATTTACCGCATTAGAAGTTAGCGTGATGCTTTTAGAAAAAGTTCCTGTTCTGTCTGTTGCATAACGTACGCCAATAACAGCAGATTCGCCAGGAGCAATAGCTTGTTTTGGCCATGTAGGAACCGTGCATCCGCAAGAACCTTTGGCGTTTGTGATTACTAAAGGTGTGCTTCCTGTATTTGTAAATGTAAACTCTCTATTTCCATCCGAACTGTTTTCAATGGTACCATAATCGATGGTTTCCGATTCAAACTCAATTTGTGCGCCATCTTCATTAGCTACTGTCTTTACCTCACTAGCTTCTGTGGTGTTTTGAGCTATTCCTACTGTCGTCATTGCTAGCATAGCAAAACTTAATAAAATTGCTTTTTTCATAATTTATAATGGTTTGATTTAAAAATATCTATACCAAATTTACTAAAACATTATATTCCTAGTACTACAATTTAGTTTTTAACTTTATTTTATAACAACTATTAATTTGACTAAATTCGCAAGGAGATAAATTTTCACTAAAAAGCACATCTACCCTTGGCAAAAAAAGAAAAGAAAGTAACCCCTTTAATGAAGCAGTACAACGCGATAAAAGTAAAGTATCCAGATGCTTTATTGTTATTTCGAGTTGGCGATTTTTACGAAACCTTTGGTGCAGATGCTATTAAAACGGCTGGGATTCTAGGAATAATCTTAACCAAGCGAGGCGCGGGAAGCGAAAGTGAAATTGAGCTTGCTGGTTTTCCGCATCATTCTTTAAATACCTATTTGCCAAAATTGGTAAAAGCTGGAGAACGTGTTGCTATTTGCGATCAGTTAGAAGATCCTAAACTGACTAAGAATATCGTGAAACGCGGTGTTACCGAGCTTGTAACTCCTGGAGTTGCTCTTAATGATGAGGTTTTGGTTTCTAAATCCAACAACTTTTTATGTTCGGTTTATTTCGAAAAAAACAAAATAGGAATTTCCTTTTTAGATGTATCTACTGGTGAGTTTTTAACCTCGCAAGGAAACGCGGAATATATAGATAAGTTACTTCAAAATTTTAGTCCGAGTGAAGTATTAGTGTCCAAACAAAAACGAACGCTTTTTAATGAAACATTTGGAACCGATTTTCATACATTTTACTTAGAAGATTGGGTATATCAAACCGATTATGCAAACGAAACTTTAATTAAGCATTTTAACACTAAAACGCTAAAAGGTTTTGGTATTGCAGATTTACAGGAAGGTATTATCGCTTCCGGATCTGTTTTGCATTATTTGGGAGAAACACAACATAACAAATTACAACATATTACTTCTGTTTCTAGAATTGCCGAAGATGATTATGTTTGGATGGATCGATTTACTATCCGAAATTTAGAACTTTATAACTCTACCAATAATAATGCAGTGACGCTTTTAAATGTTATTGATAAAACGATTTCTCCAATGGGAGGGCGTTTATTAAAGCGTTGGTTAGCGTTGCCGTTAAAGAATGTAGAGAAAATAAAAGAGCGTCATGAAGTAGTAGATTTCTTTACGAAAGATAAAACGACGCTTCAAAAAATACAGAATCATATAAAACATATTGGTGATATAGAAAGACTAATCTCTAAGGTGGCTACTGCAAAGGTGAATCCGCGAGAGGTTATTCAACTTAAAAATTCTTTAGAAGCAATCCTTCCAATAAAAGTATTATCGTCTAATTGCGATAATGAATCTCTTAAAATAATAGGAGATAAATTACAAAGCTGTGATATCCTTCGAGAGAAGATAAAAACGATGCTTAATGAAGAAGCACCAGTGAATGTCTTAAAAGGGAATAGTATCGCGCAAGGGTTTTCTGAAGAATTAGATGAGCTGCGCGCTTTGTCTACTTCTGGAAAAGATTATCTGAATAAAATGTTACAACGTGAAAGTGAACGTACCGGAATCACTTCACTTAAAATAGCTTCAAACAATGTATTTGGTTATTATATAGAAGTACGAAATACGCATAAAGATAAAGTTCCAGAAGAATGGGTTAGAAAGCAAACCTTAGTAAATGCAGAAAGATATATTACGGAAGAACTTAAAGAGTACGAAACAAAAATTTTAGGTGCGGAAGAAAAGATTCTAGCGATAGAACAAAAGCTGTTTACAGAGTTGGTTACTTGGATGAATCAATACATTAAACCGGTACAACAAAATGCGTATTTAATTGGTCAATTAGATTGTTTGGCTGGTTTTGCACAGTTAGCAAAAGATAATAAGTATATCTATCCAATTATTGATGATACACATGACTTAGAAATAAAAGATGGTCGCCATCCTGTAATTGAAAAGCAATTGCCAATTGGCGAACCGTATATTGCTAATGATGTCTTTTTAGATAGAGATACCCAACAGATGATTATGATTACGGGGCCAAATATGTCTGGTAAGTCTGCTATTTTACGCCAAACAGCATTAATAGTGTTATTAGCACAGATGGGAAGTTTTGTTCCTGCAAAGGCTGCTAGAATTGGTTTAGTAGATAAAATATTTACTAGAGTGGGAGCGAGTGATAATATATCGATGGGGGAATCTACTTTTATGGTAGAAATGAATGAGACAGCTTCCATATTAAATAATATTAGCAATCGAAGTTTAGTGATTTTAGATGAAATAGGAAGAGGAACAAGTACCTATGATGGTATTTCTATCGCTTGGGCAATTAGTGAATATTTACATGAGCATCCAGCAAAACCAAAAACGCTTTTTGCAACCCATTATCATGAACTTAATGAAATGACCGAAACGTTTGTTCGGATTAAAAACTACAATGTTTCTGTAAAAGAATTAAAAGATAACGTTTTATTTATACGTAAGCTAGTTCCTGGCGGAAGTGAGCATAGTTTTGGAATTCACGTTGCTAAAATGGCCGGAATGCCACAGCAGGTAATACATCGCGCGAATAAGATCTTGAAGAAATTAGAAAAATCGCATTCTAGCGAAGAACTTACCGATAAAGTAAAATCTTTAAAAGATGAAATGCAGCTGAGTTTCTTTAATCTAGACGATCCGTTATTAGAAAACATAAAGGAAGAAATATTACATATTGATATTGATACACTTACGCCGGTAGAAGCCTTGATGAAACTCAACGAAATAAAGCGAATGTTGGTCAAGAAAAAGGAGGTTTGAAAAAAAAAATAATATTTTTTCAAAAAAAGCTTTGCAATTAAGAGATTTATTTTAAATTTGCAACCGCAATAGCAATATTGCACGTTCATACAAAAGACTGCGAAAGTAGCTCAGGGGTAGAGCATCACCTTGCCAAGGTGGGGGTCGCGGGTTCAAATCCCGTCTTTCGCTCTGATACTTTCAAAAAAATATACCAAGCGATATTTTAAATATCGTTTCCTGCTGAAGTGGTGGAATTGGTAGACACGTTGGACTTAAAATCCAATGTCCATTAGGACGTACGGGTTCAAGTCCCGTCTTCAGTACTTAATTAAACCGTAATATGTTGATTTTCAATGTTTACGGTTTTTTTTATGCCTTGATTTGTACGGTTTTTGTACGATTGTTGTTTTTGTGGTCTTTTTACCGTTCGAAAAGCAATATGGATTAACTCTTTTTAGCGTGCGAAAATCAATTGTTTTTATTACGGTTTGCAAAACAGATTAACTTGTAATAAGTAATTTATCTTTTAAGTAGTTAAATTCCTAAGATTAGATAGATATTTATTGTTATTCGGATAATCAATATAAATCAATAATTGATTAACTATTGCCTTTTTACCATTATGAAAACAATTAAAATGTTGATATAACTTTTTAAAGTAGTCGTATTCGTTGGATTAAAGTAAAACTATACGCGCGCGTGTGACCTCAATAAAATCTTAATACTGCGATTTTTAAATTAATAATCTATGTCCATTATTTTTTTATCTAAGTCAAATGTAGCAGTTCCATCCTTTGTGATTACACCTCCAAAACCGTTTTTACCTCGATACTGAAAATATACTTTATATCCATAATCATTATCGCCATTAATAATAATACTATCCTTGTATTTATCTATTAAGTTTAAAGTATCGGATATTTTGGGTAGCAATTCATTTGCTATCCTACTGTATAGAAGTATGCCCATGCTATCTACTTTCTTTTTTGTTGATTTATATTTTTTTTCATACAAATTTTGAGATTCTAATGTTTTGTTATAAACAAAAACGTTAACACTAGATTCTAATTCACGAATTTTTTCTTTATAAAAATCCTTGTTTGATATTGAATCTAAAACGTATTCTCCAAATTCAAAAGAGTTAGGGTCATTCATATTTGCTTTTATTGTAACATCAATTTTTGATAATAGTATTTTTTCAATATCATTATTTTTGCACGATAACACCATTAATATTGAGGTAAGGAAAAATATTTTTTTCATTTTAGTTTCTATTTATTGTGATTTTTTTAAAGTCCTTTGTTTTAGTCTATAGAATACTTGTCCAGCAAAGCACGAGTTTTAAAATTTTTAACTTCTGCTATGGTGTTGTTGTAGAATTACAAAAGAGTAATTATCTCTATTATTGTAATTATGATGACTATTATAAAACCAATAAGAAATTCCTTTTTGTCTAAACCATTTTTTTCTGAATCCATACTTAAAGATAATAAAGTGTTTTCTAGTTTATTAATCTGAATAAAATTATTTAGAAGTATTCGTATGGAAGTGCTAATAATTAATAGAAATCAATTATTGATTTTGTTTGTTTTAATGAACTTAAATTTGAGTTTTAAATCTTTTCTTTAGAATTAAGTCGCCATATTGCTTTAATGCATTTTGAAGTAGTTCCGCGTTGTCATGACCATTTATTCTAATAACCAATTTATCCTTAATCCATTTATTTTTTTTCTCATTAATCAAATATGAAACAAAAACATTTATAAATGCGACATCATTACTTCTGTAGGATACTGCATGAAATTGGGTTGATTTTGAGAAGTCGTAAAGTTTTCCGTTATTAATAAAACTCTTATTGTCACTTTTAAAAATTCTTAATCTTATGTAGTTGTCTTCAAATGAAGCGTTGTAACCATGCTTTAATTGAAAAGATCCTCTAGGGTATGCGTATTCATTAAAAAGTTTTATTATTAACTCTTTAGTGTCTTCAATGGTTTGTTCTTCGTTGTTTTGTATCTCGTTGTTTTGAGAATATGATATTGAACAAAACATTAAGAATATAAATATGAACTTTTTCATAGTTTATTAATTTTAACTTCTAGTGTTTCTTATTGATTTATTTTACCAATCATCATTAGATTTTTTTGTTTTTCCAGTAACGTAATTATAAAAAGAAAGAGATAAATCATTCATTGTTTCTTCTAAACTTGAAACACCACTTATATAAACTTTTCTAACTTCTCCACTTTTTTTAAAGAAGGAACTATAACCATACTGTGCTCTCTGACCAGTCTTAAGGTAAAATTGTCCAACAATATATTCAAATCGGTATTTACCATCTTTAAAGGATATCTCAATAGTATAATCAATATTATAGTATAGTATAATTCCTATTGATTTATACCACCATGCATCGCGCGAATATCCGTTAATTCTTATTTTTTCATTTTCAATGTTTGCTTTTAATACCTCATCGGGATTTTTATATGTTTCTTGAACCCAGTTTAAAGCATTTTTGTAAATATTTTTTGCTGTTAAACTATCAACGTTTACGACAATTGGTTCAACTCCAATTCTAGTCAATTTTAGTTTTGGAATATCTTGTGCGTATATCGTTGTTAAAAAAAGTGTTGTAAATAAGCGGATGAAAATATTTTTCATAATTAATTGATTTTAATAGTTAGAACTATGGGTGTGTAAAACATTTGATTGTTAGTGTGTTGAGTAAATGTATAGTATTTTATTGAGTATGAATTACGGTTATCCTCATAAATTCAGAAAGAGTGTAATTTTACTCTAACTATTAAAATAATTGCTAATTGAAAAAAGTATTGATTATTCAATTGTTATTATTCTAAATGTTAGTAATAGTTAGTATTATTCCGTCTGTTTTTATCTAAGATATTCTAAGTGTTTTAATTAGTTGTATTTGTAAATTATGATATAAATAGTAAGCCAATTAATAGTATATCAATAATCAGTAGTAAATAATATTTTTTATCTCTCTTTGTATTCATGATTTATTATTAAAAATTAACTTCCAAATATCATAAGGCGTTCAATGTCTTTAACTGAAATTTTTTCGGCTTTATTAATTTCTCTTAAAAGTTTTAAATAACGTTTCGTTGGTTTGCCGTTATAGAACTTTTTAAAGTGTTTTTTGTAAAGTTGTTTATAGTACTTTTCAGAATCAAAATAAGAACCGTAAACCCTTTCTATTTGTCGCCATTTCTTACTACTTGTTTGCTTCGAGTACATTCCACTTTTTAAAGCCGAACGATGCAAAAACTTGCCGTCTATTAAATGAAGTATTCTGCATCTTTTTCCAGTGTAGGCGCAAATAAAATACCATATTTTGCCCTTGCCTAAATTAGATGGAACAGTAACTAAATCTACATTATAATTATAGACGGTTTCGTTACTTGTATAACTAAGATTAACGTATTGCTGATTTACATTAACTTCTATGTTTATTCTGCTTGTTACTTCGTTGTATCTATTACTCCAAGAAATAACTCCTTGCTTGTGTGAGTTTTCTTTTAAGTAATTCCATTCTATGAGTTTAGAAATACTAATGTTTTTCAGTTCATCAAATAAGCAAGGGAATGTGTATGGTTTTGGCATAGTGTAAGAATTTGTATAACCTAAATCTTTAGGAAACTTGTTATTATTAATTTAATCGGATATAAGGGTTTAATCTTGGTTTTATTAGAATTGAAGGTGTTTGTTTGCAGTACTCTTTTACTTCAGTGTTTAATGATAGAGGATTACTGTTTTTATATCTATCAAAATTTATCGGGTTGTAATAGCAATTTATGTATGTGTTTTCTGAAGTAGAAACTACCGTTTTTAACAGTATATCTAAAGGGTTAATTTCGGTAGTTTTTGTGTTTAGAAAATCTACCTTTTTTTCAATAAGATTTGCAATTGTTTTCTTTGTGTTGTTTGGGTTTAATTCTAGTAAGTTGTTTAGTTGGTTTCTGTGGTACTTAAAGTTTTCATATTTAAGTTGATTCCACCAATTAACATTGTTGTATTTGTTGTCGTTTTTAGTGCCTTTAATTGTTTTAAGGTCGCAATACAATACATCTTGCCATAACTTCAGTAAATCGCTTTTAAAATTCCTTAAATCGTACTTTATTAAATCTTCTAAAGTATAAATGCCTTTATTGTTTAACTCGATCATTTTGCACCATTTTTTTTCTAATCTCATAATCTCATTGTCAATTTGAAAACCTTTATTTTGATAGTGGGTTTTCTTGTCGTATAGTTTTATAAAATGTCTTTGGTTTTTTAGTTGAATGTAATTGCCTTCGTCTTTTGTGTAAATCCATTTGAAGGGTTTTGTTTTATGCATTATGCACGATTGTAGAAGTATTTTTGTCTTATATGGAGGTGTTAAGTTAACTCCAATTTCTAACTGTCTAAGAATGCAATTTTCAGGTAGTATGTTAAATTTGTTTTTTAAGTCTTTTAATGCTTCTGTAATTCCATTAATCCCGAAATCGTTAAAATTGTGTGTGCCTTCATTCCAATATTTATGAAGGCTTCCTTCTACTGTAATACGTCTGTAATTTGTTTTTTCCGTAGTTTCATATATTCTAAATTCTAAACCTCTATAAAAGGCGTATATGTACGCTCCAATTTCGCCAGTGTTTTTGTTGACCTTCGCAATAAAATCTAAATATATACTTCCTTCGATGTTCTCGTAGTCTGTGTTAATTAGGTAGTATTTTAAGAAGTCAATCAATTAGAAAAATGTATATTTGTTTATGGGTATTACGTTGCTGTAGTCCTAACATTTGAACAATAAAAAGAGGGTTTTGAACGCCCTCTTTTTTATGCTCCTTTGTTGCTAGTTAATTGTCTGTAATAGTGTTCTTAAATCCTTAGTGTAGAAATTACTGTAAAAGTAAATTGTTAAGGTTTCGGCATCTTTAGAAAACCTAAATAGTAAAAGGTTTTTTTTCTTTTCGGTGTCGCCTTTAAAGATGAGGTTTTCGCTTGTTTTAAATAAGCCAGTTAGACGCGGTTTTTTCCATTTGTTATCCTCGCGTATCTGAATCCAGTATTCAGGCATAGACTGTGCGCAATCTCTATCTTTAGAAATGTTAATTATATCGGTTAATTGGTTAGTTCCATTTGTAACCGTCTTAATTTCATAGTGCTTAGTAGATTTGAACTTTCCAATATTGTATTCCTTGAATACGTGAATTATTGGTGTTGCTGTTGCTGTAGTCATAACCTATTTATTAAGTTTTACTAAAGCGTTCTCTACTTCCGTACGTTTGTAATATACACGTGCTCCAATACCATAAGAAGTAAGAAGTTTTCTTTTGGTGTAATTGTGTACACTTGATAAGTCGACTGAAAGTAATTCAGCGACTTCACGACGTGTTAAGTATTCTGTTGGTGTTCGTGGTTCGTAATACTTTAATAAGTCGTTAAACTTATCTGTTACCACTTTCTCGAAAAGATTGCCTAATTGTTCAGGACTTAAATTGTGTAATTGTGTAATTGCGTTTTGCATAACTCTATTGTTTAAATGTTATTCAACAAATAGAGTTTAGGTTTTTTTTAGGTTTTCCCTAAAAAATATGCATTGTGTTTATTTTAATGGATTATAGCCGATTGATATTAGTTTTCGGGTTACTTTGTCTACTGTTTTTTGTGAATTTAAAGGGTTGTTTTTTTGGTTTACACCATCACTAATGATAGGGTTTATGTATGATTGTATGGTCGTTAGTTTTTCTCCTGTAATTAAACTAATTGCTTTTGCAAGTGAATTAATAGAGGTGTTAAACGGTTCTTGATTTTTTAGTAAGTCAATAATGCCTAACTTTTCAAGCATAATTATTTTTTCTGTTCCTTTTGAAGAATTTGTATTGAATAGATTGATGTCTTCTTCATCCTCTAGGTTTGTAAAAGTAAAAACATCAGCAAGTTTACGGTATAAAAAAAATATTGCATGTTGCGTATTTCCTAGGTAGTCTACTTCTGATTTTATTTCTTCTGATTTAATAAATTGACTAAATTCTCCAAGAACGTATATGCATACATAAATGAAATTTCTCTCACATAACAGAAGGTTGCTTTCTTCGTCTAAATATCTCATAAACTTACTTGAGTAAACGTTATATTTTAGTATGAAGTCCTCTTCAGAATCTTTTACTAGCATTGTGTATTCGTAAACGATTTCTCTACACTTATCATTCTTTAGAATTGTATCTATCGGCAGTAAATTGTCTTGTTCTTCGGATATTGCAATAGTATATCTTTTATCAATCATTATGAGTTGTTGTTATAAAAAAACAAATTTTAAAATATAATTGTGGGTGTTTTTGTTTTCATGATTATTATTATAAATATACAAAACTCTTATTGTTTTGATTTAAGATGTTGAGATTGGTGCTTCTAGTTTTGATTAGAAGCCTTTTTTATTAATGTTAGTTTGCTTTCTTTTTTTTCTTTTTGTGCTTGCAACGTGTAGAAATCTGCTATTTGTTGTGCGTAGTCTAAACCTTGTTTTCCTATGTAGTTTAATAGCATTTTTTCGGTGCTATGTGCAGTTATTTGCATTATTAAGGGTGTTGGTAATAAACCATATAGATTGGAAGCGAAGGAACGTCTACAAACATGCGAGCCAATAAGTTGCCATTTCATATAGTTGCCTTCTATTTTTCTTTTTTGTTTGTTTCCTTTTCCTTTTTCGGTAACTTCAATAATGCCACCTTTTATTACTTCGTTTATTCCTGATAGTTTGCATACTTCTTTAACTTGCTTGTTAAATTTTTGAATTGATATTTTATAAGGTAGTCCAGTTTCTAGTATTTGTTTTGTTGTATCTAGTACTGGTATGGTTACGTTTTTATTTGTTTTCTGTTGTCTTAACTCTATTACTTGTAAACCGTTTCTATTGATAAAATTGCTTTCATTAATATTCAGTAAGTCGCCACCACGTTGACCAATGTTACAGCCTAATAATAACCATTTACGAACGTTTTTAAGTGCTTCGGTTGGTAGTTCTGCATCTGCAATGGTTTTTAATTCTGTTTCATTTAGATATATAATATTGTCGTTTGTTGGTTTTGTACTGTCTATTTTTTTTAGTTGAAAATGTACCTCAACGCCATTCGTTTCCGCGTCAAAACAAACCGTTTTTAAATCTGCTATTTTTTTAGTAGCGTAACCAATTCCGTATTTTTCTTTGTGGATAAGGTATTTTAAAAAATCCTTCGCGAATTTTATATTAACATCTTTAACCTTGTAACTTCTGCTTTCTTGATATTTAGTAATGAAATCTTTTAAGGATTTATAGGAATTAATTCTGCTTTTTGATATTCCTAAACCTCCTTTAGCATTTTTGCGAGTGTCTGCATTGTCTATTATATCTTGAATTGCATCAACTAATAAATCACTTTGTTTGTTTTCTGTTATAGGGTTGTAGAATAAGTGCATTTGATTGCTTAACCATTCTTTTGAAATTTCTGTTAATGGTGTGTTGTTGAATGCTTCAAGTATGAAATTTTCAATCTCTTGTAAATCATTTTTTACTTCAAGTTGTTTGTTTTTAAAGTCGGCATCTTTTTTATTGGATTTGTGACTTCTCCAGTATGTTTTGTCTATTCGGTAATTTGTTTTAGTGCTGTAAACAAAATCTTTGTCTTTGGTATTATCTCTAAATAATAGACGAAGTGTTAAAGGTGCTACTTCTTTTGTAGAACGGTGTAAAAAATTGATAGTTGCCATAATTTGAACGTTTTGAACAATCAAATATAATCAATTTTTATATACTTGTACGGTGTTGTACGATATTTGTACGGTGGATTTGCAATTGCATCAATATCATTGCATTTATTTAGAGTGCTTGTTATTACTTGTTATTGTTTGTTTTTGAGAAGTTGATACTGTTTTAGTATATTTTGTTGAGGTTGAAAACATATACAATTAGATAGTTTCAAGTCCCGTCTTCAGTACAGATGAAAAGCCGAAACGAAAGTTTCGGCTTTTTTGTTTTAAAAATATTCGGAAAGCTCGCTTTCAAGTATATTTTTAAAACAAAAAAGCAATCCAATCTTTTGGATTGGCTTTTCTCAACATGTTGAAAACTGGGACTCGACGAAGTCCATTCCCTTTTTTCATTACAAAAGTCTTATAGGAATGTATGTTTTTTCTGTTTTAAAAACGTATATAATTTTAATTTCAAGTATATTTTTAAAACAAAAAAGCAATCCAATCTTTTGGATTGGCTTTTCTCAAGATGTTGAAAACTGGGACTCGACGAAGTCCATTCCCTTTTTTCATTACAAAAGTCTTATAGGAATGTATGTTTTTTCT
>CANNAC010000013.1 GCA_947502495.1 uncultured Flavobacteriaceae bacterium | reverse complement strand
ACATACACCGATGAAGATGGAAACCCAACTGTTTTAGATGTTGCCAACTTAGAAACTTTAACTTCCATTGCATTAAATCCGGACAATACAAATATTGATTATACTGATGAAGATGGCGTAACTACACAATTAGATTTATCGGCAATCGTAGCAAATCTAGAAGCGCTTACAACTTTAGTCGACAACAACGACGGAACATTAACTTATACCGATGAAGATGGAAATCCAACCATTTTAGATGTTGCCAACTTAGAAACTTTAACTGCAATTGCATTAAACCCAGATAATACAAATATCGATTATACCGATGAAGATGGTATCACTACACAATTAGATTTATCTGCAATTGTAGCAAATTTAGAAGCACTTACAACTTTAGTAGATAACAACGACGGAACATTAACTTATACCGATGAAGATGGGAATCCAACTGTTTTAGATGTTGCCAACTTAGAAACTTTAACTGCAATTGCATTAAACCCAGATAATACAAATATCGATTATACCGATGAAGATGGTGTAACCACACAATTAGATTTATCTGCAATTGTAGCAAATCTAGAAGCGCTTACAACTTTAGTCGACAACAACGACGGAACATTAACTTATACCGATGAAAACGGAGCGCAAACAATAATTAATGCTGCAAATTTAGAGACTCTAACAACCTTAACAAATAATGGAGATCTAACCTACACCTATATAAATGAAGCTGGTACACCAGTGGTCATTTCAGTAATAGATAATGACAACGATTCTACAAATGAATTACAAGATTTGTTTTTAAATGGAACCGAGTTACAATTATCTAATCCTGCTACTCCTGGAAATTTAGTGGATTTAACTAGTCAAATTACTTTAGAAATGTTTGCAGATGCACCAAATCCTAACAGTGAAATATATTGGAATGGTACACAATGGGTTTATGGTACACGAGTAGTTTCTGTTAATAACTCGGTACCAGATCCGAGTGGAAATATAAATATCCCAATTGGAAATGTATATACAGGTCCAACAACAAGTACCGGAGATATCGGAGTAATTGAAGTTGGAGGCACACCTCAAGAAGGAGATATTTATGTGGTAAACAGTGATGCTCCTGATCCGGCTCAAGTTGGTGCGACTTATATTTATGATAACGACTCCTCCGATTGGATTGCAATAGACCCTTTTAATGCGGCACTTTACGATCCTAGATATGTAAATGTTTCTGGAGACACAATGGTTGGAAACTTAGACATGAATGGAAATACAGTAACCGATTTAGGTGCACCAACTGGTCCAAGTGATGCGACTCCAAAATCTTATGTGGATGCAATTGGTTTAGTCGATAATGGAGATGGAACGTTTAGTTTACAAAAACCAGATGGCACTATTGACACCGTAAATAAAGCGACATTAACAGCGAATTTAAATGGCACTTATACTTTTGACAATAACGATGGAAACCCAATAATAATAGATATTTCAGCATTAGAAACTTTAACTTCTATTACACTTGACATAGATAATACTAATATTAATTATGTAGACGAAGATGGTGTTACTACACAATTAGATTTATCTGCAATCGTAGCAAACCTGGAAGCACTTACAACTTTAGTCGACAATAATGATGGAACATTAACCTACACGGATGAAGACGGAAACCCAACGACTCTAAACGTTGCCAATCTAGAAACACTAACTTCTATTGCATTAAACCCAGATAATACAAATATTGATTATACCGATGAAGATGGTATAACAACACAATTAGATTTATCTGCAATCGTAGCAAACCTAGAAGCACTTACAACTTTAGTGGATAATAACGATGGAACGCTTACATATACCGATGAAGATGGAAATCCGACAATTCTAAACGTTGCGAACCTAGAAACTCTAACAGCAATTGCTTTAAACCCAGATAATACAAATATTGATTATACCGATGAAGATGGTAGTACTACACAATTAGATTTATCTGCAATCGTAGCAAACCTGGAAGCACTTACAACTTTAGTCGACAACAACGATGGAACATTAACCTACACCGATGAAGATGGAAATCCAACGATTCTAAACGTTGCAAATCTAGAAACACTAACTGCAATTGCTTTAAACCCAGATAATACAAATATCGATTATACCGATGAAGATGGTAGTACTACACAATTAGATTTATCTGCAATCGTAGCAAACCTGGAAGCACTTACAACTTTAGTGGATAATAACGATGGAACGCTTACATATACCGATGAAGATGGAAATCCAACGATTCTAAACGTTGCAAATCTAGAAACACTAACTGCAATTGCATTAAACCCAGATAATACAAATATAGATTATACCGATGAAGACGGTATAACTACACAAATAAACCTTTCCGCTTTAGTTAATAATTTAGAAACGGTAACGACCATTACAGACAACACGAATGGTACTTTTACATATGTAGATGAAAACGGAAACGCAACAATTATCTCCATTACAGATAATGATAATGATGCCACTAACGAAATTACTACAGTTACAGACAATGGAAACGGAACAACAACAATCACAGACGTCAATGGCGGAAATGTCACTTTAGATAACGATGGCATAGATAATGTTGACGATGCAGATAATGATCCTACAAATGAAATTCAGACTGTAGCGTCCGCAGATGGTTCCGTTGGTGTAACTCAAAATGGAAATGATTTCGATTTAAGTATTATAATCGCACCTAATAATGACAACGATCCAACGAATGAAATTCAAACATTAGCACAATCAGGAACAAATGTGACCTTATCCAATGGCGGAGGAACAATCACAGTTGCAGATAATGATAACGACGCAACGAACGAAATTCAAACCGTAGAATCGACAGATGGTTCCGTTGCAATTACTGCCAACGGAAATGATTTTGATTTAAGCGTTACGCCTTTTGATGAAACTGCTTTGCAAACGCAAATCACAACCAATGCAGATGATATTGATACTTTGGAAGCAGAGCAAGTAACACAAAATGATGCTATTGCGGATAACGTTTCAGATATATCAGACAATGCAACTGCTATTGCAAATCATATTACGGCAGATGAAGATATCGACGCAACGAATGAAATCCAAACTGTAGAATCTACAGACGGTTCGGTTGCAATTACTGCCAACGGAAATGATTTCGACTTAAGCGTTACACCTTTTGACGAAACTGCTTTGCAAACGCAAATCACTACCAATGCAGATGACATTGATACGTTAGAAGCAGAGCAAACTACTCAAAATTCAGATATAACAGACAATGCAACTGCCATCGCAGATCATATTACGGCAGATGAAGATACAGACGCAACGAACGAAATTCAAACTGTAGAATCTACAGACGGTTCGGTTGTAATTATGGCTAACGGAAATGATTTCGATTTAAGCGTTACGCCTTTTGACGAAACTGCTTTACAAACACAAATCACAACCAATGCAGATGATATTGATACTTTGGAAGCAGAGCAAGTAACACAAAATGATGATATTGCGGATAACGTTTCAGATATAACAGACAATGCAACTGCTATTGCAAATCATATTACGGCAGATGAAGATACAGACGCAACGAACGAAATTCAAACCGTAGAATCTACAGATGGTTCGGTTGTAATTATGGCTAACGGAAATGATTTCGATTTAAGCGTTACACCTTTTGACGAAACTGCTTTACAAACGCAAATCACTACCAATGCAGATGATATTGATACTTTGGAAGCAGAGCAAGTAACACAAAATGATGATATTGCGGATAACGTTTCAGATATAACAGACAATGCAACTGCTATTGCAAATCATATTACGGCAGATGAAGATATAGATGCAACGAACGAAATTCAAACCGTAGAATCTACAGATGGTTCGGTTGCAATTATTGCGAACGGAAATGATTTCGATTTAAGCGTTACGCCTTTTGACGAAACTGCTTTGCAAACGCAAATCACAACCAATGCAGATGATATTGATACGTTAGAAGCAGAGCAAACTACTCAAAATTCAGATATAACAGATAATGCAACTGCTATCGCAGATCATATTACAGCAGATGAAGATATCGACGCAACGAATGAAATCCAAACCGTAGAATCTACAGACGGTTCGGTTGCAATTACTGCGAACGGAAATGATTTCGATTTAAGCGTTACACCTTTTGACGAAACTGCTTTACAAACGCAAATCACTACCAATGCAGATGATATTGATACGTTAGAGGCAGAGCAAATAACACAAAATGATGCTATTGCGGATAACGTTTCAGATATATCAGACAATGCAACTGCTATTGCAAATCATATTACGGCAGATGAAGATACAGACGCAACGAATGAAATTCAAACCGTAGAATCTACAGATGGTTCGGTTGCAATTACAGCGAACGGAAATGATTTCGACTTAAGCGTTACCCCTTTTGACGAAACTGCTTTGCAAACACAAATCACTACCAATGCAGATGATATTGATACTTTGGAAGCAGAGCAAGTAACACAAAATGATGCTATTGCGGATAACGTTTCAGATATATCAGACAATGCAACTGCTATTGCAAATCATATTACGGCAGATGAAGATATCGACGCAACGAATGAAATCCAAACTGTAGAATCTACAGATGGTTCCGTTGCAATTACTGCCAACGGAAATGATTTTGATTTAAGCGTTACACCTTTTGACGAAACTGCTTTACAAACACAAATCACAACCAATGCAGATGATATTGATACTTTGGAAGCAGAGCAAACTACTCAAAATTCAGATATAACAGATAATGCAACTGCTATTGCAGATCATATTACAGCAGATGAAGATATCGACGCAACGAATGAAATCCAAACCGTAGAATCGACAGATGGTTCGGTTGCAATTACGGCGAACGGAAATGATTTCGACTTAAGCGTTACACCTTTTAACGAAACTGCTTTACAAACACAAATCACAACCAATGCAGATGATATTGATACTTTAGAAGCAGAGCAAACTACTCAAAATTCAGATATAACAAACAACGCAACTGCTATTGCAAATCATATTACGGCAGATGAAGATACAGACGCAACGAACGAAATTCAAACTGTAGAATCTACAGACGGTTCGGTTATTGTTACAAACGACGGTAGTGATAATTACAACTTATCTGTAATTATTCCTACTAATAATGATAACGATAGCACTAACGAACTTAACGATACGATTATTCTTAATGGCACAAATCTTGAAACTACAGATGCCGGAGGAACAATTACCACAAATCTTTCTTCCTTATCTTCCAATGTAACACAAGTAGTAACTATTGGTAATACCATTGCAACGCATACTAGTGGAGCAACAACTATTAATATTATAGAAACAACAACAACATTGTCTCAAAATGATGCAAGTCCGACTGGAGAAATAACATACACCAATGAAACTGGAACTCCTGCCACAGCGCAAGTTGTAGCAGCGGAAACGGACAATCAAATTGAAGTTGGAACTAATGGTGGTGCATATTTAGGACCAACAGTGTACACTGGAACTTTTATCATTTCCGCAGAAGGAACAACAACAATAACAGGAATACCTTTTGAACCTTCACAAGTTACTTTTATTGCAAATGCAAATGTAGAAAGCTTAGATATTGATAGCGACAGCGGAACAGGAAATAATGACAGAGGTATTGCAAATTCACATGGAACAATGAATGGTTTTGCAAGAAACATTGGTGGCACATTAGTACAACAAACAATGTATACTGGTGCGCACGGAAATTCTATTAACGATATCTCCAGATATGCGAGTAGCTCGAATTGTATCGGAATAAGATACGGAGATCAAAACGGAGATAGCTTAGGAAAAATAGAAGGTGCTTTTGGCGCTTTTACTGCAGATGGTTTTACTATTTCGGTGAATTATACAGATGGAACAATAAATGTAAATAACACCAATCCTTTAATTGATGTTAAACCTACAGATATTAACAGTGAAGCTTTATTAGTAATATTTACAGCTTACAAATAAATAGAAATATGAGAGCAATTAAATACATCGCGTTACTCCTATTTCAAATTGGTTTTGCGCAACAAGCATTTCATAATTTTGGAAATGTACAAATCCATGACGAAGGTCAGATAGGATTTCATATCGACTTAGAAAACGACGGAACTTTTAATGAAAATTTAGGTTTAGCAGGTTTTTACAATGAAGATAATCCGTTAACGATATCTGGAACAGAAATCCCTAGGTTTTATGATATGGATGTTGCTGTAGACAATAATTTATTCCTAGAAATAAGTACCGAAGTTTCCAACGGACTAAACTATATTATTGGAGATGTAATAACTCCTAGAAATAACCCGAACATATCTCTAGATTATTTAAGTAATGCATTTTTTGTTTCCGAAGACGATTTAAGGCTAACCGATGGATACGCTTCCTTCACAGGAAATGATGCCTTCAGCTTCCCAATTGGAGACGATAATAAACTAAGACCTTTACAAACTCCTTTTCAGTCTGGAAATCCTAAGTTTTCTGCAGCATATTTTAATGAAGACCCTAACTTCCCTTCTACCTTTACCACTTCGTTTGACACGAATAATTCCGAAGGGATTATCAACACCATTAACCTAGAAGAATTTTGGGATTTTAATGGTACCGAAGAAACACAAGTAACATTAACATGGAATTCAGATAGTGATATTAATGTTTTAGTAGATGATTTACTAAACCTTCGTGTTGTAGGATGGAGTATTGCCGAAAATCAATGGAAAGATTTGGGAAACGTAGATTTTACAGGAAACGTAAATACAGGAACCGTTACTTCGACTTCTTTTGTACCAAACGACTATGAAATTCTAACCTTTGGATCTTTAATTGGTAGCGATGGTATTATCGTTTATAATGGAATTAGTCCGAATGGAGATGGCAAAAATGATGTATTTGTAATTGAAGGTGTCGAATTATTTAGAAACACTTTAAAAATATATAACCGTTGGGGAAGAACCGTTTATGACGTTGAAAATTACAAAAATGATTGGAATGGTATTACAAACAAAAAGGTATTAGTTGGTAATAGCAAAAAACTTCCCGTTGGCACGTATTTTTATGTTTTAAACTTACCCGAAGAAAACAAAGAATATGCAGGTTGGCTATATATTAATTATTAAGCTTTTTAACAAAATGATATCCCGGTTTTTTAAAATCTAGATTCTCGTAAAACCGATGGGAAGCAGGATTTTCTATGTAGGCATTTAACTCCATAGTTTCCACATTTTTAGTTTTCACATAATCTATAATCCATTGCATAAACTGTTTTCCTAAACCATGATTTCTATAGGTATCATCTATATACACATGATCTAATTCGACACTTTTTCCAGAATAATGTCTCGTACAAAACCACATACCAGAAATACCAATCAGTTTTTCGCCATCATAAATACCAGCGCATTCATAATTTTGAGTTATAATTTCTTGAAAACGTTTTTCTAGTATTTCTATAGAAACTTTCCCTTCATTTAACTCAAGAACCAAAGGAAGGATTGTTGAAATGTTTTCTTTTTCAATTATTTTAAACGAAAAATGCATACCTTAATTTTTGTTGTAAATTTAATTAATTTTGACTCGTAATTTGTAAAACTTTATCTGAATTTGAAAAGAAGAAACTTCATAAAGAAAACCACATTAACAGGAATAGCTCTAGCTACAGTTCCTAGTTTTGCATGTGCTCAAAATACAATTTCTTCGGAAGAGCTTATAGGCAAAGGAAACCCCATTCTTTTTGGAAAAGATTATAAATTAAGAGAAGCAGCGCATTTTGCTTTTCAAGAAATGAAAACAGAAGCTTTAAAAGAAGGAATACATATTCAAATAGTTTCCAGCTATAGAAATTTTGAACATCAAAAAAGCATTTGGGAACGTAAATACAAGCGCTATAGAAGTCAAGGTTTTTCCGAAGAAAAAAGCATTCAAAAGATCATTGCATACTCTACTATTCCTGGAACTTCTAGACATCATTGGGGAACAGACATGGACATCATAGATGCTAATGTACCTGCGCCAAAACACGTGCTTCGTGAACAAAATTTTCACAGAGATGGTTCCTATATTCACTTAAAAAAATGGATGGATAAATACGCCAATTCGTTTGGCTTTCATCTAGTATATACTATAGATACCAACCGAAAAGGTTTTAAATACGAACCTTGGCATTATAGCTACAAACCATTATCACAAAATTATTTAAAAAATTATAAAAATTTAAGCCTACAAGAGGTGCTTCAAAAAGAAAAACTATTAGGTAACACCCATTTTTCTGAAGCTTTTTTAAGTAACTATCGAAATGAAAACATTTTAGATATTAACCCAGAACTTTTGTAAATTGTACATATTAAAACCATTAAAATGAGAGGGAATTTAAAAGTAAGATTAATTATAGGACTATGTATAGCTGCTTATTTTGGCTTTAAATACTTCTCATCGCAAGAGATAAATCCGTATACAGGAAAAAAGCAAGCTATTTCCTTAACGGTAGATGAAGAAATACAAATGGGCTTACAAAGTAGAGACCAAATGGCTGCGCAACATGGCGGTTTATATCCAAATGAAAGCTACCAAGCTTTAGTAGATAATGTTGGAAACAAACTAATAAACAACAGTATTGCTAAAGAAACACCTTATAGATATGAGTTTCATTTATTGGCAGATCCAGAAACTATAAATGCTTTTGCATTACCTGGCGGACAAATTTTCATTACCTATGCACTGTTTTCTCAGTTAGAAAATGAAGATCAATTAGCAGGTGTTTTAGGCCATGAAATTGGGCATGTACTTGGTAAACATAGTGCAGAACGTATTGCAAATAGTGAACTATGGCAAGGACTTTCTACTGCAGGTTCTGTTGGTGGTGATGTTGGTGGATTAATTGGAGGTGTTGGGCAGAACTTAATTTTAAAAAATGGTCGTGGTGATGAATTAGAAAGTGATGATCTTGGCGTACGTTTTATGTTAAGAGCCGGTTATGATCCAGAAGAAATGATTGATGTTATGGAAATTTTAAAAGCTGCCGCTGGACCAAATCGTGTTCCAGAATTTCAAAGCTCGCATCCAGATCCAGACAATCGCATAGAAAAAATTAGAGAATCTATAAAGAAGTATAAAAGTCAGTTACAATAAAAAAAAGCCTTGAGAATTATCTCAAGGCTTTTTTATGAAAACGAAAAAGGAAACTATTATTTATCCAATGCGTTTTCCAGTACTGCCATAGCTTCTGTAGCCTTAGATATTTTTGCATATTTTTTAGCCGTATAACCGTCTTTAGACTTGGAATTTAATGTAGCTCCATGCGTTATTAAAAGCTTTAATATTTTAGCTCTATTAAATTTTGCTGCATACATGGCCGGACTTAATCCGTTCCATTTCTCATTAACATTTGCTCCTAAATCTAATAGCTTTTTTACCATTGTAAAATCGCCCTTAATTATAGACAAATGAAATGGACTAGCTTCCATAACCGTTTCTACATGGATTTGATTTTCAACTTCTAATGAAGGATTTGCATATAAAGTCCCAACAGTGATACTTAATGCGATTGCTGATAAAATGATTGTTTTTTTCATGATGAATGATTTTAATTGATTGTTAATATGATTTTTAATTACATAATAAAGACGACATCCATTATTAAGTGTTACACAATAGCCAACAAATAACATTTAATTAACATACTGTAAACAAATACGTTATCCTATCATTAACAATGTCATCCTAATAAAATTCAGCTAAACTTGGAACTATTTTTTAATAAGCTTCCCCTTATTTAACATGCTATTTCTGTTATAATAAATTATATTTGAATACTAAACACTATCGTAACATGAACAAAAAAGTAATTCTTATGATTTTAGACGGTTGGGGAAAATCTCCTGACCCTAAAGTTTCAGCTATAGATAATGCGAATATTCCTTTTATAGATTCCTTATACAACAAATACCCAAACGCCTCTTTACGCACAGACGGTTTACATGTTGGTTTACCAGAAGGACAAATGGGAAACTCTGAAGTTGGACATATGAATCTTGGAGCGGGACGTATTGTATATCAAGATTTGGTACGCATAAATTTAGCCGTAAAAAACAAAACATTAGCGCAAGAAAAAGTACTTGTAGATGCTTTTAGTTACGCCAAACAAAATAATAAAGCGGTACACTTTTTAGGTTTAGTTAGTGATGGCGGCGTACATTCTCATATAAGTCATTTATTAGGTTTGGTAGATGCTATTGAAGACGCCGGAGTTCAAAAATCTTTCATTCATGCGTTTACAGATGGTCGAGATGTAGATCCAAAATCTGGTTATGGTTTTGTCACAGAACTAGAAGCGTATTTAGAAAATAAAAACACCAAAATAGCTTCGGTTACCGGAAGGTATTATGCAATGGATAGAGACAAACGCTGGGAACGTGTTAAGCTAGCTTATGATGCTATGGTAAATGGCGAAGGCGAACATTCTACCAATATTTTAAAATCTATTAAAGCGAATTATGATAATGATATTACAGACGAATTTATTAAACCAATAATCGCTGTAGATACATCGAATCAACCAATTGCTAAAATTGAAGAAGGCGATGTTATTGTGTTTTTCAACTTTAGAACAGATCGCGGAAGACAATTAACAGAGGCTTTATCGCAAAAAGACTTTCATGAACAGAACATGCATAAATTAAAATTGCATTATGTGACCATGACCAATTATGATGATTCTTTTACAGGAATGCATGTGATTTATGACAAAGATAATTTAACAGAAACACTTGGTGAAGTTTTAGAAAAACATCATAAAAAACAAATACGTATTGCCGAAACAGAGAAATATCCGCATGTTACTTTTTTCTTTTCTGGAGGAAGAGAAGCTCCTTTTGAAGGAGAAAGTAGAATATTAAAAAACTCTCCTAAAGTTGCTACCTACGATTTAAAACCAGAAATGAGTGCTTTCGAACTTACCGATGCACTTGTTCCGGAATTGGAAAAAGGAGAAGTAGATTTTGTTTGCTTAAACTTTGCAAATGGAGATATGGTTGGACATACTGGAGTTATGGCAGCAGCAATAAAAGCGTGCGAGGCTGTAGATACTTGCGTAGAAAAAGTAATAACTACTGCCCTAGAAAATGATTATACCACCATACTAATTGCAGATCATGGTAATTGTGAAACCATGATAAATCCAGATGGATCACCAAATACGGCACATACCACAAATCCGGTTCCAATTATTTTAATAGACAAAGATTTAAAACATATTAAGGATGGTATTTTAGGAGATATCGCTCCTACTATTCTAAAACTTATTGGTATAGAACAACCTAAAGCGATGACACAACATGCTTTAATATAACAACCTATGAAAAATTTATATTTTATTTTTATTGCCCTAATTTGTTTTGCTTGTAAAGAACAGGCAATCAATATAGCTGTTCTGGATGAAGAGGAAGATACAATGATGTTATTAGGACCTGCAAATGAAGAAGGCTTACAACAAGCCCCTTTTAATAGTTGGTATACGACAACTTATGCCGATTACAAAGTAAATGATTCTTTAGTAGCACTTATAAAACCAGAACTAAAAGATGTTTCTATAAAACTATTTATGGGAACTTGGTGCGAAGACAGTCAAAGAGAAACTCCTGGTATTTATAAAATCCTGGATGCTTCCAATTTTAATTTAGATAATCTTCAGTTAACCGCTGTGGACAGAGACAAAGTAACTCCTCAAAAACTGGAAGAAAACCTAAATATCACGAACGTTCCAACCCTTATTTTTTTCAAAGACGGAAAAGAAATGAATAGAATAGTAGAATATCCTATAGAAAGTTTAGAACAAGATATTTTACATATTTTAACGAATCAACCTTACAAAAACGCCTATTTTGAAGAAGAATAATTTATATATTTGCAGCTAATGAATTTCTATGAATTTAAACGATAAACTTATTCTTGCCATTGATTTTGATGGAACCATTGTAGACGATGCATATCCAAAAGTTGGGAAACCAAAACTTTTTGCTATCGAAACACTTAAAAAACTACAAGCAGATGGGCATCGTTTAATTCTATGGACCTACAGATGTGGTGTACCTTTAGAAGAAGCTGTTGCTTTTTGTAAAAGTAAAGGTATTGAATTTTATGCCGTAAATAAAAGTTTTCCGGAAGAGCAATTTGACCCTTCAAAAAGCAGAAAAATTCACGCAGATTTATTTATAGATGATAGAAATATTGGTGGTTTTTTAGGCTGGGGAGAAGTGTATCAATATCTTTCAAATCCAAAATACAACCAAAAAACACCACAAAAAAAGAAAGGGTTCTTTTCCTTTTTCAGAAAAGACCACTAGCCTTTTATCAAATCAAAATACTGCTTATCTATAATTTCTCTATGGTCTGGATGCGCAATATTCACTAATGCTTTTACACGCTCTTTAATTGTTTTCCCGTACAGATTAGCAATACCATATTCGGTTACAATATAATGCACGTGTGCTCTAGTAGTTACTACTCCTGCTCCTGGTTTTAACGAAGCAACAATTCTACTTATACCCGATTTAGTAGTAGATGGCAAAGCTATAATTGCTTTTCCTCCTTCACTTAAAGATGCACCTCTAATAAAATCCATCTGACCCCCTACTCCAGAATACATATGTGCTCCTATAGAATCGGCACATACTTGTCCTGTAAGATCGACTTCTATAGCTGAATTAATAGCAACCATCTTTGGGTTCTGTTTTATTTTTAAAACATCGTTGGTGTAATTAGATGCTCGCATTTCTACAAAAGGATTATCATCTACATAATCGTACAAACGTTTCGATCCAATTAAAAAAGTAGACAATGCACGACCTCGACTTACACCTTTATAGTTTCCGTTAATAACATCTTTTAAGATTAAATCAATAACACCATCGGAAAACATTTCAGTATGGAGACCTAAATCTTTATGATTTGTCAATCGAGTTAAAACAGCATTTGGGATACTACCAATTCCCATTTGTAAGGTGCTTCGATCTTCAATTAACCCAGCTACATGATTTCCAATTTGACTTTCAATAACTGTTGGCGCTACAATATCATGTGTTGGTAAATCGTCATTAGACTCTACAAATAAATCAATTTCAGAAACATGAATAATTCCGGCACCATGCGTTCTAGGCATATTTCTATTTACTTGTGCAATTACATGTTTGGCATTATCAATTGCAGCTAAAGTTGCTTCTACCGAAACACCTAACGAACAATACCCGTGTTTATCTGGAACAGAAACATGAATTAGTGCGACATCTAAATCAATAATATTTCGTTTAAAAAGCAAAGGTAATTCACTTAAAAAAATTGGGGTATAGGAACCATTTCCGGCTTTTAAGGTATGTCTTACATTTTTTCCGATAAAAAAAGAGTTCACATGAAAACTATCCTTTAACGCTGGATTTGCATAAGGAGCGTCCCCTTCGGTATGCAAATGGCAAACCGTTACATTTCTTAATTCTTCATGACGAGCAGTCATTGCTTGTATAAGCGACTGAGGAGCTGCTGCTGCTGCCTGAATATAAACTTTACTATTCGATTTAATTACTTGTACTGCTTCTTCTGCACTAACGGATCTATACATATACTTTTATTTGTGTCACAAAATTATTGAATAAATAAAGTATAAAAACTGTCGGATATCATGTTTCAATAAAAAAAGTATCCTTTGTTATTTTTAGTATCTTTGCACCATATTTTTATGTCCTATGATTATTGTAAAAACAAGAGAAGAAATAGAATTAATGCGTGAAGCCGCATTAGTAGTGTCTAAAACATTAGGGGAAGTTGCTAAAGCAGTGAAGCCTGGAGTAACCACTTTAGAGTTAGATAAAATTGCAGAAGCGTGTATTAGAGATCAAGGTGCAATACCTGGTTTTTTAGGTTTATATGATTTCCCAAACACACTTTGTATGAGTCCGAACTCACAAGTCGTTCATGGTATTCCGAACAATACTCCTTTAGTAGAAGGTGATATTATATCTATCGATTGTGGTTCTATAAAAAATGGTTATTATGGAGATCACGCCTACACTTTTGCTGTTGGTGAGATTGACCCAGAAACCGAAAAACTTTTACAAGTCACTAAAGAATCTCTTTACGTTGGAATAAAAGAATTAAAAGTTGGTAATCGTGTTGGTGATGTTGGTTATGCGATACAAAAGTATTGCGAAGATCATGGTTATGGTGTGGTTAGAGAACTTGTAGGACATGGTTTAGGAACCAAAATGCACGAAGATCCAGAAATGCCAAACTATGGTAAACGTGGTCGTGGTAAAAAGTTTATTGAAGGTATGGTTGTAGCTATTGAGCCAATGATTAACCTTGGTACAAAAAACATCAAACAACACAGAGATGGTTGGACGATCACTACGTTAGACAATAAGCCTTCTGCACATTTTGAGCATGACGTTGCTATAGTAGATGGCAAACCAGAACTACTTTCAACTTTTGCTTATATATATGAAGCTTTAGGAATTGTGAGTGATGAGGAAGATGCGTTTAGACAAAAGCAATTAGTATTATAATTAATTATGACAATTAGTACCATAGAAGAAAAGCTTCAACCATTGAGGCATCAATTAAATACGCATAAATTATATACTGTTTTATCTAATGTTGATGACATAAAATTATTTATGGAGCAACATGTATTTGCTGTGTGGGATTTCATGTCGCTATTAAAAGCACTTCAAAACCAACTAACAACTACAACCCTACCTTGGATTCCTGTTTCTAATCCTGCAACATCTCGTTTTATTAATGAAATAGTTTTAGGAGAAGAAAGTGATATTAATGAATTAGGGGAAGCTAAAAGTCATTTTGAAATGTACCTAGATGCGATGCATCAATTAGGAGCCAATACGAATAGTATTGATAAATTTATAGCAGAATTAAAAAAAGGGCGAACTATTGAAGAAGCTGCAAAAAGCATAAATTTAAACAAAAAAACATTTCAGTTTATTGCTTTTACTTTTAGTATTATTAAAACGAGCAAACCACATATTATAGCCGCCGCATTTACATTTGGCAGAGAAGATATTATTCCAGACATGTTTTTTCAAATTATTAAACATTCTCAAACCCAAGATAACACTTACAATAAGCTATCCTATTATTTAAATAGACATATTGAATTAGATGGAGATGAACATGGTCCGTTATCTTTAAAAATGATTGAAGAATTATGTGAAAAGGATGAGAATAAATGGGATGAAGTTTTAATAGCAGCAAAAGAAGCATTACAACAAAGAATTGCTTTATGGGACAATATTACACTTCTAATATCTGAAAAAACAATAGTTGAAAGTACATTAATTTGAAAAAACTCTTCAAAATAATTTTAAATATTATCCCAAGACCTTTACTAATAAGGCTTAGTTATATTGCACGTCCTATTTTGGCATACTTTTTAAAAGGAAACACTTTCACAGACCCTATTGATGGTAAAAGTTTTAAAAGCTTTTTATCTTATGGCTATGAGACACAACGTGAGAATGTACTTTCTCCTTCTACTTTAAGTTTAGAGCGTCATCGGTTGTTGTGGTTGTATTTAAAAAATGAAACTAGTTTCTTTACTGCGGAAAAAAGCGTACTTCACTTTGCACCAGAACAATGCTTTTTAGATCGCTTTAGAGCGTTAAAAAACCTAGACTATACAACAACAGATTTACTTTCTCCTATTGCAGACGTGAAAGCAGATATTTGTAATCTTCCGTTTAAAGACAATAGTTATGATATCATTTTATGTAATCATGTGTTAGAACATATTCCAGATGACATAAAAGCGATACATGAATTATATCGTGTGATGAAACCTGGCGGTTATGGTATCTTTCAAATACCACAAGACTTGAGTAGACATACTACTTTTGAAGACAATACCATTACCGATAAAAAAGAACGCGGTAAAATATTTGGTCAATACGATCATGTTCGTGTCTATGGACACGATTACTTTAATAAACTAAGAGAGGTTGGTTTTATGGTAAATGAAGTGGATTACACTGCAATGCTTTCCGAAGCAGAAATTAAGAAATATTGTTTGCTCCAAGGAGAAATTATTCCTGTCGTTTATAAATAAAAACATTTTACTTTTATGTCACCACAAATTACACTTGCTACAGCTGCTGTTTTTGGTATGCTATCTGTTATTTTTGGCGCTTTTGGCGCGCATGCTTTGAAGAAAATTTTATCTACAGATCAATTACAAAGTTTTGAAGTTGGTGTAAAATACCAAATGTATCATGCTATTGTATTGCTCGTTTTGGGCTTTAATTCTAACAACACAACCTCAGCAACGTATTGGTGTTTTACGATAGGAATTATACTATTTTCTTTTAGTATTTACGGATTGGTTTTATCGGATGCGAAAGGGAAAAAGCTTCGGTTTCTAGGTCCGGTTACTCCTATTGGTGGTTTATTTTTAGTCGCTGGTTGGGCGTTATTACTAATTAATGCTTTTTAAATGATTCGGATAAAAAACATTCCTAGTAGTACATAGAGTAGCACAAGAAATAATTCTAATCTATTTTGCTTAATGTACTTCATATATATTTGGTTTAAATGGAAAAAAGCTGAACTAAATAATTTAGTCCAACTTTCATCACGATTAATAGCGTCTTCAATGTTTTATAAAAATAATAGGCTTGCTATTTAGTCCATTACTTTGGAAAGCTTAATGGTTTTACCACACATATCACTTGTTATTTTAAAAATAACATTTCCTTTTTTTCCTTTATTTGCCCAACGTACTTCTTTACCCGAATTACAAGAAATACTAGTTTTGGATCCTTTGTTTAAAGACACAAAACCACTTCCTGTGTAAATACTCACTTTTTCTTTGGTATCATTTACTAAGGAGAAACTACTTGAAATAGAAGCTTCTATCTTGTCGGATGTATTTAGGGTTTGTTTTCCTTCTGAAAAAGAAACAAATACCAATGTACTTAAGGCGATAATTATTGTTTTCATTTTGAATTATTTTAAATTTACTTCTGCAAAGATGTTATTAAAAGTCTTTTCTAATTATAGATAGCTTCTGAAATCTAGCTTTCAACTTCTAAAGAAAAATATGAGATTTCTAAAACGAAGTGATCTACTATTGTTTGACAAAACGTTTGGTTACCACGTTTCCGTTTTCGTCTTTAATTCTTATTATATACACTCCGTTTAATAAACGACTTACATCTATATTTTTACTTGAAGTGCTTAACACTTCCTTTCCTAATACAGAATAAATAATCACTTCTTTTAAGTTTCGATTCATTTTAATATGTAAATCTGAAGTAGTTGGATTTGGATATATAGATATGTTATTCAGCGAAAATTCATCTACACTTAATATGGTAGGACAGTTTTGATCAAAACTAGCATTCGCTGGAATATCCCAATTGGAGTTAGGCGTAAAACCAGCATCAATTTGCACACAAGTTACAGTACTACTTATTACATTGAAGCGAGTTACATTACTATTGTTTCCGTTTGCCATATTTATTGCTGTAAGTGCAGTTGTATGCGCTTTAAAATCTACCAAATCCGGAAGCATACTTAAATCTAAAATCCCAGAAATACCCGTTTGCTCTAAAAGTAATTGTCTAAGTTTTGTGTTTTGAGAAACATCTACACTAGTAAGCGTTGCATTCCCAAAAGCCTGTAAACCTATAATTTCTGTAAAGGCTTCCATTCCTGTTAAATCATGAATGTTTGCATTTGCAACATTAATACCTCCGGTATAAGCACTTGCTTCACTAACTTGAATTTCTGAATCGCTATTTGTATTAATATTTGTGTTCGCAATTAATATGGCTTTAAAGCTTGCATCTGGAATAGTTACATCCTGCGCGTTTGTTGCCCCACATACTGCTATAAAGGTAAAAATGGAAAGTAATCTTGTTTTCATCATTATGTTTTTATTGATTATGCCACAAAACTACTCCCAAAGTGCATTTAAAAACCTTGCCAATTTCTGAAACTTGCCTTTCAACTTCTAAACAAAAAATCTCGTAAGATTTAACACTTACGAGATTTAAAACAACAACTACTAACTAAAACTACTGCTTAATAAAACGTTTCACACCTACTTTACCATCTTGTGCATAGACTTTTAACAAGTACGTTCCAGAAGATAAATTAGAAACATTTACACTTGGATTTTTACTCTCTAAAACTTTAGTCCCTAAAATAGAATACACTTCTATTTTCTCTAAAGCGCCTTTTAACTCGATGTTTAAGGTGCGACTTACTGGATTTGGATATATGGCGATTCTGTCCGTTTCCAAAGTGGCAACACTTAAAGAACAATTTGTACTAAAACTAGATGCTGGATCAATATTGGTCCAATTAGCATCACTATAAGCAACATCATCTACGGAAATACAGTTTAAACCTGTGTTATGGACAGAAAAGAAATCATAAATACTAGTATTATTACCATTTGCTACATTTAAGCTTGTTAATGAATTATTTTGGCAATCCAATTCTCTTAAATCTGTATTAGCAGAAACATCTAAGTTTGTCAACAAATTATTATTACAAACTAAGTACCTAAGCGCTGAATTAGCCGAAACATCTAAACTTGTTAATGAATTATTGTAAATTTTCAAAGTTTCTAAAGCGGTTGCATCCGAAATATTTATACTTGTTAGTGCCCCATCATAACAATACAAATGCCTCAAAGCAGTAGCACCAGAAACATCTAAGGTTGTTAATGAATTAGAAGATTCACACCACAAATACTGTAAAGCTGTAGCACCAAAGACATCTAAATTTGTTAACGAGTTATTATGAGAGCAATTTAGTCTGACTAGCGCTGTATTGGTGGAAACATTTAGATTTGTTATCGAATTATATTGGACATATAATTCTGTAATATTAATAAAAGCTTCAATACCTGTTAAATCGGAAACAGATTGATAAGAACAATTAATTATCCCGGAATAAGACGTCGCTTCAGCACATTGTATTTCGGAATCCCCATTTATATTTATTGCTGTGTTACCCACTAGATAGGCTTTAAAGTTTACATCTGGTATATTTATTACACCACATGTAAAACTAGAAAAAACAATATCATCTATTGAAAACCGGTCTAGACCACTACTACTTGTAATTGTAAAACTGGTAACATTTGTCCAATTTACATTTACAGTACTTCCTGTTGCTGCGGCTATATTTTCTACAACATTAGAGTTTGTTCCTCCTGTTGGTGTGAATGTCCAATTCGCAGCAGTATCCACATTCCCATCAAAAGCAAATATCGATTGAATATTTATGGGTTCGCTAAATGCAACATTAAAAGAGGCCACGTTTCCAGTGGAAGCAATAACATTCCCACTAGATCCTGCAAATCCACCACCATTAAGTACATCTACAGTATTGGAAGAATTTGTGCACTCCGCTTGCACACCTGAAACCGTCTGTCTTACATAAAAACTCCCATTATAGGATACAGAGCTCCAATCGAAAGTTTGCGCATAACTTAATGTTGAGAGTAGGCTAATGCATACAAGTAATCGTATTTTCATAATATCTTTTTTTAATTGATTAGGAAACAAAACTACTCGCTAAATGCATTTAAAAATCATGGCAATTTCTGAAACCGAACTTTCAACTTCTAAACAAAAAACCTCGTAAACATTAGGCTTACGAGGCTTTAAAAAACAATTAAACGATTAGTTATTGCTTTATAAAACGTTTAGTTGTTACACTTCCTGTTTCCTCTTCAATGGTAATTAAATAGAGTCCGCTTTTTAAATGAGCAGTATTTAGGGATTTTGATGTTGTTACTAAAACTTTAGCTCCTAAAACAGAATAAACGGTTGCTTGTTTTAAGTTGCCATCCATTTTAATGTTTAAAACCGAAGTTGTTGGGTTTGGATACAATTTGATTTGGTTTTCACTTAACTGAGAAGTATTTATCCCCAAAGTTGAAGAACCAAACTCATAAGCTCCCATATCTACAGTTGCGTTAAAGATTCTTTGGTTCCCTAATAAGTCTGTTGTTAACGTTACCGGAATAATACTATTATTTCCTGAATCTATAGCTGGAGATGTTGCCTGTAATGTATAATCACCGTTTAAACCGTCTACAAAGAAAGGGTTCGTATTTATGGTATTGGTTTTAGCACCTACAAGCACATTCGAAAAATCGTTCTCGTCTATGGAGTTTGTTATTACTAAATTAGCAGGTAAACCTGTAGTCCAACCAGATAATGCTTTTGCTATTGTATTAGTTCCTCTAATTTTATTTTCCCAAAATACAGCGTTGTGTATAGCTACATTCATGGTTCCACCTCCAGATTCACTAAGTGCTAAAGTTCCTCTGTTTGCGTTTGAAAAACCTGTAGTTGTACCATCATCTTTATTGTTTGAATACGTATTATTAATAAAGGTTGCATTTAAGGTATTATTTCCTGCTGGCCTAATCCAACCTGCACTACCTATATGTCCTGGTGTTGCATCTCTATCTGTACATAGATTATTTGAAAAAATACTATTATAGACGTTAAAATCTAGTGTATTTAAAAGCGCGTTTGTATTTACATACATGGAAGCTCCATAACGTGATAGGTTATTATCGAATTTACAATTAATAATATCAAAGGAATCTATTGCTCCATTTTTTTTAAACTCCGCTCTAATTCCTGCGCCTCCATTATAAGCTACATTATCTTTAAAAACACAATTTTCTATTTTCAAGCCTGTATTAAATCCATAATTGCCATCTTTTCCAATACCAGCTCCATCAAAAACACCTGCGCTTGCATGACCGTCTGACACTATTACACCATCCAATAGAAAATTATTTGCGCGAACATTAATTACTCGGTTTGAATTATCTGATCTTGAACTTGTTGTAAATGAAACCGTTGTATCATTATTAAGTATATCTCCTGAAAAAATAGTTTCATTAGTAGTAAAATCTCTTTCAGACAGTTGCGTTTCTGTACCATTAAATCCTCCATAAATTTTCACACCATCTTCTGCGATATTAAAAGTTATATACCTATTGCTCACATCTGGAATATATCTTCCAGCAATTACCCAATATGCTTGATCTGTTTCTTGTAAAGAAAGTGCGTATTGTAAATCTATAAAAGCATCCGCCCAAGAGGTACCATTATTTGCTCCAGTTGCAAGCGGGTTTACAAACATTTTTCCTTTCGTTCTAATTTCTGTGGATTTTGACCAAACAGAATTTAAAGTTGCTGAACATTCTTTTCTAACATAAACCTCATAAATTGTAGAACTATCTAGGTTAGATATCGTATTTGCAATACCACTATCTATTACATTAACAATTGTAGCATTAGCAAAAGGTTCACCTATTTTTACAAATGCAACATCATAAGTTCCTGGATCTGCAAATGCTATATCTAGTGTAGTTTCTAAAGTATTAGAAATAGTCACTGTACTTATTTCTGGAGGAAAACAAAAACCACCATTTTCACCTATTTGTGTAACTTCTGCAGGTGTAATTCTTCTATTATAAATGTATAAGTCGTCAAGAACGTCTAAATAACGTTCTGTATTTGGTAAGTTGTTTGGTCTATTATTAGAAATGGTAACATTTCCAGTAGATTTTGGTACAGATACTCCTTGACCAGCATGTGAACCACCTACATCTACAAAAGATTCTGAAATAGTATCTACAAAAATCTCAACCTCAATAGTGTTATTTGTTTCTTGAATAGTTCCAACAATATGATGCCATTCACCATCTGCGACTATTTTAGATGATAAAAAATAGAAACCATGCACTCCATTTGGCCCACCAGTTGGAGATTGGTAATGCACACCTCTAACTCCTAATTTACCGTCTTCTAAATATATTTTTACACCTGTGTTAATTGCACTTGTAGACAAATCATCCGTAATTGTACGTTGCCCAGCATCTATTGTAGACGTTTTAATCCAAAAACTATACGTTACACCAAAAGCATAATTAATATTTGGTCTTGTAAGGTAATCTTGATTTAAAAAAAACGCATCATTTGCGCTACCAAATCTATCTACAACAGTACTTGACATTGTTCCTGTTTTAGTAAAATCATCACCATTATAAGGATCTGCAAGACTACCATTAGTAAATTCGTATTTAGCTAATAATCCAGAAGTTGGAATTTGAGCAATACAAAATGTAGAGGTTATAATGAGTATTAGTAAAAGTAATTTCGTTTTCATAATTAATTGTTTTTTAGTTTTATGAAAACAAACATACTAGGTAAACTAGCTTCAAATTTATGGCAATTTCTGAAAGTGCATTTTCAACTTCTAAACAAAAAAAAATCGTAAGTAGCACACTTACGAGATGAATACACGAATACTATTTAGGACGTCTTCTACAATAGAAACAGACTTTCATAAAGGTTTATTTTCGTGAAATTTTCAGAAGTGTTCGTACTTACTTCTATTGGGATAATAAGAGATCGTTTAATCTACAGTAAATGGAATAATAACCTCTACTTGCGTACCTATTGGGTTTTCATTATCAAACAAATCCATAATCGTGACTCCTACCTGTTTTTCTTTTCCGTAGTTTAATAATGCCAAACGATCTTGTGTTGCCTTTGTTGCAAAAGATTCATGCTTTTTAAGGCCTCTCGTTTTAATTTTATCGGCTTGTTCTCGTCCCACTCCATTATCTACAATAACACTCTTTATGGTATGACTCTCTAAATTAATATGGAAATTTATTTCTAGTTTCCGATCTGTTTTTCGGTGTAACAATCCGTGTTTTAAAGCATTTTCTACGTAAGGTTGAATTAACATGGTTGGGATATATACCAGGTTCGGATTTAAATCTCCAGTAGCAGAAATGGTATAATGTAGCTTATCTTCAAAACGTAGTTTCTCTAATTCCAGATACATTTCTAAGCAATTAATCTCTTCTTGCAATGTGATTTTTCCTCTTGTACTATGACTTAAATAGGTTCGAATTAAATCGGCAAACTTCCCTAAATACTCACTTGCTAGTCGGCTTTTATTTAAAACAATATAGTCTTGAATAGAATTTAGCGCATTGAATATAAAATGCGGATTCATCTGCGAGCGTAAATTCTCAAGTTTTAAGGCAATTAATTGTTTATCTAAAGAAAGTTGTTTCACTTCTAATTGTTTCGCTTTCTCTTTATTTTGCAACTTCCTTTTGTAATAAAAAACAATAATACTAACTATAGACAAACTACATAATAAAATAAACCAAGCTTTTTTCCAAAAGGGTAATTTTATATGCAGCTTAATACTTTCTATTCCGTTTTCACTCGCTGCATCGCTATTGGTTGGTCTTACTTGAAAGGTATATTTACCGGCAGGCAAACTACTATATTTCATCGTATTCACACCTATATCTGTAGTAATCCAATCGGCATTATAACCTAACAGACGGTATTGATATGTTTTATTACTATTATATAAAATACCATTCACATTAAACTCAAACTGTATGGAATTCTGATTATAATCTAAATTGAAATCGGTTCCAATGTCCACCGATTTTTCATTAATTTTTATGTCGTTAAAATAGATTTCCGGACAGGAAGTAGTTTTAAAAACATTATTCTTATCAAAAGAAAATATGCCCTTATTGGAAGACAAAACCACTTGGTTTTTTAAAATTTCGATACCCGATATTTTATAAGACTGTATCCCATCTGTTTTTGTCAGATTTTTAAAGGTCTTTAAATCGGTATTAAACATTTGCAAACCTTTTGGTGTTGCTATCCAAAGCGCATTTCCATCTCCTTTTAAGAATGTAATTTGATTAGACAGTAATCCTTTTTCTGTAGAGTAGCGTGCAATAACTTGATTATCTCTTATAGCAAGAATTCCGTTTTTAAACGTACCAACCCAAACGATACCATCTGCAGTTTCGGTAATAGAAATTGTCGAAATTTCTTTGCCTTCATATTGTATGGTAGTTGCTTCATACGCATCATCTAACACTAATAAATCATCCACAAAACCAATAAAAGCAGTATTATTAGTAGGGCTGTAGTGCGTGGTATACACACGCTTATCATTTGAAAACTCTTTGATTACACCAGAATGTTCATTTAAAAAAACCAATCGTACATACGTTCCAAAGAGTGTGGTGTATGCATTTAAACGAGAAAAACTTTTTACACCTTTAAAGTGCCCTTTTCTTGTTGCTTCTAAAGTGTTATTATCTACAAAATAAGAGCCATCATCTGTACTTACATAACTATGTTTTTGTTTTGGGTTATATTGTATTGCAGATACTTTATTATTTAAAAACTCAGATAGCTTATACTCCGAACTATTTAAATTAAGGAAACCTACCTGTCCTACTTTAGTTCCAAAAAACACCACAGAATCATTGACTTTATTAATAGCCATGATATCGTTACTTTTTTCTGGCAACGCATATTTCACAACTGCTATGTTAGGTATCAAATAAATACCATTAGTAAGTGTTGTTACCCAATACGTATGGTCCTTATCTATAATAACATCGGTAACCACTTCCTCTTTTAAAAGTTGTCTTTTTAATTGGAATTCCTTTTGATTCTTCTCATAAATAAAGATTCCTGTATTCGTTAAAACCCACAAATCATTATGAATTACTTTTATTGAAATAATTCTTAGATCTTTTAAAAGCTCCAATCCTTTAACCAACGCTGTAGTACCTGCCTCTAGATTGATACTTCTAAATGTATTTTGAAACTTAAATTGTTGTGAAAAAAAAAGCGTATCCTTTAGTTTAAAAGCAGAGGTCTTTCCTTGCGAAGTACTTTTCCCATCCCTATCTTTATAATTAATATTAAGCAAAAATTCACGCTGCTTTTTTAAATATTGATCTAAGATTGCTATTGTTTTAAAATTAATGAGCATAAAGGAATCTTCTAATAACATTACTCGACTTCCTCCTTCTATACTTGTTTGTTTTAAAATAATCTTCTTTGTTGCTAAGTCTACAACATATAAGGATCTACCTGTAGAAATTAAAATGGTATCCTCCAATATTTCAAAATTTGCAAGCTGCCCTTTTAATTCCTCTTTTAAGTCTAAAAAAGTAACCAGCTTATTATTTTCAATATAAAAAAACTGACCAGAAATATTGGTACACCAAACGCGTCCTTTGGCGTCTTCCGTAAGCTGAAAAACAGACAGTCCTCGCTTTTCTGCATTGGTATATTGTGTATAGCGTTTACCATCATACCGATACAAACCACTATCGCAAGCGAGCCAAATAAAACCTTTGCTATCTTCTAAAACGCTATAAAACTCAATATCCGGCAAGCCATCTTTTTCGGTAATATGAATAGATACAGGTTCTTGTGCTCGCAGGAAGCAAGAACATAACAGAAATAATGTGACAAGTAGGTTTTTATTCAACATTTAGGAATTGCAGATAAAGCTACAATAAAATACAGACTTACAAGCTATTCGGTTTTAAAAGCATGCGTTTTATTACTAAAAAGATACTAACCTATATTTTGAACGATTGTCAAGAATTCTTCTTTCTTGTCGTTAGAAATGGATACGGTTTTGTCATTTTCCATCACAATATATCCGCCATCTTTTTTAATATATTCTTTGATGTAGGATAGATTAATAAGGTGAGAACGATGCGGGCGATAAAATGTTTTTATACCCTGAAGGATATCTACAAAGAATTTTAATGGTTTACTTACCAAAATACTACCATGTGTAACAGTAGAAACATTGGTGTACATACCATCTGCTTCTAGCATTATAATATCTGTAAAATCTACAAACTTAATACCGTCTGCATTGGGCAATCCTATTTTTTTAAAGTTAGAATCCTGAAGACTCGCTTTTAACTCTACTAGTCGTTTATTAATTTGGGTATTTCCCAAAAAGGCTACCGCTTTATCTACGGCAGCTTTTACCTGACTTGGCCTTACTGGTTTTAATAAATAATCTATGGCAGAAAGCTGAAATGCCTGTATGGCATATTCGCTATACGCCGTTGTGAAAATAATTTCGAAGTTATGCACTTCCTTTTCAATAAAATTTAAAATCTCTAAACCAGAATGTTCCGGCATTTCAATATCTAAAAAGACAATACTTGGTTGTTCTTTTTTTATAAGTGCTACACCAGAAAGCAAATCTTCGGCTTCAAAAATTTCTATAATTTTCGGACAGTTTTCTTCTACTAAAATATGTAAAACTTGCCTAGCTTTTTTTTCATCATCAATTATAAGTGCCTTCATTTTACTTTTTTATGATTGGAATTTTTAATATCACTTTGGTTCCTATGGCTTCATTACTTTCTTGTAAGTCAATAATCTCTACACCAATTTTTTTCTCACGCCCATAATTTAATAAATCTAAGCGTTCTGTGGTTGCTTTTAAAGCGAAAGATTTATGTTGCCCTTCTCGTTTCTTATTAATTTCTCTAGACTTTTCTCTACCTATTCCGTTATCTTCAATAATACATTCTATTATTTTATCGGAAGGTTTCCCCATAGAAACTTTAAGTCTTCTATTTTCTTTTTTATGTAATAAACCATGCTTTAAAGCATTTTCTACATACGGCTGAATTAGCATGGTCGGAATATATATTTCGTCTGAATTTGCAGCTTCGTCCACTTCAAAAGTATATTCTAATTGTTCTTCAAAGCGTAATTTTTCAAGTTCTAAGTAGAGGTTTAAATTATGTACTTCCTCTGGAATAGAAATGAATCCTGTATCACTAAAATGAAGGTAATTACGAATTAAATCGGCAAACTTCCCTAAATAGTCACTGGCTAGATTTTTTTTATTTAATACAATATAATCTTGAATAGAATTTAAAGCATTAAATATAAAATGCGGATTCATTTGTGCTTTTAAAGCTTTTAACTCAGAATCTCTATATTGCTTTTCAATAGCCAAACGCTTTTGTGTTTCTTGAAGTTCTATGGTTATTAATTCGGCTTTCTTTTTCGCTTTCAACTTGTTAAAGTAAAACACCGATGTTAGCAATATTAAGGACCCTACAACCAAGGATCCTACAAATAAATTTCTGTTTTTCTGACTTTCCAATTTGGTAATTGCGACTTGCTGTTCTGCTACTTCTTTTTCTCTTCTGGTTTTTTCGGTATCGTATTTTATTTCGAAATTACTAACCGCTTTTTGTTTTTCTATGTCTCTTAAAGAATCGCTCACATCTCGTTCTTTTTTAAAATACTTCAAGGAGTTTTTATAATCTTCTTTTGCATAATAAAGCTCAGACAAACCTTGATACCCCTTTCGTCTTCGTATAACAGACTCATGGTTATCAATACTTTTATTTGCTTTTAGAAAATAAAACTCTGCTTCTTTATATTTCCCCCAATCTAAATAGTTGTAAGCAATGTTATGGTGAATATAATTAACTCTAGAAAGCAAATTATTAGATTCACAAATAGCTAATGCTTCTTTATAATAAACGTTTGCAATTTTATATTCTTTTTTCTTAGAATAAATTTTAGCTAAACTACTTTTAACATTTGCCAAACTTTTGGGTCTTGTTTCTATTTCATTCGCTTCTAGAGCATATTTTAATGCTTCATCAAGAAGACCTTTACTTCGATAACCTAAGGCTAAATTAATACATATACTACTTAATAACGATTTTGTCTTTTTTGTTAAAGGATCCTTATACACCAATAAATTATACTCCTCTTGTTTTTCAACATCATTCATATCGCCATAAAGTGTACCTATATTCATTTTGGTATACAATACATTTAAAGCCATTTTATCTCCCAGAGTTTCCAAGTGTGAAATAACATCGGTATAATTCTTTATGGCTTTTAAATAATCTCCTTGATCTTGATAAATAATAGCCTTAGAGTTTTTAGTAATACAAACGCCATAAGCATACGATGCTTTTTCAAAATAACCGATTGCTTTGTCACAATACACCAAAGCAGAATCTAATTGCTCCCCATTCGTATAATAAATAGCTAATTCTCTTATAGAAAAGCCTTTCACTTTATCGTCATTTATTTTCTGACTATGTTCTATATATTTTTTTGTAAAATAAAGGTGACTTTCTTGGTTTCCTCTTCTAAAACCTTGGGTTATTCTAGAAAACTCTTTGGTTACCAAACTATCCTGTTTAATTTGAGATAAGACATGCTCTAAGCTGTCCATAACTTTTTGTTGCGAAAAACTATATTGAAAAAGGAATAGGATTAAAAGTACAGGTAATATTTTTTTCATGAAACGATTATATATCGTAAAAATGAAAAAAAAATAACACCAACTATCTAGTCATTTTCTGAAATGTGGTTTTGGGCTTTTAACGTACTAATTTAGGCTTTTGGAAACCCGTTAAGATTTAAGGTTTCTAATTCATTATTATCGTTTTCAAAAATAATAAACACTTTTAGTTCTGGGTGCTTTTCTAAAAACGCAGTAGTTTTTTCTATTCCCATAGCCTGAAATGCGGTAGCAAATGCATCCACAGTCATACAGTTTTTTCCAATTACGGAAACACTTAAGATGTTCGATTTACTTGGGTAACCTGTTTTGGCATCTATAATATGTGCATAGCGATTTCCGTTTTCATCTACTTGAAACTTTCTATAGGTACCAGAAGTTGCCATTGCATTTTCTTCTAAATGAATAGCTTCTAATACCGATTGTGTACCTTCAAAATTAGGTTTATCGATACCAACAGTCCAAGTGGATTTCTTTTCCACATTATTTCCTTTCGTTCTAATTTCACCACCAATCTCTACTAAATAATTTACTACGTTTTTACTTTCTAAAAAATCTGCAATAACATCAACGCCGTAACCTTTTGCTATTGCATTAAAATCGATAAAAGTATTTGGGTGCTTTTTAATTACGCTTTGCGCTTCAGCATGTACATTATCTAATCCTACAAACTGCATTAAGCTATCAATTTTAAGACTATCTAAACGCTCTATTCTCTTTTCTGGACCAAATCCTAATGCATTTACAATAGTTCCTATAGTAGGATCGAAAACACCATCTGTTAGACGAAATACTTCTTTAGAAGTTGCTAATACTTTTTTGAAATGTGCATCTACCGAATTACTCTCGTTTCTATTGAGTTTAGAAATATCCGAATTGGTTTGATAGGTAGACATGGATTTATTAATCACATAGTACAAACTATCTATTTGCTTTTGGTAATTGGTTTCTGCATCATAAAGTATAGAATAACTAGTTCCGAAGACAGCACCAGAAAGCTTCGTGTTTTTAGGATCCTTTTTACAAGCGAAAAATAAAGTTGCAATTAATAGTAGACTTAGGTACTTCTTCATTTTAACTAATTTAAATTTGTTTCCATTACTTGAATACCATTATACTCAATTAAATATTCTTGATTTAAATATACTGGCAAATCTTCGCCATTGGGATTACCAAGTCCAACACCGGCATATAATACTTTGGCATCTTTTTCGGTAGCATGTTTTTTAAAGGATTCCATCCAAATAACATCATAATTATTTGGGTTATCTGGAAGTAATACTGCACGAACTATCACAAAAAAATATTGACTATTTTTATCTATACAAACAAATTGTGGATGTTTTGTTAGTTTGCTATTAATAGCTACGAATTCAAAACCTCTTTGTTCTAAGTCTTTGCCAACATGGTTCATTGCTAAGTTGTGTAATTCTTGTTTTGTAAGTGGTTTGCTCATGCTACAAAAATACGACAATGCTATCAGACAAAAAAGCAGATTTCACATCCAGTTTAAAATTACAACTACCACTTAAACCTTACAAATTTGGAACTTTGAAAAGTATAATTAGAAACCGGGATTACGGCATCTTTTTTTAAGGAATACCAAGGTGAGATTTTAGCATTTTCAAGATTTTTCACCAAATGTACGCTTTGGGCTGGTGTATTCCCTTGAAACAACAAAAACAGTTTGTTGCCTTCTGCGTTAACTACTTCATCACAAATCATAACAATATGCCCTGGAGAACCACCTTTAATTAGCATATCGCCAATTTTTAAATCATTATCCGATACAGATTTTAATTCATTATAAAGCGATAAAGTACCAGAATACATGTAGATTAAATTCAGGTAGTTGTAAAAGTTTTCTTTTGAAGAATTTGCATTCGCTGTTTTATGAAAGCTAACCTTATTCCCATTAATTTTTGGTCTGTAGCCTTCCGCATATTTTAGCCAAGAACAATAGTGACCTGAAGTGAAATTAAATCCTATTTTATCTTTTTGATTGGTATCCCAAAGGTATTCGCTTCTAATTCTAATTAGTGCGTCTGCGCATTCTTGCAATCCGTTTTTTGGCACAGGAATTTCTAGAATCCCGATATGTCCGCGTTGCCAGAAATATTCGGAATCATCATAATTTATTATTTTACTTCCAAAAGGTTTTAACTTGTAGTTTCTAAGATATTCTTGAAAAGATCCTTTGGGATAATTTACGCGTTTATACGTATCTGGAGTTTCTACTCTACTTTTTATAGTTACACTGTCTTTATTTATAAGACTTGGCGTTGTAATGCTAGCCTCGACTATAGCAATACTCTTTTTAACGGGTTTAAATTGTAGCATTAAAAATACAAGGGCAATTAGCAATACGATAAATAGTAAAAATTTCTTCATGGTATTTTAACGAAAAAACCCAACACTTTCGTATTGGGTTTTAATCTTTTAAACAATTTATAAATTTTACCTTCTATTTCTAGAAATACTATTTCTTTTAATCTGCCGAACCTACGGTAAGGCTTAAATTACTACAACTACCAGAACCTAATGTTCTAGTTCCTGTCCAAGTATATCCCGAACAACTAGCAACGTAGGTGTATGTACCTGCAGGAATATCCATCCATTGTACAACAGACGCGCTTGAGTCCTGACAATACACAAAGCCATTAGCAGGATCTTGTCCGTCCATCGTTTTTGTTACCAGTTGATCTACAGCAACTGTTATTACACCACATCCAATATCTCCAAAAGCACTAAATATTAATTGCGATTGACCTTGTCCTTCTAAACTTTGATTTTCTGTGTTATCGTCATCACTCGAACAAGCAGTCATTAGCAAAGTAAAAGCAAAAAGGGTAATTAATTTTAAAGATGTTTTCATATTATATGTGCGTTTTTTTATGTAAAAGGCAACTTTGAATGTATCGGTATTGCCTTTATGATTATGGATGAACAACTTACTAATTATTTTAAATAATACCCTTATAAAATTCCTGAATATTTGCAGAATTCACACGAACGACTCCAATAGAATTAGACTGCATTGAAATTCGGTTTCCGGAACGTTCGAAACCTAAAAAAACCTAACACATTTGCGTTAGGTTCTTTTCTTAAATAATTTCTGAAACCCAGAATTGTATTTACGTATTAGTATTACCCTTCATTATTAGCACATACATTTTCAATAAGTCTAACAATGTTTTCTGATAAAAACTCTGGTGCAATACTCGTCCCTTTTAAACCTCCTGTATTGTTATCTATCAAACTAATCTCTAAATTGGAGTCCTCTAAAGTAGTAACTAAAATCAACTGAATACCTAAGTTGTTGGCGGTATTAGCAAGACCTGTTAAGTATGTATCATCGGTAGCATCGACAATATCATCTTCTCCACCAGCTTGAGAGTCTGTTATAAGTATTGCAAGTTTAGTAAGATTCCCTGTTCTATAACTACCTGCAAAATTATTATTTAAAATTTCGTTTAATAATAATCCTCCAGGCTCAATAGAGGTCGCAAGATTACCAGAACCACCAGATAAAGTTCCGTTTAGCTTATCCAATTGTGTGCTAAATGAGGCCACATTGCTTGTTGCAAATTTTTCCATCATGGTGAAGTAATGATCATTAGTCGGATTTGTAGTCCGGATAATTTTTTGGTCTGCAGGCAGACTTGTATAATCATCTTCCGTTAAATAAATAGGTTGGAATTGGTTATCACTTAAATCAAAAAGGGATAACGAAAGCCTATAATCTCCTCCAGATTGATCTATTACAGCATCGGTAATTTGAGTTAGAGAGTTTTGAATATCTTCTACTCCAGCAAACATAGATCGTGAATAATCTACTAGAAAAGCAACATCCATACCTTCACTACATGCAAACGGAAAAGTATCTACTATTATAACGTCTTCCTCATCATGAATATACTCACAGGATTCATTATCGCTGCAAGAAAAATGGATTAATGCCAAACATAATAATGTATATTTAAAGGCATTATTTGCAGCACTATTCTTTTTTACCTTATTCATTTTAAATAAATTTTTCATTTTTTTATAAAATTTAATTTAATACAGACAACCATTAAAAGTCTCTAAATGTGTTTATGGTTAGCTTTAATAAAATTATAATTAAAAGCAAATCACTTTAAATTCTGTTCTTCGGTTAATACGATGTTCTTGATCTGTACATGGTATATTATTAGCACATTTTGTATTTTTAAGTTCATTTTCTCCTGCTCCTTTAGCGATTAATCTACTTTCCGAAATCCCTTGACTTACTATATATTTTACCGTAGCATCTGCACGACGTTGGGATAAGAGTTTATTATACTCACTAGAACCTTGACTATCTGTGTGGGATGACATTTCTACTAAAATATTTGGATTATCACGCATTAATTTAACGATGCGTAATAAATCTGGAATAGCTGCTGGTAAAATCTTAGATTGATTCAAATTGAAATTAATATTATCTAGACTTATTGCTTTACCACATGGATCGATACACATTTCTAGATTTACAAATAATGTAGAATTTCTATTATACCAACCTGTAGAAACTTCAACTTCATTAGAATAATAACCATTTTTACTACCACTAATCGCATAGGTAGATTCTTGGATTAAATGTAAAACAAAATCACCTTCTGCATCCGACAATGTATTTTTTTGTCCTGCCTTTATGGTATCTCTTAATAAGATATCTACACCTTGAATTTTTGTAACTGTATTACATTCTACAACCGTTCCTTTTAGAATAAAATTCTCATCGGTGTACAGAATTTCTTTTTGAATTCCAGTATTTTCTCTTTTACACTTTATAAATTCATCTTTTGTAATACTATTCCCTAATAATTTCACATTGTATAATTGGGATTCTATGATATAATCATCTTCTACCACATCTTCAAAAACTACCATTCCTAAAACATCTGTTGTACCACTTTTCACAATAGTACCTTCTAAATCTTTTAAAACAACGCCAACATCAGGTAATATACTTCCTGTTAATTTATCTTTTGCAATGATAGTTATAGCACATCCGCAGTCTGCACAACAATGTGGCAGATGGTCTTCTTTACATACTGGGCATATATTTTGACTTTTCCCAAACTTCATGGTTACGCCTGCAAATACACCTACAGATGAAATATCACATTCACAAGATTGGTTTCTTAAAGATGGTCCATTAGCTTCTAAAATAGCTATAGATTCTCCTGTAGCACCTGTACTATTAGCAAAAGGTTGGTAGGAAGCAGAAATCCCGGATTCATTTAGTTCTTGTACTCCAAAATGTTTCATGTAATATCCTCCAACGTTAATACCTAATTTTTTACTTAAAAAATAGGTAAAACGAACTTGTCCTTTAAAGGTGAAAACACCAGAATCTTTATAACCAGCATGAAAATTTAATGGCATGGTTCCGCTTGTAGTTGTTCCTTCTAAAAGCGTTCGTCCTCCATCTATAGAAGCCAAACCAAAACGTGTATTTAACTCTGCCTTAAATTTACCTGAGTATGTTCGGTATTGTGCATTTGGACCAATACCATAAAACATACGTTGTATTTTATCTTCGGATAAACTAAACGAATTAATTGGAGTAACACGATCCGATTCAAAAAGATTCGATGTTGGATATGTGTTTTCAGGGCTATTATTGATATAATCAAAATCGAAACCTAGTCCGAACCAGTTCCAATAATAATCTAAAGAAACACCAAAATCTAATCCGGCATTATAATCTATATAAGGCGTGTTATTGTTGTTATAATTTGGAAAATCATATCCAATTCTAGGGCTTAATTGAAAATAATTTTCATCTAATCCATCTTCTTGCGCAAAAGTTGCAGATACATGTATAAACACAAAGAGTAATAACAATAATTTAAAAATGTTTTTCATAATGTAAAGTAGCTTTTAAACTTGTAAGTAATATAAGACAATAAATATAGATTCTTTTTTAGTATTAATATACTTGTAGACAATAAATTATAAAAAAATAACAGATAAAAAAAACCCAACATTTTCATGTTGGGTTTTAATATATAATACGATACTGAAGTAAGTTCAGTAGAACAATTAGTGTCTATCCACCAAAGTCATCAAAACGGATATTTTCATCATCTATTCCGAAATCTTCTCCCATTTTTTGAACCGCTTGATTCATTAATGGAGGTCCACAGAAATATAATTCGATATCTTCTGGAGACTCATGTTTAGATAAATACTGATCGATAACTACTTGATGTATAAACCCTGTAAATCCATCACCATTAGGATCTTCAACATCTTGTTTAAGTTGCCAGTTATCTGCTTCCGTTGGATCTGATAATGCAATAAAGAATTTGAAGTTCGGGAAATCTTTTTCTAAAGCTCTAAAGTAATGGATGTAGAATAATTCTGCTTTAGAACGTCCACCATACCAATACGTTACTTTTCTTCCTGTTTTTAATGTTCTAAACAATTCATATAAATGCGAACGCATTGGCGCCATTCCTGCACCACCACCAACATATAACATTTCTGCTTCCGAATCATTAATAAAGAACTCCCCATAAGGTCCAGATATCGTTACTTTATCTCCAACTTTTTGGTTAAAAATATAAGAAGATGCCACACCAGGATTTACATCCATCCAGCCACCTTTCGCTCTATCAAAAGGAGGAGTTGCAACACGTACATTAAGCATAATTTTTCTACCTTCAGCAGGGTAAGAAGCCATAGAATATGCTCTTTCTACAAGTTCGTTGTTTTTCATAACCAAAGGCCATAAACCAAACTTTTCCCAATCTCCTTTAAACTTATCAGGTTCTCCTGGATGATCTTGCGGATGTGCTGATACATCCATGTCTGCATATTTTATTTCACAACTAGGGATTTCAATTTGAATATATCCACCAGCTTTGTAGTTCATATCTTCTGGGATCTCCACTACAAACTCTTTAATAAAGGTTGCAACGTTATAGTTTGAAACTACGGTTGCTTCCCATTTTTTAATTCCGAAAACTTCTTCTGGAATTGTAATTTCCATGTCTTGTTTCACTTTTACCTGACAAGATAAACGTGCACCATGTGCTAACTCTTTTCTTGAAAAGTGAGGTGTTTCTGTAGGCAATGCTTCACCACCTCCCGAAAGTACGTGACACTCACATTGAATACATGTTCCACCACCACCACAAGCAGATGGTAAGAATATTTTATTTCCACCTAAAGTAGATAACAAACTATCTCCAGATGCTACTTCTATTTCTCTTTCTCCATTAATTATGATCTTTACTGGACCTGATGGTGAAAGTTTTTGCTTAACGAATAACAATAAACTTATTAGTATTAGCGCGATAATTAAAAACGCTACTACTGTTGTTATAACTGTTGCTCCTGTTCCTGCTGCTAAAATCATACTACTCTGCTATTTTAGTGTTTTCGGCTAATTCCTTAGCGTCTTCAGTTTGTATTGTCTCTACTTGTGCTGTTGGCTCTGGAGTAGCTTCTTCTTCTTCTCCACCAGTTAACATACCACCAAAACTTAAAAATCCAATTCCCATTAAACCTGTAATGATAAATGTAATTCCTAATCCTCTTAAAGGTGCTGGCACGTTAGAATATCTAATTTTTTCACGAATAGCCGCAATTGCAAGAATTGCTAAAAACCATCCAATTCCAGAAGATACTCCGTAATTTACTGCTAAACCAAACGATTCAATTTCACGAGATTGCATAAATAAAGAACCACCTAAAATGGCACAGTTTACAGCAATTAATGGTAAGAAAATACCAAGTGAATTATATAAAGAAGGAGAGAATTTCTCTACTACGATTTCTACTAATTGTACCATGGTTGCAATGGTTGCAATAAACATAATGAAAGAAAGGAAACCTAAATCCATACCAGAGAAACCTTCTCCGTTACTACTTCCATCTATCCAAGCAAGTGCTCCTGGTTGTAGTAAATATTGATCTAGTAACCAGTTTAATGGTACTGTAATTGCTAATACAAATATTACGGCTGCTCCTAGTCCAACTGCTGTTGCAACTTTTTTAGAAACGGCTAAGTAGGAACACATTCCTAAGAAAACCGCAAACACCATATTATCAACAAAAATTGACTTGAAAAATAATTCTAAATGTTCTATCATTTTTATATTTTTTAGATGACAGTATTTAGTGTTTAGTAATTTAGTGGTTAGACTGTTTACTATAAACTATTGACTGCATACTGTTTTTTAATCTTCTACTAAATCTTTATTTCTACTACGTTGTACCCAGATTATTAATCCAACTATGATTAAAGCCATTGGAGGCATTAACATAAAACCATTGTTTTCATAACCATACTTGTACACTCCAGTCATTTCAATTGGATCTCCTAAAACAGGAATTCCGAAAAGCGTACCAGAACCTAAAAGCTCTCTAAAGAAACCAACAATTATTAAGATTACTGCGTAACCTAAAGCATTACCAATACCATCTAAAAAGGATTGCCATGGTTTGTTAGCTAAAGCAAAAGCTTCAAAACGTCCCATAATAATACAGTTAGTAATAATTAACCCAATAAATACAGAAAGTGTTTTACTTAAATCATAAGCAAAAGCTTTAAGTACTTGATCTACAATAATTACTAAAGCAGCAACTACGATTAATTGTACAATAATTCTAATTTTTGAAGGAATGATGTTTCTCATTAAAGAGATTACTACATTACCTATTCCTAATACAAACAATACAGCGATTCCCATTACTAACGAAGCTTTAAGCTCTGCTGTAATTGCTAATGCAGAACAAATACCTAATACTTGAATAGTAATTGGGTTATTATCTGCTAATGGATCTGTGATTAACTTTGCGTCTTTTTTTGAAAGTAGTCCCATATTATTTTAAGTTTTTAAAGTAAGGTAAATACAATTTTAAATCTTTCTTTATCATTGCAGATACACCATCACCTGTAATTGTTGCTCCTGCTAGTGCATCGACTTCAAAATCGGTTTTATCGTTATTCACTGGATCGTTATTTCCTTTTGCGACTTTTATACCTTTAAAAACACCTACTTCATTTAATAAATGTTCTCCATTAAAATCATCCATAAAGTAACGTTGCTTAATGTTAGCTCCTAAACCAGGAGTTTCACCAGCGTGATCAAAAAATGCACCTTGAACAACCATATCTTTATCTAAAGCTACATAACCCCAGATTGCATCCCAAAGACCTTTTCCTCTAACGGCAGTAACATAAACTGTTTTGCCATCTTGAGTACCTTTAAATAATGGTAAGAATCTAGATTCTCCATTTTTAGCCTTAGTTTGTTCTTTTTTAACATCTATTAAATAAGGTTCTTTTCCAGCGCCTTGTGCTTTCGATTTCATAAAGGCTTCCCGAGTCATTTCCTTGATAAGCTTTCCGTCTTTTACTTCTAGAACGATTTGTTCTGAAATATTAGTAGTAAACGCTTCGGCTACTTTATCTGTAGAAATAAAAGTTATATCTCCAGTACCTTCGTTTTCATTTACTCCTAAAGCATACAGAATGTTCTGTTGCCTTTCCATTCTTTTATTCTCTTCAATATTTGGCTTTAAAGACGATGCTGTAAAAGCTAATACCGAACCTACTACTACTACCATTGCAATGGCAAATATTATAGTATATGAGTTTTTATCTGTGTTAACTGCCATAATTATGCTGTTTTAACTTTTAAACGTTTCATTCTACGTTTTACATTTCCTTGTACTACGTAATGATCGATAGTTGGCGCGAAGACATTCATTAATAAAATGGCTAACATTACACCTTCTGGATATGCTGGATTGAATACGCGAATCATTATAGAAATGAAACCGATTAAAAATCCGTAAATCCATTTTCCTTTATTGGTTTGCGAAGCAGTTACAGGATCTGTTGCCATGTAAACGGTTCCAAAAGCAAAACCTCCAATGATTAAATGCATCCAGAAATCGGTACTCATTAATCCGTAAAATTTACTACTTTCAGAAATTAAACCGGAATCTGCAATACCATTAAATATTAATCCCATAACAATGGCACCAATAACAGAAGATAACATGATTCTCCAGCTTCCTATTTTAGCAAACACTAAAAACAATCCTCCTAAAAGGATTAATAATGTAGATGTCTCTCCAACCGAACCTGGAATAAATCCGTAGAACGCGTTCCACATATCTCCGGCCGAATCTAACATATTCGAATTATTTTGCGCTAAGCTTCCTAATATGGTTTCTCCAGAAATAGCATCTGGTGTTGCACCATTTGCAAGATCTTGAACTCTAGGATCTGCACCGTGAACCCAAACTTTATCTCCAGACATCCAAGTTGGATATGCAAAGAATAAGAATGCACGAATAGTTAATGCAGGATTAAGAATATTCATTCCTGTTCCTCCAAAAACTTCTTTACCAATTACAACTCCAAATGCAACTGCAACAGCAAGCATCCATAACGGAATATCAATAGGCACAATAAGTGGCACAAGCATTCCAGTTACTAAGTAACCTTCTTCTACTTCGTGGCTATTTTTAATTGCAAATAAAATTTCTATTGCTAAACCTACACCATAAGAAACAATAACTAGTGGTAAAATTTTCCAGAAACCTACCATGAAATTACTCATAGCCCAGAACTCTGAACTAAAGAAACCTCCAGATACCGCTTGAATTTCACCTATTGCTAGATGATGTTGATACCCAGCGTTAAACATACCAAAAAGTAAACATGGCACCATTGCCATAATTACCGTATTCATCGTACGTTTTAAATCGTCTGCCGCTTTTATATGTGTACCATTATGCGTGGTCTCATTTGGTAAGAATAAAAAAGTATGTATTGCCGAAAATGCTGGCAACCATTTTTTATCTCTATTCTTTTCTTTAAAACTATGTAAACTATTTTTTAAACCCATTATCCTATCTCTTTTAGCATTAAGTCTAAACCTTTTCTAATAATATCTTGATGTGGTTGTTTAGATACACATACAAATTCTGTTAAAGCAAAATCTTCGGGTGCCACTTCGTACATTCCTAAAGCTTCCATTTCATCTAAATCCTTATACATACATGCTTTTAATATTTGTAACGGAAAGATATCTAAAGGAAAAACCTCTTCGTATGTCCCTGTAGTTACAAAAGCACGATGCTCACCATTGGTATTGGTGTTCAAATCGTATTCCTTCTTAGGCGTTAACCAAGAAAAAGTTAAAGCTCTTGAAGTAGACACCTTATTGAATACTGGTTTATTCCATCCAAATAATTCGTAATCGTTACCTTCAGGTATTACAGTAATAGTATTGCTATAATAGTCTAAAAAGCCATCTGGTTGTACTTGCTTACCGCTTAATACGTTTCCAGAAATGATTCTAATATTATCGTTTTTATCTACGCCATTATCGTAAATCATAGAAGCAATTTCTGCTCCTAATTTAGTTACGAAGTATCTTGGTTTTTTAACCGAAGAACCTGCTAAAGCAACAATACGCTCTGCATTAAATTTACCAGTAAGTAATAATTCACCAATAATAACAAGATCTTGTGCGTTGACAGTCCAAACAACTTCTCCTTTATTAACCGGATCAATTTTGTTGATTTGCGTACCAACATTCCCTGAAGGATGTGGTCCATAAACCTTATGAATCGTTGCACCAGAAAGGTTGGCTAACGGAGAGTTTCCATTTTTACCAACAGAAATATGCACTTGTCCTTCTGTTAATTTAGTTAAGGCTGTAACTGCAGCTTGTAATTCTGCTTCTTTACCTTGAAGGGTAAAATCTAAATCTGCAACCAATGGTGCAGAAGCATAAGCAGAAACAAAAATAGCTTTTGGCGCTTTGTTTGGATTTGCAATTACATCATAAGGACGTTGCTTAATAAAAGGCCAACATCCCGAAGCTAACAAATGTGCTTTAACATCTTCAGCTTTGGCAGCATCGACATTAAATTTACCATTATCTTGGTAAGATTGCTCTTTGTCCGCTTGAATTTTAATTGCTAAAATTTTACGTTTTTCTCCACGAGGAATGTCAATAATTTCACCAGAAACTGGAGAAACAAATTGTATAGCTTCGTTAGTCTTATCGTAAAAAATAGGTTCTCCTGCTTTTACTTTAGTTCCAACTTTCGCGATTAATTTTGGTATAACACTGTGGAAGTCTTCTGGTCTTACAGAGAAAAAGTTACTGATAATGGCGTTCTCTTTTGCCTTTTCTGCAGTTCCTTTTAACTTAATATCTAGACCCTTTTTAATCTTAATGTCGTTTGACATATTATAAATCTATTTGTTAATAGTTATAGTATTTCTAATCTTTAAGTCTCTTAAAAATCGATGCAAATTTACGAATAAATCCATAAAAACATGGCTAAATATCGTCTTCAATACTATTTATATTCAATCTAAATAAATCAATCGCGTTAGGCACAAAATTTGCTTATATTTACTGCAAAACAACAATTATACACTTGTGAATTACAAATATTTAATACTAACGCTCCTCTTTTCAACTACATTTTTTGCCCAAGTTGCAAAAGAAGTTGCACCGCCAGATTACATAAAAACAATCAGTTTTAAAGGGAATACAGCAGAAAGCCAATTACCGGTTTTAAAGCTTGGCGAATATTTAAAACTAGAGTTTGATGCTTTAAATGGAGATGAAGAAGACTTTTATTATGTTATTGAACATTATAATTATGATTGGACGCCTTCCGTTTTATCTAAAATCGAGTATTTAGAAGGTTTTGATAAACAGCGCATAAGAACTTACGAAAATTCTTTTAACACCTTACAGATTTATTCGAATTACCAATTAACTATTCCTAATGAGCAAACACGCAGATTAAAAGTTTCTGGGAATTATATGATTAAAATTTTTGATGACTATGACGAACTTGTTTTTTCTAGAAAATTCATGATTTATGAAGAAACAGCAAATGTAGGTGTAGCAATAAAAAGGTCTCGTGATGTTAGAGAAATAAAAAACAAACAAACGGTGGATATTACCATATCTTCTAGCAATTCTCATTTTAACAATCCGAAACAAACCATTAGCACCGTCATTGTTCAAAACAACAATTTAAACACTGCTATTTCCGGCATTAAACCAATGTATACATTAGGCAATGAGCTTATATATAAGTACAACACCGAAACTAGCTTCTGGGCTGGAAACGAATACCTATGGTTTGAAAATAAGGATGTACGCGCAGCAAACACTGGTATTCAATTTATAGATTTAAAAGATTTGTACCACAATTATTTATACACCAATCTGGTAAGACGCGACAAACCGTACACTTATAACCCAGACATTAATGGTAATTATTTGGTAACCGCAATAGATGCTAGTAACTCTAGTATTGAAGCAGATTATGTTTGGATGTTCTTCTCCCTATTATTAGATCAACTACCAGATGGGAAAGAACTACACGTTTACGGTAACTTCAACAACTACACGATTGATGAAACAACCAAAATGACCTTCAATACCGAAAGAGGCGTTTACAAAAATGCCATCTTACTAAAACAAGGATTCTACAATTACAAATATGTAGTGGTAGATAAAAATGGCAAGGTAGACGAAGGTGCCATTAGCGGAAATTTTTGGCAAGCAGAAAACAATTATAAAGTATTGGTTTATTACAGAGATTTAGGCGCACGTTACGATAAGATTATTGGTCTCGGCGAAGCTAGTTCTGTTAATATTACCAATTAATCAGAATATTTCATTATATTCCTATCAAAGAAATACTAAATTAAGTTTTAAATAATTTATTTTTTAGTATTTTTGAATATTAAACCCATTGATTATCAGAAGTTAAAATGGTTCAACAAGTAACAAAAGGCATAAAGATTTCGGTAGATACTACTTTTGAAGGCACGTTTTATAAAAATTATAAAATACAATTTGCCTTTGGATACCAAGTAACTATTGAAAACCAGAGTAAAGACTCTGTGCAACTTAATGCAAGACATTGGACGATATTTGACGCCTTAAACCATGTAGAAACGGTTTCTGGCGAAGGTGTTATTGGTAAAAAACCAGTTTTAAAACCTGGTGAATCGCACACGTATAATTCTGGATGTTTACTTACTTCTCCTTTTGGAGCTATGAAAGGATATTATGAAATGGTCAATTTTAGTAACACCAAAAAGTTTCACGTAGCGATTCCTACGTTTAAACTAAGTGCTCCTTTTGCTTTAAATTAATTTTGTCATTTCGAGTCTGTCGAGAAATCTAACTACCGAAAAATCACCCCGATTTATTTTACTCAAAAAGGAAAGAACAAGTGTTTAAACTGTGACTGCTCACTCCTGCTCTTTTATCTCAAATCTGTATACCTTTCCGTGTTGTTCCACATGAAAGAATTTACAATTGGAATAATGTATAAAATCATAAGACTCGTGATAGTCAAATCCTTCTTCATTCACTTCATATAAGGCATGCACATCTATATTTCCATGTGGTGAAATTCGCTTATACCAATATTCTAAACTGTTTTCCGTAGCATGCAATTCATACCAAGCGCCAGCAGCAATACCTGAAAGCCATTGTGCTTTTTCATGCAAATTAGCTACAGGTTTAGGTTCTAATGTTCCTATAAAATTTGGCGTATGTCCTTTTAATTTATCTAAGAAATAAGTCCTATTATCTCTACTAACTGTAGAATTGTATTCCGAAATTACACCAGTTTCAGAAACGGCATAAATTTTATTTTTTGTATCTGCAATCACCACATTACCAACCGTGCTTGGCGTAAACCATTTCGATTTTTGCAGTTTCTTATTTATAATGACATCGGTTACAGAAGCAATTAAAGCATCGGTTACAAAACGAGCACAATTACATGCATCTTTAATAAAAGCCGCATACCGAATAAAATCGCGCTGTTGCATTTTTGTAATATGCTGTCTTGCCAAATCATAATCTACTACATCACAAACCGAAGCAATTAGTTTTCCCTCGCCATGTGTTAGTTTTGGATGGGTACCAAGAAATTCTAAAATTGCATTTAAATTCTGTATTTCGCCATCTTTTATAGTGGCTGTAATAGGAAAATCTAACTCGTGATCGGTATCTCTACCTCGAACTCTTCCGTCAGGCTCTGGTGTAATATATCTTCCAAAATCATGATATTCTAAAGTACCTGTCGCTTTTTCAATTAAAACCAAAGCGGCATGTCCAGCTCTTAGATAATTCTTTTTTCCAACGCCTAAAAAACGCAAATATGGCGAATACCATTCGTCTGCAACCATCACAATAGTTTCCGGATATGCCAGTGTTAAAATAATCCCTGTGTTATTCATGAATTGTCGCTGGGAATAAAAAAGATTTAGAAAATTGGGTGTTCGTTTGCAGATTTTTAAAAGTCATAGAAACTTTATCTTTTATCTTCTCCACCTGCGTAATACTTGTTGTTTTCACAAAACCTCGATCCATAATAACACCATATTCTGTATTAACTATATTGGTGTTTTCATGAAATTGTAACGCTTTCGCGGAAGACAATTCGTTTTTGGATTTAAAATCTTCAAACCATTGGGTACGTTCTTCTCGCATGGCTTTGGTATACAAAGTAGATGACGACCAAACCCTAGCTTTTTTTGGTAATTTGGTAAAATGCTTTCTTACACCATCCCAAACCAATTCATAAAACTGCAAACCTGCATTCCAATCTACAATAACCAAAGTAAATGGTTCTATATCCTGAAGGTTATAATCTACAACCGCAGAAACAATTTCTTCCGAAGCTAACAAAGCGGTAACCACAACTCCACGACTTAATCGGTAGTACTCTTTCCTTTTATGTAAATCAAATCCGCCGTTTAGCAAACAAATCAATCTGTTTTTCTCACTAACACCAATCCAAGTTCCTCCCGCTTTTTCATCTTTAGGAAACAGCATTTTTGTGTTATTCACCAAATAAAAATCTGGAGATAGAGATACCCGATTTGGTGCTTCGTCTCTATTAGACGTTAACACGAAATCATTATCTCCTTTTGCAAAAATAGTTACTGTACACATGTTTTTGTAGTCTTTAATATGCACAGCAACTTACAAAAAATAATTTATAATTTAACTTGGGTTTAATATTTCAAAGAATTACTAATCTATAAAAATATCGTAACTTTGCACTTCAAATTTTACAACTAAAAACTCAAAATAAAATGGGAAAAGGATTTTTTAATGTTCCAGTTGCAGTAAACGAACCTGTAAGAGCGTATGCTCCTGGGTGCGAGTACCGTGAAGCTATTTCAAAAACATATAAAGAAATGTACAACAGCAATTTAGACGTGCCAATGTACATTAACGGAAAAGATGTTACTACTGGTAACACAAGAACAATGTCTCCTCCACACGATCATAAACATATTGTTGGACAATACCATTTAGCTGAAAAATCTCATATAGACGACGCTATCTCTACTGCTCTTGAAGCAAGAAAAGGTTGGTCTCAAGTGCCATGGCAAGATCGTGCTGCTATCTTTTTGAAAGCTGCCGAATTAATTGCTGGACCATATAGAGCAAAAATAAATGCTGCTACTATGATGGCACAATCGAAAACGATTCACCAAGCAGAAATTGATGCTTCTTGTGAGTTAATAGACTTTTTACGTTTTAACGTACAGTTTATGACAGACATGTACCACGAACAACCAGAAAGTACTAGTGACGCATGGAATAAAATTGAATACAGACCTCTAGAAGGTTTTGTTTACGCGGTATCTCCATTTAACTTTACTGCTATTGCTGGTAATTTACCTGCTTGTATGGCAATGATGGGAAATGTAGTAGTATGGAAACCTAGTGATTCTCAAATATACTCTGCAAAAGTAATTATGGATGTATTTGAAGAAGCTGGTGTACCTGCCGGTGTAATCAATGTAGTATTTGGTGATCCTGTAATGATTACAGACACCGTATTGGCTAGTCCAGATTTTTCTGGATTACACTTTACAGGTTCTACATATATATTTAAAGAATTATGGAAACAAATTGGAAACAATATCCATAACTACAAAACATACCCAAAAATTGTTGGAGAAACTGGAGGTAAAGATTTTATCGTTGCCCACAAAACTGCAAATCCAAAACAAGTAGCAACTGCTATTGTTAGAGGTGCTTTTGAATTTCAAGGACAAAAATGTAGTGCTGCTTCTCGTGCTTATGTTTCCAAAAGTATTTGGAATGAAGTGAAAGAGCAAGTAATTAAAGATGTAAAATCTTTTAAAATGGGATCTCCAGAAGATATGAGCAACTTTATTACTGCCGTTATTCATGAAGGTTCTTTTGATAAACTTGCAAAATATATTGACCAAGCTAAAGAAGACAAAGGTGCCGACATTATTGTTGGTGGTGGTCATGATAAAAGCAAAGGTTACTTTATTGAGCCTACAGTAATTGTAGCAGAAGACCCAAAATACACGACTATGTGTGATGAATTATTTGGTCCTGTTATTACTATTTATGTTTTTGAGGATGACAAATATTCAGAAACTTTAAAACTTGTTGACGAAACTAGTGACTACGCTTTAACTGGAGCTATTTTAGCGAAAGACAGATATGCGGTTATTGAAGCGACAAAAGCTTTAGAAAACTGTGCTGGAAACTTCTATATTAATGACAAACCAACTGGTGCTGTTGTAGGGCAACAACCTTTTGGAGGTGCTAGAGGTTCTGGAACAAACGATAAAGCTGGAAGTATTTTAAACTTACAACGCTGGGTTTCCCCTAGAATGATAAAAGAGACATTTGTAACGCCAACAGATTACAGATATCCATTTTTAGGAGAGTAAACAAAATAAATTATTCATAAAAAAGCCCTTGAAATTTTATCATTTCAGGGGCTTTTTTTTACCTTTTAGCTTAAATTGATACATAATTAAAAGATTCGTGAGAGAACTTCATATATTTAAAAAGATTAATCAATCCCTCTTTTTAAATGAAAAATTTTTACTTCCTATTATTTTCCTTTATTACTATAACTGGAATCTCTCAAAACAAAAAAGCACTTCTAAAGTTTGACACTTCGGATATGGAAACTTCTGTTTTTGCTCAAAAATCTGTAATTGGAGACATTACAAGTTATAACCACAAAGCAATTAACACTTCAAGTTTCTACCAAGCATACAAAACAATTGCTCAAGGAGACTTTCAAGAACGCCTTTTACCTGTAGAAAGTTTAAAAGAGCAAAGTAAACAGAGTTACTTTACGAATATAATTCCGTTAGCAATACTGCATAGTACGTTTGAATCTATCACAGAAACGGCTATGCGAAATCACATCGTAACTAGAGATGCGCAAGGAAATTTATTACGAACAAATTCAGAAACACCTATTTTCGAAAAAAGCACTATAACCACTGCTGCCGCGCTTCGTACAAAAACAAAAGGTTTACAAACTACCTTTCGCTTAGACGCTTCCAATGTATTTAATACCACCGAAAATACGATTCAAAATATCGCAATAGACTTTAATGATGGTAAAGGATTTAAAAATATAAACCTAAATCAAAACATCGTTATTAATTATTCCGAAGAAGGAAAAAAAACACTAACCTTTGCCCTAACTTTAGATACTAACGAAGTTCTTACTAGAACTTCTATTATTGAAATAAAATACTCGAATTCAGATTTGAATACGTATCAAAATAGAGTAGTTTCAACCTTCACCTCTAGCATTACTCCTAATTTATCTGATTATGGCGAAACTACTTCTTACCCAGGAGTTGGGGAATATGAAATATATTTAAGTGATGATAACGTTTTAGACAAACCTATTTTTTTAGTAGATGGATTTGATCCAGGAGATGGAAGAGATATTACAGGATTGCGTGAATTATTAGATTTCCAAGATAATGGTTCTACATCCAACCTAGAAGCACTCGTTAAAGAGGAAGGCTTTGATGTGGTCTATTTAAACTTCCCGGTATACACAAGAGCTGCCGACAATGCGGTTATTGATGGAGGTTCCGATTTTATTGAGCGTAACGCCATGCTACTAGTACATTTAATAGAAGTTATTAATAACCAGAAAGTAGGAAATGCACAAAACGTAGTTATTGGTCCGAGTATGGGTGGATTAATTGCGAGATATGCGTTAAATTATATGGAAAGTGTGCCTTCTATGCAACATGACACGAGATTATACATTTCTTTTGACGCACCGCATCATGGCGCAAATGTGCCCATCGGTTTTCAACATCAATTTAATTTTCTTGCTTTTGGTTTAGATGATTTTTGGTTTCTGGGAGACCAGAATGTAGAAGAACTACAACCAATTATTGATGGTATGCTTACTTCTGCAGCTGCAAGACAAATGCTTACAGACCAATTTGAACCACATATTACAAATAGCGACGGTGTAACTTTTAATAGCGCTTTATCCACACCAAGAGCACATCCATTTAAAAACACCTTTTTCAATAGTATGAACGCGCTTACGGAAGAAGATAATACTTTCGGATTTCCAGAATTAACCAGAAACGTTTCTATCATAAATGGTAGTGGTAATAATAGTCGTTATCAAGACAATAGCATAAATGCAAACGACTTAGTTCCTGGTAGCCAAATTGTAAATGCAAATATTGACCTTTTTAATGTTGCAGAGCTAAAAGCGAAAACCTATTTCACGCCAGCCGCAGGAATACAAATTGAAATGAGCCAAGTACATTTAGATTTTCCTATTTGGTTTCCTCTTGCAAATGACAGACGAAACAATGCAAGTACTACTTCCTTTATATATTCCAATGGAATTGACGCAGCCTCTGGTGGTCTTTTTGATATTTTAGGACTTACCGAAGATCTAGCGACAGACGGTTTAGTTGGGGAATTTTTAGGAGCATTAACTACAGATCACTTTAACTTTATACCAAGTGTAAGTGCCATGGCTTTTGAAATAACTGCGAACGCAATTAATTGGTTTCATACACCATCCGGAATTACAACTGCTAGAACAACATCTAACCTTACTCCTTTTGATGCTTGGTATATGCCAACAGAGAACGAACCTCACGTTACTTTAACAGAAGCTAATGTCGCATTTGCTTTAAATGAAATTTTTCAACAACCGCTATCTATAGATACAAACCTAGAAAACAGTATTAAACTAGAGAAAAACCCAATCACAGATGCTTTACATATTCTCAGCTCCAAAACCTTTGACAACGCTAGAGTGACTATTGTAGATGTCACTGGAAAAATGGTTTATAATAACCTGTTAACGCTAAACACAAAAACAAGCATACCGTTACACGTTGCTTCTGGTTTATATATTTTACATATTGAAACTTCAGAAAACCAAAACTTAAAAACTAAGTTTATGGTAAAATAACATCCCATACATTTAATGATATAAAGCGCTTCTATTTTCTGAAGCGCTTTTCTTTTTAGATATATTTGAAAAAAAGGAAACCAAATGAATAACGATCTGATTGTACATAAAAATTGGTGGCAACGCAATTGGAAATGGTTTACCGCTTTAGCGATAAGTTTTATTTTTTTCCTGTTTGTATTATTCTCTTCCGGATTTAATGGGGTTTTAGCAGATTACACTAAGGCCTATACAGACATAGAACTCTATAACGAAGCAATAGAAAAAGCAGGACTTAACAAACGTGTGATTGAAGTTCTAGGAACTATTGAACCCATAAATAATATGACTATTATAAATGGAACTGTGCAGTATTCAAAAAACAACAAATCGATACAGACCACCATTAAGATCACCTGTAAAAACGGTAAAGCAATGTTAGATATTTCTGCAGATAGAACTAACGAAACATGGCATTACAAAAAAATAAATGCCCGAGTAAAAAAGCCTATTGAAAAGGCCGAAACGATCGCTATCATTACATCTACCGAATAAACATAAGATATATTAACCTTTATATTTCAACGGTACGTGTACTATTTTTTTAGTTTCAAAAAAGTCTTCCGTATAATAATCTGAAATATTATAAATAGTTGCTTTTGGGTAGTCTTGTAATTCTTCCGCTAAATCACCTCCTTTTAAATAGATAATACCATTTTTAAGGGTATGATTTTGTTTTTTAGCAACTCTAGCTTTTACCCAATGTACAAAAGTAGGCATTGCTGCTACTGCTCTACTCACAATAAAATCGTAGGTATCTTTAATTTCTTCTACTCTACAATGCGTGGTTTTCACATTTTCTAAACCTAAACCTTCTGCGACTTCTCGAACCACATTTAGTTTTTTATTAATACTATCCACTAAATGAAAAGAACATTCTGGATACAAAATAGCTAAAGGTATTCCTGGGAAACCTCCACCAGTACCAACATCCATTATTTTAGTCTTCGGTTTAAAATCAATGACTTTTGCAATAGCTAAAGAATGCAATACATGACGCAAATAGAGTTCGTCAATATCTTTTCTAGACACTACATTAATCTTTAAATTCCAGTCTTGATACAAAGCTTCTAACTTAGTAAATTTATCAATCTGATCTTCTGTAAGGTTTGGAAAATACTTAAGAATTAGCTCCATGGTTTTTAATTTTGCACAAAAATAGATAAATTATTGTGCATTTTTATGAAAATTTTATTAAGATGCAACTCATTATTATTTATCTTTGTTTATATAATGGATACTAGTATTTATTCGTTTAAATACAGTAAAAATAAATAGCATGACAAAACAAACAGTAACTTTTTCGAGAACAGACTCTGCAAAGTTTTTTAAAACACTAAACAAGCGTGTTAACAATTACTTTAAAGAGAATAAAATTAAAAAAACAGGAAACTGGAAATTATATAGTAAAGCTATAATAATGTTCACCTTATTACTTGGACCTTTAGTAGTTTTATTAACCGTTGATTTGCCAACTTGGCTACAAATAATATCTATGATGGTTATAGGTATTGGAATGGCTGGAGTAGGAATGAATGTAATGCACGATGCAAATCATGGTTCTTTTTCTAGTAAAAGATGGGTAAACAGATTAATGGGAAGCAGCATACATATTTTAGCTGGTAACGATTATAACTGGAAAGTACAACATAATGTATTACACCATACGTATACCAACATTCAAGGACATGATGAAGACATTGATGCCGGAAGAATTATTCGTTTTTCAAAGCATTCTAAGTGGCTAAAAATTCATCAGTACCAAAAATATTATGCCTTTTTATTATATGGTTTATTAACTGTAAACTGGGCTATTACTACAGATTTTAAACAAACCTACATTTATTTAAAAAGAAAATTATCTTATGGTGAATTTCCGAAACCAGCGACACAATGGACAAAGTTAATTATTGGTAAAATACTATATTACTCTATTTGGGTAGTGTTACCTATAACTATGGGCTATGCTTGGTGGCAAGTTTTAATAGGATTCTTAATCATGCATTATACCGCAGGAATTATCTTAAGTGTTGTTTTTCAATTAGCACACGTAATGCCAAATACAGATATGCCTATTCCGGATGAAGCTGGTAATATGAAAAATACTTGGGCAATCCATCAATTATTCACCACGTCTAATTTCTCACCTAAAAACTGGTTAGTAGAATTTTATACAGGAGGTTTAAACAGACAAGTAGAACATCACTTATTTGCACATATTAGCCATGTTCATTATAAAAACATCGCCAAAATTGTTAAAGATACTGCGCATGAATTTAGCTTACCTTACAACGAGTATAACACGATGTGGAAAGCAATAGGAGAACATTATCAACAACTAAAAGTACTAGGAAAAAAACCTAGTATGGCATAACATCATTTTTTGCACCTCAAAACAACATTTCATAAATGAATCCACTTTCAGAAAGAATAATAAACATGTCTACTTCTGCCACTTTAGCTATGGCAGCAAAAACTAGAGAATTAAAAGCAGAAGGAAAAGACATTATTGGTTTAAGTCTTGGGGAACCAGATTTTAATACTCCTGATTTCATTAAGGACGCTGCAATACAAGCAGTAAACGAGAACTATAATTCGTACTCACCAGTAGATGGCTATGTAGACTTAAAAGAAGCGGTAATCACAAAGTTTAAACGCGATAATAATTTAACGTATACGTTACCACAAGTAGTGGTTTCTACAGGTGCGAAACAATCTTTATATAACATAGCGCAAGTAATGTTAAACAAAGGAGACGAGGTAATTTTACCTTGTCCGTATTGGGTAAGTTACAGTGATATTGTAAAGGTTGCTGAAGGAGTTCCTGTAGAAGTAAAAACCTCTATAGATACAGATTTCAAAATGACAGCCGAACAATTAGAAGCTGCCATTACACCAAAAACAAAAATGCTTTGGTTTAGTTCTCCTTGTAATCCAAGTGGTTCTTTATATAGTAAAGAAGAATTAGAAGCTTTGGCTTCTGTTTTAGTAAAACATCCAAATATTTATGTCGTTTCTGATGAAATTTACGAACACATAAACTACACCGGAAAACCACACGCAAGTATGGCTGGAATTGAAGGTATGTTTAACAATACAATTACCGTAAACGGTGTTTCTAAAGCTTTTGCCATGACTGGTTGGAGAGTTGGATTTATTGGTGCTCCAGATTGGATTGCACGTGCTTGTAATAAAATGCAAGGACAAGTAACTAGCGGAACAAACTGTATAGCGCAACGTGCTGTTATAACGGCTTTAAACGCAGACCCAAGTGTTGTAAAATACATGATAGACGAGTTTAAAACACGTCGTGATATGGTTTTAGATTTATTGGATGGTATAGAAGGTTTTAAAACCAATACACCAGAAGGTGCATTCTATGTATTTCCAGATGTTTCTTTTTTCTTCGGAAAGACTTTACGAGGAAAAACAATAAACAATGCTACCGATTTCTCCTTATATCTTTTAGAAGAAGCGCTAGTAGCAACGGTAACAGGAGATGCTTTTGGTGACAAGAACTGTATTCGTATTTCTTACGCTGCAAGTCAAGAGCAAATTAAAGAAGCTATAAAACGTATTAAAGAAGCGGTTAGTTAATTCTATCCCTATACAATTTAAAAGAGGCTATTATAACAATTGTTATTAATAGCCTCTTTTTTTTATACCATTACCAGCAAAAATAAAAGTAAAGTAATCACCAAACATATTAGATAATAAATGGTTTCTTCTCTATTCTGAATTGCCATTTGCAAACGTATTCTTTCTAAAATTTCGGGTGTCGCTTTCGGGAAATTATACACGGATTCTTTTTTTGTGTTTTTACCAAAAAACGGACTCGTAATTTTCTTTTTTAAACGTCTAAGATTTTCATTATTCTTCAACGTTAACAGCATGGATTCTCCTAAAGGCATAGTGTTATATATAAATAATAATTAGTGTTATTAAAATGCTAAAAAGGAAGCCAAAAACAAGCATTCGTTTTAATCTTAATTGTTTGTTTTCCCGTTGTAAACGATCTTCAATTTTTTTCAAATCTATCTCGGTTGCAGTATTCGGAAACTCTAGTTTTACACTAGTATAGCTTCCAACAAAAGATTTACGTTTACTGCGTTGTGAACGCATTTTTTCGTTATTCTTAAGAATAGTAATCATTGATTGTGCAGAACCACCAAATCCCATAATTTCCAGGTTTTAAAAGTGAAACATTAAATTTTAGACAATAGAAGTGCTTGACAAGAATGTAGATTCTCATTTTCTATTTAAATACTATAAAAGATTATTTTGAGGTTAGCTCAAAAGATCATCAGTTAACAATCCAGTAAAAAGCTTTATATATATGTAGTACTTTTTATTAAAATGTTACACTTTTAAAAGGAAATAGATTTTTATTATTCTAAAAACCTATGCTACAGCAATAAGAAATGCTATAAAAAATAAGGATACTTTTAATACCGTTTCGATACTACAACAGGTATTGAATTGTCTACTTTTTAATCGTTGTCTAATTCCGAAAATAGAATTCGAAGAAACTTTACTGAAATTATTGTTTACTATCTGTTGGTAGTTCGAGTTTAAAAAACCTAAAGGTTGGTTTACAGTGTCATTTACTTTTGTGGGAAGTGGGTCTGAATCGTTGTTACTTAATACTAATTCCATGATTGATGATTTAATTGGTTTGTATAATAAAGACGAACCAATTTTAAAATTGTTACAGCACGAATAACCTTGAAACGATACAATAGCGTGGAAACACCTATTCTGATTACAGAATTTAAATAAAAAATATTTTTAAGAATTTATCTATTTCGCCAGAAAAACGGAGTAAATAATATAAGCACTGTAAATAATTCTAATCTTCCAATTAGCATTAAGAAACTACACCACCATTTCCCTAAATTGGGTAATGCCGCATAGTTATTCACAGGACCAAAATCACCAAGAGCAGGACCAACGTTACCCAAACTGGATGCCGCTAAACCAATGGAAGATTCAAAATTTATTCCCATCATAGAAAACACTAAAGCTCCAACAATAAAGGACAGCATGTACAGAATGAAAAAAGCTAGTATATTAAATACAATTTCTTTAGAAATCGCTTTTTTATTATAACGAACAGGCACAATGGCATTAGGATGTAAGGTGCGTTTAAACTCTAAAAAGCCATTTTTAATTAGTACTAGATGACGTACCACTTTCACACCTCCAGAAGTACTTCCTGCAGATCCACCAAGAAACATAATACCAAAAAAGAATACCACCAAAAATGGCGTCCATAAGGTGTAATCTGCGGTTACAAATCCGGTAGTTGTAATTACAGAAATCACTTGAAATAAAGCATGACGAAAGGCACTTTCTCCTTCTCCCCAAACCATAGGGTGCGCAATTGTAGAACTGGTAAGATCTGCTCTAAAATAAATAATCAAAGCAACAATTGCCGTAAAAATAGCTATAAACCTAAAGTAAAATTTAAACTCTTCATCATGAATAATTTTTTGCACTTTTCCTTTAAACGCAAAATAACTTAACACGAAGTTGGTTCCTGCAAGAAACATGAATACTATAATTATATATTGAATAACAGGTTCATTATTCCAATAGGCAACACTAGCATTTTTAGTAGAAAACCCTCCAGTAGACAAGGTACATAAAGAGTGATTTATTGCATCAAAAAAGGACATTCCTGCTGCCTGCAACAAAACCGTTTCAGCAATAGTATATCCAAAATAAATAAGCCATAAACGTTTCGCAGTATCTGTAATTCTAGGGTGTAGTTTATCGGTACTTGGTCCCGGAGCTTCTGCTGCAAAAAGCTGCATACCTCCGATTCCTAATAGTGGTAAAATAGCAATTGCAAGTACAATAATTCCCATTCCACCAATCCAATGGGTTAAGCTTCGCCAGAATAAAACACCTTTGGGAACTGCTTCAATATCATTTAAAATAGATGCTCCAGTAGTGGTATAACCGGACATTGTTTCAAAAAAAGCGTCTGTAAATTGCGGAATACTTTCGGTAAACACATACGGTAACGTCCCAGAAAGGGACATAACAATCCAACCAAAAGTTACCACAATGTAACCTTCGCGTTTATTCATTTCTTTACTATGTTTCCTGGTATAAATCATACCAAAAACACCAACTAAAAGTGTTACAATTCCGGAAAAGAATAACTCTAAAGTAACCCCATCTTTATAAATTAAACTGATTAGTGCAGAAAGCAGCATAAAACCACCATTAAACAATAGCAGTAATCCGAAAAAATGGAAAATAATTTTGTAGTTAAGCCTAATTGCTCTCATTTACAAGAATATTTTTTCAACGCGTTTAATAGATCTTGGCAAGCAACATACTACCACATTATCGTTTTCTTGTATTCTAAAACTACCTAATGCGATATGTCCTTCTCCATCCCTAATAACACCTCCTATAATTGCCGACCTTGGAAAATCTACATCTTTAATCAACTTATTATTGATTTCTGATTTCGCTTTCACCTTAAACTCTAACAACTCTGCATTCATATTATTCAGCTTGGTCATTGCAACCACTTCTCCTTTACGGATATATCTAAAAATATTGTTTGCAGCAAGTAGTTTTTTATTAATCAGCGTGTCAATTCCTATAGATTGTGATAATTCAAAATAATCCATATTCTCTACAAGCGCTATGGTTTTTTTAACCCCTTTAGATTTTGCTACTAAACAAGACATGATATTGGTTTCTGAGTTTCCTGTTACAGAAATAAAAGCATCCATATCTCCAATATTTTCTTCCTCTAGTAAATCTACATTTCTTCCATCTCCATTGATTACTAGCACTTTTTCTAGTTCATCTGCCAAGTCAAAAGCACGTTCTTTATCTTTTTCAATAAGTTTTACATTAAAACTTTTTGCACATAAATCTCTTGACGTTTTGTAACCAATCTTACTACCTCCAAGAATCATTACATTTTTAATTTCGGCATTGCTTTTCCCCGTCATTTTGCATAATTCATCACCGCCACCTTCACTAGTAATAAATACCACATTATCTCCTTCTTTAAACTGTGTATCTCCTCTAGGAATAATAGTGTATTGCGTACCAAAACGTTGAATTGCAATGGGCACAAAATGAATTTCGGAGAACAATTGCGCTGCTTCTCTTACCGTTTGTCCAACAAAAGATGCTGTTCTCGATAAATTTAAACCAACCATAGTAAGCGCTCCTTCTTCAAACTCATAACTATCATTAAAGGCCGATTGGTTAAGTAAAAGACTAATCTCTGACGCAGCCAAAGCTTCTGGCGAGATTAATTCATCTATACCTAATTGGGTAAAACCAACTTCCTCTTTATGTAGTATAAACTCGGTATTAGAAATCCTAGCAATAGTACGTTTTGCTCCTAGTTGTTTTGCTAACACACACACTGTAATATTTGTCGTTTCAGAAGCGGTAACCGCAATCACTAAATCACTTTGCTTCACGTTTGCATCTCTTAAAATAGAGATAGATGTAGCATCTCCTTTTATGACTTTAATATCTAAATGATTATCTGCATAAGACAGACTATCTTTATTAGTATCTATTAAGGTAATTTCTTGGGATTCGTAAGACAATAATTTTGCTAAATGAAATCCTACTTCACCAGCTCCAGCAATAATTATTTTCATCTGTTGATACGTATTATTTTTAAAAAGTTAGATGTAATGTGCAGGTTATTAATATACAAAATAATAAAAATTTTGTGTTGCATGTTTCATCTATAGTTTTAATAAAAAAGTATGCAAATATACTCAAATTATTAAGATACAAATAAGATGCATCTATTTGATTTGATTACGCAATAAGTATTTAAACAAAAAAAATATGTAGTTTTGCCAAAAAAATAGATTTGTCAAAAATAAAACCATACAAGGATAGCGATTTAGGTAAGAAAGAACAAGTTACCAAAATGTTTGATACTATTTCTAAAGATTACGATGGCTTAAATAGAGTTATTTCTTTTGGAATTGATATTTCCTGGCGAAAGAAAGTGGTTGCCATGGTTAAAGAAACGCAACCAAAAACCATTTTAGATATTGCAACAGGAACTGGTGACCTTGCTATAAATTTAGCACAAACAGATGCCGAAAAAATTGTTGGCCTCGATATTAGCAGTGGCATGCTTAATATTGGTAAGACCAAAATAAAAAAGCAGGGCTTAGAAAATACCATTGAAATGGTTTTAGGAGATAGTGAAAACATGCCTTTTGAAGACAATTCTTTTGATGCAATAACCGTTGCTTTTGGTGTAAGAAATTTTGAAACACTAGAGAAAGGCTTAAAAGAAATACATCGCGTTTTAAAACCTAATGGTACTTTTGTTATCTTAGAAACTTCTATGCCAACAAAAACGCCTTATAAACAAGGTTATAATTTCTACACAAAAAACATATTGCCTTTAATTGGTAAAATGTTCTCTAAAGATAGAAGTGCATATAAATATTTATGTGAATCTGCTTCTGTTTTTCCTTTTGGAGAAGCTTTAAACAATATTTTAAGAGAAACGGGGTTTATTAATGTTAAAGATTTCCCACAAACGTTTGGTGTGGCAACAATCTATAAATCGTCAAAATAATTTATGAAAAATATACTTGTCCTAATAATCACTCTTTTTGTTTTTCAATCTTCTTCTGCGCAATTATTTAGTAAAGAGAAAATAAAAAACAATGAAAACGTAGATAAAGCGCGCTTAAGCTATGGTTACTACCTTGGATTTAACAGTTATGATTTCAACTTTGACTACTACCAAGATAAAAAAGATATTCAAGTAGAAACAAGTACCGGTTTTAATGTTGGACTTATTGGAAACTTACGAATTAATGATTACGTAGATGTACGATTAGAACCAGGTTTATCGATAACATCTAGAAATTTAATTTATGATGAAAGTTATTTTGCGGGTAGAGAATTCTCGGATGCCGATTTAATAAGAGAAGTTAAATCTACTTATATTCATATTCCATTACTGATAAAGCTTTCTACAAAACGACTTAATAATTTTAAACCTTTTATAGTTGGTGGTATCTCTACTGCTTTAAATCTTTCTAGTAATCAAGACAATCCAGACGATAATTCGGCTGGTGAGTTTAGAATGAAAAAGAATAACTTGTTTTACGAAATTGGTTTTGGGATCGATTTCTATATGTTCTTTTTTAAGTTTACACCTTCCATTCGTGGTATATTTGCCTTTAATGATGAAATGGTTCCTGATGTAGATCCTAATAGTCCTTGGACAGGAAATGTTTCTAGCATGCAAACGAGAGGGATGTTTATCAACTTGACTTTTCAATAAACGAGACGGAAGTTTCATTTAAATAAACACTTCCGCGCAAAGCAGAATAATGCTGCGTTTTTAAAAATAAATTTAAAGAGCAAACGGCGACTTCGATTAAATACTACGAATTCCTCTTAAACTCACTCAACAGAATAGCGGTTGCTGTTGCAACGTTTAAGCTTTCCGTTGCTTGCAGTTGTCCAAACCTAGGAATACTAATTCTTTTCGTTACTAAAGCTTCTATTGCTGCAGAAATGCCGTTAGCTTCGTTTCCTAAAACCAAAACACCTTTACTTGGCAATTCGCTTTTATATACATTTTCGCCATCCATAAAAGCACCATAAACTTCCGTATTACTTTCCGCTAAAAAGTTTTCTAAATTCAAATAACTAACATTAACTCTAGTTATCGAGCCCATAGTTGCTTGCACCACTTTAGGGTTATAACAATCTACGGTAGCAGTACTGCAAACTAAATCGACAACGCCAAACCAATCACACAATCTAATAATGGTTCCTAAATTACCAGGATCTCTAACATCATCTAAAGCGACAATCAAATGATTCGTTTTTATTTGGGTAGCATCCGGAATTCTAAAAACAGCCAAAGCGGTATTTGGTGTTGTAAGAAAACTAATTTTTTTTAATTCCTTTTCGCTAATAATAGTTTCTTCTATGTCATCCATTTCAAAAGAAGCGGTAGTAAAAACATGATATAGTTTTAAAGAAGAACTTAATAGCTCTTTTATCGTTTTTAAACCTTCAGCAACAAACAAGCCTTCCTGCTGTCTATACTTTTTTTGCTTTAAACTAGTTATTAATTTTATTTGGCTTTTGGTTAACATGTAAATAATGTATTTTTGAAACTATAAAAAGGTTTTTCCCGGATAAAGATGAAACCTTAAATTCATTAAAACAAAATTAGTATTAATTTATCACATAACATTCTTGAAATCAAACCCCTTTAATATAGTATTTTTTGTATTGCTAGTAGTATTCTTTACTTCTTGTGATGCCGTTAAAAGAGTTGGTGAGAATGAACACTTACTGGTTAACAACACCATTGTGGTGAATAACAAAAAAGTTAATACCGAAAGAATAAATAATCTTTTATACCAAAGTCCAAACCGAAAACTTCTAGGTATTCCATTGCGCTTGCATATTTATAACACAGCAAGACCAAATATTGATTCTATTGTAGACGAAAAAATAAACAGAAACCCAAAACGAAAAAAAAGACTAGAAAATTTTCTATCCAAAAAACAACTAGATAATTATTTACAAGCAAAAATAGATTTTAATTCTTGGCTTAAAAAAACGGGGGAAGCTCCAGTAATTGTTAATGACGTAAGAACCAAAAAATCACTAAGCCAGCTAGAGGCTTACTATTTTAACAATGGTTGGTTTAATGTTAAAGCGAGTTCAAAAACAGACACATTAAGCAACAAAAAAGCAACCGTAAATTATACAGTAGATACCGGTAAAGCTTATTTTATAGATTCTCTAACCACAACTATTGATTCTCCTATTTTAGATTCTCTATATAAATTGCAATCGCATAAATCATTCCTGAAAAAAGAACAATATAAAACAAGCACTTTCGATAACGAACTACAACGTATTACCGAACATTTTAAAAATTCTGGTGTATATCATTTTAGTCAAGAATACATTTATTTTGAAATGGATTCTATTGAAAACAACCATAAAGTAAAGGTGGATTTGCAAATAAAAAATCGCCAAGTAAGAAAACAAGACTCTGCGTACAGAATCCCCTTTAAAATATATAAAGTAAAAGACGTAAATATTTTCACGAATAGCTCCTACGAAAACAGGAACAAAACCATAAGTGACACCTTAACATACAATGGATACAATTTATTTAGTGTTGGTAAAATGCGTTTTAAACCTAAGGCACTAACCGACGCTGTTTTTATTACCCCAAATAGTATTTTTAAAGACATAAGTAAAACGCGCTCTTACCGACATTTAAGCAACTTGAAAACGTTTAAATATCCAGACATCGAGTATATAGAAAATCCAGACACCACACTTACGGCAAATATATATTTGTCCCCTTTAAAGAAATTTCAATTTGGTTTTAGTGCAGAAGTTTCACAAAGCGACATACAAACTGTAGGCTTTGCATTAAACCCAAGTATTTTAATGCGTAATGTATTTAGAGGTGCCGAAACTCTAGAACTATCTGCTATTGGAGCTATTGGCGCTTCCAAAGATGCATCCAATGATGGCGATCCCTTTTTTGATATTAATGAAATTGGTGCAAACCTAAAACTAACTATACCAAGATTATTTTTTCCTTTTAATACTGAAAAAATAATACCTAAACACATGCTTCCTAGCACTATAATATCGTTAGCCATGTCTAGCCAAACAAATATTGGTTTAGACAAACAAACCGTTACAGGAGCTTTCAACTACAAATGGGTTCCAAATAAAGCAGTAATTAATAGATTAGATGTTTTTAATGCACAGTATGTAAGAAACTTAAATACTGGCAATTACTTTAACGTGTACCAAACCTCTTATGATAATTTAAATAATATTGCGCAAGACATTAACTACATCACAGAAGATGAAAATTTAGGAAAACCAGACCAAGCAGACCAGTTTCTTACTGATGTATTAAGCGGAAACACTTCGTTAGTATCTACTAGTGATGACTACCAAACCGTTTCTGCAATTAGCGAACGTAAAGACCGGTTAACAGAAAACAATCTTATTTTTTCTTCCAATTATAGTTACACCAAAGACAAACGCGAAAATTTATTTGATGAAACCTTTTCTATTTTCCGTTTTAAATTAGAATTAGCAGGAAATGTTTTTTCTGCAGCATCCAGTGCTTTCGGTTTACAAAAGAACAGTAATGATCAATATGAGTTTTTTAACGTAGCATTTTCGCAATATATAAAAACCGAATTCGATTATATTCGCCATTGGGATTTAGGTAAAAAGAATGTACTTGCCGCACGTGGATTTATTGGTATCGCAATTCCTTATGGCAATTCTACAAACATACCGTTTTCTAAAAGTTTCTTTGCTGGAGGAACTAATGACAACCGCGCATGGACAGCCTATAGCCTTGGTCCAGGAAGCTCGGGATCTAATAATGAATTTAATGAGGCTAATCTAAAATTAGCTTTTAGTTTTGAAAACAGATTTAATGTATTTGGAGATGTAAACGCAGCACTATTTATAGATGTCGGTAATATCTGGAATGTATTAGATGATGTAGAAGACGAAAAAGCAACATTCACTAATTTATCTTCTTTAAAAGACATAGCTGTAGGAACCGGTTTTGGTATTCGATATGATTTTGGTTTTGCGGTTGCAAGACTAGATTTAGGCTTTAAAACCTACAACCCAGCGCTAGAAACAAATCGATGGTTTAGCAACTACAACTTTAGTAAAGCAGTCTACAACATTGGTATAAACTATCCCTTTTAAGCTATTTATAGCGCAAACGTTATCGTATAATTTTCCGTTAAGAATCTACTTATTTCATAATAATTATTCAAAAATTACGTACTTTTGAGTAAACAAATTTTCAACAAAACCAAATAATAAAATGGCACATAACATAAAACCAGGAGTTGCAACAGGTCGTGAAGTACAAGAAATCTTCAAACTAGCTAAAGAAAAAGGCTTTGCATTACCAGCAGTAAATGTAATTGGCTCTAGTAGTATTAATGGTGTTTTAGAAACAGCTGCAGCTTTAAATGCTCCAGTAATCATACAATTTTCTAATGGTGGAGGTGTATTTAATGCCGGAAAAGGATTAAGTAACGAAAACCAAAAGGCAGCAATTGCAGGAAGCATCGCAGGAGCAAAACATGTGCATTTAATGGCAGAAGCTTATGGTGTTCCAGTTATTCTACACACAGACCATTGTGCAAAAAAGCTTTTACCATGGATTGATGGTTTATTAGATGCTAGTGAGCAACATTATAAAGAAACAGGAAAACCTTTATACAGTTCACACATGATTGATTTAAGTGAAGAGCCACTAGAAGAAAACATAGCAATCTGTAAAGAATACCTTGCTAGAATGAGCAAAATGGGAATGACCCTAGAAATAGAATTAGGTATTACAGGAGGAGAAGAAGATGGTGTAGACAATAGTGATGTAGACGAGTCTAAACTATACACACAACCAGAAGAAGTAGCCTATGCGTACGAAGAGTTAAGCAAAGTAAGTGACCAGTTTACCATTGCTGCAGCATTTGGTAATGTACATGGTGTTTACAAACCAGGAAACGTAAAACTTACTCCAAAAATTCTTAAAAACTCTCAAGAATTTTTATCTAAAAAACACAACTTACCTCATAATCATATTGACTTTGTTTTTCATGGTGGATCTGGATCTACACTAGAAGAAATTAGAGAAGCAATAGGTTACGGTGTAATAAAAATGAATATCGATACCGACATGCAATACGCATTCATGACAGGTATTAGAGATTATATGGCAGAAAAAACAGACTACTTACAATCACAAATTGGTAGTCCAGACGGCCCAGAATCACCGAACAAAAAATATTACGATCCACGTGTTTGGTTACGTAAAGGAGAAATCACTTTTGTAGAACGTCTTAAAAAAGCGTTTGAAGATTTAAATAATGTAAATACCTTATAAAATTATTTTGGCGTTACCCAAGGGTCAGGCTGTCACTACTCGCTCTCTGCGAGGAGCTCAGACAAACCGTTCCATCCTTAACGCAAATTGAGGTAATTACTAAAATAAAAAATCCGTTTAAACTGAATACAATCAGTACTTAAACGGATTTTTTAATGCTTTAATAATGCAAGAAAACAAGATAGCGACATCTATTTTGGAGTTGTATTAATAAAATGAGTAATTTTGCTTACTTATTTATTTATAATAAGAACAAACTAAATTAATTTTAGAAAAACTAAAATCGTAAATCGATATGGCTTGGTTTAAAAGAAAAGAAAAAGGTATAACCACCTCTACACAAGAAAAAAAAGACACACCTAAAGGCCTTTGGTATAAATCACCAACAGGTAAAATAGTAGACGCAAAAGAACTAGAAAAAAACTTTTACGTTAGTCCAGAAGACGGGTACCATGTAAGAATTGGTAGTAACGAATATTTCGAAATACTTTTTGATGATAATAAATATAAAGAGTTAGATACGAAACTAGAATCTAAAGATCCTTTAAAATTTGAAGACACAAAAAAGTACCCAGATCGTTTAAAAGCGGCACAAGAAAAAACCAAATTAAAAGACGCAGTACGTACAGCAGTTGGTAAATCTAAAGGTAATGATTTAGTGATTGCAGCAATGGATTTTAGTTTTATTGGTGGATCTATGGGAAGTGTGGTAGGAGAAAAAATAGCGCGCGCAGCAGATTACGCACTAAAAAACAAACTACCTTTCATGATTATCTCCAAATCTGGAGGCGCACGTATGATGGAAGCAGCATTATCCTTAATGCAATTAGCAAAAACTTCTGTAAAACTGGCACAACTTGCCGATGCAGGAATACCTTATATTTCGCTATGTACAGATCCAACTACTGGAGGAACAACAGCTTCTTTTGCTATGTTAGGAGATATTAACATTGCAGAACCAGGAGCACTAATTGGGTTTGCCGGACCAAGAATTGTAAGAGATACCACAGGAAAAGAATTACCAGAAGGTTTCCAAACCTCAGAGTTTTTATTAGAACATGGTTTCCTAGACTTTATTACACATAGAAAAGAATTAAAAAACAGAGTGAATCTTTATATAGACTTGGTACAAAACCAACCTTTAAGAGCTTAAAGATTAACACACTAACAAACAAGGCCTTTATTTTGTAATAATAAAGGTCTTTTTTATTTTTTATATATCTATATAAATAAAAATAACTATATTTGCCGCTCGAAAGATAGGCTTTCGTGTACATAAAAATCATTTACAATAATATTAGCATGTATTTAGATCAAAAAGCAAAAGAAGAATTATTTAAAAAACACGGTGGTAATGCAAAAAACACTGGTTCTGCAGAAGGACAGATTGCATTATTTACAAAAAGAATTGAGCATTTAACACAACACTTAAAAAGTAATCGTAAAGATTATAATACAGAGCGTTCGTTAGTAATGTTAGTAGGAAAAAGAAGAAGCTTACTAGATTACTTAACTAAGAAAGATGTCTTAAGATATCGTGCAATAGTAAAAGAATTAGGATTAAGAAAATAATCTCGATACAAAGACCACGCTTAACGGCGTGGTTTTTTGGTATAAACTAACTCGTTTTGGAAGAGTCTAAACTCCAATATTGAAGAAGCTAAATTACAGTTTTTCATTGGCCACAACAACTACACAACACAACTACCAATGTTTAATTAGTATTAAAACTTATTTATGATTCCAAAAGTATTTAGAGAGGTCATAGACCTTGGTGATGGTAGAGAAATTTCTATCGAAACCGGAAAATTAGCAAAACAAGCTCATGGTAGCGTTGTTGTGCAATCGGGAAAATGTATGTTATTATGTACAGTAGTTTCCAATTACGAACAGAAAGATCTTAACTTTCTACCTTTAACAGTAGATTATAGAGAAAAATTTGCCGCTGCAGGTCGTTATCCAGGTGGTTTCTTCAAAAGAGAAGCAAGACCTAGTGATGGTGAAGTATTAACGATGCGTTTAGTGGATAGAGTTTTACGTCCGTTATTCCCAAAAGATTATCATTCGGAAACACAGGTGATGATTCAGTTAATGTCTCATGACGAAAATGTTATGCCAGATGCAATGGCAGGATTAGCAGCTTCGGCAGCTATTCAATTATCAGATTTCCCTTTTGAATGTGCTATCTCTGAAGCTAGAGTTGGTCGTGTAGACGGTGAATTTGTTATCAACCCAACACCAGCACAAATGGAATTGTCTGATTTAGACATGATGATTGGTGCTTCTGCAGATTCAGTAATGATGGTAGAAGGTGAAATGGATGAAATTTCTGAAGAAGAAATGGCAGATGCAATTAAGTTTGCTCACGAAGCTATTAAAGTACAATGTGCTGCGCAAGTAAGATTAGCGGAAGCATTTGGAAAAAAAGAAGTTCGTGAATATGAGCCAGAAAGAGAAGATACAGATTTAGAAAAGAAAGTGCATGATATGGCTTACGATAAAGTGTATGCTATTGCAAAAGCTGGATCTGCTAAGCATGAAAGAAGTGCTGCTTTTCAACAAATAAAAGAAGATATTAAAGCTACTTTTTCGGAAGAAGAATTAGCAGATTACGGTGGTTTAGTTTCTGACTATTACCGTAAAGCGGAAAAAGCTGCCATTCGCGACTTAACCTTAAATGAAGGTTTACGTTTAGATGGTCGTAAAACCGATGAGATCAGACCAATCTGGTGTGAAGTAGATTACTTACCATCCACACATGGTTCTGCAATCTTTACTCGTGGAGAAACACAAGCTTTAGCAACGGTAACTTTAGGAACTTCTAGAGATGCAAATCAAATAGATATGCCTTCTAAAGAAGGTGAAGAACGTTTCTATTTACACTATAACTTCCCTCCTTTTTGTACTGGAGAAGCAAGACCAATTCGTGGAACATCTCGTAGAGAAGTTGGACATGGTAACTTAGCACAACGTGCATTAAAAGGAATGATTCCTGCAGATTGCCCTTACACAGTAAGAGTAGTATCTGAAGTATTAGAATCTAACGGTTCGTCTTCTATGGCAACAGTTTGTTCTGGTACTATGGCACTTATGGATGCTGGTGTAAAAATGACAAAACCTGTTTCTGGTATTGCAATGGGATTAATTTCAGATACTGCTTCTGGAAAATACGCTGTATTATCGGATATTTTAGGAGATGAAGATCACTTAGGAGATATGGATTTTAAAGTAACTGGTACTGCTGATGGTATTACTGCTTGTCAAATGGATATTAAAGTAAAAGGTCTTTCTTACGAAATTCTTGTAAATGCGTTACAACAAGCACGTGCTGGTCGTTTACACATTTTAGAGAAATTGACAGATACTATTGCTACGCCAAATGCAGAAGTAAAAGAGCATGCTCCTACAATGATAACAAGACGTGTTCCTAATGAATTTATCGGAGCCTTAATTGGACCTGGTGGAAAAGTAATTCAGGAAATGCAAAAAGAAACAGAGACTACAATCGTTATTAACGAGGATCCTGTTACTGAAGAAGGTATTGTTGAAATTTTAGGTGTAGGTAAAAAAGGTATTGATGCTGTTATGGCAAAAATAGATGCTATCTTATTTAAACCAACAGTTGGTAGCGTATACGAAGTAAAAGTAATCAAAATGTTAGATTTTGGTGCTGTTGTTGAGTATATGGATGCTCCAGGAAACGAAGTGTTATTACACGTAAGTGAATTAGCTTGGGAACGTACAGAAAATGTAACCGATGTTGTAAACATGGGTGACGTATTTGATGTGAAGTATTTTGGACAAGATCCAAGAACACGTAAAGAAAAAGTTTCTAGAAAAGCTTTGTTACCAAAACCGGAAGGTTATGTAGCAAGACCACCAAGAGATGATAAACGTTCTGGTGGACGTGATAATCGTGGTTCTCGTGACAATAGAGGTCGTGATGATAGAAAACCAAGAGAAGATAAAAAAGATTAATTCTTTTTAAACTTAAAACACAAACCCAAATAGATTCATTTCTATTTGGGTTTTTTTATTTCTACAAATTATATGGTATACTATTCTCATTTTCAAATTACAAATGTATACCCTAAATGGAATCAAATTATAAATTTATCTTAAATCCATAGCTATAAACATCTAAATTAAAACCTGCCACGTAAATCTTATTTAATCCCACACATCCAAATAGATTTATGAATACAAAACCAACGAATTCTAGTACACCTTCAACAAATTCAAAAAAACGAAATTCTATTTTACCTCCCTTTTTTCAAGCGAACAGAAAAGTAGAAAACCCGCTAAATAGATTGGTACTCTTAAGTACTTTCTTACTTCTATTTATAGGCATTTACTTCTTCTATGTTTTTCATTCCGATTTTGAAACGTTTAACACCAAGAACATGGGATCTTCTTTAGGTGTAACTTTTATACTTATTGCAGCAAGTCTTTTTGCTTATAAGCTGCTATTCTTTATATATACCGCATATAACTACATAAAATATAAACCGGTTGCTTCTGTAACCGACAAAGAATTACCTACCTGTACGGTAATTGTACCTGCTTACAATGAAGGAAAACAAGTTTGGGATACCTTAATGAGTCTAGTAAAAAGTAATTATCCAAAACATAAAATTCAGATTATATCTATAGATGATGGCAGTAAGGATGATACTTGGGACTGGATGCTAGATGCCAAAAATAAATTAGGAGATCAATTAGAAATCTACCAGCAACCAGAAAATCAAGGGAAACGCCAAGCGCTTTATCGTGGCTTTAATTTAGGAACCGGAGATATTTACGTGACTGTAGATAGTGATTCTGTTGTTACAGAAGATACGCTTAGAAACTTAGTGAGTCCGTTTGTAAATAACGAACAATGCGGAGCAGTTGCAGGAAACATACGCGTTTTAAATAACAAAAAAGAAATGCTTCCAAAAATGCTAGATGTAAGTTTTGTGATGAGTTTTGAATTTGTACGCTCGGCAGAAAGTAATTTGAATTCGGTATTATGTACACCTGGAGCATTAGCGGCATATAGAAGCACTGCGGTATTTAAATGTTTACCAGAATGGATAAACCAAACCTTTATGGGGCAACCATCGGATATTGGTGAAGATCGTGCCATGACAAACATGATTTTAAAACAAGGAAAACACGTACTATTTCAAAAAAATGCGGTTGCCTACACCAATGTTCCTGAAGAATATTTAGGTTTATATAAAATGTTTATACGTTGGGGACGTAGTAATGTGCGTGAGAATCTAGAAATGTCGAAATACATTTTTACCAACTTTAGAGAAGGCGAAAAAATGGGAACGCGCTTATTATTTATTAGTCATTTTTCTAGAATAGTGATGAGCTTTCCATTATTAATTTTTATGTTATTCTTTATCTTGATACATCCATTATTATTTGTAGGTTCTACTTTGGTTAGTATTTCTATTATATCTACTTTTTCATTGTTATTCTTTACCAATAGATATAAAACAACTCAAGGGTTTTGGGCATATACCTATAGTATTCTATACACTTTTGGTTTATTTTGGATTACACCTTATGCCATTGCTACAGCCAATAAAAGAGGTTGGTTAACACGTTAATGGATAGAACCTATTTTTTTTCTATTAAGTTCTGTAACCAAATACAGAAAAATAAAAGCTATTTTGGAAAGCCCATCAAAAAATTGGTGGGCTTTTTTTTATATCTTTAGTTATATTTCTTTTATTATAACCATATGACTTCCATCACACTAGAACCATTTACACATAATGCAAAAAGTTGCATCGCAATTAAATTTACTTATAATTTTGAAGTTAAAGAATATATTAAAAAGTTTAATGGTGTTTATTGGACAAAAACGCATAGAACGTTTTATATCTATTACGACGAGGTTAGACTAGAAGACCTTAAAATTCATATTAAAAAAGAGAACTTCCGCCTTTTAGAAACGCCTACTAAAAATGGTATTCAACGATACACTAAAGGTATTAAAGTAGAACTTAATCCTCTCAATAAAGAAAAAACAGAAGTCTACCGCCACTTTATCGATTTTTTGAAAGGTAAAAGATTTAGCTCGAGTACAATTGCGGCTTATGGTGGTTTTATACTCGAATTTTTACGATTTACAGATGCAAAACCTGTAAACGATCTTAATGAAAATGATGTAAGGCATTATATAGAATGGACTGTTGATAAATTAAACTATGCCATTAGTACACATAGACAAATGGTAAGTGGTTTTAAGCATTTTGCATATTTCTATCCTGCATGTTCTATAGATACAGATAAAATCTATATGCCTAAAAAAGACAAAAAACTTCCAATTGTATTAAGTATAGAAGAAGTGTTTTCCATATTACAAGTAACAAAAAACTTAAAACACCGTACCATTATAGCAATGCTTTATGGCTCTGGGTTACGCATAGGAGAAATTATAGATTTAAAACTTAGTGATTTTGATTTTAAAAGAAAGCAGTTATATGTAAAAAACTCAAAAGGTAGAAAAGACAGATACACTACTATCGCCGAAAGTCTTTTCCCATTATTAAAAAATTATCATAATACCTATGCACCAAAAAAATATTTTATAGAGAACCCAAAAGGAGGCAAATATAGCCCAGGATCTATTCGTGCATTTCTTGCAAGAAACACTAAAGCTGCAGGAATACTAAAACCTGTAACACCACATACTTTACGTCATAGTTATGCCACACATATGTTAGAACAAGGAACAGATATTCGTTACATACAAGAACTACTAGGCCACAGCAGACCAGAAACCACAATGATTTATACACATGTATCTAGAAAAGATTTACAACAAATAAAGAGCCCTTTGGATAATGCTTTAAAAAAATTATCTTTACAGGATAACATCAACACAAAACTAACGATATCCTGACCTATTTACGGGATATAATCAATAAATGTGATGATATAACACGTTGGCGTTAATTTGAGAAAACCGAACAGAAATTATAATTATGGGATTTTTTGACAATCTATTTAAGAAAAAAAACGAATCAAATTCATCGGAATTAATAACTGAAATTCCCGAAAGTTGGAGTGTTTTGACTGGAGAAAATAATGGAAAACCAATGTTTGTGCGGAAAAACGTTGCGTGCGACAAAATAGCTGGAAATAAAAATTATTCAAGGAATTGCGGAATTGCTTTCAAAATGTTATCGCCAAATGCTGACGGATTACCTGACATTGAAAACGAACCTGAATTGGATAATCTCGAAGATGATATATTTGATTTTTTAGAATCGGACTTGAATTCAATTGTTCCAATTACTATTACGACTTCTGGATTTCGAGAATTTGTGATTTACACAAAAGATTTAGCAGAATTTAATGTGAGGTTGGAAAAATTAAAAAAGAAATATCCGAAATATGAGCTAACGACTTATAACAAAACTGACCAAAATTGGTATACTTATAAATCGTTTAAATAAAAAAACTAACGCCAACACCGTATATAAAAAATTGCTGGTTTTGGCTTAAACAAAGGTCGTTGCACGTTTGCTACGTCTGATTTTCCTTCGGAAAATCCTCGCACGCAAACACGCAACTTTCCATATACAAACACGTTATAAAAAACTGCTCCATAATCCTAACTCCCAAAAAACTGAATAACTAAAAATAGAATTTACCGGATTTTTCTA
>CANNAC010000012.1 GCA_947502495.1 uncultured Flavobacteriaceae bacterium | reverse complement strand
CAAGACGGAACAGGAACAGATGCGCAAGAGTTATCCTTAACAGGAACTACATTAGCAATATCAGGGAATGCTACTACTGTAGATTTATCTGGATTACAAGACGGAACAGGAACAGATGCGCAAGAGTTATCCTTAACAGGAACTACATTAGCAATATCAGGGAATGCTACTACCGTAGATTTATCTGCACTACAAGATGGTTCAGGAACAGATGATCAAGATTTAACTTCCGCAGTATTATCTGGAAATACTTTAACTGTAGCTATAGAAGGCGGTACATCCGTAAATGTAGACTTATCTCCGATTTTAGCAACACTAGATGCGCAAGTTGCCGATTTAACTACAAGATTGGAAACATTAGAAGCTTGTGCGTGTCAAACTTTATCAATAGAATCACCAGAGGATAATAGCAATAGAAGTGCTGGCCCTATTTTATATCAAAATATTCCAAATCCTTTTAATGGTACAACTTCTATTAAATATTATGTGCCAAATTCTAATAAGAATGCAGCCATCGTATTTAGTAATACATCTGGACAAATAATAGATAACGTTTCCTTAAAGAAATTAGGAGATCACGAACTATTTTTTAATAGTGATTCTCTAGCTACTGGGATGTACTATTACACCTTATATGTGGATGGTAGAAAAGTAGATACTAAGAAGATGATTATAGAGTAATAAACCTAATTCATAGATATAAAAAGCTGCACAATACGTGTGGCTTTTTATATGTATTGATAAATTTTATTTCATAGTGTCTATGCACTATAACTTATGAAAACACTACATATAGATAAGTTAAATTTAATTTTAATACTGGCTAGTTTTACACTAGCTTGTTTTTTACCTTTTGAATTATTTCTTTTTGGTTATGCTTTTTTAGGACCATTGCACTATTTAACAGAATCTAATTGGATTGCAGATAAAAACTATTTTGTTCCCAATACATATTGGAAATATTTAGTATTAGTTGCTGCTATTATTTATTCTATTCCTTTTGTTTTTAGCTTGTCTTTTGTGAGCGAATTTATAAACGAATCTACCATTACGTTTGTCATTTATAAAATGGCAAAGTATACCAATTTTGTGCTATTCTTTATACTTATATCGGCTGTTTTAGCTTTGTTTTATAAAACGTATAAAGTGTTTGTTATTAGTTTTTTAATTGCATTTCTACTCTCTTTTTGGACCTATACAACGGAAGCTTATTTGTTAATTAATGGTTTATTATTGCCAACAATTATTCATGTATATGTATTCACGCTTCTTTTTATGATGTATGGCGTAAAGAATAAAAAAACGATATATGGGATATTAAATATTATTTTGATTATCGCTTTGCCCTTAAGCTTAGTCTTTTTGGATACGGAGATATTTAATTATCAGTTTTCGGATACAGTAAAAAACACCTATATGAATAATAATTTTTATGTACTAAATGCTAATCTTGCTAAACTCTTTGGTGTATATGAAGATTTAAAGTTCTTTTTCTACGAAAAATTAGATATAAAAATTCAAATTTTTATTGCTTTTGCTTATATTTATCATTATCTCAATTGGTTTTCAAAGACCACAATTATTGGTTGGCATAAGCAGTTAACACGCAAGAAGGCGATACTTATTTTAGGGATTTGGATTGCAATATTATTTTGTTATCTCTATGACTATAGATTAGGTTTGGTGATCTCTATTTTTCTAAGTGTATCTCATGTGATGTTAGAATTTCCACTTAATATTATAACCATTAGAAGTTTATTTTCTAAAAGAAAAAAGAAAACATAAACAATTACTTTACTAAAACGGAATTCAGGCAATTAACAAATTTTGAAAAGTCCTCTGCTGTATTATATAAATGACAGGATAACCTTATATAGTTTCCTCTAAAAGAGACAAAAATAGCATTACTAGATAATTCTTTTTTTAAGATATCGAGATCTGTGTTTTCTGGTAATTTAATTCCGAAAAGATGATGCGTTCTTTGGTCATCTACTTCTATTTTACAACCTAAAGCTTTTAATTCCTTTACCGCTTCCGCGGAAATTGTTTTGCAATATGCTTGAATTGCTTTTGGTGTCCATTCTAAAATTTGTTGCAGTGCTGCAATTTGCATTTTTATATAAATAAAGTTTCCGCTTTCTCCAACCTGATACCGATTAGCTAAAGGCTTGTATGCTTCTTGGTAATTAGTTAATCCGGCAAAGTTTTCGCTATTTAATCGGTTAGACCAGTTTTCTTCTATAGGTGTTCCGTTATCAAAATATGCACCATAATAGGCGTAGGCACATCCGTACGGACCAAATAACCACTTATAACCAGCACAAATTAAGGCATCTGGTTGTATGTCTTTCACCGAAAAAGGCAAAGCACCAACCGTCTGGCTACCATCAATAATAAGCAATGCCTTATGTTGTTTTGCTTTTTTACTAATCGCTTTTAAATCAAACAAACTACCGTTAGACCAATGAATGTTTCCCAATGTTACTACAGCAGTTTTATCTGTAATTGCATTTAAAATGGAAGTGTTCCAAAGTTCATTTTCTATTTTATTAACCGTTTTAATAGTAGCATTGTATTTGTCCGCTACATTTTTCCAGGAGTAATAATTGCTTGGAAATTGTTCTTCAATAACCAAAATTTCGTCACCTTCCTGTAAAACAATATTATTTGCAACAGTGGCTATTCCATAGGAAGCCGAAGGAATGGTAGCAATTCGATTATAATCCGAAACATCTACTAATTCTGCAAATAGCTTTTTAAGTGTTACAACAGGTTCAAAATAATCGGAACCCGTTATAGTATAAGGTCTGTTTTTTTGTTTTAGACCTTCTAATCCTGCTTCATATATTGCTTTAAATGCTGGCGATTGGGATGCAATGTTTAAATAGGTAATGTCTTCCGGAAGATCGAATATATGTTTTTGGTTGTGTAAAGCCATAGTTGCGTGTTTGTATATGAATTAAAGATATTATATTTAGTAATTCTAAGCCTAGATAAAATAGAAAATATTATTATTTAAAATTACAGAACGTAATTATTCTAATAGAATCTACGTAGAACATTTTCGAAAAAAAATAATCGAAATCTCTAGAACCTCACTTATTAAGATATAATAGTTACTCAAGCAAGTTGTAATGACTTAATTCTTGGCTGTTTTGATCATAGTTATAACATCTCCAAAGCTCTTCTCCAAAATAATTATATTTCCAAACGATTTCTTTATTTGGAGTGACTTCCCAAATACCATAATCTCCTTCACAAATTAAAGTATTACCATTTGCAAGCCTTACAGCTCCAGAGATATTATCATCATACAAATCTTCATTTTGAAACTCCCAAACAACCAAAGGTTCATTATCGGTATTGGGCAATAAATTGAAAATTTCAGGTAGTTCTAATTCGTATATTTTAGACTTATTTTCACTCTTTCCATTCATAAATACTAATAAATTACCTTCACCAGGAACACCGTTTTCTAATAGGTTTGGAAAATGATTCCGATCAAATCGTTTTTCTCCTTGAAGGTTATCATATGCTAAGGGATTTCCAAATCGATATATTAAATCGCCTCCTTTATTGTAATTTCCTCCAGAATGTGTTGATGCTTCTAGAGTAGTCGTACTGTGATCTATAACCCAGATTTCATTAAAAAAATTGATACTTATAAAAATGACATCTTTGTTTTCATCATAATCTATTCCGTTGGCATGCATAATATCTCCATTTGAAGCCGTATTATAATTGATATTAATTAGTTGCGGATTTTCGCTTACAATCCCATGATTTGGAAAACTACTATCATTATCTTGTATGATATGATCCCAGCTTCTCCATTCCCAAACAATTTGATTGGTATTAGGGTTGATTTCTATTAATTTTTCAGGATAGATATTACCACTAGATACGGCTCCATTTTGTTCGGCGATTGCTTCTTCCATTTTTTCCCATACCAAAAACAGAACATTCCCATTAGGAAGCATTTCTATATCGTGATGTGAAATATAATCAGGAGAACTTATCGTGTATTCCCATGCAATGGTATTGTCTGGATTTATAATTTTTAATGTACCGCCATAACCACCAAAAGTAATTTGTGCATTTTCATCTTTAAAAATCCCAATAAGTTTACCATTTGGCATGATTTCTAGATCATTACCTAAATAGTCTTCAAATTCCCATTCGTATTTTTTGTTACCTTCTTTGTCTACTAAAAATGCAGATTTGGCACCTTTTACAACGGCAAGAGTAAGGCTGTTATCTATTTTTTCTGCATCATATACTTCAATATTACTCGTTAAAGAAATGGGAGTAGTATTCACTGTGGTATTATCATCTTGACAATTAAAAAGACAAAAAAGGAGTATAAATAATACACTATTGTATTTTGAAATATGCATATATTTTAGTTTAAGCTAATATATAAATTCTAAGTTAGATATATCCTCGCCAATGAAGCCTCCTAATTAATTGGACATATTGTTGCATAAAAAAGCCTCTTTTAAAGAGGCCTTTTTTATTGGATATGTCATTCAGCGTGCAGCATGCACGCAGCTTGATTGGGTGACACAGAATCTAATTATAATGTGGATCCTGAATCTAGTTCCCGATGACAATATTTTATTTGAAATAGCTAAAATCTTCGCCGTCTTCAATTTTAAGAAGCGTTTCATAAATCATTTTAATAACATTTTCTACATCGTCTCTATGTACCATTTCTACCGTAGTATGCATGTAACGTAAAGGTAATGAGATTAACGCAGAAGCAACGCCACCATTACTATAAGCAAAAGCATCTGTATCTGTTCCTGTTGCTCTAGATAATGCAGAACGTTGAAACGGAATCTTATTCGCTTCGGCAGTTTCTGTAATTAAATCACGTAATTTTTGTTGTACTGCAGGAGCATAGGCAACTACAGGACCTAATCCTAATTCTAAATGACCTTCTTTCTTTTTGTCAATCATTGGAGTAGTGGTGTCATGCGTTACATCGGTAACTATTGCCACATTAGGTTTGATGGTTTGCGAAATCATTTCTGCACCACGTAAACCAATCTCTTCTTGTACCGAGTTGGTAACGTATAAACCAAATGGTAATGTTTTTTTATTCTCTTTTAATAAACGTGCCACTTCCGCAATCATAAATCCACCCATTCTGTTATCTAACGCACGACAAACAAATTTGTCTTTGTTAAGAATATGAAATTCGTCTGGATACGTAATCACGCAACCTACATGAACACCAAGTGCTTCTACTTCTTCCTTAGTAGCGCAACCAGTATCAATAAAAATATTGTCCGGTTTTGGAGCTTCTTCTTTTGCTTTGTTTCTTGTATGAATTGCTGGCCATCCAAAAACACCTTTTACAATACCGTTTTTAGTATGAATATTTACAATCTTACTCGGTGCTATTTGATGATCACTTCCTCCATTTCTAATCACGTAAATCAATCCATTATCAGAAATATAATTTACATACCAAGAAATTTCGTCGGCATGTCCTTCAATAACCACTTTGTACTTTGCATCTGGGTTAATAACACCAACAGCAGTACCATAGGTATCTGTAATAAACTCATCTACATATGGTTTTAAATATTCCATCCAGATTTTCTGTCCTTCCCATTCGTAACCAGTTGGTGCTGCATTGTTTAAATATTTCTCTAAAAAGTCTAAGGACTTTTTATTAAGTATGCTCTTTTTTGCCATGTGTATAATTTTCCACTAAATTAATAATATTAATACTATTTTAAGGGTTAATAAAGCCTAAATTATTAATTTTACTGCGGGACTGCCTAATTATTTATTTGGTGGTGACAAACCTGCATAGCAAATGATGGTTTTCAATAATAAAATGCATCTGTAGGTTTGAAATTGAATTTGGAACGATTTTGGTGCCTACTATTGAAAATCAAAACAATTCCGCTTTCACGGAAGAAAAAAATGAAATACATAAGTTACTTTTTTATATTATTTCCAGTACTACTCTTTGCTCAAATTAAAGGCGTAGAGCAAGATAGCACCGACTACGATTATATTATAATTGAAGGCGATTCTATTGCAACATCTGCTATCGATTTAGAAGAAGTGATGCTATTGAATAAATTGAAGTTTGATAGTAGTGCAGATAGAAAACGCTATCTTATTTTAAGACGAAAAACGATAAAAGTATATCCGTATGCCAAACTTGCAGCAGAACGTTTGCAAACCATGCAAGAAAGAATGGATGCGATAGAGCGTAAAAGTCTAAAGAAAACCTACGCAAAACGAGTACAAAAATATATTGAAGAAGAATTTTCGGAAGAATTAAAACACCTTACCAGAACCGAAGGACAAATTCTGGTGAAACTCATCCACCGACAAACAGGAAAAACAACTTTCGATTTAATTAAAGAGTTACGAAGCGGTTGGCGCGCCTTTTGGTTTAATAGTACAGCCAATCTTTTTGATATTTCGTTAAAACGTGAATTTGATCCAGAAAATGAAAAAGAAGATTATCTTATTGAAGACGTTTTACAGCGAAACTTTCAAAATGGTATTTTAGAAAAGCAAGAACCTGCAGTCTCTTTCGATTTTTATGCGCTTTCCGATAAATGGTTATCCGCAAAAAACAAACCCTAAAATGCGCGTTCAAACTCTTTTTGAAGAAAAACTAAATGCCTTTTCGCATGTAATAGGAGCATTTCTTGGTATTGCAGCACTTGTATTGCTTATTCTAAAAGAGGCACATAAAAGCGATTGGAGCCTTTTTAGCGTGATTATTTATGGTATTTCTATCATCGTTTTATTCACAGCATCTACTTTGTATCATTATGTGCAAAACGAAAAAAAGAAACATTACTTTAGAATTATAGATCATATCAGTATCTATCTTTTAATAGCAGGAACCTACACACCAATTTTACTTATATCGTTGCAAAATAGCTTGGGTTGGCCTTTATTTTATACCGTTTGGGGTATTGCCGCTTTTGGTGTGATATTAAAAATATTCTTTACAGGTCGTTTTGAAGCTTTCTCCGTAATTCTATATTTAGCAATGGGCTGGTTGGTTGTTTTCGACTTTAGCCATTTAAGCGAAGTTATTGGAGCCAATGGTATTTTATTACTATTTGCAGGAGGCTTAGCCTATACTGGCGGAATTATTTTTTATGCCATTAATAAAATACCGTATAACCACGTTATCTGGCATTTGTTTGTACTGGCAGGAGCAATATTTCACTTTTTTATGGTGTATTTCTATGTGATTTAAGCAGCAGTTTAAATTGCCATTATTCTTTAATATTTCTGGTTATATTTCCAATTCTAATTCGGTGTGTTCGTTGTAAAATAATGGGATATAAATTTCCTATTATATTTATAACTGTTATAATACTTACTAGGACAAAATAGCCATGCATCAGTAATATTACAGATAAAATCAGGATAACAATTAATGCAGCAATATGACCAAATTCAGATTGTTTCGTTTGGAATACAAAGTTTTTCAATCCTTGTTTTGTACCGTTAAAATACTTTTTTCTGTTTTTTTCTTTTCCCCAAAAAGCAAAGAAAAGGAAGAATTTAAAATATTTTACACCAAGTATTTTACTTATGTAGTTTAGCCTTTTCGGGTTTTTAATGGTGTAATAACTAGAAGGTAATATTTTATGTGAAGGATATGCAAATCCTATAAACGCAAAAATTCCGGTAACAAAAAGTGTGAATAAAAAGGAAATTATAAAATTTTGTAGGATGCTAAGATCTGTTGGTTCCGAAGCTAATAAAATCTTCATTATCACTACCGTTTGATAGCATAGAAAAACAGAAAATAAAGGAAATAATATTTTTTTTTATAGGATTCAAAATAGATGGCATTAGGTTTAAAAAGATGAAAGCCAAGTTATAAAAAAAAAATATTTGGAAAGCGGATTTAAAAGGATAGTCTAGTAAAATGGAGTTTGTCATTTTTAGCTTCTCTAGAAATCTCATTCCTTAAAGCTTAATAAAGAATCCTCCATTACAGCCGGAATGACATGGTATTATCATTTATGTACTTACAACAATTCGAGTGTGATTATTATTTTTAAGTTGTGATGTCATTTCGAGCTTGTCGAGAAATCTCATCGTTTAAAGTTCAATGAAATAGAATCCGCCATTACAGTCGGAATGACAGGAACAGCACTTTTGTGCAATTTGATTAGGTAATATAAAGGCATAAAAAAACAAGGTCTACAAAAGTAGCCTTGTTTTTTATATCTAATAAAGAGGTAAAGCGATTAAGCTACTACGTCTTGTTTTTTGATTTTTCTGTAAGGAAACGAGTTGAAAATACTACGTTTTCCAAAACGAGATTGTTTATCACTTTGAGAAAACTTAATGTATAACGCTTTGTTCACACCAAAGTACTCATAGGTATTTCCGTCTAAAAAAGAAACCTCTAATAATAAACCTTTATGTTGCCAATCTAAAATAGAAGTAGAGATCGTTGCAGTGTATTCTTCTTTGTTTGCTTCTAAAGTTTCTGGTGCCATACTTACTAAAAAGTGGTAACCATCAATAACCTTTCTACTCATAAGTTCTGCTTCTGCAGCCTTATCATCACCAGCTTGAAACTTATCTGGATGCCATTCTTTTACTAAACCTCTATACGTAGTTTTTAAACTTTTTAAAGTCATTTCTTTTTCTACGTTAAATAATTTTTTGTACTCGTTAATACGTTTCATAAATACGGATGTTTTCTAAATCGAGTGCAAAGGTACTACTTCTTTTTAAATCAGGAAGTTTTAGTTGCAGAAAGTTGGTTTTTTGAATAGAATACAAGGTAAGAATTCCATTTTAATTACTTTCAGATATGCGTTCTGCCTTAAAACTCCTTTTGGAAGCCACGATACTAATAATCAATAGTTGTATGGCATGATACAGCATGATTGGTAAAAGTATAATACCGATGGAAGCCATATTACCAAAGATGATTTTAGAAAATACAGTACCATGAACCAATGATTTTTTCGTGCCACAAAACTGTGCAGTAATTTGATCTTCGGTATTAAATTGCATTTTCTTCGCTAAAAAAACCGTTAAAAAAAATAGGATACCAAATAAAAGGAACACAGAAACAAGGAGCATGAGTAGGTCTAAAATAGATACGGTACTAAATAGATTATCGGCAAACGAGCTGGCAAAACTTTTGTAAATGATTAATAGGATAACCGATTTATCAAATCTTGTTAATAGCTTCGAATGTTTTAGAGCAAATACTCCTAAAAAACGCTGTAAGAGAATACCAAAGACTACTGGTAAAATGATTTGCACGATTAGTTTTACATAGATATCGGTAATACTAAAATCGGTTCCTGTTTGTTGCACAAATAAACCCATCCATAAGGGCGTAAGTACAACACCTATAATTCCCGAAATACTAGCATTAAAAATAGCTGCTGGAATATTTCCCTTTGCTATAGAAACCATAACAACAGAAGAGGAAACGGTAGAAGGAAGTGCAGCCAAGAAAAAAAAGGCCAACCAGATGGTTTCTTGTGTTTCGTTTTTAATTAATGGATAAAACAGTAATACCAACAATGGAAATATCAAGAAGGTAGAAGCCTGTATTAGAAGATGTAATTTCCAGTTTTTTATGCCTTCTTTGAGTTTTGTCGGACTTAATTTCAGTCCGTAAAAAAAGAAAATAAGCGAAATTCCTATGGCGCTAATGGTATCTATCGGGATTTTACTTTCGGGAATTCCCCATTGTGGGAAAATGTATGCTATACCAATAACCGCTATAATAGATAGTACAAATCCATCAATTTTCATTTTCATAATGTTTTCTTTGCGACAGTAATTTAGAGATTTCTATAAAACGTACTTCTTAAAAATATCTTCTAATTCTTTTTCTGGATCGATGCTTATTCCTGGATGTGTTTTAGAACTTTGAATAATGGTACTTCTGCAAGCACTTAGCCATCTAAACCTATCGGAAAGTTCTAGCGTACCAATTTTTCCTCCCGCTGGTGCACCTTGACAAATGAGCTTCCAAGCATTCAGATAATCATTAAGCACATCTAATTCTATTTCGCAAGCAAAGGCTTTCAATTTTTCTGGATCGATATAGTATTTTATCTCCAGAAATTTCTTCCGTTTAGAAAAAAGGATCACACCAACATTAAAGAATTCTTCTCTTTCTACTTTGGGAACAATTCTAATAATTGCATATTCAAATGTACATCTATCTTGCATTTTCGGCTTCTTTAACTAAGACATCTATTTTTGAAAATCTTGTATTTATAAATTCAATATATGCTTCTCGCATTTCTTCAGGACGCATCGTATCTACTTCGCTTAGTAACCAGTCTTCAGGTATATTGGAAATAATTTCAGCTATTTTATCTTTATTTAATAGGTTTTGAATTTCTTTAGCTGCTTCTTTTAAATGGGTTGCTTTCTGTAAAAGTACATGGTCTTTAATAAGCGGAAAAGTTCTAGTAAGATGGTTTTTCCAACTTTTAAAGTCGTGATGAAAGTAAAAACTTGCACCATTATCAATAACCCAAAGTTCGTTATGCCAATGTAATAAATTGGTGTTTTTTGCGGTTCTGTCAATATTACTAATCATACTATCTAATAGAACTACTTTTGAAGCAGTATGAGAATCTACAGTACTTACCAAAGGATCATAGGTAATTGCTCCAGATAAAAAGTGCAAACCAAGATTTAAACCAACACTAAATTTAAGAAGGTCTTGAATTTCTTCGTCTGGTTCTGTTTTGCTAAACGAATCATCGAGATTCATAAATACCAATTCCGGAACATTTAAGCCAATGGCGCGTGCCATTTCACCTCCAATAAACTCGGCGATTAATGCTTTTTTACCTTGTCCGGCGCCTCGAAATTTTAGCACATACAAAAAACCATCATCTGCTTTTACAATTGCAGGAAGTGATCCGCCTTCTCTTAAAGGCTGCAGGTATTGGGTAACATCTACGGTTCTAATATCCATTTTACTCATAAATACTTTAATGTGTATTACAAAATTACATGATTTAAATAAAGGGACCTTTTATTTGTGCTGTTGTTTTAAACGAAAGTGAGCAGAAAACCAATTAATGCGCCACCTAAAACGATAAATGCACTATTTACATTTTTAAAGCTAAAGACGATTATTAAACTAGCAATAGCAATGACTAGGCTTCGCCAATCGGTTAGCGTATCTCTTCCCATTTGAATACAGACAGCGATTATTAATGCTACAGCTGCTACATTTATAGCATCTAAAATAGCGCTAATAATTTTAGAATTCCTCATTTTAGAAACTAGAGGATTTAAAATAAGCACAAAAAGAAAGGATGGAAGAAAAATCCCAATGGTTGCCGCAATAGCTCCTGTGATACCATGCATTTGCCAACCTATAAAAGTTGCTGTAGATAAAACAGGTCCTGGTGTTATTTGTCCGATAGCAACAGCATCAATTAATGCTTGTCTTGTTAACCAGCCATTTGCGACTAGTTCTGTATCTAGAAAAGCGAATAATACATAACCACTTCCATAAAGTACAGCGCCAACTTTTAAAAAAGTAAGGAATATTTTTAATGCACCAATTTTCGAAGGATCTAGTATTTGAAATAATAAAATAGGAGCAAAGCTTTTTAAATTGGCCTTGTCTTTTTTAATAAAATAAAGAAGTAAACCGAGTAAACCGGTACCAAAAAGCGCAATGATTTCATTTACACCAAATAGGCAAGCTACTAAAGCTAAAATACCTAATATGGCTAATTCTGTAGTTTTTATAGCCTTTTTACCAAGGCGATAAGAAGCCATTACAATAATGGCAATAACTGCTGGTTTAATACCGTAGATAAAAGGAGTTACTTCTGGTAATTGTCCGTATTCTTGATACAACCAAGCAAGAATGGAAGTAATTACCACGGCAGGAAAAATAAAACAGAAACCTGCGACAATAAGTCCTTTCCAACCGGCACGTTCATGACCGCAGTGCATGGTCATTTCTGTGGAGTTTGGACCAGGAATAATATTCGTAGCACCAACTAAATCTAGAAAGTGTTCTTGGGTCATCCACTTTCTTTTTCGTACTACTTCATCTTCCATCATGGCAATATGAGCAGCTGGACCACCAAAGGCAATACTTCCTAATTTGAAAAATACTTTGGCGATTTCTTGAAGTTCTTTTTTCTGAGACATTATAGTTTCAAAAATAGGAAATTTTTAAATCTATAACTCTTAATTTTTCGCTTTTCCAAAATACTTTTTACGTAACCAAAAGGAAACTCTAACGAGTAAAATTAATGCAGGAACTTCTACTAACGGACCAATAACTCCTGCGAATGCTTGTCCGGAATTCAACCCAAAAACAGCAATAGCAACAGCAATGGCTAATTCGAAATTATTTCCTGCCGCTGTAAAGGCAACCGCTGCAGTTTTATCATAGGTTGCTCCAGTAGCTTTGGTAAAGAAAAAACCGATAATAAACATTAAAGTAAAGTAAATAAGTAGTGGAATAGCAATAATAACCACATCCATTGGAATTTCCACAATTAGTTCTCCTTTTAAGGAAAACATCACCACAATTGTAAATAATAAAGCGATTAAAGTGATTGGTGAAATGGTTGGGATAAACTTGGTAGTATACCAATCTTCACCTTTTAATGGCACTAAAATAATACGACTTAGAATTCCTAAAGCAAACGGAATCCCTAAATAAATGGCTACACTTTCAGCAATAGTTGCAATAGAGATATCTACAATAGCGCTTTCAAATCCAAAATAGGGTGGAAGTACCGTTATAAAAAGCCATGCATAAAAACTGTATGCAAATACTTGAAAAATACTGTTTAATGCTACCAAACCTGCTCCGTATTCACTGCTGCCTTCAGCAAGATCATTCCAAACTAAAACCATAGCAATACAACGGGCAAGCCCGATTAATATCAATCCGACCATATATTCGGGATAGTCTCTTAAAAAGGTAATGGCCAGAATAAACATTAAAACGGGACCGATAATCCAGTTTAGAATAAGCGAAATAGAAAGGATTTTTGTGTTTTTAAACACTTTTGGTAATAAGGCATAATTCACTTTTGCTAAAGGTGGATACATCATTAAAATTAAACCAATAGCTATTGGAATATTCGTGGTGCCATTACTTAGTCCATTTACAAATTCGGGAAAGCTTGGCGAAAAATAGCCAATAGAAACGCCGAATGCCATGGCTACAAAAATCCAAAGGGTTAGATTTTTATCTAGAAAACTTAATTTTTTAGGTGCTGCCATTTTTTAATTTTGAATTTGGGAGAATACGTGAAATAATTCGGTTGCAATTTGTAAACTTCTTTCGTTATACTTTTCTGCTTGCTGCGGTGTATTATCAAAAGCTTTAGGATCTTCAAAAGTAATGGGAATACGTTTTTCTGCACCAGCAATAAACGGACAACCACCATCTGCTTGCGAGCAGGTCATGATTGCTGCAAATTCGGATTTCGGGTTAAAGTTAGCATCCAATTTTTTTGAAAAACAGACAACAGGATGTTCGTTTTTCCCATATTTAATACTGTAAATTGGATTACTCGTTTCTGCAATTTTTTCGATTTCGAAACCTGTGTTTTTTAAGGTTTCTGCGACCATTGGAAATAGTGCAGTAGCTTCGGTTCCACCAGAATAGCAAAACACATTTTTAACACCAAAATGGTGTGCTAATGTTTGCGCCCAAACTTGGGATAAATGGCTTCTTCTAGAATTGTGCGTGCAAATAAAATTTAATCTAATTTCCTGATTTGCATTTACTTTTTCTTGAATAAAAGCAACTAATGGTTGTAGTGTTTCTCTACGTGCAGCATCTATATTTTGCACATTTAAGGTTGCAATGGTTTCTTCTACAGTTTTAAATAAAGACATATTTTATTGGTTTTTGGTATTGATTAACAGCAACCACTTCCTGGTTCACAAGAGTTTCCTGTTTCTATATCTGAGAATTGTAATTTTGATTTTTCGGCAGGAATTCCACAATTATCTTTAGCCAAACAATCAGTTTGTTTTGAAGTTAATAAGAAGTTTGTTCCATCAAAATCTAATCCGAATTTACCAATAGTATCTGCTTGGTATTCTACTTCAATCTCTAAATCTTCGATACCTAGCGTTTTTTCTGAAAGTTCAATAATATGCATTAATTTTTCAGGATGTAATCTGTGATCGTAATCGTTAGCATTCCAAAGTTGGAAGTTTACTACTTCTTCTTTTCTAACGGTTCCTCCACAATCGATAAAGTGTTTTGTGATTTTACCAACTTCGGTAACATGAAAGTGATTTGGTACTAATTCTCCGTTTGGTAATTGAAAAGCAATAGTTTCTAATTGCTCTAATTTGTTTTTAATTTCTGAAAGTTTCATATGTTTATTTTTTAATTGTCTCCTACGACATCCATTTAATCATTTCATTGGATTATCAAGTATTCGTATGGGTTTTTATAATTACATTTGTTTATTGCGATAATACGATTAATGATTTAAATTTTTTTAACAACAGGTTGGGGTATTTAAATCTTGGTCTAAAAAAGCGTGCATTACCTGTTTCATTGTACTCCAGTTTTCTGTATTAATACAGTAGCAAACACTAGTTCCTTCCACGTTACCTTTTATTAAACCTAAATGTTTCAGTTCTTTTAAATGTTGTGAAATAGTAGGTTGTGCCAATCCGATTTCGTTTACTAAATCCCCGCAAACGCAAGTGTTTATTTTAAATAAGTGTTGTAAAATTGCGACTCTTGCAGGGTGCCCAAAAGCTTTTGCAAATAATGCAATTTCGTTTTGTTGGTCTGTAAACATTTCTGTTTTTGCTAATCCCATTGGTATTGTATATTTGTTCATTGCAATATTACGATTAATATTTTAATTGCTAATTATATTTTGAAAAAAATTGTTATTTATTTTCAAAATAGGACGTTTAGCTTCTGTTTTTACCACTTTGAAAAACAATCCATTTCAGTAGAATCGACAATACATTTTTTTTCTATGCATCTTGGTATCACCTTTTAAAAAGTTGGTACTGCATAAAGGAACGTTTCTAGTATGGTTGGTATCGTAAGCAATTCTTTTTTATTGTTGCTTTCGTTTTGTGGGAAATCAGAAAAAGGGAAAACGGTAATTATAAATAAGAAGATTGTGTTTTTTATTACCGATTTTAATGGGATGAAGACGCTATAGTAGGTTGCGAAGTTGTATAAACTTTTTTTAATAAAAAGAAGTGGGTATTTATAACTAATTATTATTCAGGTATTTATACTCTTTTTTTATTCTGTTTAAAATCAGATATTTATAGTGTTGAAAAAGGAAAGAAATCCGTTTAATAAAATAGATGCCTTATGAAAACTGTATTAATTTTTATCATTTTAACGACCATGTCTGCTTGTAGGTATGATATCCGGAAAGATTTGAAAACTGAAATGGTACCAGATTACGTACCTGTTTCTAAAATTATGGAATCGGATTGGGCAGCAGCATCCAATTGGGTTACAACCGTAAATGGATTTGTCACGCTATTTAAAATCAAAAAATTATAAAAAACCAAAACTAACTAATAAAATAGAAACTTATGAAACCTATTAAATTCGCAGTATTTTTTATCGCCTTAATAATAGTATATGCTTGTAAAGAAGCAGCAAAGCAAGATGTAAAAACTAATGTTTTATCAGAGTATGTGGAGGTTTCCAAAATTGAAAACTCAGATTGTACCGCACCTTCTAGTTGGTTTACCATGGTAGATGGTGTGCGTAAAACACCAGCACCCAACGAAGGAACTACAAGTGTTTTTGCAAACAATATCACCGTAAGCAATTGTGACTTTCACCAATGGTCTTGGCAGAAATTTTTATGGTTAACTAATGAAAATAATGGACGACCAATGTTTTTAGATAGCTTGAATCAAGTGACATCTATAGGAGATAAATATAGTAAAAGTAAAACGGTTATTTTAACAGATACATCGCAGGCAAGTAATCAATTAGATATTTTGAAAACTCCGGTTTTCTCTTCTGGTACACCAGCTTCGGCAACGGTTTACTATGCTATTTATATGGATGATATTAGTTATGAAACGATGTTAAAGTATGGTCCAATAGCAAAATCTAATCCAGCAAGCTTAAAAAATATAGCCTTTCCTGTTGGTGCATTAGAGCTTAAAACTTCTTGGGTAGATGTCAATGCTTTAAGTGATGCTTCTAGCTATTTTGTAACCGATGCTTTAATAAATGATGTGCCAACTAAAGTGGCACTTTTAGGAATGCATGTGGTTGGCGTGGTAGAAAATCATCCAGAATTTGTTTGGGCTACTTTTGAGCATGATGCACTTGCACCTTATTATGATTGGAGTAAAGCTACTTCTACTACCGATGCACCAGTTACAAGTACTGTAGATTATCCATTGTTTAATAAGAATAATACAGCCAGTGTTAAAAATATTATCTCCAGAAATGGTATAAATACTGATGTCTTTTCTGTGTATAAATACGGAACTCCCGTTGTGATAAATAATATTGCCGGTAAAGATGAGCAAGCGTATATGGAAAGCAGTCAGGATGGCGCAGAGAATTTTAATAATATACAAAGCATAAATACGAGTGTTAAAAAACAATTATCCGGAATTTGGAATAATTATTTTTACAATGGTTCGATATGGCTTAATACGGAAAAATACAAAGGTTTGGAGGCACAAACGAATTTAATAGATTCGCTATCGGTAGCTTTTGCACTTCAGAATTCTATGAAAGGTGATTTTACGCGCGGTTCTGTGGCAGCATATAATATAACGATGGAAACCTATGTGCAAGTTGGTTTTACATCTGATGGCATACATACTACCGTAAATAGTGATCTAGTAAATTGCTTTTTATGCCATAGCGCTTCGCATAAAAAAAGTGTTACTCCGCTTAATATTAGTCATATTTTTACAGGATATGTTGGTAACCTGAAAGGGCTTACTAAAACGCAGGTTAAAAAACAACACGTGGATTTTATTCAAGAGAAGCTAGTGGTGCTTAGAAAGAAAAAATAAGCAGTAGGAAAGGAGTGAAAGTTTAGATCATCAGAATAGAATCTAGTGCCTAATATATAATTTGTTAGCACTAGATTTTATTCTTTTTTCTATTTATAATATATGTGAATACGAATTTAATAATTAGAACTGCAAAGAAAAGGATTAGGATTATTTTTATAATCGCAATGTCGGTATCCGATTTTAGTATAGAGCTTAAAATTGGGAAAAGAAAGAATACGGTAATACTTGCAGAAATAAGCAAAGCAATTATCGCAAATATCACTTTTCTAAAGAGATTTTTTTTCATTTATTTTATACGTAAAAGTTAATACTCTTAAATGCCACAAGGTCAAAGTTTGTATTGCTGTTATTCTTCCGTTTTCTGATTTTACAATAAGTTCATCTTTAAAGGATTTAATGAATTTTGTCCATAAGTTTCCTTTAGAGTCATTTAGTAGAAAGTAAAAACCACTATCTCCAATTTTTTTTCCGGAGGAACTTAAAATAAGTTCGCCATTTTTACCTACCAATGGGTTTAAAATAACTGTAGCATTTCCGTTGGGTAAAGGAAAAATAGCTTTTATACAATGCTGTCCGTTCGGAATTTTACAAGTTTCATAAACACCAGAATAAACAACCTGCTCCGAATTTTTGAAGGTTCTTAACCATATAGTTCGTTTTACTTCTTTTGTTTTTTCATTTATCAAATGAATAATTTCACTTTTTAAAGCTTTAGATTCTTTACTATTGCGCATTGGAATATTTAACTGTTCAATGCGATTGCTAAATAATATTTTTAATAAACCACCAAATACTTTAAAAAATGGGTTCCAATTAACTTTTAAATCGAAGTAGTAATTACTTGTGTTTTCGTAAAAATCAATTACATTTTTAGATAATCTGTTAAGCTCATTTTTAGATAAGTTTAATTGATTTATAGAATGCAATAAGCCTTTGTCTATTTGACTTTTGTCTATTACCAATTGTTCGTTTTTAGCTAATTGTTTTATGAAGCGTTGACCAATTCCATCGGTTTTTCCAAAAGGACCTAATAGCCATTTGTTTTCATTAGGAATAATTTGTTTTCCAAATAGTATAACCCATTGTTGGGTTATCCAATCTTGAACGTTTTGTTTTAAAGGAGCAATTTTCATTTGCTTTTATTTATTCCCATTAAGGTTCGGAATATAATTCTCTTTTCCTTTCCAATTCCCGAATTCAGAAAGTGGTTTAAATCGTAAGGTTGTGAATTCAAAATGAAAATTCTTTCGTTCCATTTCTTTCATTGCATTGGTGTGTCTTTTTGGTTTTGGCATTACGCTATGACCGTGAACCATATTAGTCATTTCTTTTTCTGTTTTCCAAATGGAAAAGGTAGAAATGGTATTTGGAAATCTAAAGGAAGCTAAGGACAATAAAGTTCCAGAGTGATCCCGAACCAACTTTTCTACAGGTCTTCCCCATTTTAAAAATCTTGGAACAGCTAAAGGTTTCATTCTAGCAATGGTTACCGCAACGACAGGAGATAATGCATTTTCCAGTTTTTCTTTCTGTTCTGGTATTTTGAATCCACTTAACTTTCCCCATTCTCGCATAAATACTAATCGAACATGCCAGCCATTAAGCAATATTTTACCAAATTTTTCTTTCTTTAGATAGTTTTCTAAAGCTTCTTCGTTTTCCCATTGAGCAAAAATAGCGACTTGTTTTATAAGAAGTCTAGACGTCGACACAATTGGAGAACCTAAGGTCATTGCTGTCATATATTCAGCATGTATTAAACCTTCTGTTTTCTTACCCATTGGGTTTGAGAATAATCCTTTTATTGCCTGGTTTAATGGTGCTTTGACAAGATGATAAGAGAATATATTCATATTTTATTTATTATCGAATAATGATTTTTCTTGAGGCTTCAAAATTACACACAATCTGTTTGTATCTGGTTTCTAAAGTGTTTAAACACCTAATTTAGCAAATAAAAACCGAACCTGTCTGCTGGAATGCAGGTGTGAAATCTGTACGTATTTGCGTTAATAATTGAGATGTAATAATAAGCAATAGATATTGTTGTCAACGTTTTTTAATCTCTATTCATTTGCTGGAATCCGCTAACTTCGGCAATGGCTTGCATAACATTGTCTTGATCCTTCTTTTTGTTCCATCCTTTTTGTGCTAATGCTGCTCTAACTTCACTTTCTGACTTTTCCATGGTGAAAAGATAAATAGCATATTCAAGAACTTTTTCTGGAATCTTTTCAATCGTATAGTTCGATGTAATACCAGCAATTTTAACAATAGCTATTAAGTAAGGAAAAACCATTTGAAAAATCCAACTCAAAGTGAGCCCAATCCATCCTGTATTTAAACTCTTAATGCTTAGTCCGCTTTCAAAACGCAATTGTATAAAATCAAAAAAGCCGAGTTCTAGTATATTGTTTTTTGTAATTATAAATTGATACTGTGTGAATAGATTGGTTAAAAACATAAGAATCATCATTCCGCCAAGAATACATTGAATGGGTCTAAACTCTAAATAATTTGTTTCTTTTAAAACTTGAGCAAATAAATAGCCGATTCCAATTCCGATTCCCAATTCGTAAACTCCAATAAAATAGGTGAAATTAACGGTTAAAAATGCGATTAATATTCCAAATAAAATGGCAATAATGGCGCCTCCAATTATAGAAAAAACGAAATTAGGTTCCTTAAATTCTTTAGGTTTTGGTAATTCAGAAGGGATTTCATAATCGGACCAGTTATTTTCTTTTTCAAATTCTAGTTCTAATGCATCTAGTTTTCCACTGTCTTTATATTCTACTGCTAATTTCTTAAAAAGGGCAATAAACAATCCGGTCCTTTTGGAGTTTTTTCCAAAATCAAAAAAGTTTCCTTCTAGTGATTTGCTATTCACTTCTATGCGATTGGAAGTCGATTTTTTAATGGTAAGTTTTCCAACTAGTTTACTAAAATCTCCTTGACATTTTGCTTCTACAGATTTATTATCTCTAAACACAATTGGCCATTCTAGTTTTTCAAAAACTTCTATTATTAAAGGGATTATCTGATTGTCCTTTAATTCCGTGTTAAAAGATTCGGTGAATTCTGGCTTATATTTAAAGCTGTGCGTTCTTTTAATTGCAGCTCGTAGGTTTTCGTATTCTAGGTTCATTTTCGTATTCGTAATAGCTGGTTTGTATAGGCTTAATTCCGTTTGTAAAAGGCTTCCGTTTGATTCAGGAAATATTCAGAAATTCCATTATCGTTTTCTATTTTTATAAAATCGATAATTTCTTTTTTTTCTATAATGGATTCCGCTAATGCACCTGCCTTTCCCGAAACGGAAGACATGTTTCCTTCCAGATCTATCGCGATAATTAAATGAGGTGGTTTATCAGATTGATCCATTTTTATGGTCGCTAAATATGCTGCTTTTACGTTATCTTCTTTTTCGAATAACTCTATTAACGCTTTTACTAATTCTGTAGGATATTTTATAGGTTGTGCAAGTAACACTTCGGTATCTTTTTTAATTTCCACTTCATTACTTTTTTCGAATATGGAACCATTTAAAAGACTTTCAATTTCTTGCGGAACTAATTCTTTCCCGTAATCGGAATATGGATTTAATACAAAAGTTGCTCCTTTTGTCATGGTAAAAAGGTCTTGCCCTTTAATTGCCATAAAGGGAACTTGTTCTTTAATAATTCCTTTATCAAAAATCCTATTTGTAGCTGTAAATACAAGTATTTGTCCGCTTTCTAAAGTCGCAAATTGTACTTCGGTATCTTTTTCTAACGTTTTTCTTCCTGCTTCTAATTCGGTGTTTTTATTGGTTAAAACGATTAACTCGTTCCATAATAATTTGATGTAAAACGCATGTCTTGCTGAAATATCTGTGGCGGCTTTCATCAAGTTTCGCTCCAGTTCATTTTCAGGAAAAGTAGATTCTATTTTTTTCTTTTTAAATATGTCAAATATTCCCATTAATTTATTTTAAGCATTCATTTATTTTCTTGAAATACAATTTGTTGTGAATGTTTTTTTATTCACATAAAAGGTTATAATCCTCCACCAATTCAATCAGATTATTTAACTCATAAAGGTCATTATCTAGGTAATCCACTATTTCTTTGCAATCTGAAAAATATTTTTTGGTTTCTAACGAGAAGGATATAAAAGTATTTGGATCAACAATTAATTTGGCGACTTGTTCCTGCTTTCTTTTTAGATAGAATTGTGTATCATCATAGTAATAACCTGCTATTTTTGGATTTAGGTCTGGCAAGTATGTGTCTTGAAATAATAATACCGTTCTGGAGTATAGACTTACTTTTCCATGGACTACTTCTTTTAATAAAATATGTTTGTTTGGCCTAATCGGAACATATTTATAATGTACCGTTGCAAACGCTTCATCTCCGAAAATTACTTCTTGGACCGCTTCATTTCCGTATTTTTCCGTTTTAGATTTTCTGTTTTTTTTGTATTTAAAAGCTGTACTTCCAATGGATATTAGTCCGCCAGAATGCTTAGGGAATTTTACCAAACCTCGGAATGAAGCACCATTTTTTAAGATGACTTTTGCAGGTGTCCATTCATGTTGTGAATGGGCGGATGAAAAGCAAAATATGGTAAAGATTATTAGAATGTATTTTAACAAAATCGTTAGTTTTTAATTGTTTATGTATGGTTGTTTTTCTGATTATTTTATTGAATATTCCGTGTATTTGTCATAAGCCATAATGTCAAAAACTTTAGATTCTCCAGTCTTAATCCATTTTTTGTAAATCAACTTTCCGTTCATGTAAACTTCAAACTCTTGCTGGTTTGTTTCTTTTGTAAAAACCATATTTTAATTCAAGGTGAAATTCCTCTTCAATGTTTTTTTATAGCCGATTTATCTTTTCGGATTTCTCATCAATTTTTAATTCTGCGAAGAAAATCCAAGAAGTAGAACGATAAAAAGTGTAAGCTATTAAAGTTAATATAGAAACAAAAATTCCAATTTCATTTCCGAGAAACATATAAGGGGTAGGAATGAAGTAGATGTTCAAATCAATAGTTCTTTCTAGTTAAAAGGTATTCTGACGCTCAGTGTGTGAACGTGTTCCTTTTTGGAAAATCTAATGTAGTTTTCTCGCTCATTCATATTGTTTATTTCGTATTCATATATGCTTAGTGGCCTTGTTTAAACTTGTTATATATAGAATACTATTTTCTTTTGTAAATATAATTAAACCTTTATAATAGCCTGATTTTCCTTAAAAAAAATCAAAGATCAGGCGATCCAAGTTTTTATTTTAGAATATATTTTTGGATTACTTAATAAGTCTAAATGATTATTCTCATAAACGATCCACGTATTTTTCTTCTTGAAGTTTAAATCTTTGTCTGGATTTTTATGTTGCCCTAAAGCACTTTTTACACCCACCATATTATCACCTAATAATTGCGGAATACCAGATGTGTTATTCTTACCAGCAACGGCTGCTATACTGTAGCAATCTGTCTTTTTTGGTAATGGAACATGTTGCCTTTGATCTTTTTGCATTTCAAAGCGATCCCTATTTTGCCAATCGGTGTCCAATAGGTTGCCATATCTTAAATCGGTAACACCAGCGCTTCTAATTTTTCCTAATCTTGCGAATGGTTTTGCGTAGGGAACAGCTTCTAAAATAACATCTATATAGTTTCCTGCTTTTTCCAATGGCGCTCCATGATGTGGTGTGCCTAGAAAAACGATTTTTTTAAGTTGTTTTGTCCAGGATTGTTTTTGTTGTTGTCCGTAATATATTGCGCTTCTAGAAACTAAACCACCCATACTATGTGCAATAATTACTAGTTCTTCTACTGGAACCGGCCAATGTTGTACCAATTCTTCTAATAATTCATTGAGTTTTTGTCCGTTGGTAGAAATATGAAGACCACTATTATATTGTATATAAATGGGGGTTTTTTCTAGGTCTTCAGCCAATGCCGTTCCGTGATTATGTTCCTTTCTAGTCCATTGCAGATCGTTCATACAAGAACCATGAACCATTAAGATAATTTTTCCGTGGATAACTGGATATGCTTTAGTAATGCTTTTTTTATCTAGAGGAATTGCTTTTCCTTCGTTTCTGAATTGCATAGTAATGCATAAAGGATTTTCAGTTTTCTCTAAATAGTCACCAATAATTCCGTTTAAAACGGATTGTAATACGTCCCTTTCTTCGGTAGTTTTCATTTTTCCACTAACGGAAACAAATTTCCCTAAAGCTTTATCGACACCGCTACCAATACGTTTAGTACTCCATCGAATGTTTTTATATGCGATTCCTGAAATATTGGTAATTAGGTGTTGTATTGGAGTAGAAGGTAAAAATGGCGGATGTACTACTCTGTTATGCATGGATTCTACCAAGTTGGTAATTCCTATGGTGGCATCTGTAATTAAACGACTAATGCCTTGTAATTTGGAATCTGCATTTTTTTTATTTGCCATTTAATTTTTTATATAGGGACGCCTTATTTGGCTGGTATTTCCAATGGAAAGACATACCATCATCTAAACAAATATAAGGAAATTACACATCTATAATGTCTTGATATTCTTCGAAAAAGGCTTCAAATTGATGCATGTTTTCATTAAAGAATACCATAACCTCTTGCCATGTGTTTTTATTATGGATGGATACTTTTTTATCTAAAGGAACATAGATACGTGAAATTTCTTTCCCGTTTTCTAAAAAGTACTCTTCTTCAAAAATAGCATCGGGCAAGTATTCGTTGTGCAAAATGGACTTTAAGGATTGTAATTTCTCCCAATAGGTAATTCGGTTTTCTAAATCGTCTTCCAGATCTAGAGTAACCAAAGCTGTTTTGTTATCAAAGTGGAATTTAAAGGTGAAACCTTTTATCTTGGTATTATATAAGATCCACTTTCTAGGAAATGATTTCCCAAAACTAGTCCAAAATAATTGCTTTATCTGTCTGGATTCTTCTTTAGAGTACATAGTTTTTTCATTTCCGCGAAGGCGGAAATCTTATGATTTTAGTTTTGTTAAAAATTGTTTTTTAGCTTAACTCCATTTAATTTACTTTTTTATTTTTCAAAATTATTTGAAAATTTAAAAGATTTCCGCCTTCGCGGAAATTAAAAAGTATCAAACAAAATAGGCAATCGCAATAGCTGCTACAATGGTTATTAGTTTGGTAACATTAAATTTATGGTCTTCATTACTTTCAAATAAAATAGTTGTAGAAATATGTAAAAAGATACCAATTACTATAGCCGAAATTTCAAAATAATAATCTTGAATAAACGTGAATTTTTCAGAGAGGAAAACACCAAAAGGTGTCATAAATGCAAACAGAATTAAGAAAAAAGCAACCTTTGCTTTTGGTAATTGAGAAGCAAAAAAGAAGGTGGCAAGTATAATAGCAACGGGCAGTTTATGGATTATAATGCCATACAATAAACTACTATGGTTGTGTATTGGAATACCTTCTAAAACGCTATGAATACTCAAACTTATAAATAATAACCAAGGAAAAGCGGTGGCACTTTTATCTAAATGTACGTGTCCATGTTCTGCGCCTTTAGAGAAAAATTCTAAAACTATTTGAAGCAAAATACCAATCATTATAAACAAACCTATTGGCTTGTTGGTATGTTGGTACACTTCTGGTAAAAAATTAAAAACGGTTATAGATAGGAGGAAAGCACCACTAAAAGCGAGTAATAATTTTAAGTTTTTGTTTTGCGTTGGTTTTAAAATTAAAACAAAGGCATAGCCTAAAAGCACACTTAATATTGGTAATAATATGTTTTGCATCTATTTAAAGAAATATTTAATTTAAAGACTCTTCGACAGCGCTTAGAGGAACAGTTTCAATTACAGTTAAATCTAATGTTATTATAGGTTTGACTATTTAAAAATCATAATTAGTCTTTCACTTTGTTTGGCGTGAAACTTATTGAGTTTAAAATCACCAAATACGTCCAATAAATACACGCCAGCTTGTTCAAAAAGAGTTTCAAAATCTGCTAAAGTAAACCCTCTTACACGTTCTTGAAAATTATAAGCTTCGCCATCAACAGTGAAAGAAATATCTTTGATTATATACCCATCAACAACGCTACGTTTTTGAGTGAAGGCAATACCTTCGACCGTTTTTACATCTTCGGCAACTAAGTTGTCTATTACGTATTCACTATTCATAAAATCGATAACACCAAAACCAAATTCGTTTAATTCCGATTTAATAGCTTTTATGGTATTCAAGTTATCTTCTTCTTTGTCGAAATAACCAAAACTGGTAAACAAATTAAAAACAGCATCAAATTGATGTTCATAAGGTGTACTCATGTCATGCACATTAAAGTGCAAGGTTTCATTTTCGAATTGTTTGGCATGTGCTATGCTGTTTTCCGATAAATCTACTCCAGTTACGTCGTATCCTAAAGTGTTTAGATAGACCGAATGTCTACCTTTTCCGCAGGCAAGATCTAATATTTTTCCACCTTCAGGAATATTTAAATAATCGGTAAGATTATCCATAAACTGTTGCGCTTCGGTATAATCTCTGTCTTTGTAAAGAATATGGTAAAATGGCGAATCAAACCAAGAAGCAAACCATTCTTTTTTGCTTTTTATCATGTATTGTTATATATCAGCACAAAAATAATCTATTTTTGCAATCTATTTGTCGAAAAACATGGAGAATAATTTTAAAATGCTAGCCAAAACTTTATTTGGCTTTGAAGAGATATTAGCAAAAGAGCTAACTCAATTAGGTGCGCAACAGGTGAAAATTGGCGTTAGAAGCGTTACTTTTGTTGGAGATAAGGGCTTTATGTATAAAGCGAACTTAGGCTTGCGTACGGCAATTAAGATTTTAAAACCTATTAAGACTTTTAGAATTGTCAATGAAGAGGATTTGTACAAACAAGTGTACAAAATGGATTGGAGTGAATACATGAAATCTTCAGGTACTTTAGCGATTAGTTCTACTGTGAATTCTACACAGTTTACTCATTCGCAGTATATTTCTTTAAAAACGAAAGATGCCATTGTAGACAAATTTAGAGATACTACTGGCGAAAGACCAAATATAGATTTGCGTTTTCCAGACTTAAAGGTAAATGTGCATATCGATAGACAAATGTGTACGCTTTCTTTAGATAGTTCTGGAGAGTCGTTACACAAACGTGGTTATAAAACAGCTACCAATATTGCACCAATTAACGAAGTACTTGCTGCGGGTTTAATTATGCTTTCTGGTTGGGATGGACAAACCGATTTTATGGACCCAATGTGTGGTTCTGGAACGATGCTTGTGGAAGCAGCTATGATAGCCTGTAACATACCACCAAACTTGATGCGAAAGGAATTTGGTTTTGAGCGTTGGAGTGATTGGGATGTAGAACTTTTTGAAAAAATTGAAGAATCTCTGTTGGGTAGAACTAGAGATTTTCATCATAGATTACTTGGTTTTGATAAATCACCAAGTGCTGTAGCAAAAGCAAAAGAGAATTTAAAAAATGCACATTTAGACGAATTTGCTACCATTAAACACGAAGATTTCTTTAAAACACAAAAAGGAGGAGATGAAAAACTACACATGGTTTTTAATCCGCCTTACGGAGAACGTTTAGATAATTTAGATATCGAAGATTTTTACGGAAAAATTGGGGATACTTTAAAACAAGGGTACCCAGGAACAGACGCATGGTTAATTACTTCTAATATAGAAGCTTTAAAGTTTGTAGGTTTACGTCCTTCACGAAAAATAAAAGTATTTAATGCGAAACTAGAAGCGCGTTTGGTGAAATACGAAATGTACGCAGGTAGTAAAAAAGGGAAATATATGAATCCAGACGAGGATTAGTTTTTAGCAAACTATCTTTTGTCTTGAATGTCTATCGTTTCCTTATTTGCTCACTTCTGGAAATTCTAAGAAAAGTTGATCTACTAAAGTCTTAATATGCTTTCGTAAAGCAGGTTTCGATTTATCTAGTTCACATGGAATGGTGGCTTGCCATATTACTTGGTTTTTTTCGATATCGGAAACATATAGAATGAGTGTTTCTTTGGTGTATATAACAGCATTTATAGTACAGGTTCTCCAATAGTCAAATTCATTGTCTAATTCGCAGTTTTTTACAAAGGTTTCTTTTTCGGTAATGGAGATTTTAAAACCAGCTTGTAATTGCGGACTAAACACATTGGTTCTGTAACCTAATGCAGCCATGTTCTTGTCAACTTCACCTGCAATTAATTCACGAACATAGGTATTATCTAGGTTTGGGTATTTGGTGCTGTCTACTTGAAAATCATCCAAACAAAGCATAAAGGTTTCGTAGTAGTTAAAATCTACTTCTTCGTCGTATTCTGATATAATATCTATGGTAGCCGCGCAACCAAATAAAAGAATGAAAGTAAAAAGGCTTAAAATTTTTAAAGATTTCATGGTATAGGATTATATAACATAAAGGTCTTTGATTAGTAGGTGTTTAACTATGATATTTGTCAGCTTCCTCGTTTTTATACTAATATTTTTCTTGAAGAATTTGCGTGTGATGTTCTACGTGGTGTGCAGTCCACATAATAATTTCTCTTACAGGCATTTTTCCCATTAAAGGATGCGGTAAGATATAGGTGTCCAATTGTTTGTCACTCCAGCGTTTTAGAGTTTTGTATTGTAGTTTTTTGTTTTCTACTTGTAGTCTGCTCAGTATGTAATCTTTTTCGCTTAAGGTAGGCACTTTCATGTTTTGCGAACCTTTAAAGGTTTTGCCTTGTACGCCGACTAATCGTTCTTGGTAGCGTTTCACAATAGTATCATAATCTCTTAATGCTCTATTTGCTTTGCCAAATTTAAATTTCAATAAAAATTTAGGCATGCTTAACGCATTGTTTAAGGGTTTTATGCTTTGTAGTAAATGCAATGCTTGTTGTCCTGAGGTCCATTTTCCTTCCGGACCTTCCTGCCACTTATCATCTTCCTGATTTTGCAACCAATCTATAAGTGTACTATGTTTTTCTTGTAGATTACTTACAATATCTTCTTTGTTCATGGTCTTATCCTTTTTTAAATAAAGGAATAAGGTAAGAAATATTATAGCCATAACCTACACCAAAGCTACTTCCATCATAGGTTCTGTTATAGCCAGGAACGTATAGGTTTTCGAAGTTATTTGGCTGGTCTTGACTAATCATGCTTTTTAATTGCGCGTTAATACCTATAAATAAGTTAGGTAATACTTCGGCTTTAATACCAATAATTAGTTCGGCCCAAATAGCAGTTAAGCCGCTAAATTTTTCGGAATCATTAGAAATTAGAGGTTCCCAATACTGTTCTTGCGAATATACTGCATAGCTATTTCTTGTTTGGCTGAAGGTACTTGCTCCAACACGTAAACCTCCATAAATCATGTTGTGCATACCAAACCAATTGGTATATGAATTATAATCTATTCCTGCTTTAAAATAAGAACCAGAAGCTGTAGCATTCACGTAGTCGTTACCTAGCGTTCTTTCTTCGGTACCAAGTTCTCCAGCAATATAGATACGTTTGGTTAGCCTAAAATCGGCCATGATTTCAAAACCTTTATAGTCGTCATCCAGAGCAGTTCTTATTAGCTTGCTTAAATCACCACCAATACGAAGTCCGTATTTTTGAGTGTGTTTAATCGAATCTTTTTTGGCTTTAGCAATACTATCGTTTTGTGCATTTGCAGACACACAGAATAGCATGAAAAAGACAAGAATATTAATGGAAAAGGTAAAAGTGTGCTTCATCTTCATTGCTAATAGGTTCGTTATCTGTTGTAGATACTATATTGTTTATCCATTTGTCTCCATCGTCTACAACGCTAATAGTAACATTTTCAAAAACAGTTTTATAGCCACATGCTTTGGATACATATTCTAGTTTTGTATTATACGAAATGGTAATTATATCTTCGTTTCCATTTGGAAAATCATCAGAATCGTCATCTGGTGTTCCATTGTCATTAATAGAATAATTATTATGCAATTTAAACTGCGTGGTATTTTCTGTGGTTTTTAAAGGTAAATATACACTGCTTGCAGTAACAATATTATAACTACTTAAAGCGTCGTCATTGCCAACACCTTGTACTCTAAACTTTGTTACGTTTTTTAAATTTTCAGTATTAGAACTATTATAGAACTCTATAAATAAACGAGCTGTTGTAGAAGTTTCATCCGAACATATATCATCTTTTTCACAGCTTAAAAAAGCGACAAAGGCAATGAGAATTGGGATTACAATATATTTTAATTTTTTCATATTTACTTTCCGCGAAAGCGGTAATCTTTTCAATACTAATTAACGTTTTTCTAAAAGTACAACGGTTTCTACGTGTGCCGTGTGTGGAAACTGGTCTACTAAACTTATTTTTTTAATGTAATATCCTGCCTGCATCAAGGTTTCGGTATCTCTTGCTTGTGTTGCAGGGTTACAAGATACATAAACCATTCTATCTGCATTCAAATCAATAATTTTTCGAAGCGTTTTAGGAGCTATTCCTGCACGCGCCGGATCTAAAATTATAGTTCTTATCTTTTCTTTATATTCTGGATGTTCGAGTAAAAATTTTCCAACATCTGCAGCGAAAAAGGTTAAACCTTCAATGTTATTTCTTTTGGCATTTTTCTTCGCGTCTTCAATTGCTGAAGCAACAATATCTACACCAACTATTTTTGTGTTTTTAGATTTTGAAGCAATAATTTGTCCAATGGTTCCTGTTCCACAGAATAAATCCATTACAATAGTATTGTCAATTGCGTCTTTGTTTTCTAACGCATAATCCACTACTTTGGTATACAGTCTCTCTGCGGATTTGGGATTCGTTTGAAAAAAGCTTTTCATGCTAATCTCAAAGTTTAAATCTAAAAGCTCTTCAATAATTTTATCTTTTCCGTAAACTAAATCGATGCTTCCTGTAGTTGCAATAGTTCTATCTCCAGTTTCATCATTAATAGTATGTAAAAGGCCAGCTACTCTGTCTCCAAATAATTCGACTAAAAAGTTCGCAAACTTAGTTAAGTCAAATTTTGGTAAATCGTAAGAAGTAGTTACTAAATTGAATAGAAGTTCATTGGTTTTATAGGATTTACGTACCACTAAAAAACGGAAGAATCCTTCTCTTTTCGGCCCATGCCAAGGTGCTAATCCTGTTGCTTCACAGTAGGCTTTAATCTGGATAAGATGGTCTTCAAATTCTTTGTCGAATAATCCGCTATCTTTATCTAAGTTTTCACCACACCACCAAGTTCCTCGTTTCTTAAAACCTAATGTAAATTCATCCACATCGGTTTTTTCTTCTCTATCGTATCCAATAGCCGAGAAGCTATATTCCATCTTATTTCTATAATGGAAGTCGTTAGGGGAAGTAATAAATTCATCAAATAGATCCTCAATATTTTCCACTTTACCAATACGCTTAAATAATTGAAGCGTACTATCTTTTTTGTATTTGTGCTGTTTTTCAACAGGAAGTTTAATGTATGGCGCACCTGCAATTTCCTGAAAAGGCATCTCCATTTCGTCACTTGAAGGTTCTAAAACCTCAAATAATTTACATTCCGCGTACTTTTTACTTGATTTTTTTACCTGTGCTTTTACTAGTTGTCCAGGTAATGTATTCGGTACAAATACTACGAATTCTCCATGTTCATTTCTAATACGCCCAATTCCTTTTCCGCCAAAGGCATAATCTTCAATCTTTATTTCTATAATTTGTCCTCTCTTAACAAATTTGTTTCTTTCTCTTTTTGGCATCTATTCTATTTTAGAATGCAAAATTATAAAAAAAGCACCTCGATTAAGGTGTTTTTTCTATTTATGTTGATTTGATTATTTGTTAGTCCGTTTATCTAAATATTTTTTCATTTGTTTTCCAACAACTTCATACCACCAAGGCCAAAAAACGATACCAATATAAATACCAAAAATAAGGTTTAAAATATTGCAATGATAACGTTAAATAAAATGTATGTAATTTGAATTATCTTTAAAAGATTTTGGGTTTATTTTAAAAGAATACCACTTTCGTGGAAAAAAAATGAACCTTTTAACTTTTTTATCGTCTTTAGAGTATGAGAGTAATAAATATTCATAAGCGGAAGCTACAGCAATCTATAGATAACGTATCGCTTCTATTTCATACGTTAGCAACAGATAAAGATTTGATTTGGCCTTCTGAAAATTGGCCAGCAATGCGATTTAAGGATGGCGTAAAAGTTGGAAGTAAAGGAGGACATGGTATTATTCGATATAGCATCATTGCTTTGGAAAAAGGAAAAAGTATCACCTTTAAGTTTTCTAAACCGGATGGTTTTATAGGAAACCATACCTTGTATTTAAAAGCTGTTTCAGAAAATCAAACAGAAATTACGCATGAAATTAAAATGCATACCGCAACTTTAAAAGCTTCCGTTTTATGGCTTTTTGTAATTAGATGGCTGCATGATGCTTTATTGGAAGAGGCTTTTGATAAAGTAGAAAATCACTTTATGGATGTGAAGAAACTTCCGAAGTACAATATTTGGGTACATTTTTTAAGAAACACGTTTAAAAGAAAACCATTGCAAACCAAACAAACCTAGTTGAAAACAGATAAACATATAGATGCAAAATTGGTAGAAGCTTTTCAGTCTGGAGAAAAGAAAGCTTTGGCTACGCTTGTAAAAAGATGGCATCTTACATTTTGTAAAAAAGCATATTGGATTGTTAAAGATGCCGATTTATCTAAAGATATTGCACAAGATACTTGGCAAACCATTATTGCTAAAATAGATACTTTGAAAGATACTAGTAGTTTTGGCAGTTGGGCCTTACGTATTGTGTATTCTACATCTTTAGATGTTTTAAGAACAAAGAGTACCGAGCGATTTAAGCAGGAGGAATTTGTAAAAGATCAGAATACCATGGCAGAAGAAGATGTGGATAATACTGCTATAAAAAGGAAACTTTTATTAGCCATTCAAGATTTACCAGAACAACAGCAGCAGGTTATTAAGTTGTTTTATGTGGAAGAATATTCATTAAAAGAAATTAGTAAAACGATAAATATATCTTTAGGAACAGCGAAATCTAGACTGTTTTATGCTAGAGAGAAATTAAAAACAATACTAAAAAATAGAAATTATGAAAAATAATAAGGAAGAAATAGACAAATTAATAAAAGACACATTAACACAAGAAGAAGCAAAATTCTATGATACACTAGAAGAACAAAGTGTTTTAGGAATGATTTTCGGGTTGTTTAAAGGGAAAAATAAATGGTTATTAATACTAATGAATATGATGACTGTAGTGTTTTTCGGATTCTTTATTTATTGCGTAGTACAATTTTTTAGTGTGGATACTACCAAAGAGTTATTAAAATGGGGATTGGGTAGTATTGTTTTTATGATTGGTGTAAGTATGCTTAAAGTTTTTGCTTGGATGCAAATGGATAAGAATGCATTACTTAGAGAATTAAAACGTTTAGAACTTCAAGTATCTTCATTGGCAGGAAAAATATCTACCTAAGATATTTAATTCGACACTAATATTTAGTAATTTGCAGGTCTTTAGGGATGATTTCTTTCCCACGCTGAATTTTCGATACTTCGAAAGGATAAAGGTAGATAAGGAATGGCTTTTTTATTCACTAATAAAATTATTTAAAATGGCTGTTTTAGACCAATTAACATCGCAAGAAGCGATGGATTTAGAAAACAAGTATGGCGCGCACAATTACCATCCACTTCCAGTAGTACTGAGTAGAGGAGAAGGTGTGTATGTTTGGGATGTAGAAGGAAAAAAATATTATGATTTCCTTTCAGCTTATTCTGCAGTAAACCAAGGACATTGTCATCCAAAAATTGTAGGTGCTATGGTAAATCAAGCACAAACACTTACATTAACTTCTCGTGCGTTTTATAACGATATGTTAGGAACGTTTGAAAAATATGCAACCGAAACCTTTGGCTACGATAAGTTGTTACCTATGAATACAGGTGCAGAAGCAGTAGAAACTGCTTTAAAACTTTGTAGAAAGTGGGCTTATGAAGTAAAAGGTATTGATGAAAATGAAGCTGAAATTGTAGTTTGCGAAAACAACTTTCACGGAAGAACAACTACCATTATTTCGTTTTCTAACGATCCTGTAGCTAGAAAAAACTTTGGACCTTACACAAAAGGATTTATTAAAATTGAATATGATAATCTTAAAGCTTTAGAAGAAGTACTTTCTAGTAATACCAATGTTGCAGGATTTTTAGTAGAACCAATCCAAGGAGAAGCTGGAGTATATGTGCCAACCGAAGGATATTTAACAAAAGCGAAAGCTTTATGTGAAAAGTATAACGTTTTATTTATTGCAGATGAAGTGCAAACTGGAATTGCAAGAACTGGTAAAATGTTAGCGATTGATCATGAAAACATTAAAGCAGATATATTAATTCTTGGTAAAGCATTAAGTGGTGGAGCATATCCTGTTTCTGCTGTTTTAGCAAACGATAACATTATGAATGTTATTAAACCTGGAAATCATGGAAGCACCTTTGGTGGTAACCCAGTTGCAGCAGCAGTCGGTATGGCAGCTTTACAAGTGATTAAAGACGAAAACCTTGCGGAAAATGCACAAGTTTTAGGAGAATTATTTAGAGCAGAACTTTCTAAATTTATTGAAACCTCTAATATTGTTAATGGCGTAAGAGGTAAAGGTTTATTAAATGCTATTCTAATTAATGATGATGAAGAAAGCGAAACTGCTTGGAACATTTGTATAGCTTTACGCGATAATGGTTTACTAGCGAAACCTACACATGGAAACATTATTAGATTTGCACCACCTTTAGTAATGACTAAAGAGCAATTACTAGATTGTGTTTCTATTATAACAAAAACACTTAAGCAATTTGAAGTATAAGTTTTTTATAAAAATAAGTATAAAAAAAAGCGACCAATTGGTCGCTTTTTTTGTTTTATAAAATGCGTCTTCCTTTTTGAGAAGATATATTTATTCTATTGGTTTTGTTGTTGCCACTCGTCCATTACTTTTTGAACATTTTCCATATACGCATCCCAACCACCTATACTATATATTTGATATACAGAATATAATAAGCTTAAAATTGCTAATGCAAGTCCAATATGAGCAATTATTTTGGCAGTTTTTACTTGACTATAATTAGAGTAAAGTTCAGGGTTCTCCATATATAAAGCATCATCTTTATTTAATAGGAATAAAGCAATTCCAGAAAAAAGAAGTCCGCCAATTCCCATGCTACAGCAGCATGCTATAAAAGAGATAATTCCTAAGACTAAAGCGATTGTTGCGTTTGGTAGTTTTTGTTGTTCCATTGGTTTTTTGATTAGTTATAAAAATTTTAAAATATAACTTCCCATTATGATTACAATATTAATAATGGCAAGTGAAATGATTATTCTATTTGCGAATTTGAAATTCTTAAAATGATTAATTAGTACAAAACCAAAAAGCAGAATTAATGTAAAAATTGCAGGATACATTTTAAAAGCTGCTGTTAAATCTCCTTGAAAAATCAAAGAAACAGAACGCTGCATGCCACAACCCGGGCATTCTATACCAAGTAGTTTTTTGTTTAAACACGGAAGCATGTAATCTTCAAAGGAAGACATAAGAATCATTTTTTTTGAATTACAAATGTATAAAAAAGCCAACGAGTACCGTTGGCTTTTTAGTTTATATGTTTAGTGTGTCTATTTTTTTTGCGAAACAATTACTTTTTTACTTGTCGTTGTTTGATTAGCAAACGTAACTTTAGTGACATAAACACCTTCACTTAAATTTTTAGTGGAGAATGTATATCTATCTTGAACAGATAGGCTGTTTTCGTTAAGTATTCTTTTTCCGGAAACATCAAACAACGAAACCGTTTTCACCTCTAATTGATTAGGGTTTAAAATCGTTAGTTGTGATGTGCTATTATTTTGCATTATAAAGAAGTCTGCATCATTAAATTCTTCTGTAGAAAGGCTGTGATCTTGAAAGACTATTTCAAATCGATCGGTATAGTTTCCTGGTTCTAATGTGATTTCGTATGCTTGATCTTGTAAATTAATAAATAGATTGTTTTCCATGTCATGAATAAATATTGGCTGACTGGAAGCAAAGTTTTGAATGTCATAAATACCAAATCGCACTAATTGTTGATTATTTACCTTTACTAGCAAAGGAATTTTTAATGCTTCATTATAATCAAATGCTTGAATAGCATAAGGAGTTCCATCAAGAATCCAATTCGCATCCGAACTTACTTGTTCTGCTATTTGTGCTTCTAATCCATAATCAAAACCAGCTGTTGCGGTATGGTGAAAATTCATTAATAATTGACGTGTGTAGGAGTCATTTCCATTATTATCAAAACCTACATTAATTCTAAAACGTTTAAAATCTTCAGGGACTATGTTATAACCATCTTCAGTATATCTAGCTTCTGGTATAGTATTGATATCTGTTAGTTCTTTTGTTGAAGACGTTTTAAAAAATTCACTATCTGCACCAGATTGTTTATAAAATACGCGATGTGAATTTGAAAAAATTACGTTAGTTGCACTAGCGGTACCTTCCATCATAAATCCTTGTCCGACAGGTATATATCGTCTTCCTGTTTTTGGAGCTGCATTCGCTATAGGAGGAGTACCAGCTACAGTACCATCTAATAAATACATTCTAAAAGAGGCAGGAACAAAGGAGTCCGTAACTGTGTCATCTGTAAGGTCTGCAGGCGTACCATTATCATTTACTGTTGCAATAGTGTATATACCATAGCCACCAACATAATTAGATAAAACATGGGATGTTGCTCCCGGTTGTTGTTCCCAATATTTTATTGCTCCAGTTGTGTTTGTTATATTTTGAGAATCATGCAAAAAATAATAAGCATCTAGTGCAGAAGGATACGGATTACCAACTAGAGTTTCTCTATTTGGGTTTAATGTAACTGTTATATCCCCATTATTTGGTCTTCCTCTAAAATCATATTTTTGCGCACCACTTGGGTTTCCTTTCATACTAAAACCATAACCAGCTGCTAGTGTTCCATTGGGATCTCCACCAACAGGTAGGGCACCACCTCCTAATCCAATCCAATCTTCATAAGCGTTTGTAGTCGTTGGTAAGCCAGTAAAAGAGTATAGCCAATAACTAGAAATTTGTGTAGCAGTACCATCATAACCAGAAACAAAACCATAATTTGTACTCGTGATTGGCGCTCCAGTTTCTCGATAAAAATTATTATTTGGTCTTAAAGCCGTATTGCCAGCAGTGCCACTATTCTGTCCTACAGGAGAAGCCCAATAATTATACATATACGTATTAGAATTACCAGTTTGTTGCACGCTAAGTTGTCCTGCTCCAGTATTTGTACTTGTTGTAGTTGCATTACTTTGTAATAATTGTGCGTCATTACGAAGATAAATATGGCCGTTTGTGTTTAAGTTAACGTCATCGGTTACGTAAAGTGGTGCCACATTGGGTCCACTTGCAAAAGAAGTGCCATCTACATACACATAACTTCCGTTACTAACGTATAAATCGGATTGCGCAAAAGTTAAGCTACAAGTAGCAAATAGGGCTAGTGTATATAAATATTTCATGAGGGATATGATTTATTTTTAATGGATTAACAAAAACGAATTAAATACTTTAATCTTGTTCTTCTATTAAAGTATTTAATTTATTTTCTAAAATAGACATTTTATTTTCAAGTATCGCAATTTTATTGTTCTGAGCTTCAATGATTTCTTGTTGCTCTTTTATTGCTTCCACAGCTACTGGGATTATTGCGGTATAATCTACCACATCAAATTTCTTTATTTTAGTATTTTCTTTATTTCCATTTCTACTAGTTTGAAAATCATCATCAAATTGTACATTCTTTTGCGCAACTGCATGCGGTAGAAATTCTTTTACGTTTTGTGCCATAAAACCGTAATGAATCTTATCGTTGTTTTTTGCATCGCTATTGTGCTTTTCAAAATCATATTTGTATTCATGGCCATTAATCTGAAGTATTTTAGATAAGGCGCTTTCGATTCTTGTTATATCTTTTTTGGTTCTAGCATCAGATATATTATATATACCATTTCCATAGCCAAGTCCACCGGTAAAATACCCACCAAAACCTAACCAAGTGCCAGTAGTTGGAATGGTACCTCTAACTCCCATTCCATCCGAATTATTAGAATGCCCTCTAACTCCGATGCCTGCCTGATTACCATTTGTGCTAATCGCTAATCCAAAAACACCAGAAACAATACTAGCGTTCCCAAAATAACTGGTTATGCCCTCTATTGCATTGAATCCATTTGTTCCTATAGTGTTATGAAAAAAACCAGCACCTCCATCTGTGAAATCATTATAGCTGTTTATTGACCAAGGATTTACTCCATTCTGAGTAGTTGTAGCTCGAACAGTAAATATGTCACCATTAATATGTGTTGATGTATTAATTAATACATGGTCATTTGTACCATCTACTAAAAACATATTCGTTTTATTATTACTTTCAATTCGAAAATCATGATTACCACCACTCTCATTAAAAACGCCATCTTCCATGACGGTTAGTTGCGCGGTTGGCGTAGTGGTACCAATACCAACTTGTGCAGTTATTGTAAAGGTAGATAGTAGGCAAAAAAATAAGATTTGGAACTGTATGGAACTTGTGTTTGTTTTCATGATACAGTTGTTTTTTTGGGTTCTTCTACTAAATCTAGTTAAAAATCATTAGAGATGTGGTTTATATTGGTTATTTTCGACCAAAAGTATTAATGCATCGTTTATTATATGTTTTTATCTAAATATTTAAGTTATATATTGATTTTAATTGGCTGTTTTGTAGCTGTTTATGCACAAGCGGAAGCGAAACAAAACACCTTGGTTTTAGTATTAGGAATTGTAGTTTTAATGTTTGGTTTGTATAGGATTTATAGTACCATACCAGATAAAAAAGAGGAAGAAGAAAAAGATGAGTTTTAAAGTTGGTGATTTTGTGTTTGTTTTAGATGATGATTTATCTGGTGAAATAACCAGAATATCTAATGGGGTTATAACTATTTTAACCGAAGATGGTTTTGAGTTAGATTTTAATAATAAGGAACTCATAAAGCAAGAAAAATCGAATCCTTTAAATCAAAATGTTTTTAAGAATAGTTCTTTTCAAAATGTAGTTTCAGAAAAAGAATCGAAGAAAAGAAAACAAGTAACTAAAAAGCCCAAAGAGCGTTACGAAGCTACTTTTGAAGTGGACTTACATATTCATCATTTAACAAATTCTTCTAGAGGAATGTCAAACCACGACATGTTAAATTTACAGCTAGATACAGCAAAAAGACAGTTAGAATTTGCTATACATAAACGCATGCAAAAAATGGTTTTTATTCATGGCGTAGGTGAAGGCGTGCTAAAAATGGAATTAGCATATCTTTTTGGTAGATATAATGTGAAATATTATGAAGCTAATTACCAAAAATATGGTTTAGGAGCTACAGAAGTTTACATCTACCAAAACAGCAACTCTTAAGGGAAAGGTATATCTTCTACCGTTCTTTCTGTGGTTAAACTAGTGTCTTCCAAAGTTCCAAAGTCTAAAAAGTCATACGTAATAGAAGGTAGTTCTATACTTCTTAATTCTATGGTGATTTTAAAAACTTGTTGTATATCGTGATCTTTATACGCGGTTGCTGCAACCGTATTAGAAACAGCATCGTTTAAATAATCGGCAACGGTAATAGCCGGATTGGTACTTGTAAAATCGTTGGAAGGATCTTCGTCTTGCGAATCGTTTTCTTCATCTATAGTTTCTACACCATCTCCATCATCATCTGTATCTAAATAATTTGGTATGCCATCACCATCTGTATCTATAGGGTTGGTTGTAGGGTCGTCATCTCCATCGGCATCCGCTGTATCAATTTCTAGTCGTGTAAGTACGTTATCGCCATCATCATCTTCATCTAAATAATCTGGTATACCATCTCCATCACTATCATCATCCGTAAGATCTCCATTACCATTTATATCTTCCATTTCTGCAGGAATACCATCATTATCATCTTCAACTAAAGAAATATAAACTGTTGCCGTTCCAGTGGTGCTTTCTTCATCATTGGTAATCGTTATATTAGAAGGAGGTACATCGTTACAAAAGAAATCGGCAGGTGTTGTGTTGTATCTTCTGTAGTTAAAAAAGTTTGAAGTTCCGTTAATGGCATAGACTTCTTCTGTAAGATATAATACGCCATTATCATCTGTAGCAATTAAACTATCTAATGTTTTTGATACAGAAGTGATTCTTAGTGAAAGCGATTCTGCTGGATCTTCTTTTATTTTATAAAACACCAATTCGCCGCAAGCGGAAAAAGTATCTTCAAAATCTAATTCTTCCGTAATTATATCTCCATCGTCACAAGAAATAAATGTAAAAACAGATAAAAAAACATAAAGTAACTTTTTCATAATAGTGCAATTTTTGAACAAAAATAATAGAATTGTTAAACTTATAACGATGCTTCTTGTTAATAATTTTAATTCCTCTATTTTTGTAGCTTCTAACAATCAATTCTTATTTATGAAAACTGTTTATTTTGATAGTGCTGCAACCACACAAGTACGTGATGAAGTTATTAAAGATATGCAAGATGTTCTTGCTACACACTATGGTAATCCATCGTCAACACACGCATTTGGACGTTCTTCAAAAGCTATTATAGAAACAGCAAGAAAAACCATTGCAAAGCAATTGCATGCATTACCTCAGGAAATTATTTTTACTTCTGGAGGTACAGAAGCAGATAACATGATTTTACGTTGTGCGGTTAGAGATGGAAATGTAACTACTATTATTACTTCTCCAATAGAACATCATGCCGTTTTGCATACGGTGGAAGAACTAAGAAATGAATATAACGTTACGGTGGAGTATGTAAAATTACAACATTGTGGTACTCCAGATTACGAAGATTTAGAAAGATTACTATCTGCTAATGATGAGCGTAAATTGGTAAGTTTAATGCATGTTAATAATGAAATTGGTAATATTCTGGATATAGATAAAGTTGCTGCATTATGCCAAACCAATAATGCCCTTTTTCATAGTGATACCGTACAATCTATTGGTCATTTTGAATGGAATGTACAAGAAACTCCTATTGATTTTATGACCGCTGCGGCACATAAATTTCACGGACCAAAAGGAATTGGTTTTGCTTACATACGTAAAAACAGCAATTTTAAGCCACTTATTTTTGGAGGATCTCAAGAACGTGGTTACCGAGCAGGAACAGAACCTGTGCATGCTATAAAAGGTTTAGAAACCGCTTTTAAACTAGCATATCAAAATCTAGATGAAGAGCGTGCTTATGTGCAAGATTTAAAAGATTATTTTAAAGTAGTACTTAAAAAGGCTATTCCAGGAGTAAAATATAATGGAAACTGTGAAGATCAAGTAAAAAGCACTTATACTTTAATAAATGTATGTTTGCCAATGAGTGTAGAAAAAGCATTGACCTTGCAGTTTCAAATGGATTTAAAAGGAATTGCTTGCTCTAAAGGATCTGCTTGTCAAAGTGGAAGCGGGAAAGGTTCGCACGTTTTAGCGCAAATCTTAGATGAAGAAGATATGCAAAAGCCATCTATTCGTTTTTCTTTTTGTAAATACAACACCAAAGAAGAGATTGATTATGCGGTTGGTGTTTTAAAAGAGTTTGTATAAATAAAATAATGAAGCTTCGTAAAATGCGCTTCGTTTATTTTTAGACAAACCTTCCGGATTTCACTAAAGTAAGATCTAACTTTTTTAGTCCAATTAAAGAGCTAAAAGCAAATACGATAAAACATAAAAAAACCTTCAGAAATTATTTCTCTGAAGGTTTTTTATTTCAATTAATCAACACTTAAGCAGCTTGTTCTTTTCTATGTATGCTGCTTTTAATTTTAGATTCCCATTTATCTAGAAGCGGAACTTCATTTGTCATTTCAATGTTTACATCTACATTGTAAAACTCTAATACTTCTTTTGCTTTATTCGAATTTTTAAAACCAATAACCAAATCGATTTTATCTGTTTCCGTTTTAAAAACTTTATTGCTTTTAAAAGTTCTGTTGGTTCTAACAATTTCACAAGAAGCTATTTCTTCGACATCTATAATAATCGTGTTATGTTCTTCATCAATTATTTTAGAATAGATTAGTTTGTTCTGGTTTTCGTCAATTGCAAGCGCGTAGTACGATCCCCAAAAATCAGGTTCGGTTACCTTTAAATTGTTTTTTTGTGCTTCGTCTATAAAACCTTTTTTAGATTTTTTCTTTTTACTAATTTGTGATCTTTGTATGAATAGGATTGGTAATATTACTATAAGGGTAATTATAACTCCGATAATGGTGCTTGTTGATTCCATAATTTTATTTTTTTTTATTTTGTATATATAGTGTACGTCTTGGCTAAAAACCAAGGATATAAAAAGGTGACAACTAATGCTGTTTTGTTGCATTAGTAATTCGGGTAAATAAAAAAATAATGGTTATGAAAAGGTATGGAAAGGGTAGAGTAGTGCATCTATAGTTAGACCAGGATGGATGTTCACACTACGATACACGTATTGTTTGTCTTTGGTTACCGTGTAGTTTTCGGCATACTTAAAAAGTAGAAACTGTGCTTTTAATTTTTCAGATTGAAAATTAAAAGTACTAGAACTAGCAATATCTGCAAGTGGTTCTAAATCTGGAAATACAGAAAGCACCGGTGTTTTAGAATCGGAATGGTTATGCGCAACTTGATGTTGCTTACTGCTATCTGAAACAACATCTATGACAAGATTTTGCATAGAAATACTGATGCTTAAACTATAAGCAAGCAGCAGGCTTAACGCCATTATATTTCTAAACATCTGTTTCATGAAGGCAAAATTACTACTGTTTTTAATTCGATATTAAAAAAATATGTTAAATTTTTTAAAACTTCATATTTAGTCTCACATTAAAAACTCTTGGCGTCAAGTAGTTTGGTATTGCATATTGGCGTTTGCTATATACATCTCTAACCCAAGTATTTGTAATAGAGTTTTGTACATCAAAAATATTAAATATTTCGATACCTAAAGCAAGTTCTTTAAATGGTTTTTTCCAGCCAGAATCAAACTGCTTTTTGTCGTCTACAAGTACATATTGCACACCTAAATCTGCACGTTTATAATCTGGTAAGCGATTTTGATATACATAAGGATCTGCATAACTTGGTGAACCACCAGGAAGTCCGGTGTTATATACTAAGTTTAAATACATTTTTAAGTTTGGCATGGTTGGTACATAATCTTGAAATAATGCCGCAAATTTTAAACGTTGGTCTGTTGGTCTTGCAATATAGCCACGGCCATCAATATTTTCTTCGGTTTTTAAATAACCAAAACTAAACCAAGATTCTGTTCCAGGAACAAACTCACCGTTTAATCGTAGGTCTAAACCATAGGCATATGCTTCCGCATTGTTATCGGCAGCATAACGTATTCTTACGTTTTCTACGGTATACGGATTTACATCGTTTATCTTTTTGTAATAGGCTTCACTAGTAAGTTTAAATGGTCTGTCCCACATTTTAAAACTGTAATCATTTCCTAAGACAAAATGAATAGATTGCTGTGCTTTTACATTGGGTTGTACTTCTCCGTTTTGATCGCGTAATTCTCTATAAAAAGGAGGTTGGTAGTAAAAACCAGTTCCAAATCTAAATAGCATGTCTTTTTTCCAATTCGGTTTTATGGCTATTTGTGCTCTCGGACTAAAAACGGTTTGTGAAGAACTAGCAATGCCGTCTCCTTCTACATTCCAATTGTGCATTCTTGCTCCGGCATTTACCCAAAGTTCACTTTCACCAACGGCGAAACGTCTACTCCATTGTAAATACGCTTGTATTCTATCTATAGAAGTATTGTTATTTGCTCTAACGTTTTGGTAGGCCGTAATAGGACCTTCATTTGGTTGATATGGTTGGTTATTGAAATCATCTAGATTTGGCGGATTAATAGTAAATCCTGCAGAATCTACAACTTCCCATTCTACTAATCGATCTCTAATATCTTCGTTGGTATATTTTACGGACCATTCGAAATTGTTGTCGTTAATTTCGTAATCTCCTTTATGCTCAATAGTTGTAATAAGTGCATCTAAATCATTTCTACCATGATTTAATTGTCCGCCAATACCTTCACTAAATTCTACTTCTCCTAAATCTTCGTCACCAATATTGGTGTTTACTTCTCCAAGGCGGTATTGTGCAAGAATATCAAAATACTCTTCTTCTGTAGTGTGATATGTCGAAGCTACTAAACTTAAGTTTAAATCGTCATTTACTTTGTAAGTTCCTTGTAATGCACCAAAAAGTGTTTGGTATGCATCTTTTTCTTGTCCTTCATAAAAAACAAGTAGTGCGATAGGATCTGTTAAGGTTCCAAAATTGGTTTGTCTGGTTTGTGGCTCGTAGTTGTATTTGTTAATAGAAGCGTTTCCTAAAAAGCTTAAGCTAAATTTATCTGTAAAATTATAAGTAACGAAAGATTGCACGTCTAAAAATTTAGGATCGTAATTGGTTTCTGTTTCTTTAGCATTTACTAGTAAGCTATTATCTCTGTAACGTACACCAACAATTCCTGTTAATTTATTATCATTACTTGCGGCTTCTATAGCGATGCTTCCACCAAGTAAGCTTAAATCTGCTGCGATACCAAAATCGGTTGGCTTTCTGTAAGTAATATCTAAAACAGAAGAAAGTTTATCCCCATATTTGGCTTGAAATCCTCCAGCAGAAAAATCTACATTCTGTACTAAATCGGTATTTACAAAACTTAAACCTTCTTGTTGTCCGGAGCGAATTAAAAACGGTCTGTATACTTCAATACCATTTACATATACCAGATTTTCGTCATAATTACCACCACGAACGGAGTATTGTGTGCTTAATTCGTTGTTACTATTTACACCCGGAAGTGTTTTTAATAAATTTTCTACTCCTGCATTTGCACCCGGAATTCTTCTAATGGTTGCCGGTTTTAGAGTAATAACACCTTGAACATCTTTTCTTTTTCTTCCCGAAATAACAACCGTTGCAATTTGCTCAATATTGGTTTGCATTACCGGATTGAATTCTATTTCTTCCCCATTTTTCAAGTTAAAAGTAACTACTGTCTTTTTTAATGAAATGTGCGTAAAGGTTACTGTTACATCTTGGTTAGCAGGTATTTTTAAAATAAAAAAACCATTGGCATTTGTTGTGGTTCCAGTGTCGTCCGCTTTAATATTTACGTTGTCTACTGGTTTGTTAAATTCATCTAGAATGACACCTCTTAATGTTCCTGTTTGGGCAAACATAAAAAAAGGTAGAAGAATAAATAGAGAAGATAGGAATTGAAATTTAGTATTCAAGATAGTTCGTTTTTATTTTCGGTAAAACATAGTTTCAAATGTAGAATTATTTCCAACATTATCTGTAACAATTAGCTTTAAATTATTTTTTGTTTCCGTGGAAACGCCATCGTTAAAGTCGTAAGTTAATGTTTTTGTTTTATAATCGTACTCGGTTAAAATCCATTTTCCATTTAAAGTAGCTCTGTAATTAGATATTCCAGAACCTTTATCTTCAATTTTAATTTTTAGGAATCGGTACTTGCTTAGCCATTTTCCTTTGGAAAAGTTTTTTGGTGTTATCGTCGGCGCAATGGTATCTGTAGCCAGCGCATACTTACCCAATGTTTTTGTGCTAGTAGTTAAAATGCTTCCTTTCCTTTTTGTGTTGGAATACAGCGGATAATCATTCCAACCAACCAATCTTGCAATATATACTTTACTAGCATCTTCAGTTTTATAACCACTTAAATCATAACTAATGTCGAAATTCCTTTTTGCAGGAATGATATCTTCATGTAATCTTAATGTATCTTTTGTGACCTTAAAGTCGATAAAAAAATCATCATAAAAAGTATTACTTCCAATGTTTACTTTAACGCGGCCTTCGTTTAAAACTTCCTCTTGACTAGCATAAATATAAAATGGCGTAGTAGTGTCTTCCATAGGTAAAACGTCATTTGTTTTTAAACCTTTAATATTTATTTGAAGCCAAACATCATTATCTTCAATATCGGAAACACGCACTTTATACACCGAAGAAGTGCTGTCTTCTATCTCAATATAGCCATCATTGGAGGAGTTATTGTACATACTTAATGGGTTGTTTTCTTCTATAAATAACTTTTGAACTCTTTGTTTTTTTGTTTTATATAGATCATAATCTATTAAACGATTTAAATGTTTGGTTTCGCTAAACGAAAAACGCTTAAAATCTAACTCAAAACATAAATCACCATTATATCTTGTTTGAATATTATAGACGCCGTTTTTATTGGCAGCCAAATCCTGTCTATCTATAGTTGCGATAGCAAAACCGATTTTTCCATAAGCTTCTAAGTTTTCAACGGAATATGTACCATCTTTATTATCTATTAATCGAAGCTTTTGTTTTATTTTGGATTTGTTTACATGTGCATCTTCACCAATTGGGTAGGCATATACTTCTGTAATAATTGGCTTGGTGCTGTCTTTTATATCTAATCCGAAAAGTAAAGGATTTATAGGTCTTTCTTCGTTATCTCTAATTTCGTAATGCAAATGAGGTCCGCCAGAACCACCAGTATTTCCTGAATACGCAATGACTTCTCCTTTTTCTACAAGTAGTTCTTCTGGATTTGGAAATAGTTGAATTTCAAAGGATTCCTCTTCGTATTGGCGTTTTTTTACATACGCTTCAATCTCTTTTGAAAAGCTTTGTAAATGTCCGTAAACAGTAGTGTATCCATTAGGATGCGTAACATATAATGCTTTTCCGTAGCCAAAATGAGAAACTTTAATTCTACTAATATAGCCACTTGCGGTACCGTATACCTTTAAACCTTCACGCTGTTGTGTTTTTAAATCCATTCCAGAATGAAAATGGTTGGATCGTAATTCACCAAAAGTACCGGCGGCAACCAAAGTAATGTCTAGAGGAGATCTAAAATAATCGGTAGGATAAACGCTTTGTGCATTAGATATAAAGGGGCAAGCTAGAAATAAAATAAGTAGAATTCTCATAAAATATATTGTATTGCGAAAGTATTAAATTGAAATGAGCATAACCAAAAACTAAGAATATATTCATTAAAAACTTTATAGAAAATTTTCTATAAATATAAGAAATTGAATTTTATAAGCAAGGATTATAACAAATACTACGCCATTGTATTGATATTTAGTGTGTTTAAATATTTTTTAATTTAATTATAAAAAACAATTGCTAATTAGCGTCAGGTATGTTAACTTTGTGAGATAAGTATTGAATTTGTAAATGAGTCATATTGAAGATATTGTAGATGCTTTAGAAAATAAAATTAGCAAAGTATTGCATAAACAAGAAGTTTTAAAGCAAGCTAATATAAAACTAGAGCAAGATTTACAAGTATCTAATCAAGAGCTTCTACAAGAAAAACAGCGCATTGTTGTTTGGCAAGAAAAATATGAAGCACTCAAAATGGCGAATTCTTTGCTTGGCAGTGATAATAATAAAAGAGAAACTAAGCTTAAAATAAATACATTAATTAGAGAGATCGATCATTGTATCGCACAACTTTCTGAATAATGACACATAGTGAAATGGCAGAACAGCTTAAAATAAAGCTATCTATAGCTAATAGAGTATATCCTTTAACCATCAACCCTAGTCAGGAAGAAGGTTTACGTAAAGCAGCCAAGAACATTGAAGCTATGATTACCCAGTTTGAGCAAAGTTATTCTGTTCGAGATAAGCAAGATGTATTAGCCATGTGCGCATTACAATTGGCATCACAAACAGAACAAAAAACTATAGATAAAGAGAATGTTAACGAACATGTAGAAGAAAAGCTTAACGCTTTAAATAACTTACTACAGGAACATTTAAATTTATAATTCGTTCTTTTAAATAAAATAAAGGTTACTGCCTGCATTGATTATTTTTTTTGATAAACTCAACGTTAATTCTTTAAAAAGGGTGAGTTGAAGTTGTAAAAGCGAGCTACCTCGAGTAGATACTTGATCAACTTGTTAGCCCTAAACTTGTTTTTAAGGAGTTTATACAAAACCATAAATTGATGTAGGCTTTTTTATATAATAAATACTAATTAACTAAACATGGAAAACCCAATTGTATTAGCAATAATAGGCATTGTAATAGGTGTAATTATAGGATACATTATAGCTAAAGCATTAGAAAAAAGTAATGCATCAAAATTAATTAAAGGCGCTAAAAAATCTGCAGCTTCTATTCTAAAAGAAGCAAATAGTGAAGGTGAGTCTATAAAGAAAGATAAAATTCTTCAGGCTAAAGAAAAGTTTATTGAATTAAAATCAGAGCACGAAAAAGTAATCTTATCTCGCGATAAGAAAATGGCGGAAACAGAGAAACGTATTCGTGATAAAGAATCTCAAATATCGAGTGAGCTTTCTAAAAGTAAAAAATCAAACGCGGAAGCCGATGCTAAAATAAAAGACTATAACCATAGGCTGGATATTATTGAAAAAAAGCAAGAAGAAGTGGATAGGTTACACAAAAGTCAAATACAACAATTAGAAGTAATTTCTAGTCTTTCTGCCGAAGAAGCGAAAGAGCAGTTAGTAGAATCTTTAAAAGGGGAAGCTAAAAATGATGCAATGGCTTTTATACAAAGTACATTGGAAGAGGCTAAAATGACCGCACAGCAAGAAGCTAAGAAAGTTATTATTAATACCATTCAACGTATTGGTACAGAAGAAGCAGTAGATAACTGTGTATCTGTTTTTAATATAGAATCTGATGACGTTAAAGGACGTATCATTGGTCGAGAAGGAAGAAATATTCGCGCTATTGAAGCAGCAACAGGAGTAGAGATTATTGTAGATGATACTCCAGAAGCTATTATATTATCTTGTTTTGATTCTGTTAGACGTGAAGTTGCTCGTTTATCTTTACATAAATTGGTTACAGACGGACGTATTCATCCTGCTAGAATTGAAGAAGTAGTAAAGAAAACGCAAAAACAAATAGAACAAGAAATCATTGAGGTTGGTAAACGTACCGTTATAGATTTAGGTATTCATAACTTACATCCAGAGTTAATTAAAATGGTGGGTAGAATGAAATATCGTTCTTCTTACGGACAAAATTTACTGCAACACTCGCGTGAAGTTGCTAAGCTTTGTGGTGTCATGGCTGCAGAATTAGGCTTGAACCCTAAACTGGCAAAACGTGCAGGGTTATTGCATGATATTGGTAAAGTGCCAGATGCAGAAGCAGATATGGAAACGCCACACGCTATTCTTGGTATGCAATGGGCAGAAAAATTTGGTGAAAAAGACGATGTTTGTAATGCTATTGGTGCGCATCACGATGAAATTGAAATGACTTCATTACTTTCTCCTATTATTCAAGTATGTGATGCTATTTCAGGAGCAAGACCAGGAGCTAGAAGACAAGTATTAGATAGTTATATACAACGTTTAAAAGATTTAGAGGATATTGCCTTTGGTTTCCAAGGTGTGAAGAAGGCCTATGCCATTCAAGCTGGACGTGAACTAAGAGTAATTGTAGAAAGCGAAAAAGTATCGGATCAAAATGCAGCAGACTTATCGTTTAATATATCGCAAAAAATACAAACAGATATGACATATCCTGGTCAAGTAAAGGTTACTGTTATACGTGAAACTAGAGCGGTAAATATTGCGAAGTAAAAAGAGATTGTATTTAAAATAAGAAAAAAGTCTAGCTATTCGCTAGACTTTTTTGTTTGGATATTTTATGGTAAAAGTAGATCCAACGTTTACCGTACTTTCTACTTCTATGGTGCCATCAAAAGCTTCAATCTGGCTCTTGGTAAGATAAAGCCCAACACCTTCGGCATTTGGATTGTTATGAAACGTTTTGTATAGTTCAAAAATATGATTTCCGTACTTATTTAAATCAATACCTAAACCATTATCGTTAATGGAAAGGATGATTTGTTCTGGAGTAACTACAGATTTAATATTTATAATGGGTGTTCTGTTAGGATGTTTATACTTAATAGTATTGGAAAGTAAGTTTTGTAAGATACTTTCAAAATAAGCAGGATTATAATCTATAAATAAATCCGGGTCTATATCATTATTAACAGTGAATTTAGTTTCTGTTATTTTAGTTTCTAAAAACTTAATGGCATTAATAACATACTTGTTTACGTTAATGGATTGTAAGTTTTTGTCTTTAGATTCTTGTGTGGTAACAATCTTGTTTAGGTTGCTAATCGTTTTTGTTAACGAATTATTTACTGTTTTAAGATGATTAATAATCTCGGTTTTCTCATTTTTATCTTCTGCATCCTCATAAAAACTTAATAAACTATGAAAATTTGCGGTATGCGATTTCAGATTGTGTGTTACTATAAGTGCGAAATTTCTAAGCCTATTATTTTGATTTTGTATAATTTTTTGATTCTTTAATAGTTTTTCTTCTTGTTCTTTGCGTTCACTAATATCTGTGTGAGTACCAATAATTCGAGTAGGTTTACCATGAATATCACGCTCAATAATGCGCCCTCTATCTAAAATCCATTTATAAGAACCGTCTTTACATTTTATGCGATGTTCGTTCACATAGTCGGGATTTATACCAATGAGATGATTGTTAAAGTCTTGAAAATAATGTGCTTTGTCTTCCGGATGAACACGATCGTTCCATTCTTGGGCAGTAGTTCCAATTTCGTGCTCTTCAAAACCTAAAATACTTTTAGATTCTTTAGAATAGAAAACGAGTTGTGTTTTTGCATTATAATCCCATGTTCCAATATTTGAGTTTTCTAAAGTGAATTTTAAAACTTGTTCTTTAATATCTAATGGTTGATAATCATCTTCTTTGTCGGAAACGGTAGGGTTTAAACTATTTGCGTTGTTCATTGTAGGTATTTAATTAGCTTCGGGGACCACAAAAGTAAAGTTCTTTTAATTATTCTTACTTTATTTAATCCGAAAAACAAAACAAACACGTTTAAATGCTTATTTAAACGGCAAAATACATAATTATTATTTAATTTAAAAAAAATGAACGTTTTTAACAATTTATTTAATAAAAAATTGAAACGTTTTTAATTTGGAAAGATTAAATTTTCGATCTATTTGTTACGGTAATTGTAAAAGTAGTTCCAGTATTTACCTTACTTTTTACAGAAATTTTACCACCAAAAGATTCTATTTGATTTTTTATAAGATACAACCCAACACCTTCAGCATCGTCATTATGATGAAAGGTTTTGTATAAACCAAAAATATCTTTACCAAACTTATCTAAATCGACGCCTCTACCATTATCTGAAATAATCAAATCAATTGCGTCCTGTCTAAAGGCGTAATCTATATGAATTATAGGATTTCTGTCTTTATGTTTATACTTAATAGCATTGGTAAGCAGATTTTGAATTACGCTTTCAAAATAGGAGAGGTTGTAATAAATAAAATATTTTTCATTTATGTTATTAATTACTGTAGTGTGGCTTTCGTTAATAACAAAATCTAAGGATTTTAAAACGTTATTGATTTCTTGAGCAACATAAATACGTTCTGTTTTTTTGTTATTATTGGCTTGTACAGATACTACTTGATTTAAATTGTTTATTGTTTTGGTAAGCGAAGTCGAAAGTGTTTTTAAATGTTGCATTAACTCTTCTTTCTCTTCAAGCGTTTCTGCTTCTTCATGAAAATCGAGTAAACTTTCAAAATTACCAACATGTTGTTTTAAGTTATGTGTAACTATATGTGCAAAATTCTTTAGCTTATTGTTTTGCTCTGTTGCTATATTTAAGGATTCAATGACTTTATTTTCTGCTACTTTTTGATTGGTTATTTCTGTGTGTGTACCAATAATTCGTTTTGCTTTGCCATCTGCCGTAAATTCTACTATTTTACCTCTATCTAAAATCCATTTATAACTTTCATCCGAACATTTTACTCTATGCTCATTTTCATAAATTGGTTTCCGTCCGGTAAGATGGTCTTGAAAGTCTTGAAAATATTTTTTTCTGTCGTCAGGATGCACACGATCATTCCAGTCGTTTTTATTAGAGCCAAAAGCCTCATCATCTTCTAAGCCAAGTATTTTTTTAGATTGATTGGAGAAGAAAACTTGGTTAGTATCTAAATCAAATTCCCAAAAACCAATTTTGGTATATTCGAGCGCAAGTTTCCACTTTGTATCGTTTAAGATTTTCAAAGCATTATTTTCAATAAACCCCTGATTTATAGCATACATATATATATAGTATTTAAAAAAGTTTTAGGGATCTTCTTAAAAAATATTTAAGTCAGTTACAACTTACATAAGTCTGTTCAAATATAATAAAACATCGATTAAAAACAAATTTTTATCGATTAAAAACTCTCATTTCTAGGGTGATACGTATTCATTACGTCTTTGAGGTGGCTTTTATCTACATGCATATAAATCTCAGTAGTGGTAATGCTCTCATGACCTAACATGAGTTGTATTGCTCTTAAATCTGCACCGTTTTCTAGTAAGTGCGTGGCAAAAGAATGCCTAAAAGTATGTGGAGATATGTTTTTATTTAAGTCAATTTTTACTGCTAGTTGTTTAATAATTGTAAAAATCATAGCTCTTGTGAGCTGTTTTCCTCTTCTATTTAAAAATAAAATATCTTGAAATTCGGGTTTTACTGGCGAATGCACTCGTACTTGGTTTTTGTAGAGATTAATTATCTTCTGTGTTTCGCGTACAATGGGAACAAAACGTTGTTTATCTCCTTTTCCGGTGACTTTAATAAAACCTTCATCAAAGAACAAATCTGAAATTTTTAAACCAACAAGCTCACTAACTCGCAATCCGCAACTATAAAGTGTTTCTAATATGGCGCGATTTCTTTCGCCTTGCGGTGTGCTAAGATCAATCGCTTGTATTAACGAGTTTATATCTTTCTCCGATAATGTATCTGGAAGTTTTCTTCCTATTTTAGGAGATTCTATAAGTTCTAACGGATTGGTTTTAATATAATCTTCAAAAACTAAGTAATTGAAAAAACTTCGCAACCCAGAAATGATTCTAGATTGTGATCTTGCATTCACTTCTTTTGCTATTTCATAGATAAATTGTTGAATAATTTCGGAAGTAATACCTAATGGAGATTCCTGTATTTTATGATTCTCTAAGTATGTTAATAACTTATTAACATCTAAGACATAATTATCGATAGAATTTTGGGATAAACCGCGTTCTATCTTCAAATACATTTTATAATCTAAAAGTGCTTGTTGCCATTTCATAGCAGTAAAATAGGCATTTTATTTATGTTATGATTTATTTTTTGAAGGATTATTTTTAAATAATTGACAATGAATAAAGTGGCTATTGTTTTGTTAATAAAATTGTTAAAAAGTATAAATTATCTTGGCGAATCTTAAAGTACATGGTATATTTGCGGACTCAAATTTAAAAATAAATCTATTATGAAAAAATTATTATTTACAGCTGCAATCGCAGTATTAGGATTTACAAGTGCAAACGCACAAGATGAAAACGCAAAAACATATGGTTTTTCTGAAGGTGACATTTTTATTGAAGGAAATGTTGGTTTCAACAGTGAAAACGATAAAAATGCAGATGCAAAATCTAACAGTTTTAACATTAGCCCAAAAGCAGGTTACTTCTTAAATGATGATTTAGCTATTGGAGGTTTAGTATCTTATACTTCATCTAAGACTGAAGTTGCAGGAACAGACACATCTGAATTTGCTGGTTTTGGTGTTGGGGCATTCGCTCGTTATTACTTCTTGGACTTAGGTGAGCGTTTTAAAACATACACAGAGTTTGGAGTAGGTTACAACAATGAAGAGGATAAGATCTTTGATGTAAAACAGGATACTTTTGGAGCTGGATTAGATTTAGGTATTAACTATTTCGTAACTGAAAAAATCGCTTTATCTTTTGGATTAAGAAACGTTCTTTCTTTCTCTACTTCTAAATTGGATGCTGATGGAGCAAAAGCAGTAACTGAATTTAACTTTGGATTTGGTGACGTTGCTAACCCATTTGGAGGTAATGCATCTTTTGGAGTATTATTCGTACTTTAATAAGAACAAATACATTTTTATTTAAGCCGAAGCATTTGCTTCGGCTTTTTTATACCTATTTTTTAATATCTTTACTTTATGAAGAAACTCATTATCATTAATGGACCTAATTTAAATCTATTAGGAACTCGAGAACCAGAAATTTATGGAAGTTTATCTTTTACCGAATTTTTAGAAGAAGTAAAAAGAAAATATCCTAATGTAAATATAGACTATTACCAGTCTAATGTAGAAGGAGAGCTTATTAATAAGCTACAAGAAGTTGGTTTTAGTTATGATGGTATCATATTAAATGCAGCAGCTTACACACATACTTCTGTGGCAATTGGCGATGCGATAAACGCAATAAAAACTCCGGTGGTAGAAGTCCATATTTCAAACACATTTTCTCGTGAAGAATTTAGACATACTTCTTATATTTCACCAAATGCAAAAGGTGTTATTCTTGGCTTCGGATTGCAGAGTTATGAATTGGCTATTCAGAGTTTTCTTTAAGAAAAGAGAGAAGAATACAAACAAAAAAATGCGATTCAATTTTTATGGAATCGCATTTTTTATATATTCTAACAGCTAACAGCTAACAGCTAACAGCTAACAGCTAACAGCTAACAGCTATAAGTGTATCACTTCGCCATAAGCAGCAGCAACAGCTTCCATAACCGCTTCACTCATGGTTGGATGTGGATGTACCGTTTTTAACACTTCATGACCTGTTGTTTCTAGTTTTCTTCCTAAAACAGCTTCTGCAATCATATCTGTTACACCAGCTCCAATCATATGGCAACCTAGCCATTCACCGTATTTGGCATCAAAGATTACTTTTACAAACCCATCTTTTGCTCCAGAAGCACTTGCTTTACCAGAAGCAGAAAAAGGAAATTTTCCAACTTTAATATCTAAGCCTTGTTCTTTTGCTTGTTTTTCTGTTAAACCAACAGATGCAATTTCTGGTGTACAATACGTACAACCAGGAATATTACCATAATCTAAAGCTTCTACATGTTGACCAGCAATTTTCTCCACACATAAAATAGCTTCGGCAGAAGCAACGTGTGCTAAAGCTTGACCAGGAGTAATGTCTCCAATAGCATAGTAACCAGGGATATTTGTTTGGTAGAAATCGTTAACTAAAACTTTATCTCTATCTACAGCAATACCAACATCTTCTAGTCCAATATTTTCTATGTTTGATTTAATTCCAACAGCAGAAAGAATAATATCAGCTTCTAAAACTTCTTCTCCTTTAGCAGTCTTTACCGTTGCTTTTACACCTTCTCCAGAAGTATCTACACTGGTAACTTCTGCAGAAGTCATTATTTTTATTCCGCTTTTCTTAAAGCTTTTTTCTAATTGTTTCGATACATCTATATCTTCAACAGGAACTACATTTGGTAAGTATTCTACAATAGTTACATCGGTTCCCATAGAGTTATAGAAGTACGCAAATTCTACTCCAATTGCTCCAGAACCAACAACAATCATTTTCTTTGGTTGTTCTGGTAAAACCATTGCTTCTCTATACCCAATTACTTTTTTACCATCTTGTGGTAAACTTGGTAATTCTCTAGAACGTGCTCCAGTTGCAATTATAATATGATCTGCAGTATATTCTTTTCCGTCAACATCTACTTTTTTTCCAGTTTTTAGTTTTCCAAAACCTTCGATAACATCAATTTTGTTTTTTTTCATTAAAAACTTAACGCCGTTACTCATACCTTCAGCAACACCACGACTACGTTTTACAACAGCATTAAAATCTTTGTCATACTCTTTTACAGAAAGACCATAATCATCCGCATGTTTTAAATATTCAAAAACTTGGGCAGATTTTAATAAGGCTTTAGTAGGAATACATCCCCAATTTAGGCAGATTCCACCAAGGCTTTCTTTTTCTATAATAGCTGTTTTTAAACCTAATTGAGATGCTCTAATAGCAGCTACGTAGCCTCCAGGACCACTTCCAAGTACAATTATATCGTATTTACTCATCGTATTTTTTTTAGTCGATTTTTGAAGTTACGAAGTTACAAAACCTAAACGTAAAAATTAAAATTCCAAATGCTAAATTCTAAAACTATATAATGTACAAGCATTTTTGCTATATGGTTTAAGAATTGTATACCATTAAAGATCGTCTGTAAAATGTTTTCTTTCTTTTTCTTTTGAAAATTTCTCTTGATTGTAAGTAGCAGACTTTCCTTTAGGAATAGATAAAGATTGCCAATTGTTTCCTTTTAAAAGTTTTCCTAAAAAGACCATTTGCCCAACGTGATAGGAGTAGTGTGCTAATTGTCTATTGATTGCTTCTGTGACTGTGTGTCCTTGATTACGTATGTAAATAATACGTTCTAAATCTTCCGGTTTTAATGGTTTAATTGCGGTAAATAGACAAAGCCAACCATTTTCCCAAGCAGCTAGAAGTTCTTCTTTATTGGTATACGTTTCTTGAAATTCTGCATCCCGCGTTCTCCATGTTTTTTCGCCATCTTCGGTTAAAAAGTTGGTCCAACGCGATAACATATTACCAACCATATGTTTTATGACAACGGAAACAGTATTAGATGCTTCATTGGGTTGCCATTGTAATTCTTTAAACGAAAGTTGGTTTATGGTTTTATCTCCAAGAGATTTATAGTATTCAAATTGTTTTATCGTGCTTGACAAATAAGAGCTTTCCATACATTCAGAATTTATGTACTAAATATAGTACTTCTACAGGTATCTAATACGGAATTGCTATAACTAGAATTTATCTAAGGATTGTTATTTTAACTATTTAGCAGGTACAAACTTTAAGGCATCACCATTTATACAATGACGTTTTCCTGTAGTTTTTCTTGGCCCATCATTAAAAACATGACCTAAATGTCCGCCACAGTTTGCGCAATGTTCTTCGTCTCTAGAATAGCCTAAGTTGTTATCCGATCCAAAAGCGACATTCCCTTTAATTTCTCTGTCAAAACTTGGCCATCCAGTACCAGAATCAAACTTGTGTTCGCTTTTAAATAATGCAATATTACATGCAGCACAATGGTAGGTTCCTTTGAGTTCGTTTTTATTTAACGGACTAGAAAAAGGGCGTTCCGTTCCTGCTTCTCGTAATACATAATATTGTTCTTCGCTAAGTTCCTTTTTCCATTCGGTATCGGTTTTAGTTACCGGATATTCTGCTTTTTTTTCTGTCTTATTTTTTTGTGCGGAAGAATTACAACTAAATAAAAGACTGATAATACTGACTAATAAAAACTTTTTCATAAAATAAAGGTATTGATTTTGTTTCTTTATTATGTCGGAATAATTATCGCATCATTACGAAATCGGTGTAGTAATATATTTACATTAACTATTTAACTATTAAAGTTCTCTTTTCATATAAATTTACTAATTTAGAAGGGTAATACTAAATACATTGGATGAAGATAATACATATTAGTGCAGAATGTTACCCAATAGCTAAAGTTGGAGGTTTGGCAGATGTGGTTGGTGCACTACCTAAATATCAAAATGCACTTGGCCTAAAAAGCAGTGTTATTATGCCTTTCTACGACAATAAATTTACCGCAGATAACACCTTTGTTTCTGTCTATAAATCTCAAGTTTTATTGAATGAAGTGGCACACGATTTTGAAGTGCTAATTCTTAAGGAAAATAGTTTAGATTTTGATGTGTTTTTTATAGATGTACCGTCTTTGCTTTTTAAAGATTATGTGTATTCTTTTGATGATACCGATCGTTTTTTAGCTTTTCAAATAGCAGCATTAGATTGGATACTTACTTTAGATGAAAAACCTAATATTTTTCATTGTCACGATCACCATACCGGACTGGTTCCTTTTATGTTGCAAGAAAGTTTTAAATATGAAAGTTTAAATAAAATTCCTGTAATAACTACCATTCATAATGCACAATATCAAGGCGGATTTGGTTATGATAAGCTAGGTTTTATTCCGGAATTTGATAAGGAAAATGTAGGATTGTTAGATTGGAATGGTCAAATAAATCCGTTAGCTGCTGCAATAAAATGTGCTTGGCGAGTGACTACTGTATCGCCAAGTTATATGGAAGAATTAAAACTGGAGGCAAACGGTTTGCAAGATTTGTTAAAAGCCGAAAGCCAAAAATGTGTTGGTATTTTAAACGGAATAGATGCAGCAGTTTGGAATCCGGAAAAAGACGAGTATCTAATTTCTAATTTTTCAGAAAAAAATGTAAATTTAGGAAGAGGAAAAAATAAAAAGTGGTTGTGCGAGACTTTTAACTTAGATACAAGTAAACCGCTATTTGCTTTTATAGGTAGATTAGTTTACGAAAAAGGATCGGATTTACTGCCTGAAGTATTTCAGACCATTTTAAAAGAAAAGAATTGTTCTATCCTACTTTTAGGGTCAGGAAATAAAGAAGTAGAAGAAGAATTAAAAGCATTAAAAGAAGAACATAAAGGCAACTATGATGCTTTTATTGGTTATGATGAAAAGCTATCGCATATCATATATGGTGGCGCAGATTTTTTATTAATGCCATCTAGAGTAGAACCTTGTGGTTTAAACCAGATGTACTCTTTAAGGTATGGAACCATTCCTATAGTGAGAAGTACAGGCGGTTTAAAAGATACGGTTGTAGATATAGCTAATGAAAACGGTTTTGGTATTTGCCATGATGAAGTAACTGTTGCAGAAATAGAGCATGCCATACAAAGAGGTATTACGCTGTATAAAGATCAAGATAAATTTAAAAAAACAAGAAAATATATTATGAAAATAGATCATTCCTGGGATGCATCGGCTTCAGAATATATTGAATTATATAAATCAATAAACTAAAAGATTATGATTAATAATAAAGTGTTATCTATTATTTTAGGTGGAGGACAAGGCTCTAGACTATACCCTTTAACGCAAGCAAGATCTAAACCTGCAGTGCCCATTGCAGGAAAATATAGGTTGGTAGATATTCCTATTTCTAATTGTATCAACTCTAATCTTAAAAGAATATATGTGTTAACGCAGTTTAACTCGGCGTCTTTAAATAAACACATAAAAAACACGTATCACTTTAGTTTTTTTAGTCATGCTTTTGTAGATGTTTTAGCTGCAGAACAAACCATGCAAAGTGATAGCTGGTTTCAAGGTACTGCAGATGCTGTAAGACAAAGTATGCATCACTTTTTAAGTCATGATTTTGAATATGCCTTAATACTTTCTGGAGATCAATTATATAATATGGATTTGCAAGAAATGATTGATAAGCATAAAGAAAGTAATGCCGAAATAACGATTGCAACCTATCCGGTAACTGCCAAAGAAGCAACCGGATTTGGTATTTTAAAAACGGATGAAGAAAATACAATTACTTCATTTATTGAAAAACCAGATGCCGATTTATTGCCAGAATGGACATCCGATGTAAGTGATGAAATGAAATCGGAAGGTAGAAATTATCTTGCTTCTATGGGAATCTATATCTTTAATAGAGACCTATTGGTGAAACTAATGGAAAACCCAGATACTAACGATTTTGGTAAAGAAATTATACCACAATCTATTCATCATCATAAAACAGTAAGTTATCAATATGAAGGCTATTGGACCGATATTGGAACCATAGAATCTTTCTTTGATGCAAATCTAGGCTTAACAGACGATATCCCTAAGTTTAATTTATATGCCGAAGATAGAGTATATACTAGAGCAAGAATATTACCAACTTCTAAAATTTCTGGAACCTTATTAAATAAAACAGTGATAGCAGATGGTTGTATTATTCATGCAGCTAAAATTGAAAGAAGTGTTATTGGTATTCGTTCTAGAATTGGTAAAGAATCTGTTATTTTAAATACCTATATGATGGGTAATGATAGCTATGAATCATTAAAGGATATTGAAAAAAACAAGATTGAAAATATTCTGGGTATTGGCGATAGATGTTACATAAACAACTGTATCATAGATAAAAATTGTAGAATTGGTGATGATGTTAAGATTGAAGGAGGACTGCATTTAAAAGATGTGGAAACAGATACCTACCTTATAAAAGACGGAATTGTAGTGGTGAAAAAAGGAGCAACTATACCAAAAGGAACTATAATTAACTAGTACATTTTAAACCTATCCAAAAAACAATATATGTCTAAAGTAATAGTACATAGCTTATTTACAGATTTTGATATTGATTTATTTAAATCTGGTAAACATTACAAACTTTACGAGAAGTTTGGATCACACATTATTACAGTAGACGGCGTAGAAGGAACCTATTTTGCGGTTTGGGCGCCTAGTGCAAAACAGGTTTCCGTAATTGGCGATTTCAATTTTTGGAAAGAAGGAGAACATCCCTTAAATGTACGTTGGGACGAAAGTGGGATTTGGGAAGGCTTTATACCAAGTGTAGGTAAAGGAACCACTTATAAATATAAAATTGAAAGTACAAACAATGGTATAAAAACGGAAAAAGCAGATCCGTATGCGAGACGTTTTGAACACAACCCGAAAACAGCTTCTATAGTTTGGGAAGATGCATACAGTTGGAAAGATACTAAATGGATGAAATCTCGAAAAAAGAAGAATGCATTAGACGCACCTTTTTCTGTGTACGAGGTACATTTAGGGTCTTGGAAAAAACAAATAGAAGAGAATCGTTTTCTATCTTATGTAGAGTTAGCAGACCAATTGGTAGACTATGTAAAGGAAATGAACTTTACACACGTAGAGTTGATGCCTATTATGGAGTTTCCTTATGACCCAAGTTGGGGATATCAAGTAACAGGGTATTTTGCACCAACGTCACGTTTTGGGTATCCGGAAGAATTTAAACTATTAGTAGATAAATTACACCAAAACGATATCGGAATTTTATTAGACTGGGTGCCTTCACATTTTCCAGAAGATGCGCACGGACTAGGTTTTTTCGATGGTTCGTGTTTGTATGAACATCCAGATAAAAGAAAAGGATACCATCAAGACTGGAAGAGTTTAATCTTTAATTACGGACGAAACGAAGTGAAATCCTTTTTGATTAGTAATGCGTTATTTTGGTTAGACCAATATCATGCCGACGGTTTACGTGTAGACGCAGTAGCATCGATGCTGTTTTTAGATTATTCTAGAGAAGAAGGCGAGTGGGAACCAAATGAACATGGCGGAAGAGAAAATCTAGATGCCATTGCATTTATGAAAGAGTTAAACGAAGCTGTTTACGGCACGTTTCCAGATGTACAAGCAATAGCTGAAGAATCTACATCCTTTCCCGGAGTTTCTAAACCTGTTTTTTTAGGTGGTTTAGGATTTGGTATGAAATGGATGATGGGGTGGATGCACGATACCTTAGATTACTTTGCAAAAGATCCTGCGTATAGAAAACACCACCAAAACGATTTAACGTTTAGCATGACCTATGCGTTTACAGAAAATTTTATGTTGCCGCTAAGTCATGATGAAGTGGTATATGGTAAAAAATCGATTTTAAATAGAATGCCTGGTGACGAATGGCAAAAATTCGCCAATTTACGCTTACTTTATGGGTATATGTTTACACATCCTGGAACAAAATTATTGTTTCAAGGTGCAGAATTCGGACAAAGTGAAGAATGGAATTTTCAAACCAGTTTAGATTGGCATTTACTGCAATACAAACCACATAAAGGCGTGCAGAAACTGATAAAAGACTTAAATACTTTATATAAAACGGAACCTGCTTTACACGAAAAACAATTTGAACAAGAAGGTTTTGAATGGATCGATTATAACGATGCAGAAAATTCGGTTTTAGTATATATTAGAAAAGGAAAGAAACCTAAAGATAACCTAATTATTGCTTGTAATATGACGCCGGTTCCTAGAGAAGGATATCGTATTGGTCTTCCTAAAAAAGGAAAATTAAAAGAGGTGTTTAATAGCAATGATAAAGAGTATTTTGGTACCGGAGATTTTAAGAATAAAACCCTTACTTCGGAAGCTGAAAAATGGCAAAACAGAAAAAATTCGGTAGCCATTAGTATTCCGCCTTTAACCATGTTAGCATTTAAATATCAATAAAATAAATATCTTTTTTAAGCTTCTTTTTTAAAAATTTAATAAAAATTACATACTAAAACGATATAGTTAATAATAAGTTATAAGAACTAATAGTATAGTTTTTTTTACAACGTTTTTTTATGTTTTTTTACATACTACTTAAAAGATTGCAAGATGATTGTAAATACAGAATTAGAACAAAAAGGGAATCTATTTCCTTCAGAAATAATAAAATATAAGAAAGATGTAGATACTTTACATTTTTCTACAAAAAACGGAGTTGTACTCCAAATAACCGTTGTTAGAGATAGTGTTATCCGATTTAGATATAGCACAACCGGAAAATTTGAAAATGATTTTTCTTACGGAGTTACTATCCATGCCAGTAGAGGGTATAACTTTTTAGATGTAACAGAAGACGATACGCATTATATTATTACTACTTCCAAATTGATTTGTAAGGTAGAGAAATTAGGGCTACAAGTCGCTTTATATGATGCTGTGGATAACAAACTAATTAATCAAGATGAAATTGGTTTCCATTGGGAAGAGAGTTATGAATATGGAGGCGATATTGTAAAAATGAGTAAAGCTTGTCAGAAAGCAGAAAGTTTTTACGGTTTAGGAGATAAACCTGTCGATGTAAATCTAAAAGGAAAACGTTTCGAAAACTGGGCAACAGATTCGTATGCTTTTGGTAAAGATACAGATCCTATTTACAAAGCAATTCCTTTTTATACGGCAATACAAGACAATAAATCTTATGGTATTTTCTTTGATAATACTTTTAAAACGCATTTCGATTTTGCACACGAAAGAAGAAATGTAACCAGTTTTTGGGCGCAAGGAGGAGAAATGAATTATTATTTCATCTATGGTCCGCAAATGGAAGATGTTGTTAAAAATTATACCGATTTAACAGGTAAACCACATACGTTACCTCCTTTATGGGCATTAGGTTTTCACCAATGTAAATGGTCGTATTATCCAGAAGCGAACGTAAAAGAAGTAACCAAAACTTTTAGAGATTTAAAAATTCCTTGTGATGCTATCTATTTGGATATCGATTATATGGATGGTTTTCGTTGTTTCACTTGGGATAAAAAACTTTTTCCAGATCCAAAAAGAATGGTGAAGGAACTAGAAGAAGATGGTTTTAAAACCGTAGTAATTATAGATCCAGGTATTAAAATAGATTTAGATTATGCTGTTTTTAAAGAAGGATTAGATAAAGACTATTTCTGTAAACGTGCCGACGGACCGTATATGAAAGGTAAAGTTTGGCCTGGAGAATGTTATTTTCCAGACTACACAAAACCAGAAGTAAGAGAATGGTGGTCTAGTTTATTTCAAGAATTAATTGAAGATATTGGTGTAAAAGGCGTGTGGAATGATATGAACGAGCCTGCTGTAATGGACGTTCCTAATAAATCGTTTCCAGATGATGTACGTCATGATTATGATGGAAATCCTTGTTCGCATAGAAAAGCACATAATATTTATGGAACACAAATGGCGCGAGCAACCTACCATGGTTTAAAAAAATACGCGTATCCAAAAAGACCTTTTGTAATTACAAGATCGGCATATTCTGGTGCACAAAGATATACTTCTACATGGATGGGAGATAACGTAGCAACTTGGGAACATTTAGCAATTGCGAATAACCAAGCACAGCGTATGGCTATGTCAGGATTTTCTTTTGCAGGAAGCGATATTGGAGGTTTTGCCGAACAGCCACAAGGAGAATTATTTGCAAGATGGATTCAATTAGGTGTATTTCATGCCTTTTGTAGAGTGCATTCTTCAGGAGATCATGGCGATCAAGAACCTTGGGTTTTCGGAGAAGAAATTACTGATATCGTAAGAAAATTTGTAGAAATTAGATACCAATTATTACCTTATTTATATACCGCTTTTTGGAAATATATCAATGACGGAACACCTATCTTAAAATCCTTAGTTCTATACGATCAAGGAGATAGCGCTACGCACTATAGAAGTGATGAGTTTGTATACGGAGAACAAATTTTAGTTTGCCCAATTTTAGAACCAAATGGCAAAGGAAGAAGAATGTATATTCCTAAAGGGAAATGGTATAATTTCTGGACAGACGAGGTCGTTGAAGGAGGAAGAGAAGTATGGGTAGATGCAGAATTAGATAGTATGCCAATGTTTATTAAAGAAGGCGCTGTAATTCCGAAATATCCAGTACAACAATATGTAGATGAAAAGAAGTTTGATGAAATCACTTTAGATGTGTACTATAAAGAAGGTAAGGAATCTTCAAAATTATATGATGACGCACATGATGGTTATGACTATAAGAAAGGAAGATTTAGTTTACGTACTTTTAAAGTAACTGGTAAAAAGGAAGAATTAATTCTTCAGCAACATAAACGCGGTGATTTTAACGCAGATTACAGTAAGTTTAATCTAGTATTGCATAATTTACCTTTTCAAATTACTTCTGTACAAATAGACAATGTAGAGATTAATTTAGAAAGTGTGAATCTAGAATCGCAATCGCTTTCTGTGGATAAAGAGTTTACAGAAATACATATTATCGGTAAATAGTGACATTTAATAGAATATATGACACTCTATTACTATATAGAAAATTAGTTATTGGTTAACTTTCATTAACTTTAACGAGATTAATTAAAACATGTACCTAAATGAAATTTAAAAACGTAATAATTGCATGTAGTACCATTGCAGTTTTTTTGTCTTGTGCTACTAACCCTTTTACAGGAAAACAGACGATGGCATTAGTGCCAAATTCGCAATTGTTTCCAACAGCATTTGCGCAGTATAATCAAGTATTATCCGAAAGCAAAGTAGAAACAGGAACAGCTAGAGCAGAAATGATTACTAGGGTTGGTCAACGTATTGCTGTTGCAGCAGAGCGTTGGTTAAATGCAAATGGACATCAAGGGTATTTAGCAGATTACAAATGGGAATATAACCTAATAGATGACGCTACTGTGAATGCTTGGTGTATGCCTGGAGGAAAAATAGTTTTCTATACCGGAATTTTACCAATAGCACAAAGTGAAACTGGCGTTGCCGCAATTATGGGCCATGAAGTAGCACATGCTTTAGCGAATCACGGACAACAACGTATGAGCGCTTCTTATATACAACAAGGCTTAGCGGTTGCAGGAAATGTTGCTATTCAAGATGATCAAACTAGAGACGCTTTTAATCAATATTATGGTGTTGGGTCTAATGTTTTAGGAATGCTTCCTTTTAGCAGAAGCCATGAAACAGAAGCAGATAAAATTGGTTTATACTTAATGGGAATTGCAGGATATAATCCTACGGAAGCTTCTAATCTTTGGGTTAGAATGAAAGCAAACAGTGGCGGAGAAGCACCACCAGAAATGCTAAGCACGCACCCATCTAATGATAGTAGAATTGCGAATTTAAAAGCATTAGCACCGCAAGCTATTGCAGAATCTAAAAAGTTTGGTGTACAAACTTTTAGACCTGTTACTAGTTTCTCGTACTAATTAAAAATATTTGTTTACATTAGAAGCTGCTCCAAAAAAGAGCAGCTTTTTTTATGAATAAACTTGAAAAAGGAAGTAAAAAACTTCTAAATGCCTGGGCTTTTTACGATTGGGCAAACTCTGTATACACACTTACCATTGCATCTTCTATATTTCCAATATTCTATTCTGCATTATTTCTTAGCGAAATAAAGAATGTTCATGCTTTTGGGATGGATTTTAAAAGCACCGCCTTAATTACATATGTAACCGCTTTTACTTTTTTAGTAGTGACTTTTACCTCACCAATTCTTTCTGGTATTGCCGATTATGTAGGGAATAAAAAGAATTTCATGAAGTTCTTTTGCTATGTTGGAGGCTTCGGTTGCATAGGTTTATATTGGTTTAGTTTAGAAAATATACATCTTAGTTTGTTGTTTTATTTTATGGGTTTAATAGGGTATTGGGGAAGCTTGGTTTTCTATAATTCTTATTTACCAGACATTGCGTACCCAGAACAACAAGATAGTATTAGCGCCAAAGGCTTTAGTTTTGGTTATGTAGGTAGTGTTTTATTATTAATAGCCAATTTAGCTATGGTAATGAGTCAAGATACTGGTGAGGCAAAAATGCAAATGATGCGTTACTCTTTTATTACGGTAGGTTTATGGTGGATTTTATTTAGCCAATACACCTTTTATATATTGCCAAACGGTGTTTCTTCTGGTCATAAAGTAACAAAAGATGTAGTTTTTAATGGCTTAAAAGAATTGCGAATTGTATGGGGAGAACTAAAACAAAATCTAAGATTAAAACGATATTTGGTTGCCTTTTTTGTCTTTAGTATGGCAGTACAAACAATTATGTTAGTCGCTGTTTATTTTGGAGAAGAAGAAATTGCTTGGGGAACCGATAGTGATAAAACCACCGGCTTAATAGTTAGTATTTTAGTCATTCAATTGGTGGCAATACTTGGTGCTTTTCTAACCTCAATAGCTTCTTCAAAATTTGGAAACATAAAAACACTTATTGTAGTAAATGTAATCTGGATGGCTTTATGTTTCTATGCCTATTTTATGGAAATGCCTTTTCAGTTTTATTTAGCTGCAGGTTTTGTAGGTTTAGTAATGGGAGGAATTCAAGCGTTAGCACGTTCTACGTATTCTAAATTTTTACCAGAAACGGAAGATACCACATCGTATTTTAGCTTTTTTGATGTAGCTGAAAAGATAGGAATTGTAATTGGTATGGTCATATTTGCAACTATAGATCAACTTACCGGAAGCATGCGTAATGCTATATTGTTTTTATTTGTTTTCTTTTTAATCGGAATAGTACTCTTACTTAGAGTACCTAAAGAAGAAGTAGGTTAAAAGATTTTACTATGTTTGTCTATAATTAAAATTAATTTCAATAAAAAAAATCATGAAAAGCTTTAAGATTGTTAGCATTTTTATTTTATCATTATTTGTATTTACAATCACTTCTTGTGATGATGAACCCTTAGAAGGCGAATTTGTAACCGATGACGGAGGAAGTGGAGTAACATGTGTACAAGCTACCCAAAACCTTGCTACAGCTTCAGCAACTTACGGAACTACAGCAGCAGACGATGCAAGTTATAGTGTAGTTTGTAATGCCTATGCAGTTGCACTACAAAACATGATTGATGCTTGTGGTGACGATACGGGAGCGATACAAACTTTATTAGAATCTTTAGGTTGCCCAGTAATTTCAGACGATTGTACAACAGCTCAGACGGCTACAACGAATGCCGAAACTGCATATAATGCAGATACTACAAATACTACTTTGTGTAATGCATACAAAGCGGCTTTACAAAATGAAATTGCAGAATGTGGAGATGCAGATGGAAGCTTACAAGATATGGTAGATGGATTAGATTGTTCAGCTGTTAATTCTGCGAGTTTAATTGGTGCTTGGAGAATTATTTCTCTTACTTCAAATGGAGTAGAAGAGTTACAAGAAGAATTAGATGCTGTGGGAATTTGTTATTGGCATGAAGTTTTTACAAGTACAACAGTTACAGATATTGAATACTCCGAAGCAAATTGCCAAACAGAGAATATTATTGAAACTATTGATTATATTTTATCTGGAAGTATAATTTCTTTTACGAATGGAGATGATCCTGTTGAAATATTGGAACTTACCGATACAACTTTAAGGTACCAAGACACATATATAGATGCAGGTACAAATTATGTAGATATATATACTTATACGAGACAGTAGTACCTAAGAATAATATAATAAAAACAAAAATGCCGAAGCAAACACTTCGGCTTTTTTGTTTTAACGCTTTGTAAAATTGGTTTGTGATTTCGAGTAGGTATAATCGAGTTTGTCATTTCGAGCTTGTCGAGAAATCTAATATAAGAAGTTATTAGGATAAAGATACCTCCATTACAGTCGGAAGGACATTACGTTTCTATTTGATCTTTAAGTTATTTTAAACGAGGTTGTCATTTCGAGCCTGTCGAGAAATCTAATATGAGAAGTTATTAGGATAAAGATTCCTCCATTGCAGTCGGAATGACATATACATTTAAAAGTCTACTTTTATTCAAAAAAAAACCGAAACTACAGTTTCGGTTTTTATATTTTCACTAACAGCTAACAGCTAACAGCTAACAGCTAATTACTACTTATACTTCCTGAACCAGCAACTTTGGTATCTTCCTTTTTCGGGTTTCCTTTGTATTCAATATCACCAGAGCCAGAAACTCTTGCTTTTAAGGTTTCGGTGCTATAAACTTCTGCATCACCAGAACCAGTTACAGAAACCTCGGTGTTTTCTGCGTGTAAATCATTACCATTAAAATCTCCAGAACCAGTTACGCTTGCTTCTAAATTAGTAGTTTTTCCTTTTAAGGTTACATCGCCAGAACCGGTTACGCTTCCGGATACATTGTTAGTGTCAATATCTAAAACGACATCTCCAGAACCTGTTAAACTTACTTCTAAATTTGTTTCGTTTATGGTATCTGTATTCCATAAGTCTCCAGATCCTGTAAGAGATACTTTGTCTATATCTTCAAATGGAATAGTAATCTTGATTGTTTTGTTATGACTTTCGCTTAGATTAACTCCTTTTTCTACTTTTACTATTAAAGTATTGTTTTTTACTTCGGTTATAATATGTTCTAAGAGGTTTTCTTCTCCTTCAATGGTTAGTTTTCCTTCTTTTCCTTTTACTAAAATAAAGTCCATAGAACCAGCGCATGCAATAGCATCATAATCGCCAGTAGTTCTTGAAATAGTGGTTAGGTTTCCGTTTCCTTTCACTTTATTGCCAAACCAAGATTGTGCTTGCATTTGGGTGGTTAGTAAAATAGTTGCTAAAATTAAGGTAGCCTTTTGAAATGATTTTGAATTTTTCATAATATTCGTTTTTTTGATGGATGACTGTTTATTGGTTTTTCTTTAGTGTTACGCTTCCGTAATCGGAAGAGATACTAAGTGTGTTTCCAGAGTTTGCATTACCGTAATATCCTTCGTAATATTTATCTGTAGACTCTATTCGTTTTTTTGTGAATTCTAATCCTTCATAATCTCTTAAGGAAGCATATTCTAAATCTATATTAAAACTAAAGTGATATGCAGGATCGTAGCCAATGGTAATTCCGACATAATCAGATTCTATACTAACATTCTCTGCATTGGCAGTGATATTCTCAATTTTTATAGAACCATAGTCTGCGGTAATAGTTAAGTTTTTGTAAACTTCTCCTATTCGTGTAGTAAGATAGTCACCATCGCCATTTATATTGTTTGCTTTTTCAATATATACAGAACCGTAGTCACAGTCATAAGTAACGTTTTCGGCAATTTCTACTACAGACTTTGTATAGTCTGCTATAATGTCTATTTTTTTTGCTTTTGCAACAGTGAAACCACTATAGTCCGCGTTTATTTTTCCGCTTTTAATATATTCAAAATAGCAATTGTTAGAGTAGTCAAAATTGATAATGTTATTGTCTGCTAATAGCTCTTTGGTTGTAATTTTTCCGTAATCACAATTTAAAGTAGCTTGTCCTTTTAGCTTGTCTAGATTAATGTTACCATAATCATTATTTAGATTTACATGATTGGTAATTGGCATCTTGATAACATAATTAATTTTCATGTTTACGTTATTGCCATTATTCCATTTAAACCAAGAGTTTGATTTGCTCTTATTAAAAATAGTTCTTGCCGAAACTAGGTTAGGAGATGCTTCAAAATCTACCGTTATTTCATCTAGTTTTTCTTGAACCTTATCTGCATCATTACCGTTTGTGGTAATAGTAACCTCAAAGACTATTCGGTTTTCTTCCCAAGTAATAATATCGATATTACCATAGCTATTGTCTACTTTTAAAGTAGCATCTGGATGTACAAAAAACTCTTTTTTAATTACTTTTTCTTTGGAATGTTTTCCTTTAATAACAGGATCGTTTCCTGCTAAAAGCAACATTGGGATTAGCAAAAATGCTAAAGTGATTTTATATAGTTGTACTGTTTTCATTCGTGTTGTTTTTTAACTGTTTAATATTTTCTATTTGTGTTAAGGTGTCTTGCAGAATATCAATTCTGTTTTGAAAATTACTAATCATAGCATAGATAACGCGTTTATCTTCACCACTTTCAGACAAGTCTGTTTTTAAATCGTTATATTCTTTTTCCAAGCGTTGCATTTGCATCATGGCATCTGCAATTAATAATTTTGTTTCTGGGTTAGACTCTTGTTCAATCTTTGTTAATTCACTGGCAATAGCATTGGTAAAGAAATTTTGTGTTTCTGCCATTTCTGGAGAAATACTTGCTAAATCATTCACCGTACCTTCTTGCTGTGTAGTAACAAAAACAGTCACTAAAATTGCTAATGAAGCCGCAATCCCAATAAAGGGTTTCCAAAAACTGTTTTTTGGTTTAGATGTATCTGCAAGCGTTTGCTTGTTTAACTTCTTTAAAAATCTCTTTTCATGATCTGCAGTTGGTTCTTCCAAGTCAAATTCATGTTGTAGATTGTTAAAGAGTGTATCTAAATTATCTGTATTCATCTTTGTTCATTTTAATGTTCTACTAGTTCTAATTTTTTTCTTAAACTTTCTTTTGCTCTAGAAACAGTTGTTCTACAATTAGCATAAGTAAGGTTCATGATACCACTTATTTCTTCGTAATCATATCCTTCAATAAGATGTAATGTTAGTGCAATTCGGTAATTGTCTTTAAGTAATTTCATAGTCTCCAAAACTTGTTGCGCTTTTAAGTTTGTAAACTCGTAATCACTAGATATACCATCGTTGTCTTCCATTTTATACAACACATCTTCTAAAGGAACATCTTGGTATTTATTATTTTTATTGAAATGATAAATACTGTTATTAATTACAATTCGTTTTAACCAAGCTCCAAAAGTCATTGTATCTTTTATAGTGTCTAGTTTTGTAAAAGCCGAAAGAAAAGAATCTTGCATAATATCTTCTGCTTCAAATCTGTCTTTTACAATTCTGTATGCTACGTTAAACATTGCTTTATAGTACCTATTATAAATCTCCAATTGCGCAAATTGGTTATTAGACTTACATAGCTTTATAAGTTGTTCGATATTTTGGTTGGTTAGTGTCAAAAAATTAAATCAAATTGTTATAGTATAGATATGCATAAAGATAAACTGTTACAGTTTGTAAATAAAAAGTTTAAAGTTTTTTATAAGCCTTGGCATATTAATTGACTTTAATGCTATAGATATATAGTCGGTATGTATTAATAACCTGCTGTATGTCATTCAAATAAGTGAAAAATTAATACTAATTTTAAACACAAATCATAATTGCATTATTTTATTTAATGACATTATGACTTAAATATATATATGAAGAAATCTAGTTTATTAAGCCTTGACAGTTTGTCATTACAGGATTTTGATGAAAATTCAGAATTAATTCCATTAATGACCCCTGAAGATGAAGAAGAAATAAATAACGAAAAATTACCAGAAACTTTACCTATTCTTTCTTTAAGAAATACGGTTTTGTTTCCTGGAGTTGTTATTCCTATTACAGCAGGAAGAGATAAATCTATAAAACTAATTAACGATGCTAATAATGGAAGCAAAGTAATTGGTGTAGTTGCACAAAAGGATGAAAGTGTAGAAGATCCAAAAGCAGGAGATATTCATGAAACAGGAACAGTTGCTAGAATTCTACGTGTTTTAAAAATGCCTGATGGTAATACAACCGTTATTATACAAGGAAAAAAACGTTTTAAAGTTGCTGAGGTAATTACCGAAGAACCGTACATGAATGCTACCATTCGTGAAGTGCCGGAAGCGAAACCTGCTAAAGAGAACAAAGAGTTTGACGCTATTATTGATTCTATTAAAGAACTTGCTTTGCAGATTATAAAAGATAGTCCGAATATACCAAGTGAAGCTTCTTTTGCAATTAAGAATATTGAAAGCAATTCGTTTTTAATAAACTTTGTATCGTCTAATATGAATCTTTCTGTAAAAGAAAAACAACTTCTGTTAGAGAACAATGATTTAAAAGAACGTGCACTAGCAACCTTAAAGTATATGAATTTAGAGTTTCAGAAATTGGAACTTAAAAATGATATTCAATTAAAGGTTCAAAGTGATATGAACCAACAACAACGCGAATATTTCTTACACCAACAAATGAAAACCATTCAAGAAGAGCTTGGTGGTGGTGTTTCGTCTGGAGAAGAAATTGAAGAAATGCGTACGCGTTCTAAGAAGAAAAAATGGGACGATAAAGTTGCAGAGCATTTTAATAAGGAATTAGCGAAAATGCAACGTATGAATCCGCAAGTTGCAGAATACTCTATACAACGTAATTACTTAGACTTATTCTTAGATTTACCTTGGAATGAATTTAGTAAAGATAAATTCGATTTAAAACGTGCGAAGAAAATATTAGATAGAGATCATTATGGTTTAGATGATGTAAAACAAAGAATTTTAGAGCATTTAGCAGTTATTAAATTGCGTAATGATATGAAATCGCCAATCATCTGTCTGTACGGACCTCCAGGAGTTGGTAAAACTTCTTTAGGTAAATCTATAGCAGAAGCATTAGGTAGAGAATATGTACGTATGTCACTTGGTGGTTTGCGTGATGAAGCAGAAATTCGCGGACATAGAAAAACATATATTGGTGCCATGCCAGGACGTATTCTTCAAAGTTTGAAGAAAGCAGGAACAGCAAATCCAGTCTTTGTTTTAGATGAAATTGATAAACTTTCTAATTCGCATCAAGGAGATCCTTCTTCTGCCATGTTAGAAGTATTAGATCCAGAACAAAACAGCGAATTCCATGATAACTTTTTAGAAATGGGCTTCGACCTTTCTAAAGTGATGTTTATTGCAACATCCAATAGTTTATCTACCATTCAGCCAGCATTACTGGATAGAATGGAGATTATAAATGTAACCGGTTATACTATTGAAGAAAAAGTTGAAATAGCAAAACGTCATTTATTACCAAAGCAATTAAAAGAACATGGTTTAACAGATACCCATCTTAAAATAGGAAAACCGCAATTAGAAAAAATTGTAGAAGGCTATACTAGAGAATCTGGTGTTCGTGGTCTAGAAAAACAAATTGCAAAAATGGTACGTTACGCTGCCAAAAGTATTGCAATGGAAGAAGAATACGATGTAAAAGTATCTAATGAAGATATTATAACGGTACTTGGCGGACCGAAATTAGAAAGAGATAAATACGAAAACAATAATGTAGCAGGAGTAGTTACAGGATTAGCTTGGACAAGAGTTGGAGGAGATATTCTTTTTATAGAATCTATTTTATCTAAAGGAAAAGGAGCAATGACGATTACTGGGAATCTTGGTAAAGTGATGAAAGAATCTGCAACCATTGCTATGGAGTACATTAAAGCAAATGCAGAAGAATTAGGTGTAGACCCAGATGTTTTTGGTAAATACAATGTACACATTCACGTACCGGAAGGAGCAACTCCAAAAGACGGACCAAGTGCAGGAGTTACGATGTTAACTTCTTTAGTCTCTTTATTTACACAACGTAAAATAAAAAAGAGCTTAGCAATGACTGGAGAGATTACGTTAAGAGGGAAAGTATTACCTGTTGGCGGAATTAAAGAAAAAATTCTAGCTGCAAAGCGTGCAAGAATAAAAGAAATCTTACTTTGCGAAGACAATAGACGTGATATTGAAGAGATTAAGACCGATTATTTAAAAGGATTAACTTTTCACTATGTTTCAGAAATGAAAGATGTTATCGATATTGCAATAACAAATCAAAAAGTTAAGAATTATAAAAAGCTATAATTATGAGGTCTCTAATTTTTATTTTAATGGCTTTTGTTTCGTTTGCTACATTTTCGCAAGAAACAGAAGTTGCTGAAGAGTTTCTTCCTATAAATTTAGAAGGAAAAGAAGCATATCTTTCTACTAAAACAGGAGAATACATTTTTTTAGAGCATGCCAAAACAGATGCTACAAAATTAGAGACAACAAATAATGGTGTAATTTATACCGATATTAAAGTACATACCGTTGCTAAAAAGGAAACGATTTCTAAAATCGCTAAACAATATGGTTTGAGTAAAGACGAAATTATACGTCAAAATAAATTGTCTACTAATAAATTGAATATCGGACAAGAACTTAAAATTATTAAAAAAGTAGTGGTAAAGTCAAGTAGTCCTGTTATTAGCCAAGAAGAAGGTACTATTATAGCAAGATTAAGTCCGGGACAAACACCAACAGGTTTAGATGCTACACGAGCGAATAGTACTCCTACAGCATCTACTAGTCCTGTTGCAATTGTAAATGAAGTGGTAGAAACAGAAGCAGTGGAAGAAAAAGAAGCTGTTGAAGAAGTTCTAGAGGAAATCGAAGAAGAAATCGAAGAAGAAGTAAAAGAATCTACAACTACAAACGTAGATTCTTTTTACATCGTTAAAAAAGGAGATAACTTATATAGCATAGCTAAAAGGCATGATATTAAGTTAGATGCTCTTAAAAAATTAAACGGTTTAGAATCCAATAATCTAAGTATTGGACAAAAGTTAAAGTTGAAATAAAAATATTTTTCCAATATCTGCGTTTTAAGATAGATTTAGTTACTTTGCATCTTTATGATTAAAAAATATTTTACTTGCATTTGTCTTTTATACTTCGTTACTTCTAATGCGCAATTAGGAGGAGAAAGTACATATCAATTCTTAAACTTGGTATCTTCGCCTCGTCAAGCTGGACTTGGAGGAAAAGTACTTACCAATGTAGATTATGATGTAACACAAGCTATCTTTAATCCAGCAACTATTAATTTAGATATGGATAATCAATTTGCTGTTAATTATTCCAGTTATTTAGGAGGTGTAAATTATGGTACTGCAGCGTATGCATATACAGTAGATAGAAGAAATCTTACCTATCATGTAGGAGTTACCTATATTAATTACGGAAGTTTTGATGGTTATGATGAGCAAGGAAATGCGACAGCTTCTTTTTCAGGTAATGAAGCGGCAATCTCTTTTGGACATGCAAGACAAATAGGATATTCCGATTTTTATTTAGGTGGAAATGTAAAACTAATCACTTCCAAATTAGAAGAATATAGTTCTTTAGGTATTGCTTTTGATGCTGGTTTAATTTATATAAACGAAGACATTGAGTTTCAAGCAACCTTGGTAATTAGAAACGCAGGAACACAAATTACTACCTACGCAGGGCAAAACGAACCTTTACCATTTGAGGTCGATTTTGGTATGTCACAAACCTTAGAATTTGTACCAATACGATGGCATTTAACTTTTGAGAATTTACAAAAGTGGCCAATTGGAGCTTCTAATCCGGCAAGAGCAACTACCGATTTAGAAGGAAACCAAACCCAAGAGGAAGTTGGTTTTTTTAATCAGGCATTAAGACATACTATAATAGGAGCAGAGCTGTTTCCTGAAGGAGGCTTTCAAATTAGATTTGGTTATAACTTTAGAAGAGCTGAAGAACTTCGTATTGTAGAGCAACGTAATTTTTCTGGTTTATCAGCAGGGATTTCGATCAAATTAAATAAGTTTCGTTTTAGTTATACACACGCAAAATATACTAGTGCAGCAAATGCAAACTTTTTTGGAGTACAGCTGGATCTGAATTAAGAGTTCGCTGAGTTTCTAAAATCGCATCGGTTTTCTATCTAGTTTTTATTTGTTAAATTACCTTTATAATCACCTAACAAACCGTAATCCATTCAATTACAACCCAAAACCTATAAAGTGCAAAAAATTACAATAGCCATAGACGGATTTTCATCCACAGGAAAAAGTACAGTAGCAAAACAAATTGCAAAGCATTTGGGGTATATCTATGTAGACTCTGGAGCCATGTATAGAGCGGTTACTTTATATGCTATGCAAAATAATTTTATAGATGCAGACCATTTTGATAGACTAGCATTAGTTTCTAAACTATCTGAAATAGACATTAGTTTTACTTTTAATCCGGAATTGGGTTTTGCTGAAGTATATTTAAATGAAGTGAATGTGGAGAAACAAATACGAACATTAGAAGTATCTAGCTTTGTAAGTCAGGTATCTACCATTCCAGAAGTGCGTTACCAATTGGTAAAGCAACAACAAAAAATGGGAAAAGATAAAGGTGTTGTAATGGACGGTCGTGATATTGGTACTGTTGTTTTTCCGTATGCGGAATTAAAAATATTCATGACAGCTTCTGCCGAAACTAGGGCACAGCGTAGATACGATGAACTTATTGGTAGAGGCGATGCCGTATCTTATGAAGACGTATTGCATAATGTGCAAGAACGCGATTATATCGATTCGCATAGAGAAGATTCTCCGTTAGTAAAAGCAGATGATGCTGTAGAAATAGATAATTCTAATCTTTCCTTAGAAGAACAATTTGATAAAGTCTTAAAATTAGTTACTGTAACGCTGGAAGGTAAGGAGTAGTTTTTAGTAAACAGTGTTTAGTAAGCAGTGTTCAGTCATTCTAATATTTATTATTACGTTAAAACAAATATGTTGTTCCTAATTCTCTGTGTGACTCTGTGTTTCTTTGTGAATCTCCGTGTAATTATTATTAAATACTGCAAGCATTAATTTTCAACTTCATATAGTTAAGATTAAAAGTGCTTCGCCTTTTTTGTCAAACATTCCGAATTCTACTAAAGTAGCATGCACCTTCCTTCAGCTGAAGGAAGGAGCAAGAAGTAATTGTAATTTATATTAGTTAGAAGCTCTCCTCTTAAGTTCAAGAGGAGAATGAATTCAGATTTTTTTTTATCTGAAGAAAGAGGAGTTAGTTATTACGTTCATCAGTCAATCCAATATTCTATAATTACATAAAAACAAGCCTATAATTCCAATTTCTCTGTGCGACTCTGTGTGTCTTTGTGAATCTCCGCGTAATTACTTTTTGTATAACAGACTATAAGCATTAAATTTTCAACTTCAACTTCAACTTCAACTTCAACTTCGAGTTCAGATTCACCTTCATTTTCACTAGCAAAACATTTGGCAATCAAAATTTTAATTGTATTTTTGCACTCCTTTTAGCGAATAATGGAAAGATAAAGGGAATAAAACAAAAACAATTTTAACACTTCTGTGTGTTATCGCATAACAACTTCCTAAAGCATAGCAGAATACAAAAACATAATGTAATACGTTTATCGACTAAAGAAAGCGGTTGCATTATTAAATTAATTAAATGGCTGATAAAGCAAAAAAAGTAGAAGCGGAAGTTGCAGATGCAACAGAAGCAGCAGTAGTAAAAGAAACTCCTCAAGTTTCTGAAGCACAAGCTAACCCAGAAAAATTCTTAGCAGATTTCAATTGGCACAATTACCAAGAAGGTATTGATGAGGTTGAAGATTCTCAATTAAAAGAATTTGAAAAATTAGTATCCGAAAATTTCGTAGATACTTTAGATGACGAAGTAGTAGAAGGTGAAGTAATTCACATTTCAGATCGTGATGCAATTATTGACATCAACGCAAAATCTGAAGGTGTAATTTCATTAAACGAATTTCGTTACAATCCAGGTTTAAAAGTTGGAGATAAAGTAGAAGTATTAATTGATGTTCGTGAAGACGCAACTGGTCAATTAGTATTATCTCACAGAAAAGCTCGTGTAATTAAAGCTTGGGATAGAGTAAACGATGCACATGACACTGGTGAAATAGTAAACGGTTTTGTAAAATGCAGAACTAAAGGTGGAATGATTGTAGATGTATTTGGTATTGAAGCATTCTTACCAGGTTCTCAAATTGACGTTAAGCCAATTAGAGATTACGATCAGTATGTAAACAAAACTATGGAATTCAAAGTGGTGAAAATCAACCATGAATTCAAAAACGTAGTAGTATCTCATAAAGCTTTAATTGAAGCAGATATTGAAGTACAGAAGAAAGAAATTATTGGTCAACTAGAAAAAGGTCAAGTACTTGAAGGTATTGTTAAAAACATTACTTCTTACGGTGTATTTATTGATCTTGGTGGTGTTGATGGATTAGTTCATATTACAGATCTTTCTTGGTCAAGAATCAATCATCCAAATGAGATTGTTGAGTTAGACCAAAAATTAAATGTTGTAATCCTTGATTTTGATGAAAACAAATCAAGAATCCAATTAGGTCTTAAACAATTATCTAAACATCCTTGGGATGCATTAGGTGAAGAAGTAAAAGTAGGTGACAAAGTAAAAGGTAAAGTTGTAGTTATAGCTGACTATGGTGCTTTTGTTGAAGTAGCTGAAGGTGTTGAAGGATTAGTTCACGTAAGTGAAATGTCTTGGTCTACACATTTACGTTCTGCGCAAGATTTCGTTTCTGTAGGAGATGTAGTTGAAGCACAGATCTTAACTTTAGATAGAGAAGATAGAAAAATGTCTCTTGGTATCAAGCAATTGGCTCCAGATCCATGGACAGACATTACAACTAAATATCCTGTAGGTTCTAAACATTCAGGAACAGTTAGAAACTTTACAAACTTTGGTGTGTTTGTGGAATTAGAAGAAGGTATTGATGGATTAATTTACATCTCTGATTTATCTTGGACTAAGAAAATCAAGCATCCATCTGAGTTCTGTGCAGTTGGTGATACTTTAGATGTAGTGGTACTTGAGTTAGATGTTGAAGGACGTAAATTATCTTTAGGTCATAAACAAACAACAGATAACCCATGGGATAAATACGAAACTGAATTTGCTTTAGGTACTACGCATACTGCAGAAATTGCAGAAGTTGTAGATAAAGGAGCAACTATTGAGTTTAACGAAGATATCGTTGCCTTTGTTCCTTCTCGTCATCTTGAAAAAGAAGATGGTAAGAAACTTACAAAAGGAGATTCAGCAGAATTCAAGATTATCGAATTTAATAAAGAATTTAAAAGAGTAGTTGCTTCGCATACTGCTATCTTTAGAGAAGAAGAAATCAAGAATGTAAAAGAAGCTGTTAAAAAAGCGGCAAGTCAAGCAGCAGAAGCAAAACCTACTTTAGGTGATGCTAACGAAGCTTTACAAGCGCTTAAAGATAAATTAGACGGAAAAGCATAGTCTTTCTTGAAATTTTATATACTAAAGCCTCTCCATTTGGAGAGGCTTTTTTTTATACCTTTATCCAAATAACTAAATGATTATGAAACAAAAATTACTTCTTTTTTTAGCATTGTTTTTCGGCTTAACAATAAATGCCCAAACAGTTGCTTATGATGCTACCTTTATTAATTTTGATAATACAGATTGCATAGACTTGTTTATACTTAATGCCAAAGTAAAAGGGCATCAAATAGATGTAAGTGTTTCCTACTTTCCTTCCTTGTTAGACGCGCAAAATAATACCAATCCATTAGCTCGTTTTTATACCTATGCTTCTAATAACGAAACATTATATGCAAGAGTAACCAGTACTTTAAACGCCACGTATGCAACCTCAGAAATTACCATAGCATTAAATGCTTTTACTTGTTGTCCGCCACCTCCAAATGGACAATATCAATTCGATTTTTGTGATGTAGATAATGACGGAGTAGAAACAGCGTATTTAAATAATTTATATCAAACAGAAGGGCGAATTTATAATAGCTTGCTTTGTGGTTTATCTGATAATGAATTAATAGTTACGTATCATTTATCTTATCAAGATGCTGTAGACGATTTAAATCCTATTAATGAAATTTTTACATTTAGTGAGAACACTTACATCTATAACAAAATAAAAAATACGGTAAATTCTGAAGTTAATATTTTCGATTATATTTTAAATCTTACCACTTGTGTACCAGCAGATGATGATGGAGACGGCATTGATGATGCAAGAGAAGATGCTAATAGAAACGCTAATTATTTAGATGATGATACCGATAACGATGGTCTAAAAAATTATGAAGATAATGATGATGATGGCGATGGTATTTTAACCATAAATGAAGATTATAATAATAACGGAAATCCTTTAGATGATGATACCAACTTCAATGGAATTGCAGATTATTTAGAGGCTAATGTTACCTTATCTAATGTCTCTTTTAAGGATATAGAAATTAAATTATTCCCTAATCCAGTGCATAATATATTACATATCGAATTAGATAGAGTAGAAGAGACTGCGGTTATTATTTTCGATTTAAACGGAAGAGCGGTTTTAAAAACTAAATATGCTTCCAATAATAAAACCATTAATGTAACCAAATTACAAGCAGGTGTTTATTTCTTGAAATTACATGCTAATAATAGAATGACTACTAAAAAGTTTATCAAAAGGTAAAACTTCTTCGTTCCTATAAAAAGGCCTCTTAGAAATAAGAGGCTTTTTTATTACATATAATTAGTCTTTCAACTTCTAAAATTTTGCATTATCTTTGTTTACCAAATACGTTTGGATATTCTATGGGTCAAAAAGTGTTACTTAACGCAAAAGAGGTAAACATCATTCTTCATCGACTGGCTTGTCAACTTATTGAAAATCATAAAGACTTTACAAATACAGTTCTAATAGGTATTCAACCTAGAGGAAAGTACTTAGCAAATAGGTTAATTACCTTACTAAAAGAAGATTATAAAATCAAAAACCTACAAAGTGGGCAGCTAGATATTACTTTTTATCGAGATGATTTTAGAAGAAGCGACAAACCTCTAGAAGCGAATGCTACAGAAATGGATTGTGTTGTAGAAGATAAAAAAGTAGTTTTTATTGATGATGTTTTATATACAGGCCGAAGTATTCGCTCTGCATTAACAGCAATTCAATCTTTTGGTAGACCGAAGGAAATAGAACTTTTAACCTTAATAGACAGACGATTTAGTAGACATTTACCAATTCAGCCAGATTATAGAGGAAGACAGGTCGATGCTATTAATGAAGAAAAAGTAAAAGTAAATTGGGTAGAAAATGAAGGAGAAGATGTCGTGTATTTAATTTATAATTAATTTGAATAGAAAGTTATAAAGCGTAGCGATGTGACACAACGTATAGTCGAAGTCGCTCAAAAAGAAATAAATAATTAAGCAGTTTATATACTGCAATTGAATACTAAAAAACATGAGCGAATTAAGTGTAAATCACTTATTAGGAATTAAATATCTCAACAAAAAAGATATCGAACTCATTTTTAAAACTGCAGATCATTTTAAAGAAGTGATTAACAGACCAATTAAAAAAGTGCCATCACTTCGTGATATTACTATTGCTAATTTATTTTTTGAAAACTCTACACGTACCAAATTATCTTTCGAATTAGCAGAAAAAAGACTTTCTGCAGATGTCATTAATTTTTCGGCAGCCCAATCTTCAGTAAAAAAAGGAGAAACGCTAATAGATACCGTAAACAATATACTTTCCATGAAAGTAGATATGGTAGTGATGCGTCATCCCAATCCTGGAGCAGGCGTGTTTTTATCGAAACATGTTAATGCAAGTATTATAAATGCGGGAGATGGCGCCCATGAGCATCCAACACAAGCATTACTCGATAGTTATTCCATAAGAGAAAAGTTAGGAGAAGTAAAAGGAAAAAATGTGGTTATCGTTGGAGACATTTTACACAGTCGTGTGGCATTATCCAACATCTTTGCATTACAGTTACAAGGAGCAAATGTGATGGTTTGCGGACCAAAAACATTAATACCAAAATATATAGATAAATTAGGAGTACAAGTAGAAACCGATTTACGTAAAGCATTAAATTGGTGTGACGTTGCAAATATGTTACGCGTTCAGAATGAAAGAATGGATGTAAGCTACTTTCCTACAACTAGAGAATATGCACAACAATATGGAGTAGATAAAACTTTACTAGATTCCTTAGATAAAGAAATAACAATCATGCATCCCGGACCAATAAATAGAGGAGTAGAAATCACTAGTGATGTAGCAGATTCTAAACAAGCCATTATTTTAGATCAAGTACAAAATGGGGTAGCTATTAGGATGGCAGTAATATATTTATTAGCTTCAAAAATAAAACAGTAAATTATGATTTTTGATACCGAAGAGAATATAACGATTATTACACAAGAAAAAGCATCAACTATTGAGTTAGTAAAAAAGCTAAATGTGTTATATGAAAGATTTAAAAACGATAATATAATCGTTAATCTAACGAGCTTAAAACCAATTACACTAGAAAATATTGTAGAGTTTTTACAAATATCGAATACGCATAGAAAAGCAAAAAAATCCTTCGTAATAGTAAGCGATAAAATAAACCTAAACGAAACGCCAGACGAAATAATTGTAGTGCCAACTTTACAAGAAGCGCATGATGTTATTGAAATGGAAGAAATAGAACGCGACTTAGGTATCTAAAAAAAAATAAAGTATCGATTTGTTTGTTGTAAAGTAGTAGGGAAACTCTAGTGCACGACAAAACCACTTTGCAACATCATATGAAATTACGCATTTTAGGCTGTTATAGCGCAACTCCAAGAGTGAATACCAATCCTACAGCGCAAGTACTAGAAATAAACAATCACATGTTTTTAATAGATTGTGGAGAAGGTACCCAAGTGCAATTGCGTAGACATAAAATTAAGTTTAATAGAATTAAGCATATCTTTATTTCTCATTTGCACGGCGATCATTTTTTTGGGTTAGTTGGTCTTATTTCTACATTTCGACTACTCACTCGCGAAACAGAGTTACACATTCATGCGCCAAAAGGTTTGAAGGAAATTATTACCCTTCAAATGAAAGTTTCAAAATCTTGGACTAATTACCAACTTATCTTTCATGAATTGAATGCTAAAACTTCTGAAATTATTTTTGAAGATGATACGGTAGAAGTACATACTATTCCGCTAGACCATAGAATATATACCAATGGTTTTCTATTTAAAGAAAAGGAAGGAGAACGAAAGTTAGATATAAATAAAGTGGAAGAAGCGAACATTAATGTCGCCTATTACAGAAAGTTAAAGCAAGGCTATGATGTGGAAAATGAAGATGGTATTTTAATCGATAATAAGAAAGTAACCCAACCTGCAAACAAACCTAAAAGCTATGCCTTTTGCAGCGATACGGCATATTCGGAAGCCATAATCCCCATAATTAAAGACGTAGACGTACTTTATCACGAATCTACCTTTTTAGAAAAAAATGAAAATCTTGCTGCTCCTACCAAACATAGTACTGCAAAACAGGCTGCAACGATAGCACAAAAAGCAAATGTTGGAACCTTAATTCTAGGCCATTATTCTACGAGATATGATGGTTTAAAAGAATTTAAAGAAGAAGCAAATACTATTTTTAAAAATGTTGAACTTGCAGAAGACGGAAAACGCTTTGATTTTTAGTATACTTTTTTAAACTCTTCTAAATTTAATATCCAAGAAATTGCCTCTTCAATAGAATCGGAACGTTTGAGACTTTTTTTAGAAAATATTTTTTCTAAAGTAGCATTATTATAGCTTAGTTCGGAATAATAAACAGATACACTAGCGATAACAAAATCATAGTTTTCAAAAAATAGAGCCCAATGGTTTGGTTCAAAAGAATAAGAGTTTATCTTATTAGAGATATAACCTACTCTGCAATCTTCTCCATAATGAGCTTGTACTATTTCAATAATTTGAGAAATTTTATTCCAAGACAAGTGAATGCCATCATTCATTTCAGAAACCACAAATTTTTCAGAGAAATAAAAGGTACCAAAATCAAGTGTTTTTTTAGTATAAGTATGTTTTTTACTTATAGAGGAGTTTTCAAATAGCATTAAAATTATTTTAGGGATTGCCAAATTACATAATTTGTTTTACAATACAAATCCTATTCGTTCTCTATATAAATTTTAAATTGACGCATCCACTTATCTACTTGTTTTCTAAACATTCCCGGAAATAATTTCATCATCATTTTTATTATAAAACCATTTAATTTTATATAATCTATTTCTGAAGCGTAACGCGTAGTTTCCGCATTTATAGAAGTGAAAGTAACATACATAGTATTGGTGGTATGCTTATGTTCATACGAACCTTTAAATGCATCTGGAAGATTATTTAGTTGTATGGTTTCTATTAACTCGAGTTTTTTATAAATAAGTTTAGACTTTGTGCCTACTTCATTAATCCTTCCGCTTAATAACTCCTTCCGTATAAAACCATCTTGAAAATGGTGTTGTTTGTTAGGGTTTAAAAAAGTAGATACTACTTTATCTCTGGGCGCATTAATATCTATAGTACAAGTAAATTTCATGAATACAATTTTTATAAAGTTACAAAAATGGTTTATACATTATTTAAAAAACGTGTAAATTGCAGGTATGGAAAAAGACCTAGGAAATTATAGAAAATCTTACGAAAAAGGTGCTCTTTTATTAGAAGACACTCCAGAAAACCCTTTAGAGTTATTTCAAAAATGGTTTCATGAAGTAGATACACATTTTCCGGAAGATGAAACGAATGCCATGACATTATCTACGATTGGTTTAGATACATACCCGAGGAATAGAGTAGTGCTATTAAAAAAATATACCTACGAAGGTTTTATTTTTTATACCAACTATACTAGTGAAAAAGGAAGAGCAATCGCCAATAACCCAAATGTTTGTATTTCTTTTTTTTGGCAAGCTGCAGAACGACAAGTTATTATTAAAGGAAAAGTTGAAAAAATTGCGGCTAATTTAAGTGATGGTTACTTTGAATCTAGACCAAGAGGAAGCCAATTGGGCGCATTAGTATCTAACCAAAGTGAAATACTAAACAGTAGGGAAACGCTGGAGCTTAAATTAAAAGCATTAGAACAGGATTTTGAAGGAAAAGAAATAGAACGTCCGGAATTTTGGGGAGGTTATATTGTTAAACCTGTGGAGATGGAATTTTGGCAAGGAAGAGCAAATAGATTGCATGATAGAATACGTTATACGCTGGATAAAGAATACTTCTGGGTTAAAAATCGATTATCTCCTTAAATTATGGTTGAAATGCGTTAAAATGGACTCGAAAAATGTATTTCATCGATTATCTGTATTTTAAATCGACGAAATACATGTGTTTTAACGATTTTAACATTTTGTTAACATTATCTTTAGACTTGATTTGTATCTTTATCATCCCAAATCTAAAGAACCTTAACCATGAAAAAACCTACTTTATGGCTTATGGCGTTAACCATCTTGTTTAGCACGTTTTCGTGTTCTACAGAGAATAATGATCATGAAGCACCAAGCGTAAACAGCGAATATGTTGTACCAGAGACTAAAGTTATTGAAACTGTTATTCTAGAACTTTTAAACGAATATAGAATAAATGAAGGTTTAGGTACTTTGGAGTCTTTAGATTTAATTAAATCGCAAGCCTTTGTACATTCGGGTTATATGGCAGAAGTTAGTAATATCTCTCATGATAATTTTTCGGAAAGAAGTGCTTTTTTAAGACAGTATGCGGGAGCAAGTAGAGTTTCAGAGAATGTGGCTTATGGCTATAGTAGTCCTGCTTCTGTGGTTAATGCATGGGTAAATAGTGAAAGCCATAGAGGAGCGATAGTAGGAGATTATACACACTTTGATATTTCTGCAGAGCAAGATGAAAATGGGTATTGGTATTTTACGAATATATTTGTAAAGAAATAAATTAAGAATTTTCTTATAAAAAAAACCACTCAAATAGAGTGGTTTTTTTGTGCGCAATAGTAGCATGTATTTCCCTTTTTAAATGAATACTGGTAGTTGATTTCCTGGTTTACAAAACTATTTGTATTTCTATTTATGGAATAGTTTTGTCGTAAATAACACTTTAGGAGCGTCGTTTTTTGTGAGGAATATCTCTTTAAACGAATTCTAGAGGATGATGTATTATTAAAAAGATTAAGTTGTATTTCTATTTAAGATAATGCAATGTGTCTTGGTTTACATTTTAAAATATTTTAGTTTGTTATAAATGAAAAGCCACTCTATATAGAGTGGCTTTTTGAAGTATAGGATGTTGTTAGGAACGCTTTATATAAACATAAAGTAACATCTTATACTATATTAATATTCGTTAGTAATAATGAATTTAGATCTACGGTTTTCTTGATGTTCTTCTTCCGAACAAATTTTTCTATGTGCATTGTCACATCTATTTACCAATTGCGATTCTCCATAACCAATGGCACTTTCAATTCTATCGGAAGTAATTCCTCTAGAGATAATATAATCTCTAGTAGATTTAGCACGTCTATCGGATAGTTTCATATTATACTCATCTTTACCACGACTATCGGTATGTGCTTCAATTTTAATGTGCATTTTTGGGTGATTCTTCATTACGGTTACAATGTTCTCTAACTCGTAAGCGGCATCTGGTCTAATGTTAGATTTGTCGTAATCGAAGAAAATAGGATTAATTACAATTTCGTTATTAACAATAAATGGCGTTAATAGTAAATCTTGCACTTGTTCTTCTTCTGGAACATCTGTAGTTTGCACTTCTTGTATGTCTTCTCTATAATCTAATTTACTACCAATAACGGTGTATTTCTTTTCGCATTCTACTTCAAATTCATATGCTCCATTTTCATCCGACATTATTTCTTCAAGCTCTTTTCCGGTTTCGTCTAAAAGTTTCACTTTCGCTTCCGGAATTGGTAATAGCGTAATTTGGTCTCTAACGACACCTTTAATGACTTGTTTACATTGGTAAGAACCAAATTGGTAAATATCATCGCTACCACTTCCTTCTTCTCTGTTAGAGGATAGAAAACCTCTATCTTTATCGGAATCTATAAAGAATGCGAAATCATCGAATCGACTATTAAAAGGCGCTCCTAAATTTTGTGGTTCTGTGATAGAATCTTTGTCTGTAACTTGAATCATATTAGATTTAAAAATATCTAATAGACCTAAACTTATATGTCCGTCTGATGAAAAGTAGAAAGTGCTGTCTTTAGCAACATAAGGAAACATTTCTCTACCTGGCGTATTAATTTTTTCGCCTAAGTTTTCCGGTGTACCATAAGCTCCAGATCCTTTTATTTCTACACTATAGATATCTGTACTTCCTAAACCACCTTCTCGATCGGAAACAAAATATAAGGTTTTGTTATCTGCGCTTAAAGCAGGATGACCAGTAGAGTAGACCTTGTCATTAAAAGGAAGTTCTACAATATTACCCCATTTTTCACCTGATTTTGTCGCTTTATATATTTTTAAATAAGAGGTACCTTCATCATCGTAAGAAATCTTTTTACGGTTGTTAATATTATCTCTTGTAAAATACATCGTTGCACCATCATTTGTAATGGCAACGGTAGCTTCATGAAATTCAGAATTTACTTCTTCAGAAAGTGCTTTAATGTCTTCAATAGTTACTTCTTCATTTCCATACTCCATGGTTCCTGAAAAAATATCTAAATATGGTTCTTCGTTCCATTTGTAAATTTTACCACTACCACCTTCGCCTGTAACTTTAGTAGAAGCGTAATAAAAGTTACCGTCATGCACATATCCTCCAAATTCGGAGAATTCGGTATTTATTCCTAGAGCAGAAAATTTAACATATTTCCCTTCAGTAGAAGAGAGTTCTTTGTATTTAGCAAGATCCATGATTTCAAAATCTTCGGCTCTTTTATCGCTTGTTTGTAGTTCTTTAAATTTAGTTATCCAAGTGTTTGCATTTTCATATTCACCTAAACTTCTTAGAGATTGTATGTATTTGTAAATAAATTCCGGATTTATTTTTTCGTATTTATTTACAGCTTTTCCATACCACATGGCTGCTTTTTCCGAATTAGAATTGTTATAATAACAATCTCCAAGTCGTGTTAAAACATGCTCGCTACTATCTCCTTTTTTTACAGCAGATTCATATAACTCACTAGCTTTGATATACGCATAGTCTCTAAAATAGTTGTCCGCAACTTTTACCTGTGCAAATAGCATGGTATTGCAAAGAACTAATAGTATTAATATAACTTTTGTTTTCATCTGTATCTTATTTTCTTATTAACTTTCAGAAGGAATGAACATATAATAAAATTATACGTGTTTATCTGAATATCTATTTTAGAAATATCTAGGGGATTTAATACGTTTCACTTTAAATACTTCGAACATTAATAAAACCTCGTGTGTTCCACCAGTATATTGGTTGATATCGGATAAAGGATACTCGTAGGTATAACCAATTCGTATTTCTTTAGAAATTTGAAAATCTGCCAATGCACCAAATGCAGAAGTGAAATTGTTAATTCTATAAGATGCACCTAGCCAAAGTTTTTCATAAAACAAAAAGTTAGCAGTTAGATCATAAGAGAGAGGAGCACCATTAGTCGCTTTTATTAAAGCAGCTGGTTTGAATTTGGTATTATCACTTAAAGTGAATACATAACCTCCAGTAAAATAATAACTGATTCTTTCTAGTGCTTCATATTGCACGCCACTAGAATTTCCTTCTTTGTTATAATCGGTATTTAGAATTCTAGGAGCAGATAGACCTAAGTACCATTTTTGCGTATGCCAAAAGAAACCAACACCAATGTTTGGACTCCATCTATTTTCAACACCATAAATGGAAGGGTCATCAGGTTCGTCCCCTCTTAACGTTGCACTAAGACTATATTGGGTAAACCCAGCTTTTAGTCCGAATGCTAATTTTGTTTTTTCACCAGTATTAATGGTATATGAAAAATCACCATAAATATAGGAGAAGTCTTGATAACCTAGTTTATCATTTATTAAAGATAAACCAACTCCGATTTTTTCATTTCTAAGTGGTGTATGCAGAGAAAGTGTTTGCGTAATTGGTCCTCCTTTAAAGCCAACCCATTGACTTCTATGAAGGCCGACTGCACTAAATGTTTCTCTACTTCCTGCATAGGCAGGATTGATGGATATTGTATTATACATGTATTGTGTAAACTGTGGTAATTGTTGCGTAAATCCAACAGTACAGCTTAATAACGCAAATGCAACAATATAGTTTTTTATAAGTTTCATATAGGTTAATATTTTTATTTGGTTCCTACGTAGATATATCCATTTATAGGATCAATTCCACTTTCTTTTAAAGTTACTATGTAATAATATGTACCATCAGGAACGGTATTAGCGCCACCAACAGAATTGTTGTGTGCAGTACCAGCCCAATTATTTTGATAATCATGAGATTCATAAATTAATGCTCCCCAACGGTTAAATATTTTTACATCTATTACATAATTACAAAGTTCAACACCACTAACTTCAAAGAATTCATTGTATTGATCTCCGTTAGGAGTTACTGCGTTAGAAATTTCAACATCATCTTCACCACAGTTCAATACGAAACATCTGTTATGAATTTCAATAGAAGCTTCAACATAAGTTGGACAAGCAGAATTGTTTTCCGTATAGCTAAATTCAATATCTACACCAACATTTTCACCAGTTAGCGTAATACTTAAAGGATCGAAGTAATGACCATCAATAATTATAGCATCCCCAGAAATAACTTCCCAAGTACCACTATCATCATAGTAACCACTTAATAGATCAAATAAGTCGTAAACCTGAGCCTCTGTTTCTTCTGTAACACATAAAGTAACATCGGTTGCAGAAACAGAATTGTTTTGTAATGTTAACATCGCATAAACTTCAGTTTCATTACCACAATCATCTGTAATAATATATTGAACATCAAGGATTCCTCCTAAACCAGGAGCAGAAGATAAATCAGCAAAGTTATAATCTGAAGTTATTTGACCAGTAAAGTCTAAATCACAACCATCGGTAACACAAGCTTCAAGAGCTGCAATGTTGTCAGCATTCCATTGGTCTGCAATTGCTTCATTGTTTTCTCCATCGCAATCTAATGTTTGATCGGTTACACAATTAGTTGCATCTGGAGCCGTATTATCTACTATAGTAAGTGTAGCAGTAAGTATTGTAGCATTATCACAATCGTCTTTTACAACATAAGTAACTTCTATAGAACCAGTAAGACCACAAGCAGCTACAAGATTAGTAAAATCATAATCAGTAGTTACATCAAATACAGCATCTGTATCACAGCTATCCGTTCCACAAGATTGGAGCGCTAATATGTTAGCTGCATTCCAATCGTTAGCAAGTATTTCGTTATCTGTACCGTTACATTCAATCGTTTCATCTTCAACAGTACAAGCTGTAAGATCTGGACCGATAGAATCTTCTAGCGTAAGGGTTGCAGTAAGAATTGTTTCATTACTACAATCATCTGCTACCGTATACGTAACTAGAATTGTACCACCAGCGCCACAAGTAGAAGTAAGGTTAGTAAATACGTAATCTGAAGTTACATCAAAAACAGCATCTGTATCACAGCTATCTGTACCACAAGATTGAAGTGCTAATATGTTCGCAGCATTCCAGTCGTTAGCAATTGTTTCGTTATCTGTTCCATTACACTCGATAGTTTCATCAACAACAGTACAAGACGTTAAGTCTGGACCAATAGAATCTTCAAGAGTAAGTGTTGCAGTAAGAATGGTTTCGTTATCACAATCATCAGAAACGATATACGTAACTAAGATAGTACCACCAGCTCCACAAGTAGCGTCAAGGTTTGTAAATACATAATCTGAAGTTACATCAAAAACAGCATCTGTATCACAGCTATCTGTACCACAAGATTGCAGTGCTAATATGTTAGCTGCATTCCAATCGTTAGCAATGGTTTCATTATCTGTACCGTGACATTCTATAGTTTCATCAACAACAGTACAAGACGTTAAGTCCGGACCAATAGAATCTTCAAGTGTAAGTATTGCGGTAAGCATAGTTTCATTACCACAATCATCTGCTACTGTATAGGTAACTAGGATTGTACCACCAGCTCCACAAGTGGAAGCAAGGTTCGTAAATACATAATCTGAAGTTACATCGAATACTGCATCTGTATCACAACTATCTGTTCCACAAGATTGAAGTGCTAATATGTTAGCTGCATTCCAATCGTTAGCAATGGTTTCATTATCTGTACCGTTACATTCAATAGTTTCATCTACAACAGTACAAGACGTTAAGTCCGGACCAATAGAATCTTCAAGTGTAAGTATTGCGGTAAGCATAGTTTCATTACCACAATCATCTGCTACGGTATAAGTAACTGTTATTGTACCACCAGCTCCACAAGTAGAGTTAAGGTTGGTGAAAACATAATCAGAAGTTACATCAAATACTGCATCTGTATCACAGCTATCCGTTCCACAAGATTGAAGCGCTAATATGTTAGCTGCATTCCAATCGTTAGCAATGGTTTCATTATCTGTACCGTTACATTCTATAGTTTCATCTTCAACAGTACAAGCTGTAAGATCTGGACCGATAGAATCTTCTAGCGTAAGTGTTGCAGTAAGAACTGTTTCATTACCACAATCATCTGCTACGGTATATGTAACTAGGATTGTACCACCAGCGCCACAAGTGGAAGCAAGGTTTGTAAATACATAATCAGAAGTTACATCGAATACCGCATCTGTATCACAAGCATCCGTTCCACAAGATTGCAGCGCTAATATGTTAGCAGCATTCCAATCGTTAGCAAGTAT
>CANNAC010000011.1 GCA_947502495.1 uncultured Flavobacteriaceae bacterium | reverse complement strand
AAACACCTAATAATGTGCACCAAAATGCAGCTTAATTTTAATCAATAACCTGTAGACGTATTTTAGGACGAGACATTAAGAAAAAAAAACATTGCAAATAAATGAAAGTAAGTTTATCAAACGTTGATAGAGGAATTTTTGCCTTAAATACTTATAACAATTATAAGAATAGAAAGGTAAATGAGAAAATTCTAAAACAGCAAAAGCAAAGTAATAAGCATTTGAGCCAAATGCAAAAAGAATTGGCTGCTGCTAATGCTACCAGCAAAAGAATTCTTCAAAATCAAATAAAAGAAATTGAAAAAGCAGAGGAACAAAAATATTACAAAGCTCTCTCATTTCACACATTTGAGCTTATAAGCGAGGTTTCCAAAACAGATGATAAAATCGTTTTAAGCTACGTAATGGATAATTTTTATCCCAAATTAAAATCCGATTTATTAGCTTGTAACGATGTTCTCGACGAAATAAATGACAAAGTTTTCAATAAAAAATCTATCGAAAAACTTTATGAATTAAAAAGAGAAAGTCAGCCCGAATTTTCAACTTATGAGCAATCAGTATTAGCCAAAATTGACAAACAACTTGCGGATTTTAATACTCGACAAAAAGAAGTTTTAAATATTGAGAAACCTAAATTTTATGACCAAAGATTTAAAGTCAAATCAAAGACTAATGTGTTAAGAATTATTGGTATCATAATTTTAAGTATTTTGACTTTCATATTTTCAATCACATTATTGTCAATTTTTAGTGGCGAAACGGCAGTATTTTTTACTGGACTTGTAATGACTTTAATTTTTGGTATTCCTCTCTTTTTTCTAATACGTAGCGAATTGAAATGGCGAAAAAATTACGAACAATATAAATTGAGCTTGGCTGATAAACAAAAAGTAGAAAAAGAAAGAAAATTAAAATTTGAAGAAGAACATCAACAATTATTAGAAGAAAGAAAATCTATACTTTTAGATGACCCTATTTATGAGAGTATGAAAATAATACAAGAAAAATATCCGACATTTGAGATAGTTACAAATAATGTTAATGAATTATCATCGACATTCTATGCAAAGTGGGAAGATTAACAATGCCTAACAACGTATAAAAACAATAAGGGAATTGTAGTAAAACCAAGTAGTTCGGGCGCATTTGCAAGGTCGCCAAATTTTTAAATTTGGCTTATTGAACAAAAAAGATAATAAGAAAAATTAAAAAATTCGGCTCGTGCTTAACCAAAAAGTATTCGCTAATTTGCACGCTACGAACCATATACAAAACCGTTAGCTATCATTTTAAAAAAAACTACGACCTGAAAATAAAAAATGTCGAAAAAGAAAAAAAAAGATAAAGGATTCTTCCAAAATTTTTGGGTTAAAGCAAGTGGAGTAATTATTTCTATTGCAGGTTTAATCGGAATTGGAGTTCAGGTTGGAATGTTCAAAGGTGAAATTGATTGCAAAGTTGAAAGAATGCAAATTATTGAAGAATATCAAGAAAAATTAGCAGGACACGATGAACTTTGTAAAAAAAACAATATTGATAAAATCGAATCTGAAATAAATGACATTCACGAAGTAATTGAATACTTAAAAGGAGAAAGCAATGAAAAATAAATCAATAATCTTCTTTTTGACAACGGTTACAATCGTGAGTTTAATTCTACTTTTGATATTATATAACTATAATTCAGAATTAGAAAATCAAATTTCTCATAAAGACAATCTGATTTCAAAATCAGTGGAAAGAGATTCTTTACTTATTCAAAAAACTCGTGAATATGCAGAAACTATAGAGAAATATGTTAATAATTGTGAGTTTTCAATAGACGGAAAAAAGATTTCACCAACTGAAATAGTGAAAATTGCGAATAAAGCAATGAAAGAAAATCAAAGACTAAAAGATAGTTTAACTTATTTTAAATCACTTTCTACAAAACAATCTGAAGTTTATCCAACGGAATACAATAAGTTAATAAACAAGTACAGAGATTCTTTGGAAATCTATAAATGGAAATCAGAATTGGTTCGAAAAGATTTTGGGATTTCTTATGATATTCAGAGAAATGGAAATAAATTGACATCTAAACGTTACTCAAAAAAAATAGATTCTGCTTTAGCACTATTTCCATATTATAAACATAAACTTTCGATCGACAAAGATGGATTTTTCGAAATTGAAACCGATAGAGAATACCGAAATAACAAACGGAATGAAGAAAAGAACAAGCAGTAAAGCTAGTTGCCAACAAAGAACTGAGGTAAAAAACAACTCTTTTCTTCGTTAATTTTAGACATTATTAGTTTTGGCTCAAAATAATATTATTGTTTTGCGCCTTTTATATTTTATGTAATTCTTTACTATTTAGGCAATACTGAAACGTGATTTTCACAATATGGCAATCCTGATTTAGCAATAGCAAATGCTTGCTTTAATAACTTATTTGCAACTGCTATTAACGCAAGTTTTTTACTCTTTCCTTTGCCCACCAATCGTTCATAAATCTCTCTACAAGCCTTATTGTACTTACATGCCGAAAATGCACATAAAAACAGCAGATTTCTTAGCTTCTTATTCCCTACTTTACTTATTCTACTTCGTCCGCGAACACTGCTTCCTGATTTCCGTATAGTTGGTGTAATACCGACATAACTACACAGTTGTGATGCCGTTTCAAATTTTTTAAATCCATCAGTTACTACTATTAAAAACAAAGCTGTTTTCACACCCATTCCTGGGATGCTTTTTAATAATGTCAGTTGATGTCGCTGCTCTTGTTTCACTAAATCTAATAGACGCTCTTCTATCGCGGTAATCTCCTTTTGCAAATGCTTAACGTTTCGCTTTAAAGAACGATACACAAACTTGGAAGGTATTCCTAAGGTTTCTTCACCATGAAGTTTATTCTTCGATGCCGTTCGGTATTTTATGTAACTATCTAGCAATCTAAAGAGTTGCAAGCACTCACTCTGAACTTCATTTAAAGCTGTGTAAAGAGGAACATCATTCATTTGTCCATATTCACAAATGGCTTTAGAATCACTCTTATCGGTCTTTACTTTGGCTAATTTCATCTGGATAAATCGCTTTACAGATAAAGGGTTTACAACAGACACAAATACTCCAGATTTATATAAAAACTGTGCCAACCTGTAATGATAATAACCTGTAGCCTCCATAACCACCAAAACACTTTCTGGTAAGCCTTTTATGAATTTCACAAAGCCTTTCTCATCATTTTTAAATTGGTCATGTCCTGTCTCTGAACCATAAACATCAAAGACATCTTTGCTAATGTCTAATCCAAAAATTTCACTATATTTATTCATAAGAATTGAATTTTGGAAAGAACGAGCTACTGATGTTTCAACAACTTGAAATCGAGATCTAAAGTCTCACAGAACTGAACGAAATATTAGTAGAAAAAGAGAGAGGATTATCAATGTTGTCGAAGTCTTAAGCTTCACCGTGTATACTAATCTTATTTCTCTCTTTTGTTCTTTCTGATTTATATATCTTAATTTAATGTTTTATTTAAAATGTAAACTTAAGCCGTGTATAATTAATTGCTTCATTGAGCTTATTTGTGAATATTCCTGCGGAATATTCACGGGTTCGTAAATGTTTGCTAACTTAGTTGCTTAACCACGCAACGAACCACGCAACTAACCATACACAAGACCGTTGGCAATAATTATGACCCGTCCTAAAATGAGAATAATAAATTTTCAAATAACAGAACCAAAACCCCACGAAAATTGGGGAGGTGATAAAGTCATTTATAGAAAAGGAATATTTATTTCATTTAAAACAATATTTATTTTAGTGCTTATATGTACTATGATATACTTTTATAGATCAAATTTATTACCAACTTTTCCCAATGGTAATAGATATTTAATCGGAATTATTGTTATTGTAACACTTTCTATTGTTTTAGGGCTTGGAATGATTATGTATAAGTTTTTCCTTAAAAAAATTGAAAAAAAACATGCTATACATCTTAATTCCTGTGAAATTACCAGAGATAGTTTAAAAATTGACGACTATTTAATTCTAATTCAAAAGGAGGCAAATAAAAAAACTTCAAGAAATTTACTTTTTAATTCTTCAAATAGTTCAGTTAATCCAAGAATATGTTTTTTAGGAGACAATGAGTATAATTTATTTTTTAACCAAAAAGAGTTTTATATCAAATACAATTCTATTTTGTTATTGGAAGTTCAGAAAATCATCAAATCAAAAACTCAAGATGATGATGATTCCTATGAATACTATTTAAATGAATATAAACTTGATGAGAGAGTGTTTTATTTTTTAGAAAGACAATTAACACTTAGGATAAACAGATTAAAACAAATACAACATCAAGAATAACTATCGCCAACACATAATATGTAACAACATATCGTACTATCTGTTCACGCATAACAACTACTAGTTTAAGTGATCACTAAACGCGCGCGGAATATGTATATTATTGATTGATTAAACTTTTTTCAAAGTAAAATCTACTAATTAGAACCTATTAGAAACAATTATTGATTTCTATTGATATGATACTAAACAATAATTGAACTTCATTCTTTATAATTAATATTCTGTTAACTTATTGAAAATATACGCTGTAAATATGTTTTTTGTCGAGGTTATCTATAATGCGGAACTAAACAAAATTACAGATATTGCGAGTTTTAAAACTGGTCACTTGCTAGTTAAATATTCTAACTACATTAATTAATTGATACTGCATTTAAATTATCTGTCATTATTTATTACAGTAGGATTATGTCGTTTGCCTATATTATTTAATTTGTGTAGATTGCGCATCCTAATAGGTTGGTTGACATTTATAATTGTTCAAATGGAGACATAGATTAAATCTATTAAAAACCTTATTTGTATAAGGTTTAAATTGCGTAATTTTACGTAAAATTTAACATTGGTGCTATATAAAATATGGCACACATATTGTAATATTGTGGTATATATTGACATTAATTAATGTGATATTAAAAAAACTATGGGACATTTTATAAAAAAAAGCATCACAAAGACATCTAAAATCAGAAAAATAGATGTGAATAGTAACGTTGTTATAGGTCATAAGGCTAGAGTTTTATCATCTGCTGATGTTGAAGCAAATAGAAGTAGAGCATATACTTATCTTTCGTTTTAGATAAAGTATTTGTCCTTTGTTAAATAATTCATTTGAATATACCCATAAAGGTAAAAATAAAATAAGGAGCATTTTTGAGGATATTTATACCTTTAAATGCTCCTTAAATATTACATATATTGTTGAAGTTGAGTATCACAATTATGATATATGCATTGTGAAATTCTTTCAAAAAAACCATAGACACTCTGAAAATAGGTATTCACTATTAAACTCTAGTAAATTCTTAAAGCGCAATAAGACCAATGGTGCAAAAAACTTCTTAATGATATTAAATACTGTAATGGCTATTAATATCCAGTTGTACAATTCAAACAAGAAAATTTCATTTGGTTTTATGGGTGCGCCTACTAATGCAGAACTATCAACCTCTCCAAGAATAAATAGTGATGGTACTGTTTCATTAACAAAAAGATTTAATACTTATAGCATATATGTTAAACGGTATTTTTCTCCAAATGATTTTGAGCATATAGAAATACCTACATCTAGTAGTTATTTGATAAAAAGTAAGTATAATATTGATTTGACCACAGATAAAGTCGAGAATTTTTTTGAGGACTACATATCTGATTTCTGTTGATAACTAGTTTGTTCTTAAATCAGCTCAATATTAATATATTTCTTTATAATCAAAATAAAGCGCAAGTTTATTCGAGTATAAAACCTGAACCTTAAAAGTAAATAGTCTTACGAATTGAATGTTTTAATTGGTTATAGATTTCGTAATGAAAAAAGAGTTGTAAAAACTAGTGAAATTTCATAATGCTGACTAGATGTTGACTAAAAAAAACCTTAACTAGCATGTTAATAACTAGTTAAGGCTTGTTGTAGTGGAGTCGGAGAGAATCGAACTCTCGTCCAAACAAGTAACCAAAGAGCTTTCTACACGTGTATTCTTTTCTTGGGTTTTCGATTGCAAGCTGGTTAAAGACAACCCACTTACAACTTATCTTCTTTATCTTGAAAGTGCCTCAAAGCGCAACACAATCATAGTCAATTTTTACGATGCCTCAAATAGAACGCCATTAACTAAGGCTTTCCGGAGACATTTAGCTCTCCTACCTAGTAGGACGAGGCTTAATCTTACTATAATTCAGATTATGCAGCTAAAGCGTAGTTATTCTCGCCGTTTAAAAAGTTGAAATAAGTATTTACGAGTATAATCTCATTACTCGACGTGCTTACCGTTTCGCTAATCTCGCTGTCAAAACCAGTCGACCCCAAAATTTGTAATGGTAATTAGTGCGTTACCTTTTATTCATACCTCCCAGGTTTTCAAAACCTGTCAGGATCATAAAACGTCAGGCTTTCGGCAGTCGCTTTTTTTGTGAAAAACAAAAAAGAGCTTCAACAATGCCTTAATCCTTAACGCGCGCAAACCTACACAAAAGCATCGGTTTACAAATGCAAAGTTATTAAAAAGTTTGTATAACCTCGCAATTCCTATTACTTTAGTGCAAAAATTATTCCAACAAGATGTTCCTGACAAATATTCGTGAACTCCTAGCCAGAATAAATCCAATCGTATAACCATCAGACTCCCACTTTCGTGAGAATGAAAAAAATAAATTTTCAATGAAATTCGCCATCATAAAAGAACGCAAAAACCCACCAGATAGACGTGTGGTTTTTTCCCCAGAAAAACTAGCCGAAGCTCGTGCCCAATTTCCACAAGCAGAGTTTGTTGTAGAGTCTAGCGATATTCGCGTATTTCCAGACGCAGCATATAAAGCATTAGGGTTTGAGGTAACAGATGATGTGTCAGATGCTGATGTTATGATTGGTGTAAAAGAAGTGCCCATTGAAAATTTAATTCCGAATAAAAAGTATTTCTACTTTTCGCATACCATAAAAAAACAACCATATAATAGAAAGTTACTTTTAGCAATGCTAGAAAAAAACATCGAGATGTATGATCATGAAACCATTGTAAAACAAAGTGGTGCACGATTAATTGGTTTCGGACGCTACGCAGGATTGGTTGGCGCGTATAACGGATTTAGAGCATTAGGTTTACGAGATGGATTATTTAACCTGCCAAAAGTAGAAGGTCTTGCAGACTTAGACGCTGTAAAAGCAGAACTCGATAAAATTACACTTCCAAATATTAAAATACTACTTACAGGAACAGGGAAAGTAGCACTAGGAGCAAAAGAAATACTAGACCATTTACAAATAAAAGAAGTAAGTGATGCATTATACTTAACCTCAAAATTTACAGAACCCGTTTATGTAATGGCAGATGTCATGGAATATGCAAAACGTAAAGATGGTAAAGTAGGCGATAAATGGGAGTTTTATAAAGATCCAACAGGTTATGAAAGTAATTTTATGCCGTATGCCAAAGAAACCGATTTCTTTATCGCAGGACACTTTTATGGTAACAATGCACCTTATTTATTTACCCGAGAAGATGCCAAATCGCCAGACTTTAATATCAATTTAATTGCAGATATTTCTTGTGATGTAGACGGACCAGTAGCATCTACATTAAAAGCTTCCACTATCGCAGATCCTTTTTATGGCTATGATGCAAAAACCGAAACGGAAGTTGCTTATAACGCAAAAGGAGCCATAACAGTTATGGCTGTAGATAATTTGCCTTGTGAACTACCAAAAGACGCAAGTGAAGGTTTTGGTGATATGTTTTTAGAACACGTAATTCCAGCATTTTTTAACGAAGACAAGCGAGGGATTTTAAAACGAGCTAAAATAACAGAAAACAAAAAACTAACCGAAAGATTTTCATACTTAACAGATTACATATTAGGGCAAAAATAAAAAACCTATTTTTGTCTTCGATTTTAATAAACTAAAACCATTTTTCATGACCAGATCCAAAATCTATAGCCTACTATTCTTATTTTTATCTTTAATCTCTTGTACCGACGAACCCGTAGATTTTTCTATTAGTTCTGTAGACCCAGGAGGTATTAGTCCGCAAGAATTCTTACAGAATTTTGGTAGCAATATGGAAGCTCGATTTATGGGTAAAGTAGTCAATGAATCTAATGAACCTATTTCTGGCGTTGTAGTACAAGTAGGTAATACAACAGCATTAACAAATGATCAAGGTGTTTTTTCTGTAGAGAATGCATCCGTTCAAGAAAAATTTGCATACCTAAAAGCAACCAAAGCAGGTTATATAGATGGTTCTAGATCTTTAACTCCAAAAGAAGGAGTGAATTTAGTAGAAATTATGCTATTCAATATGGAGCCAGAGGCTGTAATCAATTCCGGAGAGGAAAGTACAGTCAATCTTTCTAATGGTACCGAGATTGTTTTTACTGGAGATTTTGTAAATCAAGTAGGAGCGGCATATTCTGGTCCTGTACACGTGATTTTAAAACACTTAAATCCTAGTAACGAAAATATTGTAAGTCAGATGCCCGGAATGTTAGTTGGGCAAACTACAGAAGGTTCTTTGAGAGTTCTAGAAACGTATGGGATGTTAGCAGTAGAGTTACGAGGATCGTCCGACGAAGAATTACAACTAGCAGAAGGAAGTACAGCAAAAATAACTTTGCCTGTAGTTAATAATTTGAGTAATGCTCCGCAATCTATGCCGTTATGGTCTTTTGATGAAGCTTACGGATTTTGGAAACAAGAAGGAGAAGCAACATTAGTAGGTAATACGTATGTTGGTGAGGTTTCACATTTTTCTTTCTGGAACTGGGATTATCCTTATCCTTCCGTTTATGTATGTATTAATTTAGTGGATGAAGATGGTAATCCTTTATCCTACACACCCGTTAATTTGTTTTCACCAGCATTAAATTCTATAGGAACATATGGGTATACCAACAATGAAGGTTTTGAATGTGGATTAGTTCCTGCAAATGACCAAATGGTATTAGTAATACCAGATTACAATTGTTCAGGAAATAACTTTTCTACATTAATAGGGCCTTTTGATAACGATCAAAATATTACAGTAACCGTAACAAATTCGGATGTTGTAGACTCTAGTTTTATTGGCGTGTTTAATAATTGTGATGGAGAACCAGTAGCAAATGGGTATTTAGAAATTGATTTAGCATTTAATGGGGAAACATATATTTTTCCTATAACAGATGGCGTTATGTCTTTATATGTTAATTACTGTGGATTAAATACAGGATATACTTTACAAGCTGTAGATTTAGATACCAACCAAATAACAGCGGAGATTTCAGGAAACTTTACAAATCCAATTACAGATATAGGAACTTTATTTACTTGTGACGATGCACCAAATGAAATTGTTGCAGTAGGAGATGGTATGGATGCCATTGAAGTAACGAGTTCTCTAGGAGCAACAGCTGTTGTAAATGTATTAGATAATGACACCTTAAATGGCGTAGCAGTTACAGCTAATGATGTAACAATAACTGCAACTAATTTACCTAATGGTATCTTTTTAAATGCAGACGGAACCGTAGACGTAAACGAAAATATTGCAACAGGACAATATGAGTTTGAATATACTATTTGCGAGAACGCAAATACAAGTAATTGTGATACAGCAACGGTGTTTTTATATATCACGAATACATCAATGGTTGAAATTGTTGCAGTAGGAGATGGTATGGATGGTATTGTAGTAACTAGTTCTTTAGGAGCAACAGCAGTTGTAAATGTATTAGATAATGATACTTTAAATGGTGTAGCAGTTACTGCGAATGACGTAACAATAACGGCAACTAACTTACCAGATGGCATCTTTTTAAATGCAGATGGAACGGTAGATGTAAATGAAAATATAGCAACAGGTCAATATGAGTTTGAATATACTATTTGTGAGAATGCAGATTCTAATAATTGTAGTACAACAACGGTCTCTTTATTTATTACAAATTCATCTACAGTAGAAATTGTTGCAGTTGGAGATGGTATGGATGCCATTGAAGTGACGAATTCTCTAGGAGCAACAGCAGTTGTAAATGTATTAGATAATGATACTTTAAATGGTGTAGCAGTTACTGCGAATGACGTAACAATAACGGCAACTAATTTACCAGATGGCATCTTTTTAAATGCAGACGGAACGGTAGATGTAAATGAAAATATAGCAACAGGTCAATATGAGTTTGGGTATACTATTTGTGAAATTGCAAATCCGAATAATTGCAGCGCAGCAACAGTATCTTTATTTATAACGAATACATCAACAGTTGCAATTAATGCAGTAGATGATGGTATGGATGGTATTGTAGTAACGAATTCTTTGGGAGCAACAGCAGTTGTAAATGTATTAGATAATGATACTTTAAATGGTGTAGCAGTTACTGCGAATGACGTAACAATAACGGCAACTAATTTACCAGATGGCATCTTTTTAAATGCAGACGGAACGGTAGATGTAAATGAAAATATAGCAACAGGTCAATATGAGTTTGGGTATACTATTTGTGAAATTGCAAATCCGAATAATTGCAGCGCAGCAACAGTATCTTTATTTATAACGAATACATCAACAGTTGCAATTAATGCAGTAGATGATGGTATGGATGGTATTGTAGTAACGAATTCTTTGGGAGCCACTAATGTGGTAAATGTTTTAGATAACGATACTTTTAACGGCGTAACAGTGAATGCAAACGAAGTAAGTATAACATCCACAACAAATTACCCAGATAACATCTCTTTAAATGCAGATGGGTCTATAGATGTGAATGAAAATACACCAACTGGAACTTATGATTTAATGTATACTATTTGTGAAATTGCAAATCCAAACAATTGTGATTCCGCAACGGTTACTCTATTTGTTACTAACACATCTACAGTAGCGATTGTTGCAGTAGATGATACAATGGATAGCATAGAAGTAACAAATTCCTTAGGAGCAACGAATGTGGTAAATGTATTAGGTAATGATACTTTAAATGGAGCAGCAGTGAGTACTAATGAAGTAGCAATAACAGATATAAACACCAACTTTCCGAATAACATTATTTTAAATGCAGATGGATCCATTGATGTAAATGAGAATACACCAACAGGAACATATGAATTGATGTATACTATTTGTGAAATTATAAACGGAAATATAAGCCCAAACAATTGTAACTCAGCAACAGTTACTTTATATGTCACCAATTCTTCAGGAAGTATCAATGCCGAATATGATTGGATAAATGCGGTTGGTACACCTCAAGGACAAGTTGTTTTAAACGTATTAAATAATGACAGCTTAAATGGTTTAGATGCTACACCAAATAATGTAAATATAACGGTAGGTGATGGTAATCAAGGAGATTATATCCTTTTAGATGCAAACGGTGATATTTCTATGCCATTAGAGTTTACGCCTTCGGCAGATTATCAATTCCCATATACTATATGTGAAATTGCAAACCCAAATAACTGCAATACTTCATCGGTTAGTATATATGTAAATAATACCATTACCGCTGTAGATGATGCATTAGATGCAATAGATGGAACGGCAACTGCCACTTCTATTTTAAATGTATTAGATAATGATACCTTAAATGGAGGAGCTATGATTAATTACGCAGTAACTACAACGACTACAGCAAATGATAGTGGGGATTACTTTGTGTTGAATAGTAATGGAAGTATAGATCTTGTTATCGCAAATGTACCTTCAGGAACATACACAATTAATTATCAAATATGTGAGAACTTTACTAGTGTAACTAATTGTTCTTCAGCATCGGTAACTTTAATTGTTAATTAATACATTAAAATATTTAAGATTTAGAAACCATCATGATAAAAACAGCATTAATAACTGGAGCTGCATCTGGATTAGGTTATGAGTTAACACTTTTATTAGCTAAAGATGCATATCGTTTAGTTTTAGTCGATATAGATGCAACAAATCTCGCTAAAGTTAAATCGGAATTGGAACATGATTTTAAAGTGGAAGTAATCACGCTAACTAAAGATTTAAGTCTTCCAAATATCGCACAAGAAATAATGGACGATATAGATAACGCTCCAATAGATGTGCTGATTAATAATGCTGGATTTGGATTGTTTGGTTCTTTTGCCGAAACCAATTGGGAACGAGAATCTGCCATGTTACACGTGCATGTGATGACCACAACACATTTAACCAAACTGGTTTTAGAAGGTATGGTAGAACGTGGATCTGGTAAAATATTGAATATGTCTTCGTTGGCAGCATTTCAACCCGGACCATTAATGTCTATTTATTATGCGTCTAAAGGATATATGCTTTCTTTTTCTGAAGCTATTGCTTGTGAATTAAAAGGAACTGGAGTTACTGTGACGGCTTTATGTCCCGGACCAACAAAAACACATTTTCAAGAAACCGTTTCAGAAGATAGCAAAGACAATAAAATAACCTTTAATATGGCTTGCGCAAAAGAAGTCGCAGCTTATGGCTATAAAGCCATGCTTAAAGGAAAAGCGTGTGCTATTCCAGGTGGTTTTAATAAGTTCCTGGCTACCTTGCCAAGATTGCTTCCTAGAAAGGTTGCAGCTTCTATTGTTAGAAAACTTCAAGAAAAGAACAGAGAAGATTAATTTTGTTCTGTTTTTTGAAATACTTGAAACATGCTAAAACTAATGGCTAGAAAACTACCAAAAGTAGCTGTGAATAGCCATACTTCTAGATGTTGATTTGGAAGTAGAATCATGTTTAAAATATCTTTAAAAAGTACAGAAGGATGTTGAATAATGTCCCATGAATTATATCTTAAAAATCTACCTAAGTAAATACCAAAAGCGGTTATTGGAAAAAGCGCATAAATAAGATAGGTTACTTTGGAGCTACTTAGATGCATTTGTAATACTTCTTTTATATCTACTAGGCTTAAAAAGAAAAGAACTAAGCCATTATACGCAAAAGAGGTTATTAGTAAGACATCTAACCAAAAGTATGGGTTCTCGCTTATTTTTAAATGTATTAAATCGGTAATAATATAAGGCGCATTTGGCAAAAAGAGTAACCAAATGCCAAACCAGATTGCAAGTGACCATTTGTTGGTTTTCTTTTTGCTTTTTAAATAAGTGGTTATTGCGTAAGGTATCACGGCTAGAAACAGATTCCATATTAAGAATATGAAGAAAAAAGTATGTGTGATTTTCATGCGTACCATGAGCAAGAATATGCTTAAAAACATAGAGGCGCTTAGTATCGCAAGGACTTTGTATTGGCTGAATAAAACGGATTTCAAATTATGCATGTTTTTGTGTTTGGAATTCGAAAATAAGGATGCTAATAAAGCCTAGTGTGTATGCTATTAGGTCTGAAAAGCTAAAAGTACTTCCTAAAATAATTTTTGCTAGTTTGTTGTTGTCTAAGTTTATCATTTCTAGAAAATTCGTGAGTTGTAAAAACTCGATACCGTAAGAAATAATTAAAACTACAATTGCTATATAAAAGGGTTTGGTTGTAATGCAGCTTTTAAACATGCAATAGAGTAGAATTACTGCTAGATAGTCGCCAAAAGTATGGCGTATAAATCCATCTTTTAAAAAGATTGCGATTAAGACTTCTACTATAAAAAGGATTATAGAAGCTATTAGGTAGGTTTTGTTGTATTGTAGTTTCATGATTTGAATTGCTGATGTTAAATATTATGATTGACCCTTCCGTCTTTGATTTCTTTTTTGAAATCAAATCCACCTTCCCTTGAAAAAAGGGAAGGTGTTTTGATTGTTACTTTGTTCATGATTTTGCTGTACTATTTGCTTCTTTGTTAGAATTGAACATGGTATTTATTTTACTTCTATTTTAAATAGAACTTCTAATTTTAATTCTCCTCCTTTCTTTAAGGAGGAGTGGATTCCGTTTTCCTTTTGAAAACGGAAGACGAGGAGGTTTTCCTTGTTCTGCAGCTTCCTGTTTGTTACTATTTGCGTTAGGGATTGCAGTGGCATCCTTTTTTGAGGCACGAGAAAAAGATATAACGTAAAGCCCGACCCTCTGAAGCTTTTTGCGAAAGAGGGTAACGCCCTAATTATTCATTATCCGTTAGTCCAATCTATTTTTCTAGATACAAACATTACGGTTGCAAGAATGAGGAATAAACCAATGCTACCAACTAATAGCGCGTAGTTTTCTAACTGAATGATTACGTAAATAAAGGTGTATAATGCGGTTAGTGATAAACCGATAAATAATGGAAATTTAAAGGTTTTTAGGATGGATTTCGAGTAGAGCGTGATGAGCGCGATTACCGAAATTCCTGCGATGAGATAGGCTTTTAAAAAGTTGCTGTGTTCGGAAATGGAAACGAGTAAAGTGTAAAACATGGTGAGTGCAATACCGATCATTAAATATTGAAATGGGTGAATGTTTATTTTGCTCATGGTTTGGATGAGGAAGAATATAAGGAAGGTTAAACCGATTACTAAGAACCCGTATTTTGCCGAGCGTTCAGATTTTTGATACTCGTCTACCATGACCATAAATTTGGTTCCGAATGCAAAGCTGTTGAGGTTTGGTATTTTGTTGAGGTGTTGTTGTGAGAATGCTCTGTTGATATGCAGTACTTTCCAGTCGGCTTGAAAACCGTCTTTGGTAATGGTTTTGGTTTCGTCGTTAGGTAAATAGTTACCAATAAAACTTGGGTCTGCCCAATTAGAAGTCATACGCATAGTGGTTGTTTTACCTATTGGTATTAGCTCTATTTGCTGACTACCATTAAAGGACATAGTGATACTAAAATTGGTGTTTCCGGTTTTGGTAATATCCTCTTCTTTTAGAAAACCAGATTCTAAAACATCTAGATAATTATGATTATTATTGTCGGTATCGTTAAAATTGGTTTGAAAGGAATAGGTATTACTGTTTAGTTTTAAAAGCATTTCACTTTTAATTCCTTTTAGGTTGGAAGTTTTAATGATTACGGTTGCTTTGTCCCATATAATGTCTTCTTTTTTTATTCCTTTTTCGGAAAGATCTGTAGGGATATAATTTCCTGAAAAATCCATATTGGTTGAAAATACAGCAGATTCAAAGTTGCCTCTGTTTAGCGTTTTAGATTGAACAGTTGTTTTGGTATCTAGTTTTTCCGGAAAAATATACGCGTAATTGGTATGCGTTTGAGTTTCTTTAAAATAGGTTTTTGTCTTTTCGTTATACGTTTTGGTCTCGCTATAGGTTTTGTAAGGCAGTTTTAAAATGGGTCCGTATACTAAAACCTCATTTCCCCATTTCTGGTTTATTTCACTTACTACATCTTGTTGCCTGAAGGAGCGTTCCTTTATTAAACTTTCTATAAAAGATAAAGGTACTAATAAGACTAAGGTTAAAAAACCAATCATTAGCATTCTTGCTGTAATGGATGTTCTCATCCAGTTGCCAAATTTGTTTGTGTGTTGTTTTTGTATTTCTTCCATGGTTATTGTGTTTTTAAAGTACTTTGAAATTCAAAGTAAATAGATAAAAAAATAGTTTTATTGTTTATGTATTAATTTTTCAAGTGCTTCGATATGTTTTTTAAATGCTGCTCTACCAAGTTTTGTGGTTGCGTATCGCGTGTTGGGTTTTCGGCCAATAAATTGTTTTTCTACACTTATATATGCATCTTTCTCCAATGCTTTTGTGTGACTAGCTAAGTTACCATCTGTAACGTCTAACAACTCCTTGAGCATTTTAAAATCGGCATACTCATTTACCATTAAAATAGACATGATGCCTAATCTAATGCGATGATCGAATGCTTTATTTATGTTTGTTATTATGCTCATACATTTCCTGCGTTGGCAGGAATCTATTTATTTAAGTTTGGTGTTGGGCCACTTTAGTTACTTTTCCATTTTCAAAATAGATGTCTAATACGTCTGGATCCATCTTAAAAAGTCCAGGGACAAATCCAATTTCATAGGCAATGTGATTTTGGTTGTAGGAGTAAAAATCTTTTCCTAATAATTCGGTTATTTCTTCTTTCGTTTTTCCGATTAATATTTTGCTTTCCATGATATCTTCAGACATTTTATATCTTTCCTCCATATTTGTTTCCCATTCTTGTTTATCAAAATCATTTGAAGGATAATACGAAACCGAAAATATCCATAAATAAATTAATCCGATATAAATTATAGGACTCAAAAATATAGCTGGAATTAGGGCTATTAATTTTCTGTTTTTGTCGGTTCCAAGGTTTAGCTTTTTTAAAACCCACTTCGATACAAAGTAGGATGGAAGTGCTAGAATCAGAATTATTAGAATGCTCATCTATTGATAATTAATTTCATTATCATCAATTGTTTTCATCTTATTAAAAAGAATAGCAACTGCAAAACAAATAAAACCGATTAGTATAGAAACAGGTATTAATATAATAACTCCTTGGTTTGTTGTTTTTCGTTTCGCCATTTGGCTGAGGTATAGTTCTGCTTGTACAGACTTTTCATTCGTATCAATAGTACCGTTTTTGTCTACATCAAAACGTTCAAATTGCTGACTAAATTTTTGATTGGAATAGTACGTATATGTTACTCCAAGTACATACACTAGTATCGTTGCTATCAACCCAATTTTTATTGCTTTACTCATTTCTTATCGTATTTAATGTACATGATGGTTCCGTAAATAATGTGTAATACACCAAATCCTAGAACCCAAAGGAAAAAACCATATCCTGGTAATAAAGCGCAAATTAAACCTAAAATTATTTCTATCACTCCTAAATATCTAATATCTCCAATACTATATTTCGATGCGTTAACTAAAGCAAGTCCGTAAAAAATGAGCATTAAGGCCCCTGCTTGACCGTATTTTTGTTGTGCTAAAATAATTAGTATATAAAGTCCTCCAGTAATAAGCGGAATTAAAAAGTTAAGAATTAGACGTCTAGAAGTACCATCCCAGATTTTTTCGTTGTTTTTGTTTGCTTTTCTAGTGGTTATAAATATTGCTGTTGTAATACTAAAGAAAGCGACTAATGTTAAAATCAATAAGCAGGTTTTAAAAACCCAGCCATCTAAAAGTAGTGTTCCATAGCTATGATTCATTACCAACCAATACGCAATAGCAGCACCAATAAGTGCGTAGACTCCTGCTAGTATTCCAGATAAACCACTTAATGAAATAAACCGCGAGGATTTATTCATTAGGTTTTTTATCTCACTGATGTCTTTTAGATAATCTTTCGCTTCCATATAAAAGTACTTTGAAATACAAAGTAAGTTAAATTTTTTGAATGTATGCTTATAAATTTTTGTTAATTTTATGAAATCTAATAAATCGATGAATCCAGCAGAAAATTACATAATCAATCAGCCCGAACCCTATCGTTCTATATTAATGCATTTGCAAGTAGTTATAGAACATACCTTGCCTGAAGCAGAATTGAAATATAAATGGCGAATTCCGTGTTACTACATAAATAACAAGCCTGTTTGCTATTTAAATGCAAGTCATAAAAAGGAATTTGTAGATGTAGGTTTTTGGCATGCTGCACATCTATCTAAAAAGTATGAAGCATATTTGGTTAGTGAAAATCGGAAATTAGTAAAGTCCTTGCGCTATAAAACCTTGGAAGAAATTGAGGATGCTGTTTTTATAGAAATACTTCAAGAGGTCTATAAAAATAAAAACAAAAGCTTTTATAAATAGGAAGCCCCTCATTCTTGATAGAAGGAGGAGCGTTGTTTCTTTGTTTTGGAAACTTTTAAACGGAGCTGTTTAATAATTAAATTCTAAATCTTCCTCCAACAGAAATTACACGTTGTAAATACCAGAAATGTTGTGATGCTTTTTCATTGGTATTACTGGTTGTTCTAATATCTGGCATATTAATAAAACCACCTCTTAAATCGGTTTCAATAAAGAAGTATTTAAAGAAAGTAAGGTTTAGTCCAACATTTAAAGAAACACCATATCCAGCGATATGAAACTCATCATATCTGTCCTTTTGTAAAAGTGTCGTGTTGGTTTTTGGATATAGAACTCCTGCGCCAAAACCTTCGGTTATATTTATTTGAAAGGTATCGGTATTGTTCATTTTTAATAGCGAAGAAATATCATCGAATCTATTTAATTCTAAATACACATAATTTAAACCATTGGTGTGTTCAAATTGTAAAAAATCTTCAGAAACAAAATAAGGATCTCCAGTAAACTCTTGATTAAAAATACTTCCTTCTTCGTCTAAAGGAAGATCTATATACCCACTAACATTCTTGGTCAAATCTTCTTTCATTACATACTTCATGTGGTCTACACCAAATGCAATATTGTATTTGTCAGAAATGAAATAACCAACCTTTATATTGGTTTGCGGAATGGTCATCCTTGTCGGATTTATATAGTCAATATGCCAACCTTTAGGTTTGTCTTTTGCAGAAGCATCATGAATGGTAAAGTCGTAACCTTCCCCTTGAAACCTAATATCTGATTTAGAAAAAGTTTCTCTGTTTCCTCCCCAACTTATAAAGAATTTTCCTTTATTGTTGGCAGTGTATTTTTTGGTAACAAGAGTTTCCTCTTGTGCAATGGTATTGGTTGAAAATAATATAATAGTGAATAGTGCTAAAAAATTTAGCGTTGCATTTTTCATTAAAATAGAAATTTGGGGTAATTATAATGCGTTTATGGTTTTTCTAATAGCTACCAAGTTGGTAAGCAATTTTTCTAGATTATCTAAATGTAACATATTTGCGCCATCACTTTTTGCATTTGCTGGATCAAAATGTGTTTCAATAAATAAACCATCTACATTATTTACAATTCCAGCACGTGCGATAGTTTCTATCATGTCTGGTCTTCCTCCAGTAACACCAATACTTTGATTAGGTTGCTGTAAAGAGTGTGTTACGTCTAGAATAGTAGGAGCGTATTGACGCATGGTTGGTATGCCTCTAAAATCGACAATCATGTCTTGGTAACCAAACATAGTACCTCTATCGGTAATCCATGCTTTATCACTTCCAGAATCTTTTACTTTCTGTACGGCGTGTTTCATGGCTTCCGGACTCATAAATTGTCCTTTTTTTAAGTTTACTACTTTACCTGTTTTTGCAGCAGCAACCACTAAATCTGTTTGGCGGACTAAAAAAGCAGGGATTTGTAAAACATCGACATACTGTGCAGCAAGAGCAGCATGACTTACTTCATGGATGTCTGTTACTGTTGGTACATCAAATTTCTCGGAAACTTTCTTTAAAATTTCTAAAGCTTTTTCATCTCCAATCCCTGTAAAACTATCTATTCTACTTCTGTTTGCTTTTTTGAAACTTCCTTTAAATATGTAAGGAATTTCTAATTTGTTTGTTATTTCTAATACTTTTTCGGCAATACGAAATGCCATTTCTTCGCTTTCAATAGCACAAGGTCCTGCTAAAAGGAAAAAATTATTAGAATTAGTATGTTTTATCTTTGGAATATCTTGAAGATTCATCTGCTTAAAATTTAAGCGACAAAGATACTCAATTTAAAAACTTTTTTTCATACTATTTCTCATAATCCATAATGCCATAATAAAGTTGGCAGCAACAAATACTCCACCATATGCAACAAACTGTGTTGTAGCGTGAGAAAAGGAAATAATTTGTAGTACATCCGATAGATACGCTAATATCATATACGAAGATAGGCACACGAAAGTGATACCTAAACCAAAATTTAATCGGTTGCTAGGTTTTATTATTTGCCATATAAATGGAATACCAAATAATAATATAGGATAAGCAGAAACACCTTCCATTTTATTAATATCGGTAAACCAATACGCGATTATAGTGAGAAAATATAGGTAAGGAATGAATTTTGAATACTTGGTAATTAGGTTCATAATGCTATTAATTTTAGTTAGGGAAAAATTATTATTCTGTTTTAGTTACTTTAGGGAGTAATTAAATTAGAGAACGAAAAGTAGTAATAAAAATTACAGCAAAATCCAATTATAACAAATAATTAACTAAAAAATAATCGATATGTTAAAATCTAAGAATGAAATTGTTTTAATTAACAAAAGCACAGCTGTTTTAAGGATTTTGTAATCTTTTGAAAGTCTATTTTTTTTATAGAAGTCATAAATAGTTAGTAAGATGTTAATTATCAAAAGAATTTAATGTACCTTTGCACGCTTAAAATAAGGCACTATTATGGCTAATATTAAAAATATCGCAATTATTGCACACGTAGATCATGGTAAAACTACATTAGTAGATAAGATCATGTACCATTGTCAACTATTTAGAGAAAACCAGAATACTGGGGACTTAATTCTAGATAATAACGATTTAGAACGTGAAAGAGGAATTACAATTACTTCTAAAAACGTATCTGTAGTTTACAAAGACACAAAAATTAATATCATTGATACTCCTGGTCACGCCGATTTTGGTGGAGAAGTAGAGCGTGTATTAAATATGGCTGATGGTGTTGTACTATTAGTGGATGCTTTTGAAGGTCCGATGCCTCAAACACGTTTTGTATTACAAAAAGCGATTGATCTAGGATTAAAGCCTTGTGTGGTTATTAATAAAGTCGATAAAGAAAACTGTACTCCAGATGAAGTACATGAAAAAGTTTTCGATCTAATGTTCGAATTAGGTGCTGAAGAATGGCAACTAGATTTCCCAACAGTATACGGTTCTGCAAAGAACAACTGGATGAGTGATGATTGGAAAAATGAAACTACAAATGTGGAACCATTATTAGATATGGTTATTGAGCACGTGCCTACTCCGAAATTTGAAGAAGGTACTACGCAAATGTTAATTACATCTTTAGATTTCTCTTCTTTTACTGGTCGTATTGCGATTGGTAGATTACAAAGAGGAAGTCTTGTAGAAGGACAACAGGTTTCTTTAGTGAAAGCGGATGGAACAATTACAAAAACTAGAATTAAAGAATTATTTATATTTGAAGGTCTTGGACGTAAGAAAGTAGAAAGCGTTCAAACTGGAGATATTTGTGCTCTTGTTGGTGTTGAAGGATTTGAAATTGGGGATACAGTTGCAGATATTGAAAACCCAGAAGGTTTAAAATCTATTGCTATAGATGAACCTACAATGAGTATGTTGTTTACTATTAACGATTCACCTTTCTTTGGTAAAGATGGTAAATATGTGACTTCTCGTCATATTAAAGATCGTTTAGCAAAAGAATTAGAAAAAAACTTAGCACTTCGTTTAGGTGAAACGGATACTGCAGATAAATTTATGGTTTTCGGACGTGGTGTATTACACTTATCGGTTTTAATAGAAACGATGCGTCGTGAAGGTTATGAATTACAAATTGGACAACCACAAGTAATCATTAAAGAAATTGATGGTGTTAAATGTGAACCAATTGAAGAATTAACCATTGACCTTCCGGAAACAGTATCTGGTAAAGCGGTAGAGTTTGTAACGAAACGTAAAGGAGAGTTACTAAGCATGGAAGCTAAAGGTGAGCGTATGATTTGTGAGTTTATGATTCCTTCTCGTGGTATTATTGGTTTACGTAACCAATTACTAACAGCAACTGCTGGAGAGGCTATTATGGCACACCGTTTTAAAGAATACCAACCATTAAAAGGAGATATTCCTGGACGTATTTCTGGATCTTTAATTTCTATGGAAAACGGAACAGCAATTCCTTATTCTATTGATAAATTACAAGATAGAGGTAAGTTTTTTATTGAGCCTGGAGAAAGTGTTTACGAAGGTCAAGTAATTGGTGAGAACTCTCGTCAAGATGATATGGCTGTAAATATTACGAAAGCTAAAAAGCAAAGTAATGTACGTAGTTCTGGGGCAGATGATAAAGCTAAAATTGTACCTGCAATTAAATTCTCTTTAGAAGAAGCTTTAGAATACATCCAAAAAGATGAGTATGTGGAAGTTACGCCAAATCACTTACGTTTACGTAAAATCTGGTTATCAGAAACAGACAGAAAAAGAAACAAGATCGCTTAGTAAAAGTTAAGCATTAAGTAATAAATATTACGTCAAATAGTTCACGCTAATTCTGTGAATCTATTTGGCGTAATTTTGTTTAGATACATCACGAAGAGAAAAAGTTAGAGAGATCAGTATTATATAATTACGATGGATTCTGTGATTTATTAGATGCTTTTCTTCTACTAATTAAATCTAAAGATTAAAGATACTTGTAAAGTTTAAGTTTAGTATATTTACAAAAAATTTTAATATGCATTTTTTATATTTCGATCCAGGTTTAGGGGCAATGATAATTCAAGCAGTAGTTGCAGCAGTAGCTGGTGTTATATTGTTTTCTAAAGGATTAATGTATAAAATAAAAACACTTTTAGGTTTTTCTAAAAGCCAAGAAGAGGATATGTATGATGATATTGAAATTAAAGATCAAGATTCAGAAAATAAACAATAGTTCGTGGTAGATAACAGTAAGCACGCTTCTTCTTTTAGAGATCCTTCAGGTTATATTTTTACTGAAGAAGGAGTTATTAAACGAACCATATTTCCTATATATTTTAAGCAATACAACGCATTAACTAGTGCTGGTTTTTTTGATAGTTTATTTAAAAATAAATTATTAATTCCACATAAAGAAGTTACTAATTCGGAAGATAAGATTGTTATACAACCAGAAAATATTCCGTTTATAACCTATCCCTACGAGTGGAGTTTTAATATGTATAAAGAAGCTGCTTTGTTAACGCTAAAGCTTCAGAAATACAGTTTAGAGAAAGGTTTCTCTCTTAAAGATGCCACCGCTTTTAATATTGCTTTTCATGATGGTAAAGCTATTTTTATTGATACGCTTTCTTTCGATTTCTACCAAGAAAATACACCTTGGCGAGCATACAAACAATTTATTACGCATTTTTTAGGGCCATTGGTTTTAGCACATTATCATGGTGCACAATCCTTAAAGTTGATGAGCAATTTTATAGATGGAATTCCGATTAAGATGTTGGCATCTATGCTTCCGTTTAAAACAAAAATGAATCCGTTTTTATATGCTAATATTCATTTACTGGCAAAGTTTGAAGACAAGCATAATGAAGATTATAAAGGCGAGTCTAAAGCTTCCGTATTATCTAAAAAAGGACAGTTGAATATTATACAAAGCTTGTATGATTATATTAAAAAACTGACTTTAAAAGAGCATAGCGAATGGGGGAATTACTATGATAAAACCAATTATAGTAATGACGCTTTTGTGCAAAAATCGGCTATCATTAATAAGTGGATTGTGGATTTAAACACCAAAACGCTAATTGATGTTGGAGGAAACGATGGTACTTTTGTTCGAAAAATAGATACCGATTTAAAGCAAGCTTTGGTTTGCGATATCGATAATAACGCCGTAGATTTTAATTATAAAGCCATAAGAGAAAATAAAGAATCCTTTATTACTCCTTTTGTTTTAGATGTTTTAAATCCGTCTGCAGCCATAGGTTTTCAAAATAAAGAGCGCGATTCTTTTATTAATAGAATGAAAGATTTTGCTCCAGATGTTACATTAGCATTGGCGGTTATTCATCACATGTCTTTATCTGGTAACGTTACTTTTGAAATGTCTGCGCAGTTTTTTGCTTCGTTTTCTAAACATTTGGTCATCGAGTTTCCTAAAAGAAAGGATTCTTGGGTAGAACGTTTATTAAACAGCAAAGTAGATTTTAAAGAGCACTTTGATTGGTATTCTTTAGAGAATTTTGAAGCTGCTTATACTACATATTTTGAGGTTATAGAGAAAAAACCTATTGCAAATAGTGAACGCGTGATGTATTTACTAAAGCCAAAAGATGTTAAGTAATTTACGAAATAAAGTAATTCAATTTATAAACAGTAAAGAAGAAATACCTATTCTAGCCGGTCTTACGGCTGGATTATATCCTTTAATTTATTACTATAACAAGAATTTCACGTTGATTAATTCTTGGAGTCAGTTTTTGGTCTTTGTATGTGTATATATACTATTGCCAGTGATTGTATTTTATTTGGTGCATAAGATTTTTTCGAAAGTAAGTTTTCTAACCAAATATTCCTGCTACATTATTCCAGGGCTAAACCTTTCTGTATTTGCTTTTCTAATTATCTTTAATACGTATGGTGATTATCATAAAAAGCACTTTTTATTGGTATTCGTCGCCTTTGTAATTGGAGCGTTGTTCAAGAATCATTTTAAGAAAGTGGTTGTTTTTCAGTTATTACTTTCCGTATTAGTCTTTACTAAATTAATGCCGCATGTATATAACCATGTAACCTATTCCAAAGCCTGGATGCAACAACCAGATACTATTGAAGAGGCGATTTTTACAAAAAGGCCAAATGTGTATGTGATTCAACCAGATGGCTATGCTAATTTTTCCGAATTAAAGAGGGACAATTACAATTATGATAATAGTGCTTTTGAATCGTTTTTAGAAGAAAATGATTTTAAATTATATACTGACTATAGAAGTAATTACAGCTCTACGCTAAGTTCTAATAGTTCTATGTTTGCTATGAAGCATCATTATTATAATCATCCCAATTCCGGCATAAATGAGCTTTATAATGCCAGAGAGAATATTTTGGGTATGAATCCCGTAATTTCTATATTTAAAAAAAATAACTATAAAACCAATTTACTTCTTGAGAAACCATACTTACTGCTTAATAGACCAAAAGTGGCATATGATTATGCGAACTTAAAAAGTGAAGAAGTCCGATTTCTCTCTAGAGGATACATGGAATTAAAAGATCTTAATGCCGATTTAGAAGTAGCAATAAATAGAAATAATGAAAGCAACAATTTTTACTTTATTCAAAAGTTAAAACCAGGGCATATAGCGACTTTTAAAAACGATGCCGAAGGTAAAACAGAAGGCAGATTAAACTATTTAACAAAATTAGAAGAATCGAACACTTGGTTAAAGAAAGCGATTCAAATAATTAAGAATAACGACCCTAATAGTTTAATCGTTTTAGTGGCAGATCATGGTGGTTTTGTTGGGTATGATTATACCTCGCAATCTAAAGAAAAACAAATGGATAGAGATTTGGTGTATACCATCTTTACTTCTAGTTTGGCTATAAAATGGCCAGATCAAGCACCTGATTTTGAGGATAAGCTTAAAACAAATGTAAATTTATTCCGAATTTTATTTTCCTATTTAAGCGATAATGAGTCGTATTTAAATAACTTACAAGAAGATAAAAGTTATAATATTATTGAAGAAGGAGCTCCTTTTGGAGTATATGAAAGAATTAACGAGCAAGGAGAAATTGTTTTTAAATTGCAAAAGGATAGTATTACAAAATAGAATTAGTATCGTTGTCAATGAAATGCTACAGATGATAAAAAAAATAAAAACATATATCGCTAACTTTATTAATTCAGATAAAGATGCACCATTAATAGCCGGTTTATTAAGTGGTTTATATCCTTTGTTATATTTTTATTCTAGCTATTTTTTCTCTAAAAATTCACTAGAACAGTTTATAACCTTCTTTCTTTTATTTGTGGGTGTTTCCGTTTTAGTTTTTACCATTTCTTATTTCCTATTTAATAAAATAACCTTTTTAAAAAAGTATAAAAAGCATTTGCTTTTTGTTCTGATTATTGTGGTTATCGCTTCCTTTTTATCTGAAATCATTTATTTCAAACTAATGAAAAAGGCTTTAGTTCTTATCTATATTCTTGCCTTTTTGCTATCCTTTAAGTTTTACAAATCCTACAAGAAGCTTTTGGTTGTAGTAGCGCTAATGTGTGTTTTTCCATTTGGTAAAAATGTAATCTCTTTATATGATTCTTTTAAGCCTTTAGATTGGCAAGAACAACCAGATGCTATTGAAAATGTGGTGCTAACAAAAACGCCAAATATTTACTTAATACAGCCAGATGGTTATGTTAGTAAAGAGGTTTTAAGCCAGGCGCCTTATAATGCGGAAAGTGAAATGTATAATTGGCTGGAAACCGAAGGGTTTAAAATATACCCAAATTTTAGAAGCAATTATCCAGCTACTTTAACTTCCAATGCGTCTTTGTTTAGCATGAAACAGCATTATTTTGGGGAAGACACTTTTCCTTCATTAGAAATGCTAAATGCACGAGATGTTATTAGTGGCCAAAATCCGGTTATTTCTATTCTGGATAAGAATGATTATAGTACTTATTTGGTTGTTGAAAATGAATATTTTCAGCATAACAAAAGTGATCAAAAATATGATTTTAGAAATATTAGCCTAAAGGAAATACCGCTTTTTAGTCATGGCGAAAATATGAAAGAAGATGTTTCTGAAGATGTAAAGGAAATGATGAAAATAGATGCACCTAATCCAAAATTCTTCTTTATAGAAAGATTGATGCCACATCACGTTATTCTTTATGATGATATTGTAGATGTAGAAACAGAAAGAGAATGGTATTTAAATAGAGTAGAAGAAGCTAATTCCTGGTTGAAAAGTACTGTAAACCATATTTCTGTTCAAGATCCGGAAGCTATTGTAATTATTCTTGCAGATCATGGTGGTATGGTTGGTATTGATAATTATAAGGAAAAGTATGCCAATACGAATATCGAAAATATGAACTCTATCTTTTCGGTATTGTTAGCCATAAAATGGAATGGTAATTTAGTAGGAGATGAAGATGCTAAATTAAAAACAAATGTTAATTTGTTCCGAGTTTTGTTTTCGGTGTTAAGTGAAGATAAAACCTACCTAAATAATCTAGAAGAAGACGGAAGCTATAACCTAGATAATGGTAATGGTTTTTATTATTCGGTCCATCAAGCAATACAAAGTAATGGCGATTATAATTTAAAAAAAGGAGCAAACTAAACTTCAAAGCGGTTAAATTACATAAATAGCTTTTAAATTAGTAAATTCAGCTTTACAAAAAAAACGAAGAAATTATTTTCACGATACACAAATATAAACCAGAATATAAAGCACTTTGGGATCGTTTTATAACCAAATCCAAAAATGCTACTTTTCTATTTCATAGAGACTTTATAGAATACCATCAAGATCGATTTAATGATTACTCGATACTTATTTTTAAAAAAGAAAAACTCATTGCTGTTTTACCTGCTAACTATGTAGCGAATAAAATATACTCGCATCAAGGTTTAACGTATGGCGGATTGGTAGTTTTAGAAACCATAAAACTAAAAGAATTTACCGAGTGTTTAAAAGCAGCCTTAAATTTCTATAAAGAAAACGGGTTTGAAAGTATACAGCTAAAAGAACTTCCTTCTTTTTATAGTCCGGTGCCAAATGATGAAATGCAGTATTTGTCTTTTATTTTGAAAGCAGATTTGATTCGTAGAGATACCCTTTCGGTTTTAAATCTACAGCAGAAACCAAAACCATCTAAAGATAGAATAGCCGGAAATAAAAGAGCTGTAAAAAATAACTTGGTGGTTAAAGAGGTAGAAGCATTCGGTGCTTTTTGGAATACGATTCTCATACCAAATTTAAATGCGAAGCATGAAGCGCAACCAGTTCATAGTTTAACAGAAATTGAATATTTAAAGCGTAAGTTTCCAAAACAAATTAGACAATTTAACGTGTATAAGAACGATGAAATTGTTGCTGGAACTACTATTTTTGAAACAAAATATGTTGCGCATTCCCAATACATTTCTGGTAATGAAGACAAAAATATAATAGGAAGTTTAGATTTTTTGCATCTATATTTGATGCAGGAAGTCTTTGCCGATAAGGCTTATTTTGATTTCGGAATCTCGAATGAAAACCAAAGCAAAAATATAAATCAAGGATTGCAATATTGGAAAGAAGGTTTTGGTGCAAGAACCATTACGCAAGATTTTTACCAAATAGATTTTAAGAATATGCATAATTTAGATACGGTATTTATATGATTAAGTTTCTAGACTTACATAAAATGAACGCACGTTTTGAAACGCAGTTTCAAGAACAGTTTAAGCAGTTTTTAGATTCTGGTTATTATGTTTTAGGAAAACAAGTAGCAACTTTTGAAACCAACTTTGCAAACTATTGCGGTACTAAACATTGCATTGGAACAAGTAATGGCTTAGATGCCTTAATTTTAATCTTTAAAGCATATAAAGAACTAGGCGTATTACACGATAAGGATGAAGTTATTGTGCCTGCAAATACATATATAGCAAGTATTATTTCGGTAATGCAAGCGGGCTTAAAACCGGTTTTTGTAGAACCAGAGTTAGACACTTATAATATTTCTGTCGCCAATATTGAAAAGCATATAACACCAAAAACAAAAGCAATTCTTGCGGTACATTTATACGGACAAATAGCAGATATGGAACGTATTAATATACTTGCAAAAAAGCATGATATATTAGTTATTGAAGATGCAGCACAAGCCCATGGAGCAGTATATAAAAACAACAAGAAAGCGGGAAATTTGAGTGATGCTGCTGCTTTTAGTTTTTATCCGAGTAAAAATCTTGGCGCTTTAGGTGATGCAGGAGCAGTTACTACAAACCACACTGCTTTAGCAGAAGTGATTAAAAAAATAAGAAACTACGGTGCTTCCAAAAAATATGTCAATGAATTAATCGGATTTAATAATAGGCTAGATGAAATTCAAGCTGCTTTTTTAAATATTAAACTTCCAACGTTAGATGCAGATAATCAAATTAGAAGACAGGTAGCAAAGCGTTATATTACTGAAGTTAATAACGAAAAAGTAATACTTCCGTTTTATAATAACTCTAACAATCACGTATTTCATGTGTTTGTAGTTTTAGTAGAAAATAGAGACCATTTTATAAATTATTTAAATCAACATCAAATAGAAACTTTAATGCATTATCCTATTGCGCCCCATAAACAAGAGGCATTTAAAGCATTTGAGTCATTAGAATTGCCAATAACAGAAGAAATTCATAAAAACATTGTAAGTTTACCTATGAGTCCTGTTCTTACAGATGACGAGGTAACGCAAGTCATTAAAATTTTAAACGGCTATTAATTGAAAATATTTGGACCTACATTTTATCTTAAAAAAATATATGCAAATGCTTCCTCTATACGCAATAAATCAAAACGTGTAAACCGATGAAGCGCGTATTAAATTATATAAACTCTAATGTTTTATTTAAAGTTGCTTCGCTAAACTCTGCGGCAGTTTTAACTAAAATAATTACGGGTTTTTTAACCTCTAAAGCTATTGCGTATTTTGTTGGCGCAGAAGGAATGGCTTTAATTGGGAATTTGCGTAATTTTTTACATTCCGCACAATCCATTTCTATTCTTGGGCTTTATAACGGCGTGGTTAAATATGTGGCAGAGTTTAAAGACAATGCTTTAGAATTAAGTAAAACCCTGTCGACCGTCTTTTACTTAGGTTTTATATCCACTTTTCTGGTTTCTTTTTTAAGTTATTTTAATGCAGAACATATCAATAATTACCTTTTTCCGGCATATAATGATTATGCGTATGTAATTAAAATATTTGCAATTGCATTACCTTTCTATACGTTGAATATGTTCGCTTTCTCCATTTTAAATGGGTTTTCCAAATATAGAATAATTCTTATTATTAGTATTATTGGTCAAGTTTTGGGAGCGCTTATAACGATTGTTTTAATTTGGTTAAATAAAATAGACGGCGCCTTAATTGCTATTGTAATTGCGGAGTCTTTAATTTTATTAATTACTTTGGTTGGTATTTTAAATCAGCGAAGTTTAGTTCCTTTAATTCAGGTTAAAAATGTTAGACTTTCCGCTATAAAAAAACTAAGTACGTATTCTGTAATGGCTTTGTTCTCGGCAATAGTTTTGCCATTAGTAGCAATTACAGTTCGTAATTATATTATCGATAATGTTAGTCATCAAGCGGCAGGATTTTGGGAAGCGATGACAAGGATTTCAAAATATTATTTAATGTTTGTAAGTACCTTGTTAACCTTATACATCTTGCCTCGTTTGTCTGAAATTGATAACGTTAAAGAATTTAGAAAAGAAGTTTTTGGGTTTTATAAAACGATAATCCCCATTTTTGCGGTAGGTTTAGTTATTATTTATTTACTAAGATCCTATATTGTTGCTATTGTTTTTACTGCAGAATTTAAACCCGTAGAAGACTTGTTCTTTTGGCAATTATTAGGAGATTTCGTTAAAGTATTGTCCATTGTGATTTCCTATCAGTTTTTAGCGAAAAACATGTTTTGGCATTATATTATCACCGAAGCTTTTTCTGTCCTATTAATGTATTTAGCTAGTATCTATTTTGTAGATTTATATGGCGTAAAAGGAGCAGCAATAGCACATTTTGTTAATTATGCAATTTACTACATAGTGATTTTGCTAATCTTTAGTTCTTCCTTATTTGGTGTTATTCCAGAAGGTGAAGATGGAGAAAAAGAGTTAGAAGCTTAAAAATATGAATACAAAGAACTGTCATATATATTTAGATAATACACCTTATGCGTTTAAAGTTAAAGGCGATTTTTTCTGGGGAAAAAACGAATTGCTTTACAATAAAACCAATAGTGTTTTGTCAAAAATGTCATGGGAAAATGAAGGATACAAAGTCGTTAATGCTTTTGTAAATGATGAATTTGAAAGATTAAAAAAATCATTAACCCAAAATATAATGGATGCCATAAAGGCGAATGATATTTCGTTTGATGAAGAAACGTTTACACTTGCTAAGTACCATGAAGTTGTACATACAGATGCGTTACATAATAAGGTAATCAACATTACTAGAAACTTAGAAAATAAAGACTTTGATTTTAATATTGATGCATTAGCAGATCGTTTTGGTGAAGTTCTAGGATTTAAACTAACATCTTGGGTTGAAGAATTGCAAAAGTCACATATACAGATACGAATAAGCAGACCTAACTCGTTAGATATTAATCCGCCACATAGAGATGGCTATTTAAGCTATTGGGAAGATATTATTAATGTATGGATACCAATTGAAGGTTGCAACGAAAACTCTTCGTTACCTGTGCTTTCTGGAAGTCATTTAATACCAGAAAACGAAATACTAAGAACAGAAAGTAAAGGTGCCGAAATTAACGGTAATATTTATTACGTGCCTTGTATCTTGGAAACCAAAACGGGAAGTATTAAAATGACAAGACCAAATCCAAAACAAGGAGAAGCCATCATTTTTACTCCTTTTTTAATTCATGGAGCAGCAGTTAATAATAATAAGGATATTACCAGAGTGTCTTTAGAGTTGCGTTTTCCTAGAATATAAAGCTAAAATTTAGATTGCCACTTTTCTAGATATACTTTGGCTATAGCGACATAATGATGTTCTTTTTCTATAAAAGCTCTTGCGTTTCTAGAAATCTCTACAATCTTTTCTGGATGTAAAATGAGCCATTCTAATTTGTTAGCAATCTTTTCAGCATCTGGTAAGGCATTTATGGCAATAGTATCTTCTTCAATATGATAATAATCTAACCATTCTTGTTCTGCTCCAGTAAAAACCACTTTTCCTTTTGCCATTGCTTCCAAAGCATTAAAACCTTGGTCATAAGCAAATACTTGATCTAATAGAATATGTGCCGTATCAAAAGCCTTTATATATTCATTATAAGGTAAACTTTTTACGGTAATAATTTCTATTTTATCTGCATATTTTTTATTTAAAATAGCCAATGCTTCTTCAAAAATATCATTTCCTTTTTTGAAGTAATTATTCATGTTAATCCCATGAAAAATAACAATTTTACTAGTTACATCTAACTCCGTGAAATCTAATTTCTCCAGATTTATGGGGTTAGGTACCATTCCTAAATATTTTTCATTTTCTAATAAAGGGATATCGTAATCTAAATCGCTAGCAAATACTCCCCTTATATTGCTGTAAACATATTCATGCAGCTTTTTATAAGGTGGCGTTAGGTACATTAAAGCATGCCAGAAATCTTTTTTATTGCTTTTATTATTAAAATAGGGAGTAAGAATGGAGTATCTAAATTTTTTGTCAAAGGCATATTTTACACTAACATAGTCTGTACCGCAGGAAAGTAAAAAAACATTTTTGTTATTTTTAAAAATAAAAGCTAACAGTTGTTTTTCCACTTTAGGATGCGTGTTAAAAGGTGTTTCATTTATTAATTGTACCGCATCAAAACCCGTTAATTGTGTTTTAAAACGGTTAAATTGCTTCTTGACATGTAAAGAAGTAATATCAAATCCAAATAGTTTGAAGAGTAAGATTTTAAGTTTTTTTGAAAAACCTTCTGTGTATTTTAAGTTATAAAGTATATCTGATTTTCTTTTTTTAAATCCGTCACCATGACCAACAACCAATACTTCATGCCCAAGTTTTTGTAAGCCTTCTTTTAAAGTATAATGCGAAGAGTTATATTCTCCTAATAATAAGATTTTCATTTACTATATTTGGTTTCTAATAAATTATCACTTGCAAAATAACAATAAAAAAAAGATTTGTGTCGTTACTTCCTCTCTTGCTAAAGGAGGAGCAGAGAAATCTTCAGCAACACTAACCAATATTTTACATCATTTAGGTTATGATGTGCATGTTGTTACATTGTTATCCCAAGTAGCATATCCATATTCTGGTACACTTTTTAATTTAGGGGAATTTAAAGATAAAAACGATACTTTTTTAGGAAAAATACAAAGATTTAGAAAATTTAAAGCCTATCTGAAAAAACATGATTTTTATTGTGTTATAGATAATCGATATCGCGTTTTGGCATATAGAGAGTTTATTTTTAGTAAATATTTGTACCATAATATTCGTGTCGTTTATGTACTTCATAATTATGTGCAGGAAAAAACATTTACACCTTATAAATGGCTGAATGTTTGGTTGTATAAAAAGGAAACATTTACTGGAGTTTCGAAGGAGATAAGCGAGAAGTTTAAAGAAGAATTTCAAATTAAAAACATACAAACGATATATAATGCCTTTAATTTTAAAGAAATTGAGGAAAAGGCTTTGGATGCTAATGAATTTGAAAAGGAAACATATATTATTTATTATGGAAGAATAGATGATACACATAAAAATTTAAAACTATTATTAAAAGCGTACCATCTTTCTAAACTACCAGAACAACATGTAAAATTATTAATAGTTGGTAGTGGCGATGATTTAAATAGCATAAAAAATTACGCAAAGGAATTGCAAATAGAAAGATACGTGATATTTAAAGGCTTTACTGCAAATCCATATCCTTACGTAAAGGAAGCGTTATTCACCATGCTTACAAGTAGACATGAAGGATTTCCTATGGTTATTCCAGAATCGTTAGCTTTAGCTACTCCTGTGATTTCGGTGAACTGCACCTCGGGACCAAAAGAAGTAATAGAAAATGGGGTAAATGGATGGTTAGTGAAAAATTATGACGAAAAGGCATTAGCAGAAGCAATGAATAGTTTTATCTTTGATAAAGCGCTTTACCAACAATGTAAAGCGAATGCAAAAGAAAGTGTAAAAAGGTTTTCTGTAGAAAACATAAGTAAAGATTGGAACAAATTAATTGCGGATTTAAATGAAGACTAGCGTAGACGATATTAAAATAATTGAAGTGCCAACAGTAAGCGATACTAGAGGTAAGCTAGCAGTAGTTGAAAAAGACGGCGTGCCATTTGAAATTAAAAGAGTGTATTACTTGTATGATGTGCCTAGTGATTCGTATCGTGGTGGGCATGCGCATAAAAACTTATATCAATTTTTAATTCCTTTAAGTGGTAGTTTTGAAGTGCATTTAAAAGATGGCGAAAACGAAAGAACAATAACTTTAAATAAACCCAATAAAGGCCTACTAATCGTACCTGGTATTTGGCGAGAAATAGATAATTTTTCCTCCGGATCTGTTTGTTTGGTGTTAGCTTCAGATGTTTTTGAAGAGAGCGATTACATTCGAGAATACAAAGACTTCGAGTTATTTAAACGGACTTAAATTAACGTGAAACTGTCGTAGTACTTTTTGTGTTTTCATTAAAAAAACTAAAGTGCTTTTATTGCAACTAAGTATAAAACGTTGTTTTGCATTTAAATTATGCTTGTTTAAATGCTTTAAATAAAAATCCATCTTCTCTTTATTACCTACAAGTTTGTATTGCAAAGCAATAGAAAATCTATTGAAATCTAAGTATTTTTTTAAGGAAGTATTGCTTTTAGCAGCTTCTTCATATACATCTAAATCTAAAAACTGCCTTAAATTGGTATTGGCATTAGAAATTCTGTTATCTGCATGTAAGTTATAAACGGCAGTAACATTATTATTAAAAGCTATTGGATGTTGTATCGCTATTTTCATCCATAAATCGGTGTCTTCTCCAGCGCCAAGTGTAATTTTTTCATCAAAGCCATTAAAGGCCTCCAATATTTTTTTAGGAACCATTACTGCAGAAGTCCATGCAACACAGCTAAATTGACTGGATTTAAAATAGTCTTTAACAATACCATTCCATGCATTAGGAATGTCTATATAATCAGATTCTAAAGTGATTTCACCCATTTTTTTCACATATGCATTTGCATATAAACCACAGTTAGGGAAATCTTCGGATAGTTTTTTAAGCTGTTCTAGATGTTTGTTTAGCCATAAATCATCAGCATCTAAAAATGCAACATATTCGGCATTTGCTTTTTTTATACCAAAGTTTCTAGCATGAGAAACGCCTTGGTTTTTAATAGTAAACACTTGTATTCTAGAATCGTTAAACACACTCAAGCTCTTTAAACTAGCATCTGTAGAACCATCATTAACAACAAGGATTTCATAATCTTGAAACGTTTGGTCAAGAACACTTTGTATTGTTTGCACAATAAAATGTTCTTTGTTGTATAATGGAATTACTATAGAGAAAAATGGCATTAATTAGGGGTGTAAGTAACAAAGGTAGCTTAATCTGTATAAATCAAATAGGTATAGAGATGGTTTTTTTGAAAGTAAGTTTTTATCAAAAGATCCTTTAAAATTTCTATAAATAAATGCCAATAGATAATGTAGCTGTACTTTTTTAAGTTTGAAAAAAACTTTGGTAATTAATGTGTAGTTCTTAGGTATTAAGTTTTGTTCTAAAAATAAATGTAAGGCATCAATAGATTCTATTGATTTTCTTAAAAACACACTGCTTTCTTCTAAACCTAAATGGTAGGTTGGGTTTTCAATATGCGCTACGTGTATTTTATTTAATTTTAAGTGATACGAAAACAAAGTGTCTTCGTGTCTTAAATTAGGAATGTCTTCATCAAAAGTAACCACGTTAAAAACATCTTTTCTAATTAAAAAATTAAGCGTTAAAAAGCTTAAGTAACTATTTTTATTTCTTTTAGATGTGGAAAGTGCTTCGCGTTTTCTTCCGTAAGTCCAACGCAATAAATGATTATTGTCTGGTTTCTTTTCGTCATACAAAATCCCGCCATAAATAACTTGAGAGTTTGTAGATATAGACTTTAAATAGCTAGCGATAAAGTTGTTTTCTTTTGGTAGTACATCGGCATCTAAAAAAAGTAACCATGCAAACTTTGCTTCTTTTGCTAAAAGGTTTCGAATAGCACTTCTGCCAATATTTTTGTCTAGTATGAGATACTTGGTGTTTTCTAGATTATTTATCTCCTTGTTCGCAATAATAATGTCTTTGTCTGTAGAGCCATCATCGTAGCATAATATTTCAAAAGCAACATCCAATTTTTTTATTTGCGCATACACTTCTGCAACAAGAGCACTTATGTTGTAATTGTATGTAGGGATTAATATGGATAGCATGAATGTTTGTTAGATTTATTCAAAACTAACAAAAATAATGTAATCTGTTTGCTATTGGTATAGTAATTGTAATTTTGTTAGTATGAAGAAAATCTGTCTTACCATCTTATCCGTTTTATTTGTAGCGTTAAGTATTGCGCAACAAGAGTTTCATGTGTTTCCAGAAAGCCATAAAACAACACCAGGAAAAACAACAGGAAATGGTTCCCTACAAGCTCCTTGGGATTTACAAACCGCATTGAACCAGTCTAATAAAATAGTTAAAGGGGAAGATACCATTTGGTTGCATGAAGGTGTTTATAATGGCAGATATAATAGTACGCTTAATTGTACAATACCTAATACATATATTACTGTAAGTGCATATCCAAACGAGAGAGTGATCTTAAATGGGAATGTTTCTTCCACCAAAGGACAGACGTTAGGTATTCGAGGCGGACAAGTAATTTATAAGGATTTTGAGGTTACTTGGTTGGGTGAATTTGTAAGAGATTTTAGAATTAAGAAATTTAAAGGAATTGCAGGAGTGTATCATTTGGAAGGAAGAAATTGTAAGTTTATAAACCTTAAAATATATAATAATCCTGGTTTAGGTTTTGGTTCTTGGAAAAGTACAGGAGGAACCTTAATTACAGAATGCTTTGTTTTTAATAACGGTGTAATTAATGAAAAAGGAAGAGGTGCTGGAGAAGGTTTTTATGTCCAGAATAAAAGCGAAGAAGAGCGAATTATTAAAAACAATGTCATTTTTAATAATTACTATAAAGGTATTGAGGTTTGGTCGGCAGGAAGAAATGCAAATTTTGAATATGTAAAAAATATCACTCTAGATAATAACGTCATATTTAATAGTGGTTTGCCAGCAAATAAATATACGGTAGATAATATTATTGTAGCTTCAGATGATAGAAATGCTATTAATATTGCAAAGAATATTAAGGTTACCAATAACATTTTATATCATAACACGAACTATTTAAAAAATGAAGTAAACGGAGATGCACCTTCTCTAACAATAGGGTTTTATCATAAAGCGCCAGTCGAAAATGTTTTGGTGGCTAATAATATTATTTTAGGAAGAAATAATGCCTTGAGAATATTGTATGCAAAAACGCTAACCTTTAGAGATAACATAGTTTATACGGGCTATATGAATTTTACAAACTCCGTTTTCGAATTAGCAAAAAATAAAAACTGGAAGTTTAACAATAATCTCTACTATTCTAAAAATTCGAAAGCTTTCCGCATTAACAAAACAAACTATCCTTTTAACGAATGGAAAACGAAGTTTAACATCGACATAAACAGCCAAAAAAAGCACATTGGTGCATTTAACCTAGACAACGTTTTAGATATTACAAAAAGTGAATATAAAACAAATAGTTACAGAGTCGTTCTTTTTAATAAAGAGGAGCAAGATGTGGTAGTCGATTTCTCGGAATACAACATCCAAAAAGGAAGTAAGTATACTATTACAGATGTGGAGAACTTAGATCGTGTTTTAAAAACTGGTACACTAGCGGAAGATGCTAAAATTACAGTGCCAATGCAAGCTGTAAATCCGACAGAAACGAAAACATTAAATAATTTTGGTGTTTTTATTATTGAATTTAAAGATACTAGAAAGACAGCATCTACTATTTCAAAAGATAAAAAGGAAGATGTAAGTAAAGATAAAGAAGAAAGTGCTTTGAAACGTTTCTTTAAAAGATTGTTTTAGCCTTTGCGTTGTACCACTTCAAAAATCTGATTCTCATCACACTTTAAAGTCTTACTTGGGTATTTTAGCAACAAAGCATAATCATGCGTTGCCATTAAAATCGTATTTCCATTTTTATTAATTTCCTGTAACACTTCCATAACCTCAATACTGGTTTGCGGATCTAGGTTTCCCGTTGGCTCATCAGCAAGAATTAATTCGGGGTCATTCAATAAAGCTCTAGCAATGGCAACACGTTGTTGTTCTCCACCAGAAAGTTCATGCGGAAACTTAAAACCTTTCGTTTTCATGGCAACCTTATCTAAAACTTCATCAATTCTAGTTTTCATTTTATCTTTGTCTTTCCAGCCAGTAGCTCTTAAAACAAATAATAAATTGTCGTTAATGGTTCGGTCTGTTAGCAATTTAAAGTCTTGAAAAACAACACCAAGCTTTCGTCTTAAAAACGGAATTTCCTTTTCCTTTAATTTTCGTAAATCATAATCTACAATATGTCCTTCGCCTTGCGTTAAAGCCAAATCACCATAAAGTGTTTTCATAAAACTACTTTTTCCAGAACCCGTTTTTCCTATTAAATAAACAAAGTCTCCTTTGTTAACTTCTACGTTAACATCAGAAAGTACTAAGTTGTTTCCTTGAAAAATAGAAACATCCTTTAATTGTAAAACTAGATTCGACATAAAGTAATTTGGTTTTAAGAGTTGTAAATGTATTATTAAAAAGTTAAAGGTTAAAATTTTTTGTGTCCTATAAATAATTTCAGGGTTTGATTATCTACCTTCAACGTCAACTTCATTTATAATATTAGAGAACGCAATAGTTTCCGTACGAATATAAAAGCAAATCTCGAGTTACTATTTCTCCGTGAAACTTTGCGAGTCTCCGTGTGTCTCGGTGAAACATTTTTATTTTCATTTTCATTTTTTTAATAACTCGGTGTATAATTATAACAAAATTGTAACGTTATCATTTACATATTAATTTATCTTTGATTGAACTTATTTGGACTTTTGTATTCCTAAAAATCAAGATAAGTTCTTAATACTAAAAAACATAGTCCATGACTAGAAAAGACCTTTATATATTTCTATTAGCCATTGCTTGTAGTCTTCAAGTAATTGCACAGCAATCTGCAACGTATACTAGTGATATTGTAGAATATCAGAAAGCATTATCCCTTTATAATAATCAGCAATATTTGGCCGCGCAATCTTTATTTAATCAAATAAAGAAAACCGCAAAAACAGACGTTTTACAAAGTGATTGTGCTTTTTATATTGCCAATTGCGCAGTGCGTTTAAATCAGCAAAATGCAGATCAGCTAATCGAAAATTTTGTATCAGATTATCCTACAAGCACCAAGCGTAATACCGCTTATGCAGATGTTGCGGATTATTATTTTACCAACGGAAAATATGCACATGCTAAGAAATGGTATGATAAAGTAGATGAAAGCGGACTAGCAAGAGCAGAAAAGGAAAGATTCCATTTTAATAATGGCTACGTTGCTTTTGTAACACAAGATTATAAAACAGCAAAAACCTATTTAAGTCGTGTAGAGCATTCGCAAGAATATGGATCGCAAGCAAAGTATTACATCGGGTTTATGGCGTATCAAAGTGATGATTATGATAAGGCGAATGAATATTTTGACCAAGTTGGGGAAGAAGAAAAATACAAAGAGAAGTTATCGTACTATCAAGCAGATTTACATTTTAAACTAGGTAAGTTTGAAGAGGCTATAAAACTGGCAAAAGAACAATTACCAAATAGTGATAATGCAGAAGTTTCGCAACTCAATAAAATCATTGGGGAAAGCTATTTTAACCTAGAAAAATATGCAGAAGCAATTCCGTTTTTAGCGGCATACGAAGGAAATCGTGGAAAATGGAATAATACCGATTACTACCAGCTTGGTTATGCGTACTACAAACAAAAAGATTACGATAAAGCGATAAGCGAGTTTAATAAAATTGTTGGTGGTAATAATAGCGTAGCACAAAATGCTTATTATCATTTAGGAGAAAGTTATGTGAATCTCGACAAAAAACAAGAAGCTTTAAATGCGTTTCGTAATGCTTCAGAAATGGATTACGATTTAAAAATTCAAGAAGATGCTTGGTTAAACTATGCGAAAATTAGTTATGAAATTGGGAATCCGTACCAATCTGTTCCGCAAGTATTAACGACTTATTTAGATACCTATCCCGATACTTCTTATAAAAGCGAAATTGAAACTTTGCTAATCGATTCCTATATCACTTCTAAAAACTATAAAGAAGCGCTAAAATTATTAGAAGGTAAAAAGAGTTTTGAAAATAAAGTAGCCTATCAAAAAGTAACTTTTTATAGAGGAATAGAATTGTATAACGATAGCCATTTTCAAGAAGCAGAAACGCTTTTCGATAAATCTTTAAAAGAACCACAAGATGCTAAGTATACTGCAAGAGCAACTTTTTGGAAAGCCGAAACAGATTATAATCTTTCCAATTATGATGATGCTCTAGTTGGTTTTAAACAGTTTGAACAGCAGACTTCGGCTTCAGAAACTCCCGAAATAAAGAATCTAGATTACAATATTGCATACACCTATTTTAAACAGAAAAATTATGCACAGGCAACACAATATTTCAATCAGTTTATAACGAAAAGAAAAGAAGATAAGCTAAGATTGAATGATGCATATCTTCGTTTAGCAGATGGCTATTTTGTTTCTAGTCAGTATAACGAGGCTATTCAAGCGTATGATAAAGCGATTCAAATAGGAAAAATAGAATCCGATTATGCATTTTTTCAAAAAGTATTAAGTGTTGGTTATGCTGGAAATGCTTCGACAAAGATTTCCGAATTAGAAACGTTTATTGAAACATATCAAACGTCTAAGCTGCGTGATGATGCCATGTATGAACTTGGTAATTCCTATGTGAAAGCAGGAAATACAAACAAAGCAATGCAGACTTATGATCGCCTGAGTAGCGAGTATAGTACGAGTACCTTTGTTCCAAAAGCTTTGCTTCGTCAAGGCTTAGTGCATTATAACGGAAGTAAGAATGAACCTGCTTTAATTAAGTTTAAAAAAGTAGCAGCAGATTTCCCAGGAAGTCCAGAGGCAAATCAAGCAGTGGCAACCGCGCGTTTAATTTATATCGATTTAGGAAAAGTAGATGCATATGCATCTTGGGTGAAAACATTAGATTATGTAGAAGTTACAGATGCCGATTTAGACAATACCACCTACGAAGCTGCAGAAAAGAAGTATTTAGATCAGGATACCGATAAAGCAATTAAACAATTTAATGGATATTTAACGCAGTTTCCAAACGGACTACATGCTTTACAGTCGCATTTTTATGTGGCAGAATTATATTTTAAAAAGGACCTGAAAGATACTGCTGCTCCGCATTTTAAATATGTAACCGAAGCTTCTCAAAGTGAATTTACAGAAGAAGCATTGTTGCGTTTAGCACAAATTTATACCGAACGTAAAAATTGGGAAGATGCAATTCCTGTATTGGCTAGATTAGAATTAGAAGCGAACTTTCCACAAAACGTAGTTTTTGCGCAATCTAATTTAATGAAAGCAAATTATGAATTAGAAAAGTATAACCAAGCAGTTATCTATGCCGAAAAAGTATTAACACATGCAAGTATTGATAACCGAATTAAAAGTGATGCACACGTGATTATTGCACGTTCTGCAATGAAAACGGGAGAGGAAGCAAGAGCAAAAACGGCCTATGCACAAGTAGAAGTTACTGCAACTGGAGAAACAGCAGCAGAAGCATTGTTTTATAATGGATACTTTAAAAATAAAGCCGGAAGTTACGAAGCATCCAATACAACCATACAACGTTTGGCAAAAGACTATTCTGGTTATAAATACTATAGCGCAAAAGGTTTAGTGGTTATGGCGAAAAATTATTACGCTTTAAAAGATGCTTTTCAAGCAACGTATATTTTAGAAAGTGTCATTCAAAATTTTGCAACATTTGAAGATGTTGTTGCGGAAGCACAAACGGAACTAAGTAAGATAAAAGCAGAACAAGCAAAAACGAATGCGTCGGTTGTTCCAGAAGATTAAACAAATTCCTAAGAAGGCAGGAATCTCATTATAAAAATAGATAAAGTTAAATGTCATGCGGAGGGCACTTATCTTCCGAAGCAATAGCGAAGGTAGAGTCGAAGCATCTCACAGTTTAAAATAAATAGCAAAAAAATATGCGAAAGCAAAAAAATACAGTGTTAGTAATCCTTTTCATGGTAATCAGCACATTAGGTTTTTCACAAGAACGAGAACAAGATACCCTAAATCCAGATGTGATTCAGGTTATAAAACCATATACGCCTACCGTTTCTGATGCTTTTAAGGTAAAGGAAGTTCCTTCGTTAAATGATGAAACTACCGCTACAAAGAAAGAGATTCAATACAATATTTTTTCATTTCCTGTAGCATCGACGTTTACGCCAGCAAAAGGAAAAGCAGCAGAAGTAGATGAAGAAGCTCCCGCAAAATTATACGATAATTATGCAACATTAGCAGGAGGAATGTACACTACTATTTTAGGGGAAGTGTATTTAAATCATGCAATCAATAGAAACGAAAGTGTTGGAGGTTATATCAGTCACCATTCTTCGCAAGGTGGTATTAGCGATTTGCTTTTAGATGATAATTTTTCAAACACCAAAGTGAGTGCTAATTATGCTAGAAATGAACGCGATTTAGCTTGGAATATTGCAGGTGGATTTTTACATCAAAAATACAATTGGTATGGTGTACCACAACGTTTATACGATAAAGATGCTGCAGATGCCATTGGCGATGTAGATCATACGTTTTACGGGTTTAATCTTGGCGGAGATATTACTTTTGCCGATGCTTATATAAACGAAGCAAACGTTCTGTACAGACGATTTGGAGATAATAATAGTTCTGGTGAAAATAGATTTCTAGTAAATACCAATGGCGATTTGTCTATTCAGGATTTAGATTTTAATGTAGGATTTCGATTCGATTATTTAGGAGGAAAGTTTGACAGAAACTATTATACCGAGGAAGCATTAAAATACGGAAATTTTAATATCGGAATTTCACCAACATACCAATTAATAAAAGATGATTTAACGCTAGATCTGGGAGTTTCTCTATTTTATTTAAACGATATAGAATCTGGAAAAAGTAGGTTCTTTATCTATCCAAATATTTCAGCATCGTATAGAATGGTGGACGAAATTTTAATCGCCTATGGAGGAATTCAAGGAGATTTGGTTCAGAATACCTATTATGATTTTGCACAAGAAAATCCGTTTGTATCTCCAACCTTATTTATTACACCAACCGATCAGAAATACAATGTATTTGTCGGTTTAAAAGGAAAGGTTGCCAATGGCATTAGTTATAATATAAAAGGAAAATATATGGCGGAAGGCGATAAAGCAATGTACAGAAATAATCTAGTTCCTTATGGCTTTGATGCAGAGGAAGCATATCAAAACGGAAATGCTTTTGGGATCGTTTATGATGCTGTTTCTACCTTTGGCGTTTCCGGAGAAATTAACGCAGACATCAATAGAAATTTCACCTTAGGAATAAAAGCGGAATACTTTAGCTATAATGTAGACGAAGAAGCAGAAGCATGGAACCTTCCAAATATGAAAGCAAATCTATTTTTAGATTATCAAATTTCGAAGCAATGGTTTGCAGGGGCAAATCTATTTTTTGTGGGAGAACGAAAAGGCTTGAGTGGTTTAAATGATATTCAGAATACAAGTTTTCCAACGGTATTAAATCCAACAGAAACCATCACATTAAAAAGTTACTTTGATGCCAATGCACATGTTGGTTATCATTTAAATGATAGATGGTCGGCATTTGCAAAAGTGAATAATATTGCTAACCAAGAATATAATCGCTGGCAAAATTATCCTGTTCAAGGATTACAGTTTCTTGCAGGAGCAACGTATAAGTTTGATTTCTAAAAATCTTTTTTTCATCTCCGCGAAGGCGGAAACCTCAAACGAACTAATTTCATAAAGAATAAAAAACACTTTCTTTTTTCAAGGGAAGGAGTTTTTAGTTTTCTAATAAAGCTAAATTTGGAAGGGTTTATTTCTACATTTTTAACAAACATTTCTTGTTATTCATCTAAAAACTGGACAACATAATAATTATTATTATTATTATTATTATTATTATTATTATTATTATTGCTGTGAATTAAATCTATTTTCATGAAACACCTTTACTTATTCTTATTGGCTTGTATATCTTTTTTTATTACACAAGCACAAATTGTTAATATTCCAGATGTTAATTTTAAAAACACGCTAATTAATGAGTTTTGTGTAGATACAGATCTTGATGGTTATCCAGACGCAATTGCAGATTTGAATAACGATGGAGAAATATCGGTAGGAGAAGCAGGACAAATTTATTCTCTTTATCTTAACAATCGTGGCATTTCAGATTTAACCGGTATTGAGTCGTTTGGTTTTATGTCTATTCTGGATTGCTCAAATAATAACCTTGCAACACTTGATTTTTCTTCTAATAGTAGTCTTAAAAATATTAACTGTAGTTTTAATCAATTAACTTCTTTAGATATTTCGCAAAATGTTAGGTTAGAACACCTAAATGCATTCCTAAACATAAACCTTGGCAATGTGGATGTTTCGCAAAACATTGATTTGAGAACACTTATTTTAAATGACTGTGCCATTGATAATAATTTAAATATCGTCAATAATATAGCATTAACAAAACTGGATATTGGTTATAATAATGTTAATAACATTGATTTAACACAAAATATAAATTTGGAAGATCTTTCTTTGGTTAATACAGATTATACAAGTTTAGATCTTTCATTTTTTACTAATTTAAAAATATTAACTATTGCAATTAATGATTTTTCGACGATTGATGTTTCTCAAAACATAAATTTAATTAATCTTACTGCTAGTCAAAACGAGTTGTTGAGTTTAGATGTAACAAATAATACGCTTCTTGAAAAGTTGACTGTTAACTCTAATCTCTTAAGTGATTTAGATTTATCTCAAAATATTAATCTAGAAACTCTTGATTTTACAAGGAATAATATTAATACTATAGATCTAACTAATAATATTAATTTAAACAGAATAGCCATTTCTGAAAATAATTTGCAAGCTTTAGATGTGTCACAAAATGTGAAAATAGAAACTTTATTTTGTAGAGATAATCAAATTTCAAGTTTAGTTGTTTCTGATTTACCGTTTTTATTTAGTTTAGTAGCCTCTGATAATCCTATTACAAATATGGATGTTACCCAAAACTCTGTATTAGGTATTATAGGTCTTTCAGAAACTCTAATTACTTCTTTGGATATTTCAAATAACACAAATATTCATCAAATTTCATTGGAAAATAATCAATTTTTAGAAAATATAAATTTTAAAAATAACAATAATAACCTTTTTGATCAAGATGAAATACATTATGAATATGTTTATTATAGTGAATATAGTAGCAACTTGCGCCCTTACTTCAATGCTACAAATAATCCAAGCCTTCAAACCATTTGTGTAGATGATATTGCTTATGCGACTTCTACCTTCGTCAATATAGATGCAACTACAGTTTTTGTTGAAGATTGCAGTTTAGCTATAATAGAAAATCAAATAAATAATACTATTAAAGTATACCCAAATCCTGTTAGCAACAAACTATATCTAGAAAGTAAAAATCAATTAGAGTCTATTTCTATTTATGATGTTAATGGAAGATATGTAAAGAACATTCAATTAATAGGAAACAAACTTAATTCAGAAATAAATACAAGTACATTATCTATTGGTATTTACTTTGTGAAAATTAAAACCGAAGTTGGCGTGCAAACCACAAAGATTATTAAAACTAATTAGTACTCTTTTTGTCTTACTTAACTTATTTCAGAATTTAATTAAAAATAACAAAAGCGTTCCATTAGAACGCTTTTGTTATTTTTACAAAAACCAATTCCATGAAAAAACTATTTAGCCTTTTAATCCTTCTACTAATCTTCTCCTGTAACAAAGAAGCGCAACAAGTAGACACCATAATTACCAATGCGAAAATTTACACCGTAAATTCAAACTTTGAAACTGCGGAAGCATTTGCAATTAAAGACGGAAAGTTTATCGAAGTTGGGAATGCAAAAGCTATTCAAAATAAGTTTGTTGCAGATACTATTATCGATGCTAAAGGACAAACCATCGTTCCAGGTCTTATAGATGCACATTGTCATTTTTATGGACTGGGTTTATATGAGCAGAGAGTAAACCTTGTTGGTACTACTAGTTTTGTAGATGTTGTAAAACGTGTTACAGACTTTCAGGAAAAAAGAAAGAGGTCTTTTATTATTGGTCGTGGTTGGGATCAAAACGATTGGGAAGAAAAAGAATACCCAAACAAAGCATTATTAGATCGGTTATTTCCAGATACGCCAGTCGCGTTAAGTAGAATAGATGGTCATGCTATGTTATGTAATCAAGCTGCTTTAGACTTAGCTAAGATTACTAAAAACACCAAAGTTTCAGGAGGAGAAATACTTTTAGAAAAAGGAAAGCTTACCGGAGTTTTAATAGATAATCCTATGGCATTGGTAGAAGCCATTTTTCCGAAACCTACAAAACAAGAACAAATTTCGGCACTGCTAGAAGCACAAACGATTTGTACTAGTTTAGGATTAACAACCGTTTCTGATGCAGGATTAAATAAAGACATCATTGAATTAATCGATAGCTTACAACAAGCTGAAAAACTAAACATGCGAGTGTATGCTATGATTAGCAATACCGAAGAAAATCTAGACTATTACCTTCCTAAAGGAAAAATAAAAACAGAAAAACTAAATGTACAATCTGTAAAAGTATATGCCGATGGCGCTTTAGGTTCTCGCGGAGCAACTTTAAAAGAAGAATATACAGATAAGCACGATCATTTTGGAGCTATGGTTATTGGTTCAGACGATTATAAAAACTTAGCAACTAGAATTGAAAAAGCAGACTATCAAATGAATACACATGCGATTGGAGATTCTGCAGTCCGCTTTGTTTTAAATACCTATAAGAAAACATTAGAAGGAAAAATAGATAGACGCTGGCGAGTAGAACATGCACAAGTAATTACAGATAATGATTTTGAGCTTTTTAAAAATGAAAATATTATTCCTTCCATACAACCAACACACGCTACAAGTGATATGTATTGGGCAGAAGAACGTTTAGGGAAAGAAAGAATAAAAGGAGCCTACGCATATAAGACTTTATTAGAAAAGAGTGGAAGAGTGGCTTTAGGTACCGATTTCCCCGTAGAACAGGTTAGTCCGTTTTTAACCTTTTACGCAGCAGTGGCAAGACAAGATGTAAAGGGATATCCAGAAAATGGTTTTAATAAAGAAAATGCATTAACCAGAGAAGAAACCTTAAAAGGAATGACTATTTGGGCAGCGCATGCTAATTTTGAAGAGCAAGAAAAAGGAAGTATTGAAGCTGGTAAGTTTGCAGATTTTATTATTTTAGACCAAGATATCATGCAAGTTCCAGAGCGTGAAATACCTAATATTAAAGTCCAACAAACTTTTATTGATGGCGTGGCACAATAATTGCTTTCTTTGTAAAAACATTTATTAACTAAGATTACCGCTTTCGCGGAAAGTAAACATGAAAAAAATATACACACTTGTAATCGCATTACTAATATCTACAACAACTTTTGCACAAGTAGATGCGTATAGTGAAGACGTAAAACAATGTATTAAAAGTAATGGTACCTATGAATATTATGAAAATGTAGTAGATCAAATGTTTTCTATGCTACAAGAGCAATATGCTTCACAAGGTGTTCCAGAAACGCTTTGGAGCGAACTTAAAGGACTTAAAACAGAATCGTTAGAAGAATTAAGCCAGATGGTAGTTTCGGCGTATCGCGGACATTTCACACACGAAGATGTAAAAAACATGAACGCTTTGTATGCAACTAAAGCCGGACAAAATATGTTTAAAGAAGCTAGTCATCTTACAGAAGGCGATAAAGTAGCATTAACCGAATTTTACAGAAGTGATACCGGACAAAAAATTACGGGATCTCAAGATTCTATGAATGAATCGATGAGTAAAATATCCGAAATGTGGAGTAGTGGTTTTTACAGATCAATAGTAGATAAATTAAGCGAAAATGGATTCAACTTGTAATAGGAAACAATTTATATTTATACTTTTTATCGGATTTTTATCTTTAAATAGTTTTGCTCAAGATATAGATCTTCCTAAGAACGCTAAAAAAGGGGAATGTTACATTGCTTGTGAAAAAGAAGATGGTACATTTTCTAAAAGAGAAAAAATTGCTTGTGACTTTTTGGTATATTCAAAAAATACGGAAGCATTAAAAACACTACAAACAAAATTATCTAATTTAGGTTATGATGTGCATGTTTCTGGTAAAACAGATGTAAAAACCATTGTAGCATATAAACAATATACTAAAGACGAAAAAAAGCGATTACGTAAAGCAAAAAAAACTAAGGCGTAAGCTTGGCTAAATAATCAAAATGTTCTCCTTTGGTAACTAATTCGCATTGTAAGCCAACCGAAGTACACGCCGTAAGCAACATGTTGAAATCTAAATACAGCCATTTCATCGGACTTTCTTTTTCGCCTTTATAGCTTAAAAAGTAATCGAGTTCGCCGTAGTAATTGGCTGTCGTATCCATCCAAAATCCGCCATCTTCATCTTCATACATATATTTAATATCACTAGAATCGATTAGGATTTGGCCTTCCGGATTTAAAATGCTTTTTAAATGCTTCAGATACGTTACCACTTGATGTTGCTCTTGAAAAATTCCTGTACCATTCATCAATAATAGAATAGTATCAAAGGTTTCTGTTTCCTTTAAGATATCTTTTACTTCCGCATGCATAAGACCTCTTTGTTTACAAACGGCAATGGCGCCTTCCGAAATATCTATAGCCTTCACCGTAAAGCCTTTTTCTTGTAAATACAAACTATGGCTTCCAGCTCCAGAACCAACATCCAAAATTTTTCCTTTAGAAAGTTGTAATGCTTTTTGTTCTAATTTAGGCATTTCAGTATAGTCTCTAAAAAGATACGGAATGGGTAATTCGTCAGCATCGCTAATATTAGTAGCAGTAATAATGTCTTCCGTGTAATTCCCGTTTTGATAATCTAATAATGCTTTTCCGAATAAATCTTTCATTAAAAATTTTATTTTCATTTCCGTAAAGACGGAATTTTTTTATGTATTGTTATTGTCACACGGAGCATAGTCCGTGTAGATCCCAAACAATTTGTTTTTAATTAGTTGTTCTGTCCTATTGAGCGCAGTCGTAACATCTTAATTATTTAGCTATATCACTTCGCTCTAATTAACAAGTTTAATTACTTTTGTTCTATGGAAGAATTTTTAAATCAGCTCCCAAAGCTTGCCAAAGATAAGCATAAGGAAAACAAAACCTTTTTTACAAAGCTAAAAAAGAAAGCGCCAAAAAATTTAGATTATATCATGCAAGATTTGCACGAAGAAGAATTTGAACGTACCGATTGTTTAACTTGTGCTAACTGTTGTAAAACTACAGGACCTTTGTTTACCGATAAAGATGTAGATCGAATAGCAAAACATTTCAAGCAAAAAGCGCAGCAGTTTATTGCTAATTATTTACGCGTAGATGAAGATAACGATTATGTTTTACAATCGGTACCATGTACTTTTTTAGGTGCAGATAACTATTGTTCTATATATGATGTAAGACCAAAAGCATGTAGAGAGTTTCCGCATACCGACAGGAAAAAGTTTCAGCAAATTTCTAATATTACCATGAAAAATGTAGCGATTTGTCCAGCTGCTTTTAATATTGTAGAAGCAATGAAAAAACGTATTAAAATATAGTTTTAAGAAAGGATACCTAGTATCTAGATCGCACCGTTTTTTACAACGATAATTAAAAACGTTTCCCCTTTTCGTTATATTTACAAAAACGATACATATTTGGAAAACCTAATTAACTATTTCGAAACCATTCCTACATTACATAGAAGTATTATTCTTGTTGGAGGAATTACCTTTTTTTGGCTGCTTGAAGGTATCTTGCCTTTGTATACATTCAACTATAAAAAGTGGAAGCATGCAGCACCCAATTTATTCTTTACCCTAACCACCATTATTGTAAATTTTGCATTGGCTTTTTTATTGCTTAAAACTGCAGATTGGGTACAATTAAATAACTTTGGTATTATTAATTGGTTACCAGAAATGCCCTTAGCTCTATATGTATTTCTAGGTGTGTTTTTTCTAGACTTTTTTGGTGCTTACCTAGCGCATTTTGTAGAACATAAAGTTCGTGTCTTGTGGAAAGTACATTTGGTGCATCATACCGATCATAAAGTAGATACTACAACGGCGAATAGACATCATCCTTTAGAGAGTATTATTCGTTTTGCCTTTACTTTATTTGGCGTCTTTATTGTTGGTACGCCAATAGCCATTGTAATGTTGTATCAATCTTTATCTTTAATCGCTACCCAGTTTACACATGCAAATATTAAGTTACCAAGAAAGGTCGATAATGCTTTAAGTTACTTCTTGGTTTCGCCAGATATGCACAAAGTACATCATCATTACGTGTTGCCGTATACCGATTCTAACTACGGAAATATTTTCTCCGTTTGGGACCGACTTTTAGGGACCTTCATGAAACTAGATCGAGATAAATTAATTTATGGTGTAGATGTTTTTCCAGACGAAGCAGAAAATAGTAGTATTACAAATCTGCTAAAACAACCTTTTCAAAAATATAGAAATCCTACCATTGGCAATCCTAAAGAATAGTAATGCAAAAGGCTATTATGCTTTCTTTAATCTTTTCATGTATGCAGCGTAACACTTCAAAAAGTATAGATATTCAAGGACACAGAGGTTGTCGCGGTTTAATGCCAGAAAATACAATTCCCGCATTTCAAAAAGCAATAATTTTAGGGGTGCATACTTTAGAGTTAGATGTAGCTATTTCTAAAGATGGAAAAGTAATCGTTTCCCACGAACCTTATATGAATCCTCTTATTTGCTTAGATCCTAACGGAAAAGTAATTCCGGAAGCAGATGGTGAAAAGTATAATCTATATGCATTAACTTATGAAGCGATTAAAGCTTTCGATTGCGGTACCAAATTTCATGAAAGATTCCCTAATCAAGAAAAACTTAAAACATATAAACCTTCTTTAGAAGAAGTGTTTATTGCTTCTGAAGCATTAAACCCGAAAATTAAATATAATATTGAGATTAAAGCATTGCCAGAATACGATACCATTTTCACACCTAAGCCAGAAGAATTTGTAACCTTGGTTTTACAGGTTATTAAAGAATATGAAGCGTTCGATAGATGTAATCTGCAATCTTTTGATCTTCGTATTTTAGAAGAAATTAAAAAACAAGCTCCAAAAATACAGGTTGCTATTCTAGTAGATGAAGCTGAAAGTATTTCTGAAAAATTAAAGCAATTAAGTTTCCAACCTGCAATAATAAGTCCGTATTATAAACTACTAGATCTAGAAACTACCCGTAAATATCAAGAGCAAGGATTTCAAGTAATTCCTTGGACGGTGAATACCGCTGCAGCAATGCAAGAGATGATAGATTTTAACGTCGATGGAATTATTACCGATTATCCAGATGTGTTATTGCGTATTTGTCAATAAAATTACCAAATTATTACAGGTGCTATATGTATCGCTCCTAAATGTTGATATATTGTTTGTTTTTGTAAAAAAACGAAAGTGTTTCCTGTTTTTCATGCCATTTAATAGAAACTAAAGTCTTTTGTTTCAACCCAGTAGCATTTCGTCTGTAAAATTTGGTATTCAACGAAAAACCCCGCATATAACATATGTAAGTATCCTTTTTTTGTAAATTAATATGATCTTTGGACGGAACTTTGATTAATAGCGAATATCAAATTCAATAAAATGATTAAATTAATATACGTAATGAAAGAGGGGAAAATTACATTATTATGCTTACTAATAGCTATGTTCGCTATTACTTCAACCTATAGTCAAAACATTGTATATTCTACTATTGCTAAAAATATTAATTCCAATGCAAATAGTTTACAGCACAACTTAAATAGAGCAGGAGATACATTACATTTAAGTAGTGATTTCAAATTATATAAAGTAGAGTTTATTGGTACTTACGAATCTAAAGTGTTTCCTGTAGAAGGAGAAAAAAAACAAATTGGTATTCCTTTAAAATCTGTTCCTGTTGGAGAATATACTATTGCAGCTTTTCAAATTGAAAAAACAGAAGGTATTTACCAAGATCAAAAAACGATTGTATTTAGAATCTCTAGACTTTTACCAATTGAAGATCCTATAATAGAAGAAGAATTAATTGCAGAAGTAGTACCAGAAATTATTGAAGAAGAACCAATAATTAAAAAGGAAGAAGCTGTTGTTGCCGAAGTAATAAAAGAAACTCCAATTAAAAAAGAGATTGTTAAGGCGGAAAAAGTTAAAAAGGAGATTGTTAAGAAAGAGAAAGTTAAGAAAGAAAGAGTAAAAGAAAATAAAACGAGAGTTGCTACTCGTATTCCTAAGGTTGAAAAGGAATATACAAAACCTGAAAGACCAATAGTAGAAAAAGAACTAGTGATTGCTAAACCAGAAAGAAAGTCAAGAGTTGTAGAAAGAAAAGAGCCTAGCTTAGATTCTACAGAATACAAAAGCTATAATCTTACAAACGGAAGAAACGGACGTTATGCCGTGCAATCCCGTGAAGAATATAGAGCAGAAAACTTAAGGCCAAATGGAGAGCCTTACAACTAGTTTGAATTAGTCAGAAAGCAAATATATTTGCAATTATAAAAAGCCTTTAGAATTTTTCTAGAGGCTTTTTATTTATACAATAAATAAGGCTGACGCATTGTATCATAAGCTGCTAATCCGCGAACCCAAGTTTTCTTAATCTCGTAAGCTGTATGCTTGCTTTCAATTTGTTTTTGTAATTCTCGCGTTCCAGCGAGCTTGGTAAAGAAGTCGTTGAAAAACGTTTCTTTGTTTTCCGTAGCCTGATATGCTTCAATAAGATAGTTGAGGTCTAATCTACTTAAATACGTACTAGTGCTTAAATCCATACCATAACAGACTTTATTTTCATGTTTAGGGTGTTTGGAACCCACATTTGGTTGCGGTGTAAATGTATAGGTATACGGAAACATGGTAGTATCTAAAAACGGACTCCCAAATATTTGAAATTGTTTATCCGTACCTCTTCCAGCACTTACATTAGTACCTTCAAAAAAGCATAAGCTAGGATATAAATTTATCGATTTTGCATTAGGTAAATTTGGTGAAGGATTAATTGGTAAGTCATATACCGTTTCATGGGTGTAATTTTTCATTGCAATTACAGTAATCGCAGATTGCACTCCATTTTCTAACCATTTTTCGCCATTGATCATTTGAGCATATTCGCCAATAGTCATACCGTGAACCACAGGAATAGGATGCATACCAACAAAACTTTTATGTTCCTTTTCTAAAATAGGACCATCAATATAATGCCCATTTGGGTTTGGTCTATCCAAAATAAGCACAGGAATATTTGCTTCCGCGCAAGCTTCCATCACATAATGTAAAGAAGATATGTAGGTGTAAAAACGAGCACCAACATCTTGAATGTCAAAAATCACAATATCTAAACCCTTAAGCTGTTCTGGAGAAGGCTTTTTATTTTTGCCATAAAGCGAGACAATTGGCAAGCCTGTTTTTGTGTCCAGACCATCTTTAACGACTTCGCCAGCATCCGCAGTTCCTCTAAAACCATGCTCTGGAGAAAATACTTTTTTTACATCTACTTTTAAGGCTACTAAAGAATCTACAAGATGTGTGTATGTGTCATTGCTAGTAGCTTTTTGCGACGTGGCAATCTCATTCTTATTACCTTTAAAAACCACAGAAGTCTGATTCGCAACAATACCAACACGTTTTCCTTTTAGTAAAGGCAAGTACGCTTCGGTTTGGTTTGCACCAACAATAATTGTTTTGTCATCAGGAACTTGTTTCAGTATCTCCTCCTTGTTACTAGTTTGAGCATAATCTTTAGACTCTTCGGTCTTCGGTCTTTGGTCTTCAGACTTATTACCACTTCCGCAAGAAATAAATACCAAAACAAATAATAAAACTGTATTTTTGAAAACATTAAATCGCATAATCTAGTTTGAATTTCGAGTTTTTTATAGCTAAACGCATTATTAGTAGTAAAGCGTATAAAAGTAGTGTTTCGGCACCAATAATAAAAATTGGAATCGCAGCAATTGCTGTTGGTATCATAGTAATGATGATTGCTGTTGCCACCGGAATTGGTTTGCAACAAAAAATTAGAGACAAAGTATCCGCATTTAATGGACATATTATTATTTCTAATTTCGATAGTAACAACTCCCAAGAAAGCGGAAAACCAATTTCTACCAAACAAGATTTCTATCCAAGCTTTAAAGACGTCGAAGGCATAAAGAATGTACAAGCAGTGGCATCCAAATTCGGGGTAATACGAACCGAAACAGATTTTGAAGCTATTATTGTAAAAGGAGTAGGGGCAGATTACAATTGGGATTACTTTAATGAATTCTTAATAGAAGGCAGATTACCAGATTATACCAAAGCGCGAAACCAAGATGTACTAATTTCAGAAGACTTAGCAAAACGCATGCAGTTTTCTTTAAAGGATACTTTCACTACTTTTTTTAGAAAAGAAGATCCAAACGCATTACCAACGCAAATCCGTTATAATATCGTTGGGATTTACAATTCAGGGCTAAAGGAATTTGACGATACCTATGTACTTGGTGATATTAAACATATTCAAAGACTCAATAAATGGGAAGCAGACCAAGTAGGAAGCTTTGAAGTTTTACTCGAGGATTATAACCAATTAGATCAAAAATATAGAGAAGTTTTTCAAAATACTCCATCGTTATTAAACGCAGTAACGGTAGAACAAAAACACGCTTCTATTTTTGAGTGGATTAGTATTTTCGATAAAAACACTTACGGTATTATTGGTATTATGATACTAGTGGCAGGAATAAACATGATCACCGCATTACTGGTTTTAATACTAGAACGCACAAAAATGATTGGTATTTTTAAAGCACTAGGAAGTAACAATTGGAGCATCCGAAAAATATTTTTATACAACGCAAGCTATATTATTTTAATCGGTTTGTTTTGGGGAAATCTTATCGGTTTTACCATTCTATTGGCACAAAAATATTTAAAACTCTTTCCGTTAGATCCAAGTGTATATCACGTGAGTGAAGTCCCAATCTATATTAATTTAGGTTATATTCTAGCATTAAACATAGGTACATTCCTTCTCTGTTTAATCATGTTATTAATTCCATCGTATCTCATCACTAAAATTTCACCAGTAAAAGCAATTCGTTTCGAGTAGCAAATTATATTCGCCAATTAAAGTGTTTTCATAAGTTGGGCGTTTACTACTGCGCTTGGGCTTCGTAGTACCGCGCTTTCACAAGTCGCTCTTTGCAAGGAGCTCCAACAATTGCTCAATCCCTAACGCAAAATAAAAACGCACTTTTAACTTTTAACTATTCCCTTTTAACTATTTTTGCACTTCGAATAATAGGTTAAATTAAAAAAAGATTCCCATTTTTAGGGGAAGTACACATGGAATACGCAAATAACATACTAGAAACTATTGGTAATACACCATTAGTAAAACTAAATAAACTAACAGCAGACTTACCTTGTTTGGTGCTTGCTAAATACGAAACTTTTAATCCTGGAAATTCTGCCAAAGATAGAATGGCATTAACCATGATTGAAGATGCAGAAGCAGACGGACGTTTAAAACCAGGAGGAACTATTATTGAAGGAACTTCAGGGAATACCGGAATGGGTTTAGCGCTAGCGGCAATAGTAAAAGGATATAAATGTATTTTTGTAATTAGCGATAAGCAGTCTAAAGAAAAAACAGATGTACTAAGAGCGCATGGCGCAGAAGTAGTTGTTTGTCCGACAGACGTAGAACCAACAGATCCAAGATCCTACTATTCGGTTTCCAAACGTTTAGGAGAAGAAACACCAAATTCTTGGTATGTAAATCAATACGATAATCCGAGTAACGCAAAAGCACATTACCAAAGTACAGGACCAGAAATCTGGAAACAAACCGAAGGAAAGATTACACATTTTGTAGTTGGAGTAGGAACAGGTGGAACAATTTCTGGAGTTGGTAAATACTTAAAAGAACAAAATCCAGATGTGAAAGTTTGGGGAATTGATACCTACGGATCGGTATTTAAAAAATACCACGAAACAGGAATCTTTGATGAGAAAGAAATCTATCCTTACGTAACCGAAGGTATTGGAGAAGACATCTTACCAAAGAATGTAGACTTTTCTATTATTGACGGATTTACTAAAGTAACCGATAAAGACGCAGCAGTATACACACAAAAACTAGCTTTAGAAGAAGGTATGTTTTTAGGAAATAGTGCAGGAGCAGCAGTAAAAGGGTTACTACAATTAAAAGACGAATTTAAAAAAGACGATGTAGTAGTGGTTCTTTTTCATGATCATGGAAGTCGTTATGTTGGAAAAATGTTCAACAACGATTGGATGAAAAAAATGGGTTATTTAGATTAATTTTTTAATACCCTCGAAGGAGAGAATCTCTATCAAAACGGTCATTGCTAGTAAAGAATTAACGAAGCAATCTCACTATTTATCCTAAATCAGTATCATGCTGAACTGGTTTCAGCATCCATAATAAATAAAAAACCTCCTGAAAGATTCAGGAGGTTTTTTATTTATATAAACTGTCAGGTCGAGTATTTTTTTAATAAAAAATGTATCGAGAACTAATTGCAACTAAACTATTAATTATGGATTTGTAGACCATAAAGCAGCACTTTTAAGCATCGCTCTTCTAGGTAAGGTTAATCCGGCAACAATTAATTCTGCAAAATCTTCAGGTTGTAAAACACTGTCTTCCGAATCTTTATTAGCAATACCTAAATCTATAGACATATCAGATGCAATAGTGCTCGGTGTTAAGGTACACACGCGAATATTGTTTTTTCTAACTTCCTTCATCAAAGATTCTGACATACCAATTACAGCAAATTTAGATGCCGAATACGCGGAGGTTGTTGCATTTCCAGATAAACCAGCAGTAGAAGATACGTTGATAATATCGCCTTCATTTTTTTCTATTAAATAGGGTAAAACCTCTTTGGTAACATAATACATTCCCATGACATTGGTTTGTATAATTTGGCTCCATTGTTCTACTTCCATATCGTTTAAAGTTCCAAAAGCAGCGATTCCAGCATTGTTTACTAAAATGTCTACCGTACCAAGCGTATCTATAATGGTTTGGATTCCTTTTTTTACTTCCTCATAATTGCTAACATCAAAAACGGCATAAATAGCGTTTACACCTAAAGCTTTTATTTCGGCAACCGTTTCTTTTAAAACGGCTTCGTTTCTGCCTGTGATAGCTACATCTATTCCTTCTTTAGCAAATGCTAATGCGGTTGCTTTTCCAAGGCCTCTTCCGCCACCAGTAATTATTGCCTTTTTGTTCTTTAAATTTTTCATTTGATTTTTTGTGTTGTGTCGTATTCGTGCGTAAAGATTCCGAATACTAATTAATTATAGCATTTTATAAAGTACAAAAATAGATATGTATTTGTTTAAAACGAATTTATAAGGAATTTTTAACAGCAAATTATATGGTGATCACAACGCCGCCTTTCATCTCTAATGCAGTGGGCCTTTCAAACCATGTTTCCATAAAATCAAAGTTTTCTTGCGTTACTTCAAATTCAAAAGTAGCGCCTTGTTCTTCGTTTCTTTGCAAGACTCTTTGTAGTCTGATTGCTTTACTAATATCTAAAAAATGTGTTTTTATTTGGTAATTATTCAAAGCGGCAAATTTTCTAAACTTTTCACGATGTGCTAATTTAGAAAGTCCTAAATCTAGAATAGCATCTGTATTTGCATTTTCTAACTGTGTAATCAAATCTAGAATGATCGTTTCGGCTCTTTCAATTCTTTCTAAAAACCAATCTAATCCATCTTCTGTTTTTTTGTCGGCAATAAATAAAGTGTTATTCCACGTATCTATAGAAAAAAGGATTCCTTTAGTTTCTTTCTTTAAGGTGTTGGCGTATGTTGTCTTTCCGGAACCTGTGTTTCCTATAATGAGATGAATCATGTTGTTTTATTTTCTTTGATTAACAAAGCTATCTTAATTTATGGAGAAATAAAAACACATAAAACGAAGTCTTTTTTGCCATGTAAAACACATTATGTACTTTAGTATAATGATAGAAAATTTTCTACACTATATTTGGCAACACAGAAAATTCAAGCCTACCAATTTAAAAACAGTAGCTGAAGAATCGATTACTATTTTACAAGTAGGTGTGCATAACCATAATACAGGGCCAGATTTTTTTAATGCACAAATTAAAATTGCAGAACAACTTTGGGCAGGTAATGTAGAGATTCATATAAAATCAAGTGATTGGTTTTTACATAATCATGAACAAGATTCAAATTATGATAATGTAATCCTGCATGTCGTTTGGGAACATGATACAGAAATACACCGAAAAGACAATACTGTAATTCCGACGCTAGTGCTTAAAGATGTCGTTAGTAAAACCGCTTTACATAATTATCAAAAGCTATTTAGTAAAAAACAAAAATGGATCCATTGCGAAAACGACTTTGCTAGTATCGATGGTTTTATAATTAGTAATTGGCTAGAGCGCTTGTATTTTGAGCGTTTAGAAAGAAAATCTACAGACATTGCCCAATGGTTAGAAAGTAGTAAGAATAATTGGGAAGCGGTACTTTTTAAAATGCTTGCTAAAAACTTCGGACTAAAAGTAAATGGCGAAGCTTTTTTAAGTCTTGCCAATTCCTTTCCTTTTAATTTGGTGCAAAAGCTACAAAGCAATCCGAATCGTATGGAAGCTTTACTTTTTGGTCAAGCAGATTTATTAGATGCAGATGTGCAAGATTTGTATTTTTTGGAGCTTAAAAAGGAATATCAGTTTTTAAAACAAAAGCATAACTTGTCTGGTGCAACAGTAACTCCTTTTCAGTTTTTTAGATTACGCCCTCCAAATTTTCCAACCATTCGTATTTCTCAATTAGCAGGTGTCTATACTTCGCAAGCGAACTTGTTTTCCAAAATAATACGTGCCACTTGCAAAGAAGAAATTTATACATTGTTTGATGTCGCAACTTCTGCTTATTGGGAAAACCACTTTTCCTTTGGTAAGATCAGTAAGTCTTCCAAAAAAAGAATCACAAAGTCTTTTATAGATTTACTCATCATAAATACTATTGTGCCCATTAAGTTTAGTTATGCTAAACAACAAGGTAAAGATATAGACGATGCTGTTGTTGGTATTATTAATGCAATAGCTCCTGAGAAAAATAGCATTGTTACCAAGTTTCAAGAATTAAAACCTATTGCGAAATCCGCGATGCATAGCCAAGCTTTATTGCAGCTTAAAAGCGAATACTGCACAAAACATAAGTGTTTGCAATGCGCTATTGGTAATAGTTTGATTAAGGGATAGTGTTTAGTATTCAGTAAGCAGTAAGCAGTAAGCAGTAAGCAGTAAGCGGTCACAGTCACAGTCACAGTTGCAGTTTGTAGGAAGTAGAAATAAATATATACATTCGCGTTCCTTAGTATTTTAATCAAACCAACATTAAAGAGGATTAATATTTAGTTTGTAACTTTAAATTCGGATTTAGAATAAATTCAGGACAATTAACTAAATTGCAGTCATGAATATTTTTTATCGCATTCTCTTATATTTTCAAAAGCATGGTTATTATGTTTGCCAACGTATTGCAGATAGATTTGGTATGCGAGCAAAAGTAGTAAGAACCTCGTTTATTTATTTAACCTTTGTAACGGTAGGTTTTGGCTTTGCTTTATATTTATTCTTGGCTTTCTGGATGAAAATTAAAGATATAGTATATACAAAACGAACTTCGGTCTTTGACCTGTAACGTATGATTAGTCCTTTTTTAAAATTTTTTAGAACCCGGATTTACACCGCAGTAAGTCTATTAGTAATACTGCTATTTGTTGGTGTATTAGGTTTTAAATTATTATCGCATTATTCCTGGATTGATGCGTTTTACATGACCGTAATTACCATTACCACAGTTGGGTTTGGTGAAGTACAACCGCTAGATCCCGTATCCAAAATATTTACTATTTTTTTAATTTTAACTAGTATAATCATTGTTGGTTATGCCTTATCTGTAATTACAGAATATATTTTAAGCAAAAATAATTTGGAAGAATTAAAACAAAAAAAGATGCAAAAGACCATAGATGAGCTGGAGAACCATATTATTATTTGTGGTTATGGACGAAACGGAAAACAAGCAGCAAAAAAATTATTGGCGTATCATAAACCTTTTGTTGTTATAGAAAAAGATAAAGAGGTTATCGATAAATTTGAATGTGAAGAAATTCCTTTTATTTATGGAAACGCAAATGAAGATGAAGTTTTACTAGATGCAGGAATAGATAGAGCAAATACTTTAATTTCTGCTTTGCCTAGCGATGCAGATAATTTGTTTGTCGTGCTTTCTGCAAGACAGATGAATACCAAAATGCGAATAATTAGTAGAGCCTCAGAAGAAACGTCTTATAAAAAACTAAAATTCGCAGGTGCAAATAATGTAATACTTCCAGATAGAATTGGTGGTGATCATATGGCATCTTTAGTGGTGGTTCCAGATTTAATAGAGTTTATAGATAATTTAGGGATCGTAGGTAATTCTAAAATTAATATAGAAGAAATTGTAGTCGAAAAATTATACAATACCAATACCAGCATTCAAACCATTCGAGATTTAGACTTACGAAGTAAAACGGGATGTAATGTGATAGGCTATAAAAACGGAGACGGTGAATATATCGTAAATCCAGAAGCAGATCAAAGATTAGAGGCAAATGCCAAGATAATTGTACTTGGTAGACCAGAACAAATAAAAGAATTAAATACCATATATAATTTGCACTAGTTTAATAAAACAGGCACGCTTTGTATGTTCGTTTGCTATTAAGCTATTATTTTAGCGGAAGTTGGAGTTTCAAAAATAAAAATTCAATCTAATTACCAGATACATATTTACCTGCGTAAGCTACTCCTACTAATGTTTTATAGGAATATTTCTTTGCCTATTTTAACAGCATAAGCTTTAAAAAACCATTTTTTTTTAGCATATTGCTAACTTAAATCAAAATTTTAACTAACTAATATTATATCATGAAGAAATATCTTCTTACCATTTTTACATTCATTATACCATTTATAAATTTTGCACAAGACGCGCAAGAAGTTGGTATTGACCAGAAAATAGATCAAGTTTTTGGAGATGCTACAGGATGGTTTGTGAATTTTATCTTCTATCAGATAGATTTTGGTGGTGAAGTTAAAGTGTTTTGGGTATTATTTCCTTTAATTCTTGGAGCATTATACTTTACATTTTACTTCAAGTTTATCAACTTCACAAGTTTTATGACTTCCATTAATATTGTTAGAGGAAAGTATGACGATTTAGAAGGAAGAGAAGATCATAAAGTAGAAATTGAAAAATCAAAATTTACAGATGAAGAAGATAATCCAGATACTATTAGAGTAGAAGGACACGAAGGAGAAGTAAGTCACTTTCAAGCATTAACAGCAGCATTATCTGCAACCGTAGGTTTAGGTAATATTGCAGGAGTTGCAATTGCAGTATCTATTGGTGGAGCAGGGGCTACATTCTGGATGATCGTTGCTGGTTTTTTAGGAATGGCATCTAAATTTGTAGAATGTACACTTGGTGTAAAATATAGAGATATAGGAGAAGATGGAACCGTTTATGGTGGACCAATGTACTACCTAACAAAAGGATTAAAAGCGAAAGGACTTGGAGCTCTAGGAAAAGTATTAGCAGTTTTATTTGCAATATTTGTAATTGGTGGATCTTTTGGAGGTGGAAACATGTTTCAAGTAAACCAAGCGTTTCAATTAGTTCAAAATATTACAGGAGGAACAGAGTCTTTCCTATATGGTAAAGGATGGTTATTCGGAATCGTAATGGCAGTACTAGTTGGTATTGTTATTATTGGAGGAATTAAAAAAATCGCGAAAGTAACAGATAAGATTGTCCCATTCATGGTTGCTATATATGTAGCGGCTTCTTTATTTGTAATACTTGCAAATTACCACATGGTAGGAGATGCTTTTGCACAGATATTTAATGGTGCATTCAGCCCAGAAGGTGTTGCCGGTGGAGCAATTGGTGTTTTAGTACAAGGATTTAGACGTGCAGCATTCTCTAATGAAGCTGGTGTTGGTTCTGCTTCTATTGCGCACTCTGCAGTGAAAACAAACTATGCGGCAAGTGAGGGTATGGTTGCTTTATTAGAACCATTTATTGATACGGTTGTTGTATGTACCATGACCGCTTTAGTATTAATTATTACAGGTAATGTAACGGCTGCAAATTCAGGGTTAAATGATGCACAAGCTATTTTATTAACTTCTGGAGCATTCGAATCGGTTATTTCATGGTTCCCTTATGTATTAACAGTTGCAGTAGTATTGTTTGCTTTTAGTACGATGATATCATGGTCTTACTATGGTTTTCAAGGTTGGGCTTACCTTTTTGGTAGATCTAAAAAAATGGAATACGCGTATAAATTAATTTTCTGTGTATTTGTAGTTATTGGTTCTGCAGCAAGTTTAGGTTCTGTAATTGGTTTCTCAGATGCTATGATTTTTGCCATGATGGTTCCAAATATGATCGGACTTGTATTATTGGCGCCAAGAGTACGTGAAGAATTAATTAAATATAAAGACGCTATAAAAAATAGAGTTTCAGAAGATTAAATATTTTTTGTAACTTCATCTAAACTAAACTGTTTAAGATGAATACTTTTAAATCCCATTTCGTGTTTACTAAAAAACAACGAAATGGGATTTTTCTATGGTTAGCAATCCTTATTGCTTTACAATGCTTTTCTTTTTTTGTCGATTTTTCTTCGGAAGAAATTCCGGTAAACCAAAAGCAACTTGCGGTTTTTACAAAAGAAATGGATTCGCTTCGTGCAGTAGAAATAGAAAAACGTAAACCGAAAATCTATCCGTTCAATCCAAATTTCATTACTGATTATAAAGGATACACGTTAGGAATGACTAGCGTTGAAATTAATAGATTGCTTCAGTTTAGAAAACAAGATAAATGGGTGAACTCGGTGAAACAGTTTCAGCAAGTCACTAAAGTTTCCGATTCTCTATTAGATAAAATATCCCCATTTTTTAAATTCCCAGAATGGGTTACTAATCCCAAACCGAAGACCTATGTCAATTATACAACGAAAAACAATTCTGATACACCAAAAACATTTCAGCAAAAAATAGATTTAAATACTGCAACCGCTAGTCAGTTACAAAAGGTAAGAGGAATTGGCGAAGCATACTCCAACCGTATTGTAAAATATAGAGAAAAGCAAAACGGATTCATTGCAGACGTGCAACTGCAAGAAGTGTATGGCTTAAAACCAGAGGTTATTACACGTATAACTAATGAATTTACAGTGAAAACCCCAAAAGCAATAGATAAAGTATCTGTTAACAAAGCAACAAGAGATCAGTTGGTAAATATCCCGTATATAGATTACGAGGTTGCACATCAAATAATCGAACAAAGAGTGTTACGGGACGGTTTTCAATCTATTGAAGAATTAACAAAAGTTAAAGGCTTTCCAGTAAAAAAAATCGAGATAATTAAATTATATTTGACTCTAAACTAGAATATAATAAAAAATCAACTTTATGAACAACATGTACTTCACCGAAGAGCATCAATTATTTAGACAAAGTTTACAAGACTTCTTAAAAAAAGAAGTGGTTCCACATATAGATAAATGGGAAGAAACTGGAACTGTAGAACGTTTCATTTGGAAGAAATTCGGAGACATGGGATTCTTTGGTTTAGCATATCCAGAAGAATATGGCGGATTGAACCTAGATTTATTCTACACCGTTATATTGTTAGAAGAATTACAAAAAATAAACTCTGGCGGATTTGCAGCTAATATTTGGGCGCATACCTATTTAGCAATGACACATGTTAATAAAGAAGGAAGCCACGAAATAAAAGAAAAATATTTAACAGCAAGTATCACTGGAGATAAAATTGGTTGTCTTTGTATTACAGAACCTTTTGGAGGGTCTGATGTTGCAGGAATGCGCACAACAGCAATTAAAAAAGGAGATACCTATGTGTTAAATGGTTCTAAAACATTTATTACCAATGGTGTATATAGTGACTATTTAGTAGTTGCAGCTAAAACAGATCCCGAAGCAGGACATAACGGAATGAGTATGTTTATTATGGATAGAGATACACCAGGAATCTCTGCTACTAAACTAGATAAATTAGGATGGAGAGCAAGTGATACTGCAGAAATTGCTTTCGATAATGTAACCATTCCTGCAAGTAATTTAATGGGTGAAGAAGGAAAAGGTTTTCCGTATATCATGCAACATTTTGCTTTAGAGCGTTTAATTATGGGAATTAATGCGCACGCAAGAGCAGATTATGCTTTAGAGTATGCAAGACAATATATGAGTGAACGTACCGCATTTGGTAAAACAATAGACAAGTTTCAAGCATTACGTCATAGCTTTGTAGATCTGTATGCCGATATGGATATGTGTAGAGAATATAACTACTCGGTGGCTAACCGACTTAATAACGGGGAGTATGTGGTAAAAGAAGCAACCATCTCTAAATTGAAATCTACAAAAATGGCAGATGACGTTGCATACCAATGTATGCAGTTTTTAGGAGGTTATGGTTATATGGAAGAATATCCAATGGCACGACTTTTGCGTGATAGCAGATTAGGACCAATTGGAGGAGGAACAAGCGAAATCCTTCGTGAGATTCTCGCTAAAATGGTAATTGATAAGAAGGAGTATAAACCTGCTGCAAAATAAACGGATTATTATTTTAGCGAAAATTATATAATAATTTTGCTAAAATGGTAATTGATAAGAAGGAGTATAAACCAGCAGCAAAATAATTTGATTAGCATTTTCGTTAAAATGGTATCCCTATTTTGATAAAATGCTAATAGATTCTAAAGAGTATAAACCTACTGGAAAATAATTTCAGTAGTATTTTAAAAATCGCTACATTGTTTTTTTACAAAATAGTGTGGCGATTTAAATATCTCTTAAGGTGAAATACTAATTAGTATTACAAATCGTTAACTAAGAAAAACGGTCCTAAAACTATTAAATTTATACTATGCAATTTAAAAACACAAAACAACTAACCGTTGTACTCTTACTTTTTTTAGGGTTTACAAGTTACGCACAAACCGAACTTAAAAATACAGTGGTAGATACTTTAGACTCCTTTCCCATTGCGAGCGCAAGTGTCTATATTAAAAATACAACCATTGGTACCGTAACCAATATTGATGGTAACTTTGTTTTACAAGTACCAAAAAAACACGAGCAAGACACACTTGTTGTTTCTTCTATTGGATATTCTACCTTTAGAATTCCAATTCAAGAATTTGATGCTAGTGCTCCAATATATCTATCCGAAGAACAAGCTTCTTTAGACGAAGTGGTTTTAATAGCAGAAGCAAGACCAACAACAGGAAACGAAATAGTGGTTAAAGCAATTAAAAAACTCGATCGAAACCTTCCGGATTCCTCCTATGTGCAGAAAGGATTTTTAAGACATAAAGAACGAAATAAAAACGAATTCAAATGGCTAATAGAAAGTGCGATAACGGTTTACGATTCTGGTTATGCAGCAAGTAGTGCAGACCATTTAAAAATTAATGTAGATCAAGTACGTAAAAGTTATGACCTACGTGATGTTGATAGTTTATTCACTTTTGCATCCTATAAAAATCAAAATACAAGACAGAAACTTAAAGCAAAAGACATTAGTAGAAGATCGGTAACTACCGAGCAATTACTAACTGCTATTAAATGGAATGATACTAGAATTAACGGCTTACAAAATCTTTTTCAAGGAAAATTAAATTTATTGCGTAATGCAAATAATGCCAAAGCATTGTTTGGAGATAACATTTTAGATACGCATCAATTTAAATTAGATACGATTCTAGTAGATAATGAGCGTAAACTATATAAAATAAAAATCGAAGGCTCTAAAGACTTTGTCGGCCTAGATACCAAAGGTGTTTTTAATCAAGGCTACCAAGCGCAAGGTTGGATCTATATTTATTATGATAACTACGCAATAAAGAAAATAGAGTATGATTTAGTAGCAGCTTCCGATGCGCAAAAAGACAGAAGTAAACGACTTTTCGATACGCAAACCAATCACAAGCTGGTCATTACATATATAGAATATAAGGATAAGATGTATCCAAACTATATCTATTACGAAACCCCAAAATTGGTGAATGTAGGTATGAAACCATCTTTAAAAATTTCCAAAGTAGAAGAAGCGCGTTACAATAAAGAAGAACGCTACTATTATACGGTACAAGAAATTTTATTTTCAGAAATCATTCTAGACAAAGACGAGATCGCAAACCTACAGCAAGAAGATTGGGATCCAGATATTTTTGCACCAAAACCATACAATAAAGAGTTTTGGAAGAGCTACAACGTCTTATTAGAAAGTGAAGAAGACGAACAACTTATTTTAGATTTAAGCAAAAGAGCATCTTTATATAAAGATTAATTATTGGGGCAAATGCTACTGCGCTAAAGCAATGCATCTTTATAATTTATCACTAAGTAATAAGATTGTGAATTATTTAAATTAGGCATCTACGTGCTCCCAAGCTTTAGCGAAGGAGCACCACGCTTTCACTACTCGCTTTTTTATGAAAAATAAAAAGAGCTCAAGCAAGTCGTTCCATCGTTTTTGCAAATAAATCGATCTAATTTTACGATTTTCTTAAAATTTAACACATAAAATCAATTATTTATTAACACGATAACGTTTTCGTTGGCGATTCCGTTTTGGTAATAGATGGTTATGATGTAGCTTCATAACTTATTATTAACCAAAACCGTAAACCAAATGAAAAATTTCAAAATCAGCTACCTCATACTTTTATTCCTATTCACATGGAGCTGTAGCGAAGAAGAAACACGTCAAGAAGAGCTATCTACAACAAAAGAGGAACCGATAGTGCAATCTGCACAACGGGAAGGTTTAAAGCCTATTGGTTCAGGAGTAATGATGCAAGCCTTTTATTGGGATGTGCCAGCTGGAGGTACTTGGTGGAATACTTTAGATACCAAAGTGCAAGATTGGAGTAATGCTGGAATAGACGCAATTTGGCTTCCGCCAGTTTCCAAAGCGCAAAATGGTCCTTTTTCTATGGGATATGATCCTTTCGATTATTTCGATTTTGGAGAATACAATCAAATGGGAAGTGTAGAAACTCGCTTTGGGTCTAGAACCGAACTTACCAATATGATAGATTCTGCACATCAATACGGATTGAGTGTTATTGCAGATATTGTAATCAATCATAATAGTGGTGGAGATTTAGAGGCTAACCCTTATACAGGAACAAATACATATTCCGATTTTAATCCCTTATCCGGAAATTTTTTCCGTTCGGCAACAGATTTTCATTCTAATAATATTCATGCTAATGATAGTGGTGCATTTGGAGGTTTTTCCGATTTATGTCATGATCAATCCTATGTGCAAGATTGGTTATGGAAAAACACAAATAGTGTTGCTAAGTATTATAGAGATGTTATCGGTTTTGATGGTTGGCGTTTTGATTATGTAAAAGGATTTGAACCTTGGGTGGTTAAAGATTGGAAAAACGAAGTTGGCGGTTTTTCTGTAGGTGAATATTGGGATAGTAATGTATCTACATTAGATTATTGGACTGGAGCAGCAGAAGCAAGTGCTTTTGATTTTGCTTGTTATTATAAAATGAAAGATGCATTTATGGGAAATAACCTAAATGCATTAAATGATAATATGCTTTGGAAACAAAATGCATCTAAAGCAGTAACCTTTGTATCCAATCACGATACAGACGAAATTACAAACAATAAAATATTAGCATATGCTTACATTTTAACGCACGAAGGATATCCTACAATATTTTATAGAGATTATGAAGAATGGCTAAATAAAGAGCGATTAAATAATTTAATTTGGATCCATAATAATTTGGCAGGAGGATCCACAACCATTTTGCATGTAGATATAGATGAGTATGTTGCAAAAAGAAATGGGTATAATAATGATGGTTTAATCGTTTATATCAATAATTCTGATTCTTGGCAAGAACGATGGGTAGAAACCAATTGGTCTAACACCGTAATTAAAGATTATACAGGGCATTCTAGTTGGGAACCAACAACACAATCTGGGAAGTGGGTGAAAATACAAGCACCACCTAAAAGCTATTCGGTATGGTCGTTAAAATAAACAGAAAATAAAAGGGATCATTTTTTTTATTTAAAGTTATCAAATCCTATTAGTGTTAAACTAGTGGGATTTTTTTGCTATAAATATAACTTTGTAGGTATAACGCATTCATGCCGTTTCATCGTTTTGCGAAAGGCTTTTCTCTAAAGCTACAAATGATTCTAACGGATAGCCTAATTAACAAGTGCTATAATTTGGACTGTTTTGAAATCTTATTTTTGTTAAAACAATGTTAAAATGCAGAATATTTTCTATAGTATAGAAAATATTCTATACATTTAATTATTAACCAAAACGAAATAAGATGAGAACTATAAAAGAAACAAAAAGGCTAATTGCAATTTTATTAACATATGCATTTTTAATGCCAACTTTTTATTCTTGTTCAAGGGTAAGCATAGATGATGGGACTAGCCTCAATAATTCTCAATACAGAAAGGAGGCTAAAAAAATTATTGCAGGAATTGATTTAGTAGAGCAGAATTTATGGTCTAATTCAAACAGTAGATTAGTTAAAGATTTCGAGATTACTCAAGAGTTAATAGATGAGCAAGCAGTCTTATTAGGATATCAAGAAGGAGAGGTTTCTGTTGAAATGATAAATGAAATAATCGAAAAGTATAACATATCTACTTCTGTTGGTATGGATCAATTTTTAGCAGATTATAATTTAACAGAATTTACAAAATCTTCTTTAAAAAGTATTTCTGAAGGAAATTGGATAGAAAATATTGAAAATCAAATAGAATATATTAATTTAGAAATAGATGAAAAAGAAATGTTATCATTAATCAATGCTTATGGACAAGAGTTAGATTATCAAGGGGCAGGGAAGTATAGTTTTTGGGGGCTTTTTGGAGCTATTGCAGGAATGATTGTTGGTGGCTTATTGTGTAGTTTATGTATTATCGCAGGAGGAATACTTGGAGGGCTTTTAGGAAGTAGTGGAGGAAAATAATAGATTAACAGATTAATTATGAAGAAAAATATTTTTATAAAGGTTTTATTAATTTTAATTTCTAGTGGGGTTTACTCTCAAGAAGGTGTAAAGTTAGATAAAGGAGGTTGGTTAATTAATATGGATATTGGGATTGCTACTTTAGAGGCAGAAAATATTTTTAAAACCAATGCGCAAGTTTTTGAAGTATTTATAGGAAAAGAATTTTTAATAAATAAAAAATGGGCGATAATTACAGGTGTTGAGCATTCAAAAGTAAAGAGTGATTATAGTTCTTTAATTAATGAACAATTATTTTTAACAAATAACTACTTAAGTTTACCTGTATATTTTCAAGGAGAATATGATAGTAGTAATAAATTAGTTGTTTATGCTAGAGTAGGATTTTATGCTTCTTATCTTTATTATTCTAAATTAGAAAACGTAAATATTAATACGGATAGTAGTAATAAAAATTTAGGTTTAAATTTTGGAACTCAAGTTAGTTTAGGTATCAACTATAAGATTACTGAAGATTTAGGTTTATTATTTGGTGTAAAGTCTAAATCAGATATGTTTAATAGTTACAGCGATTCGAAACAGGAATTTGAACTTACTAATTTCTATGCATTAGAATTTGGTTTGATATTTACTTTTTTACAGTAGATCCTTGAAATATTTACAAATAATTAGTTTTGTTTTTTTATTTAATTGTAGTAAAACTAGTTATGATTATAGTAATTTATTACTCGATGAAGAACAAGTATACATAGTTTATCGAGGAACTGAAACTAAACTAGGTGGTATAGCTAGAGGTTTTAACTTGAATGATAGTTTTAGTTCTCATGTTGGTTTTTTAATATTTAAAAATAACACTTGGTTGGTATACCATGTGTTAGATAAAAATGATAATCAATCCGCCTTAAGAATACAGAAAATGAAAGACTTTTTTGATATAAAAAAAGAAAGGGTTTTTTATGCAAGTTTATGGAAGATTAATACTTGTAGTTCTAAAGAAACTAAAGGTATAAGGGAATATATTATGGACTATGAGGATTTAAAAATCGTATTTAATAAAAACTTCTCAACTAATGAGCCGAATAGATTATATTGTTCAGAATTTATTGTGAAAGTTTTATACAAATCAGATTCTTTAAAATATAAATTTGAAAAAAGTAAACGTAAATTGACGGGTGTATTTAAATCTTATTTGGGAAGAGATACATTGTCTTATTATCCAGTTGATGTTTTTCAGAATAATAATAATTTTAAATTCCTTAAGGAATGGAAGTTTAAGAAATAACTAAAAATTAGTAATTGTAAAATGTAAATTCATTTCTGTCTTATAAATTCTGAAAAAAAGAAGAGGTTAAGAACTGTATTAAGGGTTCGGGTAAAAGAGGAGGTTTTATATAGAGTGCGTTAAAATTGTTACAAGCGTAAGTGTTAAAACTACAGCTAAAATTCAATAAAGAGAACTTAAGTAATATATTAAACCCGCTATATAACGTTGAGGGCAGGTGAAAATAATAATATGTCTAAGGTTTTAGGGGGTTAGAAAATGTTTAAGTATTCTTAAAGTCAATAATATCAAATCCTATTAGTGTTAAACTAGTGGGATTTTTTATGCTTTAAAAATTATTTCAAATAAAACTTTAGTACATTTAACTATTAACTATTAACTATTAACTTCCAGAATGCCATTTCAATCCTTTATAGACTATCTCTTATTAGAAAAAAATTATTCTAAGCTAACTGTTAAAGCCTACGAAAATGATTTGTCCAACTTTTTAATATTTAATGCGGCACAATTTGATCAAGAGGGCATAGAAGATGCAAACTATTCACAAATAAGAAGTTGGATCGTGGAAATGGTTGAAAAAGAGATTTCGAATAGAAGTATAAACCGAAAAGTTTCAGCATTAAATACCTACTATAAATTCCTTCTTAAAATTGGAGAAATAGAAGCAAATCCATTAGCAAAACACAAAGCATTAAAAACAAGTAAGAAAATACAAATACCATTTTCAGAAGCCGAAATAGCAATTGTTTTAGATGAACTTAATTTTCAAGAAGATTTTCAAGGACTTAGAGATAAACTAATAATAGAATTATTTTATTCTACAGGAATTAGACGTATAGAATTGGTAAAGTTGGAGTTAAAGGATGTAGATGTGTCTAATAAAACATTAAAAGTCTTAGGGAAGCGCAATAAAGAAAGATTTGTGCCTTTATTACAATCTGTAATACAAACCATAACAAAATATCAAGAAGCAAGAAATCAACTCGAAGTAATAAAAGATAAAGACCATCTGTTTTTAACACAAAAAGGAGTTAAAATTTACGAAACACTTGTGTACCGCATAATAAATGAGTATTTTAGTTTAGCATCTACTAAAGTAAAAAAGAGTCCGCATATATTAAGACATTCATTTGCAACTCATTTACTAAATCAAGGTGCAGACCTAAATGCTGTTAAAGAATTACTGGGGCATTCTAGTTTAGCTGCAACGCAAGTTTATACACATAACAGTATAGCGGAATTAAAAAAAGTGTATCTAAACACACACCCAAGAAGTAAAAAAAAATAGCATAATTGTTTAACCTATAATAAATTAGAAGTATGAAAGTAAACACCCAATCCGTCAACTTCAATGCCGACCAAAAACTATTAGACTTTGTTCAGAAACGTATGGATAAGTTAGATACCTTTTATGATAAGATAATAAAAGCGGATGTTTTTTTAAAATTAGATAACACCAGCGATAAAGAAAATAAGATATTTGAAGCACGAGTAAGTGTGCCCGGAGATAGTTTTGTTGTAAAAAAACAATGTAAATCGTTCGAAGAGGGTACAGATGTGGCAATTGCGTCCCTTGAAAGACAGCTAAAAAAGCGAAAAGAGAAATTAAGAGCACATTTATGAAAAAAATATTGAAAAAATGTTTTGAATAATTAAATAAATATATACATTTGCAGTCCGTTAGAAATAGCGGGCTTTTTTTATAGCTAAAAAGGCATTAAAAAAAGCCGATGTAGCTCAGCTGGCTAGAGCAGCTGATTTGTAATCAGCAGGTCGTGGGTTCGAGTCCCTCCATCGGCTCAAGTTCTTTAACAGAGTGAAATATTTATAATTGGGGAGATACTCAAGCGGCCAACGAGGACAGACTGTAACTCTGTTGTTTTTAACTTCGTAGGTTCGAATCCTACTCTCCCCACTTTTTTAACTGCGATACCAGTAAAGCAGTTTTGAAATGAAGGTTGTAAATATTATGGATTATAAATAATTGCGAGAGTAGCTCAGTTGGTAGAGCGTCAGCCTTCCAAGCTGAATGTCGCCGGTTCGAACCCGGTCTCTCGCTCTAATATTTAGCCGGTGTAGCTCAGGGGTAGAGCGTTTCCTTGGTAAGGAAGAGGCCACGGGTTCAATTCCCGTCATTGGCTCTTTTTAAAGTATAGTATAGAATAAATTGAACAATAATATAAATAGATTAAAATAAATTAAACATGGCAAAGGCAACTTTCGATCGTTCAAAACCACACTTAAACATTGGTACTATTGGACACGTAGATCACGGTAAAACAACTTTAACTGCTGCTATTACTAAAGTATTAGCTGATGCAGGTTTTTCAGAAGCAAGATCATTTGATCAAATTGATAACGCACCTGAAGAAAAAGAAAGAGGTATAACAATTAATACTTCTCACGTAGAATATGCAACAGAACATCGTCACTATGCGCACGTTGACTGTCCAGGTCACGCCGATTATGTGAAGAACATGGTTACAGGTGCTGCGCAAATGGATGGAGCTATTTTAGTAGTAGCTGCAACAGATGGTCCAATGCCACAAACACGTGAGCATATCTTATTAGGTCGTCAAGTAGGAATTCCTCGTATGGTTGTATTCATGAATAAAGTGGATATGGTAGATGATGAAGAGTTACTAGAATTAGTAGACATGGAAATCAGAGACTTATTATCTTTCTACGAATATGATGGTGATAATGGTCCTGTAATTGCAGGTTCTGCTTTAGGAGCACTTAATGGGGAGCAAAAATGGGTTGATTCTGTGTTAGAATTAATGCAAGCTGTTGATGCTTGGATCGAAGAGCCATTAAGAGAAATTGATAAAGATTTCTTAATGCCTATTGAAGATGTATTTTCAATTACTGGTCGTGGTACTGTAGCAACTGGTCGTATTGAGACTGGTGTAGCAAATACTGGAGATCCTGTAGAAATCATTGGAATGGGAGCTGAGAAGTTAACTTCTACTGTAACAGGTATTGAAATGTTCCGTCAAATCCTTGATAGAGGTGAGGCTGGAGATAATGCAGGTATTTTATTAAGAGGTATAGAGAAATCAATGATTTCTAGAGGAATGGTAATCTGTAAGCCAGGTTCTGTAACTCCTCATGCTAAATTTAAAGCAGAGGTTTATATCCTTAAGAAAGAAGAAGGTGGACGTCATACTCCATTCCATACAAATTACCGTCCTCAATTTTACGTTCGTACAACGGATGTAACTGGAAACATTGCGCTTCCTGATGGAGTTGAAATGGTAATGCCTGGAGATAACTTAACAATTCACGTTGAGTTAATCCAACCAATTGCAATGAATGTTGGTCTTCGTTTCGCTATACGTGAAGGAGGAAGAACAGTTGGAGCTGGTCAGGTAACTGAGATTTTAGACTAATTAAGAGTTTATAAATAATAGGTAGAGGTGTTCCGTTTTTGCGGAACACCTTCACTTATATTTACGGGTTTAGCTCAGTTGGTAGAGCACTGGTCTCCAAAACCAGGTGTCGGGAGTTCGAGTCTCTCAACCCGTGCAAATACAAATATTATAATGGCAGGAATTGTAAATTATATAAAAGAATCATTTGAAGAATTAAAAAACAATGTGAGCTGGCCTACTTGGGCAGAGACACAAAGTTTAACTATTCTAGTAGCTGTATTTTCTATTATTTTCTCTTTAGCAATTTGGGGAGTAGATACAGTTTTTAGTAAAGTTATTGGGTATTATTTTAATGTAATAAACGGATAATTTTAAGATTTATGTCTGAAGGAATTGAGAAGAAATGGTACGTTGTTAGAGCTGTAAGTGGTCAGGAAAACAAAATCAAAGCATATATTGAGAATGAAATAGCTCGATTAGGTTTGCAAGATTATGTAGATCAAGTACTAGTTCCTACCGAAAAAGTAATTCAAATACGTAATGGTAAAAAGGTAAGTAAAGAAAAAGTTTACTTTCCAGGTTACATTATGGTTCAGGCTAATTTAAGTGGAGAGATACCTCACATTATAAAATCTGTAACTAACGTTATCGGTTTTTTAGGGGAAACAAAAGGAGGAGAGCCTGTGCCTTTAAGACAATCTGAAGTAAACAGAATGTTAGGTAAGGTAGATGAACTAGAAGTAGATACCGATGTTAATGTTGCTATACCTTTTACTATAGGAGAAACAGTGAAAGTTATAGATGGTCCTTTTAATGGATTTGACGGAAGTATTGAGAAGATAAATGAAGAAAAGCGTAAACTGGAAGTAATGGTGAAGATTTTTGGAAGAAAAACACCATTAGAACTAAGTTATATGCAAGTAGAAAAAGTATAATAATTGTTACATAAAGATAGATTTTTCTTTTGCTTCCAATAAAAGAAAATCGACTAAATTATTTAAAATGGCAAAAGAGTTAGACAAAGTAGTTAAGTTACAAGTAAGGGGAGGTGCAGCGAATCCGTCGCCACCGGTTGGACCCGCTCTAGGAGCTGCTGGGGTTAATATCATGGAGTTCTGTAAGCAGTTTAATGCTAGAACACAAGATAAACCAGGTAAAGTTTTACCTGTGGTAATTTCTGTTTACAAAGACAAATCATTTGAATTTGTAATCAAAACACCACCAGCTGCAATACAATTATTAGAAGCGGCAAAAATCAAGAAGGGTTCAGGAGAACCAAACCGAAAAAAAGTAGCTAAAGTTTCTTGGGATCAAGTGAAAACTATCGCAGAAGACAAAATGGTAGATTTAAATGCATTTACAATTGAATCTGCAATGAAGATGGTAGCTGGAACCGCAAGGTCAATGGGTATAACCGTGACTGGAAACGCGCCAAATTAATCTATAAAAGAAATTTAAAATGGCAAGATTAACAAAGAAGAAAAAAGAGGCTTTAGCAAAAATAGAAAAAGGAAGAATTTATTCTGTTACTGAAGCATCTGCATTAATTAAAGAAATTTCTAATGCAAAGTTTGACGCATCTGTAGATTTAGCAGTTCGTTTAGGAGTAGATCCTAGAAAAGCTAATCAAATGGTGAGAGGTGTAGTATCTCTTCCTCATGGTACAGGTAAAGACGTAAAAGTTTTAGCATTAGTAACTCCAGATAAAGAAGCAGAAGCTAAAGAAGCTGGAGCAGATTACGTTGGTTTAGATGAGTACCTTGATAAAATCAAGAGTGGTTGGACAGACGTTGACGTTATTATTACTATGCCTAGTGTTATGGGTAAGTTAGGTCCTTTAGGACGTGTATTAGGTCCTCGTGGTTTAATGCCTAACCCAAAAACAGGTACAGTAACAATGGATATTGCAAAAGCCGTTACAGAAGTAAAAGCTGGTAAAATCGACTTTAAAGTAGATAAAACTGGTATTGTACACGCTGCAATTGGAAAAGCATCTTTTAGTGCTGATAAAATTGAAGGTAATGCAAATGAATTATTACAAACATTAATGAAACTTAAACCAACTGCATCAAAAGGTGTTTATGTAAAAAGCATATTTATGTCTTCTACTATGAGCCCAAGTATTGCTGTAGATCCAAAAATTGGTTAATTAGTTAAAAACTTTTATTATGACAAGAGAAGAGAAATCACAAGTAATTAAAGACTTAACTGCACAATTAGCTGATAACGCAAATATCTATTTAGCAGATATTTCTGGATTAAATGCAGTTGCAACATCAAATTTACGTCGTGCTTGTTTTAAAGCAAACGTACAATTAGCAGTTGTTAAGAACTCATTACTTGAAAAAGCAATGGAAGCATCAGATAGAGAATTTGGTGACCTTCCTACAGTTTTAAAGGGAAATACATCAGTGATGTATTCCGAAACTGGAAACGCTCCAGCTAAAGTAATTAAAGCTTTCAGAAAGAAAACAGAAAAGCCTTTATTAAAAGGTGCTTTCATTGAAGAAGCTATTTACATTGGTGATGAGCAATTAGATATGTTAGTTGACATCAAGTCGAAAGAAGAATTAATTGGAGACATCATTGGATTATTACAATCTCCAGCTAAAAACGTTATTTCAGCGCTTCAATCGAGTGGAGGAAAACTTTCAGGTATCTTAAAAACTTTATCTCAGAGAGAGGGATAATTCAATAAGTACGCACTTAATTACAAATATATTATTACCAAATTATTAAAACGATAGAAAAATGGCAGATTTAAAAGATTTCGCAGAACAATTAGTTAACTTAACTGTAAAAGAAGTTAATGAATTAGCAACTATATTAAAAGATGAGTACGGTATTGAGCCTGCTGCTGCAGCTGTAGCAGTTGCTGCTGGACCTGCTGGTGGAGAAGCTGTTGAAGCTCAAACTGAATTCGATGTAATATTAAAAGCCGCTGGTGGTTCTAAATTAGCAGTAGTAAAATTAGTTAAGGAATTAACTGGTTTAGGTTTAAAAGAAGCTAAAGGTTTAGTAGATGATGCACCAAGTGCAATCAAAGAAGGTGTTTCTAAAGATGAAGCTGAAGGCTTAAAATCTTCTTTAGAGGAAGCTGGAGCAGAGGTTGAGCTTAAGTAAGTTTAACAAGCAAACAACATAAAGGTTTAGGTCTAGAACATGCGTTCTAAGACCTAGACCATTTTGCGTATATAAATATGACGTATACGCTTTATATTTTTTTTAATCAAAATTCCGTCCATTGATGTTAGCAAAACAAGCTGAAAGATTAAATTTCTCGTCTATTGTAAATAGAACGGAGTATCCTGATTTTATGGATATTCAAATAAAATCCTTTCAGGATTTTTTCCAGTTAGAAACTAAATCTGAAGAAAGAGGAGATGAAGGCTTATACAATACCTTTCTAGAAAACTTCCCAATAACAGACACACGTAATCAATTTGTATTAGAATTTTTAGATTACTTTATTGATCCACCTAGATATTCTATAGAAGAATGTATCGAAAGAGGACTCACATATAGTGTGCCATTAAAAGCAAGGTTAAAGTTATATTGTACAGACCCTGAACATGAGGATTTCGAGACTATTGTTCAAGATGTGTACTTAGGTACTATCCCTTACATGACACCTTCTGGTACTTTTTGTATCAACGGTGCAGAACGCGTTGTAGTTTCTCAATTACACCGTTCACCAGGTGTGTTCTTTGGACAATCCTTCCACGCAAATGGAACTAAATTATATTCTGCAAGAGTAATTCCATTTAAAGGTTCTTGGATAGAGTTCGCTACCGACATCAACTCTGTAATGTATGCATACATTGATAGAAAGAAAAAATTACCTGTAACTACTTTATTTAGAGCAATTGGTTTTGAACGTGATAAAGATATCTTAGAGATCTTTGATTTAGCTGAAGAAGTTAAAGTTTCAAAATCTGGTCTTAAGAAAATTTTAGGACGTAAACTTGCTGCACGTGTTCTTAATACATGGCATGAAGATTTCGTAGATGAAGATACAGGAGAAGTAGTATCGATTGAACGTAATGAAATCGTTTTAGATCGTGATACTGTTTTAGATAAAGACAATATTGAAGAAATTCTTGAAGCAAATGTAAAAACAATTCTTTTACATAAAGAAAGTGCAGAACAAGGAGATTATGCTATTATTCATAATACACTTCAAAAAGATCCTACAAACTCTGAAAAAGAAGCTGTAGAACATATTTATAGACAACTACGTAATGCAGAGCCGCCAGATGAAGAGACTGCACGTGGTATTATAGATAAATTATTCTTTAGTGATCAACGTTACTCTCTTGGAGAAGTTGGACGTTATAGAATGAACAAGAAATTACAGTTAGATATCGGTATGGATAAGCAAGTGCTTACCAAAGAAGATATCATAACTATTATAAAATATTTAATTGAGCTAATCAACTCTAAAGCAGAGATTGATGATATTGATCACTTATCTAACCGTCGTGTACGTACAGTTGGTGAGCAATTATCACAACAATTTGGTGTTGGTTTAGCACGTATGGCACGAACTATTCGTGAGCGTATGAACGTTCGTGATAACGAAGTATTTACACCTATTGATTTAATTAATGCGAAGACATTATCTTCTGTTATTAATTCTTTCTTTGGTACCAACCAGTTATCGCAATTTATGGATCAAACCAATCCTCTTGCAGAGATCACGCATAAGCGTCGTCTTTCCGCATTAGGACCAGGAGGTTTATCTCGTGAAAGAGCAGGTTTCGAAGTACGTGATGTTCACTATACACACTACGGAAGACTTTGTCCTATTGAAACACCAGAGGGACCAAATATTGGTCTTATCTCGTCACTTTCTGTATTTGCTAAAGTGAATTCTATGGGATTCATTGAAACACCATATAGAAAAGTAACAGATGGTGTAGTAGATATTAAAAGCGAACCAATCTATTTAAGTGCAGAAGAAGAAGAAGATAAACTAATTGCTCAAGCAACAGTAAAAGTTGATGAGAATGGGAAAATCTTACATGATAAGGTAATTGCTAGAATGGAAGGTGACTTCCCAGTAATTGATCCTAAAGATTTACATTATACCGATGTAGCACCTAATCAAATATCATCTATTTCCGCTTCATTAATTCCTTTCTTAGAGCATGATGATGCGAATAGAGCCCTGATGGGATCTAACATGATGCGTCAAGCTGTACCTTTATTACGTCCGCAAGCTCCTATTGTAGGAACTGGTTTAGAACGTCAAGTGGCTTCAGATTCTCGTGTACTTATTAATGCAGAGAGAAATGGTGTTGTACAATATGTAGATTCATTAGAAATTACAATCAAGTACGATCGTACAGATGACGAAGCTAAAGTTAGTTTCGATTCAGATACGAAAACATATCCATTAACTAAATTTAGAAAAACAAATCAAGGTACAAGTATTAACTTGAAACCAATCGTTGTTAAAGGAGATAAAGTTGTAAAAGGTCAAGTTTTATCCGAAGGTTATGCAACTCAAAAAGGAGAGCTAGCTTTAGGTAGAAACATGAAAGTAGCCTTTATGCCTTGGAAAGGGTATAACTTTGAGGATGCAATTGTAATTTCAGAAAAAGTAGTACGTGAAGATATCTTTACATCTATACATATAGATGAGTATTCTTTAGAAGTTAGAGATACAAAATTAGGTAACGAAGAGTTAACTAATGATATTCCTAACGTTTCTGAAGAAGCTACAAAAGATCTGGATGAAAACGGAATGATTCGTGTTGGAGCAGAAGTGAAACCTGGTGATATCCTTATCGGAAAAATTACACCAAAAGGGGAATCTGATCCTACTCCAGAAGAAAAATTATTACGTGCAATCTTTGGTGATAAAGCCGGAGATGTAAAAGATGCTTCTTTAAAAGCTTCACCTTCATTACATGGTGTTGTAATTAATAAGAAGTTATTTTCAAGAGCGGTTAAAGATAAACGTAAACGTGCTCAAGATAAAGAAGATATAGCGCAATTAGAAGCTTTATATTATACGAAGTTTGACGATTTACAAGCTGTTTTAGTAGATAAGTTATTTACACTTGTAAATGGTAAAACGGCACAAGGTATTTTTAATGATTTAGGTGAAGAAGTACTTCCAAAAGGAAAGAAATTTACACTTAAAATGTTAAATGCTGTAGATGATTATACGCACCTAACTTCAGGTACTTGGACGACAGATGACAAGACGAATACGTTAGTTGCAGATTTAATTCATAACTACAAAATTAAAGAAAACGATTTACAAGGTTCTTTAAGACGTGAGAAGTTCACTATTTCTGTTGGAGATGAATTACCAGCAGGAATCATCAAATTAGCAAAAGTTTATATTGCTAAAAAGCGTAAGCTTAAAGTTGGTGATAAAATGGCAGGACGACATGGTAACAAAGGTATTGTTGCACGTATTGTACGTCAAGAAGATATGCCTTTCTTAGAAGATGGAACTCCAGTTGATATTGTATTAAATCCACTTGGTGTACCTTCTCGTATGAATATTGGTCAAATATATGAAACTGTATTAGGTTGGGCCGGACAAAAATTAGATCGTACATATGCTACGCCTATTTTTGATGGAGCAACACTAGATCAAATTAACGAATTTACAGATGAAGCTGGAATTCCAAGATTTGGACATACATATCTTTATGATGGTGGTACTGGAGATCGTTTTGATCAACCAGCAACCGTTGGAGTTATTTATATGTTGAAACTAGGACATATGGTTGACGATAAAATGCACGCGCGTTCTATAGGACCATACTCACTTATTACACAACAACCTCTTGGTGGTAAAGCACAATTTGGTGGACAACGTTTTGGTGAAATGGAAGTTTGGGCACTAGAAGCATATGGTGCATCAGCAACATTACGAGAAATATTGACCGTTAAATCTGATGATGTAATTGGTAGAGCTAAAACATATGAAAGTATTGTTAAAGGAGAACCAATGCCAGATCCGGGATTACCAGAATCATTCAATGTATTAATGCATGAATTGAAAGGTTTAGGATTAGACATCAGATTAGAGGAGTAAAAAAATAGTAGTCGGTCAACAGTATATAGCAAGCGTTATATACTGAAGGCTGATAACTGAAGACTTAAAAAACATGGCAAGAAAACAAGATAAGAACCCAGTAAAGAGATTTAATAAAATCTCCATTGGTTTAGCATCACCAGAATCTATTTTAGCAGAGTCTAGAGGTGAAGTTTTAAAACCAGAAACTATCAATTATCGTACACATAAACCAGAACGTGACGGTTTATTCTGTGAGCGTATTTTTGGTCCTGTAAAGGATTATGAATGTGCTTGTGGTAAATATAAACGTATTAGATATAAAGGTATTGTATGTGATCGTTGTGGTGTAGAAGTAACAGAAAAGAAAGTACGTCGTGATAGAGTAGGACACATTAATTTAGTAGTTCCTGTTGCACATATTTGGTATTTCCGTTCTTTACCAAACAAAATAGGGTACCTTTTAGGTTTACCTTCTAAGAAATTAGATATGATTATTTACTACGAACGTTACGTAGTAATTCAACCAGGTATTGCTAAGAATGCCGAAGGAGAACCATTACAAAAAATGGATTTCTTAACCGAAGAAGAATACTTAAATATTCTAGAAACTCTTCCGCAAGAAAACCAATATCTAGATGATACAGATCCAAACAAGTTCCTTGCAAAAATGGGAGCAGAATGTTTGATCGACTTATTAGCTAGAATAGATTTAGAAACGCTTTCTTATGAGTTACGTCATAAAGCAAATACCGAAACGTCTAAACAACGTAAAACGGAAGCTTTAAAACGTTTACAAGTAGTAGAAGCTTTAAAAGAATCTAACGAAAATAGAGAGAATCGTCCAGAATGGATGATCTTGAAAGTAGTGCCAATTATCCCACCAGAATTAAGACCTTTAGTGCCTTTAGATGGTGGACGTTTCGCAACTTCAGATTTAAATGATTTATATCGTCGTGTAATTATTAGAAACAACCGTCTTAAAAGGTTAGTTGAAATTAAAGCACCAGAAGTTATTTTACGTAATGAGAAACGTATGTTACAAGAATCTGTAGATTCTTTATTAGATAACACACGTAAATCATCTGCAGTAAAAACAGACTCGAATAGACCACTAAAATCATTATCAGATTCCCTTAAAGGTAAGCAAGGACGTTTCCGTCAAAACTTACTTGGTAAGCGTGTAGATTATTCTGCTCGTTCTGTAATTGTTGTAGGACCAGAATTAAGATTATTTGAATGTGGATTGCCTAAAAACATGGCAGCAGAACTTTACAAACCTTTTGTAATTAGAAAACTAATTGAAAGAGGAATTGTAAAAACTGTAAAATCTGCAAAGAAAATTATAGATAAAAGAGAACCTGTAGTTTGGGATATTTTAGAAAATGTTTTAAAAGGACATCCAGTACTTTTAAATCGTGCTCCTACATTACACAGACTAGGTATTCAAGCTTTTCAACCAAAATTAATTGAAGGAAAAGCAATTCAATTACACCCATTAGTAACTACTGCATTTAATGCCGATTTTGATGGAGATCAAATGGCTGTGCATTTACCATTAGGACCAGAAGCTATTTTAGAATGTCAATTATTAATGTTGGCTTCTCATAATATCTTAAATCCAGCAAATGGTTCGCCAGTAACTGTACCTTCACAAGATATGGTACTTGGTCTTTATTATATGACCAAGCTAAGAACTTCTACTAAAGACGTTAAAGTTAAAGGAGAAGGTTTAACTTTTTATTCGGATGAAGAAGTAACTATTGCATACAATGAAAAACGTGTTGATTTAAATGCGGGAATTAAAGTAAGAGCAATAGATTTTAATGAAGCAGGAGAATTAGTTCCTCAAATTATTGAAACTACTGTTGGTCGTGTAATCTTTAATAAAAAAGTACCAGCAGCAGCAGGATATATCAATGATGTATTAACTAAAAAATCACTAAGAAATATTATTGGTGACATTTTAAAAGTAACATCAGTACCAGAAACAGCAGATTTCTTAGATGAAATTAAAAACTTAGGATATTACTACGCATTTAAAGGTGGTTTATCATTTAGTTTAGGGGATATTATTATTCCACCAGAAAAGCAATCTATGATTGATGCTGCAAACGTAAAAGTTGACGGTATTATGGGTAACTATAATATGGGACTTATTACAAATAATGAGCGTTATAACCAAGTTATTGATATCTGGACTTCTACCAATGCAGAACTGACAGAATTGTCAATGAAACGTATTCGTGAAGACCAACAAGGTTTTAACTCGGTGTATATGATGCTTGATTCTGGAGCTCGTGGATCTAAAGAACAGATTCGCCAGTTAACAGGTATGCGTGGATTAATGGCGAAGCCTAAAAAATCTACTGCAGGAGGTGGATCTATTATTGAAAATCCAATTCTTTCTAACTTTAAGGAAGGGCTTTCTATTTTAGAGTACTTTATTTCTACACACGGTGCACGTAAAGGTCTTGCCGATACAGCACTTAAAACTGCCGATGCAGGGTATTTAACACGTCGTCTAGTAGATGTATCTCAAGATGTAATTGTAAATACTGTAGATTGTGGTACATTAAGAGGAGTAGAAATCTCTCCACTTAAAAAGAATGATGAAGTTGTTGAAACTTTAGAAGAAAGAATTGTAGGTCGTATTTCATTAAACGATATATATAATCCATTAACAGACGAATTATTAGTTGGAGCTAATGAGTTAATTACAGAAGATATTGCAAAAGCAATTGAAAACTCACCAGTAGATAAAGTAGATGCTCGTTCTCCATTAAGTTGTGAAGCTAAAAAAGGTATTTGCGCGAAATGTTATGGTAGAAACCTTGCAACAAACAAAATGGTGCAACGTGGAGAAGCAGTAGGAGTTGTGGCAGCACAATCTATTGGAGAACCAGGTACACAGTTAACATTACGTACATTCCACGTAGGTGGTATTGCAGGTAACATTTCTGAAGAAAATAAATTAGCCGTTAAGTTTGATGGTATTGCAGAGATTGAGGAATTGAAAACTGTAAAAGGAGAAGATAACGAAGGTAACATCGTAGATGTTGTGATCTCTCGTACTTCTGAAATCAAATTAATAGATAAGAAAACAGGTATTACTTTAAGTACGAATAATATTCCTTATGGTTCTTTTGTTAAAGTTAAAAACGGAGACAAATTAGTTAAAGGAGATGTAGTTTGTCAGTGGGATCCATATAACGGTGTAATTATTTCAGAATTTGCTGGAAAAGTTCGTTATGAAAACATTGAACAAGGTATTACTTACCAAGTTGAAATTGATGAGCAAACAGGTTTCCAAGAGAAAGTAATTTCTGAATCTAGAAACAAAAAGCTTATTCCAACACTTATCGTTGAAGATAGTAAAGGAGAAGCTATTCGTTCTTATAACTTACCAGTTGGAGCTCACATTATGATTGATGATGGTGAGAAAGTTAATATTGGTAAAATTTTAGTTAAGATTCCACGTAAGTCTTCAAAAGCAGGAGATATTACAGGAGGTTTACCACGTGTAACAGAATTATTTGAAGCGCGTAATCCTTCTAATCCAGCAGTTGTAAGTGCAATTGATGGTGTTGTTTCTTTCGGTAAAATTAAAAGAGGTAATCGTGAGATTATTATAGAATCTAAAACTGGAGATATTAAGAAATATCTAGTGAAATTATCGAATCAAATTCTTGTACAAGAAAATGATTTCGTGAAAGCTGGTATGCCTTTATCCGATGGTTCTATAACACCTAACGATATCCTTAATATTAAGGGACCTTCAGCAGTGCAACAATACTTAGTTAACGAAGTACAAGAAGTATATCGTTTACAAGGTGTGAAAATTAATGATAAGCACTTTGAAGTAGTTGTTAGACAAATGATGCGTAAAGTTAGAATTATTGATTCTGGTGATACTATCTTCTTAGAAGATCAACTAGTACATAAATCAGATTTCATTGTTGAAAATGATGATATCTTTGGAATGAAAGTAGTTGAAAATGCAGGAGAATCTGCTACCTTAAAAGAAGGGCAAATTGTAACAGCACGTGATTTAAGAGATGAAAATTCTATTTTACGTCGTGAGGATAAAGCGTTAGTGGAAGCTAGAGATGCTAAGCCTGCAACTGCTACACCTATCTTACAAGGTATTACTAGAGCATCACTGCAAACAAAATCGTTTATATCTGCAGCTTCTTTCCAAGAAACTACTAAGGTATTAAATGAAGCAGCTGTAGCTGGTAAGATTGATACTTTAGAAGGACTTAAAGAGAATGTAATTGTAGGACACAGAATTCCAGCAGGAACAGGAATGCGTAACTATGATAACATTATCGTAGGGTCTAAAGAAGAGTTTGATCAAATGATGCAAGCAAAACAAGAGGTTAACTATAATTAAATGAGATTCCAACACTTCTTTTGGAAGTGTTGGCTAATCGAATTTATCCCAACATAGGTTGGGATCTCATGAATGTTTATGAGATTTTATAAATAATAGATTTAAAAATCCTGCAATTGCAGGATTTTTTATTTTAAATATAATTATTAATAAGACTTCCGTTAATAGACGGAAGCGTAAATAAGTTTACGATGGCAGAAGATAAAAACAAGAAAAAACCAGGACAAATTAATATCGAATTAGACGAGAAAGTTGCAGAAGGTACCTATTCTAACCTAGCAATCATTAACCATTCTGTTTCCGAATTTGTTGTGGATTTTGTGAGTATTATGCCTGGAACACCAAAGAGTAAGGTGAAATCTAGAATTATACTAACACCACAACATGCAAAGCGTTTAATGAAAGCTTTAAGTGACAATGTCGCTAAATTTGAGAACATGCATGGTGAAATCAAAGATTATGAGCAACCTCCAATACCATTGAATTTTGGACCAACGGGGGAAGCTTAATAGCTTTATTCTAGAAGCATTTTAGTGGTTACTTGTTGGAGGTGGGCAAAATATTTTTTATGAGCAACCGCCAATTCCATTGAATTTTGGACCAACAGGGGAAGCTTAATAGCTTTATTCTAGAAGTATTTTAGTGGTTACTTGTTGGAGGTGCTCAAAATATTTTTTATGAGCAACCTCCAATACCATTGAATTTTGGACCAACAGGGGAAGCTTAATAGCTTCATTCTAGAAGTATTGTAGTGTTTACTTGTTGGAGATGGGCAAAATATTTTTTATGACAACCTCTAATACCATTGAACTTTGGACCAACAGGGGAAGCTTAATAGCTTCATTCTAGAAGTATTGTAGTGGTTACTCGTTGGAGGTGGGCAAAATATTTTTTATGAGCAACCGCCAATTCCATTGAATTTTGGACCAACAGGGGAAGCTTAATAGCTTCATTCTAGAAGTATTGTAGTGTTTACTTGTTGGAGGTGGGCAACATATTTTTTATGAGCAACCGCCAATTCCATTGAATTTGGGACCAACAGGAGAAGCTTAATAGCTTCATTCTAGAGGTGTTTTAGTGGTTACTTGTTGGAGGTGGCAAAATATTTTTTATGAACAACCTCCGATACCATTTAATTTCAACGAACAGAAGAAGTATAAAAAAAGCGTAAAACTTATGTTTTACGCTTTTTTTATTTACTTAACTATAGCTTTATCTATTACAATTTCACCTTCTTTTTCGAATTTTAGAAAATGAATTCCTGGCTTTAAATTTAGGATTTCTAATTCCTTCCCACTAAAATTATTGGTTTTAAAAATCAACTTTCCGAGTGTGTTATAGATGTGAATATTGGTGTTTTCTAGTCCGTGATGAAAGGTTAGGGTATTATGTACTACAGGATTGTTAAAGCTAAAGCTATCCTTTCGCATTACAAACGTATCTATATCGAGTGAATTACAGGTATCGGAAAGATTGTTTGTATCTTCAAGTATATCTCCAGGTGTTAAATCACGTCCTGTAAAAGCTGCGTAGGTTTTAGGATACTTTTCCCCTCTAAAAATACCGTTATTATTGAATATTTGATCATTTGTATCGTATTGATTATAGGTTGTTGGGCCTACAGGGTTTCTATATATCCAAACAATTTCGCCCGCTAAGGTTATTTCAGATAGCCTTCCTTTTTCCGTTTCACATAAAAGAAGATTACCATTTTCTAGTGCTTGAACACCACTTTTTTTCGATTCAAAAACTATTTCATTACGTATTTCACCACTCCATGACCAAAAATAATTTGCGGGTAAAAAGGATGCGTTTTGCAGCGGATAAGTGTTATCTACATCAAGGATATGTATGGAACTAAAAGTACGAGTAGCATCACTTTGGTTATTGAATACACTTATTTTATTTTCATTTATATAGGTATTCGTAATCCACTTAGCATCATGTTGTCCTCTTAATTTTTGATCATTTACAGTACCTTGTCTATAGATTTGCGGATTTCCCCAGCGCCATAAAAAATCACCACCTTTGTTTTGATTTCCTCCAGTATGGCTCGCAGCTTCCATAGTTGTTGTACTGTGATCTATGATGTAAATTTCACTAAGTGTTCTTGAAGAAAATAGAATTTGATCTAATTCTAAGTTGTAATCTATACTGTTTATATGCAACCAATTAGAATGATCAATATTGGCTTCATCATAATTAAAATCAACAAGTTCTGGATGCGTGGATACCGTACCATAGTTGCTTTTTGTTGCATCAAAATCTTGAATTAAGTGGTCTGCAAATCGCCACTCCCAAACAATGTTAACAGCATTTGTACCAATGGGTTCTATCTCTATTATTTTTTCAGATTTTAATGTACCATTTAATAAGGTTGGATTTTTTCCTAGATCGATTTGTGCTTGTTCCGAAATGTTTTCTTTCACTATACATAATATATTTCCATTTGGTAATGGTTCAATATCGTGATGTTTGAGTAGATTTAAATTGGTAAGCAAATTGTATTCCCATAGAAGGTTGTTGTCCCAATCTCTTATTTCTATGGTATCGGCACCCGTTCTTAAGAGATTTCCGTTTTCTAATAAATAGCAAGTAAATTTAGGAACGTTATTAAAAGTCCAAGTATGAATACTATTACCGCAGTTATCTATTAAGAAAACAGAATTACTACGTTCGGGTGTAAATAGGGTATAACCATCATATGCTTCCGGTTTGCTAACTAATAAGCCAATTGTATTTTGACTAAACATAGAGAAGTGAAAAATAAATAATAGAAGTAAGGTTGTTAAATTATTTTTCATAGTTTTTATTTACAGATTAAAATTACAAAATTCGAATACAATATGTAAGGCAATTTTAAAAATAATAAATAAATACAACGGCAATCTTTCTTCTTACTAGTATAGTTATTATTTATAATAACCTTTTTATTTATAATATTTTGTAATAGTAACTAAAAAAACGTCTCATTTTAAGGCGTTTTTTTAGTTTGTTTGTAAAAGTATTAGTAAGTAATAGGTAAAAATCATTTAAAGCTGTGAAAGAGCTTTAAAATCACTTTTTTATTATTTGTACTCACTTACAAAGTGAAATTTTAGACTTGGATATTTTTGTTGTGTCATTTGTAAAGAAAAAGAAGAATCTGCTAAAAAGACTAATTGATTTCTTTTATCCTTTGCTAAGAAGCGTTGTTTTACTCTTAAAAATTCTTTGTATTCTTCGCTTTTTACATCATTAGTTTCAATCCAACATGCTTTAAATACATTTAAATTTTCGTAAGTACATTTTGCTCCGTATTCATGCTCTAATCGGTATTGTATTACTTCGTATTGTAATGCACCAACGGTACCAATAACCTTTCTTCCGTTTAATTCTAAGGTAAATAATTGGGCTACACCTTCATCCATTAATTGGTCGATACCTTTATTTAATTGTTTAGATTTCATCGGATCTGCATTATTGATATACCTAAAATGCTCTGGAGAAAAACTAGGGACTCCTTTGTAATTAAGTATTTCTCCTTCGGTTAATGTATCTCCAATTTTAAAAGTTCCTGTGTCTTGTAAACCTACAATATCACCGGGATAGGAAATGTCTACAATTTCTTTTTTTTCTGCAAAAAAGGCATTCGGACTAGAAAATTTAACTTTTTTATTGTGTCTTACATGCAAGTATTGCGTATTTCTTTTAAACTCTCCCGAAACTATTTTAACAAAAGCCAAACGGTTTCTATGGTTAGGATCCATGTTAGCATGAATTTTGAAAACAAAACCAGTAAAGTTTTTTTCATCTGGTTGCACTAGTCGTTCTTCACTTTGTTTAGCTCTTGGTTTAGGAGCTATTTCAACAAAACAATCTAATAACTCACGTACACCAAAACTATTTAAAGCAGATCCAAAAAAGACAGGTTGTAAGGTTCCATCTAAATATTCTTTATTATCAAAGGGTGGATAAATACCTTCTACTAATTCTATCTCTTCCCTTAAGGTGTCTGCAGCTTTTTCACCAATTAATGTATTTAATTCAGGAGAGTTTAAATCAGAAACCTCAATGGTTTCTTCAATATTCTTACGGCTATCTCCACTAAATAAATTAATGTTTTTCTCCCATATATTGTAAATACCTTTAAAGTCATAACCCATTCCAATAGGGAAGCTTAAAGGTGTAACTCGTAATCCTAATTTTTGTTCAATTTCATCAAGCAGTTCAAAAGCATCTTTACCTTCACGGTCCATTTTGTTTATAAAAACAATCATTGGTATATTACGCATTCTACAAACTTCTACTAATTTTTCAGTCTGCTCTTCAACTCCTTTTGCAACGTCAATTACCACTATAACGCTATCTACAGCTGTTAAAGTTCTAAACGTATCTTCAGCAAAATCTTTATGCCCAGGTGTATCTAGAATGTTTATTTTAATACCATTATATTCAAATGCTAATACAGAAGTGGCAACAGAAATTCCACGTTGTCTTTCTATTTCCATGAAATCACTCGTGGCACCTTTTTTAATTTTGTTACTTTTTACAGCTCCAGCTTCTTGAATTGCTCCACCAAATAATAGTAATTTCTCTGTTAGAGTTGTCTTACCAGCATCGGGATGAGAGATAATTCCAAAGGTTCTTCTTCGTTTGATTTCGTCTGTAAATTTCATAAAAAATAATTTTTGCAAATATAAAGTATTCAAAGAATTATCTTAATTGTATTTCGATAATTATAATATATTTTAAACTAGGAATATAATAACACTGAAGTCTTGAATATCTAGGTCTTTTGTAAATTATAGTAAGATGAAGTGATCCATTAGGTCGTATGTCCATTAAATTTTCTAAAATGGATGCTTTATCGAGAAAGGGGAACATATGGTCGATTATACTGTAGTTATTTGATGGTTTAGGATAAATTAGAAGTTTATTTTAGATATTTTTGTTGCTGAAATCAATGTGAGTAACATTTAGCCGGTTATATTTGCGTTTAATCGAGTTAATTGAACAATTTTATTAAATCGCTTTGTTAAAAATATTGTAATGATATTTTTGTAGGAATATTAGGTTACAGAAAAACCGTAAGAAATTAAAACTTGTTTCTTTTAGGGGAATAAGTTGTATTAAATGATACATATTTAGTATACCCAACATAAATAGGTGTTGGTTTTTGAATTTAAACAAATTACAAAATACTTTGTTATGCCTAGCATTTCGAAGTGTTTTATCAATAATATTTAATAGTATAAAATAACTTTACCATCATATAATATGAAAATCATTACTAGATTCTCGATCAAGTTTAAATTTTTTCAAAAATTAATATTACTCTTTTTTATTGCGTTTTGTTCTAGTCAGTCTTTTGCACAGACTACTGGTACTTGGTCTCAAACAGGACCAGGTAGTACATGGCAAGCACAAGCTGGAAGTATTTATGTAAGAATAGTGTCTCAATCTAATTGGACGGTTGTTGGTACTCAAACTATGGCTTGCGCAGGTTCTTATTCAGATGCTTCTGTGGATAATGCTCCTTCTTTGAGGACTAGAGCAGTTACTCCTTCTGCTGGAAATACTGTAATAGGCTTTTTTGATGGACCAAGTTCTACTACTCCCGTTACTATTGGTAATCCAGTAATTCATTGGGATAGAGTAGGTGGAGCAACTGGAACAGATGCGAATTCACCATTATATACTTTAGTTTCTGGGACTTGGACAGAATTATCTGAAAATGATGTTCATTTTGAATCAACAGCTACTACCTTAAGAAGAAGTAATGGTACAACAACTGTAGAGACAGAATGTGGGCCTCCTTCTGATGGAACTGCAGCTGGAAGTTTACAATTAAATGGTGGTTATAATACTTTTACTATAAATTCTGAACAAGCAGTAGGTAGTCCAGATGGAGCAGATCAATTAGAATGGGTGTTAACAGGAATTAGTCTTTTTATAGAAGCTAATAATGATAACGGGAGTGTAACTGAAAATATTGGTGGTACAGCAATTTCTAATGTCCTTGCTAATGATATTTTAAATTCAAGTACACCAACAATTGGATCTGGAGGTGTAACTTTAACACAAGTTAGTACCTCAAATCCAGGTGTAACTCTAAACACTAGTAATGGTGAGGTTAGCGTAACAGCAGGAACACCTCCAGGAAATTATATTGTAGAATATCAAATTTGTGAATTTGCAAACGCAACAAATTGTAGTACTGCATTTGCTTATGTAACTGTGCTTGGTGATATTGATGGTGACGGTATTGATGATCAAACAGATTTAGATGATGATAATGATGGTATTTTAGATGCTAATGAAGGGTTTGAATGCTCGCCTGGTTTTGTAGCTTTAGGTGATACTTTTAATGATAACACATCAGATCCTGTTACTGTTAATGATATTTATACGTATAATGGAGTAGATGTAGATGCGACTTTTGAGTTGCAAGGAAACGCAACATGGAATAGCGGGGTGAATAGTCAATCTAGTGCTGGAGTTTCAGGAGCTTATGTGAATACGCAAACGGCTAATACAGGCTTTTCGGCTGGAGATGTAGCGGTTTATACTTACACTTTTTCTGAACCTGTTTATAATGTAGAATTTAAATTTGGAGGTCTTGATAATCAAGATGTCGCTGAGTTTGCAGCTTTAAATGGGGCTACTAATGTTCCTGTAATTTTATCAGATATTAATTTAGGTAATGATGGTCTTTTTGTAGGACAAACCGTAACTAGTTATGCAGGTGGTGCTAATGCTCCAACTAATTCAGTGCAAGTATCTGTTCCTGGGCCTGTAACTGAGATATCTATTAAGGTAGGAAAAGAAATATCAAATGCATTAAGTGTAACGATGCAATTTTATGAGTTAACATATTGTGTTGCATTAGATACAGATGGAGATGGTACTCCTGATTTTTTAGATGTAGATTCTGATAATGATGGTTGTTTTGATGCTTTAGAAGGAGCTGATAATATTGATTTAATAAATGTATTACCTAATGGTCAATTAGATGGTGCTGCAAATGCAAGTACCAACGGAGTGCCTAATAATGTGAGTGCTACAACTGGTCAAGCTGTAGGAGGCTCTATAGATGGCACACCTTCAGATACAAATGGTCAATGTGATGCCGATGGAGATGGTGTTATAGATGATAATGACGTATGTAATGGTTTTGATGATACAGTAGATACAGATAATGATAATGTGCCAGATGGTTGTGATTTAGATAATGATAATGACGGTATAACAGATCTTGTAGAAGGAATTTGTACTTCTCCAGAACAATCTGGAGCATGGAATATTGTAAGTGCTACAGAAGCTACTTTCTTATATAGTAATGGTATTGTAGCAAGGTTAGTAACGAATTCAACAGGGTTTCAAACAAATGGTCTAGATAGTTTTAATACAGAAGCTTTTTGGTCAGAAACTTTAAGTGGTGATATTTCTATAGTTAGAGAATATAGTTGGGGTAGTACTTTAACCGTTTCTTTTGAAGATGGATCTGGAAATCCAGTTAAGGTTACAAATCCTAAATTACATGTAGATAGATTAGGAGGTAGCGATGGTGTTACAGAAAATTCTGCTTTAATGACGCTTCAAGGAGGTTTAACTTGGACGAAATTAGCTGGGTCTGGTACTTCAGATTTTGAAGTGACAGCAAGCACAGCAAGAGATAGTGGTTCAGGTAACCCAATAGGTTCTGGTTATACTTTCGAAAGTACGCAAGATGTAGCAAATGGTACCGCAGCAGGATCATTACAGGTCAATGGTAATATGTCTACATTTACTATTCAATTTGTACAAGATGGTGTTTCTGGAGTGCTTTCAGATGGTATAGAATTTATACTTTTTGCTTGTCCAGATTTAGATACAGATGGAGATTTAATACCAGATTATTTAGATAGTGACAGTGATGGAGATGGTTGTAACGATTCAGATGAAGCGTATGGAGATGCAAATGCAGATGCAGACAATAATGGAACTTACGGAACTGGAGTTATAACGCAAGCCGATGTGGATGCTAATGGATTAGTTATAGCAGCAGGAATAACAGGGAATGCTTATACTACAAGTCCTGCAGTTTTAGGAAGTAGTTTTAGCTTTTTAGAAGGAATTATTACTGCTATAGATGATGTTCCTACAGATCAAGAAGGAGCCGAAGGTAGTACTGTTACTTTTTCAGCTACTGCATCTAGTACCGTGGTAGTTACAAACCCCGTTACTACGGCAAGTACAGATCTTAATTATCAATGGCAATTGAGTACAGATGGTGGTACAACTTTTACTAACATCTCAGGTGCTTCGGGAACTACAAGTTCAGGAACTGAAGTTACTTATACTACACCAATATTAACATTAGCCGATGATGAAAACGTATATAACGTAGTTTTTACTAGTGCTGCTAATGTTTGTCCTGATGAAGCTTCAGCTGTATTGGACATGTTGAGTAATGTTACAGGAACAATATATAATGATGAAGATGGTGATGGAACACAAAACGGAACAGAAACTGGATTCACAACACCAGTAACAGTATTTGCAGA
>CANNAC010000010.1 GCA_947502495.1 uncultured Flavobacteriaceae bacterium | reverse complement strand
AATGGTGGTGGAACACAACTTAACATTGGAGACAACATTACAACCACACAAACGATTTTTATTTACAACGAAGTTGGAACTGCTCCTGATACTTGTTCTAACGAATCTAATTTCACCATTACCGTTACCGGAAATCCTCCTGTAGATACCATATCTAGCGAAGCGGTTTGTGCAAGCTATACCCTACCAGCATTAACGAATGGAAACTACTATACAGCAACCAATGGTGGTGGAACGCAACTAAATGTTGGTGATACGATCACAACATCGCAAACTATTTATATTTATAATATATCTGGAACCGCTCCCAATACTTGTGATAACGAATCTAGTTTTGATATCACTATTTATCCTGCTACAGATTTCACATTGGATGCTTCTAATATTACTATCGTGGATGATTCCATAACAGTAAGCATGACAGATACTAGTATAAACTATCTGTATACTGTAGATTCTAGTGCTTCACAAGTAAATCCTACATTTACAAATCTTGCTAATGGACTTCACACCTTAATCGTTGAAGATGAAAATGGTTGTGTAGTAAAAACGATTCCGTTTACAATCGATAGTATACAAGAAATTCATATCCCTTTATTTTTCACACCAAATGGAGATACATTTAATGATACTTGGTTAATAACAGATACTCAAAATACTATTAAAGAAATCCTAATTTTTAACAGATACGGTAAACTTCTAAAACAAGTTTCTCCAAGCACCAAATTTTGGGATGGAACCTACAGAGGTTACAATTTAGAAACGAATGATTATTGGTACTTAATCACATTACATACTGGAGAAGAACTTAAAGGACATTTTACATTAAAACGTTAGTTTCAAAAAATTTCAAATACCATTAACTTTAAGTAATTTAGCAGAATTACAGGTATAACGTTTTTGTCATTTCGTATCGAATACGGAATCCACAATAACCAATCATTAGATGTTGCCTAATAGTGCAGCAGGACAATAGTATATGAAATTTAAAATAGAATCGGAATTTAAACCAACTGGAGATCAACCAAATGCTATAAAACAATTAGTGCATGGTTTAGATACTCATGAAAAATACCAAACCTTACTTGGTGTTACCGGTTCTGGTAAAACATTTACCGTTGCAAATGTTATTGAAGAAACACAAAGACCAACTTTAGTTCTTGCGCATAACAAAACTTTAGCGGCACAATTATACAGTGAATTCAAACAGTTTTTCCCGGAAAATGCTGTCGAGTATTTTGTTTCCTATTATGATTATTACCAACCAGAGGCATATATACCAACTTCTGGTGTTTATATAGAGAAAGATTTATCTATTAATGAAGAAATAGAGAAAATGCGATTAAGCACAACGTCTTCCCTACTTTCTGGGCGTCGTGATGTGATCGTTATTGCTTCCGTTTCGTGTTTATATGGTATTGGAAACCCGGTAGAGTTTCAAAAAAATGTCATTACTTTAAAACGCGATCAAGTTATTTCTCGTACCAAACTATTACACCAATTAGTACAAAGTTTGTATTCGCGTACCGAAGCCGATTTTAACCATGGAAACTTCCGAATAAAAGGAGATACGGTAGATATATTTCCAAGTTATGCAGATGATGCTTTTCGTATTCACTTCTTTGGCGATGAAATTGAAGAAATAGAATCCTTCAACATTCAAACCAATCAAGTCATTGAAAAATATGATGTACTAACCGTCTATCCCGCAAATATGTTTGTTACTTCTCCAGATATTCTGCAAGGAGCGATCAGAGGTATTCAAGACGATTTAGTAAAACAATACGATTATTTTAAAGAAATAGGAAAACATTTAGAAGCAAAACGATTGAAAGAACGTACCGAATTTGATCTAGAAATGATTCGGGAACTTGGTTATTGTTCTGGTATTGAAAACTATTCGAGATACCTTGACGGAAGAGAACCAGGAACGCGACCTTTCTGTTTATTAGATTATTTCCCTGAGGATTTTTTAATGGTTGTAGACGAAAGTCACGTAACTATTTCACAAGTCCACGCGATGTATGGTGGTGATAGAAGCAGAAAAGAGAATTTAGTAGAATATGGTTTTAGACTTCCTGCTGCAATGGATAACAGACCATTAAAGTTTGAAGAATTTGAAGCGCTTCAAAATCAAGTCATTTATGTGAGTGCAACTCCAGCCGATTATGAGCTTGAAAAAACGGATGGTGTTTATGTAGAGCAAGTAATTAGACCTACAGGTTTATTAGATCCGATTATTGAAGTACGCCCAAGTTTAAATCAGATAGATGATTTAATTGAAGAAATACAACAACGTATTGAAAAAGACGAGCGTACTTTAGTCACCACACTTACAAAACGTATGGCGGAAGAATTAACGAAATATTTAAGCAGAATTTCTATCCGAGTGAACTACATCCACAGTGATGTAGATACTTTAGAACGTGTGCAAATCATGCAAGATTTACGTCGAGGTATTTATGATGTTTTGGTTGGTGTAAATTTATTACGTGAAGGTTTAGATTTACCAGAAGTGTCTTTAGTTGCGATATTGGATGCGGATAAAGAAGGTTTTTTACGTTCAGCAAGATCCTTAACCCAAACTGTTGGTCGTGCGGCACGTAACCTGAATGGAAAAGCAATCATGTATGCAGATAAAATAACCAAAAGCATGCAAAAAACGATTGATGAAACCGAATACCGACGCGCAAAACAAATTGCATATAATACCAAACATAATTTAGTGCCAAAAGCATTAAATAAGAGTTTGGATAGCGCCTTATCGAAAAACTCGGTAAGTACGTATAGTTACGAACTAGAAGCTGCTAGAGCGGCAGAACCAGAAAGTGAATATCTAAGTAAGGGAGAACTGGAAAAGAAAATTCGTGAAAAACGAAAAGTAATGGAGCAAGCTGCAAAAGCATTAGACTTTTTAGTTGCTGCAAAACTACGTGATGAAATTAAAAGCTACCAAGGGAAACTAGAAGAGTTGAAAGCTTAGTGTTCTAGGTTACTGACTGAGGACTGAGGACTGAGGACTGAGGACTGAGGACTGAGGACTGAGGACTGAGGACTGAGGACTGAAACCTATGTCATTTCGAGCTTGTCGAGAAATCTTTTTTAATTAATACCTAAAGGCTTTTTAATTTAGAGTTTCACTTAATTATACTGCACCTTAAAAATATCAATCAATACATCTGGTGGCACCATCTTATTTGGAAAACCCTCCATTAAGTACAATACCTTATTAATCGACTCCTGGTTTAAACCCATTCGCAAACCAAAATTATGAAGTTTAATAAGTTCCTTATCATTAATTTCACCGTCAATACTCATTAGTAAAACCAATCTATGGAATTGCACAATGCGCTCGCTATGTGATTTTAAATGGGTATAATCGACAGGATTTGCTATAAGATAATCAAAATCTTCACGAGAAATATGTAACTGCTTTGCTACACCTAATAAAAATTTATGTTCTATACTTTTTATCATCTTGTCACATTTCGCAAATGCAATCATTTCAGACAAAAGGCATAGTTTTTCTACCCTATTTACCATTACTTTGAGGAATTAATTAATTATTATAAAGTTAGATATAATCCCTCTTTTATAATCGTTGATATATTGTATCTTGTCGAAAAAAAAAGAGTAATTCATCGCTTTTATACTAGTTTCATAGAAACAAAACCTTATAAAACTGTAAACAAAACCTTTGTTTACAAAGTCTAAGAAGGTTTTTACTTATTAAACTAACCAAAAAAATTAAAATTCTACTATGACGAATAATGACATATTTAAAAAACTAAGAGTAGCACATAAATTTCGTGATGAAGATATTATAAAAATTCTAGCTTTAGTTGATTTTAGAATAGGAAAGAGTGAACTTAATGCTTTTTTCAGAAAAGAAGACCATCCGAAATACATGGAATGCGGCGATCAAATTTTACGAAACTTCCTTAACGGTTTAGTGATTCACTTACGAGGACCAATGCCAAAAAAAGGAGAGAAAAAAGTAAGCGATACTCCAGCAAAAAATAAGATAGAAAAAAAGAGCAACGATTAGTTGCTCTTTTTTTTGTCTAATATATACTTATCATCATTTTTAAAAATACTTATCTGCCTATTCTCTTTTTAAGGCAAAAAAAAAGAGCAACCAAATGGTCACTCTTTTCTATATATTTATGAGATACAGCAACTAGTTCTGCATCACCTTGTAATTTATTTAGATAATACCTCTTGTACTTTATCAGCAGCTTCTTGAAACTCTGTAGCACTCATTACAGCTAATCCTGAATTATCAATTAATTCTTTAGCGATATCTGCATTGGTACCTTGTAAACGTACAATAATTGGTACTTCAATATTCCCCATGTTTTTGTATGCATCAATAACTCCTTGAGCAACACGATCACAACGAACAATACCTCCAAAAATATTAATTAAGATTGCTTTTACAGCTGGATCTCTCAAAATAAGTTCGAATGCAATTTCTACTCTTGCAGCATCTGCAGTACCACCAACATCTAAAAAGTTAGCTGGCTCACCACCTGCTTGCTTAATTAAATCCATTGTTGCCATTGCAAGTCCAGCACCATTTACCATACAACCAACGTTTCCGTCAAGATCTACATAGTTCAATCCATGCTCACCTGCTTCTACTTCAATTGCATTTTCTTCACGTAAATCACGTAAAGCAGCTAAATCTTTATGTCTATATAATGCGTTGTCATCTAAAGATACTTTAGCATCTACAGCCATTATTTTAGAATCACTTGTTTTTAAAACTGGGTTAATTTCAAATAAAGAAGAATCAGACTCTACGTAAGCTGTATATAATGCAGTTACAAATTTTGTCATTTCTTTAAAAGCAACACCTGATAAACCTAAGTTAAAAGCTATTTTTCTAGCTTGAAAACCCATTATTCCTAAGGCAGGATCTATTTCTTCATGAAATATTAAATGTGGTGTTTCTTCTGCAACCGTTTCAATATCCATTCCACCTTCTGTAGAATACATAATCATATTTTTACCTGTAGCTCTATTTAAAAGTACAGACATATAATATTCTTCTGTCTCAGAATCTCCAGGATAATAAACATCTTCACAAACTAAAACTTGGTGTACACGTTTACCTTCCGCAGAAGTTTGTGGTGTTACCAAATCCATTCCTATAATTTGTCCAGCAATTTCTTCTACTTCTTGTAAGCTCTTAGCAAGCTTCACTCCTCCACCTTTACCACGTCCACCAGCATGAACTTGTGCTTTAATGACGTGCCAACCAGTTCCTGTGTCTTCCGTCATTTTTTTTGCTGCAGCAACTGCTTCTTGAGCTGTTTGTGCAACGATTCCTCTTTGAATACGTACGCCAAAACTGCTTAATAATTCTTTTCCTTGATATTCGTGTAAATTCATCTTGTTTAAAGTAAAATTGTTAGTTCTCTTTCGCCAAAAGCTTCAAAGAATTTATAATGAAACAAAAGTAAATAATCACAAGAACTTACCCTAATATTTAATTATTAAAAAACTAACAAACTATAGAAATTTCATATTGTTAAATAATTAACAATATGTTTAAAATGTGTAATAATATGATATTTTAATTTTTATACGCTTGAAAAAAAATATCTTTGAAAAAAATCACACATGCAAAACAGCGAATTATTAAAGATAGCAAAAGATTTCGGGAGTCCGATTTACGTTTATGACGCAGATAAAATAGCTTTTCAATATAAGCGTTTAACTTCTGCTTTTAAAAAGGTTAAACAGGTAAAACTGAACTATGCTGTTAAAGCGCTATCTAATATTTCTATTTTAAAATTAATGAAATCCTTAGGAGCCGGATTAGATACGGTTTCTATTCAAGAAGTAAAATTGGGCCTTACCGCTGGTTTTACACCTGATCAAATTATTTTTACTCCGAATGGCGTTTCACTAGAAGAAATTGAAACCGCTGCAAAATTGGGCGTTCAAATTAATATAGACAATCTTTCTATTTTAGAGCAATTTGGTACAAAGCATCCAAAAACACCCGTTTGTATTCGTATCAATCCGCATGTAATGGCTGGAGGAAACACGAATATTTCTGTAGGACATATAGATAGTAAATTCGGAATTTCCATCCACCAAATACCGCATATCCTTCGTATTGTTGAAAACACCGAGATGCATATTAACGGTATTCATATGCATACAGGAAGTGATATTTTAGATATTGATGTGTTTTTATATGCAAGTGAGATTTTATTTGAAACAGCGAAACATTTTAAAACGTTAGACTTTATTGATTTTGGTTCTGGTTTTAAAGTACCTTATAAAGAAGGAGATATTGAAACGAATATTGAAGAGTTTGGCGAAAAACTGACCAAACGTTTCAATGATTTTTGTGTAGAATACGGTAAAGAATTAACCCTTGGTTTTGAACCAGGGAAATTTTTGGTGAGTGAAGCTGGTCTGTTTTTAGCAAAAGTAAATGTGGTAAAACAAACGACCTCAACAGTTTTTGCACAAATCGATTCTGGGTTTAATCATTTAATACGCCCAATGCTTTATGGATCGCAACATGAAATTGAAAACATTTCGAACCCAAAAGGTAGAGAGCGTTTTTATAGTGTTGTAGGTTATATTTGCGAAACAGATACTTTTGCGAATAACAGACGTATTGCAGAAATTAACGAAGGCGATATTATAGCTTTTAAAAATGCTGGAGCGTATTGCTACTCGATGGCGAGCAATTATAATTCCCGTTACCGCCCGGCGGAAGTACTTTGGCTAAATAACAAAGCGCACTTAATTAGAAAAAGAGAAACTTTTGATGACATTCTGAAAAATCAGATTGAAATAGAAATAAGTATTCCTAGCAAAAAGAATGAAAATGCTTTAGTGAAATAAGACACTTTCTTTATAAAATATAAATCCGTTTTAAGACAGCACATTCTTAAATCGGATTTTTTTTACGAAGAAAAACCATTTATCTGCACTTTTCCAGCAAAATCAAGGTATTTTTGAAATTAAAAATAAATTTTAATGGATTTCACTAACCCTTTAGTTTACGGCGTACCTTGTTTTTTAGGACTCATTTTATTAGAGTTAAGCTATAGCAAACATCGTAAAGAACCTAGCAATCAAAAATTATATGCATGGAAAGATTTGGGGGCAAGTGTAACTATGGGTGTTGGTTCTGCTATTATAGCGCCACTTACTAAAACCATTGCAGCCATTGTATTATTTAACTTTATTTATAACCTTTTTAACCCAATAGTAGCTGGTGTACACACCAATATTATGGGATACGAATCTTTTGGATACGCTTGGTATATTTGGTTTATATGCCAACTTTGCGATGATTTTAGTTATTATTGGTTTCACCGACAAAATCATAATGTACGCTTTCTTTGGGCTGCACATATTGTACATCACTCTTCTAATAATTTTAATTTAGGTACTGCCGTGAGAAACGGATGGTTTACTCTTTTTTACAAACCTTTATTTTACATGTGGATGCCTGCTATTGGTTTTCCTCCCGAAATGGTAGTGGTTTGTTTAGGTATTGAATCCCTTTGGCAATTTCAATTACATACGGTTTACGTTCCTAAATTAGGTATCATTGAAAAAGTATTCAACACGCATACTATGCACCAAGTACACCATGCACAAAACATAGAATATATGGATAAAAACCATGGTGGATTTTTAAATATCTTTGATAAAATTTTCGGTACTTGGAAAGAGCTAGATGAAAATATTGAAATTAAATATGGAGTTACTCACGCGCCAAATTCCTATAATCCACTTGTAATTTTAACACATGAATACAAAGATATTTGGAACGATATGAAGAAATCAAAAAACTGGTCTCATAAATTCATGTATGCTTTTGCGGCTCCTGGATGGAGTCATGATGGCAGTACACTTACCATAAAACAACTACGAAAACAAATGAAAAAGCAAAACCTGAAAAGTTAACTTTTCAGGTTTTATGCCTTTTCTATAAAAACGAAGCGATTACTTTTTAATAAACTTTTTGGTAAGCACTTCTCTATCCGTTTGTACTTTTACGAGGTACATTCCTGCTTGTAAAGCACTAACATCTATAGCGGTTGTATTATTTGTGGTATGAAGAACTTGTCGTCCATTTAAATCAAAAACAACAATAGATTTAATTGCTGTTGGTGTTTTTAAATTTACATTTAATATGGACTGTACCGGGTTTGGCACCACAGAAAACGCAGCAACTACATTTTCATTAACCGATAACAAGTTGGTTAAAAGACTTTCATTAACTACTGATGTATCGTTAATTCCCAAGAAACCACTTACTATATTTACAACTGAATTTCTAAATACCAGGTTTCCGTTATTATTATCATAATAGTTAATTGTAGTTTGAGTAACTGTTCCAATATTATTAAAAATTGGAGGTATACTTAAGCTAACCGTTTGCTCCGTTTTTAATCTTGTAACAGCTCCACTATAAGCTCCTGCTCCAACATCATTCATATTTAGTGTACCGTGCGCATCTACAGTTTTCACTATATTACCTGCAAATGTACCATTAGTACCTTGATAACTAAAGGTTCCAGCAACAGCATCGGAATTCATATAGCCAAAACTTAATGGAAACGTACCAATAAGCGCATTATCTGTACCATAGTTTAATTCAAAATCTGGAATTGTTGCACCAGTTAAATAAACTTCTCCAGCAACATCTTTAAGATAGATTTTGTTCCCGTTGGATGTAAATACATTGGTTGTTCCTGGGAATGTAGTTGTTTCCATACTTGTTGGTACAGCATAGGAATCTGTAGAAGTTCCTGTAGCGGTTAAACTAGTAAAATTCCACGTTGTGCTTGCTCCTGTTGGACTTTGATCTATTGTACCATCGACATTGGCATATTCTGACATATTCACACTGTTAAACGTGGCAATGCTTTGAGCAAAAGTTAGGCTAGTAGCGAAACAAGCCAGATAAAGTAATTTTTTTTTCATTTTTTAATAAATTGATTAATAGTGCACTAAAAGTACAAAAAGGAAACAGACAACCTAAAATACTACTATAAAGAGCTACAATAAACGATTAACTGCTTAATAGTCTTTGGAAATAATTTATGGAACCAAAAGATATTTAAAGTAAAGCATGGAGTCTTTTATTCCAACCAACCTTACCCAAAATCATTAATTTACTGAAAGCCAATGTTTAATACATTTTATTTTGTATCTTTATAAGACACCTGATCGAAATAAGCATACATTGCCTCACATGTACTATCATTAACAATCCTCCTATTTCTTTATGGAAACGGTTTATTAATTTAAATTTTAGTTTCATGAAAAAAGGTATTATAATAGGATTCGTATTACTACTAATCGTTTCTTGTAATAAAGCACAACGCTACACACAAGATTCTCCAGAAATTGACATTGTTAAAGCGGTTATAAATAATTATGACTACCAGAAATGGGATAGCTTAACGATGAAATATGCAGATACTGCAAAAGTGTATTACAACACAAGAGATCAATTTTTTACTGCAAAAAGTTTACCCGAATATCACAAAAGAAATGATTCTAGCTTTTTAACTAGAGCTTTTGAAGAAAACAGAAGAGAGTTTGAAATGGTAACGGATGATAGTGGAAAAAATTGGGTGAATTTTTGGGGGATTTGGGAAGGCAATCTTTTAGAAAACAATAAAAAAATTGAAATGCCCGTACATATCACCTATCAATTTATCGATAAAAAAATAGTGCTTGAATATGGCTATTGGGATGCTAGCCAGTTAGTCTTAGCACTACAACGACTTGACGATATGAAAAGAACAGATACTATTTTTATTCGTTAATAAAATAGCATCTGTTATTTTTTTTTTAGATTAATTTTTAATCTCACTTCGTTTTGGCAAAGGGTTTGTACCATACTTATCAAACAAATACACTAAGCTTGTCATGGTTGCAGCACCAAGTTCTAGCTCGCGTTTATTAACCGCATCAAAAGTATCATTCGCTGCGTGGTGGTGATCAAAATAACGTTGTGAATCTGGGCGCAAGCCTGCTAATACATTACTATCGTTTTTTAATGGTCCAACATCTGCACCACTTCCTCCCTTTTCAAAATAATGAATAAGATATGGTTTAAATAAAGGTTTCCAGCTTAATACTTGATTAAAATTAGCGTCACTACAATCAAAACTAAATCCTCTTGGCGTAAACCCTCCAGCATCACTTTCTAAAGCAAACACATGATTTTCTCCCTTTCGTTTTGCTTCTTCTGCATATTTATTTCCGCCACGTAATCCGTTTTCTTCATTCATAAATAAAACGACACGAATACTTCTTTTTGGTTTAATTCCAGATGCTTTTAAAAGTCTTAAAACATCCATCGACTGCACTACTCCTGCACCATCATCATGAGATCCATCTCCTAAATCCCAAGAATCTAAATGCCCACCAACTACAAAATACTCATTAGGAAACTCACTTCCTGTAATTTCTCCAATGACATTATGAGATAGCACATCTCTAAACTGCGAACAACTTTGTTTAAAATAGAACTCTAAGTTTTTATCTAGTTTTAATGCGGTACTTAAAAGTTCGGCATCATTTGTACTTATTGCTGCTGCAGGAATACGTTTTTCTAAAGGAAGATCATCATAGGTCATACTTCCTGTGTGTGGAAAATCGTCTAAACGTAAATTCATAGAACGTACAATAACACCAACAGCGCCAAACTTCTCTGCTTCTACTGCACCACTATACCGCTGATTTACACAACCACCATACGCATTAAAAGTGCTAATTAAATCTTCTTGCATGGCTCTGTTAAAAAACACAATCTTTCCTTTTATTACTGCTTCACCGAGCTCTTGTAGTTCTTCAAAATTTTGGACTTCAATAATATTAGCTTTTAAACCTAAAGGGTTTGTTGCTACAGAGCCACCAAGCGCACAAATATTAACACTGGTTGTCGTTTTCTTTTGTGAAGATTCTATATATGCGTATTCTTTTGCGCCACGAACCCATTTTGGAACCATTACTTCTTGCAACCAAACTTTATCTAAACCCAGTTCTTCTAATTCTTCTTTTCCCCACTGTACAGCAAGTTCTGCTTGTAAAGAACCAGACAAACGGCCTCCAATTTGATTAGATAAATAATCTAGCCACGCATAACTTTTACCATTGGTTAACGATTGCGTGTATATCTTTTTTATGATTTCTTCGTCGGTTTGCGAATAGCTTGTAATAGAACTTAGTGCTAAAAGTAATAGAAGGAGTTTTTTCATTTATATGGTTTTAATATAGGTTGTTTGGTTAAACATCACTTCGACAAACTCTATGTGATATTTTAAGTTTAAAGATACTGCTTCTAGAAAAGAGGAATCCTTAAAGAAAATATAAAAAACGATTTTATTTTTTATAACTCCATTTTAAAAGTCGGTTCTATTGGTAATATTTTCATCAAACTTCGCCTTTAATCCTTCAATTTTTGAAAGATTTAATTCTCCGTTTAGATCAAACACTTTGTTGTTGTATAAAAATTTTACAAGGTTTTTTAATAAATTATAGCCAGAAACTTCTACAACAATATCTTCCTTAAGAAATTTATAAATGGTATAATCTTTTTTTCCTTGTTTTGCTCCAAACTCTATTCTTATAAAAATCAGTTCTTCTCCAGTTTCCTTATCCATTAGAGTCACCCATTCTGCGGGTCCTTTTTCACAATTAAACACATGTACATCTTCAATTATCGCTTTCCCTTTTTTAAGTTTTACTTTTTGAGCATGCACCATCGATGTAGTTGCTAATAGTAAGAATAACGCTATTTTTAAGTTGTTTTTCATTTGGTATTTTTAAATTATATAATATTAAATTAGTTGTTTTCACTCATTATCCAAGTCAGAGCTTGTTCTTTTTTAGCTCTAAAAATAGTACTATGCTTTTCATTAGGTGCATCTTCATATTTCCAAATTAATGCACTAGGCGAATTACTTTGCAAGGTTTTAGCAAGATTATTGGCATGTATAGAAATATCTTCTACTCCCGAGCCAGCAAACCACAGTTTCTTTGTTTTATTTGGAAAATCTTTTAGGTATGCGGAAGCATTTTGTTCTAGATAGTGATTATTCCACCAAAACGAAGGATCCATTGCAATATAGAAATCAAATGCGTCTGGTTGTAAAAGAAAGGTTTCCATAACAAAAAGACCAGCTAAAGATTCGCCAATAATACCTTTTTGTGAAGTTGTTCTGTATTCTGTATTTATCTGAAGCATTAATTCTTCGGTTATAAATGCTCTAAAGTTTTTTGCGCCATCGGTTAACGGACAATATTTCGCATCTGCTTCCACTTCCGAAAAACCGGTTAAGTCTCTTCCTCTTTCTGTATTTTCAATACCGACAAGAATTACTGGCGGTATATTTTTGCTTTCTACTAACCTAGCTATGGAATTTGCTATATGCGGAAAATCTTCTTTTATTCCGCCGTCAGGCATATATAACACCGGAAAAGCATCGGTACTACTTTTGTAATTTGGCGGAAGCCACACATTAATGACGCGTGTTTCATTTACAAAGCTAGAGTGTAAACTGAAATTATCGTGATTTGGAATAACATCCTGAACACTAGTTGTATTAGCACATCCAAAAGTTAAGAGTGCTATAACCGATAAATAATACATAGAATTCTTCATTTTTCTTTGGATTAATGTTCCTCTTAAATTTACAAAACTATGCTACTCGTAATATCTTCTCCATTTTACGTCCTCTTGCCAATTCCTCTACCAATTTATCTAAATAGCGTACTTCTTTGGTAAGCTGATTTTCTATGTCTTCTATTCTATAGCCACAAATCACACCTTTAATTAGTGCTGCATTTGGGTTTAAGTTCGCGCTTTTAAAAAACATTTCAAAGGTTACTTTTTCAGCGATTAACTCTTCCAACTTTTGTTCACTAAAACCGGTTAACCAATGAATTACTTGATGTAGTTCTTCTTTGGTTCTTCCTTTTTTTTCTACTTTGGTAATGTAATGCGGATATACAGAAGCAAAGGTCATTTTTGCAATGCGCGCATCATGGTGGCTGGTAGTGGTCATCGTTTATTTTATTTATGGATTAGTGGGTTGTTTAAAATGAGCTCCTTTTTATTAGCATTTATAATATCCACTTTCCTTTTAATTCTGAATGCGTCGCAGTTCTATCCTGCTCCTTTAAAACTTGCTTTATTCTATTTTTATAGCCGTCGAATAAATTCTACTTAAGCCATTTGGGTTTTCTTGAACATAGCTTTTAAAATCTAAAATATCCTTAAACTTTCTAGGTTCCAGATTTCTTCTTTTACTGGTAAAATATAAGATTTCGTTTTCGGCATCATAAAAAGGACAGTATTCCATGTACTTTGTGTTAATAGGAACTCCTAAGTTTTTTGCTTTTTCCCATTTGCCATTTTCATCTTTTCTTGAAATGTATAAATCACCACTTCCTTGTCCTCCATCTTCATTGTACTTGGTATATACTATAAATTTTTCTTCCCTAGAGATAAAAGCATTAAATTCATAACCACTGCTGTTTATATTTTCATCTAAAAGAACTGGAGTTTCATATGTGCCTGCATTCCATTTAGAGAAATAAATATCATCTTTTCCTAATCCATTAGGCGCTTCCATGGTAAAATACAAATTATTATTTCTACTAACGGAAGGATAAAACTCATTGAAACTAGAATTAATAGGCTTCCCTATATTTTTAGGAGTCGACCATGCATCGTTACTATTATTTCTATCCACATACCAAATATCGAAATCTTTTTTCTCACTAGAAGTATTGTCTAATGGTCTATCTGAAACAAAAAACAGTCGATTTCCATTGGATGACAAAAACGGTTCTAAATACATAAAGGAATCATTAAAAGATAATAATTCTGGCTCCAACCATTTCTTTTTTTCTTTTTTAATAACCGCTATCTGTGAAATTTGTGCATCCGGACTTTGTATCGTGAAAAAAGCTTCATTACCACTATTAGAAATACAAAAATCGCGTACGTTATAAAATGTATTTAGTTTTTTATTAAACGGAACAATCGTATCACTCTTTTGACCAAATAGTACATTTGAAACTAAAACCAATACTATTATCCATCTGATTTTTATCATAATTTATTTTTCTAAGTGTGCCGCATTCCATGCCCATAATACATGATATGGATTCGATCAAAATGGACAACGAAATAATGCCACTTAACTGGTTTGCGAATACTTATTTAAGTTACTAATTTAGGGAATAAAAACGGAATATGGAATTTCCAATATGGAACCATTAGCTTTACATTTAAAATAAATAGTACCAAAACAAATCAAAGATCTAAAGCTAAATACGTTGTCCGAAGGTTAATAAATTATTATCTGGGTCGAGAACAGCAAATTCTCTTTGTCCCCAAGGCTTATTTTCTAATGGGCCGTTTGGGTGTATCGTGGTATTATTATCTAATAAGGATTGGTAAAAATCATTTATATGATCTGTTCGAATATAAACTTGTCCGTAATTCTCTTTTGGCTCGAGTGTTTTAAATTCAAAAAAATGTATTTGAATTTGATCTTTTTCTAGCATTAAATAACCGTCAAAATCTGGGCTACCAAACACTTTAAAACCTAACTTATTTATGTAATAGGCTTTCGTGACATTCTTGTCACGCATTGGGAGTTTTGGAATAATATTCGTTAGCATCATTTCTATAATTCTTCCTCTTTTGTATGTTCTAATATATCTGCTGGCTGACAATCTAATGCTTCGCAAACCGCATTTAATGTACTAAACCGAATTGCTTTTACTTTTCCTGTTTTTAGTTTAGATAAATTGGCCAATGAGATATTTACAATTTCCGATAATTCGTTAAGTGACATTTTACGTTTTGCCATCATCACATCCATGTTTACAATAATCGCCATACGTTATACTGTTTCTTCTAGTTCTTCTTGATACGCTACTCCTTTTGAAAAAATAGTAGCAATAACATAGATTACAGCTGCCATTAAAATAAATGCTTGACTGTCTGCCCAAAACGGATTTAGCATATCGATATTATAACCACGATGTTGCAAATTCTTAGCAACCTGTCTTGCCAAATAGCTTAATAGTCCGATAGAAAATGTATAGTAACTAATTTGTGAAATCTGTTTAGAAACAAAACTATTGAATGGTTTGTCTAAATCAATTTTGGTTACGAGTACAATCAGTAAATAAAATAGATACGCTTTAAGAATCGAGATGATTAGTATAAAGCTGTACATACTAAAAAAGGCCGATTTGCTAGTTGTATACATTTCGCTTAAATCTAATTTCTGATATAGATTGGAAACAAATTCAGGATAATACAGGCTAAATATAAAGTTGACTACCAAACCTCCTGCTTCAATACATAGACCAACAAAGATCACCCAAGCTACAATTTTTAAACCTTTAAATACGATGTTATTTGTTTCTGACATGATTAGAATAGTTATAATTACATTACAAATATAGATAAATATTTATTGACAAACGATAAATATTTATTTTTAATGATGAATTTTAAACTAACTAAAAATGACGACCCCATTTTTAAAACGTCATAACTATAAAAAAAGCCTAGCATTCACGTGATACTATTCCTTACTTAATTGCTCTTTATACAATTCAATATTTGCTTTTACCGCATCATCTAATTCTGGTTCTTTAATATCGCTATACTCCTTTAAAGTATCATACATTATTTTAGCAACTATAAGTCTTGCTGTCGGCTTATCATCTGCAGGAATATTAAACCAAGGCGCATGTGGTTTAGAAGTTCTATTTATTGCATCTTCATAACATTCTTGGTATGTATCCCACAGTTTTCGTTCTTTTAAATCGCCTGGAGAGAATTTCCAGTTTTTAGACTTCTTATCCAAACGACGTAGTAACCGGTTTTTCTGTTCGCCTAAAGATAAGTTCAAAAAGAATTTAAAAATAATGGTTCCGGTTTCTGCAATATGCTTTTCAAAATTATTTATTTGCTCAAAACGTTGGCTCCAGAAAGCATCGTCTATATCTTCTACCGAATTTACATGTGGTAAATGTTCTCCCATAATATAACCAGGATGTACTCTGGTTACTAGCACATTTTCATAATGCGTTCTATTAAACACTCCAAATTTACCACGAGCCGGAAGCGCGATGTAATGTCTCCAGATAAAATCGTGCTTTAGCTCTAATTCGGTTGGTACTTTAAAACTATGCACCACAACTCCTCTTGCATTAAAATCTTTAAACACTTCACGAATCAAACTGTCTTTTCCAGCAGTATCCATTCCTTGTAAGCAAACCAAAACAGCATATTTACCATGTGCATAAAGCGTATCTTGTAGTTCACCTAGTTTTCGTCTTACCTTTTTTAATTCGTCTTTTACATCGTCTTCATCTGCTTCTAAATTATAGGTTGTAGTTAGTTTAGAAATTTCTATTTGAGATTGTATTTTAAAGTCGTTTATTTTAATTGCTTTCAATTTTATAGGCATTTTAAGTTCTGTTTAAAGATATTAATATTTTTGGTTAATAGAAATTCTATTACAAAATAGCTCTTTATAATTTGTCTAAAGTTTTATAGTCGAGCTCATTATAAATATTGTAATTTTAACATCTCACTAATTAACCTTCATGAAAACATTTTACCTAAGCATATTTTTACTAGTACTATTTCCTTTTACAACTTTTTCGCAAGTAGCAGATTCCATACCAACGCCTTTTAAAAACGGAATTACAAAACCTAGCATTGTGTCTTCCCATCCTTTTGGTATCTTTTTTTCAAGACTACAAGGAAATTTTAAAACACATGCTACAAAACAAACGGTTGTTAATATTAGCTTAGAAAGCGCCAATGTTTGGGGACCGCCAGTAACCACATACGTTCCAAATGATGAAGCAACAAGAAATGAAGCTAGAAAGTACGATTGGGATTTAGCGCAATATCATTTTGACGTAGCAGATTTAGACGCCGAAACTTTTCAACTACAAATAGATGGTGTTATTAAAAGTATTAAAGCCAATGTTGCTTTTAATTTAAGTGATAACAAAGAATTAGTAGTTGCTTTGCGCGTTGCGATGTTAACGAATGGAGAATATCCGCTTTCCTTTTTTACAAGTGATAAATTTATTGAAGATTTTCACAGTAAAATTGCGGGTGGAGAAGATCCTTTTGACAGAAAGGTTTTTAAATTAAATGCCGCCGGAATTAAATATACAGATAGAAATGGCAACACCGCAGAACTAGAAAAAAATGATGTTTTTTTAAGCGGAATAGAAACTACCTATTATTATTACCCGGAATGGTTGATTAATAAAAACAAAAGCTTTTTTATGAATCTTGGTTCTCACCTTGGTACCAATCTATCTAAATATAATACCTCTATCGATTTAGGTGTATCTGTAAATGCTGTTAAAAAAATTGCCTTTAAAAACGATAATTACGCACAGATAGGTACAGGTATTGGTGCTATTAGAAAAAATGCGATTGACTTAAAAAAAGATAATGTAGCATTTGGAACCAATGATTATGTTGCTTTTTTAGAAACAGTCTTAGAGTATAATTTAATATCTAAAAAAGGAACTACCCATTCTATTGGTTTAGATTTTTACATCCAAACTAGTTTAAACAAAAAGGAAGAACTGGATTATATAATACCTGTTCGTCATCCAGATACGCATGATGCTTGGGGAACTGGTACGACCAATTTATATAAAAATAACAACTATTGGACTTTACTTTATTCTTTCACAAAAAAATTCACCACTACGTTTTATTTACAACAAGACCTTACGGTAAACAACAATCCTGACATACAAACTGGTGTTAGCGTTAGTTTCAGAATATAAGGCCACCTTATTTTTTCCTTTTTAAAATACATCCATATTTTCTATTTGGCCATTAATTGTTTCTATTAGAAATTAGCATTTTATTCTTATCAAAGTCATTACTTAGCTTCATAAACTTAATGATTATGAATAAAACAGTAATACTGCAAGGAAGCTCAAGAAGTTTTGGCGATACCTATAAAATAGTGAATCATCTTGCCTCCAAATGCAACTATGAGGTTATAGATTTAAACACCAAAGTTATTGGACACTATGACTATGAGTATAAAAATGCGGGTGACGACTTTATGGATGTCATAACAGAAGTTATTACAAATTATGATACTATTGTTTTTGCAACTCCGGTTTATTGGTATACTATGAGTGGTATTATGAAAGCTTTTTTTGATCGTATTTCGGATGTTATTAGAACCGAAAAAGATTTAGGCAGACAATTACGTGGTAAATATATGGCAATGATAAGCACTAGTAATAGTCCAGATTTAGTAAAAGGCTTTAAGATGCCTTTTGTAGCATCTGCAAACTATTTAGGAATGCATTATTTAGGAGATATACATACTTGGGTTACTGATGATCATATTTCTAATGAGGTAAAAAGCATTATTAATACCTTGGATGAAAAACTAAAAAAGACACTAAATAATTAGTGTCTTTTTTTATATGTTAAAGTGATTTTATGATCCGTACTATTTGCTGTTTTTCATGGTTCCTATTTATTTAAAAGATATAATGTAATTCATTTTACGCATCTCTTTCTAAATCTTCAATATGTAATAAATTTTAGAAGTTCCTTTTAAAAACAAAACAAATACCGATTAAAAGTCGCTTTATCACGTTTAATTGTAAAGTTTGATTATTTTTACTCCCATAATTTAAATAATCCTACTTATGAAAAAACAACACCTACTCTTTCTTCTACCTATTATCTTTTTAAATACTATTACCGCTAAAGTTTCTAAATTAGGAAACGGAGATACAAATCTAGGAATTGTTACTAAAAATATAGATGCTGGAATTAAAGCGTATAATCTAATAGACTTGAAATATCATGCTGATCTATCTAAACAAGCTATTGAAAGTGTCATAGAAGCTCTAGAAGCTACAGACTGTACTAATGCTTTAGACTTATCCATAAGTATTTCTACGTATTTAGATACTGCTTTATTAGCTGATGACTTGGCTTCTGGAAGAACTTATTTGTATATGGCTGAAGAATTAATTGTTAAAACATTTTATGAATATGAACTTTGTAATACGCCAACAAATGAGAACAATGAATTGACACAAAACAGTAATAATCAGCTATCCGACTTAGAACAACAACAAGCGAAATTAAAACAGCAACAAGCCGAATTAGAACAACAAGCAAATGAAATAAATAGAAAACTTGCAGAACAACAAGTTAAAAAATCTTTATTAGAAAAAGAACAATTTATAACATTGCAAGACAAAACAATAGTAGAAAACATTAAAAACTATAACGCTTTATTAAAAACGTGTGATTGCAATACTATAGTTAATAATAGCACTGAAAGCAAAATAACATTATCCTCCAAAACGATAGAAGAACTTAAAGCATATTATTTAAATAAAATAATAGGTATTACCGAAAATCATCTTCAACTTTTAAATACTTGTAAAAAGTAAAAACCTCAATATAGTATTGAGGTTTTTATATAATCTATCCATATAAATTACACTTCCAAAAAAGCACTCTAGACGTATCCTTATAGATGAAAAAGAGATCAATACCACGTTATTTTTACAATAAAAAATGTACTATAATATGACGTATTGCTTAATCCATGCTAAACTTCTTCCGTTTAGAATATGCAATAATTCCCTATACCATGTACTATTTTTGATTTGTTCGCTTTCAATAATTTAAAGCTACTTACTCGCAAACATTTTCACATCTTTCTCACTTACTTCTTTTTCTCCAAGAATAATTAAACGTTCTACAACATTACGTAGTTCTCTAATATTTCCTGTCCAATCATATTCTTGTAATAATTTTATCGCTTTCGCTGAAAAACTCTTTTTTGCGGTACCTTGTTCGTCCGCAATTTTTTTAGAAAAATATTCTATTAGTAATGGTATATCATCGCGTCTATCATTTAACGACGGCACTTTTATAAGTATTACTGCTAGTCTGTGGTATAAATCTTCACGAAATCTACCTTCTTCTATTTCCTTTTTTAGGTCTTTATTGGTTGCTGCTACTACTCTAACATTTACTTTAATGTCTTTGTCACTACCAACACGTTGTATTCTACTTTCTTGCAATGCACGAAGTACTTTTGCTTGTGCAGAAAGACTCATATCTCCTATTTCATCTAAAAAAATAGTTCCGCCATTTGCTGCTTCAAATTTTCCTGCTCTGTCTTTATTTGCACTTGTAAAAGCCCCTTTTACATGTCCGAAAAGTTCACTTTCAATAAGTTCGCTTGGTATTGCGGCACAGTTTACTTCTATCATTGCTCCTTTAGAGCGTGCACTTTTTTGGTGTAACCAATGCGCTACTAATTCTTTTCCCGTTCCGTTAGGACCAGTAATTAAAACACGAGCATCTGTTTGTGCTACCTTTTCAATAATTTCTTTTATATGCGAAATAGCTTCACTATTACCAATCATTTCGTAGTTCTTGCTTACTTTCTTTTTAAGCATTTTGTTTTCTACAACAAGCTCTTTTCTATCTAAAGCAATACGAACGGTATTTAATAAACGATTTAAATCTGGCGGTTTTGAAATATAATCAAAAGCACCTAGACGCATGGTACTTACAGCGGTATCTAAATCGCCATGACCAGAAATCATAACCATTGTGGTTTCCGGTTTTATTTTTTTCACCGCTTCTAATACTTCTACACCATCCATTTTTGGCATTTTAATATCACAAAGCACTAAGTCATAATCTTCTTTCTTAATTTTCTCGATTCCTACTAAACCGTCTTCCGCTTCTTCTACTTCATAGGTGTCATTTTCTTCGGAAAGTATTTTTACCAATACTCTTCGTATTGCTGCTTCATCTTCGATTACTAATATTTTCGGCATCTTTATCTTTTTTTATTTCTGAATAATATGAATATCTCTTTGTGGAAAAGGAATACTGATGTTGTTTTCTCTAAATAATCTATCTATTTCAAAACGAATATCACTTTTTGGTATTCTTGCATTAAAACTATCATTCAGCGTAAAAGCAATTCTAAAATTTAGAGAACTATCGCCAAAATCTGTAAATAATACAGATGGTCCTGGATATTCTAAAACCTCTTTATTCCCTTTAGCTGCTTCAATAAGCAATTTTTTCACCAATTGCACATCACTACCATAAGCAACACCAACATCTACGCTTTCGCGGGTTGTGGTTCCGTTTTGTGTCCAATTATACAAACTATTGGTTAAATATAAATGATTTGGTATCACTAACACTTTATTATCTATAGTAACCGCCCTGGTTGTACGCAATTTAATTTCTTCTACACGGCCTATTTTTCCGTCTAATTCAATAATATCTCCAACGTGAACAGATTGGTCTATTAAAATAAAAACTCCGGAAATGATATCTTGAAAAAGCGTTTGTAATGCTAAACCAATACCAATTAATAATGCCGCAGATGCTGCAAAAATTCCTGTAACATTAACGCCAACAGTATGTAAAGTCACCAAAACGATAACAACATAACTAAACCAGGTTGCATACGAAAAAACAGCTTTGAATTTTAACTTATCGTCACTTGGTAATTTTCTACTGATTAACCTTCTAAGCAATCTTAAAAATAGCGTTGCAAATAATAAGACAAAAAGTAAAATTAAAATATTTTGCACACTAATCTCTACATCTTTAGAGATTTGAATAGATTTACTTAGTATGTTTTTAATGTCTTTCATATTAATACTTAATCCATTTGATAAGTTCTTTATAACTCGGTTTTTTACCATACATTAAAATACCAACTCGGTATATTTTTGCTGCAAACCAAACGGTTAACATAAAGGTACCAACTAATAATAAAAAAGAAAGTACTTGTTGCCAAATTGGTACCCCAAAAGGAATACGCATTAGCATAACCACAGGAGAGGTAAATGGTATAAACGAAAATATAGTAGATACCGTACCATGCGGATCTTCTATTACTGTAAAGATACCAATATAGACTGCTAAAACTAATGGCATAATTATAGGCAACATAAACTGCTGCGTATCCGTTTCGTTATCTACTGCAGCTCCAATTGCTGCGTATAGGGAACTGTATAGTAAATACCCACCTATAAAAAACAAAATGAACGCTATAATTAGATTTGCTATTGGTAAGTTATAAAAAGCAGCTACTAAATTTTGCATTTCCATAGCTACTTCTGGGTTTTCCATAGCTTTCTGCATCATTTCATTCTGCGGTGTTTGTTGCATTAAATCAATACCTAAAAAGCCAGAAACCACTGTCATTAAAATGCTTCCTATTATAATCCAGATAACAAATTGGGTGATTCCTGCTAAAGAAGTTCCAATAATTTTACCAAGCATTAGTTGAATTGGTTTTACCGAAGAGATTATTACTTCTATAATTCTACTTGTTTTTTCTTCGATAATACTTCGCATAATCATGTTACCATAAATAATAATAAACATGAATAATAAGTAACCTGCTGCCAAACCAAAACCTAATTTAAAATAACTATCGATTTTAGATGTTTTTTCGCCAATAAAACTTTCTTGTGCGATATTTACTTTCGTCCTAGAAGCCGTTAATTTCTCTAAATCAATACCTTGCTGCTGTAACTTAACATCTCTCAATCTATTTTCTAATTTACTTTCTAAACTAGATATTACAGATAAGGAAGGTGTTTCTTTCGAGTAAAATTTAATATGTTTTACCAATGCATCAATACTATCTTGTTTTGGAATATACAGTAAACCATAGGTTTCTGCTTCTTCTACAATAGTTTTAGCATCGTCTAGAGATACGTTATTAAGTAAATTATACTTTGTATGTTCTGTATTTTGAAAAATATCTGTAACCAATTCCGATTCGTCTAAAACAGATATGGTACGTGTTTTATTATTATTTAATTGCGATAAATAACCAACAACGGCAATAAGTGCTATCATAATAATAGGACTTAAAATAGTCATGACAATAAACGATTTGTTTCTAACTTTTGTTAAATACTCGCGTTTTATAATAAGTGGTAAATGGTTCATAAATTAATTATTCTTAACTGCTTGAATAAAAATATCGTTAGCACTTGGTATGACTTCTACAAAATGTGAAACTTCACCTTTGGTGGTTAAATAGCTTAACAAATCGTTTGCCGATTCGTTTTCTGAAAGTTTTATATTCAGTTTTAACGCATCATTTAACGATCTAAAATCAGTAAGAGAGGCATCAAATTTTTGTGAAATCGTTTCGGCAAGAGCTACTTTATCTGCTGCATTTATACCAATCTCAAACGTATTGGTTTTATATTGCCTTTTGATGTCTGTTAGTTTTCCTTCTAATATTTTATTAGACTGATGGATTAGCGCAATATGATCACACAATTCTTCTACAGATTCCATTCTATGTGTAGAGAATATTACGGTTGCTCCGTTATCTCTTAAACGTAAAATTTCGTCTTTAATTAAATTTGCGTTTATAGGATCGAATCCAGAAAAGGGCTCGTCGAAAATCAACAATTTAGGTTCGTGTAAAACAGTAACTACAAACTGAATTTTTTGAGCCATTCCTTTAGAAAGCTCTTGTATTTTTTTGTTCCACCAATCTCCAATTTCTAAGCGATCAAACCAATATTTCAATCTAATTTTTGCTTCGGCTTTACTCAAGCCTTTTAATTGTGCTAAATACAATACTTGTTCGCCAACTTTCATCGATTTATATAAACCACGTTCTTCTGGCAAATAGCCAATATTTTGCACATGATGCGATTGCAAAGGCTCTCCGTCTAATAAAACATGACCAGCATCTGGCATTGTTATTTGGTTTATAACACGTATTAAGGTTGTTTTCCCTGCTCCATTTGGTCCTAATAGACCAAATATACTTCCTTTAGGAACAGAAATAGACACTTTATTTAATGCTGTAAAATCTCCAAAATTTTTAGAAACTGCGTGTGCTTCTAAGAGGTTTTTCATAATATGTATTTAGTAATACCAAACAAATGTTTTGGTACGATATAAGTGTTGTAAAGATAGAAAATGTTACAAGAGAAATGGCATGCAACAAATTAAAATTAAAGATAGCCACCAACCCGTAAACTATTTATCTAATTATTGTGTGATTAAAAAAAAACAAGAACTTCTATAAAACAAAACCCACCCTTTTACTAAAAGTGAAAGGATGGGAAAAAATTGCTATGAAAAAGAAAAATTACCACTAAAATAAATTAGTGATAAACCAAATATACTATTTTTTGCCAAATAAATGTTAACAGAAAGAGATTTGTTACCATTTAACAAAAAAAAATCCACTTAAAAAGTGGATTTCTTATATATACTATTGCTTTTTTTAAGAAAACATATCTTTTACTTTTTCAAAAAAAGATTTATCCGAGCTTTCTGGCTTTGGTAAAAAATGTTCGTCTTCACGCATCGATTCAAAAAATTCTTTTTGTTCTTTATTTAAGGTTTTTGGTGTCCAAACATTTACATGGACTAATAAATCTCCTTTACCATATCCATTAATATTTGGTATTCCTTTTCCGCGTAAGCGTAAAATTTTACCAGACTGCACTCCTGCTTCTACTTTAATTCGCACTTTTCCTGTTACGGTATCTATTTCTTTAGAAGTACCAAGCACTGCATCTGGAAGACTAATATACATGTCATAATGTAAATTATCCCCTTCACGTTGTAAGGATTCATGATCTTGCTCTTCAATAGCAACTAGCATATCTCCAGAAATTCCATTTCCTGGCGCTTCGTTACCTTTTCCTGTAACTTTAAGTTGCATACCATCTACAACTCCTGCAGGAATTTTAATAGAAACCGTTTCTTCTTTAATGATTAAACCATGTGCATCTGCTTCTGCTGGTTTTTGATCTATAGTTTGTCCTGCTCCACCACATGTTGTACATGTAGCTGCGGTTTGCATTCTTCCTAAAATAGTATTGGTAATTCTAGTAATTTGACCAGAACCGTTACAAGTAGAACAGGTTCTGTACGTAGTACCTTCTGCTTGAACTTTACGTTTTACTTTAATTTTCTTTTCTACGCCATTCGCGATTTCTTCTAGCGTAAGTTTCACACGAATTCTAAGGTTACTTCCTTTCACTCGACGTTGTTGACCGCCACCAAAACCGCCACCAGAGAAACCTCCGCCACCGCCAAAACCTCCAAAGATATCACCGAACTGACTGAATATGTCATCCATATTCATGCCACCTCCACCACCTCCAAAACCACCGGAGCCATCAAATGCTTGATGTCCGAATTGGTCATAGCGTGCTTTTTTGTCAGCATTACTTAAAATTTCGTAAGCCTCTGCAGCTTCCTTAAATTTAGATTCTGCTTCGGAGTCATCCGGATTTTTATCTGGATGAAATTTTAAAGCCATTTTTCTATAGGCCTTTTTTATCTCTGCAGCTGTTGCGCTTTTACTTATCCCTAATATTTCGTAATAATCTCTCTTTGCCATATATACCTGAGTTTTCAGCTTTAAGCGCCAGTTTTCATCGTTTATTATCTAAGAATACTGAACCCTTTTACTGAACACTTTATTTGTTTTAATTTTCAGTTTCTTTATGCTGTTCTCCTCTTTTAAGTTAGGAACAGCATAAAAAAAAAGTTTTACTGTCCTATTACAACTTTAGGAAAACGTATTACTTTCTCTCCTAGTTTGTATCCTTTTTCAACTACATCAATAATTTTCCCTTTTAAATCGTCTGTTGGCGCAGGAATTTGTGTAATTGCTTCATGATGATCTGCATTAAAAACATCCCCTTGTATAACAGATAAAGCAGCTAATCCTTTATGCTCTAGTGTAGAAAGTAATTTTTGATAAATTAAATTTACTCCTTTGCGTAGTTCTTCTGCTTCTTTATCGTCTTCAATATGACTTAAAGCACGTTCAAAATCGTCTAAAACAGGTAAAAGAGATACCATAACGTCCTGACTTGCTGTTTTAAACAACTCTACACGTTCTTTAGATGTACGTTTTTTATAATTTTCAAACTCAGCAAAAAGACGTAAAAACTTATCTTTTTCTTGTTTTAATTCTGCTTGTAGTTGTTCTTCCACAGTTAACTCTTGCGTTTCTACTGTTGGTTGTTCTACTTGCTCTTCTATAACTTCTTCTTTATTTTTCTTGCTCATTTTTGTACCTAGATTTTAAATACCTTTTTTACAGATGGCAAAAGTACTGCCATTATTATAAAAATGTCAAAATGTCATTGCCTTTTTTTTATGCTTTTTCTTATTTAACTAAATTAACAATTTGTATTTTTGTAACTTAACACTAAAAACAAAATAATAATTATGAAAAAACAAGTTTTAAATATTTTTACTGTTGTGGCATTATGTACTGCAGTTATTGGTTGTAAAAAAGCAAAAGAAGCTAACACAAGTGAAGCGGAAGCTGCTGCTGTTAGTGAAAGCGCTACAGTAAAGTATGTTGCAAATGTATCTGAATCTACTATTGAGTGGAAAGGTTTTAAACCTACAGGAACACATAATGGTACTGTAAACGTTGAAAGTGGTGTATTTCATGTAGATAATGGTACTTTACAAAGTGGTACTTTTTTAATTGATATGAAATCTATCAATGCCACAGATGTTGAAGGCGATCAAAAAAAGAATTTAGATGCGCATTTAATGGGTACTGTTGAAGGTAAAGAAGGTGACTTTTTTGATGTAAACAAATTTCCAACAGGAGCATTTGAAATTACAGGAACACAAGCTGCTGAAGGAGGGAAAACAATGCTTTCTGGTAACTTAGCTTTAAAAGGAAACAAACATAATGTTACTTTTCCTGTTACTATTACTAACGAAGGAGATATCATGACCATTTCTAGTGAAGCATTTACTATTGATAGAACACAATGGGGAATTAACTATGGTTCTAAATCTGTTTTTGATAACCTTGGAGACAAGTTTATTAATGATGATATGGAGTTAAAGATTACTATTAAAGCTAAAAAAGCTTAAGTCATAATTACTTTATAAAAAATATAGCCATACTTTTAAGTGTGGCTTTATTTTTGCTTCACCATACATAAAATGGTAATTATCAATAGTTTAATTATTTAAAATCGTGTAAATTCGCTTTTTATCGAATAATTAAAACTTAATAATCCATTACTTTACATTTTATAATTAGAAGGTATATTTTCACTGCTAATTAGCGGAAGACAGCCTTAAATATTTAGAGAACCAATGAAATCTATTTTAACATTTTTAATTGCATTTAGCTGTATAGCTGCTAGTTTTAGCCAAACATCTAATACTTTAAGTTTTGAAAATTTTGAAACCGACTTTTTCTCTTATAACCCAGAGCAAAAGAAAACAGTAACAGATGACCACTTTAGCTTTGCTGAATATGTGATTTCTGAAACTAAAAAGTCTTTAAATAATGATGTAGCTAATTATAATGTTATTAATTACTGGAATATCTTAACCGCATTAGATATGCTAAAAGAAGATAAATCAAAATTGATTTTGGCTTTTCAAAAATTGGTAGAATTAGAAGGTAGTTGTAAATATATTGTTAATTATAAAAAGAAAATTTCATTTTATAAAACCATTACAGCAATGTATGATCACTACTACTTACAATGCAAAAAAAGCGATAGTTTACTAGGTACTAATTAGCTATAAAGACTTCGTTGCTCTTAACATGTGTCTTTTTCCTGGAGGACCTTGTAAGCGTTTTAAATGAAACCCTACACTTCGCAATGCTCTTTTAACGGTTCCTTTAGCGGCATACGTTACTAAGACTCCGTTTTCCTTTAATGCATCAAACATATTTTTAAAGATTTCTTCTGTCCACAATTCGGGTTGTACTTCTGCTCCAAAAGCATCAAAATAAATAATATTAAAAGCTTCTTTTTCGTTTATTTCTGAAAAATCTTTCTGCTCTTTAATCAGTTTAAAATCACTCGTGATTTGTGCTTCGGTTTCCCAAGGAACTTCATGAAGTGCATTAAAAGCAGCTTCCTTTGCGGAAGCATTCAATTGCGTAACATAGTTCAATTGTTTTAGCTCTTCGGAAGAAATAGGAAAAGCTTCCACTCCTTTATACTGTATCTTAAGATTTTGCTTTTCGGCTTCTAACAATGTCATAAAAGCATTTAATCCGGTACCAAAACCTATTTCTAGAATAGAGACACTTTCTGCTTGATTCACCTCTACATAATGAAGAAAACCATTTTGTATATACACGTGTTGGGCTTCTTGTATTGCGCCATGTGTAGAATGGTATTGTTCATTCCATTCTGGAATTTGAATAGTTGTAGAACCGTCTTCTGTAATTATGATTTTACGTTTCAAAAAAGGAACTATTTAATTAATAGTTTTTTGATTCTGGGTATTGGTCCTGTACATTCGGTTTGGTGACAAGAAATACACAGACCAACCGCATTATTAAATCGATCTTCTATAGGCGTATTAGATTCTGTATTGAAAATATCTTTTTCTGCGTTCACAAAGAGTGTAGAAAACGATTGAAATCTTTCGCTTCTAGATTTAAAATCGGAAAGTTCAGCAGTATGAATATTTAAAAAATCTTGCGGAAACTCTGTTGGTATTTTACCAGCAATAATCTCATTCTTAATCTTTAAATTATGTGCATACATTTGGTTCATGAGTATTGCCATTTCGGATGGCTCATACATATCGTACACCTTTTTCCCTGTAGTCTTTTCTTGTTTTTCTTTAGTATTACAACTTAATAAAAAACAAAAGCAAAGAAACCAAACGAACTGTTTCATTTATAATTGCTCTTCCTCTATTTGTTCTTCCACTAATAAAACACCATCTGCTTCAAAAGAGTATGTTTTTTTAGATTCTGTAATTTGTGCAATTTCTTCAGCAGATTTCCCTGCATCTTCTGCATAATGACGAAGTTCTTCCACAGGCACTTCGTTTACATATGCTTTACCATTTATAATTACTTCTTGTCCTGCAATATTTTTTGGCATAAAGAAACCGTAGTCCTTAAATTTCACCATAACTTGCTCTCCATTCTCTAAATCTAATTTCATCCAACAACCTTTAGACTGACAAACATCTGCCACTTTTGCAATCATTTTAGAGTTTATGCTGTCTCCAACTTTCATTGTTTTATAATGTTCTGCCATAGAAGTTGCAGCAATCGCATCATCTGCTATAATTTCTTCTCCAAAAGATGTATATGTTACCTCTTTAGCCGCTTCTATTGTGGTATTCTCTTTTTTTGCATCGTTTTTACAAGCCACAAAAACAGTTAAAAGCATTGTAATTAGTATATATTTTTTCATTTTTTATTTCAATTTTATATTAATATTTCGGGTTAAAGATAGTACTTTTTAAAAAATAATTAATCTTTTTTATACCACTATTATTCTGTATTTTTGTGTCTTAATACATGTTTTTTAGCATGAATAAACAATTGCAAACAAAATGGATATAGTAAAAGTAGAAAAATCAAGAATAGATAGCGTTGATTTTGAAAATTTAGCTTTTGGTCGCGAATTTTCGGATCATATGTTTGAGTGTGATTTTGTAAATGGCGAATGGCAAACCCCAAAAATAAGACCTTACCAAGCATTAACATTAGATCCTTCGGCTCGCGTGTTTCATTATGGTCAAGCTGTTTTTGAAGGAATGAAAGCATATAAAGATGATAATAATAAAGTTTGGTTATTTAGACCTTTAGAAAACTTTAAACGTATTAACGAATCGGCAAAACGATTAGCTATGCCAGAATTTCCGGAAGCATATTTTACGGAAGGATTAAGTACTTTAATTAGTTTAGACCAAGATTGGACTAAAAAAGGAGATGGTAATGCGTTATATATAAGACCTTTTGTAATTGCTACAGAGCCTGCTATTTCTGCTGCTCCTGCTAGCGAATATAAGTTTATGATTATTTGTTCTCCAGTTAAAGCATATTATACTGGTTTAGTTCGTGTTTTAATAGCAGAACAATTTAGTCGTTCTGCAGATGGTGGTGTTGGTTATGCAAAAGCTGCTGGTAATTATGCTGCGCAATTTTACCCTACCGCTTTAGCACAAGATCAAGGATACCAACAAATTATTTGGACCGATGCTAGTACCCATAAATACTTGGAAGAAGCTGGTACCATGAATGTGTTTTTTAGAATAAACGACAAACTAGTAACGGCACCTACAAGTGATCGTATATTAGATGGTATTACTAGAAAGAGTATTATTCAATTAGCAGAAGACAATAATGTAGAAGTAGAAATTCGCCCTATTTCTGTGGACGAATTAAAAACAGCTTCTAAAGACGGCTCTTTAAAAGAAATTTTTGGAACTGGAACCGCTGCAGTTATTAGTCCGATTTCGGCATTCGAACATGCTAAAGAAGTGTATGAATTGCCAGAATTAAATGCTGATTCTTATTCCACGAAATTTAAAAGAAATTTAATGGATATACAATATAACAAAGCAGAAGACAAGCATGATTGGCGTGTTGCTGTTAAATAAAAAGTGAAAAAAGAGTAAAAAAAAAGCAACCCATTGGGTTGCTTTTTTTTTACTTATCTAATATTTCTGAAATATTAGGTGTAAAGTAATTTGGGCCTTTAAGCACCTTACCATCTTCTCGGTAAATTGGTTGTCCGTCTTCACCAAGCTTACTCATATTGCTTCGTTGTATTTCATTGAATACTTCCTCTATTTTATGTTGCATACCATGTTCTATAATAGTACCACAAAGTATATATAACATATCTCCTAAAGCATCAGCAACCTCAACCAAATCATTATTATTAGCAGCTTCTAGATATTCTTCATTTTCCTCTTGCATTAAATTAAAACGAAGTGTGTTTTTATCTTTTCCTAAATCGGCTTTTGGTGTTTCTCTGTGTCCTATTTTAAAAGCGGTATGAAACGCTTTTACTGCCTCTATTTTATTTTTCATGAAAATTTTATTTTTCATTTCCGTGAAAACGGAAATCTTATGGTTTAGTTTCTTAATTTTGCATAAAAATAGAGATATGTTTAGTAATGGTCAAATCGTTTTCGGAATTTTATTTGCAATCGCATTTATTATAGCCATTACCTACACCTACAGAAAAGATATAAAACTTCACAAACAACACTACAAAGGAAGCATTTGGGTTTTGGTTGCTTTTATCTGTTTTATTCTTTTTATAGTTTCTATTAAGTACTTTTTAAAGTAATTCAACAATTAATTACGTCTTCTGTCTGAATTTTCTTTAATCCATCAGATTTTATTCTTAACTTTTTAAAATACCTAGCATTGGGTATGTTTTTGCATCTCTATGTTTGAGATATTTACCAATAAACTAACTAAAACCTAAACTATGGAAATTTTAAATTTAAAATCGGTGAGCTTATTATGTTTTTTCATTTTTTTAATAAACTGTAAAGACAACAATATCAAGCAAGAAGACTATGCTTTCGATTTATGCAAGAATCCTTGTGCTATTTTAAATCAAGGATATGATTATAATACCGAAGATGGAACAGCAGAATACACAATACCATATCCAAGCGGAACTACATTAACCGAAGTTAGTAATAAAGATAATATTATAACTTATGAAATCACTGGGAGTGGAGATTTTACAAAACCCCAATTTGAAAAGTTTAAAAAAGACCACTTCTCCAAAATACCTGGCTCAGAATTAACCATTATAGTAGTGTTTGAAAATTTTGACTGCAACGAAAATAACATTACAAAAAGAAAGAAAAAAACGGTTATAAAAGGATCACCAATAGTTCTTGAATGTAAATTTTTGGAATAATTTCATGAGATCTGCATTTATTAAAATAGTTTGTATTTGTTGTTGTACTATTGGTTTAGCACAAAATGACTCCGCCTATTTTTATTTTGATAATACCACACCTATTGCGCTATTAGAATCCAAATTTAAAAATTCTAAGAAGTCTACGGATGCCAAATTTTATAAATTAATATACCATAGTCGTTTAAGAGATAGTGATTCTATGTCTTTCTATATAAACCAGCTCGAACAAGACAAAAACCTAACGAAGTTTCAACAATGCAGAGTCTTATATTTTGAGGGTTTTTATAATAAAATAACGAGTAATGATTCTTTATTTTTCAAAAAAAGCTATCAAACACTTCAACTAGCAAAAAAAGCACAAGACACTTTAACCACACTGTCTAGCCTTGCAGCGCTTAGTCAAACTTATGATTATAATAATGACAACTATTATAACCTAGAATATTTAAATATTTTAGAGCAAAAAGCGAAAGAGTACAACCATGTAACTTATAAAATAATTCATCGTTTTTTACTAGCAACCTACTATTATTATAGAGATGAAAATAATGAAGCATTACGTAATTATAAAATGCTTTTAGGCTATAACTATAAAAAAAGGGATAGCGCATATTTACTTTATACCTATAATAATTTAGGAGCTTTATTTGAAGATAATTTATTACAATCGGATTCTGCTATTTATTATTTTAATAAGAAATTAGACTTCTTTAAAAAGTCACCAAGTCATACTTCAAAAGAAAGTTATTTTAATACGTATTTTAACATTGGTGTTTCCTATGAAAGGTTAAATAAACTAGATGAAGCTGAAAAGTTTTATCTAAAAGCGGATAGTGTTTCTACACGAGAAAACATCCTTAAGAATAGCAAAAAAATTAATGAAAATCTATCGGATTTATTTGCCAAACAAAAAAAATATCATAGCGCATATAATAGTCTAAAATTATCTCTTGAACTTTCTGACAGCCTAAACACCAAAGAACATCACGAAGCTATAGCCAATATTAAAGAACAATATGACAACCAAAAACTTCGGGCAGACAACCTAGAAAGCGAAGCAAAAAGAAAACAAAATCAAAACTTACTTATCGCCTCTTTATTCCTTTTAGTTTTTGGTGGATTTTCTGCATTCTTAATTCAGAAAAATACCAAACGCAAACAAATACTTGCCGAACAAGAACAAGAAATACAAACCCAAAAACTAGCTACGGTACTTAAAGAACAGGAACTGACTAGTATTGATGCTATGATTGAAGGGCAAGAAAAAGAAAGACAGCGTATTGCTAACGATTTGCATGATGATCTTGGCGGGCTCATGGCTACTGTGAAACTTCATTTTAATGTTTTAAAGGAAAACAAATCGGAAGACCTTTTCGAAAAAACCAACACCCTTTTAGACGAAGCGTATCAGAAAATTAGAAGCATTGCTCATGCTAAAAATTCTGGAGTAATTGCTAAACAAGGTTTATTAAAAGCTGTAAATGAAATGGCTCATAAAATTTCAGCATTAAATAAAACGCAAATAGATGTGGTAGATCATGGTTTAGAAAACAGATTAGAAAATAGTTTAGAACTTACTATTTTTCGAATCATTCAAGAACTAACCACTAATATTATTAAACATGCGCAAGCAACACAAGCAACTATTAGCTTAACAAATCATGAAGACAGCCTAAATATTATGATAGAAGATAATGGTGTTGGTTTTGATACCAAAACTATTTCTAAAAAAGGGATGGGAATTCATAGTATTGATAAACGCGTAGAGCATTTAGAAGGTAGCATGACTATAGAATCTGAAATCCATCAAGGCACAACGATAATAATAGATTTACCAATTTAAAAATATGTAGATTATATATGTTTGATTTTTGAATTTAAAAACACACAAAATGATACGATTAGCCATTGCAGAAGATCACCAATCCTTAATTGATGGATTACAACTACTCTTAAAATACGAAGAAGGTATTTCTATAATTGGTACTGCAAATGATGGTGAAGAGCTACTTAAAATAGTACGATTAAAACAACCAAACGTTATTATTACTGATATTCGCATGCCAAAATTAGATGGTATCGCGGCGACAAAAATAATCATGCAAGAATTTCCTACCACAAAAATATTAGCCTTTTCTATGTTCGATCAAATTGATGCTATAGAACAAATGCTAGACGCTGGAGCGAAAGGTTATATCTTAAAAAACTCTTCTTTAACAGAAGTATTACAAGCAATTAAAACCATGCATAAAGGAGAAACATACTTTGACAAAAGTATAGATACAAATGCACTTGGTACCGATAAAAACAATACGAAGAAAGGACTTTTAACCAAACGTCAAATTGAAATATTACGACTTGTTGCGCAAGGTAAAACCTCACGAGAGATTGCCGAAGACTTATTTATTGGTATTCATACCGTAGATACACACAGAAAAAACATGATTCGTATTCTTGGACTTCACGGCAAAGGAGAGCTCCTGCGCTATGCTTTAGAGAAAAAATATAAATTTTAAATCCGAAGAATTCTTTTTTTTAAAAACACTTATTAATTATAGTTTTCAAAAATCCCCAGTATTGGGGATTTTTTGGATACCACGTTTCTCTTATTTTTGTTTAAATCTTTCTAACAAAACACAAACAACTGATTTTGAAATAGTTTCATCGTTAATTATGTTTTAACAATGGAATTCTTACTATATTATAACCGCTATTAATTAATATAAAACATCATGAAACAATTTCTACTTTATTTTACGCTTATTACTCTAACCATTCAAAGTACTTTTTCCCAAGTACCTGCAAACGATCTAATTCAAAATGCTACTTTAGTAGAACATTCTCCACATGAAGATAGAAACATAAGAATAATAGAAGCTAATGCTGGCGATGGCGGACAAAATGGTTGTAGCCTTGGGTCAAATTATAAATTAATCTATTATAAATTTACAGCAACTAGTACAAACACAGTTTCTATAACAATAGAAGACTCTAGAGATGGATTTGCTTTAGGTGATGCCTTTGCTATCCTTTATTCTGCTCCAGATTTAAATGCTACTAGTGATAACCAATTAACAAATGCTTCTCCATGTGTTTTTGGAGGCGTAACAAATTTCACACCTACAATTGGAACTAATTATTATATTTTAGTTCACAGATCTAATGGAGAATCTGGTTATACTACTGTAACTATAGACATTCCACAAGCTGTATCTTCTACCGAAAAAATAGCGTTACAAGATTTATACAATAACACGAATGGAGCTGGATGGACTAACCAAACGAATTGGAACACCACAAGCCCAGAATCTTCTTGGCATGGAGTAACTGTTAAAAACGGACATGTTTCTAAATTGTTATTAAATGCTAATAATTTAAACGGAAGTATTCCTGCTTCTATTCTTAATTTACCATACTTAGAAGAAATAAATTTTAGTTATAATAATTTAAGCGGGAATTTACCAGACCTGAACACTAGTACTACAATTAATAATGTAAATATCAACAATAATGATTTTTCCTTTGCAGATTTAGAAACCAATTACACTAGTAATAATGCGATTACTAGTTTCTCCTATCAAATACAAAACAGAAGAGACACAGAAGATGCTTTTGATGGCATTATTGGTAATAATTACACATTAACCATGACACCTATTAATGGCACAAATGTGCAATACCAATGGTACAAAAAAAGAACGAATTACTTTAATGAAAGTGACGAAGAAATTATTGGAGCAACAAGTAATACTTATGCTATAAACAGTCTTCAAGATCCAGATTTTGACATGTATTTTTGTAGAGCAACCAACACAAGCATTCCAGATTTAAGAATAGAACGTAATACTATTGAAATTACAGGAGAAGTATCACAATTACAAAAAGATGCTTTAATTGCCATTTACAATGCCACAAACGGAACGAGTTGGAATGACAATACCAACTGGCTCTCTGCACAACCAGTATCCGAATGGTATGGTGTAACAGTTACAGGAAATAAAGTCTCTCAATTAGAATTTTCCAACAATAATTTAACAGGAACTTTACCTCCTGAAATTGGAGATTTAACAGGTTTAGAATGGCTTTCATTTTACTCTGGAAACAGCATTAATGGTACATTACCTGAAGAAATTAGTAACCTTACAGAATTACGTGTTTTAAGCTTTGAGTTTAATAATTTTACAGGACCAATCCCTGCTTCTTATGCTAACCTAACCAAATTAAGAGGCTTTTGGTTTAATAACAATCAACTTTCTGGCGAAGTACCAAATTTTGTAGCTACTAGCTATCCTAATTTAGTGTTTTTCGATATTAGTTATAATAATTTTCAAGGTGTATTGCCTGATTTTACTGAATTACAATACTTAAATTATATAAAAATTAATAACAATCACTTCTATGCTACAGATTTCTCAGACCAATTTAATGATTATTTAAACCTTGAAAATAGTTATAGCTGGAATTCTAGTAGCTATTACTCACCACAAACAACGCTAGATCTCCCAGACACTCAAAATATAACCTCAGGAAATGACATCACTTTATCGGTTAGTGAAACTGCTGGTAGATTTTATAGTAGAACCTCTAGTTCACCTGTTTTTCAATGGTATAAAGATGATGTTGTCATTACTGGAGCAAATACAAATCCGTACATCATTACAAATGCACAACCTTCCGATTCTGGAAGTTATCATTGTGTTATAACCGATAACGATATTCCAGATTTTCAAGTTATTAGAGCACCTATACTTGTAGATGTGACTTTAAGTATTAATGAAAATGAAGTAAACGTGGTACAGATATATCCTATTCCTACAAAATCTGTTCTAAACATTTCAAGTAATAATATGATTAATGCTATAGAAGTTTTTGATCTATTAGGAAAAAAAATAATGCACCTAGAGAAACCTTCCAATAAAATAGATATCTCTCATTTTACTGAAGGTCTATATCTTTTAAAAATACAAATAGAAAACAAAACATTTTTAAAACGCATCATTAAAAAATAACCACGCAATCAATTACTAATCAACTACTTATTAATTATAGTTTTCAAAAACCCCCAGTATTGGGGATTTTTTTGTGTTTACTCCTTTCCTACATTAGTAATCTATTAATCTAACATATTTTATATCATGAAAAATGCAACCAATTTTCACGAACACCTAACAAATAGAAGTATCGTGAGTAAAACATTTACAAACACACTAAAGAAATCCTTTATGGTATGCTTATTACTTGTTTCTTCAAGTTTACTAGCACAAACCATTATCACCATTGATAATAACTCTGGATCCACAACAACCTATCAAACCATTCAAGCAGCACATGACGCTGCTACAGCCGGAGATATTATATATGTACAACCTTCTGGCACTAGTTATGGCGCAGTTACTATTGACAAAGAATTAACTATTGTTGGTAGATCGCATAGCGAAACAAGTAAAGTTTCGCAAATAGATGCTATTATAATTCGCTCTTCCGATGTAACACTTAAAGGTTTGTCATTTTCCTCCCTTTATCCACAAAGTTCTGGTGCACCAATTGCTCCTCCTTTTGAAAGATTAACTATTTCGGAATGCAAAGCTTCATCTGTACAACTAGGAGAAGGTTATGCTGCACCAACAGTTACTATGGATGATATTGTTGTAAGAGGCTGTGTTTTAACTAGCTCTAACTATATTTATGAAGATGCTACAAATGTTTTATTTTCCAACAATATATTTACATCGGGTGGCCCATTATCTATCTACAATACAACTAGTGCTGTAATAGCGAATAATGTATTTAAGTTTGAAAGTAATTTAAATTTATACAACTATAATCCTTCTGGTACAGCCATTTTATATAACAATATGTTTATTTCTAATTATAGTTTAGACGCAACTGTTTATTTTTCTGCTGCCGATTTTAACCTTTCTAATAATCTTACCTATAACTATGGTGCTGGGAATGTTGTTTTTGCGAACCAATCTGGTGGTACGTATTTAGATTCTAATACCTTAGTCGATACAGATCCTTTATTTACAGATGTAGATAATACTATATTATATAGTTTTGCTGGTACAGGTACATACAACCCTACAACACGTATAGAAGACGATTTAACATTACAAGCTACTTCTCCTGCGCTCACCGGAGGTGGTGGTGGCACAGAAATGGGGCTATACAATAACGGCTTTTTATATAACACGATTGGCAACCCAAAAGGCATACCTACTCTAGACATAATTAGTTATGATGGCGCAGTACCTAAAAACGGTACAATTAACGTAACCATTAACGCAAAAGCACATTAATTATGAAAGCGCAAAACACAAATATGCGCTTGCCAAATAATTATCTATTAGGATGTATACTACTATTCTTTTTTAGTTTTGCCTCAGTAAGCTCGCAAAACATACAACAATTAGAATATTATTTTGGTACAGATCCTGGTTTTGGTAATGGTACTTTGGTAACTGCAAATGCAAATACAGGCGAACTTACGCAAGCGTTAAACTTTCCTATTACAGGTTTAAACGAAGGCTTTCACAAACTAACTGTTAGAGCTCAAGATAATTTAGGTACTTGGGGATTTTACCACAATGTAACCTTTTATGTTTCGGATGCGATAACAGGAAGCGACCCAATTTCTAACATAGCTGGAGCAGAATATTGGTTTAATACCGATCCTGGACAAGGAAACGGAAATGCATTAGCCATTTCTGGAAGCCCTGGTGAAACCGCATCGAATTTCGCAATTCCTTTAGGAACATTAGATGTTGGTTTTCACACCATCGGAATTCGTTCTCAAAATTTAGATGGAAATTGGAGTTTATACGATAAGAAAATATTTTATGTTTCGGAAGACATTGCAGGAAGTGACCCAATTTCTAACATCGCTGGAGCAGAATATTGGTTTGATACAGATCCTGGGCATGGAAACGGAAATGCATTAGCCATTACTGGTAGTCCGAGTGAAACCACTCCAAATTTTGTAATTCCTTTAGGAACATTAGATGCTGGGTTTCATAAACTAGGATTACGTGTTCAGAATCTAGATGGTACTTGGGGTTTATTCGAAAAGAGAATATTTTATGTTTTTGAAGCAGAAGATAACCAAGCTCCTGCTGCCTTAACGGAAGCTGAATTTTTATACGATGCCGAATTAGGCTTCGGTACAGGAACTGCTGCTGCATTAACACCAACAGGAAATACCGATGAATACTTGGTAGAAATACCAACCAATCTAGTCACTTGTGATCTACATGATATTTGGTTAAGTATAAAAAATGCGGATGGTAATTATTCGTTATACAAAATTGCATTGGATGTCGATGTGTATGACGATTTACCTCCTACTATTGTAGTATTTCCAAATATTACAGCAGAACTAGATGCAAACGGTCAAGTTTCAATAGACATTGATGATGTTAACAATGGCACTTTTGATGATTGCGAATTAGTTTCAGTAGTATTAAATCAAACACGATTTGATTATACCTGCGCAAATCTTGGCGCAAATACGGTAACTATTACAGCTACAGATGCCGAAAATAAAGTAAACACACAAGAGGTAACCATTATGGTTGTAGATAGTATAAATCCTGTCGCAGTATCGCAAGATATAACGATTCAGCTAGATGCCAATGGGGAAGCAAGTATTACGCCTTCGGAAATAGAAAATGGTTCTACAGATAATTGTACTATTGCAAGTAGCAGTTTAGATATTACTACTTTTACTTGTGCAAACTTAGGAACAAATACGGTTACATTTACTGTGGAAGACACTTCCGGAAACAACAATAGCACAACCGCTATTGTTACTATTGAAGACAACATAAACCCAACGGCAATTACACAAAATATTACCGTGCAACTCGATGCAAGTGGAAATACTAGTATTACACCAAATATGGTAGATAATAATTCTACCGACAATTGTAGTATTGCTAGTTCGAGCTTAGACATTACTAGCTTTACTTGTGATGATATTGGGACAAATACAGTTACATTAACTGTTACCGATGCTAGTAATAATAGCGATACAGAAACTGCCATTATTACAGTAGAAGACGTTATAAACCCAACAGTTATTACGCAAAATATTACGGTGCAACTAGATGCAACTGGCAACGCGAGTATTATAGAATCTCAAATAGAAAATGGCTCAACAGATAACTGCTCTATAACAAGTAACAGCCTAGATATCATGAATTTTTCGTGTGACGATTTAGGTGCAAATACAGTAACGCTTTCGGTAACAGATTCAAGTAATAACACAGGAACGGCAACTGCAATAGTTACCGTTGAAGACGCTATTAATCCAACAGCAATTACACAAAATATTACCGTGCAATTAGATGCTAATGGTAATACTAGTATTACACCAAATATGGTAGATAATAATTCTACGGATAATTGTAGCATTGCTAGTTCTAGCTTAGATATTACTAGCTTTACTTGTGATGATATTGGGACAAATACAGTTACATTAACTGTTACCGATGCTAGTAATAATAGCGATACAGAAACCGCCATTATTACGGTAGAAGATTCCGCAAACCCAACGGTTATTGCGCAAAATATAACGGTGCAATTGGATGCTAATGGAAATGCTAATATTTTAGCTTCTCAAATAGAAAATGGTTCATCTGATAATTGTGCTATTGCAAGTAATAGTTTAGATATTATTAGTTTTTCTTGTGACGATTTAGGAGCAAATACGGTAACGCTATCTGTAACAGACCCAAGTAATAACACTGGAACTGCAACGGCAATTGTAACGGTGGAAGATGCCATAAATCCAACAGCAATCACACAAAACATTACCGTGCAATTAGACGCTACTGGAAACGCTAGTATTACACCAAATATGGTAGATGATAATTCTACCGACAATTGTAGTATTTCCAGTTCTAGCTTAGACATTACCACTTTTACTTGTGATGACATTGGAACCAATACCGTTACATTAACCGTTACCGATGCTAGCAATAATAATGATTCGGCAACGGCGATAATTACGGTGCAGGATACTATAAATCCAACGATAGCTGGTCAAGATATCACGGTAGATTTAGAAGGTAATACATCGGTAAGCATTACTGCCCAAGATGTAGATAATGGTTCTTCCGACAACTGTACTTTCGTATTAAGTATAGACACAGATACGTTTACAATGGCTGGAGATTACCCTGTAACATTAACAATCACGGATGGTTTTGGTAATGCAAATTCGGTTATAATTACGGTAACCGTGGTAGATAGTGCTTTAGGTATAGAAGAAGAAAGTTTAACCAAAAATCAAATTAAGATTTTTCCCGTTCCAACGGAAGGCATTTTAAATATCTCTACAAATATGCAAATAGAGGAAACCATAATATTCGATTTAAATGGTAAAAAAATCATGCAAAATCAAGGAGCAGTTTCACAAATGAATGTTTCCAAATTAGAAGCAGGTATGTATTTAATTCGATTTAAAGTGGAAGATAAATATTACACCAAACGTATCATTAAAAACTAATTAGAACAGAAAGTGTTTTTTAGGGAAAATTAGTATTCCTTCTAATTAATAAAATCCCCTTTATTGGGGATTTTATGTATTCTAATAATTCCATAAATTTAAAGGGACCAAATGCTTTTATAATGTTCAAAATACTAATAATCCTTTTTATCCTTCTTATTTTTAATTTCATTTTGCTAAAATGCAGCATTAATAAATAGCTGTTAATCAGCATCTTTTAAAACTGATAAATATTTGATTATATTTGATAACATATCAAATATACAAATAATGAAAACTTTTAAATACGTTCTCTTTTTATTACTGATTTTAATTGTCGGTTTTTCCATTTATGTAGCTGTCCAACCCAATAGCTATAATGTAAAAAGAACCAAATTAATTAAAGCTCCAGTGACTATGGTTTTCAACCAAATTAATGACTTTAAAAATTGGGAAAATTGGGGTCCATGGAAAGCTGAAGATCCCACGATGACCATTACTTATCCTGAAAAAACTTCTGGTGTAGGAGCTAATTATTCATGGGAAGGAGCAGAAGGTCCTGGCTATATGGAAACTGTTGCTGTTATTCCAAATAAATCTATAGACCAAAAAATATCTTTTGCTGGCATGGAACCAAATGATGTGTATTGGCAATTTAATGAAGTAGAAGATGGTACAGAAGTAACTTGGGGAATGAAGCATGACAAAATGAATTTCATGTTTAAAGCCTTCGCCGCTGCTCAAGGTGGAATGGAAAAAAACCTTGGTATCATGTTCGACAAAGGACTTAATAAACTAGACACTCTTGTAACCGAAGCATTTAATAAAATACCAAAAGTAGATTACAAACTGGGGGATGTGGTTGCATTAGAACTTCCATCTCAGAAATTTATAGGATATAAACAAAAAACTTCTACCGATTTATCTCCAGAAGAAATGACTACGCTTTTTATGGAGTTCATGCCAAAAGCTGGAATATATGCCGCCGATAAATTAACGCTTGAAGATTATATTCCTGGTACGTATTACACCAAATGGGATGAAGAAAATAAGGAAGCAGAATTCTACATTGGCTTATTATTAAAAAAAGAATTAGCTCCAGCTCCTGGAATGACTTCTTTTAATATACCGGCAGGAAAAGCAGTTAAAATTGCCAAATATGGTAATTATGGTTCTGGTGACTACCAAGCACATATAGCTATTGGTAAATACATGCAAGACAATACATTAGAAATGTATGGGGAATCGGTTTGGGAATTGTATGTTAATGATCCTACAACGGTTAAACCGGAAGAAATACAAACAGATATTTACTATCCTATAAAGTAATTATCGTACTTTAAATTAATAAAACCTTGCAATTAAATTCGGCAAGGTTTTTTATTTACTTTTGTTATATGAAGAATTTATTACTCGTATTTGTTGGTGGCGGTTTTGGTAGTGTATTGCGTTATATTATTGGAAAATATTTAAACAATAGTGAAAACGGAATCCCTTACGGAACATTTTTAGCTAATATTTTAGGTAGTTTACTTATTGGACTCATTCTTGGCTATGCACTTAAAAACAATAGTCTATCTTCTAACCAAACGCTATTACTAGCTACTGGATTTTGTGGCGGTTTCACCACTTTTTCCACTTTTGCATATGAAAACCACCTGTTTTTAAAATCAGGAGATTTCACTAGTTTCGCGATTTATACGATTGCTAGTTTTGTTTTAGGTTTTCTTGCAGTCTTCTTAGGAATGTTTTTAGCAAAGTAAAACGGGAGATTGAAGTTGGAAGACGGAAGACAGGAGACCGAAAACTGGAGATGGAACACTGATCACTAAAACCACACCAACTCCTCTCTTTAGCTAAAGAGAGGTGATTCCGTTTTAACGGAATCGGAGAGTTTGACCTAAAATGCGAAGCCATTTTCACCTACTGCCCACGGAACACTAAAAACTACTTCACAAAAGCCTTCACTCCTGCCTCAATACTTTCATCTACATAATTATTTCTAGGTACAATCGGACAAGAAAACTTTTCATTATATGCGCAAAACGGATTGTATGCCTGATTAAAATCAAGCGTTAAAGTATCTCCTTCCGGAATACGCAAATCAATATATCTTCCGCCACCATAGGTAGTATCGCCATTCGTATTATCTATAAACGGAAGAAATAAATAATCTTCAAAACCTTTTTTTTGCATTAAATCTTGACCTTGATAAATATCCAAACGATAGGTATTTCCGTTTAACTGAAAAGTTAAAACACCATAAACGCGTTCTTTAGAAACACGATCTGTAGTGGTTTTCATTTTAAACCATTCCGAATCTGGTGTTCTTTCTAAAGTCGCAGTTACCACAAAAGCAGCATCGAATTTATAAAAATCTAATGTTCTAAACGTCTTTCTATCTTTAGCTTTTAATGGTGATTTAGAAGCATCTTTAAAATCTGCATTCTGTTCTCGTTGCCAATCTGTATCGCCTAGTAAAGGTTGTTTTTCTTGCGCACAACTTAAAGCAGAGATGCATATAAATAGATAGAATAAATTTTTCATAATAATATTTTTCGGCTTAAAAATACAACATCTAATTATTTTGTTTAGCTTTGAAGCATCTAATTATAAATAAAATGAATTTAGTCATTACAAATTATAAGCAATATACCTCTTGTAGAAATACAGGCTGGGCTTCTTATATATTATGATGATGTAAATATCAATTAATACAATATTAAAAGTCCAACTTCGTAGTTGGACTTTTTTATTTTAGGTCTATTAACGAAGTAACCTTTTTGCAAATGAAATAAACCAAGAATCGATTAAAACCAACCAACATGAAAAAACTAGTACATAACTACATAAACACATTTAAAGGCCTTTCTACAGAAGTTTGGTGGCTCTCACTTATCACTTTAATCAATAGAGCAGGAACTATGGTGATTCCCTTTCTCTCGCTATACCTTATAGAAGATTTAAAGTTCACACTTAAAGATGTAGGCTGGATCATGTCTGCTTTCGGATTAGGTTCTGTTGCAGGATCTTGGTTAGGCGGAAAATTAACCGATAAAATTGGCTACTACAAAGTAATGGCTAGAAGCTTATTATTAACAGGAATACTATTTGTAGCGCTTCAGTTTTTAAACACATTTGTCACTTTATGTATTGGTATATTTCTAGTAATGCTAGTAGCAGACATGTTTCGTCCTGCTATGTTTGTTGCCTTAAGCGCATATAGTAAACCAGAAAATAAAACTAGAAGTGTAACACTAATTCGTCTTGCTATAAACCTTGGTTTCTCTGCAGGACCAGCAGTTGGCGGACTTATTATAACCAAAATGAGTTATAGTGGTTTATTTTGGGTAGATGGTATTACTTGTATTCTAGCAACCTTGGTATTGTTTCTTGTATTAAATCCTAAAAAAGCTAAAATTCAGGATAATATTATTGTAAAAAACCCAGATTCAGCATATAAAGACAAGTCTTTTTTAATATTTCTAGTGGCCATGTTTTTGTTTGGCTTTATTTTTCTGCAATACTTTTCTACCATGCCCATTTACTACAGAGAAAAGCACGTATTAAGCGAATTACAAATAGGATTGCTTTTAGGTGCCAATGGCTTTTTCATTTTTCTATTAGAAATGCCTCTAATTAAATGGCTAGAAAACTCCAAATACACCAAAACGGGTTTAATGCTTTTTGGAGTCGCATTAACTGCGCTAAGTTTTATTGTTTTAAACCTTACCACTTGGACAGGAATACTAATTATAGGAATGTTTTTAATGACTGTTGGAGAAATGATTGCTTTTCCGTTTTCTAATGCCTTTGCCATGCAACGTGCTAAAAAAGGAAATCAAGGAGAATACATGGCCTTATACTCGATCGCCTTTTCTATAGCACATATTTTTGGCCACAATGCAGGAATGCGACTTGTAGATGGATTTGGCTTTAATAACACTTGGTATATTATGGCGATACTAGGAAGTATTTGTGCTTTTCTATTCCTGTTTTTAAAGGTCTATATGAAGAATAAAAACTGGAAACAATGAATTTAAATCAAATTACAATTCCATCTTTAGATGTCGAAAAGGCGGTTGTGTTCTACAAAATTTTAGGCTTACAACTTATTGTAGATGCACTTCCTAGATATGTGCGTTTTGCATGTCCTGAAGGAGAAAGCACATTCTCTATTCACAAAGTAGATGCATTACCAAAAGAACAACTAATAGCTATCTATTTTGAAAACGATAATCTGGAAAAAAAAGTTGAAGAACTTCAAGATAAAGGTATTACATTTATTAGCGAAATTGAAGATAAACCTTGGCTATGGAGTGAAGCACATTTACAAGATTTAGATGGAAACCATATTGTTCTTTATAACGCTGGAGAAAACAGAAAAAATCCACCGTGGCGAATTTAATATAATAATCAGAATGAAAGAGCAATGGGAAAAATTGCCTGTTTTTAAAAAAGCAATGCAGCTTCAAAAACTAGTAGATCATATTGTGAAAGCTGTTGAAAATACTGAGATAGATTTTGAAAAAGAAATTCAACCCATAATGATTCAAGGTAATTTAGACTGCCTAAGAAAAAACGTTATGATTATTCCTGCTAAAATTGCTGGCGCTTCTGTTGAAGATATGCTGTACGATATTAAAATGGAAAACGCTGCAATTATAAGAAAATCGGCAAGAGAATTAATTATGGACATCCGTGGCATACAAATGTATGGTTATAAAGATATTGAATACCTAAATTTACTTCGAAATGAAGTAGAAGAATTTAGAGTTTTATTTGCTGAATGGGTTAAAACTTTTGATTGTTGGAATTATATAATTGACCGTTGGGGACTTTTTAATCCTCCAGGAATAAATTATGATGACAAAGATCCTGATGACGATATCCCTTTTAATTCAGATGATTTTGAAGGTTTTTAAATCCTATTAATAGCATTATTCTTCACGACATGCGAAAGGATAATTTGTGTTTTGCTTTCGCCATACACAATAAGCTGATCGATAAATGTTTCTAAATGCTTCTGGTTTTTTAAAATCACTTCCATGACAATGTTTTCGTCACCCGTAATTCGGTAGCAATTAATAACCTCATCAAAGGTTTTTACTTTTTCAAGAAACGGCTTTAGTTTCCCCATAAAAGCATGTAAAGTAATTAGTGCTTTTAGCTGATAGCCAACTTCAAAAGGAGAGATTAGTGTGATATGATTTTGAATAATTCCCAAATCTTCCATCTTCTTAATACGCTCGGAAACTGCAGGAGAAGTAATACCAACTTGCCTTCCAATTGCGGCATTAGATTGTCGCGAATTTTCTTGCAAACATTTTAGTATCTTCCAATTAAGATTATCTAAGCTCATTTCTAAAGTTTTTATTTAAAATAATTTAATTATTAAAGTAAATATACATATTTACTTTAAAAACGAAAGTATTTAGTGCAATCTTGTGACTAAATTTGATGGAAATCGAAAAATTATCATGTTAGCGCATATTCCATCACATCTTTCAGACTTACCAATATACAAGCAAGCCTTGCATATTTTTCTATTGTCTAGAAGTATATCTACGTATCTAAATCAAGATTTAGCATACTTAAAAGAAGATGGATCTGAAGATGCGCACATTTACTTTTCTGGAGATATTGTTCAGCATTCTATTTCTCTTGCTCCTGAAATTATTAATGCAGAAATGGAACGTTTTTCAGATAAAAAACACAAACATATTGCATCTGTAAGACAACTTACCAATAGACTATATAGCCATTGTAAGCGTTTAGAAAAATGCAATAGTAATGGAAAAGAATATATCCCAATTTTAAGAAAAGAGCTTAAAGTATTTAAAAAACTACAAAATACCTGGATGCTTACTTTGTAATTACTTCCCTTCTACTATATGCGCATTGTACATAATAGAATCTTGAAGACGCTCATATTTAGAGTGCATTTTCTCGGCTAAAAGTACATATTGACATTTTGCTAAACTTTCTGTAACACGTAAAACATCATTATGATAGTTATTACGTATTAAGAACTCAGCATCATCTAAAGCTAATATTTTAAGTTGTCCTAAATGCAGACTATTCATAAAATAAAGCTTGTTCAAGCGTTTTGGTGTTGCGATTAAAATATCTACTCCGTAATAAATTTCCTCACGTTGTTGATCTAAAGTTTGCTCATCATACGCTGCATAGACTCTTAAATCCATGTACCTCATATACTTCTCAAACTCCTCTTTTAAATCTAATGCTGCTTGCTTGTCTTTTACAATAACCAATGCTCTAGGAGAATCTTCAAAAGCTTCTGCTTTTAATTTATGAATGATGGCAATGATTAAAGCTGTCGTTTTCCCAGAACCTTTTGGTGCCAATCCATATACATTTGCTCCTCCTTTTATTTTTGGTAATATTTCTTTCTGAAAAGGTAAAGGAGCTTCATAATTTAAGGTTTCTAAAGCTTCTTTTAGTACTGGGTTTAATTTTTTAAAGGACATGCTAAGTAAATTTGTAAGTTGTAAAGCGTAGTAACTCGCCTTAATTTTGCACAAAGGTACGTATTAATGACACATTTTACAGTCTGCTTTGTCTTTGATTTCTCCAACTAAATAACCTTCTTCATTTATTACAAAGTCGCAACAGTCTACAAAACCTTGTGCAATCATTTTACGACCGCGTTGTATCTGGGATTTTATGGTAGGTAATGGCAGGTGTAATTGTTCTGCAATTTGTTGTTGTTTGACACCTTTTATATCCCTTAAAAACAATGGATCTCTATACTTTTTAGGCAAGCTTTTAATGATACCGTGTAAGCAATCGACTTCGGTATGTTCTAGTTTTTGTTCTTCAAAAATAAAATCTTCATCTGTAGTTTCATACACTAGTTTTTTACTTTTAAAATAATCTAAAACAGTATATCTTGCTATAGCAAATAACCAAGACTTCAATTTGTCTTGGTCTTTTAACGTATTTAGTTTGGTGTGCACTTTAATGAAAGTTTCCTGAAGCAAATCTTCAGCAACAACGGCATCTTTTACTTTACTTAAAATAAAATACTTGATGTCGTCTGCATGCAATTCCCAAATATCTTGAGTTTTCATAAGGATATACTATAAATAACGCTAATCGTAGTATAAATGTACCATAATTAGCGTTCTTATTTTCTTCAATTAGTAATAGCTTAACAATTGCAATTCGTACATGTGCAGTTATCGCAAGTACAGTTTTGACAATTTCCTTTGGAGCAACCATCACAGTTACAAGTACATTCTGTATTTTTCATTATATATGATTTTAATGTTCATATAGTAGACGATACCTTCTTAAAAAAGATGCATTTTATCTAGATTATTTTTTTTGAAAAACTCTAGAATCCACATCTAAAACGCCTGTTTTTATAATTTTCAATTCTTGGATTAGGACATTCCTTGGATTTACCAAAATATTATTTGTCATTGGTAAAATAGCAGAAGGCACTTGCATTGCTAAGCTTTTATTTGCCTTAAGCCAATCGGTACCAAACTGCATCGAGTAATTAGAAGGCGGATTATCTCTCCAATTTTCTTCTAATCGGATTTCTTTTTGCTTCGGAGAGATTAGATTGTCGGGAATTTCGGCTTCCAAATAACCAAAATCATTCGTTAAAAATTTAAAATCTATGTGTACTAATATTTCTAAAACAGCCAAGGATAAGCTTTCGGAAAAATAAACCATGGGATACCCTTTTTTATTCCATCTTCCACCATACAATCGCGCTCCTTCTCCAGATAAATCTTCTAGATATTGCTTTTTTGCTATTCTGTAAATTTTCAAAAGAATGGTTTTAAGAATAAACACCAAATTCAATACGGCCAAGCGTATCTTTAATTAAACTAGTACCAAAACTTGTATCTAGAAAACTTATAGGTTTTTGATAGTTTAAAACCCGTATTTCACTGTGTAACCAGGAAGTAAATGCTTCTAGAGTGCCAAGCACTTCAATACCTCTAGAAATAACTTCGGCAATCTCTAAAATTTGTTCTGTAGGATATACATTTAATAACTCTATATCGCTTTTACGTTGTATGGTACGGTGGGAAACATGAATTAACGCACTCATTTTTTCCATAGAAATACCAAGTAGATTACTAATAGTATGCACTACAGATTTAGGCAAACCTTTTCGGGTAATTTCTATGAGGTCAAAATCATTGGATATGGTTTGACCAACTTGCAAACTACCTCCTAAAACACTGATAATTCTATCGTATTTATTGTGCAAATTATAAAAAGCTTCTGGCTCATTTGCCAAATTTTTTATAGCATCTTGAAGTTTGTGATTTTCCATAACCATGACATTTTACACAAATATACGCATTTTTGTCGTGATTAAATGATTTTTGCTGTTTTTAACACCAACATAATTAAGCGATTCGTATTGTTGCTTCATGCGCTATTGGAAAATTACACGAATTAGCTATAAAGCATAAACTATTTGCCTTTTCATGTAAACCCAAAGCCAATGCTTTTTGACTAGCATCCTTTATAGTTACTACTGGTTTTAATCGTACGCTTTTAAAACTTCCGCTTCCTGTTTGGGTAACTTCTAAATCACCTTCTGCATGATCTACATAGCTTACCACTTCTATATTATTTTGAGCACACACGTATAAATAAGACATCATGTGACAGGAAGTTAAAGCAGATAATAATAAATCTTCCGGATTGTATAATGCATCGTCACCTCTAAAGATTTTTGCTGCAGACACATGCAATGGTGTTTTTCTGTTATCTATTAAAACTTCATGATTCCGACTGAAGGTTCTTGGGTTTTGTGTGCTTTCTCCTTCGTTAATTGTCCAATTTACGGTTGCTTTAAAAGTGTGTTTGATAGACATGTTATTTTTATTATTTGATGCAAAAAAAGCGTTTCTTTTGGAAACGCTTTTTTTTGTTTAATTTATTGAAATGCTTTTTTGAGATTCTTCGCGATGCTCTGAACGACAAACGCTTCACTTAAAGAATTATTCTTTCTATAAAATTCTGTCCTAATCTTTTTCGTTATGCACCAAAAGAGATTTCCTGAGATTCCAAAATAAGATCCCAAAACAATCTTGGGATAAGCGATTCGCACACTTTTCGTAAAACAAAAAAAATGAACTCTCTGAGATCCCAAAACAATCTTGGGATAAGCGATTCGCACACTTTTCGTAAAACAAAAAAATAGACTCTCTGAGATCCCAAAACAAGTTTGGGATAAGCGATTCGCACACTTTTCGTAAAAACGAAAAGCGGCTCTCTGCTTACATATTTCTTCTATACTGTCCGCCTACTTCAAATAAAGAAGCAGTAATCTCTCCTAAACTACATACTTTACAAACGTCCATTAAAGCTTCAAAAATATTTTCGTTGTTAATTGCTTTATGCTGTAAATCTTTCAACAAGGCTTCCGTATCATTCGCTTTATGAAGACTTTCTAAAGTTTTAATTTGAAATTGCTTCTCTTCTTCCGTTGCACGAATAACTTCTTTTGGAATTACCGTTGGAGATCCTTTAGAACTCAAGAAGGTGTTTACACCAATAATTGGGAACTTTCCGTTATGTTTTAACGTTTCGTAATACAAACTCTCTTCCTGAATTTTACTACGTTGGTACATGGTTTCCATAGCACCTAAAACACCACCTCTTTCTGTAATTCTGTCAAATTCTAAAAGCACAGCTTCCTCCACTAAATCGGTTAATTCTTCAATAATAAAAGAACCTTGAATTGGATTTTCGTTTTTCGCTAAACCTAATTCTTTATTAATAATGAGTTGAATTGCCATTGCTCTACGCACAGATTCTTCCGTTGGCGTAGTAATCGCTTCGTCATACGCATTGGTATGTAACGAGTTACAGTTATCATAAATAGCATACAATGCTTGAAGCGTTGTACGAATATCATTAAAGTCAATTTCTTGTGCGTGTAAGCTTCGTCCCGAAGTTTGAATATGGTATTTCAACATTTGCGCTCTTGCATTTGCACCATATTTGTGCTTCATTGCTTTGGCCCAAATTTTTCTTGCTACACGACCAATTACGGCGTATTCTGGATCAATTCCGTTGGAGAAAAAGAACGATAAGTTCGGTCCAAATTTATTGATATCCATGCCACGACTTAAATAGTATTCCACGTACGTGAAACCATTAGATAAAGTCAGCGCTAATTGTGTAATTGGGTTTGCTCCTGCTTCTGCAATATGATATCCAGAAATGGATACCGAATAGAAATTACGCACATTGTTCTCGATAAAATATTCTTGAACATCTCCCATTAAACGCAATGCAAATTCCGTAGAAAAAATACAGGTGTTTTGTGCCTGATCTTCTTTTAAAATATCTGCTTGAACGGTTCCTCTAACTTGCGCAATGGTATTGGTTTTAATTTCGGCATACACGTCTGCTGGTAAAACCAAATCTCCAGTAACACCTAAAAGCATTAAACCTAAACCATTGTTACCTTCTGGTAATTCGCCATTATAAGACGGACGTGTTTTACCTTTATAAATTTTTGCGATTTTTGCTTCTACTTCTTTTTCTAGTCCGTTTTCTTTAATGTAAAACTCACATTGTTGGTCAATGGCGGCATTCATAAAGAAACCTAATAACATTGGAGCAGGACCATTAATAGTCATACTTACCGAAGTCATAACGTTTGCTAAATCGAAACCAGAATACAATTTCTTAGCATCATCTAAACAGCAAATAGAAACTCCTGCATTTCCAATTTTACCGTAGATATCCGGACGTAAATCTGGATCGTTTCCGTAAAGCGTTACACTATCAAAAGCGGTTGACAAACGTTTAGCTGGTAAACCTGCACTTACATAATGAAAACGTCTGTTCGTACGTTCTGGTCCACCTTCACCTGCAAACATACGTGCTGGATCTTCTCCTGTACGTTTAAAAGGATATAATCCGGAAGTATATGGAAATTCTCCAGGTACGTTTTCTTGTAAACTCCATTTTAATAAATCTCCCCAAGCTTGATACTTTGGAAGTGCTATTCTTGGAATTTGTAAATGCGATAACGATTCGGTATGCGTTTCTATTTTAATTTCTTTATCTCTTACTTTAAAGCTATAAATGGGATTTTTGTATTTATTTACTTTTTCGTCCCATCCGATGATAACCTCCCAGTTATAAGGATCTAGATTTAATTTTACGCGGTCGAATTCAGCAATAAGCATTTTAATAAAATCCTTTTTGTCATCCTGAACTTGTTTCAGAATCTCATCTTGGTCAAGACCTTGTTTTCCTATAAAAGACCTTTCGACTGCGCTCAAGGCGACATCTCCAACAGAACCAATGGTTTTATAAATTCCGTATAATTTCTGAGCAACTTCTTCTTGCGTTCTTGCTGTTTTATCATAGGCACGATTACTCTCTGCTATTTCTGATAAGTATCTCGTTCTTGATGGTGGAATTACAAAAATCTTTTCGCTCATTTCGTCTGAAATATGGAAGGTCGATTTTAAATCCGAATCGGTTTTCTCCACCAACTTATCCATGATTGCTTTGTACAGCGTATTCATTCCTGGATCGTTAAATTGGGAAGCGATAGTACCATATACTGGCAACTGATCTTGTGGAATATCCCAAAGATTATTGTTACGCATATATTGTTTTTTCACATCACGTAACGCATCTAAAGAACCACGTTTATCAAACTTATTAATAGCAACCAAATCTGCAAAATCCAACATATCGATTTTCTCCAATTGCGTTGCAGCACCAAATTCTGGGGTCATTACATATAATGCAACATCCGAATGTTCCATGATTTCGGTATCGGATTGTCCGATTCCAGAAGTTTCTAAAATAATTAAATCATACTCTGCAGCTTTTAAAACTTGTACTGCTTCATTTACATATTTTGACAATGCCAAATTAGATTGACGTGTAGCCAAACTACGCATATACACCCTAGAATTATTGATCGCATTCATTCTAATTCGATCTCCTAAAAGTGCTCCTCCAGTTTTACGTTTAGAAGGATCTACAGATACTAAACCCACCGTTTTTTTTGGAAAGTCGATTAAAAACCTTCTAACCAATTCATCTACTAAAGAGGATTTTCCAGACCCACCAGTTCCTGTAATACCTAAAACTGGTGTTTTAGACTTCTTATTTTTTATATGAATTTTATCTAAAGTATCTTTTGCAACTTCCGGGAAATTTTCAGCAGAAGAAATAACGCGAGCAATTGCTCTTGCATTTTTAGAAGGTAAAATATCTAGCTCTCCATTTAAAACATCTCCAACGGCAAAGTCTGATTGCTCTACTAAATCATTAATCATACCTTGTAACCCCATCGCACGACCATCATCTGGTGAGTAAATACGTGCAATACCATAATCCATTAATTCTTTAATTTCAGATGGAAGAATTACACCACCACCACCACCAAAAATCTTGATATGTGCTGCGCCTCTTTCTTTTAAAAGATCGTACATATATTTAAAATACTCATTATGTCCACCTTGATAAGAGGTTAAACAAATAGCATTTGCATCTTCTTGAATGGCTGTATTTACAACCTCATCTACACTTCTATCGTGACCTAAATGGATCACTTCTACTCCTGTAGATTGAATAATACGACGCATAATATTTATGGATGCATCATGACCGTCAAATAAGGCCGCTGCCGTAACTATTCTTACTTTATATTTTGGTTTGTATGGTGTTGCTTGTGTCATCTTGTGGTTTATATTACTTTTTATTTGAAAGATGTAACATTCATTTTATATCTTTCTATAATTTCAAAAAAAAGGAATGCATGTTTCATTCCTAAAATATAATCTGTTTTAGGCTCGCAATTTACGGAATATTCAAAAATATCGCTCTATAATATGCAATTATCTAAAAGTTAAAAACAAAAAGATAAGCTCGTATTTTTAGAGTAATTTAGTATGCATAATATTTATTAGGTTTTCGTTTTCACGGAAATAAAACATAAAACATTCTCGCTTTCGCGGAAAACAAACATGAAAAAACTAACTATACTTATAAATTGCCCGGATCAATCTGGAATCATAGCAACTGTCACCAATTTTATTGCCAATAATAACGGAAACATTGTTTACATAGATCAACATGTAGATAGAGAACAAGATATTTTCTTTATGCGTTTAGAAGGTGAATTTGAAACTTCTTCTTTTAAAACGGAAGCATTCAAGGCGAGTTTCAAACTAGATTTGGCCGATCGTTTTAAAATGAAATGGCGCATATATTCTGCTGAAAATAAACCCAAAATGGCATTATTTGTATCTAAATACGATCATTGTTTGTATGATATTTTAGGGCGTTATAATTCTGGAGAACTAGATGTAGACATTCCTTTTATTATAAGTAATCACAATACTTTAAAGCCTATTGCAGATAGTTTCAATATTCCATTTTATCATATTCCAGTCACTAAAGACACCAAGGCGGAAGCCGAAGAACAGCAACTCAAATTATGTAAAGAATTTGGTATCCATTTTATAGTTCTTGCGCGTTATATGCAAATAGTATCTAGCAAAATAATTAGTCAATACCCAAACAAGGTTATTAATATTCATCATTCCTTTTTACCTGCTTTTGTTGGTGCAAAACCATATCATTCTGCATACAAACGTGGTGTTAAAATTATTGGTGCAACCAGTCATTATGTTACCGAAGAGCTAGATGCCGGACCAATTATGGAACAAGATGTTGCTCGTGTTTCCCACACGCATGCTATTGAAGATTTAATAGCCAAAGGACGTGATTTAGAAAAAATAGTTTTAGCTAATGCTATCAAACTTCATATTAAGAGAAAGGTAATGGTCTATAACAATAAAACAGTTATTTTTTCGTAATTACTATGTGCTGAAACAATAGAAAAGACTATTACTTTAACTAGTATAACAAATAACAAGACTATTCTATTATTACATTTAGTGTAGCGATTACAAAGCCATAGTTTCAGATAAAAATCATCCTCTGAACAAAAGCTACAAGTGTGCATTTAATACTACTTTAACATTAATCATTCAATTATGATAATTAAATCATAATTTTAACACAAATAAATCATAATAAAACCTATTTAATTCATAATATCCTTTTTCAGGAATAGTATTTGTAATTATTCAATTATAAATATTATTCTTATGAAAAACGCCATATTATTACTATTCTTAATCCTAAACGGATTCACATTTTCTAATGAAGTTATAATGTCAAAAGAACTAGATTTATTAATTGCTGAAGAACTTTCAGAAAACGATAATATTATCCTTATCGATAAGCCAATGTATTTCTCTAATAACCTAGTTATTCCAGAATACCTAACCTTGATATTTACAGAAAACGGAAAATTCCTTATTGAAGAAGACCAAACAATCACAATTAAAGGAGTAATAAAAGCAGGAAAACATCAGATATTTCATTTTTCGAAAGGAGATGCAGATTGGAATGATCAAAAGCCAAATGTTATTTTTACCAACCAAAAAGTTTTTAAGCCAGAATGGTGGGGAATGATACCTAACCAGGTTCCTAATAATATTTCACAATACGGTTTATCCAAGCAAATGATGTTGGATATAAAAGCATCCCATGGAGGTAGTATAAAATTCTCAGAAGGGACTTACTATTTTAGAGATTTAATTATAGACTTTAGCAATATTCACATGTATGGTAAAGGCGATAAGACAATTTTAAAGTTTGACGAAAAAAATTTCTTATTTAAATCTACCACGACATCCAATGGTTTAAATGCTTCTACGCGACAAGGGGCCCTGATTGTAATAAGAGGTTCCCATCCAACGGGAAATGGTAACTTCTCATATAATGAAAATAATTACGAACAAATAGAAAATATTCGTGTTTCCGATTTAAAAATTGAATTTACAGCAGCAGGCGCTATTAGTGACCCAACCATGAATGGCTTAGCTATTTTTAATGCAAAAAATGTAACGATAAACAACGTTACTGTGGATTTATATAATGCGAATAGAGCATTTTCTATAGGTACACAGCAAGACAATGAACAAACAGAAAATGTAGTAATCAAAAACGCTACAGTTCATAATAGTAGAACGGGAGTATTTATAACTTATGGGTTCCCTGATGTAGCTCGTAAAGACTTTAAAACTGGAAAGAAAATATCTAATATTTTAATTAAAAACAATGTTTTTAATACTGTAAATTATGATTTTGATCTTTTGCAAGAATCCCAACTTCCAGAATCTGTTTGGAAATATGTAGATTTAATTGCATCTGGAGTTTACCTTAAAGGAAACGAATACACCAAAGAAGTTGAAAAAGAAGGAAAACTATTTTATAATGAATTAGGGAATGTTAATATTGAAAACAACACCTTTAACAATGCAGATATAGGTATTCGATCTTCTATTCCTTATGAGCTAGAAAAACAGAACACATACGTATTAACGGTTACTAATAACACTTTTTTAGACTTTAAATATTTTGGTGTTTTCGGAGCTTTCAGTAATGCAACAATTAAAAACAACACCTTTGATTCTAAGTTAATCATAACTCCTCCGCAGCCATCCTTAAAAAACACAACTACGTTTTTTACAAATCAAAATTATTGCATAAACATAGTAAATAAAATAAAAAACAAAACGAGTTTAGAAAAAGACAACATTCAAATCACAGAAAATGATATTGCCAATTTTAGCGGATTTGACGCCAATATTATAGATGCAGAAATAATAAATAACAATGGAGCAATTGCAGCACTTTAAATTATATCTTTAACCGCTTAAATAAAAACAAAAAAAATATGATACGTAAAATTTTAGCCTTAGTTATTATTTTAAACTTTACTGCTTGTGCAGAATTACAACAAGTAATAGATCAATTGCCAGAAGAAGTTGGAATATCTGAATCTGAAATTGGTTCTGGTTTACGCCAAGCTTTAGATCTTGGTATTGACAAACAAGTTACCAAACTAACACAAAAGGATGGTTTTTTCAAAAATGACTTAGTAAAAATAGTACTACCTGAAGAATTAAAAAAAGTAGACAAAGCATTACGTGATATCGGGCTAAGTAGTTTAGCAGATGAAGGTTTAAAAGTATTAAACAGAGCTGCAGAAGATGCGGTAAGTGAAGCAACTCCTATTTTTGTTAGCGCGGTTAAAGACATCACTTTTGCAGATGCGAAAAACATTCTTCTTGGTAATGATGATGCCGCTACGCAATATTTAACCAGCAAAACACAAACCGCTTTATATGCTAAATTTAATCCTGTGATTAAAAACTCTTTTAGCAAAGTTGGTGCAGATGAAATTTGGTCTAATTTAATTAACAAGTATAATGCGATTCCTTTTACTAGTAATGTGAATCCAGATTTAACAGACTATGTTACCGGTGAAGCTTTAAATGGGGTTTATAAAATGATTGCCGTAGAAGAAAAAGAAATTAGAGGTAAAACAGCTTCTAGAACTACAGATTTATTACGTAAGGTTTTTGCTTTACAAGATTAATCTTGGTTCTTCGATATTTAGAAAATTAGATTATTAAAACATAAAAAGCCTTTGAAGAATCATTTCTTCAAAGGCTTTTTATTTGCAAGTCAAACACACTATTTAGAAGATGTAAATTGGAAATGGAACGCTTAATTTAAAAGAAACTTTTTTTGTTAAATTTAATAAAAGTATGTTTAAGCTGTCAATAAATAACGTATATTTAATTGACTAATAGCTAATTACCACCATGAACAACAATGATTTAATAAAAAAGCACCAAAGTAAACTCGATAAGAAATACAAAAATCTTATCGAGCAAGCTTATAATTTCAGACAAACAGATCACGCATTAAGTGATATTTCAGAATATAGAGCGATTAAACTTTTAGGCAAACTAAACAAGTTAAAATACCTATCTAGAGATACATCACATTCTGTAACTTCTTAATTTATCTTTTATTTAACCTTTGCTTAAAATCCAAATGCACAAAAAACTCGTACTTTATATATAAAGAACAAGTTATGAGCACACATTTTTGCAAAGTCGGAAAAATAAAACCAAATTTAAACAAGTTATTAAACCTAAGAGCTACAGATAAAAAAGCTGTACCGTTTATAGAAGTGATATACAAGAAAAAGTACACTAAAGACTTACATGTAGCTTCTTGAAATAACTAAAAGACTTCATTAGTCTAGAACCATACCACGAAAACATTTCACCATCTACTAATTGTATTTTGGCATTAGTATAGTACGCTTGTAATTCTTCTATATGTTTTTCTTTAAAAGGATATGGCTCACTAGACAAAAAGATCACGTCTACATCTTTATCTTGTTGCATTTCAATTTCTGGATACCTTCCTAAAACGGCATATACATTTACCAATTTATTTAATTGTAATAAATAATTAATAAAGGTGTCTTTACCTGCAACCATAAAAGGGTTTTTCCAGATGAAATACGCCACTTTTAAAGTTGGTTTGTCTTTTATAAAATTTTGAAAATCTTTTAAATTGATTTGAATTTTTTCTGAAATCACGGAAGCTTCTTCCTTCTTATTGAATATTTCTCCATATTGCTGAATCATTTCTACACAATGGGAAACATTTTCAATTTCGGAAACATGAACCGCACAAATAGCACTACAAGCACCCACAATATCTTTTGTGTTTTCCTCTTTATTACATAGAATAATATCTGGCTGTAAGGCTTTTATTTTTTCCAGATTTATTTGCTTTGTACCACCAACAATCGTTTTTGTTTTTAGTAAATGTTTTGGATGTACACAGAATTTAGTAATACCTACAATAGAAGATTCTAAACCTAAATCATAGAGCAATTCGGTTTGCGAAGGCACTAAGGAAACAATCCGTTTAGGAACGGATTCTAAACATAATTCTCTTCCTAGTTGATCTTTTAGCTTCATTTAAAAGGATTACTTCGTTACTCGCAATGATAGAATCACTTCCATTTGCGCTTGCAGTTCTTTGGCACTATTTGCTGCTGCATCTGCAAAATCTAGTTCTTTGGAAGCGTAAATAATTCCTCTTGAAGAATTTATTAATAAACCTATAGTATCACTCATTCCGTATTTACAAACGTCTTGTAAATTTCCTCCTTGCGCTCCAACGCCTGGAACAAGTAAAAAGCTATTTGGAACAATTTTTCTGATTTCTGTAAAATATTCTGCTTTAGTAGCACCAACCACATACATTAGGTTTTCTGAATTTTTCCAGTTTTTAGAAGTCTCTAACACTTGCTTATACAATTCTTTTCCTTCTACTTGTTTGGTCTGAAAATCGAAAGCACCTTCGTTGGAAGTTAATGCCAACATAATAGTATGCTTGTTTTCAAAAGCTAAAAAAGGTTCTACAGAATCTTTTCCCATATACGGTGCAACAGTGACACTATCGAACGCTAAGTCTTCAAAAAAAGCTTTAGCATACATGGTACTTGTATTACCAATATCCCCACGTTTTGCATCCGCAATGGTGAAAATTTCTGGATGCTTTTCGTTTAAGTAGTTAATGGTCTTTTCTAAAGCTTTCCAACCTTTCAATCCGTAGGCTTCATAAAAAGCAGTATTCGGTTTATAGGCAACGCATAAATGATGTGTGGCATCTATGATAGCCTTATTAAAAGCAAATATGGGATCTTCTTCTTTTAAAAGATGTTTCGGAATTTTATTTAAATCGACATCCAATCCGATACATAGAAAGGATTTCTTTTTTTGGATCTGAGCAGTAAGTTGTTGTGTTGTCATGCGCCTCCTTAATCCTCTAACAGAGGAAACTATTGTTTTGATACCTACAAGGTTCTAAAAACCTTGCAGGAATATTATTAAAAAAGCCTCAAAAAGAGGCTTATTATTAAAGGTGTTCGTCACTAGCTTTTAACTTCTCGGTGTTATCTGCTAATTGTAATTCGTCTATAATTTTTTGAATATCCCCATTTACAATATTTTGTAAATCGTAAAGTGTTAATCCGATTCTATGATCGGTTACACGACCTTGCGAATAGTTATAGGTTCTAATCTTAGCACTTCTATCACCAGAAGTTACCATCGTACCACGTAAAGCAGCATCTTCTTCGTTTTTCTTAGCCAACTCCATATCATACAAACGAGAACGCAATACTTTAAATGCTTTCTCTTTGTTTTTATGTTGTGATTTTTGATCTTGACATTGTGCTACCAATCCGGTTGGAACATGTGTTAAACGCACTGCAGAATAGGTTGTATTTACCGATTGTCCTCCAGGTCCTGAAGAACAGAAAAAATCGATACGTACATCTTTTGGATTTATTTCTACATCAAATTCTTCGGCTTCTGGAAATACCATAACAGTTGCAGCACTTGTATGTACACGACCTTGAGTTTCGGTTTGTGGTACACGTTGAACACGATGTACACCAGCTTCAAATTTTAAAGTTCCGTACACATCATTACCAGTAACTTCAAATTGAATTTCTTTAAAACCACCATTGGTCCCTTCACTATAATCTACAGTATCTACTTTCCAACCTCTACCTTCACAGTATTTGGTGTACATTCTAAACAAATCTCCAGCAAAAATACTCGCTTCATCGCCACCAGTTCCTGCGCGTAATTCTACTACTGCATTTTTAGAATCTTGCGGATCTTTAGGAATTAATAGTACACGAATTTCATCGTCTAACTTAGGAATCCCTTCTTTAGCTTCGTCATATTGCATTTTGGCCATCTCTACCATTTCGGCATCGCTACCATCTGCAATAATCGCTTCCGCTTCAGCAAGATTCTCTGTAAACTCTATATATTGCTCACGTTTATCCATTAAAAGGCGTAAGTCTTTGTATTCTTTATTTAACTCTACATAACGCTTTTGATCTGTGATAATATCTGGTTGAATGATTAAATCACTAACCTCATCAAAACGTTGTTTTACTATTTGTAATTTATCTAACATCTATCTTCTAAAAAATTGTATGCCAAAAATACGATAATTTATGGATTTTATATAGTGTATAGACTAGCAATATTGTTATGAAAATAATTCGTGCCCTTTTGCGTTTTAATAGTACTCATGAAACTGCTAAAAGGAATATTTGCTTACTATAAACCACTATTTCTGTGGTCTTTTACTATAAATCTTATTGTTTTAATAATAAGTCAAAGCTTTATGCTTACTATTCTAACCAAGCTATTTGTAGTGATTTTATTTTGGTTATTACTAAAAGATGCCAGCGTTAGAAGAAGAATTGGCTTTTATAAAATGGTAGGTGTTTCGAACCTAAAACTACTCTGTTTCTTATTTTTAATAGACTGTGCTGTATCTCTTATTTTTATATTTTTGATAAAAGGTTTTGCTTGACATACTGTTAAACCTTTCCAAATATCTTTAACATTACCCAAAAAAACGCTTTAATTAGGAGGCATGAAATCGCTAAAACTTATTTTTATTTTTTACAAACCGTTCCTTCTTTGGTCGTTTATAATTAATGTTTTGGCAGGAAGTAATATTGCTGTTCTTGTATTCCTAAAACTACTTCTCACCATATTTTTATGGTATTATATTCGAGAAACAAAAGCAAAAAACAATTTAGTATTTTACAAAAACGCAGGTATTTCTACTTTTAAATTATATGCTTGCGTGTTTCTTATAGATGCTATATTATCGATTAGCTTTCTTCTAATAGCAAAAACAATACTATGATTTTAGAGATAGATAATGTAGAGCTTTCTTTTTCTAACAAACTATTATTAAATGGAATTTATCTGAAAGCAGAAACAGGAAAGGTAACTGCTATTCTTGGAAGTAATGGTTGCGGAAAAAGCTGTTTACTACAAATACTATTTGGAGCATTACAACCCAAATACAAACTAGTAAGAATAGACAACAAACCAATTACTAAACCTTTGTACTTAGCTAAAAACGTTAGCTTATTACCGCAATACAATTTTGTTTCGAAGGGTTTAAAACTGAAAACCATTTTTAAAATCTTAGAGGTATCTTGGGAATCTTTCACGGCTACTTTTGAAGGTTTTTCAAAATATAAAAACAGCAAGATTCATTTGCTCTCTGGTGGAGAGCGTCGTTTAGTAGAAACCTATTTAATAGTAAAAGGTAAAAGTGAAATTATTTTATTGGATGAACCTTTTTCTCATATCGCACCACTTTATATGGAGAAACTAAAAAGTCTGATTACCGAAGAAAAACAGCATAAAATTATTATCATCACCGATCATATGTACAAAGACATTATCGATACTGCAGATTCGATCTACTTACTTAAAAATGGCTACACCAAACAAATTAAGGAATTAAAAGACTTAGAGTTTTACAACTACTTAAGCGCAAATAGCATACCTTAAAAATCGACAACCACACCAATACCTAGAATTTGTTTCCATTGTACTTTGGCTCCTTCTTCAACATATTCTTCTTCTTCCGTTACTTCATTAATAGCCATCAGATTTTTCACATCATTATCATACTTTAAATGCGAGCCTAGATTCGCTCTAATGTAATTATTCACTTTAAAATCTAGATTTACTTGCCAATCTACATCTATGTTTCCGAAGTCATTAAGATAATCGGTATAAAAGTTTACGGCATGCTTCATATAAACATTGGTAGCGATTTCTGTTTCGTAGGCATTTGTAATTAGAATGCCAAACTCATTTCGCACTTGTTCTCCATTTTTAATCACATTTTCTTGTTCGTCTAAAATAGCTGGCTTAACACCAAATGCTCCGGCGTTAGCTAATTCTTGATCTAAAACAAAAGTAGATTTAGTAGTTGCTGGTGAAAAGTAAACCGATAATTTTTCTATGTTTTTACCATATTCGATTCCTACACCATAAAACAAATAACCTGGCGCCATAATTTTAGAAATTGCATTTGTGGTATTCGGATAGGTATAACCGTTTGTAAACTGTGTTTTAAAATTAAATCTAGAAGTAAAAAACCAATTGGTTAAACTATCGCTTCTATAGCCAACACTAGAATTAACTTCAATTATATCTTCCGTTTTTCTTAACTCTTGTTCTTGTTGTTTATTAATTCCGTAGCGGATATTAATATTATTTTTCCAAAAAAAGTGTTTGAATTTATAGTTTGCTTGGCTAACAATACCTAATAATGCGGAAATGGAGTTACTTCCTCCAGAATTCCAATTCACAAAAGCCACCTCACTTACATCTAGAGTAGCAATGTTTTTGTTTTTCCATTTAGGAAAACTCTCTCTAAAGGTAGTATCTACATCAACAGTCGTAGAATCGGATTGAGCAAAAGTAAATTGAATAGCAAAAACGAGTAGTAGGAATAAAACTTTTTTCATGTGTAATATTTAATAGCATACGAATTTAAATACTTCAACAAAGTATTTAATCTTTTTAACAGTTTTTAACAAGAAAACGGCAAGAAGTAGCTTTTATTGTTATTTGTCGAATACCACATATTCCTCTTCATAATCATGAATAGCGTATCTTATAATAAAGAAATAAGCAAAAAGGTAAAAAGATATTTCGGGAATATATAACAGGTCAAAATTCAAATAATATGCGAGTACAGCAAAGAAATCGGAAAGTGCAAAGCCAAAAATAAAATACATATAAAACATAGACTTTGTAGTATTAGATGTGAAATGGTAGTTCCCTGCAAAAACGCAGGCCGAGATAAGTACAACACCATAGATATAGAGTAACATTTGCTGTACATCGTCGTGCAATTTATATGCTATAAAACGGATTAATTGGTCTAGAAAAAAGAAATTTAAAGAGATTATAAACACAAAAAAGGCAATCAGTAATTTATTTACTTTTCGCAATTGCACTTTTTTCAATCCGTAACTCAAAAAGATTAAATAGCCAATAATGGAAAATATTGAGGTTAGTTTATTGTAGACGCTATTTTCATAAAAAAGCATGAAAAAATCGGAAACTAAAAAGCACATAAAAACCGTCCATATGATCTTATTTTTATATCCTTTAAAATAAAGGAATAATAAAAAGTAAAGGAATACACTAATTAATCTTATTATTCTATTTTCAAAAATCGTGTAAACAGAAACTATATAGATATTACAAACTAACAATAGTAATGAAATAATAAGCAGTGCTTTTTTCTCAAAACTCATTAATCCACTACTTTTAATATCATTCTTGTATCTATAAATGTATTAATAGTTAAAAACACCATATGCACTTTTAATAGTCAGCTTTTTCTCTTCGGAAGCTTCTACACGACCAATAATTTTAGCATCTACGTTAAAGGATTTTGAAATAGCGATAATATCTTCCGCTATTTCTGGAGTTACGTATAATTCCATTCTATGTCCGCAATTAAAAACTTGGTACATTTCTTTCCAATCTGTTTTAGATTGTTCTTGAATAAGTTTAAATAAAGGTGGCACCGCAAACATATTATCTTTTACAATATGTAGATTATCTATAAAGTGAAGTATTTTAGTTTGTGCTCCTCCAGAACAATGTACCATTCCGTGCAAACTATCACTATTATATTTCGATAAGATTGCACTAATAATTGGCGCATAGGTTCTTGTTGGCGATAACACTAATTTCCCTGCATCAATAGGAGAATTTTCTACCGCGTCTGTTAATTTTATATTTCCAGAATACACTAAATCTTCTGGTACGGAAGCATCAAAACTTTCCGGGTATTTTTCTGCTAAATATTTAGAGAAGACATCGTGTCTTGCAGAAGTTAAGCCATTGCTTCCCATTCCGCCATTATATTCTTTCTCATAAGTAGCTTGACCAAAACTTTCTAAACCAACAATGACATCGCCAGGTTTAATGTTTGCATTATCTACAACATCTGCACGTTTCATTCTTGCGGTTACTGTAGAATCTACAATAATAGTTCGAACTAAATCACCAACATCTGCTGTTTCTCCTCCTGTGGAATGGATAGTAACACCAAAGGTTTTTAAGTCTTGAATAAGTTCTTCGGTACCATTAATGATTGCCGAAAGCACTTCGCCTGTAATTAGGTTTTTATTTCTTCCAATAGTAGAGGAAAGCATAATATTGTCTGTTGCTCCAACACAAAGCAAATCATCAATATTCATAATTAAAGCATCTTGTGCAATACCTTTCCAAACAGAAATATCTCCTGTTTCTTTCCAGTACATATATGCTAATGATGATTTTGTTCCTGCGCCATCTGCATGCATGATTAAACAATAATCATCATCATTGGTTAAATAATCTGGAACAATTTTACAGAATGCTTTTGGAAATAAACCTTTATCTATATTTTTTATAGCGTTATGCACATCTTCTTTAGAAGCAGAAACTCCTCTTTGTGCATATCTTTTACTTACATCTTGGCTCATGAATCTATTTTGAGCAACAAAAATAGGAATTGTATTTAAGTTAATTATGAATTATTGGATTAGAATTAATAATTGTTGGTTCGTTACTTGGTATTTTTTCCTTTTTATTAGAATTCCCGAAGTAATAATTGAGTCCAAAACCAATTCTCCAAAACACATCATTTGCATCACCAAACACTTTTCCATCTAATTCATCTGAAAAAGTATGGTTATAATCTGTAAACAGTTTTATACCAAAATCTGCCATAACTATATATTCTACGCCAAGACCTCCTTGTATTTTCATCCCTGTTGCTTCAAAATAATTAGACGCGTTAAGTCCGGCACCTGCAAAAACAAAAGGAGTAAAAAAACGATCTGGCATAATGGTACTTTCTACATTAAGATCAAAAGACATGTATCCATTATTACTAATATTTTTATGCGCTAGGTTAAATTTGTTATAGGTGAAATTCACATTCACATACGGATTAATATATCTTTTATAACCTACTTGTCCATAAAACTCGAACAACGGATCTGGGTAGTCTCCATTAATTACTGCGGTACCTAAAGCAGCAGTAAAAACATTATCTGCTCTATATTTATAAAAAAAGGTATGCGATTTTTCTTTTGTTTGTTTACTCGCTTCATTTTGGATTTGTGCACATACTTGAGCAGTACAAAAACACAGGAATAGAACTAGGGAAACTTGTTTAAAATTTGAAATCATTTTGGCAGGTTTTTTATAGATATGGATTTAATTTAAAACAATAAAGACAAATGAACCAAGTTCATTTGTCTTTATTAAAAATACTTAAAAACTTAAATTAGTACAAAATAACTCCAAGAGTTACCCACTAACTATAACTAGTTAATATTTATGTTGAACCACTTGTTCGGTCTGTACTAAATCTTTTTTGAAATCTTGTTCCTTTTTTTCTTTACTAGCTTGCGAGAATATAAAAGTCGCAACCATGAGCATAAGGACACTTAAAAAAAGCCTCTTCATTTTAAATTGATTATTGATTAATAGCTCTGCTAAAGTAAAGAAAACAAAGAGACTAAACTTCTATTAACCAAAGTATTCGTTGACATGTGAGTTATATTAGACCAAATACAAAGTATTAACTTTTGCTCCATAAAAAAGGCCGCTTTTAATAAAGCGACCTTTATATTCATGAAGACTTATGTCTAGTTTGTAAACAGTAATTCTCTATACTTTGTTAGCGGCCAAAGCTCATCATCTACCAATAACTCTAACTTATCGCAATGGTATCTAATATCATCAAATAGCGGTTTTACCTTAAAACAATATGCTTCCGCTTTCTTCTCTATGTCTTCTAGCATATTCGCTTTTTTACGTTCATTAGTCATTTTAGTAACATTAGAATTTAAAGATTCTAAATGACTCGATATGCTTTCAATTAAAACCATTTGTTCTTTGGCTAACTTTTTAAAATCCGCACCATATATCTCTTTAAGTCCTCTTACGTTTTCTATTAAAACGTTTTGATACTTCACTGCGGTAGGCACAATATGATTTCTTGCGATATCACCAAGCACACGACTTTCTATTTGCAAGCGCATGGTATATTGCTCTACTTCTATTTCGTAACGCGCCTCCACTTCTACTTTATTCATAATGCCTAAATCGCCATATAGATCGATAGCTTTTTTGGAGATTTTGGCTTTTAATGCTTCCGGAGTCGTTTTATTATTACTCAATCCACGTTTTTTAGCTTCCTTTTCCCAAGCTTCTCCATAGCCATTTCCTTCGAATAGAATATTTTTAGATTTCTTGATATATTCTCTTAGTATATTAAAGACAGCTTCGTCTTTCTTTAAGCTTTTCTTTTCAATTAAGGCATCTACCTCTCCTTTAAACGCTATTAATTGTTTTGCAACAATCGCATTTAAAACAGTCATTGGATTTGCACAATTTGCTGTAGATCCTACGGCTCTAAATTCGAATTTATTTCCTGTAAACGCAAAAGGAGAAGTTCTGTTTCTATCGGTATTATCGAGTAGCACATCTGGAATCTTTCCTACGACATTCAATTTTAAATCTGTTTTTTCTTCCGGAGATAATTTACCATTAGTAACGTTTTCCAGTTCACTTAATGTCTTCGTTAATTGCTCTCCTATAAATACAGAAATAATTGCAGGAGGTGCTTCATTTGCCCCTAAACGATGATCATTACTAGCAGATGCTATTGCAGCACGAAGAAGTTCTTCGTTATCATAAACCGCTTTAATGGTATTAATAAAAAAGGTTAAAAACTGTAGGTTACTCATTGGTGTTTTCCCTGGACTTAAAAGATTTACTCCGGTATCTGTAGCTAAACTCCAATTGTTATGTTTCCCAGAACCGTTTACTCCTGCAAATGGTTTTTCATGAAAAAGCACTTTAAAATTATGTCGTGCAGCAATCTTATCCATCACATCCATTAATAAGGAATTATGATCTACAGCAAGATTTGCTTCGTCATAAACTGGCGCTAATTCAAATTGATTAGGAGCCACTTCATTATGTCTTGTTTTCACGGGAATACCAAGTAACATACATTCGGTTTCTAAGTCCCGCATATATGCCATTGCACGATTTGGGATGGTACCAAAATAATGATCATCTAACTGTTGCCCTTTTGCTGGAGAATGTCCTAATAAGGTACGACCAGTTAAAACTATATCCGGACGAGAATTAGCCAAGGCAAGATCGATTAAGAAATACTCTTGTTCCCAACCTAAAGAAGCGTTTACTTTTTTTACATTTTTATCAAAATATTTACACACGGCAACTGCTGCTTGATCTACGGCTTGTAACGCACGAAGTAGCGGAGTTTTATAATCTAGAGCTTCTCCGGTATAGGAAACAAATACAGTAGGCACACAAAGCGTTGTACCATAAATAAATGCTGGTGAAGTTGGATCCCAAGCGGTATAACCACGCGCTTCAAACGTATTACGTATGCCTCCATTAGGAAAACTAGAAGCATCTGGTTCCTGCTGTACTAGTTGTCCGCCTTCAAATTTCTCTATTGCTCTACCATTTCCAACAGGCTCAAAAAACGCATCGTGCTTTTCTGCGGTAGCTCCTGTTAATGGTTGAAACCAATGTGTGTAATGTGTAACTCCTTTAGAGATAGCCCATTCTTTCATTCCTGTAGAGATATGATCGGCAATGACTCTATCTATTTTTGAACCATTTTTAATGGCATCCTGCACACTTTTAAGTGCTTCTTTAGTTAAATATTGTTGCATCTTGTCTTCATTAAAGACATTCGCTCCGAAAATAGAAGAACGACGTTCCTTTTCTTCAATAAGAACAGGTTTTCTATTATAGGTTTCTTTTATCGCATGAAATCTTAAGGTGGACATAAATTTATTTTTAAATTATATTACAAATTTACAATTTTTAGCTACTAAAAAAACAATACCCTAAAAAAAATAGGGCTATTAACAACAATTTAATAAAATTGAAACTATTGGGGCTATTTTTTTATAGGCAACAATGAAAATTTATTATATTCGCAAACATATTATTAATATAATTTGAAGTATTATGGCAAAAATTAAATTAGAATACATTTGGTTAGATGGGTATTTCCCAACTCAGAATATGAGAAGTAAAACCAAAGTGGAAGAGCATGAAAACTTTCAAGGTACCATTGAAGAGCTAGACAATTGGTCGTTTGATGGTTCATCTACTAAGCAAGCATCTGGAGGTGCTTCTGATTGTTTATTAAAACCAGTTGCAATTTATCCAGATCCTACAAGAAGAAATGGTTATTTAGTAATGACAGAAGTTTTAAATGCAGATGGTACGCCACACGTTTCTAACGGTAGAGCTACGATTGAAGATGAAGATAATGATTTCTGGTTTGGTTTTGAGCAAGAGTACTTTATAATGGACACAAAAACACAATTACCTTTAGGTTTCCCTATTGGTGGTTATCCTGCGCCGCAAGGAATGTATTACTGTTCTGTTGGTGGTTTACATACACATGGTAGAAAACTAGTAGAAGAGCATGCCGATTTATGTATTGATGCAGGTTTAAATTTTGAAGGAATTAATCAAGAAGTTGCTTCTGGGCAATGGGAATACCAATTGTTTGCAAAAGGGGCTAAACAAGCAGGTGATGAAATTTGGGTTTCTCGTTATTTATTAGATAGATTAACAGAACAATATGGTTATTATATTGAATACCATCCAAAACCATTAGGTAGAGATATGGATTGGAATGGATCTGGAATGCATGCTAATTTCTCTAACACTGTTTTAAGAACATGTGGAAGTAAAGAAACGTACGAAAAAATATGTGAAGCATTTAGACCAGTTGTAAAAGAACACATCGCTGTTTACGGAGAGTTCAATGACCAACGTTTAACAGGAGATCATGAGACCGCTTCTATTCACGATTTTTCTTACGGAGTATCGGATAGAGGAGCATCTATAAGAATTCCAATTATTACAGTAGAGAAAGGTTGGAAAGGATGGTTAGAAGACAGACGACCTGCTTCTAATGGAGATCCATATAAAATTGCTGGTAGAATTATTAAGACGGTAAAGTCTGCAAATATTAGCTAATAAATAATTTACATTATTTAAATTATATCCATTAAAAAGGCTGTCTGTTTAGATAGCCTTTTTTTATGCAAGTAATTTATGCTCTTTAGTTTGTGAGATTTTTTTTAACTTCGTTTTATTGCTGATATAATTATTTAAAACGAATTCATTTCTTTAAAGTTCACAGATAACAATGAAAACTATTATACTAAAAAATAAAACAGAACTAATCATATCTTCCATTTCCGGATTCTTATTGAGCATACCTTTAGCAGGTTTTTTACATGGATTTTTTACAGCAATTGGTAATGGCAGCTTTTTTGATGATATAAAAGGTAGACTTATAATAGGAGCTATGGAAGCGATTGCATCATCACTTACTACTGTTGCTCCGTTTGGAAAAAATGAAACAGAAGGGAACACCAAACTTAGAATTATAACATGCTTTGTTTTTCTAATTTTAACCTTTACTATCTATAAATTTACAACAAGAAAGAAGAATAAAAGTAGTAAACCAACCTCTCCTTAACTCCCTCTAAACACTAAGACGATAAAAATACCGTAAAGCATTACCAAACCAAATCCCTTAATTTTATTAATCTCATGTCTTTTTGGAAGCAATGCTAAAACTAGAACTAGAGAAGCAAAAATTAGCATCCAAAAGATATCGCGAGATAATATTAAAGACTCTGTTACCGGAATGGTTTTAATCATAGAAGTCAAACCAAGTACCGAACCAATATTAAAAATATTAGAACCAATTAAGTTTCCTAAAGAGATTGCTTTTTCTTGTTTCGCTGCGGCAATTACCGACGCTGCTAGTTCTGGAACACTGGTACCAATAGCAATCATAGTAACACCAATTACTGCTTCACTAACTCCAAGTTGTGTTGCAATTTCTGTAGCTCCTTTTACCAACCATTCACTACCAAAGTATAAAGCCAAAGCACCTATAAGTAACCAAATAATCATTTTAAAATTGGAAACGGTTGCTAAAGCATCATCTACTTCTTCGGAAACTTCCGCGTTTTTCTGACTTCTAATTAAAAAGATTACAAATACAATTAAAGCTGTAAAAAGGATTGCACCTTCTATTGCTGTTAGTTGGTTATCATTCCAAAGAAAATAATATAACGCAATAGAGAACAACATCATTACTGGCCAATTTACCTTATAAAAAGATTTATCGACACCTATAGCACCAACTATAGCTGTAATACCTAGCACCAAACCAATATTTGCGATATTAGAACCTACCACATTATTTATTGCAATTGCTGGAGAGCCAGACAGCGCTGCGTTTAAACTTACTAGTAATTCTGGAGCTGAAGTAGCAAAAGAAACCACAGTCATACCAATAACTATCTTAGATATGTTTAATTTAAAAGATAAAGCAACCGAAGCTCGAACTAGAAACTCTCCTCCTATTACTAATAAAACAAAGCCCAAAATTAGAAAAGCAATACTCATATTTATTTTTTTTTACGAAGATAGTATTTCTTCTAAATGAAAAAACAAAACTTAAAATTTAGTTGATTAACTGTATTTATAGTTGTATAACTACTAAAATAGTTGTAAATTTGAAAGAGTAAATTAGATTCCTATTTTCATAGGAACGAAAATATATTTTTGATGCAGAAACTAACCAATAAAGAAGAAGAAATTATGCACATTTTATGGAAGCTAGAAAAGGCTTTCGTAAAAGATGTATTACAGGAAATTGAAGAAGAAAAACCACACTATAATACGCTGTCTACCATCATTAGAAACTTAGAAGAAAAAAACTATGTTAGTTATAATGCCTTCGGAAAAACGCATCAATACTTTCCTATTGTAACTAAAGAAGCGTATAAAAAAAAGTTTATGAATACGGCCATAGACAACTATTTTAACAGCTCTTATAAAAATGTAGTTTCCTTTTTTGCTAAAGAAGAAAAAATAAGTGTTGCAGAACTAAAAGAGATTATATCTATAATTGAACAAAAAAAATAAGCATGGAGTATTTTTTAAAAGCATCTGCTATTACTGCCCTATTCTATTTATGCTACAAACTGTTTTTGCAACGGGAAACTTTTTTTGAAAGCAACCGATGGTTTTTAGTCATAGGATTACTAGCCACCATTGGTTTACCTGGATTAATAATTCCTATTTACCTAGAAAATCCAAATACTAGCATTGCTATTTCTTCTATTACAGAAAATATAAATCTTTCTGCAAACGCAACCAAAGACTATAGTTTAGTAATATTAAGTAGTATTTACATTCTTGGCGCGAGTTTCTTTTTCTTCAAGCTGCTTTTAGAATTCGTTTCCTTGTTTTGTTTACTACGTAAAAACAAATCCTATAAACACAATGGCTTTGTATATATAGAAACCGAAAAAGCTTTATCTCCTTTCTCTTTTTTCCACTTTATTGTGTATAATAAGAAACCGTTTAGTCCTACAGAATTAGAACATATTATTAATCATGAAAAAGTGCATGCAAAGCAATTTCATTCTATAGACATCCTTTTTATACAATTAGCGACTGTTGTGTTTTGGTTTAATCCGTTTATCTGGTTTTACAAAAAAGAAATACAGCAAAATCTAGAATTTATTGCCGATAAAAACGCACATTTTTCTAGCAATAAAAAGAGTTACGAGTATGTTTTACTTAAAACAAGCATTGCAAACCGATCATTAGCATTAACCAACAATTTTTACACTTCATTAATAAAAAAACGAATCGTTATGTTACACAAATCAAAATCTAGAAAATTAAATGCATTAAAATATGCATTGGTATTACCGGTATTAACGCTGTTTTTAATGAGCTTTAATACGAGAGAAGTTTACTTGCATTCGAATACTTCTAATTTCACACAAACGATTGGAGCTATTGAAACCGTTATAATTAGTAAGGATTTTTCGGATGCGGCATTAGACAAAGTTATTTCGGAATTTAAAATGAAAGATGTAACTCTGGACTTTAAGAACATTCAAAGAAACGATCGAAATGAAATTATTGCGATTAAAATTGAAGCAAGTTCTAAAAAGATGAAAACCAATTTTAGCTCTAATTCGAATAACGCTATTAAACCCATTAAAATAACCTATAATAACGAGGACTATAGTATTTCTATTAGCACCGTAGAAGCGAATGAAATAGTTATCACTGAAAAAAGAACCGCTACTATTTTAACGGAAGATGAAAAAAATGCCAACCAAAATATGGAAGTTATTGTTGAAGATGAAAACAACAAAGACCATAAAGTAACTGTACATAGAAAAGCTACTACTATTGATTTAAATACGGAAGCTTCAGAAAATAAAGAGAAAGTAAAATTTACAACGAAAGATAAAAATGGAAACCTTATAACGGAAGAAATCACACAAGGAAAAAACAGTGAACAAACTTGGGTTGTTGAAGAAGGTGGTGCTAATGACATTAATGTTTTTAAAACAAAAACGAAAGATAATAAACTCTATATTTCTACAGATGCAGAAAATAGCCCTTTAATATTTATAGACAATAAAGAATCTACAAGGGAAGAATTAGAAAACCTGGATCCTAACATTATAGAAAGCATGAATGTTGTTAAAGGAGAAAAACACACACGAAAATATGGCGAAAAAGCTAAAAACGGTGTAATACAGGTAACCACCAAAAAATAATATTTTAGTTAAAACCAAGCATAAAAAAATCGCAAACGTTCTGTTTGCGATTTTTTTTATAGAATTATAGTTTACTTAATCACTATTTTCTTCATGGCTGTTTTACCTTCCGAGGTAATTTTAAACAAATACATACCACTAGAAAGGTTGATGTTTAAAACGGAATTACCGGTAATCGTATAATTTTCTAATTTTCGTCCTTCCACAGAGAAAACGTCCACTGTAGCTTTATTTAAAAGTCCGTTAACATAAACGACATCTTTCGCTGGATTAGGATACACTTGCACCTGGAGTTCATTCACTTCAGCAATACTCAATCCTTGATCCCAAGTTACATTTGGAGCTACTTGATTTCCCCAAATGTATTCTACTAAATCTGGCTCATCAATAAATGGGTTTCTATTAAACTGCCAAGTATAGACCACGTTGTTTCTATTCATTTCATAATCGTCTGGCGGATCATTTCTATGCCATTCTAATAAAGTTGCTAAATCTCCAAGTGTTCCATCGTTTGCTTCATCTTCACCATCTGGATAACCATTAACAAGTTCTAACCCATTATATCTAACTGCCATATAAAAAACACTTCTAGCCACGTCTCCGTAAAAGCTTCCAGCAGTATTTCCTGGACCATTATATCCTCCTAAAAGCGGGTCTCCATAATTTTTATTGTTACGGGAGCTATTTTCTGGTCCATCTGCCGCTCTTAATGCGTGTGCATCTGAATATCCATGACGAAGCGAATCCGCTGTGGTATTCCAATAAATTTCTTTTCCATCTGCAATATCATCTCCTTCTCTAGCTTTAAAAGTACCACGAGATTGTGGGTAGGTATGTTCTCTATTCCATAAACCTGTACTACTACCTCCAGTATGATTATCTAACTTAGATCGACCTTGTTCGGTATACAATAACCAAACCTGATTACTATGTTCTGGATTTTGATCTGCTTCTCTTAAAATATCAATTACATCTGCATAGGTTTGTGCTCTTACCACACCTTCTTCGGCAATAACATCTTGTACCGCTTGGCGCAAAACATCGTCTTGCAAACCATGTAAGCTATCATAATATCCTTCCGGTTGTGTGTTTGTAACATTTCCTATAAATGGATCAAATTGATTTGCAGGTGTACCAAAGTTTGCCATGGTATAATCATCATCAACAGCTCTTAGTTTTAAAAAATTGTTATTAGCAATATAAGGCCAATCTAAAGTAGAAAACTTCACTATTGGTTCTTCATCACCTTCATCTAAAGTGTCGTTTATAATAGTTATAGTTGTTGTTACCGTATTAGATCCATTAGGAATAGTTACGGTTGTTGCTCCTGAAAAATCGGTAGCATTAAATCCATAATTATCTAATGTAAAACTAAAAGTCAAATTTTCAGTTACGTTTTCTTCCGTAGAAAAAACGATATCAAAAGAATCTCCTTCATTATACATTTCTTGATCTGTAAACATACTAATTGCAGTAACAGCTACACCTGCCCCATCATTAACCATTCTTGGTGTTGGTGTTGTTGACACATAAGAACCATCTTGAAGAAGTTGAATGGAATTTGTATTGTTACTAGACCCTTCGCTTATTTGTTCTGTAACTCCTAAGGCAGCCATTAGTTCAATATCATCGGAATCGGAAGTATCATAAACCAAAGCATCTATTAAATTTGTGGTAGTTGGAGGAGTGTCCTGTGGAAAATCAGAATCATCTCCTAAATAAATAGCAACCGCATCTGCACCATTTTGAATGGTATTTATCGAAATAAGTAATTGCGGAAAAGGCTCTACAGTATCACTTCCTATTAAAAATAAACCATTTGGGTCTGTTTGGTAACCATCTAGATCTAAAGCAAAATAGCTATAATCTCCATTTCCATTAAATAAGACTAATACATAACCATCTAGCGGAAAATTGGGTGTAGCTGATTTAAGTTCTATAAATTCTTTATCGTCAGTACTTGGCGTGTCGCAATCGACTTCATTGATAACAATTTGACTGAAGGAAAATTGATATATAACGAAACATATCAATAACATGTAATACTTTTTCATTAGGGGGAATTTTTTGTAAAAGTACGTATCCGTTTGGTTTTAAGTAGATTTTAACCTCTCGAAATACAGAACTTTAACACTTATAGAAAAAAATCTACACAGAAAAATAGGATCTTAATTTGACCTTTTAAAAACTAGAATAAAGATGAAAACGGAAAAATACCATCTGTTTTGTTATATAAAAGCCTTCGGCTTATAAAAACCTTTAAAAAAGCCCCTTGAATAGTTACAATACCACTACATAAAACCCATATACAGCTACACATTGAAACACAATTCAAGACAAACATATTACAGTTAAAAACACTAATCCTCTTTTTAGTTATAATACCATATGCAACTTCATTGTTATTCTATAAATCGCTTGGAACATGGTTTAAAAAACATATATATTTAAAAAACATAAGAAAAACGAACCCCTTTATTAACAACTAAACCCTTAAAATTATGATGACACTTGTAACCACTTTAATTGAATTTATTATCTCCATACTTTAATATTTAATCAGATAGTAAGACTTAGTCTAGAATAGGTTTTACTATTTATAAGAAAAAGAATATTTGTTTACCTATATTTAAAGCAATAATTTTGTCATTCAAAAAAAAAATCCTTTTCAATAATGAAAAAGAAAGCGTTTAAAATATTAGCTAAGGTTAACAAAGCTTTATTACCTAGTTTTACGAAGCAAAAATTAGATTTAAGTAAAGCATCTAAACTACAAATGGCTGTTTTTGGTTGGAAAGTGTACGTAACTAAGAATGCTTTAGATTAATTTTTTTCTAATTACACTTCATCCTTCTTCTCTTTTACGCTCCTAGTAAAACGAAGGTCATAGTCTTTTAACGACTAAAAATCAGACAAGTAATAATCACCTGTAGTCTCTTTAAAAGCAATCTGTACGTCACTTATTATATTGCTGTATTTTTACAACAAAAATAAAATAAAATAAAATATTGAGTTTGCTTTGTGTTTCTATTAAAAAGAAATATATTTGCACCCACAAAAATGGCCTCGTGGCGCAACTGAATAGCGCACTTGATTACGGCTCAAGAGGTTACTGGTTTGAATCCAGTCGAGGTCACTTTAAAGAATGAGAATTCTTATCAAAAGCTTGTAAAATCTATGATTTTACAAGCTTTAGTCGTTTTTAGGGGGTCATAGAATTTGATATGATTTCATATCTGTTGACCACCTCGCGGTCAACAAGTAATGTCCGCGGTCAACACTGTTGACCGCGACCCGAAAACCAGAGTATAGTTGATTTGACTTTCGTCTTAAACAAGTTTAACACTTAAAGACGTACAACTATGAAAACATCTAAAACATTCTCTATCCTATTCTGGATAAACGCTTCACGTGCAAAAAATAATGAAGCAGAAATCTATGCACGAGTAACTGTTGACCGCAAACGTGTCAATATAAGTTTAAAACGCAAGGTCAACGTTGACCACTGGAACGTAACTAAAAAACGTGTGAACGGCACAAATGCAAAAGCTAGACAAATCAATAGTTATCTAGATGAAACTTACACCCTACTCTTCCAAATCTACCAAGACCTTAAATTCAAAGGAGAGCTTATCACTGCACAATTAATAAAAGCACAGTACACTGGTGAAAATGACGATGACGGAAAAACACTCAATAATATTTTAGAGTACCACAATCAGAAAATCGAAAATACACTTGCAGCTGGCTCCATCCGGAACTTCGGAATCACAGAAAACTATGTCAAGAAATTTTTACTGCAGAAAAAAAAGACTTCCGATATCTATCTTAAGCAACTCAATTACGAGTTTTTAACCGATTTTCAAATCTACCTATCCAACCTCTGGCCTGTTGGACATCAAAAAGCGCTAAGCAACAACACAGTAATGAAACATATTCAGCGATTACGAAAAATCGTAACACTCGCCTATCATATGGAATGGATTAACAAAGATCCTTTTGTTAGATGGAAAATGACCTATGACAAAACCAACAGAGAATTTCTTTCTGAAGTCGAATTAAAAAGCCTGGAAGAAAAAGTTTTTATTTCAAAACGTCTAGACCGCGTTCGTGATCTATTTGTATTTAGCTGTTACACTGGTATCAGCTATGTAGACATTATGAATTTAACTCCTAATCATTTAGTATTAGGAATGGATGGAGGAAATTGGATAAGAACCAAAAGACAAAAAACGAATACCGTTGTTAAGGTACCACTATTAGGGCAAGCATTAGATATTGTAAATAAATACAAAGACCATCCAAGTACAGCGATAAACGATTCTTTATTACCAGTATTATCCAATGAGAAACTAAATGTATTCCTTAAAGAAGTCGCTAATTTTGCTGGCATCCAGAAAAACCTAACCTTTCACATGGCACGCCATACATTTGCAACAACAGTTACTCTATCCAACGGAGTTCCTATCGAAACAGTTTCCAAACTTTTAGGACATACAAAAATCGCAACTACACAAATCTACGCCAGAGTATTAGAAAATAAAATCAGTTCAGATATGAATGCATTAAAAGATATTTTATCAAAGAAAGAAAAGAAATTTAAAAAAAGAGGATAATAGATTTAAATTTTATTTGTTTGATTTTTTTATTATTTTGTAGAAAATTTTCTACAATTTAATTAAATTTATATCAAAAACGTAGTCGATGAAGTACATAGCCCCAATCATCAAGAATTACAAAAAACAAATAAAACAATTCGAAAAGTCTAATTTAACAAACCCAAAGGAATTAAATGCAGGCCTAAATCTCTCTAGAGACACACTGAATCAATTAAGACGGCGACTAAAAGCTGCAGATTGTTTTATAAGTCAAGAAGAAGAAATTAAATTCTTTAAAGTGGTTAAGCCGTTTATTAATGGTCATATTAAATTCTTTTCCAAAGTAAGACGTTTTATTTCAGAAAGACCTACAGCGAGTATATCTATGCAAATCGATTATGTCAGAAATAGGATAGACAAACTAGAACAACATAAAATGAGAAATTTAGAATTCTTTCAATACACAAAATATTCTAGTACATCATTAGACCATATCTATTTTGTAAGAGGTAAAGACAAACTAGACTTTCCTGTGGACACGCTACATTATTTTATAGATCCTGAATTTTCTACTAGTCACGATAATCTAGCTGCACAAGTAATTAGTTATGACCTATTATCTAACTATTACCAATGCGAGCTTAAATCGTTACGCATCCAAAATGAGAATATAGCGGTCCAAGAAACAAGTCCGGCAATTCTCAACGGACTCTCATGGACCGCAACAAAAACAGATTTAGTAGAATTAATTTATGCTTTGCATAGTTCCGGAGCCATAAGAAACGGACAAGCAGAATTGAGTAAAATGGCTGAAGTTTGCGCGACCTTGTTTGACATCAAACTCAACAATTTTTATAAAACCTATGCCGAAATCAAGAATCGAGAAAAAGACAACACAAAGTTTTTAGACCAATTAAAAAGGAGTCTTGAAAAACGCATAGACCTTGATAACGCTAAATAAACACAATATGTATGGTCATAAAATTACACTTCATAACTGTTAAATTATTTCGGTAGTACCGAATACCTACCGAAAAAAATAACACAAAAAAGACCAGCTTTGTAGAACGAAAGTCAAATCTCATTAATAGCTGCCATTAATAACGAAAGTTAGAGGTGGTAGCTATAACTAAAACAAATTCTACAATGGCAACAGAAATTTTAACTACAGACGACCTCCACGATTTTAAAATGCAATTATTCGGAGAGCTAAAAAAACTAATTACCGAAAACCCTAAAACCACACCAAAGAAATACCTCAAATCTGCAGAGGTAATGGAAATGCTTCAAGTAAGTCCAGGAACATTACAAAACTTTAGAATCAACGGTACACTACCCTACACAAAAATTGGAGGCATTATACTCTATGAGTATGACGAAATATTAAAAGTACTCAAAGACAATCGTGTCGCTTCATAAGAAATGTTTTGGCAGAAGTTAATTATATCAAGCACCTCAACGCAGTATTTAGTCAGTTTTCAAAAGACAGCAGACTCAATCCAACGCACATAAGTTTGTATTTAGCGTTTTTCCAAATATGGAACTACAATCGCTTTTGCGACGGTTTCCATGTAAACCGGGAAGAGGTAATGCGTTTATCCAAGATAGGTTCTAAATCTACCTATCACAGATGCACCAAAGAATTACACCATTACAAATACCTCATCTACGAACCATCGCATAATCCATTTAAAGGATCCGTGATTAAGATGCTCATCTTTAGTTCCCGCGAAAGCGGGAATCCCAAGAAGAAAAGTAAAAGTCAATTAGAATCTACTATCCCAAATGCAAGACAAGTAGTAGTACAACCGCTGGACTTATCTGTCCCAAATCAAGGACAAGCATTGGTACCTTTTAATAAACAGTATAAACAAATAGAAAACAGTTATAAACTGGAGCTTCCAAAAAATGAATTAGAAGTTATAGCCTTTTTTAAAAAAATAAAGGCACCGGAACTGGAAGCACAAAAATTCTATAACCATTACCAGGCTAATGGTTGGAAAATAGGTGGCAAAATTAAAATGGAAGATTGGCACGCTTCGGCCAAAAATTGGATACTAAAAGCTGCAGAATTAAAAACAGAAAAACGACAGTCCCAAATTCGAGACAACCATCGCTCTAGTGAAAGCGGGAATCTACATACAATCAGAAATAAAAATTATGACCAACCGCTTTAACTCCTTCCCTTGCCAAGGGAAGGTGGCACGAGGAACGAGTGACGGAAGGGTTGAATATTAAATGAACTCCAAAATGACAAAAACAACTAGCACATATAATTTAAAAAACCCCAGTATCATTTACGAAGGCGCTACCCAATTTGAGTTAGGAAGTTTTAACGGCAAAGAAATCACCTATGATTTCCCCAAAATCCTCACCTACCTAGACGTAAAAGGAAAACTATTATTTGGCAAGAACTTTAAAATCTACCAAGACGACCACGAGCTCTTACTCAAACTAGCAAGCTATTTTATCCAGGATCACGAATACTGCAAGAAACTAGATGTCGACACCAATAAAGGCATCCTTTTATCTGGTCCTGTTGGTTGTGGAAAAACGACTTTAATGCGATTATTACCACATCTAGTTCCACACAAAAAATCCTACACACTTATTCCTTGCAGGAATATAGTGTTTGGGTTCAATGGTATTGGTTTTAAAATGATTGAAGATTATAGCGATCACAATACATATTGCTTTGACGACTTAGGCGTAGAACATATTGGCAGACATTATGGTAAAGATTGTAATGTAATGGGAGAAATACTCATCTCAAGATATGAAGTATTTAAACAAAAAAACATCCTTACACATATCACAACCAACCTCAACGCAGAAGAACTCCAAGAAAAATATGGAGAACGTGTAAGATCACGGATGCGGGAAATGTTCAACTTGATCAGTTTTTCTGCAAATTGTAAAGACAATCGTAGTTGAACATTCACAAGTGCTTATTTACAAAATAGATAAGAGAAAATAGTGCACAACACCGACACAATACCGATAAAATCATATAAATAAAACGATTAACATTCTTTTTATTTTAAACAATTTTATCCAATTACGGAAAACCGTAATTTAAATTGATACCGTTTAGTTAAATTGTGATTTTTAAAGAATTATTGAAGGTAATACTAGTTTTACTAATAATGTTCATTATATTTGAGTGTTCATTGTCACTGAACACTGCAAAATAATGAACACCTAGTCCTATGTATCGAAATAATGACTTTATATATGAAGCTGTCTCTAAGCTAGAGACATTAATTAATATTCCTATTGAAATAGATAGTAATAGACCTAACTATGATGCACTTTTACGTATCAAGAATGAACAATTTATTGTGGAAGCAAAAAAAACTGTGCGAACTTCAAATCAAGGTTTAATCTTGTCTAAACTTGAAGAGGCGAAATATAATAGTAATAGGCCTATTATTTTAATTGCAGAATATATTTCTAAAAAAGCAACAGAAGAACTAAAGGAGCGAGGTATAAACTATATGGACACTGCAGGGAATGCATTTATCAAATGTAATGAACTTATTATTTTTATAGAAGGTCAAAAGAAAGCTAAAAAAGAAAAGACAAATCAATCTCGTGCTTTTCAAGAGGCTGGATTAAAAATAGTATTCCAATTATTATATAAGCCAGAAAACTTACAATATTCATACAGGAGAATTGCAGAAAAAGCAAATGTTTCTATAGGGTCTGTTAGTAATGTGATGGCGGAGTTAGAAGACCTAAATTACCTATTAAAGACTGGTGATAAGCGTGTTTTAAAAAATAAAAACGAATTACTAGAACGTTGGATTGTAGAATACAATGCCGTGATAAGACCTCGCATTTTAAGAAAGCGTATGCGTTTTTTAGATAAAGATTATCAACAACAATGGAGAAATATTAATACGCATATTAATAATGGCTATATTTTGTGGGGAGGTGAACCTGGAGGAGCAATTTTAACAGAGAATTTAAGACCAGAAAAATTCACTCTTTTTACAGATTTAGACTTATCTGAAGTAGCAAGATCGTTAAAACTGGTTCCTAGTGAAAATGGAGAGGTAGAAATTTTACAAAAATTTTGGAAGAACGACTCTGAAAATCAAAAAACAGCACCAGCTTTATTAATATATGCCGATTTAATTAATAGCGGTTTCGGTAGAAACATAGAAACAGCTAAACAAATACTAGAGAATGAGCTTAGATATATCTAGTGACAAATTTACGCATCCATTATTGAAGCCTATTCTCATTGAGCTTACCGCATATTTTAAGCAAGCAGGCATTTCCTTTTTTGTAATTGGTGCTACTGCAAGAGATATCGTAATGGAATTGCATAACGAGAAATCAGGTCGCTTAACACACGATCTAGATATCGCCATTACTGTTAATAATTGGGAACAATGGCAAAAGGTTGAAAAAGATATTATAAAACTTGAGAATTTTACTAAAGATAAAGATCAAAAACAACGATTTATATATCAAGGAAAATTTGAATTAGATATTGTTCCTTTTGGTGATATAATGAAACAAGATAGCAAAATATTCTGGCCACCAGATGAAGATTTTGCAATGTCAGTATTGGGTTTTGATGCGGCAGAAGAAGCTTCACTAAAAGTTAAGGTGGATCAAGAAATAGAAATACAGATAGCCTCTTTAAGTGGAATATTTTTACTAAAAATTACAGCCTGGAAAGACCGGAACCATAAAAGCAATAAAGATGCTGATGATATTGGTTTTATTCTAGAGAATTATTTATCCATTAATGAAGAGAGAGCAGCTGTAAATCATTACGAGGATATCTATACCGAAGAGTTTACAACAGTAAAAGGTGGTGCTACACTATTAGGTATTGATGTTTCGGAAATTTTAAAAGAATATCCAGATGATTTAACAACGATTAAACAAATATTGATAGACACTGTAGATCAAAAAGAACACAGTATCCTCATCAATCAAATTATAGAAACCCACAAGATGCTTTCTTACGAAGAAGTGTTAGAAAGTATACAAAATATAATAAACCAACTAAACTAAAACAACAGTTTTACAAAATGGCTACAGATATAAAAAGTAAAGAAGAAATTGTATTAGAAGATAACGAGCTAGTATGTATTCTCTCAGGAGAAGTCAAGAAAACTAAAGCTCAAGAATCTAATCTACAGTCCGTCATGTTAATGCTTAACGAAGAATACGGCTTTGATCTAGATGATATGGAACGTGACTTTACCGTGGAGTATGAAGATCCAGAAACTGGCAAAACTAAAAAGCAAAAAGTAAATTTGGTCATCTTTGAAAAAGGAAAACCACACGAGCAAGATTTTATTATTAGAATCGCTATTGTACAAGATGATAAAGTTAAAGTAACCGACAAAAAGAAAGGACTTACAGCTACACTTGAAAATGCAATGGCAGCTGTAGAAAGTTGTGAGTTTGGGCTATGGGCAAATGGTTCTAGCTACAACTTCTTACAAAAGGAAGACGACGCTATTGGTTTTGATTATGACTTTACAGACCTATCAGATTTTCCTGGAGAAGGAGAAACATTAGAAGACTTAGAACGTGCAGATCGCTCGCATACACGTACTCCTGCAAACGATTCCTTAATAAAGGTTTTTAAACGTTCTCACGATTATATTTATGGTAATGAAGGACGTAAAAAAGATGCCTTCTGGCAACTGTTAAATTTAATATTCTGTAAGCTGTATGATGAAAAACGTCGCTTTATGGAATTGCCTGATGGCGAAAGCTACCGTCGTAAATTTTGGGTTGGTGTTAAGGAACAAAACTCAGAAGAAGGAAGAAAAGCAGTAGCTAAAAGAATTAAAGGTCTTTTTGAAGAATTAAAAAATGCTGATATTTTTTCCGAGGTATTCCAAGGAAATGAAAGTATAGATCTAACAGATAAAGGTTTGGCTTTTATAGCAGGAGAGTTAGCAAAATATTCTTTTTTAGATGCTTCTGTAGATGTTAAAGGTATGGCTTACGAAACTATTGTAAGTAATACTTTAAAACAAGAAGCAGGTCAGTTTTTTACGCCGCGTAACATTGTAAAATGTATGGTAGAAATGTTGAATCCCAAAGAACACCATCGTGTTCTTGATCCTGCCTGTGGATCTGGTGGTTTTTTGGTTATGGTTTTAGATCACGTGCGCCAACAAATCACAAAAGAAATGTTTCCAGATTTAGAAGGTCCATTTTTAGAAGAAAAATATAATTCCCCAGAGGTAAATGAGAAAGTAAGAGTCTATGCAGAAAATAGCATTTTTGGTTTTGACTTTGATCCAGATTTAAAGAAAGCTGCTCGTATGAATATGGTAATGGGTGGTGATGGTCACGCAAATATCTTTCACGTTAATTCTTTGGCCTATCCGCTTTGGGAACACCCGACAGAAGTTGAGAAAATCAATACTGCTATTGACAACAGCTTACGCGAAATGCAAGATATTGAGAATGCTTACGGTACAGATGCACGTGGTAAGTTTGATATGATTTTTACAAACCCACCGTTTGGTGCTAAAGTAAAAGTAGAAACAGAAATTGCTTCTCGATATTACTTGAGTAAGTTTAGTACAGCACCCGAAGTTTTATTTATTGAAGCTTGTTACGATTTCCTGAAAGATGGCGGTAAAATGGCTATAGTCCTTCCTGATGGCATATTAGGAAACCCGAATATGCTGGCAGTTAGAGAATGGATTTTAGATCGTTTCCAGGTTTTAGCCTCGATAGACCTTCCTGTAGAAGCCTTTTTACCTCAAGTTGGTGTACAAGCATCATTATTATATTTAAAAAAGAAAACAGAACATCAAAGGCAAATAGCACAAGAGCAAGATGAAGATTATGAAGTTTTTATGGCTATTGCTGAAAAGCTTGGTAAAGACAGAAGAGGTAACCCTATTTATTTGAGAGATAATGACGGAGCAGAAATTCTATTCAATCAAGAAGCAAAATATCTAACTAAGAAACAAAACGGAGAAAAAGTATTAAAAATAAGAAAAGAGAAAATAAAAAAGCTAGATGATGACCTAACTGCAATTACTTTGTTATATAAAGAATTTATAAACTAGTATTATATGAAAACACTCAAAGTAAAACATAAATGGTTTAAGGAATCCGGAGAACGATTAGATGCTTCTTACTATTTAAGCGATGGTCCACTCACTAAAATAAAACTAAAAAACTCACCATATCCATTGACAACTTTATCAGAAGAAAGTGAAGATATATTCTCTGGAAATATATTTAAAAGAAGTTATGTTGAGTCCGAAAAACATGGTTGGCCCTACATTACTGGTTCCAATATGATTAAGTCCAACATTGATGGTGGAAAATTTGTGTCCAAAAAATATACTAAAAATAAAGCAAAACTGGCGATTGAAAAAGGCTGGACTTTAATTACTTGTTCTGGTACATTAGGTAATACTGTCTTTACAAATGATGATTTTGTAGGGAAAGTAGCTACTCACGATTTAATTAGAGTAGTCCCAAGAAAGATAAAGAATAATTTGATGGCAGGTTTTATATATGCTTATCTCACATCAAAATACGGTAATGGTTTACTGGTTCAATCTAGTTACGGAGGTGTTGTAAAACATATTGAACCACACCATATTAAAGATTTGCTAATTCCAATTTTCCCAAACAATCTTCAATTAAAAATCAACAACCTTATTTGTGAAGCATCCGAACTAAAGGGGAAGTCAAGTTTGCTATTTAAGGAGTCTATTTGCTTGATTGAAAAAGTATTGATAAAATCCTCTAAAAAAATAGCTAGCAAAAATAATATTATTCACATTTCTAATTTAGCAAGTAATTATCAAAAGAGGATAGATGCTCCTTCGTACATAAATAAAGGAATTACACTTTTAGAAAGTATTAAATCAACTGGAGTTAACATTAAAACTCTAAAAGAATTAGGTGTTGAAATTACACGTCCTGGTATTTTTAAAAGAGTGAAAGTCGAAAAAAAATTTGGTCTTCCTTACATTAAAGGTTCAGAATTAAGTAAAGTAAATCCATTTTCAAAATGCGAATATTTATCAAAAACGAGAACTCCTTTTTTAGAAGAACAATCTTTAAAAGAAAATCAGATATTATTGACTTGTGCTGGTACAGTAGGTGATACAAAATTAATTTCTAAAGAATATGAAGAGTTAATGGCTTTAGGATCTCAAGATATAATAAGAGTTGAAGCGAGAGATTCAGATATTGACTTATTTTATTTATACGCATATTTAAATGTCCCTATAGTAAAGGATTATATTCAGTCTTTAAAATATGGATCGGTTATAGAACGAGTTGAACCATTTCACATAGAAACTGTCCCTGTTTTAATTCCAGAATCAAGCGAGATCTCAGAAATCTCTGAAAAAATTCAAAAATTTAAAAACTTCAGGTATTTAGCTTTTAAAAAAGAACAAGAAGCAATCGCATTAGTAGAAAAAGAAATAGAACAATGGGAAAAATAATTAAACCACCATATTTTGATTCAGTTGTAAATGCTGGAGAAAAACGTTTGCTTGACTTCTTACAAATCAAGCTTCCAGATAATTACTTTTTAATTCCTAATGTGGAGATTGCTTCTACTAATCCACGTAACAATCGTACACAGTTTTGGGAATATGATTTAGTAGTCGTTGCTCCTCACGCAGTGTATAATATTGAGAATAAAGACTGGAAAGGGCAAATTGAAGGCGCAGATGATTATTGGTATGTAAATGATAGGCAAAAACCCAATCCATTAAAAACAAACCGTCAAAAAACAGCTATTCTAGCTTCAAAATTAAAAGAAGCTAATCGTAATTATGGAAAAGCCTGGATAGATAATTTGGTAACATTGTCCTATCCTAATTCCTTTCAACCCATTATGTGGGAGAAAGCTGCAGATATGACTTTTACATTGTCTAAAAAGTTAATAGATCATATAACAGATCCTGAAGCAGTAGGTAAATGGGAAGATGCTATTGTAGATGTTCAAGATGATATTGTTCAGTTATTGATAGGAGAACAGAATAAAAAATCTCCAGACCAGAAAAAAGAAGTACAAGGCTATGAAATTGTTGAGATTATAAAACAAGAATCGGACAATTATGTAGAGTATTTGGTGAAGCCAAAAAATGTAACCTCAAACATACGCAAACGTGTTAAAGAATATGCCTTACAAGTAGTAGGTTTATCTCCTGAAGAATTACGGGCAAGAGAAGAAAGTATTAAAAACCAATACAATGCACTTTTAAAGATAAGGTCTAATCCATTTATTCTTCCTGTAGAGTTTAAAGTAGATGAAGAAAACCATCTATTTTACGAGATTACAGACTTAATGGAAGAAGACTCTTTAAGATCAGCTGCAAGAGGAAAAACTTTTACATTCGATGAAAAAATAGAAATTCTTAAAAATGTAATGAGTGCTTTAAAAGCAGCACACAAAGAGAATATTTTTCATAGGGATATTAACCCAGAAAATATCTTTTTAAATAATGGTTATGCGTATTTAGGTAATTTTGGGAAGTCTTATTTTACAGATCATAATGAGAATGGTTATACTGTAATGCATACCATAAGCGAGTCTAACGCTTCGCCATATCATCCATTGGAACTTATAGCAAAAGATGCATCAAGAGCTTCAGACATTTATTCACTCGGTGTTTTAATTTCTTGGTTGTTTTCAGGAAAAGAACCTATAAAAAGCCCTTTTGAGTTAGATAAACTTGGCGGTACATTACCTAAAGATCGTTTGCCATCCGCAGAAAATGGTTCACTACCGCAATGGATTGATGAGATTTGTTTGAAAACAGTACTAACAAACAGCGACAAACGTTTAGATAGTATTGAAGAAATTGAAAATTTCATTAAAGAATCTTTGAAAGTAGAATTATCTACTAAAGAGCAAACTAAGAACACAACTTCAAGTGCTAACCAATCCACAGATACTTATGAAGTAAAAGAAGGCGACAAAGTTGGAGATTATATCATTCATAAAATTTTAGGTCGTGGTGGGTATTCAAGAGTTTTTAAAGCAAAACACGATTTACAAGGTCGTGATTACGCCTTAAAGTTGTTTCACGAAAGTGTAAATATCACTTCTGTTTTAGACGAGTATAATGCCTTGATAGAATTAGATCATCCACATATCGTAAAATTTAGTTGGAATGGTAAAACACCTCAAAATCAGTTTTATACCACTACAGAGTTTTTAGATGGAGATAACTTAAGCACATATATAAAAACAGATGCAAATTTATCTATATCTACCGTTTATAGGTTAGCTACTGAAATGCTTTCTGCTTTAGAATATCTTCAGACTAGAGAAAAACCAATATTACATAGAGATGTAAAACCTCAAAATATTATTTGGGATAACAAAGGACGTTTTGTGCTTATTGATTTTAATGTAGCATCATTAAAAGAAAATGACAAATCGTATGTAGGCACTAATCCATATTTAGCACCAGATTTATTAGATGGGCATAATATCAATTGGGATTTTTCTGCAGATACCTTTGCATTAGGAATAACGTTGTATGAATTAGTCACTAAAAAATATCCTTGGCCTCAATTTAGAGTACCTAGCGTTAGTCAGGCACCAACAAACCCAAAGGAGTTTAATGCTAGGATCTCGGGAGCTTTTTCAAATTTCCTATTAAAATCTATAGGAACGAGTTCAGCTACTCGTTTTGCAACTGCTAAAGAAATGTTGGAAAACCTTCAGCAAATTGGTGAAGACAATCTTCTAGAAGAAAATAAAACGAATAACCAAGGTGTTCAGGATAGTAAATTATACCATACAGAAGTTATTATAGGCCAAGATAGCACAAGGATTAAGCTATTAAATGAAATGGCTGTTTATAGTGATATTAGGAAGACGGTTCATTCTTCATTAAATAAATTTAAGGAAACAATTACACGTTATAAAACGTCAATTTCATTTGGGGATAAGCTTAAGATAATTATCAAAGTGGATAATCAAGTTTTGATAAATGAAACTTTTTGGCAAGGTGGAGCTCGTAATTTTAATGAAGGTAATATCGAACGAGTTTATTCCGCATTAAAAGAATCATTCGAAGAAAATACTAATAGATTAAAAGAGCATAAATTAGATGTAGAAGGTATAGATATAGTAGATTATATTAATTCATTATATAGTCAATCTAAATCAGGGAACTGGGGAACTCGTGTTAATGATCGTGGTTCCAATTATGACCAATTGACCTATTCGCCATCTAAATTAGATAGAAAATTAATTCCAGATATTCTAGATGCTAGATTTAAACTTATTATTATAACAGGAAACGCAGGAGATGGAAAAACAGCTTTTATTAGAAAAATAGAAGATGATCCAAGTGTAAAAAACTTGAAACGTTTTGGGCATAAAAATGGTGCCAAGTTTGATGTAAATGGAACACCTTTCGAAAGTAATTATGATGGTTCTCAAGATGAGGAAGGTAAAATTAACAACGAAGTATTAGAATCGTTTTTCAATCCTTTTCAAGGATTAAAAAACTTTAACGATGCAAAACAAGGACGTGTAATTGCAATAAACGAAGGACGTCTAGTTGAGTTTTTAAAAACTTCAGAAAAATATAAGTCACTGCACGATACTATAGATCAGTATTTTTACAAGGAAGGACATTTTGATTTACCACCAGGTTTAATGATTATAAATCTTAACCTAAGGTCTATAACTTCTACAGATGGACAAGAGCCTAGTTTGTTTAGACAACAAGTAAAAGCACTAACCAAAAAAAGTCTTTGGAATAAATGTGAAGGTTGCTCTATAGCTAACAAATGTTTTATAAAATACAATGTAGATTCATTAAACGATCCTGCATCTGGTGACGAAGTCATTACTAGAATGGAATGGCTATTACGTACGGTTGGTTTAAAAAGAGAATTACACGTTACTATGCGCGACTTAAGGTCTTACATTGCATTTATGATTTCTAGAGATTATAGTTGTGAAGAAGTTGAAGACGTCTATACGAGACTTCAAAATAGGCCTGAAGAATATTGGCAACTATATTATTTCAATCTTACAAATTCAGATTATGAAGATTCGGGTGATAATGATAGGCTTATAAAACTATTAAGAGAAACAGATATTGGAAACGTAGCGATACCAAATTTAGATAGAGATTTATTTTTTGGGCAACACGTAAATAGACAATATCTAGAGTTTTCAGATAGAGAATTTAACCTATTAGATGATTTTAATAATCATAAAATTTGGGTTCCTGCTCACGAGCAAACAGAAGAATTACTTAATAAAATTAAGACAATCCAAAAAACATACATAAGACATCAATATTTTGAAGGACGTATCAGTAATTATCAAAAACGTTTACCTTATCAATCATTGTTAAGTTTTTATGAAGCCCTGAATGCTTCAATAGATTCATCAGAAGTTGTAATTAAATATGTAACTAATCGTGAGGAGACTAAAGAAGAAGTAATAACATTTTTAAGTACAGATTTAATGTCTTCTGTAGCATTTACTGAAAGATGTTCAGATACATTAAAAAACATAGTTCAGTCAGAAGGAAAAGGATTGAAAACAATTGCTTTGGAGAATGTATCTAGCGGCTATTCTAGAACTATTGAGATTATGCCTTATAAAGGTTGTAGTTGGACAGGTTTTAAAAAGGAAGGAAACAGAACAGAATTAAAGAAAATCTTTAAAGCGCTTTACAGTAAAGTTCCACATAGTCCATTAATTGAGTTGAAATCTTCTATTTCTAAAGCTATTTCAATGAATGAAGGTTGCGAAAATGAAGCGATATGGCAAAAGCACTTGGTGTTAAGCTCTTCAGAGATTAAAGATCCTTTTAGTAAATCGTTTAGATTATTTGATTTGAATGATTTTGAATTATTTGTTAGTCGTACAGATCATCTTGTGAAATATTTAGAATATGAACCGGATAGTCTCATTTTTAGACATAAAAAAGAAACTCATATAGAGTTAGTAATCTCCCTAGATCTTTTTGAAATGCTTTATTTCATTCAGAAAGGATATAGTCCGTCTTTAAATGACATAAGAGGGAAATTTGTTGAGTTAACTATTTTTAAAAATCTTTTAGAAAACTTAACATACAACAAAGTGGTAGTAACTAAAGATAATTTAGAGTTTTATGAAATTAGCAAGGATGCACAAAACCATCTGAGTATAGCAACAATGCAATTATAGTTATGGCAATAAAATTAAACAAAGAAGAAAGTCTTTTTAGAAATGAGCTTATCTACGCAGGAGATGCCAAGGCTGTAAATATTGATAATATTTTTGTAAACCTATTTATGCTTTTAAAGCATAATGGTATCAGGCCTAGACAACGAGCAAGAGCTAACTCATTTATAGATTTAGAAACATTACAACGTGTTTTTGGAAAGCTAGAAGAAGAAGGTTCTATAAAAGGATTTAGTGAAAATAAAGAAGCTGCAGAACTGTGGATGCGTAGTAATTTAGTTAATATGGTTTTTAGAGGTAACTTAGATAAAGAAAAAATATCTTCATTAAGGCCGATCCATTTAGAAAGTTATCGTGTAAGAAATGCAGCGCATACTAGAGATTACAATACTGCTGACCAGGTTTATTTAATGTTAGGAGCCAACACTAAGGTTAAAGAGGATTTAAAAAGCTTTTTAATGGAAGGCTGGGATAATACGACCAATAAAATAAATATAAAGGATGGGTTGGATGTAGATAGTTTAGGATTGTTACATATTATCAAAAATATCAAACCAGGTTTTTTAGATACCAATAGCTCTTTAAACCAAATTAAACCTTTACTTGATAAACAAGCACAACTGTATTGTGATGATGTTCGACGATTATTGGTTTATAAGAGAAAAATCCCAAGAAATGTAATCGTAGATTATTTAAAAACAATTACATCTTTTCATTTATCAATTTATGTTCAGAAATTAGTATATCTACTTCCTGAAATGGTAGAAAAGGGAACTATTGATCACAAGGATAATTGGAATATTGTAATAGATGCAACTGATAATAATGAAAGTAAAATTGCTAAACTAGCAAGTGCAGATGCTGAGAATCTAACAAATAGTGTATACGATTATATTAAAGCAACTTTTCAAGTAAACGCAGCCTTACGAAGGTTAAAGCTGGAAAAAACAGATTCCTCAAATTTACATAAGGCGCTTTCTGTATTAGAAGAAAAACCAATTGGGTTTGAAATTTATTTTGAAACGCAATGGGATAATCTCTATAATTCTCTAGAAGAAGATGATAGGGAACTAATTAAAGACATGGTAAAGTATGAAGACACTTATTTTGATAAGTATATTGAGCTTATTCTCAAAGCTCGTGGTGCATACCAATACCGTTATCACGTTCAGCTTATAGATAATCTGGCTCAAAAAAATACGGAACGTGGGTTTATGGCCCAGGGTAGAAGTAAAAAGCATCCAAGACGATTTGTATTGGGAACTAGATTACTAGAAACATTAGTACAAATACTTGTTCTTGATGTTGAAGATGATAAGTTTACTACTAAGACACTATCTATAGAAGAACTTATTGAAAATATTAGAGATAGATATGGTTTAATAATAAATGGTCTTTCCGAAGAGCGCTTTAAAGATGCCGATCTTAACACGCATCTTGCATTCAAAGAAAATGTAGAGTCATTTAAGATGAAACTACGTCAAATAGGCTTTTATAATGATTTAAGTGACGCATACATTTTACAAAGAATACGTCCACGTTACGAACTAATTGATTAGATAATAATGAATACAATTACTATAAATATATACTACCAAAAGATTATTGACCTAATTCTAGAGTTACATAAGCTTGACTTTGAAAATGCTTCTGCAGGACATTGTATGAAAATTACAGGACTAGGAGTTTTAGAATTAGAATATCTATGGAATGTTATAAAAGAAAAGCATAAGCATTTAGATCTTTATATAGTTTCGGAAGATGAGAAATCAGATGACAGATATATATCTGCTACAAAATTAATTGAATTGAGAAATAAACAAGATAAGCCACTACTTATCTTAATTCCTTCAAATAGTAGAACAGCTGCAGAAGATTCTTATGGTAATGCAACCTTTAAAGAGATTTCATTAGAAGGTATCGAAACCGAACTAGTAGATACATTAATTGATGAAATTCCTGACGATATTTATGACGTGATTTCTACGGATATTATAGGTTATTTAGACCCTAGTAACTCTCAGATAATTGATTATTTGATAGCTATTAGTGAAGCTAATTATGATACTAATGCAATTGGAAATAATATATTTCATTTATCACTAATTCCTGATAATACTTTATTGAGTCATAGAGAAAAAATAAGATCAAGACTTAATTTTAATAGGGAAAGTGTAGAGTTATTATCTGCATTTAACAAGCCTCTATATGATCGAATCGCAGATTTAAGGTTAGAAAATGACTCCATACAAAAAGATATTGTCGATTTTTTAAAAACCGAAAAGGAAGCTAAAAATGCTCAAGATATTTGTGAATCAATAAATGATGATTATAGTAATTTGAATTTTAGTAATTGGCCAATACCAGATTTAGATTTCACGCACATCAAGCTAATTACTGATGAAATTAAGTCTACTGATTTAAAAGTTGAAGAAGGAACCAATGTTTTATACGCTCAAGAAAGTAAAATTGCAAAATTAAAAGTTCGTTTCCGAACAAATCCAAACCCTAAAGACATTAAGGATCTAAAATTCTTTAGAATTATTTTAATGGCGGTAAATGGCAGTAACGGAGAAGAAATTACTGTTTTAAGAAAAGTAAAAAACTCAAATTCAAACAGACCATATAGAGATGTTACATTAGAACTTAATCCCAACATTATAGAAGAAGGATCATATTTTATAAAAGTTTTAGCTGAAGATGAGCACGGGAATATGCTAAATGCAGATGATGAATTTAGAGATTATAAAATTCAAAAAGCATGGGAACAAGCTAAAAAAGATAATCAAGATGCACACAAAAACTCTTTTCCGTTCAAGCTTACATGCGATTCAGAGGATTTTGATTATGTAATTGAGGATGTAATAGATAGAGATGAGAATCAACGAAAGGACAAGCTTAACAATGTAATGCAAGCATCCTTAAAATATCGTATTGATGCTTTAAAAACCGATGAAGACTCCCATATTCCTGAGCCTTCAGAAACCTCAAATCTTTGGATAAATGATGGTAAAGAAAAACACTCTTCTACTTTCCATATTAATTATTCAGACAAGCATAACTATCAAATTAATATTTCTACTAAACTTAGACAAATAGAAAATAAGTTTTTGGAAAACGCAGATAGTCTAGGTTATGTAAAATGTCAACTAAAAAGCAATAAACTTGCTATAGGTTTCGAGACTCTTGAATTCGTAAAAAGTGAATTAAATGATATAGCTCCAAAGTCACTATTGAAGCAAAGAAAGGAAGTTTTTGATGCGATAGTAAATTCAAATGAAAATGAAGATGGAATATTTGAAACAACGAACATATTTATCTATAAGGAAGAAATCAAAAAATATGTTGATAGTTACACAAAATGGACGAGTAAATTAAAAGCACAATTAGAATCTGATGAAATTGATTTAGAGGAAAAAACAAAATTAAAAGAGTTCTTAATAGAACTACAAATGATTGACGTTTCTCGAATAAAAAGTAAACTGCCAGACGGTAGTAAAGTAGAAGCTTTATTAATATCTCCATTACACCCGCTTCGTCTTGCCTGGGCAATTCAGTTAATAGAAGTGTTTGAAGATTGGGAAAGACAAACTAAAGAATTCTCAGGTCATAAGGATTCTTGGTCACACAATTTAGAAGATTTATTTATTGGGAATCTTTCTCCAGATAATAACCAGCTAGTATTAATAGAACCTATTTCGCAAAAATCATATAATTATAGTGGTGAGTTATCATTCGGTTGGGGATTGTATTTAAGTACAATATCACAAGAGTCAAAAAATGGGATGACTTCTATATCTAGGCAGTTACAGCACTATTTAAGATTGTTATTTAATATAACAAAGGACAACTTTGTTGAGACAGATTTGAGCTTAAAGTTAGTTATCCGTCATATAAAAAATTACTTAGCACAACATCCATACATAGATAAATTAGTAATTAATTTATTTAACGCTGGTGATGCTGAGGTATTTTCAAATGCTTTTGTTGAGCTAGAAAAAGAAAAGGAATTTGAAAATATTAACTATGAAGTTAGAATCTTTAAAGGCGATGATAAAATTATAGAACATGGACAGTCTTTAAAAACATTAATTAACCCGGAATCGAACATTTCTGAGGAAGCTGAAGCTTTTTCACAACCTTCTAGGAATAGATTGTTTCCTAAATTGCGTTTTTCTATTAATAATATTACTGATTTTCTTAAAGATCCTTCAAGCTATACATCTCATTTAAGCTTTTTAATAAGCCCATTCCCTATTTCTATAGAATTAATAAAACCATCCATTGAAGATCGAAATTTTTATTTAAATGGATTAATAACAGAATCATCTGTATTGGTCGACGAAAATGGATCTCAAGTAAAATGGAATAGATTTATTCAAGGTAATAAATTACCAATTAAATATGATACTACTGGAGCAAACGGAATTAAGCTTTTTGAAAACATCCAGAGCTTTGTTAGTAGTGCATTAGCATCAGAACTCACCTCTTCTATCCCTTCTACTCAACTAAGATTAAACGATAGAGATAAAGTTCTTTTAACGCACTTGCATGATTATTCTGATTGGGTAATTACATTTGATAAAAATTTAGGGCCACAAATTTTTGATCAACCTTCAAAAGATGGTAAAATTCCATTTTTATTAGATTACGTTCCTGGTGAAGAAATACTTGGAATTTCATCTTTTTTAACAACTAGACCAACATCTGAAGTTCTAGGTTTATTAGGACCACATTTTGAAGAGTTTAATTTAGACATACACAATGAGCAAGATGAACATAAAATAAAAATTTTATTAGAAGACCTGAGAGCAGTAAGTAGCTCTCTAGTTTTACAGTTAAATTCTACAAAAAACAAGGCTTTTGAGGTTATTGGTTCCGCATTTACAAAGCGAGTTTTAGAGAAAAAAGAAATGTTGAAAGATGCTTTCTTAATCCCTATTGATTTACATCAAAACTTATTTGAAAACCTTCCATCTGGCAGTAAATCCAGAGCAGATAACCTTTTGGTTTCTATGAATCCTTCTAAAAAAGAAATTTCTATTTCTGTGATAGAAATAAAATGTAGAAAGTCATTAGGAGAAACTGAAAAAGATACTCTAAGATTAAAGATGTTAGATCAAATAGAGAACACTATTGAAGCATTGAGAAATCATTTTGATCCTGGATATAATAATTCTTTCGATCGTCTAGATAGAGAGATTAAGAATAAGGAACTAAAATCGCTGCTTACGTTCTATTTAGAAAGAGCAAATAGGTATGAATATTTATCGAATAATGCTTATAACCAATATCTAGCATTTATGCAAAAACTAGATGAAGGATTTACATTAAGATTTAAAAGGCTAGGTTTAATCTTCGATTTTGCCGCAAAAGAAAGACATAAGAAAACGGTATTAGATAATGATTCTACCTTTTTCACTTTTGGAGGTAAGTTAATTGATGACATATTAGACCCAGATTCTGATCTTAATACAAAAAGACTAGAAGAAAGTGACTTTGATAAGGATTTGAACAAAGCCTTTGGAAATAAGAATGAGCTTAAACCATTTATGCAAAAATTCAAGTCAAAGCTTGAAAAAGAAATCGATAAAGGTATAGAGGATCTAGATACAGATGAAACAATTCAAGAAAATGAAATTATTGTTGACGAGACTCCTATTAATCATACAAACCTTTATCCTGAACCTGAACATACTGAAAAGCATAGTTTAGTTGCAGAGGAAAAAACATCAATTTCGGACGAACCATCTAAAGAGCATATTGTACCAGAATATGATATCCTTATAGGGAAAACTTCTCCTAGTGAGCAATTTGGTATTCTTGGAGAGAGTATTCTTCAAAAGAAAATAGCAATAGACCTAAGCGAAACCAATACAATAAGTCTATTTGGTGTTCAAGGTGGAGGAAAAAGTTATACTATAGGAACTATTTCAGAAATGGTTCTAAAACAATTTAGCAATATTAATCTATTACCATCACCATTAGCGGGAGTAATTTTTCACTACAGTGAAAGTATGGATTATGAGCCAGAGTTTACTTCCATGATTTTACCAAATGATAAAGAAAATGAACTGGCTAAATTAAAAGCTAGATATGGTGCCGAACCTGATAACATCGAAGATGTTATAATTTTAACTCCAAAAGATAAAATTGAAGAACGTAAAGCTGAATATCCATCTATTACGGTTCTACCAATTGCGTTTAATTCTAAAGAATTAAACGTACAAGATTGGATGTTCATTTTAGGTGCTATCGGTAATGATTCTACATACATAAGACAATTAAAAGCAATTATGAAAGAGCATCGATCAAATATTACTATCGAAGGTCTTGCTGAAAGTGTTGAAGCTTCTGAGTTATTAAGCAACTCTCAAAAAGCTTTAGCTAGACAAAAATTGAGTTTTGCTCGCGAATATGTCGATGATAGCTTTATGATGAGAGATGTTTTAAAACCAGGTAGGTTAATTGTTGTCGATCTAAGAGATGAGTTTATAGTAAAAGATGAAGCATTAGGTTTATTTGTTATAATGCTCAATATTTTTTCAGCAGTTAAAAACCTTAATGGTCTTCACTTTAATAAGTTTATAGTTTTTGATGAAGCCCATAAGTATATGGACAATAAAGATTTGACAGGCAATATTGTAACGGCAATACGTGAGATGAGACATAAAGGTGTAAGTATAATGATAGCAAGTCAAGACCCACCTAGTCTTCCAAATGAAATAATTGAATTGAGTTCAGTTGTATTACTTCATAAATTTAATAGTCCACAATGGCTTAAGCATATTCAAAAATCAATTACTCAATTGTCAACATTGACGCCAGCGGACATGAGTGCATTAACACCTGGAGAAGGGTTTTTATGGGCCACTAAAGCTACAGAGAAAAGTATTTCTGCAAAACCAGTAAAAGTTTCAACTAGACCAAGAGTAACAAAACACGGAGGTAGCACTATACAAGCTACAGGTAATTAATGAAATCAACGACATTAACCCATATAGGAAAAAGGAAAGTCAATCAAGATGTTATCTTAACAAAGAGCATAGATACTAATACGCATTTATACCTTGTTGCAGATGGTATGGGAGGCTATGACAATGGTGAATTAGCAGCGCAAATAGCCACTGAAAACGTATTAACTTTTTTGTCAAATATTGATAAAATAAATGAGGAAACTATTCAAAAAGCTATTAATAAAGCAAATCTAGCAATAAGACAATACCAAGAACAAAACCTATCTAAGATGGGGACAACTCTTGGGGCTATAGTATTATCACAAGGTATAGCTAAATGTTTTTGGGTAGGAGATATTAAAATTTTGCATTATTCCAATAACAAGTTGCTTTTTGAAAGTAAGTCTCATAATTTAATAAATGAACTTTCAAATAATGAATCTTCAAATGAAGATTTTAAATCCTCTAAATATTCTCATATAGTAACTCGTTCTATTCAAGGAGACATTAAGAAATCTGTGATTTCTTATCAAGAGTTAATTGTTAAAGAAAATGATGAACTTATAATATGTTCTGATGGAGTGCATAGTATTTTTGATAGTCAGACACTTTTATTTTTAATGAAAAACGAACAAACAGGCTTCATAAATAAATTAAACGATAGATTAAAAAAAGAGGCTAATGATAATGCTAGTTTAATCTTAATTTCAGAATTTGAATAATGATGGTTGAGGAATATCTTAAATTAAATATAAGAAAAACATTAACCTTCGATTTAACTCAACACCGAGAAACTGGATTATCAATGACTTATAATCACACTATAAATTTTGCAGATAAAATAACAATGCTTTCCGATAATGGGGCTAAAACGGTAATTGTACCAATGGCTAACTTAAATGAACTAGCAAACGGCCCTACATCAGTTTTAGTGAATACAGATGTACCTTTTTATTCAAACAAGCAAATGTTGATTCAGAAAGGTATTTTAGGAGAGTAAAACATATTGTTTAAATTTAAAATAAAAATTCATGGATAAAATAGTAGAAAAAATAGTTGGCTTAGGTATTCCAGGATTAATACTACTAGTTGCAATAAATGTAAGTGGTTATGCTGGGGCTGCAGCGATTACAACTTCTCTTGCTGTTCTTGGAGGACCAGCGGGAATGGTCGGCGGTCTTGGAGTTCTTGGGTTTTCTGTCTATGTTTCCATGGCAATTTCAAAATATTCATTTGAAAAAATTTACATTAGAACAATTGAAGGGTTATTAGATAAGGGCGAAACTAAAGAGAGTATTAAATCTAAAATTGAAAACTACCCAATATCTCGTTCTTTAAAATTAAAATTAAAAGATTTATTAGAACAAAATCATGAATAGAATACCAGCGACAGATATTTTAAATATTGGAGTATTATTTAAGGAAATTGAGCTTTGTAGATTAGACACTTCAAATATTTGTTTCTATAGGCTTATAACAGGTTTTGTTCACAGAATTAATGATTTCAGCAATGTAGAAATTGAAAAAAAAACGGATATGCATAGTAGCTATTTTCTTCATTTTAAAGAATTAAATGATGCTACTGAAAAACAACCTGAGAATAGGATTGAAAAGAGTTTGTTTGAAAAAATGAAAATCGATATTAAGGAGATTTGGGAATGCCTATATATTTATTTATCATCTAAAGTAATTGCATTTCCTGAGTCAAAAAAAATGGATATTCAGATTTTATTAAAGGAACCATACAAATTATTTAATAACTACCAGATTTTAATTGAAATACCAGAATCCATTAGAGAAGATTTAATTCTTTTTTGTCAATGTTATGCTTACGGAATTTATACTTCCGCCGTAATTCATATTTTAAAAGCAACAGAAAACTACAATATCTATTTTTACAATAAAATGGTTAAAACCAGTTCTAAACCTAGCATGAAATGGGGAACATTAATAGCTAAAACCCAATCAAAATTAAAAGAAAAAGACCCACTAAACTCAGGATTTAAAACATTAATCGATTCCTTATCTAACTTAAAAAACAATCAAAGAATAGAAATAATTCATTTTAATAAAGTAATTTATTCTGAAGAGGAAGCATATAACATATTTGAGGATTGCCATAATGTTATAAGTAAAATGTTTTATATCGTAAAGAATAGATTTACAGAAGCATAACACCTTATTCAACTAAACATCAACACTTTAATCATCAATACAATATTATGGATTTATTTAACCAAATACCTAAAAAACGAGAGTTTGAAAAAATAACACTAAAAGATGGTGAAGTATGGTTTATGGAAAATTTTATGCCATTAGACAAGGCTAATATGTATTTTAAAAAATTTACTGAAAACATAAAATGGCGTCAAGAAGAAATTAAAATGTATGGAAAAACATATCCTGTACCTCGTAAAACGGCATGGTATGGCTATGAAGGATTTAATTATAAATATTCTGGTATATTCTGTAACCCAGAACCATGGACTAAAGAACTCTTAGGTATAAAAAAAGTCATTGAAAGCTTTTTACCTGATTCAGATTTTAATAGTGTTTTATTGAATCTTTATCGTGATGGCAATGATAAAGTAAGTTGGCACGCAGATGATGAAAAAGGGTTAGGAATCAATCCATTAATCGCGTCTGTAAGCCTAGGAGCAATAAGACGATTTGATTTAAAACATAAAGAAGATCCTAATCAAAAACTTCAGCTTGAACTTAAACCAGGCTCATTAGTAATAATGAAAGGGGCCCTACAGCATAATTGGTTGCATCAAATTCCAGTACAGAAAAAAATTTCAGATTCAAGAATAAATTTAACTTTTAGAACCATTGTAAGCTAATGAGTGTATATGATGATATTGTAAAGGCAATAGATGATTTAAAAGATGAGTCTGTAGAAATAAAAGAATATTTACAATCAATAAAACCAGACGTAAGACAATTAAGAGCTTCATATAGAAAACCACCTCCTGTTTATGTCAATTATGCATTACAGAAAATTCAAAGTGCATATCTTATAACCTACCTACCCCATTATTACCAACTCATATACAAAATATTGGTAGAGCAGGATTTACAATTAATGAAAACTAAGAGCGATTTTTCGGCGGTCTTCATTGGTGGAGGTCCTGGATCTGAAGCTTATGGAACAATAAAGTATATTCTAGAATATTGTCCTAATATGAAAAACATATCCATTGATATTTTAGATATAAATGCTAATACTTGGAATTATAGTCATTCCGCCTTATCAGGATTTTTACTACCAGAACTGAATCAATATAATGAAGTTTCCATTAAATGGAATAGTCATCAATTTAATCTTGTTGATAAAAATTCAATTGTTTCTAATGCATCCATTTTTGAGAAGGCGGATATAGTTGTTATTCAAAATTGTATTAATGAAATAGCTCGAGAAGACTATCATATCCTAGAAAAAAATGTGATTGATATTTTTAAATCACTTTCAGATTTTTCTTCATTATTGATGGTAGACTTAACAACCAGTGTAAGATCAAAAATTGCGCAATTAGAACAAAAAATAGAAAGTCAATTTTTAAACATAAGTAAAGTAACCACTTCTAAAAACAGAAGTGCATCTGCAATGACTTCTATCAATCATAGACCATCTCAAATTATTAGAGATAATTTACTGGACTATACAGATGGACTAATCCCTCGTAAAAATCTTAAATATGATTTTTCATTATTAAGTAAAAAAGCTTCCCCTAAAGTTTGTATTAAAGAGTGTGATTCAATTGGTATTAATGCAATTTATCATCCACTAAGAAATGTAAAGGGGGCAATACAAGATTTAACCGACAGGACATTTATTGGGATAGATTTTGGAACCTCTAGCTCTGTATGCTCTATTGCTTACCTATATAAAGACAAGCTCAAAGTAGAACTTCTTGAAATAGAGCAAAAGGATCATTTGGGTTACAGCTCTACAAGTACAATTATCCCTTCAATTATAGGTGTAGTTAATAATAGATTTTTACTAGGAAGGTATGCTCAAGAAAAAAGAAGTGATTTAGTTTTAGGAACTAACGGTTGGTATGGTTTCAAAGAAAATATATTGGAGTTAGAAAACTTAATTTATCCAACTTCAGTTCTTTATAATAACGCTGAGTATTCAATTAGGAATGGTGCAGATGCTCTAGTTGTTTTCTTTAAAAGGTTGAAAAGTGAAATTGATAGACTTGTTATTGCAAAAAAATTGCCTTTCGAAAAAAGATTATCTTTTAGTACTCCTGCAAATTATGGGTTAAAAGAGAAAGAGCTACTCGAAAAATATATTGTTCAAGCTGGCTTTGAATTAGATACATTCTCTTTTGTTGAAGAGCCAGTATCTTCACTTCTTGGAACTATTTATCAAGAAAATTTAGCTTTAAATTTAGATAAGGATTTAAATGTTTTAGTTATTGATGTAGGAGCTGGAACTGTGGATTGCTGCGCCATTAAATTAAATAAGGACTCCGATAATGTAATTGCTGAAAATTTAGCAATCTATAGGAATAAAAATATTGGCGGTAATCTTATTAACAAACTGATAGCGAATAAACTTGTTGAAAAAGATAGTAGTATTGTTATAGATGAAGATTTTATTTTGAAAAATTGTGAAGAAATAAAAATTCAATTTTGCAAATCGTTTATGACAGATGCTCAAGTAGGGTATACTTTGCCAGATCTAGCTAACTCCAATGAAAATAGAAATTGCCATATTGGGTCTTACGGAAATAGTAACAGCCTTAAGTTTAGTTTTTTCGAATTTAATGAAATTATGAAAGCTTATTTCTCAGGAAATAAAGTGTTTAGGGGGTTTAAAGATAGTATAGATAAAACGCTTTCTAGCGCAGCTTTAAAACGAAGTGAACTTGATCATGTAATAATATCAGGTGGTGGTGCTAAAAACCCCTATTTGCGATCATTATGTGCTACTTATTTTGATGTCTCAAAAATAATCATGCCTAATAATAGTCAAGAACAGGTTGCTTTAGGCAATGCCATACAATCATTTGTCACGAATGCTTTTGGTAAACAGATTATAGAATCTGTGCTAAATAGAAATATTAATATCATTGAAAGTGGAAAACAAAAAACTATATTTAAAAAAGGAGAAGTACTTCCTACTTTAGAATACGAGATTAACATTGAAAAGGGTATAAATTCCTTAGAGTTATATTCGGAGATCACCAATGAAAGCATCCACTTTAAATGGGAGCAATCTATAGAAGCTAGAAAAGCAATTATAAAAATAAATCAAGAATCAAGAGTTATTTGTGACTTAGTTACTAACTCAGCAATCATTAGAGTTAAACCAATTATAAAAAAAACATAATATATGCAGTGGATGATAGAAGAAGCTAGGCTTGGTCCTGAGCAAAGAGAAATTATTGAAGAAATGAATGATTTGAATGGCAAACCTGTTTGGATACAAGGTCATGCAGGTTCTGGGAAATCTATAGTATTACTACATGCGCTAACAGACTATATAATACGTAATCCAAATGCAAAAATTGTAGTTGTTGTTTTTACACATGCGTTGATAGATTTGTTGTCTTCTGGATTAAGGCAAATTCCGGCATTAAAAGGTAGGACTATTCCAGTAATAACTATTTATGACATTAATGGACGCCTTTATAGAACAGAAAGATTTGATGCTATCTTCTGTGATGAGATACAGGATATCCCAACAGTTCTTTTGGAAAGAATGAAAAAGGGTTGTAATCAATTAATCATTGCTGGAGATGCAGCACAATCGATTTACTCTTCTGTCCCTAATTTTAACGAAAGACCTGCAACAAAAAAAGAAATAATACAAGAACTAAATCCTGAGGTTAAAAACACAACAACTATTTATCGGCTTACTAGAACGCTTATTAGCGTACTGAAGAATGTGTATACAGATCTTTTTGCTGACATGGTACATATTGGAAGAGAAGATTCCGAAATTAGACTGTTTAAAGCCGATTCTTATCAAAAAGAAATAGAATTTTCATGGAAAGAATCTAAACAAATCAATATAGATAGACCAGGTGAAGTAAATGCTGTGTTATTCTTTAAAAGAATTGATATTATAAAATATGTAGATACTGTTTTAGCTTTAGAAGGTAAGAAGAAATGGTCCAAAGGGACTTATCCAGATTATGATACAGAAAGTAGAATATTTGAAGCAATGAACAAACACTTAAATAATCAAGGTGTTCCATTGATGTATGTTGGAAGCGATGTTGGTTCGCTTGAGCAAGCAGATAGTGAAAATAAAATCGTGATTATGACATACCACTCTTCTAAAGGTTTAGACTTTGATGCAGTGGCATTACCAAATATTCAAACAGATTTAGGGGCATCAGACAATGAAAATGCTTTAATTCTTGTAGCTTTGTCTAGAGCTAAAAGAGATTTATTTATAACCTTTACAAATGTAATGTACTCGGGATATAACAGATTTCTTAAAAGCACTCCTGTTAAGGAGATAAATGATTCAAAAAATGATAACGACGACGTCGTTTTTTAAAAAAATAAAGATGAAAAATATAATTATCATCCTACAACGTACAGAGCTAAACTATCTAATTAAATATGATAGTACAAGAATAGCATCAGATAGAATAATTAATTTCTCTTATGAGGAATTTATGCAGTTAACCGACAAACAGAAAATAACTCTTTTACAAAACTCGTTACCTATTTACGAACAAGAACATGAAGTGTTTTTAATCGAATACAATACTAATTCAATAGGCTATGATAATGGGCCAATATTAGAATTCAAAGGAATTTCTTCGCTAATCCCTTTGTCAGAAATAGGAGCAAAATTACTATCTTCTAAACTGAATACTGACTTCAATGTTTTAGAACCTTTAGATCCGAAACTTTATAAATCTTTTATTAATAACAGAAGCCATCTTTTAAGATATAAAGCAGGAAAACAACTTTGTTCGTTATATCAGGTTTCCAATCCAAAGGAAGAATTTATAACAGATTTCAAAACAGCTACATTATTTCAATTAAATGAAGTTATTCCTAACGGCAATGATTCTACTCTAGCACATCTTATTGATTTTAATATTACACCAAGTTTCATCCCAGAAGGAAATGTAGAAGCAGTAATAAAAGCTGCCTGCGTAGGTATGAAAAAGTTAAATAAGGAAGTCGATCAAATTACAAGAAGTACTTTCTATAGCTTCGTGATTAAAGAAAAATCAGCAATTAATAGTAAAACATTATATAAGGCCATACAATATATTGAAGATAAAACGGATCTTGATAATGAAGAAAAAACACGTTTTAATAAACTTAAAAATACTTTATCCGACGATGGTAAATATGCAAATGCCTTCTTACTTTTTAGCTACTTTTATTTTTTAAAAAAGCAAATAGAAAAGAATGGCTATGATATTTCGATAGCTAAGGATGATATTCTAGAATTGAAACATTATGACTCAGTAGTAGCCTCAAAAGTACTCTTTATGTTAGGATATACTTTCTCAATTCAAACCATATCAAAGTCTATACAATCTTTTTCAAAAAGCACATTACTAAAGGCGCAAAAGAATTTAGATCTGGATTGGAGCCCTAAAGAAATTGTTGAGCCTAAATTAGAAAACAAAAACTCTAATCAGGAAGAAAAACCAGTGGAAATTGATCTTACCGTTAACACAAAACAAGATAACAAGCCTTTAATTACCCCTCAAAATAGCAAGGGTAAAACAAAACTTAAAACCAATGAAGGGAGTATCAAAGATAAAAGGGAATTTAATTTGGATGCATCACTAAGTAAAAACTTAGAAGAAGAAGAAGAAGAAGAGGAAAAAACTCCAATCGAAAATAAAAATAATGAAGAAGTTTCTCCCTCTATAGGTAAGATTAATGATATAAGAAAACAGGAAGCTGATTTATTTTCAGACAACATCAAAACTGATAACAAATCTCTTTTTACTTTTCAAGAATTTGAAAATATTCTTAAAAAAAGAAAATCATTTTTATCTAAAATATTAAATGCATTAAAAGCAATAGGTATCCAAGAAAGTGAAATAACCGAGGAAATATTAATTAAGTGTTTAAAAGACCTTGATGAATATAAAAAACAAAATGGAAGCCTTAAAGTAGCAGCAGAGGAGGCATTAAAAATATTCAAATGAAAAATATTGGAGACAACATTGAAATGAACTTAGAAAAAGGAATTAAATATTTCTCAAAATTATCTAGCTCAAAAAAGGAGAAATTAATTACTCTCTTGAAAGAAGTTCAAAGTATTCAGGCATCAGATCTTAAAACAAAGGAGAAAGTACTGGAGATAAAAAAAATAATGTGGTCTAAGCAATCTCCTAGTTCAAAGCTTTTTATTGGGGCTTTTCTTGGCGCTATAACCGGTTTGTTTGTTTTTGGAACAGGAGGTATTGGTATTGCCGCCTTAGGTACGGGTGTTGGTATATGGGGTTGGCTTGCAACTGCAGCCGGTGGCGCTTTTGTTTCATCATTAATTCAAAATTATGAGAAGAAGGATAAGAATGCACAATAACTTATAAGCCTTTGATTGACGATATTTTTTAATAACTCCAAAACTCCAGCACATACGCTTTCATTCGTTCCGCGAAAAGCTACACGCTCTCAATCGCAAGAGCTTTCAATAGAGCTTGTCTTCAACATAATAGAAGGGCGCAATACTAGTTATGTCCATTTCTCACCTACCTATCGGATAGACGCTACATTCCCACAACCAGTATTTTCAGCCAACGCGCAATTCATCTTTTAATCCAACTATAGTATGAACATCAAAATTTAGGTAGGCAGGTAATAAGGTGTTCGTCAGTCGTTCCATTTAGTTCCATAGTACATAATCACAAATGCTTCTATCGTCGCATTTGTGCTTACCATAAATAGTACCACTGCGGCGACACGTCCTCGTTGGTACTATTTATTTGTTTTATTGCACACATTCTCTCCTTCCTCACCCATAGCTACTCTTGTGCCTTAAAATCCAAAGCGGTTTTGCGCTATGCGCAAATTCTAATTATTAAGGCACAACCGCTATTTAATGTTATGCGAGCCTGCGGGTCGCTGCGGCCAAAACCCACAGAAACCATAACGAAAAAAGAACATGCAGTACTTTTAATTCCAATAGATGCATAAATTAATAAAAATGCAAATAAAATCTGTGGGCTACGGGTGTCACATTTTTTGAGTATCCCATATTGCAAATAAGATACCCCTTAATCCCTGCTTAGGCAGAGACCTCTTCCATGCAAACGGAAACATCAACGTAAATAGCATCTACCATACAAAAGGGGTATCCCATTTCGCAAACAGCACACAAGAGCACGGCTTTCATCCGGTCCATGTCATCTCCTTCTCCATAGTTATTTAAATAACGGATTGGCTAACTGCATACCACCATAATAAACTATTGAAAATACATTACATCTATTAGCTACTAATAGCAAACACAAAAGTAAGCCGCCAAACCGCCATTGAAAACTATCCCCTAGCCTTCCATGGCCTACTTCAAACCTTGCACTTGCCTAAACAGGTATATTCCGCTATACCATCAAAACACAAACTATCGATAAAAAAAAATCAAAAAATGCGCCACCCTTGCGGTAAACCGTTGCTGTTGTACGCACTTTTGCTGAAAAAGCAACGTGCTATTACCACACCAGCCTTGCTAATCTCGCAGTCGGCTCGCGCCTTTTAGATTACCTGCTTAAGAAAAATAAAATAAAAACCACTAACATTATTTAGAAAAAAACGTACAAATAAATATCGTTTTTTTATTAAAAACTTTTCTTATATATTTAAAATCAACCCATTAAAAAAAAATATTATAATGAAAATAAATAATCCAGGCGCATACTATGGTTGCATATTAGTGGAATACAGAGGCAGCAATTTAAATCTTTTAAATTCAAAAAATGCACACTACATAAAACCTATAGAAATTAAAAAATCACTTGAGATAGATAATAATAAAATGGAACCTGCTTGTTTTAAATTGGAAGTGTATAATAAAGAACTATTAATTGTTTTAGATGGATGCGTGATCTATGAAATTATAAAAAAGAATAACACAAACACCTATAACTTAATTACAGAATCCTACATAAATGGCTTTAAAACTTTTAAACATAGTTCACAGTTTATAATTACCACCAAATTAATTTACTACAATATCATAAGCGAAACAGATTCTAGACAAGAATCATTTAACCTCACGCTAATTCTAAAAAACAACAAAGAAGTTAATAATTTATTTAACTAAAGAGATATAATCATAATACATTTTTCTATGCAAAAACTATTTGAAACATTCCACAAGCAAGTAAAAAACAGAATTGAAAAACAGAACCTATTTCATGCATTTGGTGAGGACAGCATAAGATATGACTTTGCTTTTACAGCGAGTAAAGAATATGATTTAAAAGCATCAGATATAATTTTAGAACAACCACTACCTAGCACTCAGTTTATACCCGAAATTAAAACTAGTAATTCTGGCCAAGGAAGAAAAAATAAGAAACCAGAATTTGATTTACGTATAGATCCAACAAACAAATTAAAACAAGGCATATTAGCAGAGTTCTCATACTTTAGACGCACACCAATATCCAAAAATCAGGCTTGTCCTAAAAACCATGGTAAATTATTGAATGATATGTTCAGACTAGCTTTATTAAAAGCGTATACTAACACTATTAATAATCCAATTTATTCTGATTTCTCAACTCACAAATGCTTGTTAATATGTGTTACTGATGATGAAATGATTGATTACGGTATTGGAGGAAGAAATAATACTGTTCCAATTCTAGAAGAATATGAAAATATTGACACTGCGTTCTTAAATACTTTAACAAAGACAACTAATAAACAGCTGCAACCAATGTTTCAGGATAAGTTAAATCAATTGAATCTTATTGTTAATGCTAGAACACTTTTTCGCAAAGAAGAAAAAGCTACATTAAATTTAGCTCATTGGGCAACTTGGATATGGGAGGTTAATTTTAAATTAAAATAAAAAAAGGCCACAAATATAGTTGGCTTCCTGCATCCAACGCCATAATGCTATAAAGCTCAAGCCTAAAGGTTTTGAAAAAAATAATACGCAAAAAAAAAGCGTATTATTTTTTAAACTTACTACTAGGCATATTATTTTGTCCAAAAAGCTTGACAGCATTCCCACGCCACCAGAACTATTGTTTTCTTTTTTTCCTTTTAAAATAATAGGAAAGGGCATAGTACTATAAAGGAAACATTCCGTAAACAAAAAAGCACTCTTTTCTTATTTATTCTGACGCTGAAAAAACTGATGTATGCGTTTAGCTAATATGGAAACGATATAACTAACCACAGCACCGAAAGCAGCCATGATAGCTGTTTTAAAAAGGTCTTCGGATGTAATTTGAAACCACACGGAAGAAATAGTTCCTCCTAGAATAGAAAAGCGAATATGTGAGAAATGTTGTGTCATTAGGATTGCTTACTGGATCCGGAATCTTTTCCGTCTATCTTCGGAATCTCCGTATTATCATCCATAGTGACAGCTTGACTAACTGCAGTTACAACAGTTCCGGCAACCGTCATATAAGTGGCAACAGTTACTAGGATAGCTGGCAAAGAAATTGGAGCAGCGATGATAGCGCCTCCTGCGGTTGCTAATGCAATACCAATGTTTCGCAAAGTTTTAAAGAATTTAGGCGTTGGTTGTTTATAACGATCTACGACATTCATGATCTTATGATTTAATAGTTAATAATACATTTTCGTTTCTGTCAAATGCTTGATAACATAGCGATACCAATTTTTGAAGTAAGGCTTTAGAATGGATTCCTTTTCCTATTCCGGACAACTGCGTTACAGGAGCAATACAGCCACGAAGTTCCCGCTTAGCATTATTCGCTGGATGCAGTAGTATAAGACTACGACCTTTCACATCCACGATATGTAAATGATGTCCAAATTTATCCGAATACCTCGCTTTCAGTGCGTATTCACCTTCTGGAATACAGGACACATTTCTTTGGTTATGTAACCAGGGTAATTCAATAGCAAAACCTAAAAATTGACCATTATAGAAGAGCGCACTATTCGTGCCCTCTTCATAATAGGTCCTATGTAATAAAACATCCATTTAGACAGTATCCACATTTGCTACTGAAAGCGCGTTATATGCACCATTTTTCAACGGATACATTTGTCCATTTACCTCTTGATAAAACGCAACACCAACAACTTGTACGACAGGAAGCACGGTATTAGCTGTAAGAGCAACAGTTAAATTAATAGCGGCAGTATCCACACCATCATATGGAAGAATACCTGTTTCTGCACTTTCAAAAACAGAAGCTTCATTTGGAAAATCTAACTCTGCTCCTCCCATTACAATTTTGTAATGTGTAGTACCTCCAGGAGCAGCAATTCGCAATGTTGGTGCAAATGGATCTAGATCCAAAGTAACATCTCCAGTTGCACGATCATATGCCACAGCAAATGGAGCAAAAAGTGTTGCGCCTAGCTTTCCATTCACATTGAATTCAAAGCCTAACAATGTGCTCATATCTCCATCTTCGATGGTTCTAAGACCACGATCGTGAACCAAATCCGTTTTTGTGACTGCAACTAAAATTTTTGTCAAACGACTTACCACTCGTTTATCTTTTGCATTTTGCAAAAGCACACGAATGGCATTTCGAAACACCTTACCTCCTTTTCCTGCACGTCCAAACTCCGAACCATTTTCACGAGTTCTCTGAAACGCAGGATCACTTGCAATACGTTTTCCATCAACACCTCCTTTATATCGCGCAAGGTGTCCGTCTGCGCTCTTGTAGAAGGAAATATCTCCGATAGTTCCTTTCAATTTGATAATACCTGTTTGTCTAGCCATAACTTTTAATATTTTGATTATTAAGCAAAAGACAGTAGATTTATAAGAGAAATCAAAAACACCCATACATCCATGCCGATAGATTCGTTTTATGCCATTAGAGTACATATAGACGATTCCAAGATGAGGTATAGACTAAGTATGGATAAAGTATAAAATGAGAATAGTAAGAGCTTGTATATATCCAAAAGACATCCAACGCATCACTGGAAGAAGTGAGCGCTACGGTCGTAAGCTCTTAAATGAAATTAAAATCTACTTCGGAAAAAAGTCTCATCAATTTATCACTGCTGAAGAATTCGCAGAATACAGCGGTATCAAAGAAGAGATTGTAAATCAATATTTGGAGGCTGTTTCCTAACTATACCCTTTCGGGTATAATTAGATAAAAACACAATGATATCATACCCTAACGGGTATAATATAGTGTAACACTTCATAGCATTTGATACGATTTATGTAGGTTTGAATCCATGGTTTTAGTATCTTTACATTAAGATTGAAATGCAAATCAAAGCATTGTAAATCAACCGATATTATCACAAATCGGTTAACAGATTATTACAAGACATTGAAAACCTTATAAACAAAGGCATAAGTTAATCCGACTGAATCCAGTCGAGGTCACTTTAAAGAATGAGAATTCTAACTAAAACCACTCAATCACTATGATTTGAGTGGTTTTTTGGTTTTAACAGACAATTAACCGAAGCCAAGTCTACTTAAATACATACAACTAAACTGATATCTCTTACACGCACAACCAATCAATCTTCTAAAAGCATCCAAAAAATAAGATTTTAAGTGCTATTATAGCGCACTTCGATAAAAAACTATAAACCTATATCACAGTATAATAATTCGATAAATACGATAGTATTAAAAAGAGAGATTTTAACACCTGTTTGGAGAAAAATTAATTGACTATATCGACATTTAAAGCTTATACTAAATTTTAGATATGAAAGCCATAAAAAAGGTATACTTAAATGAAGTTCGTTTTTTTAGTTTTTAGAATTATATAGAAATAAAAAAACCACCAATTTCTTGGTGGTTTTTTGTTTACTCTATTTTTTGTTAGTCCATCGAAACTACAATAAACTCGCTACGTCTGTTAAGTTGGTGCTCTTCTTCTGTACATGGTACACCATCAGAACATCTATTGGTTAATCTTCTTTCTCCATATCCATTACCTGTTAATCTATTAGCATCTATTAAACCAACTTTAATGATATGTGCGATAGTCGATTTATTTCGTCTTTTAGACAGTGATTCGTTATAACTATAAGGAGCTCTAGAATCTGTATGCGAACGTACATCTATTTTCATATTAGGATACTGTTTCATTACAGCTATTACTTTTTGTAATTCTAAAGCTGCATCTGGTCTAATATTAGATTTATCAAAATCGAAATAGATAATAGGAATATCTAATACTTCAGCTAAATCTGTACCAACTACAATTTCTCTAACTTCTTTAGACAAGTTAAGCTCTAAGTCTAATTCTTGTTTCGTACTTGGTGTAGTAAAACGTACTTCGTCTGAAGCATAATCTTGTTTTTGAGCACGTACTAAATATTCTTCATCACAGTCTAAGCTAAAAGTAAAAGCGGCGTCGTCTTCAACCACCAACCTTTGCATTTCTTTTCCGTCTTTATCAAATAAGATAACTGTTGCATCTGCTAATAATTCTCTAGTATTTTTATCTTTAACAATACCTGCAACAATTTGCTCACATTTGGTTTCTTTGGCAGCAAAACTATAAATATCATCATCTCCTTTTCCGTTTAATCTATTGGAAGAGAAAAAGCCTTCATTAGTCCCTAAGTTTTCATAGTAACCAAAATCATCTTGCGGACTGTTAATCGGTTTTGCTAAATTTTCTACAGTTAGTGTAGAATTACTTGCATATTTATTTTCGAAATCTCTAATTACATATACATCCAAACCTCCTAAACCAGGATACCCATTAGATGAAAAGAATAAATCTCCTCTTTCGTTAATAAAAGGAAATGTTTCTTGCCCTTCTGTATTTATCTTAGCTCCTAAATTTACCGGTTTACCTAAAGTACCATCGGTATTAATGTCTACTACATATAAATCTGATTTCCCTTGTGTATCTGGCATATCTGATGCAAAATATAATTTTGTTCCGTATACATTAATAGATGGATGTGCTACACTATATTGATTACTATTAAAATGTATAGACTCAATATCTCCCCAAGTTCCGTCTTCTTGTAATCTAGCTCTGTATAATTTTAATCTTGTAATATCCTCACTATCTCTTTTCAGTTTTTTGTTGGTATAGTTATTACGCGTAAAAAACATTAATTGATCATCTGGTGTAAATGAAGGTGTAGATTCATGATACATTGTATTTACAGTTTCATCATAACTTTCTACATTAATGTATGTACCATCGTCTTGTTTTTCTACAGCATATAAATCTAAAAATGGTTGATCATTCCATCCGTAGCTTTTACCATCTCCTCTTGAAGAAGCAAAAATTAATTTGTCTTTATATTGGGTAGTTCCAAAATCGGATACTTCAGAATTAAAGTCCATATTCTTTACTTCAAAATCTTTACTTGCTTTTTCAATTTTAGCAAGGTAATTTACTGTAGAAGCAAAAGCTCTTCCTCTAGAATCATTAGATTTAGAAGCATTGAATTTTTTCATCCATTTATCAGACTCTTCATAGTTTTCTCCATATTTTAAAGCTTGTGCATATCTAAAGTAGTATTCCGCATCTAAAGGTTCATCTAAAGCCATTAATTCTCCATACCATTTTGTAGCTTCTTCCATTTTATTATTAAAATAAAATGAGTTACCAAGTTTTTGGAATAAATCGACAGACTTATGACCCGCTTCTGCAACTTCAAGTAAAATTTCACTTGTTTTTACGTAGCTAAATTGGTCATATTGTTTACTTGCTTTTTTAATTTTTCCTTTTTGGGCATACCCTATAGATATAAAGAAACTAAAAAAGGCAATTAATGTAAGTTTATATAATTTCATAATCTTTTATTTAGAAGAATCTAGGAGAAATAATTTTACTATCTTTTTTAAACAATTCAAATCTTAACATGATCTCATAAGAACCACTATTAAATTTAGTTTTACCAAGTTCTGTAGTTTCTTTATCATATGCTAAACCAATCATTAATCCTTCTGTAATTTGGAAACCAGCTAATGCACTTAAAGAAGCACTCCATCTATAAGCAGCACCTAAAGTAAGCTTATCGTTTATTAAAAAGTTTGCTGTTAAGTCCACTTGTAAAGGTGCACCTTCTACAGCTTTTCCTAAAAATGCAGGCTTAAATTTTAAATTTTCAGATAAATCAAAAACATAACCTCCAATTAAATAATAATGAATTCTTTCGGTTGCAGTAGATAAAGTTACTTCATCCAAATGTTCTGTTTCCAATAAGTTTGGAGCTGAAACACCTAAATACCATTTATCTGCATGACGATAGTATAACCCAACACCTACGTTAGGTGAAAATTCACTTATAGACCCTGTTGGTAATACTTTATCTCCTTGATTATAACGATCTAGTTCATCATAATTAATATTAAGTAAATGCCCTCCACCCTTTAAACCAAAAGAAAATCTTCCTTTATCTGATGTCTTAAAAGTATACGAAAGATCAATATCAAAATTAGTTTCAGATGTTGGCCCGATATTATCATTAATAATAGACAATCCTATCCCTAGTTTTTCACTACTTCCAATAGGAGAATGAATACCTAATGTTTGTGTTTCTGGAGCTCCTTCTAAGCCTACCCATTGCGTTCTGTATAAACCAACAACACTTAATACTTCTCTCGAACCAGCATATGCAGGATTAATACTCATAGTATTATACATATACTGAGTATATTGAGCTTCTTGCTGCGCAAAACTTTCTAAGCAAAAAGTAGTGCTAATACTAATAACTAATAGTAAGATTTTATTTTTCATTCTAATTTGTTATATTTATTTTATAAATGGAGGTAGACGTTAATCTACCTCCTTTTTTAATTCTATCTATGGATATATAAATAACCTGCTTTTTCTTTAGTCTCTCCATTCTTAACATAAGACACTACGTAGAAGTAAGTACCTTCTGGTAACAATTCATCTTCACTAATAGTAACTCTACCGCTTGATCTACCACTAAAATACTCTCCATTCTGACCGTAGCCTAAAGCATCATATACTAAAACTCCCCATCTATTGTAAATTCTTACTTGATTCTCTGGGAACAATTCAATATTTTCAATTGTAAAGACATCATTATCATAATCTCCATTAGGCGTTACCGCGTTGAATATTTCAATATCATCATCCGATTCTGTTAATACCCCATTATCTACTTCTAGATAATCTGGTAAACCATCACCATCACTATCAAATGCATCGAAACCAAATCCATCACCAGGATATTCATCACTAGTTAGAATACCATCGTTATCATCATCCGTATCTAAATAGTCTGGAGTACCGTCGTCATCTGTATCATCATTAGCTGGTAAACCATCACCTGTTGGATCTACATCACCATCTGATACGTCTGTATCTGTGTAATCTTCATTAATAGTATCTACACCATCATTGTCATCATCCGTATCATTAAAGTTAGGCATACCATCTCCGTCGGTATCTCCATAACCTAACTCCTCTCCATTTGGCACATTATCTCTATCACAATCATCTGCTAACCAAGCTGCAGATGGGGCAACAGTTGCGCTCTCTATTACAAGATCACAATAATCATGTGGATCTGTACCATCCATAACTTCGTCTGCATCAATAACTCCATCTCCATCACAATCAATTCCTGCTGTGATTGGTTCTGTAATATCCTCTACATTATAAGAACATGGATTATTCGGATCCGTACCGTTTAAAATTTCAACACTATCTAATACACCATCTCCATCCGTATCACAACTTGTAACTGCTGTTACAGGTAATGTAATATCTGTTGCAGTAAATTCACATGCATCGTTTGGATCGGTATCGTTTGGTCCTTGAACGCCATCTCCATCAGGATCTACTTCGTCTAAGTTACTTACTCCGTCTCCATCACAATCTGCAGTTGCCCAGTCACTTGTTGT
>CANNAC010000009.1 GCA_947502495.1 uncultured Flavobacteriaceae bacterium | reverse complement strand
CTTTTTTAGAGAATCCTCAACATTTATTTGTTGAGGATTTTTTTTGCAATAAACTGAATCGAAAATAAAGATGTTATTCATTATAATGTGTAAGGATTCATTGGTAATAGGACTAATGAAAAATAATTTTTATTTTAAATTAATTTCATTATTTTAGTCTTCATGAACATAGTCATTCCATCTACTGTAGTTACCCTTAATAAATCTAGATTTCTATTGTCTGAACTTTCTAATGAACAGTTAAGCGATGTTTCTATACCTCCTTATTTTTCAAGTGTAGGTTCGCACATAAGACATATTTTAGATTTTTACGATTGTATTTTTGATGTAGCTAATAATGAAGTAGACTTAACGGCAAGAAAAAGAAATTTAGATGTAGAAAATTGTTGTGATACTGCAGCCTGTTATCTAGATACTATTGTAAATAAATTACAAAGTTTAGAAGGGAAAGATCTGAGACAAGAGATTGTAGTTATAGATGATTTAGGCCTAGGGAAAACCAAAATAGATTACACGTTTTCTGCTTTGTTAGCCCAAGCTAATAGTCATACGATTCATCATTATGCTATTATAAGTTATATTTTGGATAGGCTAGGTGTTGCCATTGAAGATAGTACATTTGGCTATAATCCTACAACACCAAAACAAGTTATAGTAGAGTAGTAATTACTATTTTTTAAACATACTATCCATTATGGTATTGATACCTTTAAATCCGAAATAGATAGCACAAATACAACTAGCTACTCCAGCAATAAGCAACGGATAATACAAAACCTTTTCTTGATTGCTAAATGCAACATATATTAAAATTGGACCTAGAAACATTAAAGCTAATGTCATTAGCAGTATTTTTAATCCTTTTGCCAATAGATCTTTGTTGGTGTTATTTGTTTCCATCGTTATAGTTTTGAATTGCTGCTCTTACGCTTTTGTATTCTTTTAATAATTGTGCTGCTACTTTTTCGCTAACCTCTATTTCTTGCATAATCATTCTAATTCCTCTATCTACAAGTTTATTGTTGCTTAATTGCATATCCACCATTTTGTTCCCTTTAATATGACCTAGCTGAATCATAGTTGTAGTAGTAAGCATATTTAATACTAATTTTTGAGCAGTTCCTGCTTTCATTCTGGAACTTCCAGTTACAAATTCTGGACCAACAACTACTTCAATTGGAAATTTAGCGGTTTGTGATAATGGACTGTTTTGATTACAAGTAATACAACCTGTTATAATATTGTTTTGGTTACATACTTCTAGTGCAGCAATAACATAAGGAGTCGTTCCGGAAGCAGCAATACCAACAACAACATCTTTATCCTTTATATTATATGCTTGTAAATCTTTCCAACCTAAGTTTGTGGAGTCTTCGGCAAATTCTACGGCATTTCTAATAGCGGTATCTCCACCAGCAATGATACCAATGACTAAATCGTGTGGCACACCAAAAGTAGGAGGGCATTCGCTAGCATCTAAAATCCCTAAACGACCACTTGTTCCTGCTCCTAAATAAAATAGTCTTCCTCCAGATTGAAGCTTTAGAACTATTTGTTCTACTAATTTTTCAATTTGGGGAAGCGCTTTATCTACGGCTTGAGGAACTGTTTTGTCTTCTGTATTTATATTTTTTAATACTTCGTGAATAGTCATCTTTTCTAGATGCTTATAGTTGGAGTCTTGTTCTGTTGTTTTAATAAATGTCATTTTGTAAAAATACGGATTTTTGTTTTGCGTTAGTGATGGAAACGGCATCCTTTTGCCTTTGCAAAAGATATAGTGTACAGCACGACGATACAAAACTTCAAGGTTTTGTATGGTAACGCCCAAATAATATTACTCGACGGTATAATTAAATTCGGAAACTTCAGACAATCTGAAATACCCAAAAGGGAAATTTTCTGGATTAGTTTGATTGATACAATTACCGCGAACGGTTGCTGGTTGGGTATCAAAAGGACCGCCACCATCATCACTACTTTGTTGTAAAAGGATAAACATGAATTCATAAAAACGTTCGGAAACACCATAATTTCTTATGACAACACTTTCTCCTGGATCTAGATCTTCTTCGATATAAAAGCCGAAAATTTCATTACCATTTACAAATTCATCTTTAAAGGTATCTAAAGTGGTAGGCATGTTTATACTTGGAGTGAATTCGAAAAAATAATAGTTTTCTTCGGCTGCAGGATCGGTAAAATATGCTTTTATTTCGGTCTCTTCTCCTGAAAACCCACCTTCTAGATCTTGTTCTACATATTCAATTTCTGCTACAGATTTTAAGGTTTCGGTTGCAGTGAAAAGTTCGCCATTATAAGTAATACTTAAATTATAAGTAGCATTAATTTCTGGAACGAATGTGGTGTTATAATAGATTCCCGTTTGATCTTCTTCTAGAAATGTAAAGGTATTATTATTTGCATCGACAATAATCACTTCCGCATTATTTGCGGGAGGAGTTTCGCTATCATAAAAGGGAGCAGACAATGTTAGTTTTATAGATTGCTCATTTCCTGTTGTATTTTTAAGCCAATTAATGGAAGCATCAATAACTAATCTAGGCGTTGAGTTTGGTAAATCGATATCTACAACATCTTCACAAGAAAAAAAGGAGATTGCTATTATTAGTAGGATTATTAAGTTTTTCATATTCTTAAAATTTAAAATTATAGGAAATGGAAGGAACGATACCAAAAATGGAAAGTCGTACTGCTTCGTTTGCTCCTGTGTCTACATTTTCTCTAAAACTTATGGATGCAGCATTTCGTTTATTATACATATTATAAACGCCAAAAACCCAATAGCTTTGCCATCCTTTTTGCTTGTCTGGTTTTGGGGTATAGTTTGCCGAAATATCTAAACGATGATAGGTTGGTAGTCTAAATTCATTTCGGTTTGTATAGCTTGGTATGGTTACACCATTGTATTCATACTGACCATTTGGGTAGGTAACTGGTTGTCCCGATTGTAATAAGAAATTAGCATTTAAAGTCCATTTTTTATTAAGATCATAACTTCCTGTAACAGAAACGTCATGGGTTTTATCATAAGGAGTATCGTACCAATTTCCATTATTTATTCCGGTTTCTACAGCTGTTCTTCCTGGTGTTTGTTGTTCAGATTTGGATAATGTATATGCGAACCATCCTTTAAAACGACCTTCGTTTTTTCGGAATAAAATCTCTAAACCATACGCTCGTGCTCTTCCGTTTAGAATAACTTGCTCAATAGCATCGTTGGCAATTAAGTCGGCGCCATCAATATAATCTATTCTGTTTTTTACTTTTTTGTAAAAGGATTCTACTTCTAAAGAAAAAGTTCTGTCTTTAAAATTCTTGAAATAGCCAATAGCTACTTGATCTAATAATTGTGGTTTGGCATACTTTCCGCTAGGCGTCCAAACATCTAAAGGTGTTGGAGAACTGGTATTAGAAAGTAAATGTAAATACTGACTTAATCTATTATAACTTACTTTTATAGATGCATTATTGTTTAGCTGATATGCAAGTGCTAGCCTAGGTTCTAAATTACCAAAAGATTCTAATACGTCACTTTTACTAGAAGTTTCTGTACCGATAGGATCTGCCTTTTCATAAATTTGAAGTTCTTCATTAAAAAGAATCGGGTTATCATTTTCGTATACATTTAATTCTTTCTGTCCCAAACGTAAAAACGAACTATAGCGCAATCCGTAAGAAGCGGTAAGTTTTTCGGATAATTTATGTTCGGCATCTATATATATCGCATTTTCAAAAGCATATTTATCGATTAACTTTCTTGGGTTTATTCCAGAGGATTCCCCTGTAGGTTCAATTTCTCCAGGATTGAATTTATGATAGATGCTATTTATACCATATTGTAGTTTTATTTTGTCGTTTAAATAATGTTTTAAATCATATTTGAAGTTGAAATTTCTAATTCCTGAATTCCATTTAAATCCAACGAAATTTAAATCTAAGCCATAATAGTAATCGGAATAAATTAAAGAAGTATTCGAGAATAGTTTATTGGAAAATAAATGATTCCATCTAAAGTTTAAAACCGAATTACCATAAGTGTTTGTAAAACTATCACTCAAACTAAATACGTCTCTACCAAAATAACCAGATAAATACACATTGTTGTTTTTATTGATTTTGTAACTTATTTTAGTATTTAAATCGTAGAAATATGCTTTGCTATCCACATCAAAAAGGGGAAGAAATAAATGTGCATAGGAAGATCTACCTCCTAAAAGGAAAGAAGCTTTTTCTTTTTTTATTGGACCTTCAATTAAAAGTCTACTAGAAACGATACCAATTCCGCCATTTGCATGAAACGATTTACTGTTTCCTTCTTTTTGATACATGTCTAAAACGGAAGAAACGCGTCCGCCATATCGTGCTGGAATTCCTCCTTTATATAACTTCAGATCTTTTATCGCATCCGGATTAAAAACCGAAAAGAATCCAAATAAATGGGAAGAATTATAGATGGTAGCTTCGTCTAATAAAATTAAATTCTGGTCTGCAGCGCCACCACGAACATTGAAACCGGAAGCACCTTCACCAGCAGTGGTGACTCCAGGAAGCATAGTTATCGCTTTGATAACATCTGGCTCACCAAGTATAGCTGGGATTTGTTTTATGGTACTAGAAGAGAGTGCATTTACACTCATTTGTGGTTTTTTTATATTAAGTCTTTCCACATTTTCTTTAATAACGACTTCGTCTAGATTTTGAGTAGCCTCTTCTAAACTATAATTTTTGGTAATGTTTTGCGAAAGGTTAATTGTTTCTACAACGTCTGAAAAACCAATGTAGCTAATAATTACTTTGTATTCTCCTTCTGGTAAAGTAATAGAGTAGAAACCATATTCATTGGTAGTTGTTCCTGTTTGCAGTTCTGGAATAATAATATTTACACTAATAAGTGTTTCATTACTTGTAGCCTCTTGAATGGTTCCACTTAAGGTGAATTTTTCTTGACTATATAAAGATAAGCTTGTTAAAAAAATGAAAAAGAATATTTTTTTTAGATGCAGCATTTTTAGTTTTTTTTCTTTAAAAATATTGAATTAATAAAGTATAAAAGATAAGATATATTAAGAAATTATTATTTTTAATTAAGATATAAAATTCTTATTTAAATAGTTCGTATTTGAATGCGGAAAGAAAACAAAAAAAGCCCCTAGAAAGGAGCTTTTTTTAGATTAACTTAGTATTACTTAATCGTATTTAAAATACTATTAAAAGTCTTACTTGGTTTCATTGCTTTACTGGTTAAATCATCATTAGGTTCATAATATCCACCCATTTTCACCGATTTACCTTGTACTTTATTTAATTCGTTAACAATTACTTCTTCGTTTTCAATAAAAGACTTTGCTATAGGAGTAAAAGTTTCTTTTAAATCCGCATCTTTTGTTTGGTTCGCTAAAGCTTCGGCCCAATACATTGCTAAATAAAAATGACTACCTCTATTATCCAATTCGTTTACTTTACGAGAAGGACCTTTTTTATTTTCTAATAATTTTTCTGTAGCTTCATCTAGAGTTTCCCCTAAAACTTTAGCTCTTTCGTTATTATTTGTTTCGCCTAAATGTTCTAAAGAAACTGCAAGTGCTAAAAACTCTCCTAAAGAATCCCAACGTAAATGGTTTTCTTCTACAAATTGTTGCACATGTTTTGGAGCAGAACCTCCGGCTCCAGTTTCAAATAAACCACCACCATTCATTAAAGGAACAATAGATAACATTTTTGCTGAAGTACCTAATTCTAAAATAGGGAATAAATCGGTTAAGTAATCACGTAATACGTTTCCAGAAACCGAGATAGTGTCTTTACCATCTTTAACTCTTTCTAGTGTAAAATTCGTTGCTTCAAAAGGAGCAAGAATTCGAATATCTAAACCAGTAGTATCGTGCTCTAAAAGATACACATTCACCTTTTTAATTAATTCGGCATCATGCGCTCTCTTTTTATCTAACCAAAAAACAGCAGGAGTTTGAGAAGCTTTAGCTCTAGTAACCGCTAATTTTACCCAGTCTTGCACTGGTGCATCTTTTACTTGGCACATTCTCCAAATATCACCAGCTTCTACTTTATGTTTTAAAAGAACAGTACCTGAAGCGTCTATAACTTCTACTTTTCCTTTTGATGCTATTTCGAAAGTCTTGTCATGCGAACCATATTCTTCTGCCTTTTGAGCCATAAGTCCAACATTAGGAACCGTTCCCATGGTTGTAGGATCAAAAGCACCATGCTTTTTACAAAACTTTATAGTGGCGTCATAAATTCCGGCATAACTACTATCTGGAATTACCGCTTTGGTATCTTGAAGTTTACCATCTGCATTCCACATTTGTCCAGAAGTACGAATCATTGCTGGCATAGACGCATCAATAATTACATCACTAGGTACATGTAAATTTGTAATACCTCTATCGCTATTTACCATTGCTAAATCTGCACTATGGTGTAAAGCATATCTTATATCTTCTCTTATCTCGTCACGTTTGTTTTCTGGTAATTCGCTTAATTTTTCAAGTAAATTTCCAAAACCATTATTCACATCTACACCAATTTTCTCGAATGTCTTACCATGTTTTTTAAATAAATCATGAAAAAATACACGAACGGCATGACCAAATATAATTGGATCACTAACTTTCATCATGGTCGCTTTCATGTGTAATGAAAACAATACACTTTTATCTAAAGCATCTTCTACTTGTTCTTCTAAAAACTCAATTAATGCTGTTTTACTCATAGTTGTAGCATCAATAATTTCTCCAGGAAGTAAATCTAAACTTTCTTTTAAATTGGTTTGTTTTCCCTTAGCGTCGGTATGTACAATTTTGATGGTTGTAGCATCTGCAAGTGTTACTGATTTTTCATTGTGGAAAAAATCACCATGTGTCATGGTAGCAACATGTGTTTTAGAATCTTTGCTCCAAGCGCCCATAGAATGTGGATTCTTTTTTGCGTAGTTCTTTACAGCCTTTGGTGCACGACGATCGGAGTTTCCTTCACGTAATACTGGGTTTACAGCACTACCTTTTACTTTATCGTAACGGGATTTAATATCTTTTTCTTCTGCAGTTTCTGGTTCATCCGGATAGTTTGGTAATGCATATCCTTTTGCTTGTAATTCTTTAATTGCTGCTTTTAATTGTGGTACAGAAGCACTAATGTTTGGTAATTTTATAATATTCGCTTCTGGTTTTTTTACTAATTCCCCTAATTCTGCCAATGTATCTTTAACACGTTGATCTTCTGGTAACATATCTGAAAACACAGCAAGTATTCTGGATGCTAAAGAAATGTCTCTTGTTTCCACTTTTACTCCTGCCGAGTTTGTAAAAGCCTGAACTATTGGTAAAAATGAATGCGTAGCTAATGCTGGCGCCTCATCTGTTTTAGTATAAATTATTGTTGAAATTTTTGTCATGTTTAATTTGTTTGCTGAATTAAATATTGCTTAGAAATTAAGCTCTGTAAATATACAAAAAACCAATTATTAATGGAAGTAAGTAGTGTTTGGATATTTAATAAATATGAAGCTTTTAAAAAAGGTTCCTGTTTTTTATGAATTATGTTTTATTGGACTTTAATTTGATACATACTTAAGAGTCCGAATAGACCATCTTCACAAAATTTTGCGCCTTTTATTTTGTTTTTCTCTGGATGTATTATGTAGTTTTTTGCGGTGGTAAAATCTGCTTTTTCTAGGTTTGTATTTTCAAAAATAGCTTTGGATAAATTACAGTCACTAAAAGAGGCTCCTGTTCCATTGGTTTCTGTAAAATCTACGGACTCCAAATTGCAAGAATTAAAGTTGGTGTTTTTAATGTTTAATTGGTAAAAAGAAGCAAGGCTTAAATTACAATCTTTAAAGTGTAGTTCTAAAAGAAAAGAATTGCATTCGTTAAAAGGAAAGCCAATCATTTTACAGTTTATAAAGCTTATATCGTTAAAAGTAACGCCTTTGGGTTTCACATTACTTAGGTTACAATCTATAAATTCACATTCTAAAAAAGAGTTACTAGTTAAATAGCTATCGGTAAACACGCAATTGGCAAAGGTGCAATTGTCATATTCTGCTTTGGGTAATTCTGTAATAGTATAGTCTTTGTTGTTAAACGTTTTGTCGTTTATAAAAGGGAGATTCATTTCATGATGCTTTCTGTAAATATATAGAAACAATATAAAATACAAAAGCCATATCACATAGAATTTAATCTAGTGGGATATGGCTTTTTTTGAAATAGTTTAGCGTGATCTATTTAACAATGCTGTTAAATTAGGTTTCAAACTTACGTTTTGTACCAATTAGATTATACTTCCACTAATTCAATAAAACATTTTATGTTGTAACTTTCAAAATGTATTGACTTGTTACTAAAATGTTTCGGTTAACTGTTTTTCTTGATGTTTAAATCTCTAGTTTCACTTACGTGTTCCCTTTCTTTTTAAACATTGCATCCTTTTTTAGTTTTCACTTTCGTTGTTACCACGTCTAGAAGCTTTTTATTTTACTAGTTACTATCTACCTGGATATATAGTACTTTTTAAAATTTCATGATTTTCAGATAAACACATTTACACATGTTACTTTCCAACCTCAAAAAACAATTATAATTAAAGAATGAATCTTTAATCGAATGTCACTTTTCATTCTCTTTTAATAAGAAACCCACAAATGTGGTGTGTAATTCTTTAGCTAAGATAGCACAAGAATGTAGAAAATAAAAACTTTCAACCTATTAGTTATCAACGGTTTATCAACTATGCTTATTAACTTTTGTTTATAACCCTAGAACGCAAAAAAGCCTTGATTTCTCAAGGCTTTTTAAAACTATAAAACGCTTATATTTATTTACGTCTTTTTTCTGTAATTCTAGCTTTCTTACCAGTAAGACCTCTAAAGTAAAAGATACGAGCTCTACGAACTTTTCCTCTTTTGTTTACTTCTACCTTTTGTAAAGCAGGTAAATTTACAGGGAAAATACGCTCTACACCAACAGTTCCAGACATTTTTCTAATTGTGAATGTCTCTGAAGATCCAGTTCCTCTGCGTTGTAAAACAACACCTCTAAAGAACTGTGTACGTACTTTTTCTCCTTCTCTAATTTCGTAATACACTGTAATAGTGTCTCCAGCTCCGAACTCTGGAAAGTCTTTTCTTGTTACAAATTCGTCTTGTACAAATTTTATTAAAGATTCCATCTTTATTAATTTTATTAGTTATTTCAAGGCAACATTCGCGATTCTCGCCAGAGGTTAACTCAAAAGTGGTGCAAAGATACTTAAAAAGTTAATAGGTAAAAGCTAAAAGTTTATTTTTTTTGGTGTTCCGCTACTTCACTTAAGTTTCGTAGCGTCAGGCTATTCGTTGTATCTTTTTATCGTGCCTCAAAAAAGGATGCCACTACTATCCTTAACACAAATCGAGGTTCTTATAAAACGATAGTTCTTTATTTTAGCTTTATTGGGATATATACCTCTTCTTCAGAGTCTGGTGAATCTTTAATGTATTTGTCTCCAAGAACATTAAAATGGGCTCTGTGGTCTAAAGCGTATTCCGATTTTGGTAACCATTCTGTAAAAACGTATTGCATTAAACTTGAAAAGTCTTTTGCTAATCCTTTATAGGTAAAAACAGCATACAATCCGTTTTCTAAAACAAGTGTACTCATGCTTTCCGGAATCTCCTCCAAGTTTTCCACTTCCAAAGTGGCCCATTTTTTAAAGGTTTTATTCGGATTAAAGTTTTTAAAATGTGCAGCATCATATTCCATTACTTCATAGATAGCTGTACCTACGCTGCTTTTTACTTGCTTTCTATTCGGCATAAAACCAGAGAATAGTTCGAAAGTTTTATTGTCTATTAAAGACATGGTAACCGCATTTCCGACTAATTTTTTTTCAGGTACCGATTCTATTCTTGGTTGCATTTTGTGTTTTTAGATGGGAAACTTTAATCTTCTAATAAATCGGGTCTTCTATCTTTGGTACGTTGGTACGCTTGCTCTTCGCGCCATTTTTCAATTTTGGCATGGTTCCCACTAAATAGTAGTTCCGGAACTTCCAATCCTTTATACTCTCTAGGTTTTGTATAAATAGGAGGCGCTAGTAAATTGTCTTGAAAAGAATCTGTTAATGCCGAAGTTTCGTTTCCTAGTACTCCAGGAATTAATCGTATTAAAGCATCACATAAAACAGCAGCTCCAAGTTCACCACCAGATAAAACATAATCTCCAATAGAGATTTCTTTCGTAATAAATAGGTCTCGAACACGTTGGTCTACACCTTTATAATGTCCGCAAAGAATAATAATATTTTCCTTTAAAGAAAGATGATTCGCCATGCCTTGGTTTAAGGTTTCGCCATCAGGTGTCATATAAATCACTTCATCGTAATTGCGCTCTTCCTTTAGTTTGGTGATGCATTTATCGATAGGCTCAATCATCATTACCATTCCTGCGCCACCACCAAATTGGGTATCGTCTATAGATTTATAGTTGTCTGTGGTATAATCGCGTAAATTATGAAAGTGTACTTCTACCAAACCAGCTTCAATAGCTCGTTTAAGTATAGAAGCGCTAAACGGACTTTCTAATAATTCTGGTAAAACGGTGATGATGTCAATTCTCATGAGTATTTCTTATAAGTTGCAAAGATGCAAAGAATATGATGAAATATAAAGGATTAAATTTTCGAGTTTTTCCAAAAGAAATGCAAATCGCTATCTGGTGTAAAACCCAATCGTTGATACAGTTTTTGCGCAGGATTATTAAAAGCAGTTTGAATGGCTAAACCTTTACTGTTTTCTGTTTCGCATAATTGTTTTGCTTGGTTGATAAGGGCTTCGCCGATACCCATGTTTCTAAATGGAGAAGCAATATATAAATCATTTAATAAGTACATCGTAGTCATAGAAACGGAAGAAAACAAAGGATATAATTGCGTAAAACCTACAGCTTGCTCGTTTACAAAAGCTATGAAAATTACAGAATCTTTGTTTTTTAATCGTTCGCTAAGAAATTCTTTTGCAGCTTCTAGATTAGAATCCTGCTCATAAAAAATGCGGTAGGCATTAAAAAGAGGAACTAATACTTTTAAGTGTTCTGGTTTTGCTTGATATGTTTTCATAAAAAAAATCTGTAATGGGAAATTACAGATTTTTTATTACACAAAGATTTGCTTCGTGTTTTATTTTTAGCTTTTACTTAAAGCAATTAACTATTGTTTTTTTGTTTGTTTAATTCGTCTTGCAGTTGTCTTCTCACTTTTTGTTCACGCTCTAAAGCTATTTTTCTATGCTCTTCAAATTCTTCTTCAATTTCTGCTAAAGATTTATTAGCATCTCTAGTAATGGCGTTGCTGTTTTTAAATTTGTAGATAAAAAACAGTAAAAACGCTAATAAGCCACCAATAATAGACCACATTAAAATATTATAACCAGATTTACTCATTAACATTCCGAATAAAGACATACTATCTTTTTCTTCGTTGGTTTGGTTTAATGTGCCTTGTGTGTTTGCTAAGCTCGTTTTTAATGTAGCTATTTCTTTCGATTGGCTAGTTACAACAGCTTGTGTTTCTGCTAATTCTTTATGAATTGTTTTTAAGGAATCAATAGTATGTGCTTGTAGCGTAAGGAACATGCTACGTTTAACCGCCTCATAAGGTTGTCCGTTGGTACCTTTAAAATTACCAGATTTTCTTAAAATGTATTCAAACTGATTATCTATAGTACCAGTATTTAATGAAAGTTTGTCTTCTTCTTCGTTACTTTCCGTTTGTGCACTAACGGTAGAACAGAATAAAGATATAGATAGAATTATAATAAATTTAAAAGAATTCATTTAGTAAATTAGTTTGGTTTATTTTTTACGAAAATAACAAATTATGTTTATTTAGATGCTAAATGAAGTTCAAAATACTTCATAATAAATACATTTAACATAATTTTTTTGAATTAAAAAGCCTCACAAAAGTGAGGCTTTAATATATACGTTAGTAATTAGAATTTAGACGTTACTATTAGTAATATGTATGTCTTCTAACTTTTGCAATATATTTTGCTAATCTAACCACTTGATGGCTATAGCCATATTCGTTATCATACCATATATATAAGATAGCATTTTTACCATCTTCTCTAACAATAGTTGCTTTACTATCATAAATAGAAGGAGCAGAGCAACCAACAATATCACTAGATACTAATTCGTCACTTAACTCATATTTTATTTGCTCTACTAAATCTCCTTCCAGCGCGTATTTTTTCATTATCGCATTTATGCCTTCCACAGAAGTAGGGTTTTCTAACTCTAAATTTAAAATAGCTAAAGATCCATTTGGTACAGGAACTCTAATAGCGTTAGAAGTTAATTTCCCTTCTAAGCTTGGTAGAGCCTTACTAACCGCTTTTCCTGCTCCAGTTTCTGTAATTACCATGTTCAATGCAGCAGCACGACCACGTCTGTATTTACTATGAAAATTATCTACTAAATTTTGATCATTAGTATACGCATGAATCGTTTCTAAGTGTCCCGATTTTACACCAAAAGAATCTTCTACCGCTTTTAAAATAGGAGTAATTGCATTGGTAGTACAAGATGCTGCAGAAAAAATATGTACTTCATCCGGGTTATGCTCGGTATGGTTTACACCGTGCACAATATTTGGCACTCCTTTTCCAGGAGCAGTAAGTAATACTTTATCGGCTCCTTTAGATTTTAAATGTCTGCTTAAGGCTTCATCATCTCTAAAAGCTCCAGTATTATCAATAACTAAAGCGTTATCAATACCGTATTTTGTATAATCTATATCTTCTGGTGCATTTGCAGAAATAATATTTACAGTAGTACCATTAATAATTAATGCGCTATTCTCTACATCGATAGAAACGGTTCCCGAAAAATCGCCATGCACAGAATCATTACGTAATAAAGAAGCTCTTTTTTCTAAAACGGTTGCATCTACAGATCCACGAGTTACAATTGCTCTTAAACGTAATTGTGTTCCTTTTCCAGCTTTAGTCATTAATTCTCTAGCAACTAAACGACCAATTCTTCCAAAACCATAAAGAACAACATCTTTAGGTTGGATGGTACCATTTTTACTAGCATCTTTAAGTTTGTCGGCAACAAATGCGGTAGCATTATTATAGTTTCCTTCTTCTACATGATACTCATAGGTTAATTTTCCAATGTCTAACTTTGCAGGAGGAAGATCTAATGTGTTTATAGCTTGCGCAATTTCTACCGAATTAAAAATAGAAATAGGCTTTTGTACAAATTCACAAGCGTATTCATGTAGATTTAAAATGTCGCTAACATTCTTGTCTATTAATTGATTTCTAAAAATAACTAGTTCGATAGATTTATCATACCAAAGGTCGCTAACTATTTTAATAAATTCTACAGTAGCTCTACGTCTATCTGCTTGAAAAGCTAATTCGCTTTCATAAGTTTCGTTAATAGGCATTGTTAAATATTTTTTTGTGTTGTTAAATTTTTTGCAAAAATAGTATATTTCAAACGTTTTCGTAGCTTATTTTAAATAAAATAAAAACGCTCTAGAAAAGACTAGAGCGTTTGTAATAAAATAGGGATGTAATTCCGTTATCTAAAATTATATCTTTCTTTTTCTCCTTTAGAATTTATTAATTCAATACGTAATAATTCATTGCTATGTCTGTTTTGAATAATTGCTTGCACATCTTCAATACTATTTACTTTAGTATCATTTATGGCTGTAATAATATCGCCGACTTGCACACCATTATTCATCCAATAGCCTAAGTAGTTTTTGTTATTTGTTAATTTGGCGATTTTCACACCATTAGCTGTATTGTATTTTTTTAGGTCTTTCGCTTTTGCATTTTTAATAACACCTATTATAGGAACCGTTAAAGTTTCGTTTTTAAGTAGCGTTACCGGAAATACTTTTTGTACACCATTTCTTAAAACGGTAACATCTATAACATCGTTAGGGCTTTTAGAATTTAAAAATCCTTTTAAATCGGAAAACTTTCTAATAGAAACATTCTCCAATTTCTGAATAATATCGCCACTTTTTAAACCAGCCATATCTGCACCAGAATCTTCTTCTATTTCTTCAATATAAAATCCTTCGGAAGTATTCAATCCAAATTTCTCAGCATATCCTGCACTAATTTGGCTTCCGGAAACTCCTAATATTCCGTTTTGTACATTTCCAAATTCCATGATATCTTGTACTACTTTCTTTGCAATATTACTTGGTACAGCAAAGGAATAGCCAATATAAGAACCTGTTTGCGATGTGATTGCGGTATTAATTCCGATTAAATCGCCATGTGTATTTACTAATGCGCCACCAGAATTACCAGGATTTACAGCTGCATCCGTTTGTATAAAAGATTGGTTGCTTAAACCAGATAAATCTCTAGACTTAGCGCTTATAATTCCAGCAGTAACGGTAGAAGTAAGGTTAAATGGATTACCAACAGCTAAAACCCATTCCCCAATTTTTGCTTCGTCACTATCGCCAAAAGTGGTAAAAGGTAATTCTTCGTCTGGTTCCACTTTAATTAGTGCAATATCTGTTTTTTCATCGGTACCAATAATGGTGGCCTCATAGGTTTTGTTATTATTTAAGGTCACCGAAAGTTCTCTAGAACCAGCAATAACATGGTTGTTGGTTATAATGTAACCATCCGGAGAAATAATAACTCCAGAACCAGTACCTATTTGTGCACGTTTTGTTTGTCTGCCGTAAAATAAATCTTCAAAAGTCATCTGACTAGAATTTACGGTAGTGTTTTTTACGTGTACCACAGTATGTATTGTCTTTTCTGCAGCAGACACAAAATTTACATCATTTTCTGCAATAAAACCAACGTTACTTGTATGGTTTACAGGAACGGTAAAAGGTTGTTCTTGGTTTTGTTGTATTGCCACTTGTTGGTCTTTTTCAATAAAAGTTTTATAAGCACCTAGAGTAATTGCTCCTCCTAATGCCGAAACGAATAATAGGGATAAAATCTTTTTCATAATATTATATCTGTTTAGTATAAAAAGGTTAACGATTAAAATTAAAAAAATGTTGTTTAATAAATTCAACTTTAACGCGTATTTAACACCTATGAATACGGTTAAATATTACTATATTTGTCGTAATAATTTCTATTTAATGACACACACTTTTTATAAATATCAGGGCACAGGAAATGATTTTGTGATGCTGGATAATCGGCTAAAAACTTTCGATAAAAAAGATACCAAGCAAGTTGCTTTTTTATGCGATAGACGTTTTGGTGTTGGAGCAGACGGATTGATATTACTAGAAAATCATCCAACTGCCGACTTTAAAATGGTCTATTATAATGCCGATGGAAACGAAAGTACCATGTGTGGAAATGGAGGAAGATGTCTTGTCGCTTTTGCGAAATTTTTAAACATTGTAAAGGATCGCGCCACTTTTGAAGCTATTGATGGGATGCATGATGCTATTATAGAAGACGATATTATTAAGCTTCACATGCAGGATGTAACAGAAGTAGAAAAACATACGAATCATATTTTTTTAAATACAGGTTCACCACATCATGTGCAAAAGGAGGCTAATCTTAAAGGATTGGACATAAAAACCGAAGGAGCAAAAATTAGATATGGCAGTCCATATAATGAAGCAGGAACCAATGTAAACTTCGTTTCTAAAATAGATGAAGATACTTTTGCTGTTCGAACCTACGAACGCGGTGTAGAAGATGAAACACTTTCTTGTGGAACAGGAGTTACAGCAGTGGCAGTGGCAATGCATTATATTGGCGAAACCGAAAAAAACGTAATTACCTTGCAAGTAGAAGGTGGAACGTTGCAAGTTTCTTTTAATAAAAAAGGAAATGCTTATCAAGATATTTGGCTAATTGGTCCTGCGAAACAAGTTTTTAAAGGCATTCTTTCATGATTACATTAAAAGGCGAACATATTTATTTACGTGCTTTAGAACCAGAAGACTTAGCGTTTATTCATACTATTGAAAACGACGAAAGTATTTGGGAAATTAGCAATACCATCACACCATATTCTAAGTATTTAATCAAACAATATTTAGACCATGCACACAAAGATATTTACGAAGTAAAACAATTACGATTAGTGATTTGTAGTTATGAAGATGTGGCTCTTGGTATGATCGATGTTTTTGACTTCGATGTTAAAAACCGTCGTGCCGGAATTGGTATTTTGGTTAAAGAAGCAGCTAACAGACAAAAAGGTTTTGGTAAAGAAGCTTTAAGCTTGTTAGTGAATTATTGTTTTACACATTTAGATTTACATCAATTATATTGTAATATTTCGGAAGACAATATTGCAAGTCAGAAGCTTTTTATAAATCAAGGATTTACCGAAATAGGATTAAAAAAGGACTGGAATTTAGTCAACAATAAATTTAAAAACGAATATATTTTTCAACTCATTCATAAATAAATGTACTTTAAAAAAATACTTATAGCAGTTTTAGTAATCGGTTTAATCATAGCTGCATTTTTTTCAAACTTTGTATATAAAGCCATGTTTAAAGAGAACACCGCTTTTAATAATGAAGAAGCGTATGTGTATATTTCTAGCCAAGCTAGTTATGAAGATGTAAGAGAACAACTGGTACCATTATTAAAAGATATGGAATCTTTTGACGCGCTTGCGGAAAAAAAGAAATACAACACAAACCTTAGGTCTGGAAGATTTGTTATTAAAAATGGAATGAATAATAATGAAATTATTAATTCTATCCGAAGTAAAAATATTCCGTTAAAACTAAGTTTTAATAATCAAGAACGATTAGAAGATTTAGCTGGTAGAGTAGCTTTTCAAATTGAAGCAGATAGCTTGTCCCTTTTAAAAGCAATGCAAGACGAAACGTTTTTTAAGAAAAATGGTTTTAATCAGGAATCTGCTTTGTCCATGTATATTCCTAATAGCTATGAAATATACTGGAATACTTCCGCGGAAGGATTTAGAGATAAAATGCTAAAAGAGTATCAAAGCTTCTGGAATGCTTCTAGAAATGAAAAACGAAAAGCACTAAACCTTTCTATTAACGAAGTAATGTCTATTGCTGCCATAGTACATAAGGAAACGGCAAAGGTGGACGAACGACCTCGTGTTGCTGGTGTGTATTTAAATCGAATTAGAAAAGGCATGCCTTTACAAGCAGATCCTACCGTTATCTACGCTAAAAAATTAAAAGAAAATGATTTTAACCAAGTCATTAAACGCGTTTTATATAAAGATTTAGAAATCGATTCGAAGTACAATACCTATAAATATCCAGGTGTTCCTCCAGGGCCAATCACCATGCCAGATGTATCTGCAATAGACGCGGTTTTAAATGCAGAGACACATAACTACTATTATTTTGTTGCTAACGTAAAGAACTTTGGATACCATAAGTTTGCTAAAACTTTAAGTCAGCATAATGCAAATAGAAATGAATATGTACGTTGGATTAATAGTCAAGGCATAAACAGGTAACTTTTGAAAGCACTTTTATACCTACTATTCGTTTTATGTACCATAACAAGTGTATTCTCACAATCTGGAATTAATAAATTTCTTACGCCAAGCGATACTTTAAACGCCGCAAGAAGAAATGCTTTAGTGATTACAGAAGCTTCTGTAATTGGGCTCTCACTAGTTGGTTTAAACCAATTATGGTATGCCGATTACGAAAAATCAAAATTACATACGCTTAATGATAATGACGAATGGCTTCAAATGGATAAGTTTGGTCATGTGTTCTCATCGTATCAAGTTGGTAGAGCAGGAGCAGAGCTTTTACATTGGAGTGGTGTAAGTAAAAAAGACCAATTGCTTTATGGCGCAACTTTAGGTTTCGGATTTCTAACGGTAGTCGAAGTTTTTGATGGCTATTCTAAAGAATGGGGTTTTTCTTGGGGAGATATGATTAGCAACGCTGCGGGAACGGGATTGTATGTCGTACAAGAATTACTTTGGGAAGAACAACGCGTCACTTTAAAGTATTCCTTTCATCAAACAAAATATGCTTCCCAAAGACCAGATAAATTAGGAGAAGGTTTATTAGAAGAAATTTTAAAAGATTATAACGGACAAACTTATTGGTTAAGTGCTAACGTGCATTCTTTTGTTAAGAATGATAAAATACCAAAGTGGCTTAATGTTGCTTTTGGTTATGGAGCAGAAGGCATGCTTGCCGGAAATGAAGAAACGGAAGCTCTTTCTTTTTTAAATTCAGACAGAAAACGACAATATTATTTAAGTCTAGATATAGATTTAAGCCGAATAAAAACAGATTCACACTTCTTGAAATCTGTTTTTAGTGTTTTGAACGTAATAAAAGTACCCTTTCCAACGTTAGAGTTTAACGATAAAAACGGAATAAAGTTCCATGCTATCTACTTTTAGATGTATTTAGTCGACTAATTTTTGAATAAAAGATATAAACGTCTAATATTGAATCATAAACGTATAAATAACTGATTTTCAGGTTTAAAATAAAAGTTGTATATTTGCACGCTGAAAAATTATAAGTGATTATTAATAAATTATTACTGAAAAATTATTCGTTATGATAAAAAATATTGGAAAGTTTACGCTATTACTAACCATATGTACTTTATTAAAACTTGCGTTTTCATCGGAAACGTTTATAGATTTAATAAACTACGAAGAAGAAGAAGTGGTTGCTGCAATAGAAGTGTCAGATAAAGTATTTGCATTTCATACACCAACACCAAGAGAAAAATTTATACCAACCTTAGGGAAGTCCTTTATAGGTTTTAAAGAAGCATTAGCTTTTAAAGAATCCGGAGGAGATTATTTTACCGTAAACAAGTTTGGATATTTAGGAAAGTACCAATTTGGAGCAGAGACGTTAAAAATGATTGGTATTTACAATCCGAATCAATTTTTACAAAACCCAGAATTACAGGAAAAAGCATTTGTTGCAAATGCACAGCGTAATAAATGGATTTTACGTAGAGACATCAAACGTTTTAATGGGATGACCATTAATGGTGTTTTAGTAACCGAGTCTGGAATTCTTGCTGCAGCGCATTTGGCTGGACCTGGAAGCGTAAAAAAATACTTAAGAAGTTACGGGGAAACTGGTTTTGAAGATGCCTTTGGTACTTCTATTAAATCTTACATGAAAAAGTTCTCAGGGTATGACACTTCTCTAGTAAAGGCTAATAAAAAAGCAAAAGCTAGTACTATATAGTAACTAGCTTTTATGAATTATAAAAATGGTTGGTCTTTTATGAAGGTCAACCTTATTTTTTTTCCACTCGCTTACCGATTTCGTTTTGATATATTCTGTTGGTAATGTAATGTCACAGGCAACGCAAATCTGGGTGTTGCTTTCTAAGTATTGACACATGTCTTCTAGCATTTTATTGTTTCTATATGGTGTTTCAATAAAAAGTTGCGACTGGTTTTTTTCGAAAGAAAGACGCTCTAATTGTTTTATCTCCTGCTTCTTTTCATCCTTATCAATGGGTAAATAACCATTAAAGGTGAAACTTTGTCCGTTCATTCCAGAACTCATCATAGCTAATAATATAGAAGAAGGTCCAACCAAAGGAACTACTTGTATGTTTTTATCATGTGCAATTTTTACGATATCTGCACCAGGATCTGCTACGCCAGGACAACCAGCATCCGATAGTAACCCAACGTTTTTTCCTTGTAAACATGGATCTAAATAGCTTGGCAATTCTGTAGGGTCTGTAAACTTGTTTAAAGGAAACAAGGTTAATGAAGATTGTTGCTTTCTTGGTTCAATACTTTTTATAAAGCGTCTGGCATTTTTTTCGTTTTCAACTATAAATGTGTCTACTTGTTCGATTACTTTTTTTACTGAAATAGGTAAAACTTCTAAAGGCGCATTGTCGCCTAATGTTGTAGGTATAAGGTATAATTTACCGATAATATTGTCCATTACTGTTTAATAAATTTACTTGTTTTTTTACTTCCGTTTTCGGCATTAATTTCAATTAAGTATAATCCGTTTTGCATTTCTTTAGTCGAGAAAGTGGTTATTGTAGCATTTGGTTTTGAAATGGACTTCACCAGTTTTCCGTGCAAATTAAATATATTAATCTCTTTAATTACATGTGTTGTGTTTCTAAAATCTAAATTTAAACTATCTTTTACAGGATTCGGATAAATTTTTATATTAAATAAGTTTTGTTCGTTTACACTTAAATCGGCATCCACTATTTTATAAATATTTCCGGAATTAAGACCAGCAATATATAACTCACCATCAAGGTCTTCGCCAAATGCAGAAAAACCATCACTACCAAAATCTTCTATTAGCGTTAGATTAAAATTTGTTCCGTCTCCTTGTACATAACCAATTTCGTTACTACAAAAATCGGCAAAAAAGTAGAAGGCCTCTAATGTTGGTTGTGCTGTTCCTCTATAGCGATAACCTCCAGTAATCGAGCATTTAAAAGCACCATCATTATTGTGGCTGTATTGTGCCACTGGAAAGGTTAATGTGCTAGTCGAAGGACAGTTTCCTAGGTTGTAGGGTGCATTTCCTTCGTAACAACGCCAACCGTAATTTATAGCTGCGCTTCCGCTAGGAACCATATTGATTTCTTCTATTTGGTTTTGACCAACATCTGCAATCCAAACATCGCCAGTATCTCTATCAAAAGACCACTTCCAAGGATTGCGTAAACCATAGGCCCAAATTTCTTGTTTTGTTCCTTCCGTATTTGCAAAATAAGGATTGTCTGGCGGAATAGAATAATTCAGTCCGCCAATTACAGGGTTGTCAATATCGATACGTAATAGTTTTCCTAAATGGGAGGTTAAGTTTTGTGATCTGTTTTCAGGATCACCACCAGATCCGCCATCACCTGTAGAGATATATAGATAGCCATCCGCACCAAAATGCATGTCTCCACCATTATGGTTGGGATAGGGTTGGCTGATATTCATAAAAACTAATTCGGAATTGGGATTTGCAGTATTCGGTGTATCTCTTGTAAATCTAGAAATTACTGTATCTCCATTATTATCAATATAGTTTACAAATAAATATCCATTGGTTGGATAATTTGGATGAAAGGCTATGGCTAATAAACCTTGTTCGCTACCATTATTGGTAACTATAGAATTGATATTTAAAAAAGGAGTGTTTTCTAATGTGCCGTCTGCATTAATGATTTTTATAACGCCAGCTCTTTCTGCTACAAATAATCGATCATCGCCTGCGTGTTTCACGTTTACCGGATTAGAAAGTCCGCTAGAAAAAAGTTCAATATTTATATTTTGAGAAAAACAAGAGAAAGAAAACAGTGCTATTATCCATAATGTAATAGGTTTCATGCGGTATTGTTTTAAGGAGTTTGCTTTTAAAATTACAAAATATATAAAGCAATACGCTTGATTTGGAGTGTTTTAATTTTTTAAGACCTTTTCTTTTATCATGTCTGTAGCTTCGTCTAGCATTTTAAAAACGTTTTCAAAACCTTGAGCACTGTCGTTATAAGGATCTGGTACATCGTAGTTTTGATTCGGATATACTTCGTTTAAAATGAGCTTGACTTTGGCGATATCATTTTCGTTTCTAGCTAGTTTAACCACGTTTTTAAAGTTGGAATTATCCATAACGTAAATCCAATCGAAAGTATCAAAATCGGAAACACCGAATTGTCTGCCACGCTGATTGGTGATATCAATTCCATATTTATCGGCAACTAGAATAGAGCGTTTGTCTGGTAAATCACCAATATGATAATTTCCTGTTCCTGCAGAATCTATTATAAAATCATCGTTAAGTTTAGCGCGTAAAATACCTTCTGCCAATGGAGAACGACAAATATTACCAAGGCAAACCATTAGTATTTTAGTCATAATATTCTATTTGAAAATGCTGTATTTGTAATTTAAACCGAAAGCTTTTTGGTTAGATCTTCTACGTATTTTCTAAATTGTTTATCTGTAGAAGATAAGTTGTTAACCGTCTTACAAGCATGTAATACAGTAGCGTGATCTCGTTTACCTATTTGCGAACCAATACTTGCTAGTGAAGCTTTAGTCAGTTTTTTGGCAAAGAACATGGCCAATTGTCTCGCTTGTACAATATGACGTTTTCTAGTTTTAGATTGTAGTGTATCTACATCCATTTGAAAATAATCGGAAACTATTTTTTGGATATAATCTATAGAAACCTCACGTTTTGTGTTTTTTACAAACTTCTCAACAACTTGTTTCGCTAAGTCTATAGTAACCTCTTTTTTATTAAAAGAAGATTGTGCAATTAAGGAGATAATTGCGCCTTCCAGTTCTCTAATATTAGATTTAATATGTTTTGCAACATACTCAATAATATCATCAGGCATTTCTACACCATCGCGATATAATTTGTTTTTTAATATAGATACTCTAGTTTCAAAATCTGGTGTTTGCAATTCTGCTGAAAGTCCCCATTTAAATCTAGATAATAAGCGTTGCTCAATATCTTGCATATCTACAGGAGCTTTGTCACTCGTTAAAATAACTTGCTTTCCGTTTTGGTGTAAATGGTTGAAGATATGGAAGAATACATCTTGTGTTCCAGATTTACCAGATAAAAACTGTACATCATCAATAATTAAGATGTCTATTATTTGATAAAAATGAATAAAATCATTTCTGTTATTCTTCTTAACGGAGTCTATGTATTGTTGCGTGAATTTTTCAGCAGAAATATATAAAACCGTTTTTTCAGGATATTTATCTTTAATATCCACACCAATAGCATGTGCTAAGTGTGTTTTACCAAGACCAACACCTCCAAATATTAATAGTGGATTAAAAGAAGTTCCTCCTGGTTTGCTAGCTACAGCTAATCCTGCACTTCTAGCTAAACGGTTAGAGTCTCCTTCTAAAAAGTTTTCAAAGTTATAATTAGGGTTTAGTTGCGACTCGATTTTTACGTTTCTAATTCCTGGAATAATAAAAGGGTTGCGTAATTCGCGATTCTTATTGTTTAAAGGAATATCCACATCTTGCGCTTTTACAGAAGATCTATTCGAACTTGGAATTCTTTCTGTAAAAGGTTGTTTGTTACCATAGGTGTTTTCCATTTTAATAATGTAAACTAGCTTGGCTGTTTCGCCTAACTCCTTGGTAAGTGCAACTTTTAAAATTTTCACATAGTGCTCTTCTAGCCATTCGTAAAAGAATTTACTAGGTACCTGAATACTCAAAGCATTTTCTGCAAGTTTAACTGCAACAATTGGTTCGAACCAAGTTTTATAAGCTTGCGGCTGAATGTTATCTTTTATAAAATTAAGACAATTATTCCAGACCGATTGCGCAGTAATACTCATTATTTATAGTGAAATTTATTGTTAGTTAAAAAAAGAGGAATTGATTTCCTCTCGTTGATTATAGCTCGGCAAATATGTGAACAAAATTATTAATAAAAAAATATTTTATAGTTGAATATTAGGAATTTTTTTTGCATGTTTAAACCGTTACCGAAACTACAAAAAAATAACGACAAATTAGTATGAAAGAGAATGAAATTTTTATAAGAATTAGATATGGTGAAACGGATCAGATGGGTGTTGTTCATCATGGTAATTACGCATTATACCTAGAAATGGGAAGGACAGAGTGGCTAAGAACGTTTGGCATTTCTTACAGTCAAATGGAAAGGGAAGGGGTTATGCTTCCTGTGATTTCGATGGCTTTAAATTATAAGAAATCAGCCTATTACGACGACGTTGTTAAAGTGAAAACGCAACTTAAAAAAACGCCTTCTGTGAAAATAGAATTTGAATATGAAATTACAAACGAAGCAGGTGAAATTTTAGTTCAAGCGAATACTGTTTTAGCATTTATTAACATGAAAACGAGAAGACCGATGAAATGTCCAGATTATATTTTAGATAAACTGTAGAAACTTCTCGTTATACAACTTCGATTTTTATTTCGAATTGATTGTCGAATGTTTCAAATACAGATTCGGAGTTGTTTTTTCTTACAGAAATAAAAACTTTACAGTCCAATTCTAAAATTTGATTGATAATATTTAAGTTTTTCTCTTTGATAATACGCATCACTTTATTCATGTTTTTGTATTCAAAAGAGATGCAGTATTTGATGTTAATAGTTTTTGTTATTATTTGGGAAGCGTCTAAGGCCATTTGCGCTCCAGTTCGATACGCATTTATTAATCCGCCAACACCAAGTTTTACGCCACCATAATAACGAAGTACTACTATAAGTATATTGGTAACATCATAGGATTGTATTTGTCCGTAAATAGGCATTCCTGCACTATTGTTTGGTTCTCCATCATCATTTGCGCGATAGGAAAGATTCTTTTCGTCGGTTCCAAATTGGTATGCATAACAAAAATGACCTGCGGTATGGTGTTGCTTTTTTAAATCTTCCAGGTGCTGTTTTACTTCTTCTTCATTTTGAATAGGAAAAGCATAGCCATAGAACTTGGAGTTTTTATCTTTAAACAAAACGGCTTCCGAAGGAGTTGTAATGGTTTTATACGTGTCTTTTGCTTCCATTTATGCTAAAGTAACTAATACAATAGAAACTATTGCAAGAGCAATTCCTATCCAATTCTTATTTTGTAGCTTTTCTTTAAAAATAATAAGTCCGATTAAAGTGGACAACATAACTATTGCTACATTGTTTACAGTGAAAATGGTTGAGCTTTCAAAACCTTCAAATTGTAAGGCTTTTAATAACATATAAATAGAGTAGTAGTTGGTAATACCTAAAAGAATACCACCAAAAATACTGCGGTAATCCAATTTGAATTTTCCTTTTAAAGCTTGCATACTAAGTAATACAATTCCTATTAAGCCAGCAATACAAAAAATAGTTGCAGAAAATATCGGAATGCCATTTTTAGAAACATAGCTTGTTTCTACATACTTTATAGAGGTATCAATAACTCCAGAACCAAAGAATAATACAATGGGTAGCCATAAATTCTTAATATTAAAGGTTGCTGTTTTTGCCTTTACAGAAGTTAAATACACAGCGACTAAAGCTAGAATAATGCCAATGCCTTTTTGCCAACCTAAACTTTCGTTATAGGCATATAAACCAAAAATAATAGGAATAACCACGCTCATTTTACTTGCCACAGAGGTTACTGTTAGTCCGTTGCGTTGCGCAGTTAGTGCCATGACATTAAAAATAGAGATAAAGAGAAAGCCTAAACCAATAGCACCAAGAAACCAATCTTCATTTAGAATTTTAGTAACATTTACTTTTTCTTCATACATAATTACGCCAGTTAAACAGGCTGTAAAATAGTTGGCAACAATAGCTTGTAGCGTATTGATTTTATATTTGCCAAGCAGTTTAAAAATAATGAATATTAGCGTAGATGCTAAGATGCTAAATAAAAGGTATATCAAAATAAGTCTTTCTTAATGGTAAATAAATCGATGATATCTTCACTGGTTTCATCAATATTCCAAACATGAATTCCTAATTTGTTTGCCGCTTCGGTGTTTTCTAAAGTATCATCAATAAAAAGGGATTCTTCTGCTTTTATGTTGTTTTCGTTTAAAACGAATTCATAAATATTCGCATTTGGTTTGCGTAATTGAATTTCGTGCGAAAGATAAAAAGGATCAAAACACTTTTTAAAATCTTCGTAAAACGAAACGTTTTCTTTGATCCAATCTATATGAAGTTCGTTCGTATTGCTTAATAAAATAAGTTTATACTTTTTATCTTCAGCTAGTTGCTGGATGAATTCTAATCGCTTTCGCGGAAAATCCTTCAGCATAAAATTCCAGGTTTCTATAATTTCATCTGCGGTTAACTTCGGAAAGTTTTCTAAGTAAAATTCTAAGAACTCTTCGGTATCCAATAATCCTTGTTCGTATAAGGTATTGATGGCAACTAAGTCTTCCGGAAGCGCATCTACCTTAAATACGTCTAAAGCGTTTTGCATAGCTCCTGCTTTATCTAGGTTGATAAACACATCTCCGAAATCGAATATTAAATTTTTAATCATATTTATTTCCTACGTAGACAGGAATCTTTTAATTATTAGTAAATATTTTAAGCGTATCTTCTATTATCTTTTCTGTAGAAACAAGATTACCATAAAATTTTGGTGCTTTTACACCTTCTTTAAATAAAGTATTTCCTGTAAAAACTCTAGCTTCATCCCAAAGATTTTGATCTATAAACATCTGTAGGGTTTTAGAACCGCCTTCAATAATTATAGAATTTATGTTTTCTTTATATAAATGATCACAAATCGCTTTTGCGTCGTGGTCTTTAAAAGTAATGGTTTCGGCATCGTCATTAAAAACAGTATATGCTTTAGATAGCAAATTGTTTCTGTCTAAAACCACACGAATCGGATTGTTACCGGTATAATCTCTAACCGTTAAACTTGGATCATCCATGATAACGGTATTTGTGCCAACCAGAATCGCTTGTTCTTCTGCACGCCATTTATGCACTAATTGTCTAGAAATGGTATTGGTTATCCAAACCGGTTTGTTTTCGTCTTTGTGTTTCGGGGCGATAAAACCATCTGTAGTTTCTGCCCATTTTAATATAATATACGGACGCTTTTTGTTGTGAAAGGTAAAAAAACGTTTGTGGTGTGCTTTGCATTCTTCCTCTAAAACACCAACAATTACGTGGCATCCAGAATCTCTTAGTTTTTTAATTCCTTTTCCTGCAACTTCCGGATTATCATCTACACAACCAATAACTACATTCGGTATTTTATGTGTAATAATAAGATCGCTACAAGGTGGTGTTTTTCCAAAATGGCTACACGGTTCTAGTGTAACATATAAGGTCGCTTCTTGTAAAAGGGATTTGTCTGTAACGGCGTTTATTGCGTTTACTTCGGCATGATTGCCACCATAAGCACTGGTATAGCCTTCGCTAATAATGCGATTATTATACACAATAACAGCGCCAACCATTGGGTTTGGTCTTGTGGTTCCTAATCCGAGTTTTGCAATTTGTATGCAGCGTTTTATGTAGTCTTCGTGTGAAATAATAGCGTGATTTAGAACTTGATTTTTACATTTTCAGTTTTGTCTACATCATAAGTGTGTGAGAAACCAAACACTTTATATTTGATTTGCCCTTTGTATTGCACTTTCATTTTTTGAGAAAGTAAGCTTCCTAATAAACCACTTAAACTTTTATCACTAAAAAGGCTGTCTGTAGGAACATTTGCTTTTAACGGAATAGAGAATTCTTTTTTCGCAGGAACTTTAAAGCTTTCTGTGGTTACCGTTGCCATTTGATTATTGTTAACAAACACCTTAATCTCGTCTGTTTTTAATTCCCCGCTAATATCATTTTTATTTAAAAAATACGCGTCTGCAGTAAGTGTAATGAATTTAGAATTAGAATCGTCTACCTTTATATTATCCACTCTTAAAAATTCTGGTTTCTCTTTTACCGAACAACTCAAAATAGTAAGGGTTGCTGTTAATAAGATTATAAACTTCTTCATTTCAATTTTTTTAGATTTAATGTATCTTCACCAGCAAAAATAATATTTATAAGTGAGGAATAGCAATATCATTATAAGAGAAATTGAACAAAAGGATAATGCGCAAATTGAAGCGGCTATACGGGGTTGTTTTCATGAATATGAAATCCCTTTGGTTGGAACTGCTTATGAAGATGCCGAAACGCCAAGAATGTTTGAGTCTTATCAAAATAAAAACGAGGTTTATTATGTGGTGGAGTTAGACGGAAAAGTTTATGGAGGTGCAGGAATACAACCTTTAAAGGATTTTGAAACGGAAGTATGCGAGATTCAGAAAATGTATTTTGCTCCAGAAGTTAGAGGAAAAGGAATAGGGAAATCGCTTTTTGAAAAATGCATGGAAGCTGCGAAAGCGTTTGGGTATAAACAATGTTATTTAGAAACTATTCCGAACCTAAAAGCGGCAATTCATATTTATGAAACTTTCGGATTTAAGCATTTAGAAGCTCCTCTAGGGAATACAGGGCATAATGCTTGTGGTATTTGGATGCTTAAAGATCTGTAATGATAATGGAATTAATGAAGTTAAAAGAGATACAACAAACGTTTCATAAAGAACTAGATGCCATTTATGGTATAGACGAAGTAAATAGTTTTTTCTATTTGCTAATCGAAGCATTCTGTGATTTTTCTAGAATGAAACTAGCGCTTGATCCAGGTAAAACCATTACTAAAGCGGAAGAAGAAACTATAGCCAATGCAATGCAAAGGTTGAAAGAAGAAGAGCCGATTCAATATATTCTAGGCGAAACCGAATTTTACGGATTGCCTTTTAAAGTAAATGAAAATACATTAATACCAAGGCCTGAAACAGAAGAACTCGTTTCACTCGTTCTTCAAAATATCAAAAATCAAAAACAAAATTCCAAAACCTACAAGATTCTTGATATTGGAACAGGAAGCGGTTGTATTGCTATTTCGTTAGCCAAAAATGTACCGAATGCTAAAGTTTATGCCTTAGATGTTTCCGCGAAAGCGATAGAAAAAGCAAAAGAAAACGCCGCATTAAATAATGTGGAAGTGGTATTTATAGAGGCAGATATACTAAATGTTTGTCATCCTGAACTTGTTTCAGGATCTAATGATTTTGACATCATTGTGTCCAATCCGCCATATGTTAGAAACTTAGAGAAACAAGAGATGAAACCCAACGTTTTAAATAACGAACCACATTTGGCCTTGTTTGTAGCAGATGATAATCCGCTGCAATTTTATGAAGCAATTACTTCATTTGCTTTAGATTACTTGAAACCTAAAGGCGAATTGTATTTTGAAATTAACGAGTATCTTGGTGCAGCAATGATTGCTTTATTAGAAGAAAACAATTTTGAAGATATAGCATTAAAGCAAGACATTTTTGGAAAAGATAGAATGCTAAAAGGAGTGAAGATTAACGATTGCTGATAAAAGATTTTTGATTTCAGATTTTGATTAAGAAAATAGATGCTTATATCTGGCTGTTGACAGAAATATTTTTAGGGAAAGAGATAAAAGAATTAAATGAACACAAAAGAATACATACAAAACTTACGTAGCGAACTTAGAGAGCACAACTATAATTATTACGTTTTAGATAATGCGACTATTAGCGATTATGATTTTGATATAAAATTAAAAGAGCTTCAGGAGTTAGAGGAAAAGCATCCAGAATTTCACGATGCAAACTCGCCTAGCTTACGTGTAGGTGGAACAGTCACTAAAAATTTCAATACGGTTGTGCATGCGCATCGAATGTATTCTTTAGACAATTCGTATTCCTTAGAAGATTTACAAGACTGGGAAACTAGAATTAAAAAGATGGTGGATGGCGAAATTCAATACACCTGCGAATTAAAATATGATGGTGCATCTATTAGTTTGACCTATGAAAACGGAAGTTTACAACGTGCAGTAACTCGTGGTGATGGTATGCAAGGAGATGAGGTAACGGCAAATATTAAAACGATAAAATCGGTGCCATTACAATTAAAAGGAGATTATCCACCAATATTTGATATTCGTGGCGAAATTGTTTTGCCTTTTGAAGGGTTTAATAAAATGAACGAAGAGCGTATTGATATTGGGGAAGAGCCGTATAGAAATCCGAGAAACACAGCGTCTGGAAGTTTGAAACTTCAAGATAGTGCAGAGGTTGCAAAACGACCATTAGAATGTTTGCTGTATAATATTACAGGAGAAAATTTAGGGATTGCAACACAAATGGAAAGTCTAGAAAAAGCGAGACAGATGGGATTTAAAGTTCCGGATGCAGCCAAACTAGCAAACTCTATTAATGAAGTTTTGGAGTTTATAAATTATTGGGATAAAGAAAGACATAACTTGCCTTACGAAACAGATGGCGTAGTAGTAAAGGTCAATGATTTACAGCAACAAGAAGAATTGGGTTATACGGCCAAAGCACCACGTTGGGCAATGGCATATAAGTTTAAAGCAGAGCGCGTTTCTACACGATTAAATAGTATTTCTTATCAGGTTGGTAGAACGGGAGCAATAACACCAGTTGCTAATTTAGAGCCTGTAGAATTAGCAGGAACCACTGTGAAAAGAGCTTCTTTGCATAATAGTGATCAAATTGAAAAACTAGACATTAGAGTTGGTGATGAAGTATTTGTGGAAAAAGGAGGAGAGATTATTCCAAAAATAATCGCCGTAGATTTCACCAAACGTCCCGAAAACTCACAACCAACCCTATATATTACCCATTGCCCAGAATGTAATACACTTTTAGAAAGAGATGCAGGCGAAGCAAAACATTTTTGTCCGAATTATAATGGCTGTACGCCACAAATTGTTGGAAGAATACAACATTATATTTCTAGAAAAGCAATGGATATAGAAGGTCTTGGTGGTGAAACTGTAGCGCTTTTAGTGCAAGCTGGGCTGATTACTAATTATTCCGATTTATATACGCTAACAAAAGAACAGTTGATGCCATTAGAAAGAATGGCGGAAAAAAGTGCAGAAAACTTAATAAATGGGGTGGAAGCTTCTAAGCAAATTGCTTTTGAAAGGGTGTTATTTGCTTTAGGAATTCGGTATGTTGGTGAAACGGTTGCTAAAAAACTAGCCAAGCATTATAAGAGTATAGATGCTATAGAAAAAGCAACGCAAGAAGAATTGGTAAATGTAGATGAGATAGGAATCAAAATTGCGGAAAGTGTAGTGGCGTTTTTTACTTCGGAAGAAAACAGAAATACCATTGATAAATTAAGAAATTTTGGTGTGCAATTGGAGGTTTCGGCAGAAAAATTAGCAAGTCAAACAAACCTATTAGAAAATAAAATATTTGTAGTTTCTGGAGTTTTTCAGGTCGTTTCTAGAACCGAACTCAAAAAGCTAATAGAAGATAATGGCGGTAAAGTTTCGTCTTCTATCTCTGCTAAAACGAGTTATATCGTGGCGGGAGACAAAATGGGACCAAGTAAAAAAGAAAAAGCAGAGAAATTGGGAGTAGCATTAATCACTGAGCAGGAATTCTTACAAATGTTGGGCTAATTCTGGTTGTTTTATTGCAATAAATCGATAAACGTTATTTGTTTCACGATAAATTACATTTTTTATTTATATTTGAAGGTTGATAACTTCACTTTTTAGGGTGCTTAAATTATTTTATGTTAGCTGATTATCTTGGTTTTACCTTTTTAAGTCTACTAGACAGTTCTATTTTTTCTATTTTAGAATTACTAGTTGTCCCTGTAATTACTGTGCTTTATTTTGTGTCAAGAAAAAAAAGAGCTTTCTTTTTTCTGCTATTTTTAATTAGTTATTCTTCCGCAGATATTTTGCATATAATAGATGATGATAATTTATCGGAAACCCTCTATTTTATATGCAACATCCTTTATGTGGTGTCGTTCGTTTTTCTGTTACTCGAAATTTTGAAAACCTTGGATATTAGGGTTATTATTAGAAGGTTTTTAATTCAAACCATTGTGTTATTTGTTCTTGTAATATATCTGTTCACTGTTTTATATGGAATAATAGATCCTATTTTATTTGAAACAAATGTTATCAATTTGGTACGGTTTGTAGAACATAGCTACAACTTTATATTGTTAGTTTTATTGGCTACCTCCTTTTTAAATTTCTTGGAAAAGGATACGAAAAAATCCTTATTTCTGTTTATTGGATGCTTATCCATAAGTTTTTCAGATTTTTTATTGATAGGCTATTACTATCTATCGGATATTGAAATTTTAAATTATATCGCTATCGTGTTAAATATATTTGCCTTTGTTATGTTTTACCTTCAAACAGATGCAGGAATAGATTCAAAAAAAAAAGACGCTAAGATCTTCGCTTAATTAATTTTAGCACATCTTCTTTATATAGGAATAAAATTACTCCTGAAATTATAAAAGTAACCACTGCGGTAGTGAATAGTGCGCCGCCGTCGTTATTAATTACAATTCCTAGTTTTGTGACATGCATCATAATTGCCCCGGCCATTAATCCTAAAGATAGCGTTGCGCCAATCCAAACGGTTTTTGGTATTACTATTAAAATACCAGCTATAAGTTCTAAAACGCCTATTAAAATTCTTCCGTAAGGTTCTAATCCTACTTTTGTGAAAATATATACACTATCTGGATGTGCTGTAAATTTAAAGCGTAAAGTTTGTATTAAAATTACGGCTACAAGTATTCTTAATAGGAGCGGAAAATGCTTTTTCATGTTTAAATATTTTTGAATTAACAGTTTAGACGAAAGAGGCTTTTGTTAATTACATAGCTGAATAATTTTACTGCAAACGAAATGAAACCCGTGTATTTCATCGATTAAATGCTTTATTTTACCGTTGTATGTAAAATTATTCTATCTTTGGGGCAACCTACTTATGATTATGACTATTAAAAATTGGATACAAAAATTTCCAAACAAAGTGTTTTTATGCATCTTGTTTGGTCTTATATTAATTAATGTGATTGCTACTATTGGTGAAAATGATTTGTTTCAGCAATTAACAAAACCACTTTTTGTGCCCGTATTTTTAATTTATTTTCTTCTAAAGAACAAACAAATTAAAACGGGTATTTTTGCTTTTTTAATATTTTCTTTTATTGGAGATTTTACTTCTGTTTTTACCTATAATTTAATGCTTGTAAATATTTCTAGCTTAGCCTATTGCTTGAGTTATACTAGTTTAATTATGGCGGTGGCATTACGAATTAAAAAGTTGCAATTAGATAAAGTGATTAGTTCGTATTTGATTTTTGTATTTTTAATTAACGCCTATTTGTTATATATTCTTTTCGACGTAATTAAATATTATATTCCAGATAGTATTGAAGTGACTTTATTTGGAATTAAGAGTACAGCTTTAATAGCACTTGCTTTTGTTTCTTTTGTCGATTATTTAAACTCGGAAACCAAAGAGTCTATCCTATTCTTAATTATGGTTTTATGTTTTGTTTTTTCTGATGTGTTGCATTATATAAGCACCTATTATTTATATAATTCTAGCTTTGTAATGTTAGATCGCGTTTTACATCTAGTTGGTTTATTTTTTCTGTTTAGTTATATATTAGAAAGAAATACTATAGAAGAAAGTGTAAAAGTAAACGCTGCTATTTTCTCTTCCTAAAAGCGAATACATTTAAACTAAAATAGAAGTTCCTTTTGCTGCTTTGTTTTTATCAGCATCAAAATAGAAGTCTATTTTTCCTAGATTAATTCCGTAACAACCCACTTGATTTACTAAAACATTTTCACCGATGCTATTTTGTGCAATAGTTGGTTTTGGTAAAAAAGTATGTGTATGTCCGCCAATAATTAAGTCTATATCTTTTGTCGCTTTAGCAAGGTTTAAATCACTAACTTTTTCTGTAAAGTTTTTGTAGTAATATCCTAAATGTGATAAACATATAACGAGATCACATTTTTCATTCTCTTTTAAAATACGACTCATGTCTTGCGCGATTTCAATAGGATCTAGATATTTAGTTTCTTTATACATGTTTTTATCTACCAATCCGCTGAGCTCAATGCCTAAACCAAATACGCCAATTTTAATGCCGTCTTTTTTAAATGTTTTATATGGTTTAACAAAAGAGTCCATAACCGTATTGGAGAAGTCGTAATTAGCAGAGAGAAAATCGAACTTCGCATGCGGTAATTGTGCTAATAAGCCATTTATACCATTGTCAAAATCATGGTTTCCTATGGTTGCAGCATCGTATTTTAGCATGCTCATCAGTTTAAATTCTAGCTCGCCACCATAATAGTTGAAATAAGGTGTTCCTTGAAAAATATCTCCAGCATCTAATAGTAATGTGTTTGGATTCTCATTTCTAATATTCTGTATTAAACTAGCTCTTCTGGCAACACCACCTTGGTTTGGGTTTCTACCATCTTCTGGCCCAAAAGCATCAATATGACTATGTACATCATTTGTGTGAAGTATCGTGATTTTGGTTGTTTTGCTTCCAGAGGTAAACGATTGTAAACCTAAACCACCTAAAGTAATTAATGCAGCAGTTGCAGATGTTTGTTGTATAAAATCTCTTCTTTTCATCTGGTTTATTTTAATTGAATAAATCTGTCGTCAATAACAGGGTTAATGGTGTCTTTTTTAAGGAAATAATCTAATAAAGCGTTTCTTACTTTGTAATTTAAAACATGCAAGCTGTCGTTGGTTTGAAAAAAGGTCATTCTGTCTCCTCCATGATACAAATAATCATTAGTGGCTACATAATAGGTTTTTTCAGCTTCAATTGGTTGATTGTTAATGCTAGCTTTGATGGCGTTAAAATCCTTATCCAATGTTACTTTTAAACCAGCAATAGGATGTGCGCGTTTTGCTCTGCTCAAATACTTGATTAAGCTGTCTTGTATGGTTTTTCCTTTCATTTCTGCGACTACTAGGCTATTTTCAAAAGGCATGATTTCATAAGCGGTTCTAGCAGTGATGTTTCCTTTAGATATAATAGCGCGAATACCTCCATGGTTAAGAAGAACAACGTCCACGTTATGTCCCGTACGTTTTTTAAATAGCGCGCTAGATTCTTCAATAACGGCATCGGCAAACAGGTTTCCAATTGCGGTATTGTAATCTCCATCACTTTTAGAATAGGTGTTGACAGCATAAGAAATAACACTATCCAGATTGCTATTAACATGATCTCTATATGGTTTAATAAAGTCCTCGATCTCTTGATTAATTTCTAGACTATCATTAATGTTTATTTGTTTGCCTTCAATTTTTGTAAGGGATAGTTTTTCTTGTTTGCAACTATAAATAAAGAGTGCAAAAACAATTAAAAAAAGATGTTTATAATTCATGTGTAAAGGAATAGGTTTTAATAAACAAAACTAACTACTTTTGTTACCTTTGTAAGAAAGTATAAATATAAATGATTTTAAAGGGTTTTAAACAAAATTCTACTAAAAAACATCTTAGTAAATTATTAAAGTCTAGACCGGTTTTTTTGAGTAATGACAAAATAGCTAGTCTTGGAGTGATAATAAATATAGATGAAATTGATGATTTTGAGTCTTTTAGGAAGCTAGCAGAAGCTATTAATGTACGACCAAATAAACTTAAAATTATAGCGTTTACATCTAATAAAAAAGAAGAAGTAAGTGTTTGGGATGTTTGTTTTAATCCGAAAGATTTTAGTTGGAACGGAAAAATAAAAAATAAAGAGCTTCAGGATTTTTTAGACATACCATTCGATGCTTTAATTAGTTACTATGAACAAGATGTGTTAGAACTTAAAGTTTTAACAGCTACATCTAAAGCGAAATTTAAAATTGGTGTTTTACAATCCGATAATAGATTGAATGATTTTATTATTAAAACCAATTTGAAACAGTTTGAATTATTTAAAAACGAATTAGTAAAATACCTTAATACATTTAATAAAATAAGTAATGAATAATAAATTTGTAGGTACAGGAGTTGCTTTAATTACACCTTTCAATGACGATTTAAGTGTAGATCATAAATCTTTGGAAGAAATAGTAGCATATAACATAGAGAATGGAACCGATTATCTAGTTATAAGCGGTACAACAGGTGAAAGCGTAACGATTACAGCAGCAGAGAAAAAAGCGATAACGAATACTATAATAAAGGCAAATAACGGAAGGTTGCCACTAGTTATTGGTATTGGAGGGAATAACACAGCACAAGTTGTTGAAGAGATTAAAAATACAGATTTGTCTGAGATGGATGCTATTTTATCTGTGTCACCATATTATAGTAAGCCTACCCAAGAAGGATTATACCAGCATTTTAAAGCAGTAGCAGAAGCGTCACCAATTCCAATAATATTATATAATGTTCCTGGTAGAACAGCTAAAGATATGGCTCCAGAAACTACTTTGCGTTTAGCAAAAGATTTTAAAAATATTATTGCAGTTAAAGAAGCAGGAAATAATGTACACCAATATTTACAGCTACTTAAAAATAAACCAGAAGATTTTTTAGTGCTATCTGGAGATGATGATTTAGCATTAGGAGTAATATTAGCTGGTGGTTCGGGAGTGATTTCTGTACTTGGTCAAGCGCTTCCTAAAGACTTTACCAAAATGATAAACTTAGGTTTAGAAGGTAAAGCGAAAGAAGCTTATGCTTTGCACTTCAAGCTAATGGATATGACAGCTCTTATTTTTTCTGAAAATAATCCAGCAGGAATTAAAGCCGTTTTTCAAGCTTTAAAAATGTGTAATGCAAATGTGAGATTACCACTAGTGGAGGCTACAGAAGAACTAAAACAAAAAATAGAAGAAGCGCTAAAAGTATTTGCTTAAAAGTTAAATATTACTTAAACCTTTACATTCCTTGATTTCATCAATTATTTTAGCAGAATAATATATTTTTAAAATCCATAATAAAAGACTAATTTTGCATTCTGTTTTAAAATCAAGAAATAAGTGTATCTAATATAGGAAACATTAGTACGCTTGATTCTATTATAGAATTGTATTAGATAGTTAAAAACAGTAAAGTTAACAAATGAATAAATTAATTTACATTTTATTAGTAGGCTTAGCATTAAGTTCTTGTAGTCCATATCAAAAAGCTATAAATAGTGAGGATATTGCTACGAAATTTAAAGTAGGAGAAGCTATGTATACCAAAGGGAAATACATGAAGGCTAGTAGGTTGTTTGAGCAAATCATGCCACAATACAGAGGGAAGCCTCAAGCCGAGAAACTTTCGTTTTTACATGCAGATTCGTATTACAAATCTAAAGACTATTATTTAGCAGGATATCAATTTGACCGTTTTGCTTCCACATATCCTAAAAGTGAAAAAGCAGAAGAGGCAGAATTCCTTTCCGCTAAAAGTAGCTATATGTTATCGCCAGCGTACACTAAAGAGCAACACGCAACTAAAGATGCTATCGAAAAGTTTCAAGTGTTTATTAACTCGTATCCAGATTCTGAGTTCCTTGCAGAAGCAAACACGCTAGTGCATGAGTTAGATGGTAAATTAGAGCAGAAAGCTTTTGATATTGCTCATCAGTATTACAAAACAGTAGGATATACTAGAGATTATAACGCAGCAATAAAAGCTTTTGATAATTTTATATTTGAATTTCCAGGATCTAAACTTCGTGAAACCGCTTTGTTTTACAGATTAGATTCTGCTTACCAATTGGCTATTAATAGTGTGGAAAGAAAAAAGGAAGAAAGACTAGTAAAAGCAAAATCATATTACCTTTCTTTTGTAAGTAAATATGCGAATTCAGAGCATAGTGATGATACAAAAGATATGTTAGAAAATTTAGAAGAAGAATTAAAAAAATACAGTACTAAAAGTTAATATACTATGGATTTAAAGAAGATTGATGCACCTACAAGTACAACAACGTACAATAGAAATGCAATAGATGAAGCTACGGGAAACATCTACGAATCTATTTCAATTATCTCTAAAAGAGCAGAGCAAATAAATTCTGAAATCAAAAAGGAATTAATTGAAAAATTAGAAGAGTTTGCAACGTATAATGATAGCTTAGAGGAAATCTTTGAAAACAAAGAGCAAATCGAAGTATCTAAATTCTATGAGAGATTACCAAAACCACACGCTTTAGCAGTTAAAGAATGGTTAGATAATAAGATTTACCATAGAAATACAGAAGAAGACAACCAGTAAAAAAAGAAGATGTCTATACTAAGCGGCAAAAACATACTTTTAGGCATAACTGCGGGTATTGCTGCTTATAAAACAGCATCGTTAGTTAGGTTATTTATTAAAGCTGGAGCAAACGTAAAAGTTGTTATGACTCCAGCTAGTAAAGACTTTATCACGCCTTTAACCTTATCTACACTTTCTAAAAACCCAGTGCATTCTTCTTTTACAAATGAAGAAGATGATAATGGTATTTGGAATAATCACGTAGAGCTTGGTCTTTGGGCAGATTATTTTATAGTAGCACCAGCTACAGCAAATACCATGTCTAAAATGGCAAATGGTGTTTGTGATAATTTACTCTTAGCAACATATCTTTCGGCTAAATGTCCGGTTTATTTTGCTCCTGCTATGGATCTAGATATGTATAAGCATGCATCTACATTAGCATCCTTCAAAAAATTAAAATCTTTTAATAATATAATCATTCCTGCTACAAGTGGAGAACTTGCAAGTGGTTTGGTTGGCGAAGGTCGAATGGCAGAGCCAGAAGATATTGTATCCTTTTTAGAAAAGGATATTTTAAATAAACTTCCGCTTCGCGATAAAAAAGTGTTAATAACAGCAGGACCAACATACGAAGCTATAGATCCTGTTCGTTTTATTGGTAATCACTCTTCCGGTAAAATGGGGTTTGAGTTAGCTAAAGCAGCAGCTAATTTAGGAGCCCAAGTAATATTGGTTACAGGACCTACACACCAAACCGTAACACATAGTTTAATACAAGTAGTTTCGGTAATTAGCGCGCAAGACATGTATGACGCAGCACATCAGGAGTTTGAATCGGTGGATATTGCAATACTTTCTGCAGCAGTTGCAGATTACAAACCGAAAAAAGTAGCAACTCAGAAAATAAAAAAGAAGGATACTACGTTAACCTTAGAGTTAGAAAAAACAAAAGACATTTTAGCATCTTTGGGTGCGATAAAAGAAAAACAATTTCTTGTAGGCTTTGCATTAGAGACCAATAATGAACTTGAAAATGCAAAAGGAAAACTAAAAAAGAAGAATTTAAACTTAATTGTATTAAATTCGTTAAATGATAAAGGAGCTGGTTTTAAAAAAGAAACCAACAAAGTAACGCTTATAGATGTGGATGAGAATATTACAGAATACGCTCTAAAATCTAAAACAGAAGTAGCAATAGATATTTTTAACCAAATTATAAAACAAATACATGCGTAACATACTATTGGGTCTTATAATGTGTATTAGTTTTGCAGGGTTTTCGCAAGAATTAAACTGTAACGTAGTAGTAAATGCACAACTAACAGGTAATGAAAACTTACAAATATTTAAAACGTTAGAGAAGCAACTTAATGAGTTTGTGAATAAGACAGAGTGGACTAAGAAAAAATTTGGACCACAAGAACTTATAGAATGTAGCATGGTTATTAATGTTACGGGGCAGAGTAGCGATTTATTTACTGCATCTATACAAGTGCAATCTGCAAGACCAGTTTACGGATCTACATATACCACTCCTGTTTATAATATAAATGACAAAGATTTTTCTTTTAGATATTTAGAATTTCAAAACCTGATATACAATGAAAATCAGTTCGAATCTAATTTAGTTTCGGTGATCGCATTTCATATCCAAATGATTTTAGGTTTAGATGCAGATACTTTTAAATTAAGAGGTGGCGATGAATACTTTAAACAAGCGCAGAACATTGTGAGTTTCTCACAACAAGAAAGTTTTAAAGGATGGAAATTAGAAGACGGTTTACAAAGTAGATTTGTTTTAATAGATAATATTTTATCACCTACATATAAAGACTACAGAGAAGTTTTATATGATTACCATAGAAAAGGATTAGACGCTATGAGTAAGGATGATAAAACCGCTAAAACGGAAGTAGCAAATGCTATTGTTAAAATGGATGCGGTACACAGGCAAAGACCAAATTCATTTGTATCGCGTACTTTCTTTGATGCAAAAGCAGACGAAATCGAACAAATTTTCTCTGGCGGACCAAACGTAGATATTAGTAAGTTAATGGGAATATTAAACAAAGTGGCGCCAATGCATTCTAGTAAATGGCGAAACATTAAGTTTTAATTTTTTAATTAACGAAGTGCCACACTGCACTTGTCGAAGTGTTTTCATAATAAAGTAAGAATACTGTTTTTTATAAATTCTCAACTAAAACATGCTAAGCTCACTCTCCATAAAAAACTATGCTTTAATAGATGAACTTCTGGTTAATTTTAACCAAGGTTTTACTATAATTACCGGGGAAACCGGAGCAGGAAAATCCATTCTTTTAGGCGGACTTTCCTTAATTTTAGGAAAACGAGCAGACTTAAGTAGCTTAAAGAACAAGGATAAAAAATGTGTTATAGAAGCCGTTTTTAATATTGAAAGCTACCAACTAGAGAATCTATTTAAAGCCGAAGATCTAGATTTTGAAAGTCAAACTATTATTAGAAGAGAAATACTTCCTTCTGGAAAATCTAGAGCATTTGTAAATGACACGCCAGTAAATTTAAGCAGCTTGCAACTGTTAGGGAAACATTTAATAGATGTGCACTCCCAAAACCAAACCATGCAATTGGTAGATGATGATTTTCAGTTTCAAATAATTGATGCATTGGCTAATAATAAAGGTCATTTAGAAAAATATCAAACTGAATTAAATGGCTTTAAAAAGCTAAAGAAAGAACTCAAAGAACTCTATCATTTACAAGCCGAAGCATTAAAAGAGCAAGACTATAATATCTTTTTGTTAAAAGAATTAACCGAAGCTAATTTAGTAGATGGCGAATTAGAAACGTTAGAAGAAGAATACGAAACCTTGAATAACATGGAAGAGATTCAAGAAAAACTAACGCATTCTCACCAGTTATTGCAAGAAGAGGATTTAGGTATTCTTAGTATGCTAACGCAATTAAAAAATACATTACAAAAATTGTCTACGTATTCTAGTACGTATTTAAACTTATACACAAGAGTAAATAGTAGTCTTATCGATTTAGACGATACTTTTTCTGAAATAGAAACACTGCAAGAAAACCTAGATGCAGACCCAAAAAGATTAGAAGTAGTAAATGGGAAGTTGCAAACGCTTCACAATTTGATGCAAAAACATGTGGCAGAAAATGTTTCCGAGCTAATTCGTATTAAAACCGAATTAATAGAAAAGGTTTCTGCTTCCGAAAATCTAGAAGAAAGCATCCTTCAGAAACAAAAAGAAATAGAAGCTATAGCTAAGAAACTAGATACGATTTCAGAAAGTATTCATAAAAATAGACAGAAAACAATTCCGAAGCTAACCAAAGAACTAGAACGTATTTTAAACGATTTAGGAATGCCAAATGCACAATTTAAAATAGAAGTGGCATTGCTGAAAGAGTATCTGCACAATGGTAAAGATCAATTGTCGTTTTTGTTTTCCGCAAATAAAGGAGGACAATTTAACGAGCTGAAAAAAGCAGCATCTGGAGGAGAATTGGCTAGAATTATGCTAGCAATAAAATCTATTTTATCTAAATACATACAACTGCCAACCATTATGTTTGATGAGATTGATACCGGGGTTTCTGGTGAGATTGCAAATAAAATGGCAGATATTATGCAAGACATGAGTAAAGCTATGCAGGTCTTTGCTATTACGCATTTACCGCAAATTGCAGCAAAAGGACATACGCATTTCAAAGTATATAAAGAAGATGTAGATGAGGTGACCACTACCAATTTAGTGAAGCTAAGTCCTGATGATCGTATTGTAGAAATAGCACAAATGCTTGGTGGTATAGAGGTTTCTAGCTCTGCTATGGCACATGCAAAGGAGTTGTTAAACTAAGCAACATACTATGTATGCATAACTAATACCAAATGAATAGGTAGCCCATAAATATTAATTTAGTTACCTTTGAATTACAAATTATAAAACTAACAATACCAAATAACATATTACATATGTACAATTTATTAAAAGGAAAAAAAGGAATCATCTTTGGTGCATTAGATGAAAACTCCATAGCGTGGAAAACAGCAGAACGTGTTCATGAAGAAGGAGGAACCTTTGTATTAACAAATGCTCCTGTTGCTTTACGAATGGGAACCATTAATGCTTTAGCAGAAAAAACAGGATCACAAGTAATTCCTGCAGATGCTACCTCTATAGAAGATTTAGAAAACCTTGTTGAAAAATCAATGGAGATTTTAGGAGGTAAAATAGACTTTGTTTTACATTCTATTGGTATGTCTATAAATGTTAGAAAAGGAAACGCATATACAGATCAGAATTATGATTGGACGCAAAAAGGAACAGATATTTCTGCAATGTCTTTTCATAAAGTAATGCAAACCTTATATAAGAAAGACGCAATGAATCCTTGGGGAAGTATTGTAGCACTTACGTATATGGCTGCACAACGTGTTTTTCCAGATTATAATGATATGGCAGATAATAAAGCATATCTAGAAAGTGTTGCTCGTAGTTTTGGGTACTTTATGGGGAAAGATAAAACGGTTAGAGTGAATACAATATCACAATCACCAACACCAACAACTGCTGGTTCTGGTGTAAAAGGATTTGACGGCTTTATTGCGTATGCAGATAAAATGTCTCCTTTAGGGAATGCAACCGCTTTAGATTGTGCAAACTATACCGTAGCTATGTTTAGTGATTTAACTAAAATGGTTACGTTACAAAACTTATTTCATGATGGCGGATTTAGCAATATGGGTGTAAGTCAGGAAGTTATTGAACACTTTACTGAAAAATAAAATAATACCATTTATAAAATAAAAATGCCGCTTCTCTTTTAGCGGCATTTTTTTTATGAAAAAAAATAGTATATTTATCTATATAAAACCAGTATATGAATAAATTACTACGCTTTTCCCTTCTACTCTTAATTTGTAATCTTTCCTTAAATTTAAATGCGCAATCGTATTTTGAAGAACAAGCTACGGCTCTTGGCCTAGGGGATAGTAGTGGTACTATTTACTTAGGTGGCGGAATCTCTTTTTGTGACTTTAATGATGACGGATGGGATGATATAACCATTGCCACACAAAGTGGCGATCCGCTAAAAATTTACAAAAATAATGGGGACGGAACGTTTTCATTAGAAACAACGCTGGACGCAAATAACTACAGTCAGCAAAAACAGGTAGTTTGGGTAGACATAGACAATGATGGAGATAAAGACCTATTTGTAGCTAGTGATTTAAATGGTAGTCGTTTGTATAGAAATGATGTAACCTCACTTGTAGATATTTCCGTTGCTAGTGGTTTGCCAACACAGGCTATAAGGAATTATGGTGCTTCTTGGGGAGATTATGACAATGACGGAAATTTAGATGTCTTTCTATGTAATAGAGATGAAAACGGTGTAGAATCCAATTACCTTTACAAAAATAATGGGGATGGTACCTTTACAAACGTAAATGCCGATGCTGGAATCGATTCCGGAAGCCATTTGTCATTCTGTTCTGCATTCTTCGATTATAACAATGATGGTTGGCAAGATATTTACATGGCTAATGACAAAGTAAATACAACTAATATTCTTTATAAAAATAATGGCGATGGTACATTTACAGATGTAAGTGAAAGTTCGGGAACAAACCTCGCTATTGATGCAATGTCTGTAACCATATCAGATTACAATGGAGATTCTTGGTTCGATATTTATGTAACCAATGGAACGGAAGGAAACTATTTCTTAAAAAATAATGGAAACGGTACCTTTACAAATATCGCTTTTGAAACAGGGACAATGTTTAATAGTATTGCTTGGGGATCTGTATTTTTAGATGCTGAAAATGATGGGGACTTAGATTTATATGTAAGCGGATCATTTGATGGAACCAATCCAAACTTTGAGTCTGCAGTATTCTATACGAACCATGGAAATGATACATTCAGTGTCGAGAGTAGTTCTGGATTTGCAAATGATAACGGACAAAGTTATGCGAATGCTATTGGAGATGTAGATAATGATGGATTTCCAGAAATAGTAGTGAGTAACGTTGGAGGTGGCAATATTTTTCTTTGGAAAAATGAAACAGTAAGCACAAATAATTGGTTAAAAGTTGGGCTGGAAGGAACGGTTAGTAACAAGCAGGGAATAGGAGCAACAATAGAACTCAGAAGCGCTGGCGTATCTCAATATCGCTATACTATCTGCGGAGAAGGGTATTTAGGGCAAAACTCTGGAACAGAATTTTTTGGCATTGCAGGGAATACAGACATAGACTATGTAAAAGTAACATGGCTTAGCGGAATACAAGACATAATATATGATGTAATACCAAATCAACAAATTAATATCCTAGAAGGAAGTAGTCCATTAAGTACGGAAGAATTTGAAGTAAAAAACGAAATTCAAGTATATCCCAATCCTTCTAATGGGAAACTTTGGGTGCATTTAGATACAAATGAAAATTATACGTATGCACTTTTCGATAGCAAAGGAATGCTTGTAAAAAATGGAGACATAACGCCTCAAGAATATATAAATATAGACAGCCTTTCTTCTGGCTATTATATGCTTAAAATAACAGGGAAAAAAAGTATCTATACTAAAAAAATAATTTTAAAATAATTAAAAGGAAAAAGTTAAAATAGTTCTTCCTATATTTTTTACCAATATTATATGAATTTCTATATTAATAGGAAGGTGTTGGGTTCTAAAAAATAAAAGAAGAATGCTATAGTGGGCTAGCGAACCTAAAAAGGATATTTTATATTGCATAGACAACAGTACCTTTGGAAGGAACATAAAATGAAAAAACAATTGGGCGGAATTTTTATTAGTTCTAATAAAACAATATTTAAGGATAGCGCAACTTCACTAAATAAGGTTTAAGTAATTAACATGTAAGCGATATCGGTTAGAGTATTTAGCAATAGGAGAGGAAGAGCTATTCGCTTTTATAGAAAAGTAGCTGCTTTTATCCTATAGAATATAAAAAAAATGGCTTTGTGAAAACAAAGCCTTTTGCGTGATATAATTTATAAATTGCAAATACATTGTATTTTGTCGTAAAAATTGGAGTATTATCGATTAGTTAAAGTTTTGGTAAAAGATTTCAATTATTATCAATAGTTTTAGTGCTTATGCTAATAATTAATCAACAAAAACCAATTTAATATGAAAAAAATTACCTTATTACTTTTTGCGATGTTTGCCTTTGCTTGGCAAGCTAATGCGCAGACATTAAACCAAAATGCAGCCTGGCCTAATGGGGCATGGACTGTTACTGGAACTTATAATACCGACCCTTTAGCATTTGAAGCAAACCCTGTTTCTGATGCAAATTTCGCTTTTGATGATGACGATGCCGGAAGTGGAAGTGATGACATTATTGCTGCCGAATCCCCAATAATCGATTTGACTGCTGCAAGTAACGCAGGGGAAATTTGGATTACAATTTCAGCAAATTTTGTTTACAATCATAACACGGATGATATTTTGCAATTCGAATATTATGATGCAGATGCAGCTACTTGGAATATAATTGGTACACCTATTAACTACGATACAGCTGGAGGTCTTCAGAACGATTTTTGTTCAGGAGTTTCAGAGGCTTATACAACAGATATACTTGATGTTACATCTTTTACAGCCACTCAATTATCTGGGTTTAGATATAGAATTTATTATGATGATACATTAGGTGGTGCAGGTTATGAATGGGGATTTTGTTTTCAATCACCAACAATTACTTCGTCTTCACCTCCAACGTGTACCACAGCAGTAGTGAATAGTGCTACGGTGATGCCAGATTGTTCTAATGCACAATTTAGTGTAGATGTAGACGTGGCAACAGTAGGAGATGGTGCTAATGTTACAGATGGTTTAGGTGGAACTTTCCCTGTTGTTTCAGGAATTGTTACTGCAGGACCTTACGCAACTGGAGTTACAGTAACTTTAACGCTGGAGCATACAGATGCTGCTTGTGATTTCTCTCTTGGCGATTTTAGTTATGATGATTGTCCAACACAAGTGCTTTGTGGAACACCAACAAATACTACATATTGCTATTCTTCAAATGATAACACAATGTTTGCTTATCAAAGTTCAGACGGTTCTCTTTTAAAAGTAACATTTAATGCAGGTAATACAGAAAGTTGTTGTGACGACTTGGTTATTATAGATAGTGATGGTGTTACCGAATTATACAGAGGAGTTGGAGATGCTGGTGATTTAACAGGTGTTACAGTAAATGCAACAGGAGATACTATTTATGTAGGTGTAGATTCGGATGGTTCTATTCAGTCTTGTTCAACTGGTGCAGATTGGGATTGGGATGTAGAATGTTTAGCTTGTGCTCCAGCAACAACCGATGGTGGTGTAGTAACATATGATTGTATTAATAGTCAGTATTCTATCGCTGTAAATGTTACAGATGTAGCAGATGGTGCTAGTATTACAGATGGTACTACTCCTCAAACTATAACAGGAAATGCAACTTATACTTTTGGACCTTATGCTTTTGGAGTAGATACTACTTTAGATTTTGTACACTCAGATACCGCTTGTGATTTTACAATAGGATCGTATGCTGCGCTTGCTTGTCCTCCAGATAATGATGAATGTGGTGCTGCAACAGCTTTAACTGTTAATGCAGATTACGCATGTGGTGTTGTAACCTCAGGAACAGTTGCAGGAGCTACAAACTCTGGGGTTAATGTTTGTAGTGGAACCGAAGATGATGATGTATGGTACAGTTTTGTAGCAACATCTACAGGGCATAGAGTATCTTTAATAAACGTTGCGGGTAGTAATACCGATATGTATCATGCTGTTTATGATGCTACTCCAGGTTGTGGGGCTTTAAGTACGTCTGTAATTTGTAATGATGGAAACACAAGTAATTTAACTGGTTTAACTATAGGAAATACGTATTTAGTGCAGGTGTATACTTGGACAGCTACAGCTGGTCAAACGACTACTTTCGATATTTGTGTTGGTAGCCCTCCAACATGTCCTGTACCAACTGGTGGTTCTGCAACAGCAATCACAGATACTTCTGCCGATTTAGGTTGGACGGAAGCAGGAACTGCAACAACATGGAATGTAGAATGGGGAGTAGCTCCGTTAACATTAGGAGGCGGTACTACGATTACAGGTACTACAACAAACCCAGAATCATTAACAGGTTTAACAGCAGAAACAGATTACCAATATTATGTACAAGCAGATTGTGGTGGTGGAGACACTAGTGCATGGTCTGGACCTTATTCTTTTACTACAGAAGTAGCTCCACCAGCATGTGGTGGTAATTTCTATGATACAGGAGCATCAACAGGAAATTACGGAAGTAGTGAAAGTTATACAATTACGATCTGTCCTGATATCTCAGGAGATGCGGTTAGTGCAGCATTTACAAGCTTTTTAGTAGAAGGAGATGGGGTAGATGCATGTTATGATGCGTTATTGATTTATGATGGAGCAGACAATACGGCTACACCAATTACTCCTGCAAGTTTAGGATTAGGTGCTGGAACTGAAGGTTTTTGCTGGCAAGGAGTTGGAGATGGAACTGCAGATTTAACAGGTCAAACTATAACGTCTTCAGACGCTTCCGGTTGTTTAACATTTACATTTACTTCAGATGGTTCCGTTCAATTTTCAGGATGGGAAGCTATGATTGGTTGTTCTCCGTTATCTGCTCAAGATATAGCATTCAATTATTTATTTAGTTATTTTCCAAATCCGGTAAATAATAACTTAACGTTAACTGCTCAAAAAGATATAAATAACATAGCTGTATACAACATGTTAGGTCAAGAAGTACTTCGTACTGCTCCTAATACTATGAATACAGAAGTTAATATGTCTAACTTACAAACTGGAGCTTACTTTGTTAAAGTAACAATAGGTAATACTACAGAAACTGTAAGAGTAATCAAGAACTAATTTTTAGATCTTTACATAGTAATAAAAAGCCACCTTTGGGTGGCTTTTTTTATGGGTACATTTTGGCTTTAACACACTTAATCGTTGTTTTTATTATTTTGTCGATTAATCAGTCTTTTGGTGAAATCTTTCAATTATTATCAATAGTTTTAGGGCTTATGCTAATAATTAATTAACAAAAACAATTTAATATGAAAAAAATTACATTATTAATGGCGTTGTTAGCCATGTTTAACTTAACAGCTCAAACGGTTTTCACCGAAGATTTTGAACCAGGACCAGCACTTCCAACAGACTGGGTAAATAATGATATAGCAGCAGGAGGAGAAGTTTGGGTTGCCGCTACTGGAGGAGAGGCAGTTGGTATAATTGCTCCGAATACGGCTTACTATACTTCTGGAGGAATGGATGGATACTATGCGGTATTTGATAGTGATGGTTATGGAGGGGCAATTGCAGAAAATGCTGCATTAGAAAGTCCTGCTTTTGATTGCTCAGGCTTAACGAATGTTACTTTACAATACAATCACTTTTTTACTTCTGGTTACGGCGGTGCTGGTTTTGTAGAGGTTTATGATGGTGCGGCTTGGGTTCAAGTTGCTTCATATGGAGCGTCTACGGTTTCTGGAATACAAAGCATTGATGTTAGTGCAGAATTAGGTGGTGTTACAAATGCGCAAGTAAGATTTAGATGGGTAGGAGACTACGCATGGGGTTGGGCTTTTGATACGGTAGAGGTTTACCAATGTGTAGAAACAGCAGTTCCTGCTTGTGCTACTGTAATCGCACCTGCAGACGTGGCTACAGACGTAGCAACTACAGAATCAGCAGATGGTACATCTCGATTAGTGTCTTTTTCATGGGGCGCAGTTCCTGGAGCACTTTCTTACGATTTTGTATTTGATGGTACCGTTTTAACGAATGTAATTACAACAACAATAGATATTATTGGTTTAGATTATAGTACTGCATACAATTGGTCTATTGTACCAGTAAACTGTTTTGGTTCTGCTATAGGATGTGCCACTTGGACTTTTACTACAGAGTCTGCACCACCACCACCATCTAATGATAATTTAGCAGACGCTATAGCTATAAATTGTGGAGATACAGTTATGGGAGATACAACGTTCGCTACTTTAGATGAAGATGATGCACCTGACGCAGCTGCATCAGGAGATGAAAATGGAGCAGATACAGATTCTGAAAATCTTTGGTACAGTTTTATGGGGACAGGAGATAGTGTTTTCTTAGATACTTGTAATGCTGGAACAGATTTTGATACAGAAATACTTGTGTTTACAGGTGCTTCTGGAGCTTTAACTTTAATCGATGAAGGATACGATGAGTGTGGTTTCGCTGGAGGTTTTGCTGCTCAAACAGATTTCATCTCTGTTGCAGGAACGCAATATTGGATTTCTATTGAAGGATATAATTCAGGGAATACAGGTGCTTTTGAATTAACAGTTACATGTACACCATTATCTACACCAGAATTTGAAAATGGTTTGGCATTGACCTATTATCCAAATCCAGTGTCTAATATTTTAACTTTAAAATCACAAAAAGATATGGAAAACGTATCGGTATATAACATGTTAGGTCAAGAAGTACTTCGTACTGCTCCTAATGTTGTTAATGCAGAAGTTAATATGTCAGATTTACAAGCGGGTGCTTACTTTGTTAAAGTTACAATAGGTAATGCTACAGAGACAGTAAGAATTATCAAGAACTAATTTTTAGATCTTATTATAGTAAAAAGCCACCTTCGGGTGGCTTTTTTTATGTTGTAGCTTTTATAAAAAGAAAACAATTCTATTTTTTTTGCTGAGGTATTTTACTTTTTTATTAAAAAGACTTTCTAATCGCATTGTCTATAGTATTAGTAGCCAATAAATGGGGGGCTCGTGTCTATTTAATTTGATTTCCGACTTCCTTTAAGGTATTAGGTCGTGTTTTTTGTCGGACATTTATGTGTTTTATCGATTTGCAATTGCTTTCATTTATTTTGTTATTTAATAATAATACATTAGGAGGTAAATCCTAAATAATCAATTTAATATGAAAAAAATTACCTTACTTTTTATGTTTGCCATTTTAGGAACTTTTTCCTTTAGTTCTTATGCGCAAACTTTAAACCAAAACGCCTCGTGGCCTAATGCAGCTTGGTCTGTTACGGGAACGTATAATACAGACCCACTAGCGTTTGAATCCGACCCTTTAACAACAGCGAATTTCGCTTTCGATGATGATGATGCAGGAAGTGGAAGTGATGATGATATTGCTGCCGAATCGCCAGTAATTGACTTAACAGCGGCACATGCTGCTGGAGAAACATGGCTTTCTATTTCTGGAAACTTTGTATACAATTATAATAATGATGACATTTTACAATTCGAGTATTGGGATGCAGATGCAGCTTCATGGAATATAATTGGACTTCCTATTAATGCGGATACTGCTGGAGCTCCATTAAACGATTTTTGTTCAGGAACTTCTGAAGCATATACATCAGAGATCATTAATATTGTAGGGTTTAGTGCTACGCAATTATCCGGATTTAGATATAGAATTTATTTTGACGATTTAGTAGGTGGTGTAGGATATGAATGGGGCTTTTGTTTTGAGTCTCCAACAATTACTTCTCAAGTACCTCCAGCTTGTCCAGATCCATCGGCATTAAGTGCCTCTGGAATACAAGATACAACTGTAGATTTAGCATGGGTTGAAAGCGGAAGTGCAACTGCATGGGACGTTGAAATTGTAACAAGTGGAGTAGCAGCAACAGGAACACCAACAGCTACCGGAGTTACTAATCCGTATACCGCAATGACACTTACTGCAGATACTTTATATGATTATTATGTAAGAGCTAATTGTGGTGTGGATGGAACTTCTGCTTGGGTTGGACCTTTCATATTTAGAACAGCTTGTGCTGCAATTGCAACACCTTATACAGAAGATTTTGAGACATTTACTACAGCAGGGACTGCATTTACTACAGAAAACTGTTGGGCAGGAACAGGTGGTGCCTATTTCTGGGAGTCTGCTCCGGGAACCGATGTTGGTTCAGGAGAAACAGGACCGGATCCAACAATTACAACAGGTAATTATTTCTATACAGAAGCTTCTGGTGGGGCTAGTGGTGATATAACAGATTTAGTATCTCCATTGGTAGACTTATCCGGTCTTACAGCGCCTTCATTAGGATTTAATTATCATATGTTTGGTGGTCAAATGGGAACGCTAGATGTTCTAGTGAACGGAACAACAAATGTATTTACTATTTCAGGAGAACAACAAACAAGTGCAACAGCAGATTGGGAATTAGCAGTAATAGATTTAACAGCCTATGCTGGGCAATCCATTTCTGTGACCTTTAGAGCGACAAGTGCTGGTACTTTTGAAGGAGATATGGCAATTGATAATGTTCGATTAGACGAATTGCCATCTTGCATAATACCAAACGGATTAACAGCTACAAATATCGATGGTTTTTCTGCGGATTTATCTTGGATACAAGGTGGAGCAGCTGCATCTTGGAATATCGAATTAGTGGATATTACAGCAGGAGGAACTGTTTCAGGAATAGAAACGAACCCAGGAGTTACAAATCCTTTTAATATAACTGGATTAGTACCTGCTAATGATTACGAATATTATGTACAAGCCGATTGTGGAGTAGATGGTACATCAGCTTGGGCTGGTCCATTTTCTTTCTCTACTACGATAGCATGTCCAGAACCTTCTGGATTGACAGCAACAAATATCATGACAACGTCTGCAGACTTAGGTTGGACAGCAGGAGCATCAGAAACGGTTTGGGATATAGAAATCGTAGATGTTACGGCAGGAGGAACGGTAACAGGAACAGCAACAGCTTTAGGCGTTGCAAACCCTTATAATGCTACAGGATTAGCAGATAATAATAGCTATGCGTTTTACGTAAAAGCAGATTGTGCAGCAAATGGAGCATCAACATGGGTTGGTCCTTTTGCCTTTGTAACTGCATGTAATGCATTTACAGCACCATATACGCAGGATTTTGAAAATGCTGGTACACTTCCAGGATGCTGGAATCAAGGTGGTGATGAAGATTGGAGATTCGCAAACACGGGAGCAGGAAATCATATTGGAGATAATGGAACATTAAATGGAAGTACTACTTCTGGCGGTTACTTTGCTTGGGTAGACGATTCAGATCCTACTGCAACAAACGCAGAATTAAGTTCTCCTTTTGTAGATGTATCCGGACTAACAACACCGGCTTTATCTTTCTATGAAATTAGAGATAATGAAGGGTTTGCTAATGCAACCTTAACGGTAACGGTTTGGGACGGAGCAGCCTGGAATACAGTAGGTACCTATGCTACCAATACCATTGGATGGGAACAAAAAATAATTGATATAAGCGGTTTAACATTTACTGGGCCTGCACAAGCAAGATTTTCAGTAGCAGATTCGGGGAGTTTTTATGATGATGTAGCGATCGATGATGTTACTTTTGATGAATTACCTACATGTCTAGATCCATCGATGTTAACAGCAATAAATATTACAAATAGTTCTGCCGATTTAAGTTGGGCTGAAAACGGAACAGGATCTTTATGGAATATTGAATTAGTAGATGTAACTGCTGCTGGTACTGTGACAGGAACGGCAACAGCAATAGGAGTTACAAATCCTTATTTATTAACAGGTTTAACAGAGAACAATGAGTACTCGTTTTATGTGCAATCAGACTGTGGAACAGGTGGACTTTCTGCATGGGTTGGACCATTTGCGTTTACTACATTAGAAACATGTCCGGCACCATCTGGATTAGGAGCTACTGGGATTACACTAACAACAGCAGAGTTAGAATGGACAGAAAACGGAGGAGCTACTTCTTGGAATATTGAATTAGTAAACAATACTGCTGGAGATACTGTAACAGGTACTGCAACAGAAACTGGCGTTATGAGTCCATACAGTGCTACAGGTTTAGTAGGAGATAATTCGTATTCTTTTTACGTGCAAGCAGACTGTGGTGCAGGCGATATGTCTACATGGACAGGACCATTTACTTTTGCAACACCTTATGTAGCTGTACCAGCTTCATGTTCTAGTGAGATTTTCTTAGATTCAGGTGGAGTAACAGGAGATTATTCAAGTAGTGAAGATATTACATATACTATTATGCCGGATACCGCAGGAGATATTGTTTCCGTAGTATTTAATGCTTTTAGTGCAGAAAATAACGGAACTGGTTGTTTTGACGGATTAACCATTTATGATGGTCCAGATGCAACAGCAACAACAATAGATCCTCCAGCAGGTGGAACAATTTGGTGTTGGGATAGAGATGATACACCTGCGTCAGGTTCTGGAGATTTACAAGGAATGACAATAACATCTTCACATGCATCAGGAGCATTAACATTTGTATTTTCTTCTGATAGCTCTTTAACAAGAGAAGGTTGGGAAGCTTCAGTGGTTTGTACTACTTTATCGGTAGATGATTTTGAGAATGGTTTAGCATTTACATACTTTCCAAACCCAGTAAATAATAGCTTAGTTTTAAAAGCACAAAAAGATATAGAAAACATATCTGTTTATAACATGTTAGGTCAAGAAGTACTTCGTACTGCTCCTAATACAGTGCATACAGAAGTTAATATGTCTGATTTACAATCTGGCGCTTACTTTGTTAAAGTAACAATAGATAATGCTACAGAAACAGTAAGAGTAATTAAGAACTAATTTTAGATCTTTATATATTAAAAAGCCACCTTTAAGGTGGCTTTTTTTATGCGTAACACGTACATTTGTGTTATGCAATTACAGTTTTCTTTTATTATTCCTGTGTATAATAGGCCTCAAGAAATTGAGGAGTTACTACATAGCTTTACATTACTAAAAACAAATGTAAAGTATCAAGTTGTTATTATTGAAGATGGTTCTACAAGTACCTCTAAAGAAGTGGTAGAAAAGTATAAAGAGCAACTAGATATCGCGTATTACTTTAAAACAAACTCTGGTCCTGGAGATTCTAGAAATTTTGGGATGCAAAAAGCAACCGGAAACTATTTTATTATATTAGATAGTGATTGTATCTTACCTACTAACTATTTAACCGAAGTTATTACGAGTTTAGAAAAAGAATATGTGGACTGTTTTGGCGGTCCCGATGCAGCAGATGCTTCTTTTTCAAATCTTCAAAAAGCAATTAATTTTGCAATGACTTCTTTTATAACTACCGGTGGAATTAGAGGAAATAAAAATAGTGTAGATACTTTTCAGCCAAGAAGTTTTAATATGGGAATTTCGAAGGAGGCATTTACTAAAACAAAAGGATTTGGATCTATACATCCAGGAGAAGATCCAGATTTATCTATACGTTTATGGGGACTTGGTTTTAAAACGAAATTAATTCCGGAAGCTTATGTGTATCATAAAAGAAGAATTTCGTGGTCTAAATTTTATAAACAAGTGTTTAAATTCGGAATGGTAAGACCCATTCTTAATACTTGGCATCCGCAGACAAAAAAAATCACCTATTGGTTTCCTAGCCTTTTTAGTTTAGGATTAATTCTAGCTATAATTTTAATCTTTTTTAATTTTAAAGCTTTACTATATGTTTATATATTATACTTTGGTTTGGCATTCCTTTTAGCTATATTAAAAACAAAAAAGATACCAATAGCAATACAAGCTATGTTAGCAATTTGTATTCAATTTTTTGGTTATGGTTACGGGTTTTTAAAATCGACGATACTTGTTGGTTGGTTAAAGAAAAATCCAGAAACCCAATTTCCAGAATTATTTTTTAAAAAATAATGATAAAAAAAATTAAATCTGAAATCCTATCCTTTATAAGAACTAAAAAAATTAATATTTTTTTATTGTTTTTAGCATTGGCATTTGGTATTTTATTACTTACTAAACTATCTAAAAGTTATACCAATACCTTTGTCTTTAGTATTGATAAGATTAACATTCCGGAAGAAGAAGTCATTATTAATGATAGTAGTCAAGTACTAGAAATTACTTTAAAAACCTTTGGTTTTGATTTGTTGCAATATCATTTTTCGAAACCTAAAATTAGTATCGATTTTTCGAAGCATATAGACAAAACGGACTCTGCATATATTTGGAGTAAAAACAAAGCATTTGCGGCATTGCATAAACAATTTAGCAAAAACATAGAGCTCGTTAATATCGTTCCAGATAGTTTGTGGTTTACTTATGATGTAAATGCAGTTAAAACGGTTCCTATTAAATTACTCTCTAAAATAAGTTATAGTCCTGGCTATAATCTTACAGATGCTATTGTTTTGCAACCCGATTCGGTTAAAATTATAGGAGCAAAGGCAATATTAGATAAAATAGACAAAATAGAAACAGATACTGTGGTACTAAGTGATATCAAACAGAATATTTCTAAATTCACCAATTTAAATTTTCAAGGCTTAGATAAGGATTTAAAATTTTCGGTAAATAAAGTGCGATTAGAAGCTAAAGTAGAAAAGTATACAGAAGGCACATTGCCAATTACCGTACAAATAATTAATGTGCCAATAGATATTAAACTGAAGCATTTTCCTAAATCAGTTCATGTATCTTATTACACTAGTTTGGCTAATTTTAATACAATTGATGCTAAAGATTTTAGAGTCATTTGCGACTACAGCAAGTTGGTAAAAGGACAGTCCTATTTAGTTCCTGAACTGGATAAAAAACCAGAGTTTGTAAAGCATTTTAAAATTAAGGAAGCGTATATTGAATTTATTATTGCAGAATAAAACGGCTACAATCTAAAAAGCATACATGCTAAAATAAATGAATGTTGCGTGTGGCAAGCAGAAATACATAAATACAGCACATGAAAATAGTTGGTCTTACAGGAGGAATAGGTAGCGGAAAAACAACTGTAGCAAAACAGTTTGAAAAACTGGGTGTGCCTATTTATATCGCAGATGATGAAGCCAAGAAACTCATGAATAGATCTAAAGTTATTAGACGCAAACTAATTGCGCTTTTTGGTGAAGATGCATATAAGAATGATGTGTTAAACAGACCGTATTTGGCAAAGATTATTTTTAATGACAAAAGATTATTACAAAAAATGAATGCTATAGTGCATCCTAAAGTTGCTAGTCATTTTAAAAGCTGGTTAAAAAAACAAGATGCACCGTATATTATTAAAGAAGTTGCTATTTTGTTTGAAAACGGAAGCTACAAGCAATGCGATTATATCATAACCGTTACTGCAGCAATGGAAAATAGGATAGCTCGTTTGCTAAAAAGAGACGAAACTACGGTCTCTAAAATTGAAGCTATTATGAAAAATCAATGGCAAGATGAAGAGAAAATAGCACTGTCTCAATTTGTTATTTCTAATGATATTTTAGAAAACACCATTATTCAGGTGCAAAATACCCATAATCAAATACTTAATTCTATTAAAAGTCTATAATTTTAACATTTGTGTTAATGTAAGGTTAAAAGCTATAACACCTAAATGTTAAAATGTTAATTTTGACGGGATGAGCAAGAAACTATTCATCTTATTGATTGTTTTAATGAGTTTATCGCTTATAGGAATTATTTCTGTACAAGCGTATTATATAAAAAACTCTGTAGACAATAAAAAAGAGCAGTTTACCTTTAATGTGAAAAAAGCATTAAGTTATACCACATCGGCTATAGAAAATAAAGAGCTAGATAAGTATTACACGATGTACCAGCAACTCGCAGATCAGCAAAAACAAGCAGATACTGTTGCCATTAGAAACTTATTTATAGTACAGCAAAATCAAAACACGAACGAAACAATAGTGTATAAAAGTGGGATTTTTGAAAAAAATTACACGTTATCAACGGCGTTCTTTGACATAGGTTTAGATAGAGATAGTATTAATATTCAGAAAATACTAAGCAATTCGGAAACTAAAATTTATTCTAATTCTAACGGAGCAGAGAGCGATTTAAATATGAATCCTGTTTTAAGTATTTCGAATTCGGGAAGACTAACGGAAGCAGAAAAAATAAATTTCGGGAAATCTTTTAAAACAATGGCAAGTAGAATGCCAATTCATCAAAGAGTTACTAAAAAAGAAATTAATAGATTATTGCAAAAACAGCTTAATGAAGACAATATCAATATAGATTTTCAATATGCCATTTATGATAATGATTTAGCAACAAAAGTACATAGTGAAGCGTTTGAATTACAAAACGCATCTACGTTTAGTGTACCCATTTTTGAAAACGAATTGAATAACAATAATTATCGATTACTTGTTAATTTTCCGGAGCACAATAAGTTTATTTGGTCTTCTGTAATTAGTATGATGTTATTGTCTGTAGTATTTACAACGATCATTATTATAGCATACGCAAGTGCTTTATTACAACTTTTTAAGCAACGTAAAATTTCTGAAATTAAAACAGATTTCATAAACAATATGACGCACGAGTTTAAAACGCCAATTGCTACTATTAACTTGGCTTTAGACGCGATACGTAATCCGAAAATTATAGACGATAAAGAGAAAGTGTTACGTTACCTCGGTATGATAAAAGAGGAAAATAAAAGGATGCATGCACAGGTAGAAAATGTATTAAGGATATCTAAACTTGAAAAAAATGAATTAAATATTAGTAAGGAAAATGTGGACTTGCACGACTTAATAGAAGATGCTGTTACACATGTGGAGTTAATTATAGAAGATAAGAAAGGTTATCTAAAAACAAATTTAGCAGCTAAGAAAACTTCGGTTTTGGCTAACGACACACACTTTGTTAATGTAATAGTGAATATTCTGGATAACGCAATTAAGTATTCGCCAGAAGCACCAGAAATAGAAGTTACTACAGAAAATGTAGGAGACAATATTTTATTGAAAATTAAAGACCACGGAAGTGGTATGAGCAAAGCAGCTCAAAAACGTGTATTCGAAAAATTTTATAGAGAACACACCGGAGATATACATAATGTAAAAGGACATGGATTAGGTCTAGCATATGTAAAAAGAATGATAGATGATCATCATGGTCATGTATCGGTAGAAAGTGAAAAAGACAAAGGAAGTACTTTCATTATAAGACTTCCATTAATATCATAAAGCTATGAATGAACAACAAAAGAGGATATTATTAGTAGAAGACGACCCCAATTTCGGAACCGTTTTAAAAGATTATTTAATGATGAATGATTACGAAGTTACCCACGCCAAAAATGGTATGGAAGGCTTTGAGAAATTTAAAAAAGACGATTTCGATTTATGTATTTTAGACGTAATGATGCCTTATAAAGATGGTTTCACACTAGCGAAAGAGATACGTGAGAAAAATACAGACGTGCCAATTATTTTCTTAACTGCAAAAGCAATGAAAGAAGATGTGCTTAAAGGGTATAAAGTTGGTGCAGATGATTATTTAAATAAGCCATTTGATAGTGAAGTGCTTTTAATGAAAATTAAAGCAATTATACAACGTAAAGCTTCAGATACGGTTACAGATAGTAAACAATTTGAGTTTAAAATTGGAGGTTTTGATTTAAATTCGAAACTTCGTTTTTTAACGTATAATGGAGGAGATCAAGTAAAATTATCTCCAAAAGAAAATGAACTTTTACGTTTATTAGCTTTACATGAAAATGACTTAATGCCTAGAGAATTGGCGTTAACCAAAATTTGGAGAGACGATAATTATTTTACTTCTAGAAGTATGGATGTATACATAGCAAAGCTACGTAAATACCTAAAACTAGATCCTAAAGTAGAAATATTAAATATACATGGTGAAGGTTTTAGACTTGTAGTGAATACAGAAGCTTAAAACATACCACTATTCCCAATAAAAAAATCCAGCGTTTTGCTGGATTTTTTTTGCTCTTCACTGAACTAAAAAGCTGTAAAATAGTATTAAAAAGAATTGCGCTGTAGTTTTGAAATTATAACACCAACATCTTTTTCTTCAAATTTTGCGATGCATTTTAAAACGAATTTTAGAATTTTCGATTTTGGAGATTTAATAATTTGAGAAAGCTTTAAAACGAGTACATCTATTTTATCTATAGCTTCTGTGTTGGTATTATTTCCTAAAGACCATAATAAGTTAGCACTGTTCCATGCTTGTTGTCTTGCTTTTCGCATGCTAAAATCTATCATTTTCTCGTCCGTGTTTTTCCCAATAAGATCTAGTAAAAACATAAGGCTAGATACTTTGCTTAACCGGTCTTGCATTTCATTTACAATATGAAAAAGAATATCATTTACTTTATTAAAGTCGTTTTCAATAGCCATTAGATTTTCTCCATGCATGGTGGCACTTGTAGAAACGCTCAAGTCTAAATTAATATGGGCATTCATTCCTAAGAGAATATGTTGTAAAATGGTTAGACTTTCGTTTTTAGTATGAAACGCAAATTCCCAGCATTTACTTATTGGTTTATTATGGATGTAATTGTGATACGCATCTAAATACAAGTTCGCAAAGGCAACATCTAGTTTCTCTAAACGCGCATTATCTTCAAAGTTATTTTGTTGAATTTCTTTTAAGATTTCGGCAGTAGTTCTTCGGTATATATAAGCGAATAAACCAATTCTGTCATTATTAGCTATCGATTGCTCTATGATGACATCTAATTGATCTAGAACTTCTGGAATGGTGGTAGGACGATGCATGGTGTTGATTATTATGTGATTAAGATAATCAATTACCAATAATTAGTCTTCCTTTTTATCTGTAGATTTTTCTATTGTGCTTGCATGGTCTTTAATGATATACCATTTTCCTTTTATTTTTTGAAGCGCATAACTTACATACATTCTATTAAAATATTGTTTTCCATCGCGTTCTGGTTCTCTATATACAATCTCTGTTATAGCGATACCAAATGTTTCCCCAATTTGTGTATTTAATATTTGGGTTTCAAAAGTCCAAGGTATTTGTGCAGCAAACCAATCTTCATGATATTTCATAAACGCATCTACCGTATTTGTGATTTCAGTTTGAGGTAAAATAAGTTGCATGTTACCGTTTGGAGAAAGTGTGCTTTTTAAGGCAGCTAAGTCTTTATTGGTTACAGCGTCTAAATGCTTTTGCATGGTTTCTACAAAAAACATTTCATTTTGTACTTCGTAATTTATAAGTGGATTTTTATGCTCTTTTTGAACACAAGAAACAAAAAGTGAAAATGTAAAAAAGGTAATATGGAAAGCGTTACGCTTTATTAATTTCATCGGTTATTCTTTTAATTACAGTTTCTGAAGCTGTTAGGTAATCGAACCACAAGGTTTTTTCATTTCTCTTAAACCAGGTAAGTTGTCGTTTTGCGAATCTGCGAGAATTCTTTTTAATTTCGCTAATAGCAAACTCTAGCGTCCATTCTTCACTAAAATAATTAAAAACTTCTTTATAACCTACGGTATTTAAAGCGTTTAAGTTTTTATGCGGAATTAGTGTCTTTACTTCATCCAGCAAACCTTGTTCTAGCATTATATCTACACGTTTATTTATACGGTTATAAATAATCTCGCGATCTGCAGTTAAACCCAAAGTGATGGTTTTAAAAGGTCTGTTGTTTTTATCTTTATTTAAAAAAGAAGAATATGGTTTACCAGCACCAATACAAACCTCTAAAGCGCGAATAACACGTTGCGGATTCTTTAAAGCGATAGTGTTATAGGTTTCTAGGTCTAAATCTTTTAATTGCTTCTGAAGCGATTCTAAGCCTTCCTTTTCTAATTGGGTATTCAGGTTTTCTCGGATGCTTTTATCTACCTCTGGAAAATGATCTAATCCTTTGGTAACGGCATCGACATACAAACCAGAACCACCAACCATAATCACTACTTCGTGATTTGTAAATAAGTCGTCTAGTTTTAGTAAGGCATCTTTTTCGAAAGTACCAACACTGTATGCTTCTTGAATAGATTTATGGTGAATGAAATGATGTGGTGCTTCGGCTAACTCTAATGGAGTAGGAGCCGCGGTACCAATTTGCATTTCTTTAAAAAACTGTCTAGAATCTGCCGAAATAATTTCGGTATTAAAATGTTTTGCAAGCTTAATGCTGAGGTTTGTTTTACCAATAGCAGTTGGACCTACAATAGAAATTAATGTTTTATGGGAAGTTGTTGGTTTGATAATTTATGTGTTTGGTGGTAAAGATACTTGTTATTCGTAATAAACAAAAGCGTTAGGGATTGAAGTGGCATCCTTTTTTGTTAGGCGGAAAAATGCTGCCGTAAAAAGAGGTTTAAATAGAAGAGCCAGGCATCACGTAATCTACTTCTAAGACAAAAAAGATATAACGGAAAGCCTGGTGCTACGAAGCTTTTGCGTAGTAGTAAACGCCCAGTAATTAGATGTGTAAATTATGTCCGCAATTATAACAATACTCTGCCTTATCTTTGTGTTTACCTTTTAAACAGTTTGCGCATATTTGCGAGTTGACATCTGTCTTTGATACATGTGCAGGCAATGGTGAGGCAGTATTTGGGTTTTTTAAAGGCTTGTCATCTTGCTTCGAATATTCAGCAGATACAATTCCGGTTGGTACTGCAATAATACCATAACCCATAATCATAATTAAGGAAGCAATGATTTGACCGAGTGGCGTTTGTGGTGTGATATCTCCAAAACCAACGGTGGTAAGGGTCACAATACACCAATATACACTTTTAGGAATGTTGTCGAACCCATGTTCTTTACCTTCGATTAAGTACATTACGGTTCCTAGAATTATGGTAATTATAAGTACAGCAAGCATAAAAACAGAAATTTTGGCTCTACTTGCTTTTAATGCGGAAACCAAATGGTTGGATGCCGATAAAAACCGAACAAGTTTCAAAATTCTAAAGACACGTAATAATCGAATGGCTCTAAAGGCAACAAGGGCGTGTGTGCCTACAAATATTAAGGATAGGTATTTTGGAATGGTGGACAGTAAATCGATAACTCCATAAAAACTGGTAACATATTTTATGGGTTGTTTTACCGAAACGATTCTTAGTATGTATTCTATGGAAAATAAAACGGTAATAATCCATTCTGAAATATTAAAAAACGTATGATATTTGTCGTCTAATGACTCAATACTTTCAAGCATAACAAGCAGTATACTTGCTAGAATAGCAATAAGCAGTATAATATCGAATAGTTTTCCTTCGGGAGTATCTGCTTCATAAATAATTTCATGAACTTTTGCTCTCCAGGAACTATGTGGTTTTTTTTCAGGCATGTATCAAATGTACTAAAAAAGATCTATTACTTTCTTTTTAAAATATTGGCGACTTTTTTAGACCCAATTAATCTAAAGTTAAAATTTTCACTCTTTTATTTCTCCTTAAATAACTTTTAATAATATGTTGTGTGTCTTTGTTGTTTTCCATTGGCGTAATTACAGATTCTAAAACATCAATATTGTTTATTTGATAGTTTAAACTATAAAACCCAATTCCTTTAAAAACCCCATTTTGTATAAGTATAGCGGCACGTTCATCTACTTGGCGACCTCTATCTATGATTACAATGTTTTCGTTAGTAAAAGCATTTTTATCTATAAGTTGTTGTACTCTTTTATTGTATGTTTCTGGATCTTCCTCTTGTACACAAGCACCGTCACAAGTTTTTACGCTATAATTAAAACAACTTGTTTTTGTTTCGTATAAACCGGTGAGTTTCTGACAAAGATTATACTCTTCCGTTCTACTAAACATAAAGTTTTTGGCACTTTGTCTATTGCTAAATGTTGTGATTGGTTTTTTTATACCATCGACTTTGTCAATGGTTAAGTTGATATATCCTTTTTTATCTACAAAACTATAAAGCGCATGTGTAAAAACCGTTTTTCTTAATGCTCTATTGAATATAGGTTTGTTTTGTTTTATGGCTTCGCTTTCTTTTAGTAAAGCTACTAATTCACTACCACAAGCTTCATAGGTTACCGTGGCAACTTGTAGTTGCATTTTTTTAGCTTTATGTGTGGTAGCCGTAAAGTGCTGATTAATGCGTTTTCTTATGTTTTTACTTTTACCAATATAAATAATTTCTCCATCTGCTTTATGCATAAAATAAATACCAGTGATAGATGGCAAACTTTCTACAATGTTTAAAAGTCTCGATTCTACTTGGTTTTTAGGTTCTTGGCGAATCGATTCTTGAATAATATTTTTCTTCAAATCTTTATCCAATAACATTTTAAATAACTTTACGGTGGCAAAGGCATCTCCAGAAGCGCGATGTCTGTCGGCTATAGGAATTCCTAATGCTCTGGTAAGTTTTCCTAAGCTGTAAGACGGCTGGTCTGGGATAAGGTCTTTAGAAAGCTCTACTGTGCAAAGTGTTTTTCGCTTAAATTCGAAGCCTAAGCGTCTAAACTCTGTACGTAAAATTCGGTAATCAAATTTAGCGTTATGTGCTACAAGAATGGTGTCTTCTGTAATTTCTACTATTCGTTTTGCGACCTCGTAAAATTTAGGAGCATTACGCAACATATTGCTGTTTATTCCTGTAAGATTAACTACAAAAGGTTGTATTTCGCGTTCTGGATTTACTAAACTTATAAATTGGTCTACTACTTCGTGACCATCGTATTTGTAGATAGCAATTTCTGTAATTCCTTCTTCATTATACTTTCCTCCAGTGGTTTCTATGTCTACTATTGTGTAAATAAGTGTATTTGTTTATTTGTTTTTCATTTATTCGATGTGTTAAAAACGAAAAACTAATTATTATAATTTCTGTCTCCAAAGATACTACTTCCAACACGAACCATCGTGCTTCCACAATTTATTGCTAACTTAAAATCGCCACTCATTCCCATCGATATAGTGGTGAGTGTATTGCTTTCTTTTTTTAAGTCTTCAAATATGGATTTTAATAGCTGAAATTCACTTCGGATTTGTTCTTGGTCTTCGGTAAATGTAGCCATTCCCATTACACCAATAACGCTAACGTTTTTTAATTCTGAAAATGCTGTAGATTGTAATATTTCGGAAGCTTCGGCTGCAGTCATTCCAAATTTAGAATCTTCGGAAGCTATTTTTATTTGTAATAAACAGTCGATGTTTCTATCGTGTTTTGCTGCTTGCTTGTTTATTTCTTTTAGCGTTTTAAAATTTTCTACACCATGAATTAAACTAACAAAATGCGCCATGTATTTGACCTTATTGCGTTGTACATGACCAATCATGTGCCAAGCAATGTCTTTTGGCATTTCTTCATATTTATCTACCATATCCTGAATCTTGTTTTCCCCAAAAATGCGTTGTCCAGCGTCATATGCTTGCATAATATCGCTTACAGGTTTTGTTTTAGAAACCGCAACAAGGGTTACGTTTTCTGGGACTTGTGATTGTATGTCTTGTAGATTTTTTGTGATGCTCATAGTATTTTCTGCGTACGCAGGAATCTTATTAATGTTATTGACTTCTTTTGTTAATTCATGAGATTCCTCGACTGCGCTCGGAATCACAACACCTGACTTTTGCCTTATTACTTTTTATCTTTTGTCTTAAATTAAAACTCATAAATAGTAACGCCACTTCTTAGTTTCGGTTCAATATACGTGCTTTTTGGAGGCATTTTTAAACCTTCATCTGCAATTTGTTTCATCTCTTTTATAGTAACAGGAACCATACCAAAACCAACGGCAAATTCGCCACTATCTATACTGCTTTTTAAATTGATAATATCTGTTTTTCCGTTTAGATACTTGATACGACTATCATTTCTTAAATCATCAATACCTAAAATAGGTTGCAAAATGGTTTTATACAATAATTGCGCATCTAATGCATCTAACGAATTATTAAAATTGTAATTCGTTTTTCTTAAATATAAAGAATAAAAGTCACCATCCAAATACATACTGAAATGATGTTTCTTACTTGGTTTATATGGTATTATTCCTCTTTTTTCAATTCGGAAAGCGGTATCTAGTTTTATTAAAAAAGTTTCTTTGGTTAAACCATTTAAATCTTTAATTAGCCTATTGAATTCATGAATACGTAATTCAGATTCCGGAATTAAAAAACTCATAAAAAAGTTATAAGGCTCCGTTCCGTTATGCTTTGTATTGCTTTCTTTTAAATCTTTACTTAATAAATAGGAAGAAGAAGAACGATGATGACCATCTGCAATATAGATGGTTTCCATTTTTTTAAATTCTTGACTAATGGTTTCAATGGTAGTGTCATCTTCAATTTTCCACAAATAATGTGTGTCCCTAAAGGTTGTGGTGAACTCGAATTCTGCTCGTTCCTTTTCGGTGTTTTTTAAAATGGAAGCAATAATTTTATTATCCGGATAGGTGAGTAGTACAGGTTCGGCATTAAAACCAACGGTTTTTAAATAATCTTTAAAAATAGTCTCACGAAATTCTAAAGTGTCTTCGTGTTTTTTTATAATGTCATTTTCGTAATCTTCCGCGCTTGCCGCTGCTACAATTCCATGAAAAACTTGATGTTCCCGATCTACAATTTTATAAATATAAAAGGAAGGTTTTTTGTCTTGTACAAAGATGTTATCCTCTTTAAATTCGGAATAACGATTTTTTACTAATGTGTAACGCTCTTCTCCCGTAATCTCATGTGCATATTTATAACCCGGATTTACAATATGTAAAAAGGAAAACGGATTATAATCTAATCGTGCTTCACGTTCTGCTTGTGTATAGGTTTGGTATGAGCGTGATGCTACCAGACTTACTTTGTCTCGTGTAGGACGAACGGCTTTAAACGGAATTATTTTTGGCATATTTTTAATGGTCATTGCGAGGACGAAGGACGTGGCAATCTTTTAAATTTTAAGTTAAAATGTTTAAGATTGCTTCGTCGCTCTTTCATCGCTTCTCGCAATGACATTTCAATTTTTACTTAGCAAACTGCTTCGAAACTTTCTCCGCTTTTCTACTTTCTGAGTAATCATAAAAACCTTCCCCAGATTTCACACCTAGTTTTCCTGCTCTTACCATATTTACTAATAAGGGACAAGGTGCGTATTTTGGATTTTTAAATCCGTCATACATCACATTTAAAATAGAAAGGCAAATGTCTAGTCCAATAAAATCTGCTAATTGTAATGGTCCCATTGGATGCGCCATACCAAGTTTCATAACGGTATCAATTTCTTCTACACCTGCAACACCATTGTAAAGTGTTTCAATAGCTTCGTTAAGCATTGGCATTAAAATACGGTTTGCTACAAAACCCGGATAATCGTTAACCTCTGTTGGTGTCTTTCCTAATTTTTTAGAAAGCTCCATAATGGTATTGGTTACTTCGTCACTAGTATTGTAACCTCTAATAATCTCTACCAATTTCATAATTGGCACCGGATTCATAAAGTGCATACCGATTACTTTATCTGGGCGATTAGTAACTGCAGCTATTTGTGTAATGGAAATAGAAGAAGTATTAGATGCTAAAATGGTATCTGCAGCACAAGCTTCGTCTAATTGCTTAAAAATTTTAAGTTTTAAATCTACATTTTCTGTTGCAGCTTCTACTACAAGTCCAACATTTTTAACACCTTCAGGAATACTCGTAAAAGTGGTAATGTTTCCTAAAGTTTCAGCTTTATCTGCTTCTGTAATTCTTTCTTTAGCAACCATTCTATCTAAATTTTTAGAAATGGTTTGTATCCCTTTTTCTAGAGATGCTTCGCTAATATCTATAAGTTGTACGTTAAATCCGGATTGTGCAAAGGTATGTGCAATACCATTTCCCATGGTTCCAGCTCCAATTACTGCTACGTTTTTCATTGAAAATAATTTTATTTTTATTTCCGCGAAAGCGGAAATCTGTTTATTGTTCCTCTATTAATCTCCCCAAAGGAGAAACTGTTGTGTTTATGACCTTTCCGTCTTTAATTTTCTATGGAAAATTAAATCCACCTTTCCTTAAAAAAAAAGGAAAGGAAATGGCTGTTTTTAAGTTATTCGAGTAAGACTGAAAACTATTTCTAAAACTGATCGATTATCATCGTTGCAACACGTAACGCTTCTGTACCATCATGTAAGGTTACAACTGGTTTTGTATTGTTGTTTATGGCATCTGCAAAAGATTCTAATTCGTCCAGAATAGCATTGTTGCCATCTACTTGCGGATTATCAAAATAGATTTGCTTTTTAATACCTTCGGCATTTTGTAATATCATATCGAAATCTCCTGGTTCTTTCGGCGCATCTTTCATTTTAACCACTTCACATTTCTTTTCTAAGAAATCTACAGAAACATAGGCGTCACGTTGAAAGAAACGTGTTTTACGCATGTTTTTTAAAGAGATTCGACTTGCAGTTAAGTTTGCCACGCAGCCATTTACAAATTCGATTCTTGCATTGGCAATATCTGGAGTATCACTAATTACAGATACACCACTTGCACTAACGTGTTTTACTTTAGATTGTACAACACTTAATATAATATCTATATCGTGAATCATTAAATCTAAAACCACAGGAACATCTGTTCCGCGCGGGTTAAATTCGGCTAAACGATGTGTTTCTATAAACATTGGTTTGTCTAGCATATCTTTAACCGCTATAAAAGCAGGGTTAAAGCGCTCTACATGACCAACTTGTCCTTTTACGCCATATTCTGCAACTAAAGTTCTTAGTGTTTCGGCTTCTTCTACCGTATTGGTTATAGGCTTTTCAATAAAAATATGTTTGCCTTTTGCAATCGCTTTTCTAGCACAATCGTAATGCGAAAGGGTAGGAGTTACAATATCGACCACATCTACAGCTTCAATAAGCTTGTCAATAGAATTAAAATAAGTGTACCCAAATTCGGCAGCTACTTTTTTTGCGTTTTCTTCGTCGGCATCATAGAAACCTACCAGATTATATTTATCAGATTGATGAAGTAATCTTAAATGAATTTTCCCAAGGTGACCAGCACCAAGAACTCCAGCTTTTAGCATTGTTTTACGTTTTTAACAAAAATAAGATTTTTAATTTTTTAATTGTTAATTATCAGTAATCTTTTTAAAGGAATTCATTTTAAGAAAGCCTTAACTACCCTTTAACGGAAATTTGTGATTTGTGCGAAATCTATTGTTAAAGTTTGGTTCGTAGATATAGTGTACGACTTATAAGAGCACACATTGTTTCACTTAAAATTTATAAAATCATGAAAAAATTAATCATAACATTAAGCGCTGTATTTTTTATTACAACAACGATTTCTGCAACTAACGGAACACAAACTTTACAGGATAAAGTATTAAAAGAAAAATTAGATAGTTTTAATAATAACTATAAAAAAGACATGTATTTATGGCAGGTAGAAAGTAATTATGGTACCGCAACCGGTTATTCTACATCGCTGGAAAAAGCGAAAGAAATGGTGGCTTTGGTTGGTAAAGAAGATGTTACCACCTATAAGATAATTGTTTCCAATTAAACTTCTTTTTAATAAAAGACAAAGCATCAAGTTATTATAATTTGATGCTTTTTTTTGCTTTTTTATTCATGGTCTTTAAAATGTTTGTTTAATTTTAGCATTCTAAACTAACCCATTTTTTGAAAGACACATTTAAACATCAAGGATTACGACAAAAACTAGTAGATGTTCTAGTTTTCAAAGGAATACAAGACAAACAAGTTCTAGCTGCCATTAGAAAAATACCAAGACATTTGTTTATGGATTCAAGTTTTTTGGACCATGCATACCAAGATAAAGCGTTTCCTATTGCCGCAGATCAAACGATATCACAACCGTATACCGTTGCTTTTCAATCGGAATTATTACAAATAAAACCTACCGATAAAGTTTTAGAAATTGGAACAGGAAGCGGTTACCAAACTGCTGTTTTGTGTGAATTAGGAGCTAAAGTGTATAGCATAGAAAGACAGCAAGAGCTTTTTAAAAAAACCTCTAAGTTTTTGCCAAAGCTTGGCTACCGACCAAAGAAACTCATTTTTGGTGATGGCTATAAAGGTTTAAAAGAAGAAGCGCCTTTTGCTAGTATCATTGTAACTGCCGGAGCTCCTTTTGTGCCAAAACCATTGTTGAGTCAGTTAGCCATTGGCGGGCGATTAGTAATACCTGTTGGAGATGACGTGCAAACTATGACTTTGTTTATTAGAAATGGAGAAAAGGAATTTGAAAAACACGAATTTGGTGAGTTTCGTTTTGTGCCTTTACTAGAAGATAAGAACTAGTATCTTTTATAGTTTTGGAAAACGAAGTTATAGGAATACAAATACAATATATGTTTCCAAATAAGCTTTAGGAATTTATTTTTAAAGTGTAAAGTAAATAATTCAGAAGAAAAGTTTTAATAATTAAAAAGTCTTTAGTTATTAAAACTTTTCTTAATTCTAGCTAAGTCTCGTTTATTATCACTGTCTTTCATCGTCTCTCGCTTATCATAAAGTTTCTTACCTTTTGCTAAAGCAACAACTAGCTTGGCTAAACCTCTTTCATTTAAAAATAAACGTAACGGAACAATCGTTAAACCTTTTGTGTTCACGTCTTTTTCTAATTTTTTAAGTTCGCGTTTGTTTAATAAAAGCTTGCGCTCTGCTTTTGGCGCATGATTATAGTAGTTACCATAAACATATTCTTGAATGGTCATGTTGATAACAAATAGTTCTCCTTTCTCATTAAATTCGCAAAAGCTTTCGGTAATAGAAGCTTTACTATCTCTAATCGATTTTATTTCGGTACCCGTTAAAACAATTCCAGCAGTATATTTATCGAGTATTTCGTATTCGAATCTTGCCTTTTTGTTTTTTATGTTTACAGTGTTTTGCATGTTCGCCAAAATTACATAATTTAATTAAGTACTAAAATGTTATTAATTGATTAATTTTGCGACAACCTAAAGAAACCTATACCTCATGCAAAATTTAAAATACCTAATTGTAGTTTGTGTCCTATTTATAGCTTGTAAAACCGAAAAAGTAGAAACAGCAAATACCATTATTAATAAAGCAATTGAAGTCGCTGGAGGCGAAAAATATGTAGATGCAGAAATAGTCTTTGATTTTAGAGATAAACAGTATACTGCCATTCGTAAAAACGAAATATATCAATACGAACGCGAGTTTAAAGATGCTACGCAGGTGATTCGCGACGTACTAAATAATGAAGGATTTAAAAGATTTGTCAATACGGAAGAGATTGTAGTTGCAGATTCGATGTCTGTAAAATATGCAGCATCGGTAAATTCGGTACATTATTTTGCTTTATTACCTTACGGATTAAATGATGCCGCAGTCATTAAAGAAAATTTAGGGAACGTTTCTATTAAAGGAAAAAACTACCATAAAATTAAAGTGACTTTTCAGCAAGAAGGTGGCGGAGAAGATTTTGAAGATGTATTTTTATATTGGGTAAATACCGAAACATATACCGTAGATTATTTGGCCTATTCGTATCAAGAAGCATCTGGTGTTGGTATTCGTTTCCGCGAAGCGTACAATGTGCGAACTATAAACGGTTTGCGTTTTGTAGATTATAACAATTTTAAACCAAAAGAAGAAAGCCTTAATCTTTTGGATACAGACAAGGCTTTTGAAGCGAATAATTTAAAGCTGCTTTCCAAAATTGAGCTTGAAAATATTACCGTAAAATAAATAATTAGGCTAGCTCTAAAGCAATTGCTATCATATCTTTAAAAGTCGTTTCCCTTTCTTTACTTGTAGTCGTTTCACCAGTTACTAAAGAATCGGAAATAGTAAGAATAGTAAGCGCGTTTACATTATGTTTTGCAGCAACCGTATATAAACCTGCCGTTTCCATTTCTACACAAAGCACACCAAATTTGCTCCACTTCTTGTAGGATTCAAAATCGTCTGCATAGAATTCATCACTTGTAAAAACGTTACCAGCTTTTATGGCGATTTTTTTTGCTTTTGCCGTATCTACCGCTTTTTGAAAAAGTTCAAAACTCGCAGTAGGAGCGTAATCTGCACCACCAAAACGTAATTCGTTTACACCAGAATTAGAAGAAGCAGCCATGGCTAAAACCACATCTCTTATTTTAATATGTTTTTGATACGAACCAGAACTACCAACGCGAATCAGATTTTTAACGCCAAACTGCGTAATCAGTTCATGGGCATAAATTGAAATACTTGGTACTCCCATTCCAGTTCCCATTACCGAAACACGCTTTCCTTCAAAGGTTCCAGTATAGCCTAACATACCTCTTACTTCATTAAAACAAACCGGGTTTTCAAAAAAAGTTTCTGCAATCCATTTTGCGCGCAAAGGATCTCCTGGTAATAAAATAGTTTCTGCGATATCGCCTTTATTGGCTCCAATATGTATGCTCATTTATAGTTTTATTTTTTTGATTAGTAATTGTTTTCTTCGGAAGTTGTTCCGGTTACAATTGCAATTCCGTTCGAGGTTCCTATTCTGTCTACACCAAGATGAATGTACGCTAAAGCGGTTTTAGTATCTCTAATTCCTCCGGAAGCTTTAATTTTCGTATTGCCATTTGCAATAACAGATTGCATTAGTTTTATATGATTTATCGTAGCGCCTCCAGTTCCGAATCCGGTAGAAGTTTTTATAAAATCTGCTCCAGCTTGAATGGCTAATGCACTTGTTTTTAGGATTTCCGATGCTTCCAAATAACAAGTTTCCAATATTACTTTTAAAGTATGATTTGGCATTACCTTTTTTACAGCTTCTATATCTTTAGAAACGGCATCAAAATCGTTACTTTTTAAAAAACCAATATTTAAAACCATATCTATTTCATCTGCTCCATCTTTTAAAGCTTGTTTGGTTTCTGCTACTTTTGCATTGGTACTCATGGCGCCTAAAGGAAAACCTATAACGCTACAAACCTTTACATCCGAATTTTTTAATTGGTCCTTAACTAATGGTATGTAGCAGGAGTTTACACATACCGAAAAGAAATCGTGTGCTATGGCTTCTTTACAAATTTGTATAATATCTTCTTTAGTTGCTGTTGCTTTTAAAAGCGTGTGATCTATGTATTTGTTTAATTTCATTTTAGCTTAGAATAGTCATTAAAATTACTTTATTTTTTTCATAAAGGGAAGTATTTTCGCGGATTATTATCTATAAAATCAGATTTAAAAATTAGGTTTCAAACTATGACTTTTGTCATCTTTTAAGGCGTTTTTCGTAATTAATTTTGTTTCAAATTTAAACCCAATTATTATGAGAAAATTATTTATAACAGCCTTAATTGCAAGTTTCGCTTTTATTTCAGCTAACGCACAAGAGAATATTTCAATAGAAGATACTGGTTTCACAAAATTTCAACTCCGAGTACGAGCTTTAGCGGTTGTTCCTAATGAATCTGCGAACATAGAAGCTATTGGCGGAGATGTTACTATTACAAACGATTATGTTCCAGAATTAGATTTAACGTATTTCTTTACAAAAAACATAGCAGCAGAATTAATTTTAGCAACAACCCAACATGATGTCAAAGCCATATCTACAGCGGCAGGAGATATTCCGTTAGGGGATGTTAGATTGTTGCCTCCAACATTGACGCTGCAATACCATTTTAATGGCGATATGGTACATCCTTATGTAGGAGCAGGAGTGAACTACACTTTGTTTTATGATGAAAATTCTGGTCCTGTAGCAGATAAAGTGGAGTATGATAACGCTTTTGGTTTTGCTTTTCAGTTAGGATTTGATTTTGATATTACCGACAAATGGTTTATTAATTTAGATGCTAAATATTTATTATTAAATACAGATGTTACCGTAAATGCAACAACAGCATTAGGAGCTACAGTTGGTGCAGATGTAGATATTAACCCTTTTATTGCAGGTGTTGGTATTGGTTATAGACTATTTTAACACTAAGAATTTATTATAAAAGGTCGCAATATGCGGCCTTTTTTTTGGTTAAAAATTAAATATATGAAAGGACTTACATATATTTAAGCCTAAATGATAGTATAGAATTATGCAAGATATAAATGCCGTTAAAGAATACGATTTAATTTGTGTTGGAGGAGGAATTATGAGTGCAACTTTGGCGCTTATTTCTAAGATTTTAAAACCAGACTTAAAAGTTTTAATAGTAGAACGATTAGATGCCGTTGCGCAAGAGAGTTCCGCAGCATGGAATAATGCAGGAACAGGCCATTCGGCACTTTGTGAGTTGAATTATTGTCCCGAAAAGGAAGATGGATCCGTAATAATAGAGAAGGCTATAAAGATTTGCGAACAGTTTGAAACTTCTAAACAATTTTGGAGCTATTTAGTAGAAGAAGGATTGCTGGAAAACCCAGAAGCCTTTATTTCTCCTGTTCCTCATCATAGTTGGGTTTTAGGAAAAGAAAATGCCGATTATTTAGAGCAACGTTTTCATAGTATGAAAGATCATTTTATGTTTAACACCATTCAGTTTACTCGAGATAGTAATAAAATGAGAGAATGGTTTCCTTTAATTATGCATAATAGAAATGAAGCGGAAATCATGGCTGCTTCTCGAATAGATCGAGGTACAGAAGTGAATTACGGAACGCTTACGAAATCCTTATTTAAAATATTGGAGACTAAATATAATACTCCTGTACATTGCAATATGGAAGTGCAAGATGTAGATCCTAGTGCAGATATTGATTGGACGGTAGAAATAAAAAATCTTGTGACCAATGAAAAACATCATCTAGAATCGAAGCATGTTTTTATTGGAGCAGGAGGAGGAAGTTTACTGTTGTTACAAAAAGTGGAGATGGATGAAAAGGAAGGTTATGGTGGTTTTCCAATAAGTGGCGAATGGTTGGTTTGTAAAAATGAAGAGATTATAAAACAGCATAACGCAAAAGTATATAGCAAAGCGGGAATTGGTGATCCACCAATGTCTACACCACATTTAGATACTAGATATATTGATGGTAAAAGGGAATTGCTTTTTGGCCCTTTTGCTGGTTTTAGTCCGAAATTTTTAAAAGAAGGTTCTAATCTTGATTTGTTTAAATCCGTGCAATTGGATAATATTTCGCCTTTATTAGGCGCATTCTGGCATAATTTGCCTTTAACCAAATATTTAATAGAACAAGTAACTTCTTTACATGAAGATAGAATGGATGCTTTACGGAAGTTTGTAAAGGATGCTAAAAGTGAAGATTGGGAAATTCTTGTTGCAGGACAACGTGTGCAAATTATTAAAAAGGATGCGTTTGAAGGGGGCGTGCTTCAATTTGGAACAGAAGTCGTAAGTAGCAAAGACGGAAGCATTACTTGTTTGTTAGGCGCTTCACCTGGAGCATCAACAGCAACTTCAGTAATGTTAGAGGTTTTAGAAAAAGCATTTCCGGAAATTTTAAATACCAAAGAAGGAAAAGAGTTGATCCATAAAATGGTTCCTATGTGGAAACAGGAAGTGGATGAAACCTTGTTTCAGCAGCAATTAGAAAAATCTAAAAAAGCATTGAAATTGTAGACTCCTTTTACAAATAAAAATAGCTTGGTGTTATATGTCAAAAACTTATATTTTACACAGATTTAAACCACGTATAAACCCCTGTTTTTGAGAAATTAATAAGACAGTATAAATACTGTTTTAACAAATTGATTTACCTTGCTGGTGCTAATAATCAATTTATTTAAATTATGAAAAAATTAAAAAACTACTTAATTCCGCTATGCATACTGCTTAGCGCGACCGTATTTGCACAACAAGATGCCGACACCGAAAGCAGTCAAAGAGATAATGTTATCCTGGAAGACTTAATTGTAGACGGCAGCGCTTGCGTTGGTTTTGACTGTGTAGATGGTGAAAACTTTGGTTTTGATACGGTTAGGTTAAAGGAGAACAACCTAAGAATTCATTTTGATGACACTTCCGCTAGTGCAAGTTTTGCCGCTAATGATTGGAGAATTTCTATTAATGATACCGCTAATGGAGGTCTAAATTATTTTGCAATCGATGATGCTACAGCGGGAACAAACCCTTTTAGAATTTTAGCGGGAGCTGGAAGCAATGCGTTATATATTGGGAATGCTGGGAATGTAGGATTGGGAACTAATGCTCCTGTTGTGGAGTTACAGGTTACAGATGGCGATACACCAACGCTTCGTTTAGAACAAAATGGTGCTAGTGGATGGACTCCTCAAACTTGGGATATTGCTGGTAATGAAGCAAATTTTTTTGTAAGAGATGTTACCAATGGTAGCGCGTTGCCTTTTAAAATACAACCAGGTGCAGCTTCAAATACTTTATATATTGCTTCTACAGGTAATGTAAGTTTGGGAGACACTTCGCCTTCAGAGAAATTAGAAGTAAATGGTAATGCTGCAATTACAGGTAACGCTTATATTGGGGCTCAAGCAGGAATTGCTACAATAACTCCAGATGCTAATGCGTCTTTAGATTTAGCGGCAACCGACAAGGCTTTATTATTAAACCGTTTAACAACGGCAAGTAGAACTGCTTTAGAAGTAGATGCAGTTGCAGGAATGTTGGTGTATGATACCGACGAGAATAAGACTTACTATTTTGATGGAACGGTTTGGGTAGATCCTTCTAGTGATAATCAAAATTTAGCTTCTGCATCTTTAGCAGATACTACATTAACTGTTGCTATTGAAAACGGAACTTCAGTAGATGTAGATTTAGCACCAATTTTAGTGCCTTTACAAACAGCAATTACAGATTTAGAAGATGTAAATACTGCGCAACAAGCGCAAATTGATGCTTTAATGTCTCGTTTAGATGTTATTGAAGCTTGTGCTTGTGGAGGATCGCTAAGTATTGAAGATCCTTCTGATGTTCCTTTAGATGAAAGCAATATTAGATTAAATCAAAATATTCCTAATCCATTTAATACCAATACGGTTATAGATTATTATATACCAACTAAATATAGGTCTGCTAATATTCAAGTCGTTTCATCTTTAGGTCAAGTGGTTTATGATATTCCTATTCACCAATTTGGCGAAGGTTCTGTTACATTATCTAAAAATAATATGCAATCTGCTGTTTATTTTTATACACTTTATGTGGACGGGCAAAAAATTGCGTCTAAGCGTTTGGTAGTAAACTAATACGCACTAGATAGGTTACAAAAAAAAACAGCGCTCGTCTTAAAAAGATTCGCGCTGTTTTTCAACTAACTAACCAACTTACTATGAAAACGTAGAAACTTTTAACTTATTTTACGTTAACAATACTTTGTGATTTATTCCATATAAAAGTGTTTTTCTATACAGAATATCTCGTTTTATACTTCTTCGGCAACCAAACTGTTTTGGTTTCTAAAAACTAGTTCTCCATCAAAAGCATCTAAAAGGATAATACTATCTGTAGTCACTTTTCCTCCTAAAATTTCTTTACTTAAAGCATTTAATACTTCTTTCTGAATTACTCTTTTTACAGGTCTTGCACCATATTCTGGATTATATCCTTTATCTGCTAAATAATTTATTGCTTCCTGTGTAGCATCAAAAGTAATGCCTTGTTGTGCAATCATTTTAGTGATTCCTTTTAACTGTAAGCCTACAATTTGAACAATGTTTTCTTTGCTTAAAGGCGTAAACATAATAGTGTCATCTATTCGGTTTAAAAACTCTGGCCTTACGGTTTGTTTCAGTAAAGCTAATACATCTACTTTTGCTGCTTCAATTGCAGAATCTACATCTTTGGTAGCTTCAAAACGCTCTTGAATTATCTGACTTCCCATGTTGGAGGTCATGATAATTATGGTGTTTTTAAAATCGGCTACACGACCTTTATTATCTGTTAATCTTCCTTCATCTAATACTTGCAATAAAATATTGAAGGTATCTGGATGTGCTTTTTCAATTTCGTCTAAAAGCACTACAGAATATGGTTTTCTTCTAACCGCTTCTGTAAGTTGTCCGCCTTCATCGTAACCAACATATCCTGGAGGTGCACCAACCAATCTGCTTACCGCATGACGTTCTTGGTATTCACTCATATCTATTCTGGTCATAGCACTTTCGTCATCAAAAAGATATTCTGCCAACGCTTTAGCTAATTCTGTTTTACCAACTCCGGTAGTACCTAAGAATAAAAAGGTTCCTATTGGTTTTTCTGGGTTTTGTAAACCAGCTCTAGAACGACGTACAGCATCACTTACAGCGACAATTGCTTCCTCTTGACCAACCACACGTTTGTGTAATTCATCTTCCAATTTTAAAAGTTTTTCACGGTCACTTTGTAGCATTTTGGTAACTGGAATTCCTGTCCATTTTGCTACAACATCTGCAATATCTTCATAGGTAACTTCTTCTTTAATTAAAGAGCTTTCGCTTTGGTTTTCTTGCAGTTCTTTTTGCAATTTCTCCAATTGTTCTTGCTCGTCTTTAATTTTTCCGTAACGAATTTCGGCTACTTTACCATAATCACCATCGCGTTCTGCGCGTTCTGCTTCTAATTTAAATTCTTCAATATTAGACTTAGCAGTTTGAATGTTATCTACAACGTCTTTTTCGCTTTTCCATTTGGCGTAAATCTCGTTACGATCTTCTTTTAAATTCGCTAAGTCTGCACGTAATGCTTTTAATTTTGTTTCGTCTTTTTCACGTTTAATCGCTTCAATCTCAATTTCTAATTGCATGATTTTACGATCTAAAACATCTAGTTCTTCAGGTTTAGAATTTATTTCCATACGTAATTTAGACGCAGCTTCATCCATTAAATCAATAGCTTTGTCTGGTAAATAACGATTGGTAATATATCTTTCAGAAAGTTCTACAGCACCAATAATCGCTTCATCTTTGATACGTACTTTATGGTGTGTTTCGTATTTTTCTTTTATTCCTCTTAAGATAGAAATAGCACTTTCTGTGTCTGGTTCATTTACCATTACTTTTTGAAAACGTCGCTCTAAAGCTTTGTCTTTCTCGAAATATTTTTGGTATTCGTCTAAAGTGGTTGCTCCAATTGCACGAAGCTCACCACGAGCTAATGCTGGTTTTAATATGTTTGCTGCGTCCATTGCACCTTGACCACCTCCAGCGCCAACAAGTGTATGTATCTCGTCGATGAATAAAACAATGTCTCCATCACTTTCTGTGACTTCTTTTATTACCGATTTTAGTCTTTCTTCAAATTCTCCTTTATATTTTGCACCAGCAATTAATGCGCCCATATCTAGAGCGAAAATTTGCTTGTCCACTAAATTCTCCGGAATATCTCCATCTACAATTCGGTGCGCTAAACCTTCCGCAATGGCGGTTTTACCAGTTCCAGGCTCCCCAACTAAAATAGGATTGTTCTTGGTTCTACGCGATAAAATTTGAAGTATTCTTCGTATTTCTTCATCACGACCAATTACTGGATCTAATTTTCCATCCTTGGCTAATTGGTTGAGGTTTTTTGCGTATTTATTTAGAGAGTTATAGGTTTCTTCTTGACTTTGAGAAGTTACTCGATCTCCTTTTCGTAATTCATCAATAGCTGCTTGTAAGCCTTTTTCTGTAACGCTTTGATCTTTTAAAAGTTGAGCGATTTTACTTTTCGACTTAAAGATAGCAAGGATTAAATGTTCTATCGAAACATAATCATCGTTCATTTTCTTGGCGATAATGGCTGCTTCATTTAAGGTTTTCCCTAATTCTCGAGATAGTATGATGTCGCCACCCGAAACTTTTGGAAAGCTTTCTAAATCCTTCTCTAGTATTTGCTGAAGCATGGCAACATTAACATTCAGTTTTTTTAATATAAATGGTAAAACATTTTCGTCTACTTCAAAAATGGCTTTAAAAAGGTGTTCGTTCTCTATTTGTTGATGACCATAACTTTGTGCAATTTGTTGCGCTTGTTGTATGGCTTCTTGCGATTTTATTGTATAATTGTTAAAGTTCATGTTGTTGTATTTTTGTTATTCTGATTAGTATTAGTCAACAATCTTACCAAGACGAGTTAGTAGACAAAATGTCTGAAAACGCTAGTAAACACGTGACTTTTTGTCGGAATGTAAGTTTTTACTATTACATCGACTTAAATGTTGTAATGATTAGATTTCCAATTTTGTGGAAATGAAAAAATAAATTTTCTATGAGTATATTAAAAAAAATATTTGGTGGTTCTAGTGAACCAAAAGAAGAGAAAATATTGCCTTGGATTCCTTTAAATGATTTGCAACAATTGGAATTTATTGAAGAAAAATCTAAAACGAAAACGCAAGTTATTTTTAAACATTCTACACGATGTGGCATTAGCAGAATGGTAATGAACCAATTTGTTGCTATGTATAAGTTAACGGAAAAAGATTTAGATTTATACTATTTAGACCTACTAAATTACAGAGAAATCTCTAATGAAGTTGGCGTTAAATTTATGATTATGCACGAGTCTCCACAGTTAATCGTTGTAAGAAATGGGAGTGTAGTAAACCATGCGAGTCATGGTGCAATTAATGCTATAAATTTAGAGGATTATATATAACTATTGATTGCTCTTGTTATTAATAGTTACCACCTTAAAAACTAAATTCCCTTTGTCGTTTTGACCATTAATTAGGAGCTTAATTTCATCCAGATTATCATTATAAACCGTTATCGTGTTGTCGCTGTTTGGTTTTAAATTTACGTTTGGCAACCAATCTAAAGTGCTATAAAATATTCTAGAATTTTTTGATGGGAATTGCATATCAAAATTAGCATAGTTTGCTGTAGGAATGTTAAAACCAAAATCTACAGTTCCTACTTTTAAAGTAGATGCTGTATTGGTAGCTTTGCCTTTAAAAGGATTTATTTCTCCTTTAGTTTTTAATATAACTACTCCTGCAAAACCATCTAGGCCATATCCAGCTCCAGATGCATTTACTTTTGCTTCCGCAATTTCTGTAGCGTTGATAGATCGTAGTAAATCGAAATCAGATACTCTAACACCGTTTAGAATTACTGCTACTTCATCATTCCTGTTACCAGGAATAATAGATTTTGCTCCTCTGGTAGATCTAATTTTTGTAGAAGCATTGTCTACATCAACTCCGGGTAAATCTTTAATAACATCCATAACTGTTTGGTTAGGGTAATATCTGTTTTCTTTTATTGTATATGTTTTTGTGAAACTGCTCGCGCGTACTTTTGGGTCTGGATAGTCATCTGGAAATACAATTTTCTTTGTTTTTTTTGCTTTCAAAACGACTTCATCTAAGTATTCTTGTTTTTTTATTTGCCCTGAAGATGTGTCGTCTGTATCCGTGTATTCAAAGCCTTTTATATGGTAGTTGTTTAAGTCTTTACTGCTTACTAATTCTGGTTTGTAATCTATCAATTGTTCCTTTACATGAATGTTTGCTTTTAAAAGCTTGCCTTTAAAATCGACTAGGGATAATTTGTAGTTTGAATTCTGTTTTAATAAAAGACTATCAAAAACAAAGGTGTTATTTGGCTTTAGTTTAGAAACTAAGACAATATTATTTTCTTGTGAAGTTAGCATTACCTTGGCATTTTGGGTACTTGCTTCTTTTAACATTACAGAACCCCTAATTCTTGTTCCTACTTCTGCTTTTCTGGTTTTTATGTTGTTATTCGGTAGAGCTACAAAATTGTTTTTACTTTTTGTTTGTATGTACGTATCCAATTTGTTTTGGTTAAAATCTTCAGAAAAGTATTTTGTGATATTTCCTGTTTTATCCGTTAAATACGGTGTTACTAAATAATCGGTTACAATATTATATTGATTTTGATACATTAAAGAGTTTTCTGGTAAAACCGAAATGCTAACATTGGTATTTGTATATATGTTTTTAAGATTTAATTTAATAGTTGTGGAATCTTTTGTACTAGAAATTTTTGTGGCTTCTAATTCTATTAATTTTTTATTATTGCTGAATATATTACGTTCTGCAATGGCTTGATTCGTACTATTAAACAGAGTAATCGTATTTACGCCATTAAAAAGATCGGTTTTTAAAAGCTTTAAATTATAGCTATAGTATTCTTCGCTTATCGTTACCGGAATGGCAGATAATGCATATCCTTTTCTATGAATTACAGCAAAAATGGTTTTTCCTTTTTCTTGCTGGATGGTGGCTTTATTAGTCATTATACTTAAACCTACTACATCATTGGTTTCTACATTTTCTGTTTTATGAAGAATGAAGCCTGTTTCTTGTGCTTTGGGTATTTCGAATTTCGAATTATTAGCAACTACGTAGTAGTTTTTCTCGGTATATGCTCTTAGTTTAAAGCTTCCTAATCCATTTTTATCACTGGTAATTTTAGAAATAATATCTCCATTTGCATCCGTTACATTTCCGCTTAATGCGATAGGTACATTGTTTTGGGAAACCGCAAAATATATGGTGTTTTCGGTGTTATCTAATAGTACATTGCTTTCTGGGTAAAATTGAAAACTAATGGCATCGTTTTCGGATAATTCATTTTCTTGTGAATCCATAAAACCATCTTGTAAATTATTTACTTGAATTGGTTTGATATATGTATTCTTGAAATCCCGATTCCAATGGGTATCTAATTGAATATAATAGGTGTTTGTTTTTAAATCTTCTGGAAGTTTAATGCTTCCTGCGACCTTTCCGTTTTCTACCAGAACTAATTGATGCGCTATTAGATTTTTATCTGCATCATAGATGTTTAGGTGCAAATTTGTAGTTCTATAATTTGGTGTTTCGGTGATATCATAAGCTATATAGGTTTTAAACCAAATATCTTCCCCCGAAAAATATACTGATTTATTGGTATGCAGCGAAAATTTCTCTAGATATTCTTTGTGTAAAAAATTGTTTTCATTAATAAATGTATTTGTTGGAGAACTAGTATCATTTTGGGCTAAACTGATATTAAAAACAAAAAATAGTACTAAAAGTAATTTGTTCACGTATGGCATATTTGTAGGACTTTAGAGATAAATGTAGTCAAATTCTAGAAAATAATTCCATAAAAGAATCGATAATTAATTATTTTTAGTAAAGCCATATATTTATAAATCGATGACTTTAAAAATTAAGTCGCCATCTGTATTAAAGCCATTGATGATTAGCTTTACATTTTCATTTTTAGGTTTTTTAATTTTTAAAACATTAGGGCTGTTCGGCTTTAAAGTATAATTAGGAATCCAGTCAATAGCTTTAAAATAATAGTTAGATTGTAAATCTGGAAAGTATAGTTTGCTATCTGCTAGCGTGCTTTTTTCTAAATTAAATCCTAATTCTGTTTGATAGTCTTTAGCAAAATTGGTTCCCCTTTTTCTATAATTAAAGCCGCTTCTAGTTATTAAGTTGATAACGCCATTTGCTCCTTGCATGCCATAACCAGCTCCAGAAATATTTATGGTTATTAGCTCAAAGTCGGTAACATTTTGGTTTGCAACATCTAATCCGTCTTCTTGGCTAAAAGGCATGCCATCTAAAAAAACACTCATTAGTGATGCACCAGCACCTTTATTTAAATTAGTCTTCCTTTCTTTGTATATTCTAATAACACCAAAATCGTTAACAACTCGTATTCCTGGAATTTTCCTTAAATAATCTACAAGGCTTGCATTATTGTCTTTATCTAAATCAATCATGTACTCGTCTGAAAATCCAGCACTAACGCCTAAATACGGATTCGTCTCTTTTATTTCTTTTAATCGTTTTTGCTGTTTACTAAAAACATCTTTTAAAAACACTTCTTCTAGTTCTTCCATTTCCTTATTTACCGGAAAGTAGTTCACTATATCATTACTACTCTCTTCTTTTACTTCTTCTTCAGTAGTCTTTTTAACGGTGATTTTTTTTGTTGTATTCTTTTTTAAGATGCTATCTGCTTTATAGGCAACAAAATCTTTATAAATATAGAATTCTCCTTTTACGATTTCTCCTTTCTTGTTTACTAAAGAAAGCTTGTAATCGGAAGGATGTTTTAATACTAAATTTTTGAATTCAAATTTTTTATCTGAAGTGATAGGACTCGTTAGTAGTAAATTGTTCACATGAGAGGTTAGCATAACGCTATAGTCTTTGGTGTTCTGTATTTTAGAGTTAACGGTTCCTGTAATTTGCAAACCATTTTCATTCGCTAGAATAGGTGTGGTGCTTGTTCTGTTTTTATACGGAAAAGCATTAGAAGAACTATTTGTTGCTAAAACATCATTGGTATTCGCTAGTAATGTTTTAGTGATAGTAGCATTGCTATCTATAGCTTTTGTTTGTTCATGTAAAACCGAAACACTAATATTCGTGTCTTTAAGTATGTTTAATAACTTAAGATCTAAACGTATAGAATCATTAGTTTCCTTTAAAATACTAGTCGTAATATCTATTCCCTTTTCTGGTTTGTTGTAGTAATTGTGCTGTGCTAAAATGTTATTTTGTTTATTGAAAACAGTAATTGTATTTGCGCCTGTAAATAAAGCATTGGTATTAAAATTTAGGGTGTAGGTATTAATTCCTTGTATTAACTTTATTGGAGCCACAGATTTTGCTGATCCTTTTTTGTGTAAAACAGCATAAATAAATTTATCTTTTTCTGCAGCTACAGTGGTGTTGTTCGTTTTTAGCTGAAACGTAACCATATCCTTATTTTTGGATTCCTTTCTGTCTAGTAAATATCCTGTTTTGTTTTTTGTAACGAACGCTTCTTTTGCGTTGTTTTCGGTACTACTTAATACATGTTCTTCTGCTGTTTGTAAAGAACTTGTAGTGTCATTTATATTATAAATTTGAATAGGGAAAAGTGCACCTTCCTTAAAGTTTCTATTCCATTGCGTGTTTAATTGAATCGTATAGTTATCTGTTTTTATGTTTTTAGGAATTTTAATCGAACCATACGATGTTCCGTTATCGGTGAAAAATAATTCGCTTAAAACCAGTTTATTGTTAGAATCGTATAAGTTAATATGAAGATTAGAGGTTTCTAGAGATGGTTTGTTGTCTTCTTCATGCACCACATAGGCTTTAAAAAATATTTCCTCTTGAGAGAAATAAATGCTTTTGTTGGTATGTAGATAAAAACTCTCTAAGTTATACGAGTTAAAATAACCATTATTAATAACATCGTAAAGCGGGTCTTTAGTTGTGTTATTTTGAGAAAAGGAAAGAGAAGTAATTAAGCCAGTAAAAAAAAATAGAAGATATCTCATAGTTTCGTTTGGGTTTTAGTAGAAAAAAAGTTTCGCAAATATCGCGCCAATAATTAACATTTTGTTAAGACAACGTTTTTTTTATTATAAAACGGTTTCTATTAAAATAGTAGTTAAATTTGTAATGCTTTATTATTTGCCTTAAATTATTAGTGTTTCAATAAGGCAGAAAATAAATGTACGAATTATACACCATCTAGTTCTAAATCAAAGGATATAAAAATTATTAAATATGAAAAATGTATTGCTATTGACTTTGGTTGTTTTATCGGTATTAGGATGTACAGAAAAAACCAAATATGACGTTTTACCATCTGTTAATTGGGAATCGATAAAATGGGAGCATAAACTTGGAGATTCTTTAAATACGGGTTCAACTTATTTGTCTATTTATTCCCAAGTATATAGTACTACAGAGCATAAAACACATGATTTAACAGCAACTGTAAGCATTAGAAACATAAATAAACGCGACACTATTTTTGTGAAAAATGCCAATTATTATGATACCAAAGGAGATTTAATTAGAACCTATTTTGAAACTCCTATTTATATAAAACCAATGCAGACTATTGAGATTGTTATCAATGAAAAAGATAAATCGGGAGGTACAGGAGCTAATTTTGTATTCGATTGGTTGGCAGCTAAAAACGTGCATGCTCCTTTTTTTGAAGCGGTAATGATCACCACTTATGGGCAGCAAGGTTTATCCTTTACTACCCAAGGTGTTTCTATTGATGAATAATTATGATATTGTACAATCCGTATTAAAGCATAACTACATAACCAAAACTACATAACGCAATTGCGATTACAGATAGCGCTAATCTGCTTTTGTTTTTTAAATCTTTAAACGAAATAAGTAAAGCAATAGCCATTACTATCATACAACCTACAAAGTTTAACCATAAAAACGGAAGGTTTATAAACTCGTATTCGTTTAAAAGAAATAAGCTAATTACAAGTACTTGCGTAATTAGGGCAGCTACAAAAACAGCATTTGCTTTTACCGTTTTAAAGAAAAATGCTAGTAGGAAAATTCCTAAAACATTTCCATAGAAAATGGAACCTATTATATTTACTAACTGAATTAAATTTTCGGCAAGATTGGCTACACAGGCGACACCAATAGCTATAATTCCCCAAGCTAATGTAAACAGTCTAGAGGTTTTAACCATTTCTTCGTCTGTCTTCTCACTCGTATTACGCTTGTATAAATCGATAGTAGTAGTACTTGCCAAAGCATTCAATTCGCTAGAAGTACTAGACATTGCTGCACTTAAAATAACAGCCAATAATAAACCTATCAATCCTCTAGGTAAGTTGTTTAAAATAAAGTGAATAAATACATAATCCTTATCGTTGCTTTCTACTTTTACTTGTTGCGATTCACCAGCTTTATCGATTAAAAGTTTTGCTTCATTTCTAATATCATCACTTGCTAGATTTGCTAGATGAATGTAGTTTTTTAACTGTTCACTTTCTTCCGCAGTATATTTATTTATTAAGGTTTGCTTGTCGTTAAATATTTTTTCTTGTTCTAGTTGAAGTCCTTTGTATGCTTCTGCATATTCCGAATTTAAAACAACCTCTGTTGCGGTAGGATTAAAATTCATTGGCGCAGGATTGAATTGATAAAACACGAACACCATCACACCAACTAATAAAATAAAGAATTGCATCGGTACTTTTAATAAGCCATTAAAAATCAATCCTAATTGCATTTCTTTTAATGATTTCCCCGATAAATAACGCTGTACCTGACTTTGGTCTGTACCAAAATAAGAAAGCATTAAAAAGGTTCCTCCAATTATTCCAGACCAAAATGTATAGCGATTATTTAGATTGAAAGAGAAATCTAAAACCTCCATTTTTCCGCTAGCTCCGGCAATATCTAAAGCTTTAGAAAATGTAATATCTGCAGGTAGTTTATTTATTATTAAAACAAAAGCGATAACCATTCCGGTGAAAATCACCACCATTTGATGCTTTTGCGTCACGTTTACAGCACGCGTTCCTCCAGAAACCGTATAGATGATAACTAGAACACCAATGATGATATTTAGTAATAATAAATTCCATCCAAGTACTGCAGATAATATAATTGCCGGAGCAAAAATGGTAATTCCTGCAGCCAAACCACGTTGTATTAAAAATAAAATGGCGGTTAATGTTCTTGTTTTTAAATCGAATCTAGTTTCCAAAAACTCATAAGCAGTATATACTTTCAGTTTGTGATACAACGGAATAAAAACCATACAGATTACAACCATGGCTATTGGCAAACCAAAATAGAATTGCACAAAACCCATTCCGTCATTAAATGCTTGTCCGGGAGTAGAAAGAAAAGTAATAGCACTTGCTTGCGTTGCCATTACCGATAAACCAATGGTCCACCATTTAGAGGAGTTTCCGCCTTTTAAAAAATCTTGAACGTTCTTACTTCCACGTGTTTGCCATGTTCCATAACCAACAATAAGTAATAAGGTACTAATAAGTACGATCCAGTCTAATGTTTGCATAATTTAAAGTGCTTTGGTTATAAAGTAAAAAACAATAATGTAGACTGCGTTGGCTACAAGTACTAGCGTGTACATGTTATTCCATTTGTATTTTTTCATATTGATGGTTTTGAAAGCAAGTGTTTTAAGTTGTTCTCGATACTAAATTCTTAAAAAAAAAGAATTTCACTCGAACTGACAATTACAAAATTTGGATCTAATGATCGATTAGTTCTTTATTGCGTTTTCGGTATTCATATTTTCTTTACCAATACTTAACATATTAGCAAATAAGCGATATGCACCAGAAACCCCAGCAGGAAATTCTCTAAAGAAACTCAGTCCGGTGTATATATAATATCCTTTGCCGTGTTTGGCAACTAGTAAGCTTCCTTTTTTTGCAGATTCTCCTTTGTCATGCATCGATAGAATAGGAGTGAACTCTTTGGACCACTTATCTGGGAAATATAAACCACGTTCTTGTGTCCAGCCTTCAAAATCTGTTTCGGTTATTTTATTCGGAAAATTAAGTAATTCATGATCTGGTTTTAGTAACGTTACTTTTGCATTTTCATCGGTGACACGATCTCTAGAAAGCGTTAAAGAATATGGAGCAAGTTCTTCTGTTTTTAATCTTCTGTTGGTGTTATATTGCACAATCATATTTCCGCCATTAGCCACAAAATCAAACAAAGCTTGTTGTTTAAACTTTAAGGTTTCTACTGTGTTGTACGCTCTAATTCCCACCACAACGGCATCAAATCTGCTTAATGTTTCTGCATTAATATCCTCCGGTTTAATAGTAACTACGTTATAACCAATTTGCTGTAAACTTTCTGGAACTACATCTCCTGCACCTTCAATATACGCAATGTTTTCTCCTCTTTTTTGAATGTCTAAACGAACGATTTTACTTTCGCTTGGCAATAGAACCGTTTGAAACGGAATGTGATCATAATCCATTTCAATAAGTTCTTTGGTATATGTTTTTTTTCCAACGTGAACCATCGGAGTGATTAATCCTTCACTTTGATTTTTTGGAGGAATAATAGTGAAAACTAAAGTCTGCTCTTGTCCTTTATTAACTATGGAGAATTTCTGTTTCTCAGGAAAAACACTCCAACCATTAGGATGCGCAATTTCTGCAAAACCTTCTAAGTTATTTCTTCCTGCTCTAACAATTACAGGGATTTCTTTTGGATTATCATTTTCAAAAATGATTACTTTTTCTGCGATTTTAGCCGAAGCTTCCGGTGTGATTTCAAAAGGTTTATAGACTTCTCCTTTTACAGGATCGTTAGTCTTATACACCACAGGTTTTGTGTAGTTAATAGAAACATTATGGATGCTTAAATTAAAGGTAACATTAAAATAACGCGGCGTTTCCGGTTTTCCAATAAGGCTTTTATCGTCTACTTGGTACATGCCAAGTGTTCCTTTTTTGGTTAGCCAATACGGCGTTGTTACTTCTTGATTTGCTTTTACTGTAAACGATTTTTTAAGTTCTAATTTTTCGTTTTTAGCTAAGATTTTTTCTTCGGAAACAAAAGCGTTTTCATTAATTTGTATTGCTTTTAATTGTACCTTTTCGGAAGCTCTATTAATAAGTTCTAAGTTTAAATGAACGGTTTCATTTGCTGTTGCGTGATTGTTTTCAGCTACAGCTTCCAAATATAATCCTGCACAATGGTAGATGAGGTTTTTAATCTCTTCGGATTTAATTTGCTTCCAATGGGCATCTTCTAATTTTTCAATTAAAGAATATGCTTTCAATAATTCTGGAATAGAAGCAGAAGGATTTGTGAAATCAAAATCTTTTTCTACTTGGTATAAAATATTTCCTATTGCTGATCCGCCTTTAACACGATTCCATGTGGTATCGATTCCTTCAAAAATATTTGATGGATCTGAAGGCATTTCTCCTTTAATCAATTCAATATATTCCATTTGGCTACCACGAGTTCCTGTGTTACCAAATCCTTGGGATTTATGCTGACTTCTACTTAAGGAAGCAATTTCGGTATTGCTCAATCCGCTAGAAGCGTAATATGCACCAATATCAAACTGTAAGTGTTTGCTTTTATCTGCTTTGTCAAATTTTTCCTGACTTCCATAAAACCACCAAGAGGTATTAAAAAACACACGTTGTGCCTGCCAGACGCCAGCGTCTTTTAGTTGGTTGGTATACTTTGTTTTATCATTTGTAATATCAAAAGCCGCTAAGCTCAACATTGCCGAACTGGTATGATGACCATGCGTAGAACCTGGGCTTCTATGGTCAAAACGATTGATAATTACATCTGGTTTAAATTGACGCATAGCTAGAACGACATCGCTTAACACTTCTTCTTTGTTCCAAATAGCCAAAGTTTCATCAGGATGTTTAGAGTACCCAAAATCGTTTGCTCTGGTAAAGCGTTGTTCGCCGCCATCTATATTTCTTGCAGTAAGTAATTCTTGTGTTCTAATGACACCAAGAAGTTCTCTAATTTCTGGGCCAATTAGGTTTTGTCCACCATCACCACGTGTTAATGAAAGGTATGCAGTACGTGCTTTTACATGATTTGCCATGTAAGAGATTAAGCGTGTGTTTTCGTCATCTGGATGTGCAGCAACATATAAAACAGATCCTAAAAAATTCAGCTTTTTTATAGATTCAAAAATCTGAGAAGCATTTGGTTTTTTAGGTTGTTGCGCAAGTATGCTTGAAATGGTGAAAAAAGAAATGAAAAAATAGAGTAGTAGCTTGCGCATGATTATAGTTGGTTTAAGAACCAAATATAAAAAAGATACCAGCGTAAGAATGGGTTTTAATGTTTATTTAACTTAATATTTAGATAAGATCTGAGCCGTGTTCAAAATCTTCAATCGCATCTTTTTGGATTAGTGTTACCGCTTTTTGTAAGATGAGGTTATTTGGGTAGGTTACTAAATCCCCATTATCTTGTCTTAGATGTAATTGAAAAGCTCTAATGTCTTCTATGATAGCTTCAATAGGGAAATCTTTGTCGTGGATTTGAATTTTGTCTCCAACCTTATACGGAAAAGAGAAAAACATAATTACGCCAGAAGTAATATTACTTAATATAGACCAAATTGCAAAAAGAGCTATTCCTATCACCGCAAAAACAGAAGAGAATACTAAAGCAAGATCTTCAAATTGTGCGCCAAAAATAAAAGCTAAAATTAAAAATCCGATAAAAAATAAAGTTACGGTGGTATACCTGATTATTAGGTGAATACGTGCGTCGTTAATCCCAGATTTTCTTCCTATTTTTCGAATAGAAATTTTTAGAATAAACCATAGTATTAGTAATACGCCTAATAGAATTAAGGAATTTATTAGTTGTTCGTTATAGGTAACAAAAAAATCTTTCATAATTTTTAAATAAGGAGCAAAGATAAATTAGAAAAAGTTCTTAAAAATAAAAAAAGAGCTTAGTTTACTATTTCTAATAAAGTTTGATATACCAAGTGAAGCGGTAAACCCATTACATTATAATGAGAACCTTCAATTTTTGTGATTCCTATATAGCCAATCCAATCTTGTATGCCGTAGGCTCCGGCTTTATCATAAGGTTTGCAGGTATCTAAGTAGTAGTTAATTTCTGCATCAGACAACTTTTTAAAAGTTACTTTAGTGACATTGCTAACTGTTTTTTGTGTCGTTTTAGTCGTAAAGCAAACCGATGTAATTACTTCATGTGTGGCGTTGCTTAAGGATTCTAAGATTTGAAAAGCTTCGTCTCTATCTCTTGGTTTTCCTAATGCATTCTCTTTTTGCCAAACAATAGTGTCACTAGTTACCAAAATATCTTTTTCTTGTAAATGTGCTTTAAAAGGAAGCGATTTTAATTGTGCTAAATAATCTGTGATTTCAAAATGGCGAAGTTTTTCTGGGTATTCTTCAACAACAGGTTTTAATTGAATCTGAAAATCTAGATCTAAATCTTTAAAGAATTGTTGTCGTCTAGGCGAAGCAGAAGCAAGAATTAGATTGTAGTTTTTAAGTTTTTCTTTTAGCATTATTTTAAAATTAAAGGATAAAGTAGCATCGAAAGCATTCCGAAAAGCATAACAAGCTTTAATATAACACTAATATGTGTATAGTCTTTCTTGGTTTTAGCAGAAAATAATTTTATACTTATATAAATAAGGGGTGCTATAATAAGGAGTAAAAAGTATGCTACAGCTAATTCTTGTTTGTATAAAAAAGTAGTTACATAATATACCACTGCAAGTACTGGAATTAGCGAAATAACAAAAAGGATATTATGTGTACGATCTCTACCAATAGCAATGGGCAACGTGTTCATCTGTGCTTTGTAATCTCCATCAATATCTTCCATGTCTTTTACCATTTCGCGAATAAGATTTATAATAAAAGCGAAAAATGCATAGTCTAAAACAATTTTAAAAAAAGTTAATTGTGCTTCTTTGTTGGCCGCTGTTATTGCAGGAAGTACATCGAATATACTGACAATAATTAAGCTTAAAGCAACCAAAATGGAAATCACAAGATTACCAATAAAAGGCAATTGTTTTAAATAGGAAGCGTACATGTAAAGTAGTGCAGAGATAATCACGAACAACGTAAAAAACGGACTTTTACCAACCACATGCGATAAGTAAAAACCGAGTCCGACACCAATAATATTAAGTGCAAAAAACAAAGTATAGGCTGTTTTTTCTGAAATAGATTTACCAACAATTACGCGATCTGGTTTGTTAACTAAATCGGTTTCTACATCATAAATATCATTTATAATATTTCCCGCAGCAGCCAAACATAATGTGGCTAAAATTAAAACAGAAATACCTACGCCGTTTAATGTAATAGTAACTCCGAAAGGTTCGAAAAGCGCATATTTAATTAATAATTGCACCAAGGCAATCATAATTAAGTTTTTCCACCGAATGAGTTTTAAAATGTTTTGCATTTAATAGTTAAAGATTAAAAAGGAATATTTAGTTTACTAACAGCTAACTAATCATACTTAGCATCAAAGCTACCATTCCATTTACCCTGCACTTTTAGTACTTGCTCAATAACATCACGAACAGCACCTTTTCCGCCGTTTTTATGTGAAATATACTTCGAAATAGCTTTAATTTCTGGAACAGCATCTTGCGGACAACAAGGTAAACCAACCAATTTCATAACTGGGTAATCAGGAATGTCATCTCCCATATATAAAGCATTTTCTAGTTTTAAGTCATGCTTTTCTAGGTAATCGTTAAGCTGCTCAATTTTATTCTGTACGCCAAGATAAACATCGGTAAGGCCTAAGTTTTCCAAGCGTTTTCTAACGCCTTCATTACTTCCTCCAGAAATAATACATACAGAATATCCTTTGTCTACTGCGGTTTTTAAAGCATAACCATCTTTAATATTCATGGTTCTTAGCATTTCGCCATCTGTGGTAACGGTTACTGTTCCGTCTGTAAGTACACCATCTACATCAAAAATAAATGTAGTAATTTGGTTTAAGTATTCTTTATAACTCTTGTCTTCCATTTTTTATTTTTTTTTATTGGACTTCGCTTTTGGTTTCACGAAAGTGCCATGTGTTTGTTGTATCGATGTAGTTAGCAACTTATAAACGTCTTTGTGATGTTTATTGGTTAGTGCTTTTAAATGTTTTTTTATTGTCTTTTTGTCGTTGCGTTTTGCGGGACCAGTTTGTGCTAAAAACGGAGAAACTTCGTCTAGTTTTCTCGCAGTTTCTTTAATTAATGGTTTTAATATTTCAAATTCTGCACCTTGAGACTCTGTGATTTCATGCGCTAGTCTGTAAATCTGATTGGTGAAATTATTCACAAAAACAGCAGCCAAATGCAAGGCAGCACGTTGATCACTATTTACTTTATGCGGCTGACTCCCAATAGCTTTTGCTAATTTTTTTAAAATAGGAAGGTCTTCTTTGTTTTTTAATGCTTCAAGGCATAGAGGAACATCTGAAAAATCTACATTAGCAGCTTTGCTAAACGTTTGCAACGGATAGAAAACACCACGTTTGTGCTTTTTGTCAATAGCATAAAGGCTTACGCTACCAGAAGTATGAACCACTAATCTGTTTTCAAATGGAAGTTGTGCAGATAAATCGGCAACAGCATCATCGCTTACCGCTAAAATATAAATGTCTGCTGCTACTAAATCCTCTAAATTATCTGTAATTGCAACTTTGGTTTTATACTTTTCAATAGTTCTTAAATTTCTATTATACCATTGCTTTACAGTTACTTTCTCCGCATTTGTAAAAGCCTTAAATAAATGTGTTGCTACATTTCCTGCGCCAAGTAATACTACGTTAATCATTTTGCTAAAATAATAAGAATAATCAATTACTAATTAAGAATATTTAATTCCTTTTTTTAAAAATAAAGACTTAATTTCGAATACATGAATAAACCTGATATAAATACTCGAGAAGATATCTTTTTGTTGGTTTCTACTTTTTATGAAAAAGTTAGAGCAGATAAAACACTAGGTCCTTTTTTTAATGAGACTATTAAAGACTGGGAAGCGCATTTAAACCACTTAACTACTTTTTGGGAAACGAGTCTTTTTATGACTAGGAAATTAGAGGAAAAGTATCGTGGTAATCCGTTGGAAGCACATGTTAGAGTAGATAAGCAGTTTAATCATACTATCGATAATCTGCACTTTGGATTATGGCTAAATTTATGGTATCAAACTTTAGATGAATTATTTGAAGGTGAAATTGCAGATAATGCAAAACGAAGAGCCCGAAAAATGGGTACCTTTATGTACATGAATATTTTTGCAGCACGAAAATAAGATTAAGTTAGAAACGAAGTATAATTTAACACAATATTTGTTTCGTTTAGACTTTTAAATAAACAAAAATCCGTAAATTTGCACGAGCAAAAAAAAGCTTGTGATTATGCTAAAGAAACTCTCCAATATTCTGTTTTCAACCAGACTAACTGCTATTCTTTTTATTTTATTTGCAACAGCCATGGCTGTTGGTACTTTTATGGATGCAGGAATGGATACCTCGCCAACACCATACAGTCGAAATTTAATATATAATACCTGGTGGTTTGAAGGAATTATGCTGTTTTTTGTTATTAATTTTGTTGGAAATATTTTTAGATTCCGATTATATAAAAAGGCTAAATGGGCAACCTTAGTGCTGCATTTATCTTTCATATTTATACTATTGGGAGCATTTATTACACGCTATGCGAGTTTTGAAGGTATGATGCCAATTCGTGAAGGAGCTACAGAAAATCAATTCTTATCCCAAAAAACCTATATAACAACCTATATTGATGGAGACTACGAAATTGATGGTGTTCCACAACGTCTACCAGTAGAACGTGCTGTAGATTTTTCGCCACGTTTAGAAAATAGTTTTGAAGTAAATACCCATTATAATAACCAACCGGTTAGTATGGAATTAGAAAAGTTTATTGGTGGAGCAGAAGAAGATATTATTCCAAATGAAACAGGTGAAGATTATCTTAAAATAGTGGAAGCTGGAGGAGAAGGACCTCACAATCATTTTTTAAAATCTGGAGAAGTACAAAGTATTCATAATGTTTTAATAGCATTAAATAAGCCAACAAAAGGAGCTATAAATATTACACAAGATGGTAATATGTTAAACATTCATTCTCCTTTTGAAGGAGAATATATGACCATGGCAACTATGGCAAAAGGAACCTTGGTGAAAGACAGTTTACAGCCATTAATTTTGCGTTCTCGTTATGTCATTGGAAGTATGCAAATGGTTTTTCCAAAACCTGTAGTAAGAGGAGATTTTGGTATTGTGAAAAAATCGCAATTATTAAAAGGGGATGAAGATGGTATCGTTTTAAAAGTAACAGCAAATGGGGAAACAAAAAGAGTAGGACTTCTTGGTGGACCATATAAGAACAATGCTTTTAAGCAAGTTAAAATAGGTGGTTTAGACTTCGCTTTCCGTTATGGAGCAAAGGTTTTAGAACTTCCTTTTAATATTAAGTTAAACGATTTTATTGCAGAACGTTATCCTGGTACAGAAAGAAGTTATTCTTCTTATGCTAGTGAAGTAACCGTTTTAGATGAAAAAGAAGGTGATTTTGATTATAGAATTTATATGAATAATATTTTAAATCATGGTGGTTATAAGTTCTTTCAATCGAACTTCGATCCAGATGAAAAAGGAACTATTCTTTCCGTAAATCATGATTTTTGGGGAACTTGGATTACCTATTTAGGTTACTTCTTACTGTACTTTGGTATGATAGCTATATTCTTTTCTAAAGGATCTAGATTTGGAGACTTAAGAAGACATTTAGATAAGATTAAAACAAAGAAAGCAAAACTACTTTCGGTAGTGTTTCTATGTTTTGCGATGCAGACTTTTGCACAAGAAGAGCAGCACCAAGCGCCAACAGCAGCACAAATAGATTCTATTTTAATTGCTAATGCGACACCAAAAGAACATGCAGATAAATTTGGAAGATTAGTTATTCAGGATTTAAGTGGTCGTATGATGCCAATGAACACGTACGCATCCGAGTTAGTTCGAAAAATACATCATAGCGAAACCTATGCAGGATTAAGTCCTAATCAAATATTGCTTTCTATAAGTGAGAGTCCGTTACTTTGGTATAATGTTCCAATTATATACCTAAAGGCAATGAAAACAGATTCGCTTAAAACGATTTTAGGTATTCCGAAGGAGAAAGATTACGCAACGATTGTAGATTTCTTTGACGAAAACTTAAGCTATAAGTTGAATCCGTATTTAGAAGATGCCTATAAAACGAAATCTCCTAATGGGTACCAAAAGGAATTAAAGTTAGCAGATCAACGCGCAACTGTTTTGTCTAATGCGATTGAAGGATTAACATTAAAAATATTTCCTGTACCTGAAGACGATAATAATAAATGGATCTCTCCTTTAGAATATAGAAAAGAAGGGTACAAAGAAAAGATTACAGATTCTCTTTACGGAAACTTTGTGAATTCTGGATTTTCGGCGTATTTATTTACTTTAAATAAAGCGAAAGAATCTGGAGATTATACTGAAGCTGAAAAACTATTAGAATCCTTTAATAAAACACAGCATAAATACGGGAGTGCGATAATGCTTAGTGATAATAAAATAAGCGCAGAGATTAACTATAATAAATACAATGTTTTTAAAAATCTATATAGATATTATCTGTTAGCAGGATTCTTAATGTTTGTGTTTTTAATCACGCAAATATTGAGTAGTAAAAGAAAAGGTATTGATGTTGCCGTTAAAATTAGTAAATGGCTAATTATCGCTTTATTTATAATTCACACCGTTGGTTTAATAGCGCGTTGGTATATTTCTGGTCATGCACCATGGAGTGATACCTATGAAACGATGTTATATGTTGCTTGGTCTGCAATGTTATTTGGTTTGTTCTTTGGAAGAAAAAGTGATTTAACTATTGCGTCTACGGCATTTGTAGCGTCTATTATATTATTCTTTGCACACCAAAACTGGTTAGACCCTGCTATTGCAAACTTACAACCCGTTTTAAATAGTTACTGGTTAATGATACACGTATCTATTATTGTTGCGAGTTATGGGCCATTTGTTCTAGGGATGATCTTAGGAATCGTTTCTCTTATTTTAATGATTGCAACTACAGATAAGAATAAAGAAAAAATGTTAGTCAATATCCAAGAGCTTACCATTATCAATGAAATGGCTTTAACGGTTGGTTTAGTGATGCTTACCATAGGAAACTTTCTTGGTGGTATGTGGGCAAATGAAAGTTGGGGTAGATATTGGGGCTGGGACCCTAAAGAAACGTGGGCTCTAATTAGTATTATGGTGTATGCATTTGTATTACACATGCGTTTAGTTCCTGGACTTCGTGGTCGTTTCGGATTTAATTTAATATCTATAATTGCTTTTGCAAGTATTATGATGACCTATTTTGGAGTGAACTTTTATCTTGCAGGATTACATTCTTATGCTAGTGGAGATCAGGTGATGAGCGTTAAAATTATAGGGATTTCATGTGCTATTGTTGCTTTGCTTGGTTTCTTTGCGTACAGAAAGTATGCTAAGTTTTATAAGAAATAGAGATACGTGTAGCTAAGGAATTGGCTTTCTTCGGTTTATTTCATTTTAAATATGGGGTAGTATGGTTTGCCATACTACCCCATATTTGGATAGTTGATTTTAAGTTTTTACTTTATTCGTAGGAATAAGAATTGTTCGTGAATAGGTTAATGGCCTAGTAGTAAATGTCTTCGTTATTGTACAGATATCTTTAATTGCACGTTAGGTACATGGCAATGATCTGTGAGGTCTTTTTAAAATGAGATCCGAATTCCATAATTTTCCAATACTTTTAATGTCTTAATAAGTAGCTTTATTGCACTACAAGATGGTGTGGTTTTATGAGGAGTGCTGTTTTTTATTATTTAAAAGGAATCGATTTGTTTCTGTTCTAAATAGATATATTTGCAGCTTTAAATAATGGAAAGATGAAATTTATAAAAGAATTTAAAGAGTTTGCTGTAAAAGGTAATATGATGGATATGGCAATCGGTATTATTATTGGTGCATCTTTTAATAAAGTAATAGATGTACTGGTGAAGAAGGTGATGATGCCACCTTTGTCTTTAATGACCGATGGTTTAAACTTTCAGGATAAAAAATATATACTTCGTGATGCTATTGTAAATAACGAAGGGGGCATTACAACCAATGAGGTTGCAATGGAATATGGAACTTTCTTTGAAGTCTCTCTCGATTTTTTAATAGTGGGACTAACCGTGTTTTTGGTGGTAAAAGCCATGAATAAATTGCGCTCAAAAGCGCATGACGAAAAAGACACAACAGTGGCTACTCCCAAAGATATTCAGCTTTTAGCAAAGCTTACCGATTTAATGGAGGAACAAAATAAATTACTAAAAGGTAGTAAAGATTAAGGTAATTTAATTGGCTCTTTGTCTAGATTAAGATCATCAAGCATATCTTGTGTAAACTTGTAATGACCACGACGTGTAATAACTTTAAATCTGTCGTCTTTCATTCTTGTTAAAACATCTAAAAAGCGCCATTTAGATTTTAAAAGAGTAGGTTCTTCACTTTTTAAACCAATTTCAAAATAGTGCTTTCTACCTGCTTTTTCCGCTACAATATCTGGCGTTATTATAGTATCTATACCTTGGCTCTTTTTGGTGTAAGACTTTGGCATTTCATAACCTTCAACATCTGCTTGAATATTATCAAAGCCTTTGTTTTCTAGGTATAAGATGCTTTCTTTTAAAAAATCTAAATTTACGTGTTTATCTGCTGTTGTCATAAGGGGCAAGATACAAAAAAATATTCAATAGAAGGTAATCTTTAGAATAAATAATAAAATCTAATCTGCTGAAATGCAGGTGTTTAAAATTTTATGTTTGACCAAAAAAGAGTGCGGTTTTATGGAGAATAAAGCTTAAAACTTTAATATTTAGAGGTCTATGTGCTGATTTGCAAAAAATATGTTTTTTAGCTAAAAAGAAGGCAAAGACTTCTAAAAGCTATTTCTTTCTTCTACTTCTCCAGGGTTTACTTTTAGTAGAATGTCTCCAATTCGTATTCTTACCAAACGTAAAGTTGGATAGCCAACTGCAGAAGTCATTTTTCTTACTTGTCTAAATTTTCCTTCGGTTAGTGTGATAGAAACCCATGACATTGGTCCGTGTCGCGCATCACGAACTTTTCTATCTGCAAAAGGAAAAGTGTCTACAGTAGATACACTTTTTACTTTACAAGGTTTCGTGGTGTATTTTGTACCATTTATTCCAATTTCTACACCTTTTTGTAGTTGTTTTATAGCTTCCGTAGTGATTATTCCATCGACTTGTGCGTAATATTCTTTTTCTACCTTAGTACTTCGTATGGTTTCACTAACTTTTCCGTTAGTAGTTAAAAGTAGTAAGCCTTCCGAATTTTCATCCAATCTTCCAATCGCCATGGTTCCTTCTGGGAAATCATATAATTCGCCAAGCAAACGTTTATTCTTCCTCTTGTTTTGGTTGTTTATTAACTGACTTAAATAACCATAAGGTTTGTGTAGTATAAAATGCTGGTGTTTGTTGACTTCACTCAAAGTAATAGTGGTTTTCTTATAATAGCAATGTACTTACTTTATTTATAATGCTTAGCTGTTTATTTAAAAAAAATAAAGTTTATTGCAATGAGTAGCGCAAAAGGGTTTACTAAAAGCAAAAAATATTTTACATTTACATATGCCAAAACCTAAAGGACAAAAAAACACCAAGAATAAAGCGAAGCACTCCAAGCTTATCGCTAGAAAAGTGAATAAACAAAAAGCAGAAAAAGCGCTTCGTAAAGAGCGACTTAAAGAAATTGTAAAACGTGCTAAAGGAGAATCGGAAGATTAAAGTACTTTTCACATTTCACGATTCTTACTAAGGACTTGCTTTTAAACCACTGTTTGCCACAATTTTTCCATAACTTTAGCACATAAAAAGCACTGCAATTATGGAAAATAATAAATTAGGTATCAATACCATCTGTACACATGTTGGTGAAACACCCGATACGCAATTTAAAGGAGCGGTTTCTCCAATGTTTTTATCTACTTCTTATGAGTTTATGGATGTGGATGTTAAGCGGTATCCGAGATATTTCAATACACCAAATCAAGAATATTTAACGAAAAAAATTGCGGCTTTAGAGCACGCAGAAGCTGCAATGATTTTTGGCTCTGGAATGGCAGCCATTAGTACCGTTTTGTTAGCTTTCTTAAAAGCAGGAGATCATGTGGTAGTACAAAATGATATTTACGGCGGAACACGAAACCTGATCGAAAAGCATTTTGAGAATTATAATATAGCATTCACTTTTACGAAAGATTTAAAAATCGCTTCGTTTGCAGCATGTATACAGCCTAACACCAAACTTATTTATATTGAAACGCCTTCCAATCCGCTTTTAAAATTAGTCGATATGGAAGCTGTAGCGACTTTGGCAAAATCGGAAAATATTTTATCTGTAATCGATAATACTTTTGCTAGTCCTATTTTACAAAACCCAGTAGATTTCGGAATAGACATTGTTTTACATAGTGCAACAAAATATTTTGGAGGTCATAGTGATATTTGTGCAGGAGCAGTTGCTGCAACGCAAGCACATATAGATATTATTTGGCAAACAGGAATTGCGCTTGGCGGAAGTCTGAGTGATTTTACCGTTTGGATGTTAGAACGAAGTATGAAAACTTTAGCCATTCGTGTAAAAGCGCAACAACGCAATGCCAGAAAATTAGCCAAGTTTTTAGAAGCACATGAAGCGATTGAAAAAGTATATTATCCTGGTTTGAAAAGTCATGAAAATCATAAGATAGCAAAAAAACAAATGAAAGGCTATGGAGCAATGCTTTCTTTCGAATTAAAAAAAGAAATAGATGCAGAAGCATTTTTAAAAGCATTACAGCTTATAAAACCTTCTATGAGTTTGGCAGGAATAGAAAGCACGATGTTATTGCCTTCTAAAACCTCTCATTCTTTATTAACTGCAGAAGCTAGAAAAGAACAAGGAATAAAAGATGGACTGATTCGTTTTTCGGTAGGAATTGAATCTAAAAAAGATTTGATAGCGGATATCGAACAAGCTATAAACAAAACAAAAAATGCATAAAAAAAACAAACATATTAAAGGCTACGATTTTGAAACACTGCTGAAGGAGTTTCCCAAACTTGAACCTTTTATTTTTACAAACACGCACGGAACACAAACGATAGATTTTGCGAATTCGGAAGCAGTAAAAACACTTAACAAAGCATTGCTAAAAACACATTATAATATTGATTATTGGCAATTTGCTGATGCGCATTTATGTCCGCCAATTCCTGGTCGCGTAGATTATATTCATCATTTAGCGGCGTTATTAAAGTCATATAAATTCAAAAATAAAATACAAGCTTTAGATATTGGTACAGGAGCGACTTGTATTTATCCTTTACTTGGTTTTTCAGAATATAACTGGAGCTTTGTAGGAACAGAAGTAGAGCAGGCTTCTTTGAAAAATGCACAAATCATTATTGATAAAAATAAGTTGAACGCAAATATTAACTTGCGTTTACAAAAGGAAAAGGAGCATATCTTAAGTGGGGTTTTACAGCCTAAAGATGCTTTTATGGTTAGTATGTGTAATCCTCCTTTTTATAAAGACGAAGAAGAAGCTCTCGAAGCGACACAACGTAAGTTAAAAGGTCTTGGGAATGAAGGGAAACAAGTAGTGCGAAACTTTAGCGGAACCGCAAGTGAACTTTGGTTTACTGGAGGCGAAAAAGCTTTTTTGCATAGCTATTTATATGAAAGCTCTTTGCATAAAAACAATTGCTTTTGGTTTACAAGTTTAGTCTCTAATAAAGCTTTAGTGAAGTCTATGCAGAAATCCCTAAAGAAATTGGGAGCAACAGAGGTAAAGGTTATTAATATGCAGCTTGGTAATAAAATAAGTAGAGTAGTAGCTTGGACTTTTTTAACCAAAGAAGAACAAAGTAAATGGTTCGTATAGATTTGTGATTCCGACTAAAACGGAGGAATCTTTAAAGTAGATTTCTCGATAAACTCGAAATGACAATGTAGTGGCTTTTTTTTTAACGGAAGAATCTGAAAAAGATTGGATTATCTGAATTAGGTTGTCATTCCGACTAAAACGGAGGAATCTTTAAATTAGATTTCTCGATAAACTCGAAATGACAATGTGGTGGCTTTGTTTTTTAACGGAAGAAGGTGAAAAAGATTGGTTTATCTGAATTAGGTTGTCATTCCGACTAAAACGGAGGAATCTTTAAAGTAGATTTCTCGACAAGCTCGAAATGACAATGTGGTAGCTTTGCTTTTTTAACAGAAGAAGATAAAAAATATAGGTTAAAGTAATTATAAATAATTCGTTATTGAAAACACATAGTTGTAATTATGTATTAGTTTAAAATAATGAGATTTCCGATTTCTCGGAAATGAAAAATAAATTTTCAATGAAACTAGATATATTAGCTTTTGGCGCACATCCAGACGATGTAGAATTGGGTTGTGGTGGTACAATTGTAAAAGAAATTAAAAACGGAAAAACGGTTGGCATTATAGATTTAACGCGAGGCGAACTAGGAACTCGTGGTACAGCAGCAACCAGAAAACAAGAAGCTACAAATGCAGCTAAGATTTTAGGAGTAAGTGTACGTGAAAATCTTGGTTTTGCAGATGGTTTTTTTATTAACAACAGACAACATCAATTAGAGATTATAAAGATGATACGTAAGTATCAACCAGAGATTATTCTTTGTAATGCTATTGATGATCGACATATAGATCACGGGAAAGGAAGTCAGTTAGTAAGTGACGCTTGCTTTTTAAGCGGATTGATAAAGATTGAAACCGAAGTAGAAGGAAGTAAACAAAAGCAATGGAGACCAAAGCAAGTATACCATTATATACAATGGAAAAATATAGAACCGGACTTTGTAGTTGATATTTCTGGGTGTATGGAAACTAAGATGGCATCTGTTTTAGCGTACCAAACACAGTTTTTTGATGCGAACAGTAAAGAGCCTGAAACACCTATTTCGAGTAGAAATTTTACAGATAGTGTAGATTATAGAGCTAGAGACTTAGGAAGATTGATTGGTGTATCACATGCAGAAGGCTTTACCACAGAGCGTTATGCAGCGGTAGAAAGTTTGTTTGATTTAAAGTGAAAATTTTTGCAAAAAAATCTTTGCAGTAATTACTAAATGATTTACATTTGCACTCGCATTCTTAAAGAATGTTTTTATGGTGATTGTAGCTCAGTTGGTTAGAGCATCGGTTTGTGGTACCGAGGGTCGCGGGTTCGAATCCCGTCTTTCACCCAAAAGCAAAAGCTTCTCTTTTTTAAGAGGAGCTTTTTTTGTATTATTATATTCCTATTTTATAAACTATTAAAATTCTCATACCATGAAGAAAACAACGATACTCTTAGTGCTAACGCTTATGGTCGCTTCCTTTTGTAATGCGCAGGAAATGACGTTTAAAAGACATTCCTTTACTGGATATGCATTTTATGAGGATGGAAATAAATTGCCACTTAACGAATTAATTGAGAAGGTAGAATCGAATGCCGAAGTTTTACATTTAGTAAGAAGTGCGAAGTCTAAAAGTATTTTTGCTACGGTGATTAGTTTTTCTGGTGGAGCTTTAATTGGGTGGCCAATTGGAGATGCTATTAGTGGTGGTGATCCTAATTGGGTACTTGCAGGAATAGGAGCAGGATTAGTTATTGTAGCCATTCCTCTTGGGTCTAGTGCTAATAAAGATGCGAATAAAGCGGTGGAGTTATATAATGCGACTTTAAATGCTACCTCTCTTTATGAGTTTAAACCAGAATATCAAATTATAGCCAATGGCACCGGAATTGGTTTGGCTATGCGTTTTTAGTTTTTATAAAAATAGATTTAAAAAAAAAGAGTTCTAAAATAAAATTTTAGAACTCTTTTTTTTTTGCGTTAGCGATAGTAACGGCAACCTTTTTACTTTTTTTTGTAAAAAGTTATAGTGGATAGCGCGGTGCTACGTAGCTTTTTTAGCGTAGTAGTGAACGCCCAACTTCGCTAAAGCTTTGTTGGACAAGCCCAAATATTAATTTGCTTTATCTACTATAATTCGGTCTTTACGATTTGCTAATTCCCAAGCGGTATAGAAAATTAAACGGGTTCTGTTTTCTAATAAATCGTATTCAATTTTGTCTGGCGTATCACTTGGTTTGTGATAATCTGCATGTGTTCCATTAAAATAAAAGATTACTGGAATGTTGTTTTTTGCGAAGTTGTAATGGTCGCTTCTGTAGTAAAAACGGTTTGGATCATTGTCATCATTAAAAGTATAATCTAAATCGATATTACAATATTTGGTATTCATTTCTTCTGAAATGTTGTGTAATTCGGTACTTAATTTATCGCTTCCAATTAGGTAAAGATAGTTTCTGTTGGTCTTTTCACGTTTCGGATCTGTACGACCAATCATGTCTATGTTTAAATCGGCAACCGTATTTGCTAATGGGAAAATTGGGTCTTGGTCTGTGTAATATCTAGAACCTAATAAGCCTTTTTCTTCTCCTGTTACGTGTAAAAATACGATAGAACGTTTTGGTCCTTGTCCGTTTTCTGCTGCTTTTTGAAATGCTTCTGCAATTTCTAACATCGCTACAGTACCAGAACCATCATCATCTGCACCATTGTAAATTTCGCCATCTTTAATACCTTCGTGATCTAAATGTGCAGATACTACAATGTATTCTTCTGGCTTTTCACTTCCTTTAATAATGGCTACTACATTTTCAGACTCAAATTCGGTAACGTCATTTTTGAAGTTTACTTCAATTGCAGTTGCAAGCGTTTTTGTTTGGTCTGCTGTTTCAATATCGCTATAGATTGCTTTTGCTAAATTGGTATCCATGATGAAATAGTAGAAGTCATCTTTTTTATTCACTAAATCCATTCTTCCGCTAGAACTACCAAAACGTTTTACTACAAAATCGAAATTATCTGGGTTGTAAAACAATACTGCTTTTGCTCCTTTGTCTTTTGCGGCATCTCTTTTTGCTGCAAATTCTTGTCTCCTATTAGACCATTTTGAAGCAGCATCTGTTCCGGAGATGGTATAGTTTCCATCTGCGTTTTTAGGTTCACCAGCTTTTATTAATACCACTTTACCGGTAATGTCTAGGTCTTTGTAGTTCGAAAAATTTTCATCTTCGATACCATAACTTGCGTATACGATATGGTCTGCTTGAAAGTTACCATCCGGACTTGAAGTTACCGAAACAAAATCTTCTAAAGCTTTGTAAGGTGTACCGTTAACTGTTAGTGCTACGTTTGGTGTTTTTAGGCTTTGTAATGGTACTTCTTGAAAGTAATCATTATTTGGTAATGCCGAAGGAATACCTAGGCTTACATAATGATTTTTTAAATATTCTACGGCTTTCTTTTGTCCTGGTTCTCCTGTGTTTCTTCCTTCAAATTCATCGGAAGCATAAGTGTAAAGCGCTTCTTTAAGTTCTGCAGAAGTAATGCTTTCTCCGTAGGCGGTAACATCTAAAGTTTTTGTGCTATTGGTTGCTGTTTTGTTTTGTGATGATCCACACGAAATAAGTATCGTGGATATACCAAAAAGGAATAACAGTTTTTTCATAAGATTGTGTTTTAATAAAGTGAGTTGGTTTGTTGTATACTAATATAATATGTAATCTACTATATTACGAAAAAGCGAAATAATAGCGGAAATAATTAAAAAGGTTTATTAAAATTTTAACAAGTAGAATTTAAAAATCGGTATTCATCAATAGCCTGTTTTCTTGATTGGCGAGTTGCCAAGCAGTAGCGAAAATAAGTTTGGTTCTTTTTTCAAGAAGCGGATAATTTATTTTATCTGGCGTATCTGTTGGTTTATGATAGTCTTCATGTTCGCCGTTAAAATAAAAAATTACAGGAATATTATGTTTTGCAAAGTTATAATGATCACTTCGATAGTAGTATCTGTTACTATCCGCTTCTTCATTATATTTATATTCTAAATGTAAATTAGTGATGTTACTGTTTGCTTTTTGATTTACGTAATGTAGCTCCTTGCTTAATCTGTCTGCTCCAATAATATATATGTAATTCGGATTTTCTTTATGAAGACGATCTACTCTTCCTATCATATCGATATTCAGATTTGCAATCGTATTCTCTAATTTAAATATTGGTTTTTTGGTGTAGAATAAAGATCCTTGAAGTCCGATTTCTTCTGCCGTAAGATGTAAAAAAAGGATGCTTCTTTTGGGTTTATAGCCTTCTTGTTCTGCTAGTTTAAATGCTTGTGCAATTTCTAGCATGGCTACAGAACCAGAGCTATTATCATCTGCTCCAAAATGTATTTCATCATTCTTTATTCCTAAATGGTCTAGATGTCCGGAGATAATAAGCACCTCTTCTGGTTTTTCACTTCCTGGAATATATGCTAATACGTTTTCGGATGCGTTTATGCCTTCGGGTAAAAAATCTTCCGGTATGGTTTGAAAGTAAGTACTATCTGAAATTGGGGATGCTAGACCTTCGGATTTATAAAAATCTGCTAAAAAATGAGCAGCTTTTTTCTGGCCTTCTTCTCCTGTCGCACGACCTTGAAAATCATTGGATGCAAATAGGTATAGCTTTGTTTTTAACTCTTCCGAGGTAATTGTGTTGGCATATTTTTTTACTAAATCCCCATCTACAATAGCTATACTTTCTTTGAGATTATCAATTTTTGTAGCGTATTTTTTTTCTGCACAAGAGCCAATAAGTATAAAGGCAGAAAGTAGAAAGTACATCTTCATAAATCATCAATTTTTTGAACCTCAAATATATACAAAATTTGATAAGGATTATTCCGATAAATCTAAACCTTCTAATTCTTCAATGGCGTTATCTTCTGCTTCTTGTACACGAACATCTAATGCTTCGGTATTACCAACTTCCGTTTCGCTAAAAACAGCTTTATATGTAGAAAGACATAAAGAAACGATGGTTAATAAAAAGATTAACTGCACCGCTTTTTTAGATTCGTTTTCCTTTTTTGATAAGTAGAATGCGACAAAACCAAAGATTAAGGCTGCTATTGCAGGGATGAATGCCATATTAAATAAAGGCAAAGCGGATAAAATAACTGCAATGATAGCTGCAATGATACCTAAGATTATAAATAATTTTCTCATAAATATATTAGTTTTTTAAACCTGTTGCCGATTTTATTTTAAGTTCTCCGCTACCAACTGCAACTCTAAATTTTGCGTATACTGGTATCTTGTTTTCGTCTGCGGTTAGCCAAAGTATGTTGGCATTATTTCCTTTTAAAACATCACTACCATCGATACGAATTGCTAGTTTGTAGCATTCTTTTTTACCAATATTCGTGTTAATTGTTTCTTTTCCTAAAAGCGTAAAAGATATTTTTGTTTCTTCATTATCAAATAATACCTTAAAAGAATCGGATGCTCCAACTGTCGCTTTATGGATATCTAGATTTCTAATATGGTAAATGGTAGTTACTAAATCTTTCGTTCCTGGTTTGATTTTCACCACTTCATTTCTATCCCAAAAACCAGACTCAAAATTCTTGCTTTTTTGTCTTCTTAAACTTTTTACGGTATTTGTTTTATGGTTGAAAGTATACTTCACAAATTTGTAATGTCCGCCTTCATCAATATCTCGCTGGTATAAGTAAGGCGTAAGTGTTTTCGGGTTTACATAACTTTCGTAAATATCACGAATTTTAAAAAAATTATCCCATTTACTATAGGTTGTTGCTGTGCATTTAAGACGTAGCAATGTAGCCGAAGAAGTTTTTACTTCGCTAGTTTCCATGCGTACCTCAGCAAGGTCTGTTAATAAACCAGACATATTATAAGACGCTGTAAAACTTAATTTTTCACCAGCTTGAAATGCATTGTTTTGTGCAAACGAAACGGCGCTTATGCTAAGTAAAAGGACTGCGATTATTCTTTTCATAAATTCTAAAAATTTTTCAAATATACAAGATTGTAACATTAATTATGCCGAAGCTTATACCTTAACCACTTTTTATGCATTTTATTTTAAAAGATTTGTTTAAAATTTCTAGGCCGCTTTTATTTCCTGTTTCATTATTACACGTATACCGCGGATTTGTAATCCGTGACCACAAATAGAAGTACTGATAGCACGGATTTGCAATCCGTGCTCATAAGAGTAAGCAATAAATAACATTAACTGATATCGCGGATTTGTAATCCGTGATCATAATATTTGTAATACCGAAAGCGCGGATTTGCAATCCGTGATCATAAGAGTAAGCAATAAAGAGCCTCATTTTTTGATGCTCTTTTCATATTTATAAAAATGATTAAATTGTATAAAAACAATTATGTCTACAAAATATAAAGCAACAATGGCAGACACAGGCTATTTTGTAACCATTACAACAGTAGGTTGGATAGATGTTTTTACACGGTTAAAGCAACGTTATGTAATTATAAATGCTTTAGATTATTGTCAGAAACAAAAAGGCTTGGAGATTTACGCCTATTGTATTATGTCCAATCATATACATATGCTATGTAAAGCAAAAGAAGGTTATTTATTATCTAATATTATGCGTGATTTTAAAAAGTATACGTCAAAGCAAATAATAAAAACGTTAATAAACTGTCCAGAAAGTAGAAGAGAATGGATGTTAGATTATTTTAAAAAAGCTTGCAAGCATTTAAAACGAGAACAAACTTATAAAGTTTGGCAAAATGGCTATCATGCGGAAATATGTAGTTCTAATACATTTATAAAACAAAAACTAGATTATATTCATAACAATCCAGTAAAAGACAAGATTGTAGTAAATCCAGAAGATTATGTGTTTAGTTCTGCAAGAAATTATGCTGGTTTAGATTATGAATTGGAGGTGCTGATTTTAACTATGTTTTAATTTGTGTTCACGGATTGCAAATCTGTGCTATTGTTGCACGGATTACAAATCCGCGCTATCTAGTTTACTAAATCTGCGTTATGGTTACACGGATTGCAAATCCGCGCTATGTTTGTAATTTGACAGCGCGGATTTGCAACTATTGTTGCACGGATTACAAATCCGCGCTATCTAGTTTATGAATTGGAGGTGCTGATTTAACTATGTTTTAGTTTGCGTTCACGGATTGCAAATCCGTGCTATCTGGGTTACTAAATCTGCGTTATGGTTACACGGATTGCAAATCCGCGCTATGTTTGCAATTTGACAGCGAGGATTTGCAATTTGACAGCGCGGATTTGCAATCCGTGCCCATAATATATAACACCGATATCTTGGATTGCAAATTTACACTATTGATATTAACGTATTACAAATCCGCGCTATCTGGTTTACTAAATCTGCGTTATGGTTACACGGATTGCAAATCCGCGCTATCCAATCCGTGCTATCGGCTATCGTTGCACGGATTACAAATCCGCGCTAGCAAATCCGCGCTATCTAGCAAACCGCGCTATCTAGCAAATCCGCGCTAACGCGCTTCTTCATTACAGCAATTCCGTATCTATTAAAACTTCACTTTGCAAGGTTTTATGCACCGGACATTTAGAAGCAATTTCCTTTAATCTTTGTTTTTGCTTGTCGTCTAGATTTCCAACAAATTTTAATTTCTTTTGTAAATGATCAAATCGAGTAGGCGTATCTACTTCTATCAGTAAATCATCACTATGCTTTTTAGAATACGTGATATACACAAAAACTTCTTGTAAATCCCATTTCTTTCTTTGGGCATACATTTTTAAAGTCATTACCGTACAAGCCGCTAAACCAGCACTTAAATAATCGTAAGGCGATGGTCCAAAATCATCACCACCAATAGATGCAGGTTCATCTGCTATCATGTTATGATTTTTTGTTTGAATGGTCGTGGTGAAATTATCTTCGGCTACATTTAAATGTCCAACCAACTGTTCTCCTTTGGTTTCTAGCATTTCATTTTCTGCAGTTTCAAAATAACGCTGGGACCAAGTGCCAATCATATTTCCAGCATACATGCTATCTTTCGAATTGCTTAATAAATGATCGGCGCCATCCAAAGTGATAAAGCTTTTAGGGTGATGCGCATTAATGTAAATTTCTTCTGCATTTTTAATTCCCACTATAGTATCTGTTGGTGAATGCATTACCAGTATTGGCTTGCGTAGGTTTTTTACTATTGAAGGCAAATCCGTTTTATCAAAATTTTCTATAAATTCTTTATTAATAGTAAAAGGACGGCCACCAATATGTACTTGCGCTTCTCCTTTTTCTTTCACTTCATTTATTCCATGCGAAAATAAATGCGTCACATGCTCTACAGAAGATGGTGCGCCAATAGTTGCTATTGCTTTTATATTTTCCAATTGCGCTCCCGCAGTGATAACCGCTGCACCACCAAGCGAATGTCCTACTAATAACGAAGGTGCTTTGAAATGTACTTTCATATAGTCACTCACCGCAATTAAATCGTCTACATTGGCAGAAAAATGGCTATCAGCAAATTCCCCTTCACTTTTTCCTAATCCGGTGAAATCAAATCGAAGGACTCCAAAACCATGCGTAGTTAACGCACGACTAATATTTTTTACTGCACTTAAAGTACTACTGCAAGTAAAGCAATGCGCAAAAATAGCGTAGTAGTTCGGTTTCTGATTTGCTGGTAATTCCAGATGCGCTTGTAATGCTTGTCCGTTTTTATTTTCTATTTTTAGTTTGGTGCTTTTCATAATGTTGGATTTATTTTTTAATATGTTCCGAATACTTTTTAGAAAGCATTTCTAATTTCGGATGAATAAATTTTTTGCAAAAGGGCTTTTCCGGATTTTTAATATAGTAATTCTGAATCGCTTCACGCGACCCTTTAAATGCCGAAAAAGGCAATACACGTGTGATTAATTGATGATCAAAACCGGGTTGAAAACTTTTAATTAAATCGGAAGCTTCCTCTTTTTGCGCTTCGGAAAACGTATAAATTGCCGAACGGTATTTCTCTCGCATCGAATGATTACTCGTGCTTTTATGTGTGATTAAATGGACTTCGGTTAAAGTTTTTAAAGGGATTTCTTCCGGATTAAAATGTACAATAACCGCTTCCGAAAAACTGGAATTACCTTCCGTGGAAGCGACAAAACCCTGTTCCACTTTTTCTACACCTTTTAAAGACTGAAAAACAGCTTCGGTACACCAATGACAACCTCCTCCAAATGCTATTTTAATCATAAAAAGTTTCTGGGTTTTTTAATTCCAAGCTAATTGTTTTCTTTCTTGCCAATATGCCGTTGGGTCGACTTTAAAGCTTTTTAACAGATTTATTTCTTCTTCCGATAAGGGGATTGTATCTACTTGAAGATTCGATTTTAATTGTTCGATATTACTAGCACCACTTAAAACAATACTCTTTTTAATGTTTTGCTCACAAAATTTTAAAGCGATGACATCAGGTCCAACCTGGTGTTTTGTTGCTAATGCTTCTAAAGTATCATATAATTTAGTGTACTCAGGATACGTACTATTTCTAAAAATTCTACCATTTGCAACACCTTCTTTAATAATGATTTTCTTGTCTTGTTGCACTAGTTCCTTCGCTATGGCTTCTAAACTTTGATCTAAAATATTATAGGTAATCTGAAAACCATCAAACAGTTGTTTTCCTTCCACCGAAACATCTAATGCTTTTTTAAGGACTTCTAATTGGTTGCTTCCAGTGGTTGTAATCCCAATCTGTAAATTGTGTTCCTTTTTTAAAAAAGCTAAATGCTTTAAAATATCGGTGTTATTTAGAATACCAGTTTCTAAGGTTGCAGAATGTATTTGATATATTTTTAAATGTGGAAGAAATGCCTTCGATACTTCCCATTGTTCCTTTAGCTTCTCCAAACTATGCTCTTTTACTTCATGCACTTTTGCATTCGCATCAAAATTAGCGACATACGTATAGCCCCATTTTGTTGCAATTTCAATCGTTGGATCGTTTTTAGTTTGTAACCATTCCAATAATAAATCTTCTGCTAATCCGTAACCAGGAGCAGTATCAAAATACCGAATTCCTAATTGGTACGCGTGCTCTAATACGTTAAAACTATTTTGTTTAAAGACTTCTAAATGCGGATTTACATTTTTATCCGTTCGTATATTGATGTATTGTGGTCTTCCTAATGCTGCAGTACCAAGTCCTAACATTTTCTTTGTTTTTAGTGTTTTTAAAGCCTTCCGTGTAAACGACGGACAATTTGTTTTTTAAATTTAATTCTAGTTTTATGAACTACAAGATAACATAGAACAACCTACTTTATTTCTTGCCCATTCCGGACGCTTGGCAAACCATTTTTCATTTTCTGGTTGCTCGTCGTACGGTTTTTTAAGGATCTGAAATAATGCGTCTATCAATTGGTAATCGCCTTTGTCTGCATCATCAATTGCTAATTGCGACATATAATTACGAAGGACATATTTTGGATTCACCTGATTCATTTTTTCCTTTCTCGCTTCCGCGGAAATACTTTCCTTTTGTAAACGATTTGCATAATCTGTAAACCATGTGTTCCATTTTTCCTTTATTTCCTCGGAAATAGAATCAGGTGTATAAAAAGCATCTTGTATAATTTGTAATCCTTCCGAAGGGTTTTCCGCAGAAAAAGCACTTAAGTTTCTAAAAAAGATAGTCATATCCGTTTCCGTTAACTGAAGGATTTCATCTAAACTAAAAATCAAAGACACATCATTTTTACTTTCTAAAAACAATCCTAATTTGCTTTGCATCATGGCTACATATTGTTCTGCAGCCTTTTCGTTGTACTGATTTAAGATGTTTTCTAAGCCTTCCGCTTCACCAATTAAAGGATATAGCGCATTTGCTAGTTGAAATAAATTCCATAGACCAATTTCTAACTGCGCACCAAAACGATAGCGTTTATGTTGGCTATCTGTAGTATTTGGCGTCCAATCGGCATCATAACCTTCTAGCCAACCATACGGTCCGTAGTCGATGGTGAGCCCAAGAATAGACATATTATCGGTGTTCATTACACCATGTACAAAACCGACACGTTGCCAATGAATAATCATTTTTATAGTATCGTTTAAAACCGTTTCAAAAAACTGCAAATAGGTTTCTTTACTAGGGTTTCCTAAATGCGAAAAATGATGTTTTATAGTATAATCTACAAGTGTTTTTAAGGTCTTGGTATCTTGTCTTGCTGCTAAAATTTGATAGCTTCCAAAGCGTAAAAAACTAGGAGCAATACGCGAAACAATAGCACCTTTTTCATAAGCAGCATTGCCATCATATAACATATCTCGCAATACCTGATCGCCAGATATACTTAAAGATAAAGCTCTGGTGGTTGGCACGCCTAAATGGAACATGGCTTCGCTACATAAATACTCCCGAACGGAAGAACGTAAAACCGCCAAACCATCTGCAGTACGCGAATATGGCGTTGCTCCAGCGCCTTTTAATTGGATTGCCCAATGTTTGTTATTGTGTGCAACTTCGGTTAAATTAATAGCGCGACCATCGCCTAACTGTCCTGCCCAATTTCCAAATTGATGTCCGCCATAACACATCGCATACGGTTTGGTATTTGGTAAAATGGCATTTCCTGTAAAGACATTTAAAAAGTCTTTGCTTTTAGCTTCTTCCGGAGTGATACCCAATTCTAGTAGCATTTCTGGAGAAACATGAAGGAGTTCCGGATTTGCCGTTTTTGTAGGTTCTACATAAGAAAAACAGGCGTTTTCCACCTGTCTTCTTGTGTTATCCAGAATAGGATCTGCTGGTAATTCTTTATTAAATTTATCTTGTATATTTAGTTTCATTAGTTCCCTTTCCTTAAACTTCTTATTTTAGTTTATCGCTGTGTAGCTTTCTAAGCTTTGCTAATTTTGGGTCGATTACAAAAGAGCAATAGCCAAAACCAGGATTACTTTTGTAGAAATCTTGATGCTCTTTTCCTGCTTCGTAAAAAACAGGAAAAGCACTGATTTCTGTTACAATGGTATTCTCGTAATACGGCGCAATTTCAGCAAGAACCACTTCGGCAATTTCCTTTTGCTTTTCATTATGATAAAAAATAACCGAACGATATTGCGTTCCGCGATCGGCACCTTGTTGGTTTAAAGTGGTGGGATCGTGTGTGGTCATAAAAATGACCAAGATATCTTCATAAGAAATCACGTTGGCATCAAAAGTAATTTGAATCACTTCTGCATGTCCTGTTAATCCGGAACAGATCTCACGATAGGTTGGATGCCCAGGAACCGTTCCCCCAGCATAACCAGAAATTACTTTTTTTACGCCTTTTACTTCTAGAAATACAGCTTCTGTACACCAAAAACAACCACCACCAATAGTGGCTAATTGTAGGTTTTTAGTTTTCATTTACGTTTCCTTTCTCTAATTGCATGGATGCAGAATTAATACAATAACGCAATCCGCTAGGTGCTGGTCCGTCAGGGAAAATATGCCCTAAATGCGCATCACAAGTATTACACATCACTTCTACGCGAACCATACCAAAAGCAGTATCTTTTTCATACTTGATGGCATTTTCTTGTATAGGCTGAGTAAAACTTGGCCAACCAGATCCGGAAGTAAATTTAATAGTAGAATCGAACAAAGGCGTATTGCAACAAACGCAATTGTATTGTCCTTCGTCATAAATACTACAAAGCGCGCCACTATGCGGTGCTTCGGTTCCTTTGTGTCTGGTAATTCTAAATTGTTCTGGAGTAAGTAATTTGCTCCATTCGCTTTCCGTTTTTTCGACTCTTAGGTCTGGAGTTGGATTTCCATTTACAGTGTAATCAATTACATTTTTCCAAGTAAGCATATCGTAGTTCCTTTCTTTGTTTTGTTAAATGATGCTTTATAAATATACGCTTTTAGACGTGTTTTTATTAAAAAACTTACAGCATTATAGTAGTTGTTGCTAGTCGATAAGAAAAGGTATAAAATGAAGAATAACAAATAAAGGGAATGCTTTTTTAATTACGGGTTTCCGTAAGGAATTGTTTTTTAAAAGGATTAAGTTTGGAGCAGGTATCAACTATACATATATCTACATTTATTTTTTTAAATCAACACGAAATAAAAAGACCAACATGAAAAGAATATTTCTATTTTTAATGATCATTAATGTGTTATTTCTACAAAAAACGGAAGCTCAAAATAAAGGAGATAATGTTGCTGCACTTGCTGGAGGTTTAATGGCTTTAGGAGCAGGGATAGCTGCTGTAGAACAAATGAAAGAGCAGGCGGAATTGACAGCGACACAATATATATTATCTAATAATCCAGAGTTGACGAGCTTTTCTCTTAAAACCTTGTCTTTTGATGGTAAGAAGTTAAAAGACATATCCAGAACCTCTGTTATAATTTATAAAATTCAAGAATTTAGTCCGCAGAACCATCCTAAATTAGATGGTAAAAAGCAAGTGTTATTTGGTTTTACTAATCAAGGTTGGATTAATCAATATGGTATTAATTTTAATAAAGTAATATGGTTTCTCGTCGATGAGACCGAATGGATGGATATGATGGTTGCGTATGTAAGTGTTTCTTCCGAAGAAAAAAATCAAGGGACATTGCAAACTATCTTAAGAGAAGGCCGTGTTGTAAATAAGGGCGTAAAGTTAGATAGCAAACTAAAGATTCCTTTTTTTAAGTTATTAGGAGATATGTATTTAGTTACAGATTATTCTGAAGACATGAAACTCGTTTATAATGAAAGAACATTAGGGATATTTTTAAAAGAAACTTCAAATTTGGTTCAAATAGGACGAGGTGATATCATAAATATTCATGAATTCTTTTTTGATGAAGATTAAATAAAACTTTCCCCTTTTTTCGATGTATTAGCTAGTCAGTTTTAATAAAGTTTATATATTTAGATTCTCCCTAATAAACTGATTATTCTAATACGTGTTAATTACTACTATTAGAGGAAATAGCATATTTCAATAACTTAAAATTACAGTTTTAAATGTCTGAAGAACAAAAACAACAAATACTAAAACAAACCCTGTGGAATATTGCCAACGACCTTCGTGGTAATATGGATGCAGACGATTTTAGAGATTATATACTAGGCTTTATTTTTTATAAATATTTAAGTCGGAAAATGGAACTCTACGCCAACGTAATTCTAAAACCAGATGGTTTAGATTACGATACTGTTGAAGCACATGAAGAAGCCGAAGCATTACTAGAAGCCATTAAATTTGAAGCTTTAGATAAACTAGGCTATTTTTTAAAACCAAGCGAACTGTTTAGCGAGCTAGCCAAACGTGGTAATTCTGGTAACAAAAACAACTTTATTCTTGGCGACTTAGCAAACGTGCTAACCAACATAGAGCAAAGTACTATGGGAAGCGAAAGCGAAGACGATTTTGGCAACCTGTTTGAAGACTTAGATTTAACAAGTTCTAAACTAGGTAAAACCGAAGACGCTAAAAACGAACTCATAGTAAAAGTTCTTACCCATTTAGAAGGTATCGATTTCGATTTAGAAAACACCGATAGTGATATTCTTGGAGATGCTTATGAATACTTAATTGGACAATTCGCGAGCGGCGCAGGAAAAAAAGCAGGTGAGTTTTACACACCACAGCAAGTCTCTAAAATACTAGCACAATTAGTAACCACCAATAAAACCAAATTAAAAAGCGTGTACGATCCAACCTGTGGATCAGGATCCTTACTATTACGTGTAGCGAAAGAAGTAAAAGAAGTGGGCGAGTTTTTCGGACAAGAAAGTAACCCGACAACCTATAACTTGTGCAGAATGAACATGATTATGCACGACGTACACTACAAACGTTTCGATATTTATAACGAAGACACCTTAGTAAACCCAAGCCCCAACCATATAGACAAACGTTTTGAAGCCATAGTTGCCAACCCGCCATTTTCTGCAAATTGGAGCGCAAGCCCATTATTTATGAGCGACGATCGATTTTCGGCTTATGGAAAACTAGCACCAAAATCTAAAGCCGATTTTGCATTTGTGCAACACATGGTACATCAATTAGGCGATAACGGAACCATGGCTTGCGTATTACCACATGGTGTTTTATTTAGAGGCGCAGCCGAAGGACACATACGTAAATTTCTAATAGAAGATAAAAACTACTTAGACGCCGTAATAGGTTTGCCAGCAAACATATTTTATGGTACAAGCATACCAACTTGTATTTTAGTATTGAAGAAAAATAGAACAGAAGTAGCAAGTCATGCTGAACTTGTTTCAGGATCTCAATCTAACAACAATGCCAATACAAAAAATAAAAGTCATGCTGAGCTTGTCGAAGCACCAAAAAGAAACGAAAGCATCCTTTTTATAGACGCAAGCCAACATTTTGAAAAAGTAAAAACACAAAACGTTTTACAAGACGAACATATTGATAAAATAGTAGAAACCTACAGAGCCTACTGTCACACGGAGCGCAGGCGAAGTGCAACTATAGATAAGTATTCATACGTTGCCACTTTAGACGAAGTTAAAGAAAACGACTACAACCTAAACATACCACGTTATGTAGATACTTTTGAAGAAGAAGAACCCATAGACTTAACCACAGTAGCCAAAGACTTAAAAGCATTAGATAAAGACATAAAAGAAACAGATGCAACCATTGCAGATTTTTGCAAACAGTTAAACATTGAAACTCCTTTTTAAATATAACGTCACATCGAGTGATTCCGATTTTTTTATCGGAATTGTATCGAGATGCAAAGCAATAATATGAACAACATAGCAAAACATATAAAACCGCTAAAACCCAAACTGCGCTTTGCAGCGTTTGAAGGTGATTGGGAGCAGAAACGATATGGAGATATATTTTCATTTTACACAACAAATTCTTTTTCTAGAGATAATTTGAATTACGAAAGTGGAAAGGTTAAGAATATACATTATGGAGACATTCACACCAAGTTTTCTATGCTTTTTGATATCCAAAAAGAAATAGTACCTTTTATTAATGAAGATATTGACTTTTCACGAATTAAGGATGAAAATTATTGTCAAGAAGGAGATTTAGTAATTGCTGATGCCTCTGAAGATTATAATGATGTAGGAAAAACTATTGAATTAATTAATCTTAATAATGAAAAAACGTTAGCTGGTTTGCACACTTTTTTAGCAAGACCAAATAAGCATAAAATGCAAAAAGGTTTTGCTGGATATTTGGTGCAGTCTTGGAAAGTTAGAAAACAAGTTATGACAATTGCTCAAGGATCTAAAGTTTTAGGAATTGCAACTGGAAGACTGTCTAAAATTGAATTAGATATTCCCAAACTCCCAGAACAACAAAAAATAGCCAATTTCCTAACAGCAGTAGATACCAAACTACAGCAACTAACCACAAAAAAAGAAAGGTTAGCCCAATACAAAAAAGGCGTGATGCAACAACTGTTTAGCCAACAATTGCGCTTTAAACCAGACGTCATTGCGAGGACGCAGGACGACGCAATCTCACCAAATGAAACGGAATTTCCGGATTGGGAAGAGAAGCGGTTGGGAGAGGTTTGTAATCATATTTCTTATGGACTAACTGTTAGACCAAAATTTGTTCAAAATGGGATTCCATTGATTTCTGCTAGAGAGGTAACTTCAGGTATAGTGAATTTTTCAATAGCACCTAAAATTAGTATTGAAGATTTTAATAAACTTTCTGATAAAGCTAAACCTGAAAAAGGTGATATATTTTTAACTAAAACAGGAACTATAGGATATACAGCGAGATTTATGGAAGATTTTTCTATTGCTATTACTCAGAATATAGCCGTTATTAGGTTAACTGATAATGAAGTTAATTCAGCGCTATATTTAATGCAGTATTTCAAAACTAGAGAGTTTTACCGTAATGCAATTTCAAAAGTAAATCAATCAACAATTATGGATTTGCAATTAGGAGATATACGCAAACTTGAAATACCTTTTCCTTGTTTCGGAGAACAACAAAAAATAGCCACTTATTTAAGCGCTATAGATTTAAAAATAGAAGCAGTACAAACGCAAATAACCAAAACGCAGGAGTTTAAAAAAGGCTTGTTGCAACAGATGTTTGTTTAAGATATGGAGAGAACAACACCGACACAACACCGATAAATATGAGTTGTTTCAGGAACTATTTGTCTAAGTATGTTTGCGCGCAAAATTTTATAGTATAAATAGTATGCGCTTGTTTTTTATGTATTGCGCATCATTTTTTTAGCTTTATAGACTTCTATTAATACCTGTTTTATCTAATAAAAATGACAAATAACCTATAAATCCATAAAAAAACTCGTTTTTGACAATTCTTAAAAACCTGTTTTGACAATAAATAAATAAATTATACCTATTATTCCAATAATGTACCTAATTATTCCATATATTTGAAAATAAACGTTTGTCGCCATAAACTATGAATCATAAACAGTATTCACATAAAATAAGTGTTTTTCACGGATTAAAAACTCCTGAAGAGGCAACAATTGTGGGTTATGGTGCAATAATAGAGGCGTTACAATTGGCAATGCCTTTGCCAGAGCAGTTAGCACTAATAAGTGATAAAAGACGTAGCTATAGTAATGAAAAATGGAAAGTATTCTCTTCTAGAACTGCTTTTAAGGATACGTTGTACAAACATTTGGTATTTGCATTAAAATATGAAGGTATCAACCTTTTGTTTTTTAAAAAATTATTTGAACAATTAAAGCTCAATGACATCGTTGCATTACTACAATTAGAGCCTACAGGTCAGTATAGCAGAAAAATTTGGTTTTTGTACGAATGGCTTTTTGATAAAAAACTACCTATTGAAGATTTAAGCATTAAAAACTACATACCACTTGTTGATGAGAAACTACAATACGTCATCATAGGCACAAAATCGTCAAGACATCGTATTATAAACAACCTTCCTGGTACACGCGAATTTTGTCCATTAATATTTAAAACCGATAAACTAGATAGCTATATTAACGCCAAACTATCAGAGCAGAAAAACACCTATTTAAACAGTATCCACAAAGATGTGTTACAACGTGCATCTTCCTTTTTACTTCTAAAAGACTCAAAAGCATCGTTTACTATAGAGAATGAAAATCCAGGAACCAATCGCGCTATGCGTTGGGGAAAAGCCATTGGACAAGCTGGTAACAAACCATTAAGTATAGAAGAATTGGAGCGTTTACAGCAAATAGTTATTGAAAATGCCAGATTTGTAAAGCTAGGTTTAAGAGATGAAGGTGGATTTGTTGGTGAACATGATAGAAGTACAGGCGTACCAATTCCGGAACACATCTCCGCAAAACATGAAGATTTAGCATCGTTATTAAATGGATTGGTTAGCGCCAATGTGTTAATGCAAGATGTAGCTTATGATGCTGTATTGGCATCAGCATCGATAGCATTTGGGTTTGTATTTATACATCCATTTGTTGATGGTAATGGTCGTTTGCACAGATACCTTATACACCATATATTGGCTAAAAAGGAATTCACGAAACAAGGTGTTATTTTTCCGGTATCAGCATCCATTTTAGACCATATTAATGATTATAGGAAGACGCTTGAAAGTTATTCGCATCCACTATTAGATTTTATTTCCTGGAAAGAAAAGGAAGACCATAATGTGATAGTTTTAAACAATACCATAGACTTTTATCGTTATTTTGATGCAACAAAACAAGCCGAATTTTTATACGATTGTGTTGATGATACGTTAAAGCGTGTAATTCCAGAAGAAGTAAACTATCTGCAAAATTACGATGCATTTAAAAGATACCTTGATAACCATTTTGAAATGCCAGATAAAATGGTTGCTACTTTAGTTCGATTTTTAGAACAAAACAACGGTGTATTATCAAAAAGAGCATTAAAAAAAGATTTTTCTGAATTAAAAGACACTGAAGTTACTGAGATTGAAAATAATTATAAACTTATTTTTTTGAATGACTAAACAATCCGAACTACAACTAGAAAACAATCTAATTAAACAATTAGTTGGTTTAGGCTACCAAAATGTAACCATTACAGATGGAGACGCTTTAGTGTCTAATTTAAAAGCACAATTAGAAGGGTTTAATAAAACGTCGTTTTCTACCAAAGAGTTTGATACTATTTTAAATCATTTGGCAAAAGGCAATGTATTTGAAAAAGCAAAAACGCTTCGCGATCGTTTCCATATCACCAGAGAGAATGGCGATAGTTTTTATGTGCGTTTTTTTAATTCCCAAAACTGTAATAAAAATGAATTTCAGGTTACTAATCAAATCACCCAAGAAGGAACCTACAAAAACCGTTACGATGTAACGCTTTTAGTAAACGGTTTGCCTTTAGTACAAATAGAATTAAAACGTCGTGGTTTAGAAATTAAAGAAGCCTTTAATCAGATTAATCGCTACCAAAGGCATTCGTTTTGGTCTAATCATGGTTTGTTTCAGTACGTACAATTGTTTGTGATTAGCAATGGTGTAAATACTAAATATCTAGCGAATAATAAGTTGCAGTCTGTAAAGCAAACTTTTTATTGGGCAGATGTAAATAATAAAAACATTACCGATCTCACCGAGTTTGCCAATGCGTTTTTAAATCCAAACCATTTGGGAAAAATGATTGCGCAATATGTGGTGCATAACGAAACGCATAAAATATTAATGGTCTTACGTCCATACCAATTTTATGCAACAGAAAAGCTGGTGAATCAAGTCGCTACCAGTAACGATAACGGTTACATTTGGCACACTACAGGTTCTGGTAAAACCTTAACGTCTTTTAAAGCAAGCCAGATTATTATGGACTTGGAAAATGTACACAAAGTGGTGTTTGTTGTAGATAGAAAAGATTTAGATTACCAAACCATGTTAGAGTTTAATAGCTTTAAAAAAGACAGTGTAGATGTTACAGACAATACACAATCTTTGGTTAGGCAGTTAACAGACGATTCTAAATTGGTGTTAACTACCATTCAAAAACTAAACAATGCGATTTCAAAAGCGAATTACGAAAAAAGCTTAACGCATTTACAAGATAAAAAAGTAGTCTTTATTTTTGACGAGTGTCATAGAAGTCAGTTTGGAGATACACACAAAAAAATCACCGAATATTTTAAAAGTAGCCAGCTCTTTGGTTTTACAGGAACGCCAATTTTTAAAGACAATGCATCTAAAAACGATTTAGGAAAACGTACCACCAAAGATTTGTTTGGCGAATGTATGCACAAATACGTGATTACAGATGCGATAAAAGATCAAAATGTATTGCGTTTTGGTATAGAATACATTGGTAAGTACAAACAAAAAAGCAACACTTTTATAGATATTGAAGTAGAAGATATAGATACTGCTGCCGTTTTTGCAGACGAAAAACGTTTAGAAAAGATTGCAGATTATATGATTGCGTATCATAATCAGAAAACATTTGATAAAGACTATTCGGCTTTGTTTGCAGTGAGTAATATTGATACGCTAATTAAGTATTACGATATTTTCAAACGTAAAAAAGAAGCAGGAGAACACGATTTACGCATCGCTACTATTTTTTCTTACGGCACCAATGAAGATGACGAAGATGCACAAGATTATATTCCAGGAGACCAATTACCACAAGCAGCAGAACCAGCAGCTTTATATAAAACGAGTCATACAAGAGAAAAGTTAGACGTATACATTACCGATTATAATCTAATGTATAATACTAGTTTTTCTACCAAGGATAGTCAGCAGTTTGAAAACTATTTTAAAGATATTAGTAAGCGTTTAAAAGAACGTGAAAAAACGACGTTTCAAGATAAAGATAGATTAGATATTGTGATTGTGGTAAACATGATGCTTACCGGTTTTGATGCCAAGAAGGTAAATACATTGTATGTTGATAAAAACCTAAAGTATCATGGGTTAATACAAGCATTTTCTAGAACCAATAGGATTTTAGGAGAACAGAAGTCACAAGGGAACATATTGTGCTTCAGAAACCTTAAAAAAGCAACAGACGAAGCCATTACCTTATTTTCTAATAAAGAAGCTATAGAAGAGATTATTCTTCCGCCTTATGAAGCTATTGCAGAAAAATTTGATGAAGCGTTAAAAAACTTATTAGAAATTGTACCAACGTTTCAAAGTGTAGATACTTTGTTAAGTGAAGAAGACGAATTACAATTTGTGCAAGCATTTAGAAGATTACTGCGTGCTAAAAATGTATTAGAATCGTACACCGATTTTGATTGGGAAGATTTAGGGATTTCAGAGCAAGATTTTGAAGACTTTAAAAGTAAATATCTAGATTTAAATGATAAGGTTAAAAATGATAGACAAAAACATAAAACCTCTATTCTAGACGATATTGATTTTGAGTTAGAGTTAATTCATCGTGACCAGATTAATGTAGCTTACATTTTACAACTCTTAGCCAAATTAAAACACGCTAAAACGGTAGATGCAAAAGCACAGAAAAAAGCGATTATAGATATGCTTTCTGGAGATATCGAGTTACGTAGTAAACGTGAATTGATAGAGAAGTTTATAGAAGAAAACTTACCACATATTAATGATGTAGATGCTATTCAAGATGAATTTGAACGTTTTTGGCACGAAGAAAAGGTTTTAGCACTTGGTAAATTATGTGAAGAAGAGCATTTAGATAAGGCGCAGTTTAAAGCTTTAATAGAAAGCTACACCTATAACGGAAGAGAACCGTTACGAGATGAGGTTTTTAAATGTTTAGACAATAGACCAAGCGTTTTAAAAGCTCGTGAAATAGGAGCGCGTATTTTGGATAAAATGAAGGAGTTTGTTCAGGTGTTTGTGGAGGGGATGACTGGGTAATTAAAAGTATTACACAAAGTAGAATAGAAAATTTATTGAAGCAATTGTAAATGAAACCACAAACCATACAAATATTTTTACCAGACGGTTCGCCAACCAGTATTCGTGAAGCAGAACTAACTAATAGATTGGTAAAAGCGATTCTGTTTCCAAGAAACAAAATGCAAGAAGTAGGCAAACGCGACATGGTACATTTTACAGGTGTTTATTTCTTGTTTGGTAGCACAGAAGATGGCGCAAAACCAATCGTTTATATTGGAGAAGGTGAAGATTGTTTTACACGTATTCAATCGCATAACCGTAAAAAAGACTTTTGGACACACTGTGTAATCATCACCACCAAAACAGATGAGTACACCAAAACTGATGGAAAGTATTTAGAATATTACTGTTTAGCTAAAGCCAAAGAAATTGGTAGATATGTTACAGATAATGATACAGGTTCTAAAAAGCCATCTATAAGCGAAAGTAGAGAGTATGATTTATTAGACAATTTTGATACCGCTAAAATACTATTAGCAACATTGGGTTATCCAATCTTTGAAGAAAAACGTAAAGCAAAAAGCCCTAAAGAATTGTTTTATTGTCAAGGAAAAGGAGCTTTAGCAAAAGGGGAGTTAACAGACGATGGATTTTTAGTATATAAAGGAAGTACATCTAGTATGGAAGAAACAAATAGTATAACCAAATGGATTGGTATTCTAAGAAGACGTTTACTAGAAGATGTAATTCTAAAGGAAGATAACAATGTTTATGTGTTTCAGCAAGATTATATTTTTAATTCACCAAGTGCAGCAGCTGCAACTATTTTAGGTCGTAATACAAATGGTTGGACGAAATGGAAAGATAAAAATGGTAAAACGTTAGATGAGTTGAAGCGTAAGTAAAGTGAGTTTTAAAGGTTTTTACTAAACACCAAACAGCGTTCTTATTCTAGACACTATTCCTTTTTTTTCATTGTCTCCAATAGTAAACTCCTCTTCACTTCCCAATAAAGTAAGCTCTTTGTTATTTCTTTTATCCATTTTAGATAGATTAACAATAGTACTTTGGTTAATTTTTTCAAAACCGAAAGGTTCTAATTTTTTAGAAAGTTCGTTAATACTAATTCGAACATTAGTAGCAATTACGTCGTCTTGTTCACCAAAAAAATGGACACAGTTTTTATTGGATTGATATTTTTTTATGTTTCGTGATGTTGAAATGTAACAGGTTTCGTCAGGGTAAAAACCTATGTCTTGATTGATACCAATTGCAATTGTTAATCTTTCTCCTTTTTTTAAGGTATTATTTCTATTTATTTTACCAATAATCTTATTTTTTATAATAGCTTCAAATTCTTCAATATCAAAAGGTTTACTTAAGTATCCTGAAATATCTAAATTATTAATGACTTGCTTTTCTCTATTAGATTCTCCTGTTAAAAAAATTATTTTTTTTCCATTAGCAATCTTTTGTGCTAACTCAATGCCATTGTAAACAGGCATTTCAAAATCCACAATAAGCAAATCAAAATCGTCTTCGTTTATTTCTTGATATGCTTTTTTAGAGCTATCAAAACTCTTTTTGTGTTGTAATTCGTATTCTTTTGGAAGCGAATCAATTTTAGCTTTAACACGTTCTAAAATATTAGGATCGTCATCCACTAGTATATAACGTATCATTTAATTTAGGCTTAAGGTTAGTTCAGATAAATATTGATTGTTGGGCAATGTTTTGTGTTCTAATGTACTATTTGGGTAGTATGCAGTTAGTAATTGTTGTAAAGCGTTTAATCCGAAATTTGAAGATTCTACGATTTTGGTTTCGTAATCTAAGCGCTGTTCTGCACTGTTCACTAAACAATAGCTTAACTGCTTGTTTTGGTTTTCTTTTAAAACAATACTTATAAAGGAGTCGGTATTGTTTAGACTTCCATGTTTTAATGCATTTTCCACAAAAGGAAAGAATAAAGTGGGTTTGATTTTTATGTTTTCTTTTTGTTCTTGTTTTAAACTATTATCAAACTGTATGTTGGTATTAGGCTTAAGGTATTTAATAAGGTCTAAAAACATTGTGATATGTTCTAATTCTTCTTCTAAAGAGGTGTTCTCTTTATTTAAGGCAGAGACGTTATAATCTAATAATTTAAAGATGTTTTTTAAGGCTTTTATTGGAGGTACTTTATTTTTATTACCACCCATTTTATAGTTAATCCCTAAAAAGGATTTGTAACTATTATCGGTTTCCTCCATTTCCACATAAATCTGACTAATTACATTTTTAATAAAATGCGCACCAAGTCTGGTGTTATTAGCTTCTACATTTTTATAGTTTACAAAACGTTCGTAAGCTGTTCTTTGATGATTTATAGCTTCTTTATGCTTCGCTATTTCCTTTTCTTTTTCACTTAAAAAAGAGTAAAATTTCTGCTTGTAATCTTCTATTTGTTGTTCTAATTGAAAGGTTTCATTATTCTTTTTGATTAATTTTCTTTCTAATGATTCTGCTTTTCTAAGTTGTTCATTAAAATTAGAAACAGCTAATTGGCTGGCTTTTAATTGTTCTTTTAGTAGGCTATTCTTTTTTCTAAAAGAGCGTTTTCTATAAAGGTTGTACCAGTTTCTAATAATAACTAAGACTAGTATGCCAAATAGAATGGTTACTATTCTTATCAATATTTCATTTTCATCACTAACTTCTAAATACTTTAAATAATATTCCATAAAAGGGGCAAAGGTATTATAGGTTTTTGGTTAATAATCAGTCATTTAAAGTCTGCTATTTTTTTATATCCCAAAAAAGTAGGTCTATATCCCAAATATAGGCTGTCTGTCACAAACTAGGAAATTTAATTGTAATCATCTTGATATTTACAGTATTAACAAAGGGTTTAGCATGGTGCTGAACTTTTAAAACTTTAATTAAATAGAATATTATGAGCAATTCAAAACAAAACAACCACCAAGCAAATCAAGGAAATGCTAACAAGGGAACATCTGGAACTAACAGTGCAAATAGTAAAGTACATGGGAATAGAGGGAAACAGTTAAACCCAAACCAGAATGCTAAAAAGTAATTATTAATAATACCTCGTCTTTAATGTAAAGGAGAGGATTAACTAACCATTAAACTAAAACCAATGAAAAATAAAATAACATTAAGCGGATTTGCAGGAACAGGAAAATCAACAGTAGGTAAACTTATTGAAGAACAATTAAACTTTGAATTCATTTCGGTAGGAAATTACTCTAGAGCATTTGCTATGAAAACGTATGGAATGACCATTAACCAATTTCAAAAACATTGCAATAATCATCCGGAATTGGACAATCTAATTGATGAGAAATTTAAAACAGAATGTAATAGTAAAGATAATATAGTTATTGATTATAGGCTTGGATTTCATTTTATTGAAAATGCTTTTAATGTATTATTAAAAGTATCTGATCAAAAGGCATCTGAAAGAATAAGTTTAGGTAATAGAGTAGATGAGGTAACAAGCCCTGAAGCAATTCAGTTAAGAAATGAAAATATGCGAACACGTTTTTTAAACCGCTATAATGTTGACTTTACAATAGATAATAATTATGATTTGGTTATCAATACAGATAATTTAACACCTAATGAAGTGGCACAAAAAATAATAAGTCATTATCAAGAGTGTAATGCTGTAATAGCCATACCAAGTATCAATTTTCACCTTTGGGAACCATGTAACATGCGTTGCAAATTTTGCTTTGCAACCTTTCAAGATGTAAAACAAACCATTTTACCAAAAGGACATTTACCTGAAGCAGATGCTTTAAAAGTGGTAGAGCAAATTGCTGCTGCAGGGTTTGAAAAAATAACCTTTGCAGGCGGAGAACCTTTATTATGCAAATGGTTACCAAATTTAATTAAGAAAGCAAAGCAACTTGGTATGACTACCATGATTGTAACCAATGGTAGTAAATTAACAGATGCATTTTTAAAAGAGAACACAGCCTACTTAGATTGGATTGCAGTAAGTGTAGATAGTTTAGAGGATGAAAACAATATTAAAATAGGTAGAGCAATTACAGGGAAAACACCATTAAGTAAAGCGTTTTATTATGATTTAGTAGATAATATTAAAAAGTATGGATATGGCTTAAAGATTAACACTGTAGTTAATAAAGTAAACTATAAAGACAACCTAACAGAATTTGTGACCTACGCTAAACCAAAACGATGGAAAGTATTACAGGTATTGCCAATAGTTGGGCAAAATGATAATAAGATTGATGACTTTAAAATAACAGATGAAGAATATAATTATTTTTTAAATACCCATAAGACTGTAAAAACGATAGTGCCAGAGTCTAATGATGAAATTAAAGGAAGTTATGTAATGGTGGATCCAGCAGGACGCTTTTTTGATAATGCGCAAGGCACACATAATTATAGTAAGCCCATTTTAGAAGTAGGTGTAAAAGAAGCAATTAAAACTATGGATTATGATTTGGGTAAGTTTTTAGATAGAGGAGGTGTTTATAATTGGGAGTATACTAAAAATCAGGATTTAAGAAAGGAGGAAGGTATAGTATGAGCCATTTTATAGCAGGCTTTTCAAAGTCAGACCATTTTACTCTCAGACAATGGGATAGATGTATAAATGATAAACTTCTAACTCAAATATTAAAAAATGTAGAAACAAATCATGCGAACACACTTTTTATTGTAAGTCGAAAAGTATTAAAGAAAATAAATAGGAGCTTAAATAAAGAACTCTTTATTAAAGTAGATAATAACACTTTAATCACATGTTTTTATTGCGAGTTTCAGGAATACGATTCAGCTACAAGAGAGCAAAATTATTTAATAATAAACAAAATTTAATAGTATGAAAAAGATTGTATTCATAGATATGGATGGTGTTTTAGTAGAACTGGGAGAAGGCCTATTTATTGAAAATAAAAATAAGAAAGGATTTTTCTTAAATAATAAGCCAATTAAAGGAGCTATATATGCTTTTAAGGTATTAAGTAAAATATACGATTGTTATATTGTAACAACACCAGTGTGGAGTAACCCGCATTGTTGGATGGAAAAACGCTTATGGGTGGAAAAACATATTGCTTTAGAAGCTAAAAAAAGATTGATATTTACACATCACAAGAATTTAGTAAAAGGAGATTATATAATTGATGATTCAAGAAATCATGGAGTTGCTGATTTTGAAGGAGAACATATTATGTTTGGGAAGAAGCCTTTTGAAACATGGAAACAGGTTCTTGAATATTTAGAAGTATAAGTATTAAAATACTATCGTACTTGCAATTCCGACAAAGTCGGAACCAATGATTTTCAGAAATAATGAGCAATACATATTTTTATAAAAAATAATTAGGGATTGGAAAAAGTTATTAAATACTAAGTTCTAAATTAGTGGGCATTAGCGAATGGTACTTTAGTAAATGCACAGCATTCACGAATACCTATTTAAACAATAGAAAACCATGAGTAACTCTTAATAAATCGTTTTGATTTTTTGGTTCGTTTTGCATCAAGGCAAAATGAACATAATAAATAAATGTATTGCTTCTTTCTCCGTTCTTGTAATCGGAAAAAGAAAGACAATGATATTTTAAAAGTATTATTAGGAGCTTTTAAAACTGTATTTTTGATAAGTGAAACTTATATAAAGTATCTCAAACAAATAACCAAATGCAAATCACCCAACTCCCAGGAACCTACCACATCACAGGCAGAAACCAAGACGAAGCAGCAGTACCTTATAAAGGCACACTAGATTTAAGCTTAGATGCAAACAACCGCATTATTGCTAAATGGACCATTAACAATAGCCAAGAGCAATTAGGTACCGGCTTTTTTAAAGATAATATCTTGGTCATTAATTTTAATTATCTAGGCGATGATGGGGAAACATACAAAGGCGTAGTAGTATATAAATGCATCACCAAAGATGTGTTAGAAGGCTTTTGGTCGGAGAAGCATGGTAATCCATTATATCTCGGAGAAGAGCATTGTTTTAGGGTTGGAGAAAGTAAAGAGGCAGTTAATTAAGACCTAAGGTTTAACTCAAACAGAACAATAAAAACACTAAAAATCCAATCCTTAAATATAGATATCTAGGTACAACGCACATTAGAACCCAAACCACCATCGTGCTTGTAATTCCGACAAGGTCGGAACCAACGATTTTCAGAAATAATGAGCACTAACTAGAGTTAAAAAGAAAATCAAGGATGGA
>CANNAC010000008.1 GCA_947502495.1 uncultured Flavobacteriaceae bacterium | reverse complement strand
TGAAAACTGGGACTCGACGAAGTCCATTCCCTTTTTTCATTACAAAAGTCTTATAGGAATGTATGTTTTTTCTGTTTAGAAAACGTATGTAATTTTTAATTTCAAGTATATTTTTAAAACAAAAAAGCAATCCAATTTTTTGGGTTGGCTTTTCTCAAGATGTTGAAAACTGGGACTCGACGAAGTCCATTCCCTTTTTTCATTACAAAAGCCTTATAGAAATGCAGGGTTTCTGTTTTAAAACGTATATAATTTTTAATTTCAAGTATATTTTTAAAACAAAAAAGTAATCCAATCTTTTCGATTTGCTTTTCTCAACATGTTGAAACTGGGACTCGACGAAGTCCATTCCCTTTTTTCATTACAAAAGTCTTACATTTATGTAAGACTTTTTTTTTAATCTACTAAAAATTCTCTTTTAGATAAGTCGTAAAACAAAAAAGACAACCCCGTGTTACGGATTGCCTTTTCTAAAGATATCGATATGAACGTCACGCAGTTCGTTTCCCGCCTTTCGTATAAAAACCTTATATCTAAGTTGTGTTTTGTTTTATAAGGCCTCAAACCTTAAAAATAGGCACAAAAAAAAGCCTTCATAGTTATGAAGGCTTTTTAAAATTAGCTCTCGTAATTAGTGAGTAGCTTTAGCTTTTAAGTCTTTTGCTTTATCAGAAACTTTGTCTACAGCATTTCCAGCAGCATCTTTTGCGTCACCAGCAGCTTTTTCAACAGCATCAACAGCATCTCCAGCAGCATCTTTTGCAGAATCAGCAGCATCTTCAATTGCGTTTCCAGCAGCATCAACAGCATTACCTGCAGCATCAACAGCAGAATCAGCAGCACCTTCAACAGCGTCTCCAGCTTCTTCTAGAGCATCACCTGTTGCTTCAGCAGCATTTTCTAATGCATCACCAGTAGCTTCAGTAGCGTTTTCAACAGCATCACCAGCTGCATCTGTGTTTTCTTTTACTTCTCTACAAGATGTAAACGATACGCTTAATGCTAATAATAAAGCAGCGCTTAATAATAATTTTTTCATCAGTAATAGTTTTTAGTGTTAATTTTCAATATACGAAAGTAACAACTTCCTGTTAAAATTCACACAAGTTTGTTAAAATTTTTAACATAATCGTTATTCAGGTAAATTTAATAGTCTATTTACGTATGTAGTTGCTGATTTGGATTACAGCTTCCTTGTTTTTTTTAATATAATTTAAGTTTTTAGCTCCAGAACGCGCTCGCTTTTCCTTATTTTCAATCAATTCTGTTAGTATAAAAGCTAATTCTTCTTTGTTTTTCACCGAGAACATCCCATTTTCTTCTAACATGGCATATGCTTCAGGAAATTTTTTGTAGTTTTTTCCTATAAGTACCGGTATGCCAAATACTGCTGGTTCTAAAGTATTATGTAAACCGGTATTTCCCATTGCACCACCTACATAAGCGATATCTGCATAGCTATAGGTTTTGGGTAATAATCCAATAGTATCCATTATAAAAACTGAATATTTAGACATATCTTGGTTTTCTTTTTCTGAATATTTAATACTAGGTACTTGTAGCTGTTTACTAAATCTATCTATTTGTGCTGTTTTAAGGTTATGAGGCGCAATAATAAATTTCAAGTCTTCCGAAGCATTTTTATTAATGTAATCTAATAAAATATTTTCGTCTTCAGGCCAGGTACTTCCGGCAACAACACATAAACTGTCTTGTTTAAACGCTTCCATAAAGTCTAAAGTATTGTTTTGTGCTAGCTGACTATAAACACGATCAAAACGAGTATCTCCAGAAACAGTTACATGGTTGTAATTTATTTTGTGCAATAGCGTTTTTGAAGCTTCATTTTGAACAAAAATATGTTCGAAAGCAAATAATGCATTACGTTGTTCTTTTCCGTAGAATTTGAAAAAGGAATGATTAGGTCTAAAAAGGGCAGAAATTAAAATAGCTTTTAAATGGCGTTTTTTTAATTCCTTTAAAAAGTTAGGCCAAATATCATATTTTACAAAAATAGTCAAGTCTGGTTGCACTAGATTTATGAATCTTTTTGCGTTTTTCTTAGAATCTAAAGGAAGGTAAACAACAACGTCTGCTACTTCGGTGTTCTTTCGTATTTCATAGCCAGAAGGGGAAAAGAAAGTCAATACAATTTTATGCTTAGGATAAAGCTTTCTAATTTCTTTAAAAACAGGCAGTCCTTGTTCGTACTCTCCCAAGGATGCACAATGAAACCATATGCAAGCATCCGTTTGTGAAATGTTATTTTCTAAAACAGTAAATGTCTGTTTTCTTCCCTCGACACCTTTGCTAATTTTGGTGTTAAATAGCGCTATTCCTTTTAAAATAAGTGAAGTTAAAGAAATAAGTATGTTATAAATGAAAGCCAATAGTTTTTGTTTATTGCTAAAATACATTTCTTTTAAATTATATACATATCTAGTATTTAATAAATTATTTATTATTCATTAATCTTCGTTGCTAAACGATATGGTTTTTCGTAAATTCGTGAGATAGTAATGCCCCTAAATGTATTATTTAGGTTTCAAAATTTAAGAATGTGAAAAAGATTCAAATGGTTGATCTTAAAGGTCAATATGCAGGTATAAAAGATGTTGTAAATCCAACAATTCAAGAAATAATAGATAATGCATCTTTTATTAATGGACCAAAAGTTCATGAGTTTCAGAAAAACTTAGAAGATTATTTAGGTGTAAAACACGTTATTCCTTGTGCAAATGGTACCGATGCATTGCAAATAGCAATGATGGGTTTGGGTTTGCAACCAGGCGATGAAGTTATCACTGCAGACTTTACATTTGCTGCTACTGTTGAGGTAATCGCATTATTGCAATTAACTCCTGTTTTGGTAGATGTAGATCCAAATGACTTTAATATAAGTGTGGAGGCTATTAAAAAAGCTATAACACCAAAAACAAAGGCGATAGTTCCTGTGCATTTATTTGGTCAATGTGCCAATATGGAAGCAATCATGAAACTTGCCGAAGAACATAATTTATATGTTATTGAAGATAACGCACAAGCAATAGGTGCAACCTACACCTACAGCAATGGCAAAAAATCGAAAGCAGGAACGATAAGTCATGTTGCTTCTACTTCCTTTTTTCCTTCTAAAAATTTGGGATGTTATGGAGATGGAGGAGCAATTTTCACGAATGATGATGCATTAGCACACACCATTCGAGGAATTGTAAACCACGGTATGTACGAACGTTATCACCATGATGTAGTTGGTGTGAATTCTAGATTAGATTCTATACAAGCAGCCGTTTTAAATGCTAAATTACCCCATTTAGATACCTATAATAAAGCAAGACAATCTGCAGCAAGAAAATACAGTAAAGCTTTAGAAGGTATATCTAATGTAACGACACCTCAGGTTTCTAAAATGTGTACGACCATTTGTGAAGATTGTGATTGTCATGTGTTTCATCAATACACTTTAAAGCTAAATAATGTTGATAGAGATGGCTTGGTGAAGTTTTTAAACAGTCATGAAATACCATGTGGTGTGTACTATCCAATTCCTTTACATAACCAAAAAGCGTATAAAGATGCTAGATATAACGAGGCAGATTTTCCAGTTACAAATCAACTCGTAAAAGATGTGATTTCTTTACCAATGCATACCGAGTTAGACGATGAGCAAATAATGTTTATCACAGATAAAATTAAAGAGTTTATAGCAAATAATTAGAGCGTTCCCGCAAGGGGCAGGCTGTACACTTAAATCTTTTTTTGCCATATAGGCAAGCAAAAAAAGGATAACGTTTCCATCCTTAACGCATATATTAGCCAATGAAAGTACTAGTCACAGGAGGTTTAGGTTTTATAGGTTCACATACGGTAGTAGAACTTCAAAATGAAGGATACCAAGTGGTGATTATAGATAATCTATCCAATTCCTCTTTAGATGTTTTAAAAGGAATCGTTGCGATATCGGGTAAAACACCAATTTTTGAAAAGTTAGATTTAAAAGATAAAGTACAAGTACAAACATTTTTTAAACAACATCAAGACATACAAGGTGTAATACATTTTGCAGCTAGTAAAGCAGTAGGCGAGAGTGTAGAAAAACCATTACTGTATTATGAAAATAATATTAATACACTTGTTTATGTATTGCAAGAGTTAGAAAAATTAAATGTTTCTAATTTTATTTTTAGTTCTTCTTGTACGGTTTATGCGCAAGCAGACGTTATGCCAATTACAGAAGGGGCGCCAATTAAAATGGCTGAATCTCCTTATGGAAACACCAAGCAAATAGGAGAAGAGATTATACAAGATACGTGCAAGGTAAATGCTAAAATAAAAGCCATTTCCTTGCGCTATTTCAATCCCATAGGAGCGCATGAAAGTGCTATAATTGGCGAGCTACCAATAGGTGTTCCACAAAATTTAATTCCTTATATCATGCAAACAGCTGCTGGAATACGGGAGGAGCTTTCTGTTTTTGGGGATGATTATCCAACTATAGATGGAACGTGTATAAGAGATTATATTCATGTTGTAGATGTTGCAAAAGCACATGTTATTGCTTTACAACGTTTGTTAAAGAATAAGAATACTTCTAATTTTGAAGTCTTTAATTTAGGAACAGGGACAGGAAGTTCCGTTTTAGAGGTTATTCAAGCTTTTGAAAAAGTTACGAATCAGAAACTAAACTATAAAATAGTAAATAGGCGTTCTGGAGATGTTGTCTCTGCTTATGCAGACACCACAAAAGCAAATGAAGTTCTAGGTTGGAAAGCACAATATAATTTAGAAGACGCTATTCTATCGTCTTGGCAATGGCAAAAAAGTCTAAATGCCGTTTAAAATATCATAATGCATTTGCTGTTCTATTATCAAATACGCAATAGATTGTACCGATAGGTGTGTGATTTTTATTAATTAGCTGATTAACAATATTTTAGTATTGTAGATTCGGGATTGGTGTATATTCTTGTTTTCTTTGTAGTTAATGAAAATGATAAAACAATGAAATGGATTGCAGTAAAGCGTCAGACAAGACAAGAAAACAGATTCGCTCCCAAAATGGGACGAGTTAGTGCCAAAGTAACGTATATTAAAAAGCAACTACTTGGTATTCCTATTAAAACACTACACAAATACAGAGAAACGTATTATGGAAAAGTAAAAGACTGTGAAGAATGTGTACTAAGTAAATAAAAAAAAGCCTCGAAATAATTCGAGGCTTTTTTTATGTGTTAATGTTTATGCTTTTTTCTTTTTAAAATTACCAAGAATAAGTAATCCTAAACCGAGCATTACAGACATATCTGCAACGTTAAAAATTCCGGTTCTAAAAACACCACCAAGATCTATATGAAACATGTCGGTTACAGAGCCATACATGAACCTGTCGTAAATATTAGCCATTCCACCACCTAAAATGCAGCAAAAACCTAGTATAGAAAGTTGGTCTAAATCTTTATTTCTAAAAAGAAGAAATAAAACATAGCCCATTACAGATACTGGGATAATAAGTAAAAATATAGCACGCATCGTGGGGTTTAGATCACTTCCCATTCCTAGAAAAGCACCAGAGTTTTCTACATTGTGTAAAGTAAGATAGTCTCCAATAATTTCAGATTTACTTCCTTTTACAACATTTGCGCGTGTCCAAATTTTAGAAACTTGGTCAATAATAATATTAAAAATAATTAAAAATGCAATAAATAAAGAACGTTTCATTAAGCTTCAGTTTCTATAGTTGCAGTAGCTGTTTGCGCTTCTCTATTAATTTTTTTAACCAATCCTTGTAACACTTTTCCTGGTCCTACTTCTGTAAATAAGGTGGCACCATCCACAATCATTTGTTGTACCGATTGTGTCCAACGTACAGGAGCGGTAAGTTGTGATATTAAATTCTTTTTTATTTCTTCTTCATCCATTGTAGCACTTGCCGTAACGTTTTGATAAATTGGGCAATTTGGTTTGCTAAACGTTGTGTTTTCTATGGCAGCCGCTAATTCTTCTCTTGCAGGTTCCATCATTGGCGAGTGAAATGCACCACCAACAGGAAGCACTAAAGCACGTCTTGCTCCAGCTTCTTTCATCGCTTCACAAGCACGGTTAATGGCATCTATCTCACCAGAGATTACTAATTGCCCCGGACAGTTATAATTTGCAGCAACTACAATACCTTCCGTTTTTGCACAAATATCTTCTACCACTTTATCTTCTAAACCTAAAACAGCAGCCATAGTACTTGGTTGTATTTCACAAGCTTTTTGCATGGCTAAAGCACGTTTAGATACTAAGCGTAATCCGTCTTCAAAAGTTAAAGCTCCTGCAGCAACTAGCGCAGAAAATTCACCTAAAGAATGCCCGGCAACCATATCCGGTTTAAAGCTTTCTCCTAATGTTTTAGCTAAAATTACAGAGTGTAAAAAGATAGCAGGTTGTGTTACTTTGGTTTCTTTTAAAGCTTCTGCAGTACCTTCAAACATAATATCTGTAATGTTGAATCCTAAAATGGCATTCGCATCTTCAAATAAATGTTGTGCTTCTGGAGAGTTTTCGTAAAGGTCTAAACCCATTCCTGAGAATTGTGCGCCTTGACCTGGAAATATATATGCGTTCATTTGTTTTTATTTTGAGTTGCAAAAATAAGTTTTTTTTTTAGAAGCTAGAGCGCTTCGCTTTTAGATAATAGAATTAAGACTTTTCTTTTTAGTGATTTTGAAAATGAAGACCGTATATCCACATTACTTGTCTTTATTCTTGTTTCTTTAAGTGCAACGATTTTATTCTGAATTTACAAACCAACAATGGCAGATTCTGCACAGCGTTCTCCATCCATTGCAGCAGAAACAATTCCACCAGCATAACCACCACCTTCACCACAAGGGAAAAGTCCGATAATTTCTGGATGCTCTAAGTTTTCGTTTCTTGGAATATTTACAGGAGATGAAGTTCTAGACTCCACACCAATAATATTGGCTTCCGCAGTATAGAAACCATTCATTTTAGATCCGAAAGCTTTAAAACCTTGACGTAATCTACTTCCTATAAATTTAGGAAATAAAGAATGTAATGGTGCCGAATGCAGTCCTGGTTGATAGGAAGTTGGATTTAAACTTGCAGATAAATTTCCTTCTACAAAATCGGTTAAACGTTGTGCGGGAGCAGCTTGACTTCTTCCGCCAGCATTAAAGGCTAGTTTTTCAAAATCCTTTTGGTATTCTAATCCTTTTAAAACACCAAATTTTTCATATTTAGGTAAATCTTTATCCACGTTAATTTCGACAACAATACCCGAATTTGCAAACTCGTTATTTCGTTTAGAAGGCGACATGCCATTTACAACTACTTCGCCATTAGCGGTAGCTGCAGGAACTATAAATCCGCCAGGACACATACAAAAAGAATATACGCCTCGGTCATTTACCTGATGTACCAAACTGTATGCAGCCGCAGGAAGTAACTCGTTACGCGTACCTTCACAATGGTATTGAATAGAATCTATAATATGTTGTGGATGCTCTACACGAACGCCCATTGCAAAAGATTTTGCTTGTAAAGCGATTTCCTTTTTGTGCAATAAATAGTAAATATCACGAGCCGAATGCCCCGTAGCCAAGATCACGCGATTTGCAGTGAGCTCGTTACCATTTTGTAATTGAATGGCTTGAACGGCATTGTTTTTTATAACAAAATCGGTGACACGAGAATCAAAATGAATTTCGCCACCAAACTTTAAAATGGTTTCTCTAATATTAGTAACTACTTTAGGAAGCTTATTGGTTCCAATATGTGGATGAGCATCTACTAAAATCTGATCGGTTGCACCATGAAAAACAAGGTTTTCAAAAATACGTCTTACATCACCACGCTTTAAACTACGCGTGTATAGTTTCCCGTCACTATACGTTCCTGCGCCACCTTCACCAAAGCAATAATTAGAATCTTCGTTTACAAAATGATCTTGGTTAATCGCTTTTAAATCGCGACGTCTGTCTTGCACATTTTTTCCGCGTTCTAAAACAATTGGTTTAAAGCCTAATTCAATACAACGCAAAGCGGCATACATTCCTGCAGGACCAAAACCAATAATATGAATCGGTTTTGCATTAGAAACATCTTTGTATTCAAAAGTATATTCTGAATTTTGAGGAACCGGTTCTTTTATATAAACAGCAACTTTATAATTAAAGATGATTTTAGCTTTACGTGCATCAATGGATTTGCGTAATACTTTAATTCCTGAAATATCGCCATAAGGAATGCCTAAGTTCTTGGAAGCTTTCTTTAATAGGATATTTGGTATTTCTTCTTCCTTTAAGGAAACACGAAGTTGGATGTCTTTAATCATACTGCGAATTTATGAAAAATTGCGATAGCGAATTAAAGATTTTAGAGTTTTGAATTATACCAGTGCTCCATTAGCTCCAATTACTTGACCCGAAATCCATTTGGAATCGTCACTTGCTAAAAATAAAGCCACTTTAGCAATATCAATTGGTTTTGCAAGGCGATTGAAAGCATTCATGCTGCTAAGTTTATCTATAAATTCTTGGGATTTTCCTTTTAGGAATAATTCGGTTTCTGTTGCTCCAGGAGCCAGTGCATTTACAGATATTCCTCTTCCTATTTCTTTAGAAAATACACGTGTCATTTGTTCTACAGCAGCTTTGGTTGCAGAATATAATGCATAAGTAGGAAACATTAATTTTACGGTACTAGAAGATATGTTGATTATGTTTCCGTTGTCTGCTAATTTACTGCTAGCTTCCTGTAGCGTGTTAAAAACACCTTTTACGTTGACATTAAATTGTTTAGTAAAATCGGCTTCGGTATTATCTTTTAATTCTTTAGAAATCATAATACCTGCATTATTTATTAATACATCTACTTTACCAAATGCAGCTATAGCTTGGTCAAATAGCGCAGTAACCTCTTGTTTTTTACTTACATCTGCTTGTACAGAAATAGCGGAACCTCCACTTTTTAAAATAGCAGCTACAGTAGCATTAGCTTCTGCTTCACTATTGGAATGATTTACAACTACTTTTGCTCCATTTTCAGCTAAAAGCGTTGCGATTTCTTTTCCTATTCCTTTAGAGGAACCTGTTACTATTACTACTTTGCTATCTAGTTTCATGTGTTTATAGTTTAAGTGTTAGTGGATTTACAATTTATTTTAAAGCTATCAATTTATTTGCAATCTCTGTTAAATTGGATGCAACAATTTCTGGCTTTTCAGCTAAAGGATATAATTGCGCTCCTGGTCGGCTAATAAAAGCAGCTCTCCAATTTGCCCAAAGTGCACCTGCAATATCCCAACCATGCGCTGCGATTAGCAAGCACTCATTAGGTGCAACACCCATTTTTCGCGCTGCCCAATCGTAAGCATCAGTATGTGGTTTGAATTTACCGATGTCTTCGATACTTAAACGGTCATCAAAGAAATCAATTAATCCAGCATTTTCAAATTGAGTTTGTACGCCTTTGTTAGAAGAATTGGTAAAGGATACTAGTTTATAGCCCGCATCTTTTAAATTTTGAAGGGCGGCTTTTACTTCTGGATGTGCAGGTAGAGATCGTATCGGACCTAAAATAGCTTCTTTTGCATCTGTTTCTGATAAGTTAATGCCGTGATTGGAAGCGACCATTTGTAATGCTGCGGCACCAATAATTCCAAAATCGTTGTATTGTCTTCCTACTGTCGAAACTAGCGAGTATTGCAGCATGGTTGTAAACCATAGCGGTAATAAATCACTTCTGTTCCCTAGAACTTTACCAACACTGTCTTTCATTGCAGTAAGGTCTAGTAAGGTTTCGTTTACGTCAAAGAATAATACTTTAGGTCGTATGTTGCTAGTTTCTTTTTTTATAGGTTCCGTGGAAGTAGTATTAAAAGCTAAATGCGGAGCGGCTAAACCTACTAGTGCTGCCTTTTTTAAAAAGTCTCTTCTATTGTTTTTTTCGTTTTTCATTATATATTAGTTTTTAAAACATACTAATAGGTATGTTTTTAGATAAAAAAAATTAAATTTTTATTTGTTTTAAGTATAAGGAAAGGCCTACTATATATTCATCCAAAATGGCATCGTTATCATATAGTTTTCTAATACCGCGAATACCTTCAAAAGCACTAATGAGATAAACAGCTACTGCAGTACTAGAGATGCTTTCATTAATTGTTTTTTCCGTTTTACCGCGATCTATTAGGTTTATTAATGCTGTTTTCCACTCTTCAATAATACTTCGTAAAGCCATTTGATATGCAATTTCGAGATCTCCAATTTCATTTATAAAATTATTCATTGGGCAACCGTGTTGCTTATCATATACAGGAAAAGACTTTAAGCGTTCTACAAAAGTGTCTTCTAAAATTTCTAAGGCATTACCAGTTTTATATAAAGGAAGAATCATTCCTTCACAAACTCTTTTTTCTAGTTTTAAACTAATTACGGCAAGACCAAGTTCCTTTTTGTTTTTGTAGTGGTGATAAAAAGCGCCTTTAGTAAGTTTGGTCGCTTTCATTATTTTATCTACACTCGTAGTTTTAAAACCGTTTTCATAAAACAGCTTAAACGATTCGTTTAGAATGTTTTGTCTTGTCAGTTCCGATTTTAATTCCTGTTGCATACTACAAAGGTATATCAAAAAAATACTAGTCGGTATGTTTTACTTGTTAAATAAAGACTAAAAGTAGATTCGGTTTGCTTTGTGGAAGCTGATTAAAGATTCTGGGAGGGAATTGGTATAGACTTTGCGTGTGCTACCGGAAAAGTTAGCACCAATACAACATTAAATAGGTATCGATTAGTTACCTCGTTTATGCTCCATTTTTATTTTTCTAACGCCGTGATCCGTATCCCATTGTTTGACTTCTTTAAACCCAAATTTTTCATATAGAGCGATTGCTGGTCCGTTTTCTAGTCCGGTTTCTACAAGAAAAAGATTAGAATCAAAAGTGTTAAAAACAAATTCCATTAATTTTCTAGCAACTCCTTGCCTAAAAAAGTTTGGATCGACCACTAAGCTATTAATCGAAGTAAAATCCTTGGTATGATTAATTTCAATTACGCCTGCTAGTTCTTTGGTTTTTATATATCCGAAAAATGCTGTGCTACTATTTACAAAGTTTTCAAGCGTTCTTTTTAAAGGAGGAAAATCGACTGCGTTTAATAATTCGGCTTCTATTTTATACGACGATTGAAAAACAGAACGTATTTTTTTAGATATTTCTATATCGGTATTCTGAAGCTTTTCAATCATCTTTTGTACAAAGGGTATAACTAATTAAAAGGAAGTGAATGTGAATTATTTCTTCTCATAAGTCAAAAACGAAAACTCATACTTATGGTTTTCATCTTTTACATGATATTTGTCGTTGATTTTTTTCCAGATTTTAGGATCTATTTTTGGAAAGAAAGTATCTGCTTCAAACTCTTCATGAACACGAGTAATTTCAATCTTATCCACTAAAGGCATGGCTTGTTTGTAAATTTCGCCACCACCAATAATAAAAGGATTGCTATCGCTTTTAGAGATTGCAATTGCTTTTTCTAAAGAGTTTACTACAAGAACACCTGCTGGTACTTGATAATCTGCTTGCCTAGATATTACAACATGCGTTCTGTTTGGCAATGGTTTTGGGAAGCTTTCAAACGTTTTTCTTCCCATGATGATATGGTGTCCAGAAGTAAGTGCTTTAAAGCGCACTAAATCGTCACGTAAATGCCAAATAAGTTTATTGTCTTTACCAATAGCATCGTTTTCTCCAGCAGCAACAATAATAGTTAATACTTGTTTTTTAGCTGCTAAATCTTCATTGTAAATTTCTGTTTCTGCAATATGTGGCGCTTCTTTTTTAAGATTTATTTTTAATTTTTCAATACGTGCTTGTTGCTTGCTTACCAGTTTTTCTAGCTGTTTTTCTTCCCATTCTTTTCCCATAAAAGTTTGAAACAAAAACACATTTAAAAAATGCCAAAATAATAGCACAAACCAAACCGCAATGATTACAACAGACCATGGAAGTGTTGCTAGCGTAAATTCATCTGCTAATTGTAAACCAACATTAAAAGTGTATAATATTAAACCAAAAATTGCAAATACGATGGCATGAGAATAAAAGCGTTTTTTCTGTTTTATTCTGCGTTGCGCATTTTGTATCAGTTGTAATTGCTCTTGGTCTATTTGTGGTTTGTTTTTCTTTTTACCAAACATATTTCTTACGTTTATAAAGTAAATTTACTTAATTATTTTTAGGTTTTCGCAACCGTTTTCGTTTGATTTTCAGTATTTTATATCGACTTACTAATTATTGATTTCTTTAAATACGAGTTAATTTTATAGGAAATAAATATTTTTAAAGAATGATTTTTAGTAATAGAATAATAATTCAAAATTACTTATTTATTTTTTTGATACCTCTAACTTTCTTATTTAATTTTGAAGTAGTTAAAACAATAATATTATGGCAATTAAGAAACAATTTTTAAAAAGTAAGCCAGTTTGTAAAGTAACATTTACAGTTCCTGCTAAAGAAGCAAATGAAGTTTTAGTGGTAGGAAATTGGAACAATTGGGATGCAAAAGCAGAACCTTTACAAAAATTAAAAAACGGAACATTTAAAGGAACAGTAAACTTAGAAAGTGGTAGTTCTTATGAATTTAAATATGTTGTTGACGGACAATGGCAAAACGAGGAACAAGCAGATGCTTTTGTTTGGAATGAGTTTGCTGCATCAGACAATAGTGTGATAAATTTGTAATCCATGTACAGTAAAACATAAAAGGTGTATTCTTAGTAGGAATACACCTTTTTTTGTTTTCTGTTTTTTAGAAAAATGGAAGCTATTAAAAATAAATAGTCATTAAAATCCGGAATGGAACTGCAACAGGTTCGCCATTTAAATACCCCGGTTTTTTCATTTTAGGAAGTCGTTTTAAAAGTTTAATCGCTTCGGCAGCAATTTCTTTTTTATGCGCTTTAGCTGTAATGTTTTTGGTCTTCCCTTTTTCATCTATTGTAAATTCTACTAAAAACTGTGTAGACTCGTCAAGCGGAAATAATTTGTCTGCTAATTCATAATTAAATCCCAGTTTAATAAAATCTACTATTTTTTCTGTAGTACAACTTTTTGTGCCTTGATAATCTAGCTTTTCACTACAACTTCTGTATACGGGATAGCTATCTACTTTATTTGTTTTTTCTTCTGAGGAAGAAGTAGTGGAAACTTTAGGCCCATCATCTACTATAAAACTTATTGGAAACCCATAAGGTACAATAACCGGTTTTCCTTTTTGATAACCTGGTTTATCTAGTTGGGGTATTAATTTGGTTACCCGAATGGCTTCTTTTTCTAGTGTTGGATGTGGCGCTCTTGCTCTAACATCAATTACATTACCTTTTGTGTCTACTTTGAACTGTACACTAATTCTATGTTTACCAGGAGAAAGATTAAGGGATTGTGCTAGTTTTGTGTTAAAGTTTTTATTAACCAAAGTAGTCATTTTAGAACTCATACATTGTTTAAGTGCTAGGTTTCCCATGTTTTCATCACAACCTGAGTAAATGGGTACATTTTCAATTACTTGAAATGGGGCTTCTTTAGATGCTTCTGTGACTTCCTCCTTCTTTGTAGGATTGTCTTGCGAAAACGAAAATGTGGTACACCATAAGCATACAAAAAGGTATAAGTATTTCATTTGGGGCTTTTAAAAATTAAATAGCAACTGCACCTTTAATATGTGGATGTGGATTATAATCTTCCAGAGTGAAGTCATCAAAAGTAAAGTCAAAAATATCTTTTACATCTGGATTGATTTTCATTTTAGGAAGCGTTCTAGTTTCGCGAGATAATTGTAATTCTAATTGCTCGATATGGTTGCTATAAATATGTGCATCACCAAAAGTGTGAATAAAATCTCCTGCTTGGTAACCACAAACTTGCGCCATCATCATAGTGAATAATGCATATGATGCAATGTTAAATGGAACGCCTAAGAAGATATCTGCACTACGTTGGTATAGTTGACAAGATAATTTACCATCTGCTACATAAAACTGAAAGAAAGCGTGACAAGGAGGAAGCGCAGCTTTACCATCGGCAACGTTTTCACTAAAGGTTTTAGAATTATCTGGTAAAACTGAAGGGTTCCAGGCAGAAACTAACATTCTTCTACTATTTGGATTTGTCTTTAAAGCCTGAATAACTTCTTTTATTTGATCGATTTCATCATCATTCCAGTTACGCCATTGGTGCCCATAAACAGGACCTAAGTCGCCATTTTCGTCTGCCCAACTATTCCATATTTTTACACCATTTTCGGTAAGGTAATTAATATTGGTATCGCCTTTTAAAAACCAAAGTAATTCGTAGATTATAGATTTTAAGTGCAGTTTTTTAGTAGTAACCATTGGAAAACCTTCGCTCAAATCAAAACGCATTTGGTGACCAAATACACTTTTTGTTCCGGTTCCTGTTCTATCTCCTTTTTCGTTTCCGTTATCTAAAACGTGTTGTACTAGATCTAAATATTGTTTCATGTTTACTTTCCGCGAAAGCGGAAATCTCTTTTTAATTATACGAAAGGTGCTGAAATAAATTCAGCATGACACTAAAAGCTAAAATAAAGAAAAGCTTCAAATCTAATGAATTGAAGCTCTTATTTATATTATAAAGTTATTAACGATTTTCTCGAACCGTTATTAATAATTTAGCTGTGGCAATTCGACACTAGCCTATTATCATACCTGCAATGGTTGCAGACATAAGCGATGCAATAGTACCTCCAATTAAGGCTTTTATACCTAATTCGGATAATGTTTTACGTTGTCCTGGAGCAATAGATCCAATACCTCCAATTTGAATTCCGATGGAAGCAAAGTTTGCAAAACCACATAACATATAAGTTGCCATGATAATAGACTTGTTATAGGTTAAATGTGTTGCGCTTGCTACATCTTTTAAGTCTACTAATTGTATGTATCCAACAAATTCACTTGCTGCTAATTTGATACCTAAAAGCTGTCCCATTAAAGTCATATCTACGGTAGCGACACCTATTAACCACATTAATGGTGCAAATATATAACCCAGAATAAGTTCTAAGGATAAACTTTGATATGCTGTGTTGGAAGCGATCCATGCGTTTATGGTTGTAATATCTCCAACCCAACCAAGAATACCATTTACCATGGCTATAAAAGCTACAAATACTAAAAGCATGGCACCAACATTTACTGCTAGTTTTAATCCTTCGGTGGTACCATTAGCTATGGCATCTAAAATGTTAGAACCAATTTTTTCGGAAGAAACACTTACATCGGTATTTATTTCTTCGGTTTGCGGATATAATATTTTAGAAACGACAATAGCACCAGGAGCTGCCATTACAGAAGCTGCTAGTAAATGTTTTGCAAATTGTAATCTTAAAACCGGATCGTCACCACCAAGAAAACCAATGTATGCTGCAAGTACCGCACCAGCAACTGTTGCCATACCACCGATCATAACTAGGAGTATTTCCGATTTGTTCATTTTCTCTAAATACGCCTTAATTAATAAAGGAGCTTCTGTTTGTCCAAGAAAAATATTTCCGGCAACACTTAAACTTTCCGCACCTGAAATCTTTAAGACTTTAGATAAAACGATACCAAAAAACTTCACTACTTTTTGAATAATTCCTAAATAAAATAGGAGCGATGTTAATGCTGAAAAGAATATAATCGTTGGTAATACTTGAAATGCGAAAATGAATCCAAAGGTATCCATATCTACTACTAAACCATCAAATAGGAATTTACTTCCTGCTCTTGTGAAATCTAGTACACTTACAAATAGACCACCAATCCATTCAAATATACTTTGAACAAAAGGAACTTTTAAAACCCCAACAGCTATTATAAGTTGAAATACCAAGCCAAGTCCAACCGTTTTCCAGTTTATTGCTTTCTTGTTATTACTAAAAAGAAATGCTAGTACTAAAAGAGAAATCATTCCTAGTGCACCTCGCCATAAACTTTGCATAGAAAAGCCTCGACTTTCTATAATGGTGTCTGTTGGTTCGACGTTGTTTTCTATTGGCATCGGTACTTCTTCGTTTACTGCTGTAAAATGAAAGTCCGTGTTTCTTTCAGAAAACACTAAAGTAGAATCGGTATGCTCCTTAATTTTGTAACGTCTTATGGTGTCGTTTGGTTGGTTGTAGTAAAAAACCAATAAGTTGTTTTGGTGTATATAATCTCCGGAAGCATTTGCTGTATTAAATTCACCTTCGATTAGTTCTAAGGTTTCAAAACTATTATTTTGGTTATTTGCTATCCATTTTTTTTCTAGGTCTTGTGCGATACTTGTAGAAAATCCAAAAAAAATAGCTACAATAGCTAATACAAAATTTTTCATGTGTTTATATTTATTGTTTTTATTCGTCACATGCTGTTCGCTATTAATTGTTCTCTTGGAGGAAAAACTTTTTAGCAAGCTCGTTTCATGTGGTGGTGTTTAGTTATCTTTTAGAGATTTCATCTCTTATGTGCGCTGCTTTTTCATAGTCTTCATTAGCAACTGCTTCGTCTAACATGTTGTGTAGATCTTCAATGGTTTTACTAGCAAAGGTTTCGCTAGGCGATTCCGTTTCTAATTCTTCAGCAACTAAAGCATCTACAAGAATATCTTCTCCTAGAATATCTTCTTCTTTTTCCGGATTTACTTTTAAATAAATTCCGGCCTTGTCCAAAATGTTTTTGTACGTAAAAATAGGTGCTTGAAAACGTAGAGCTAATGCAATCGCATCACTTGTTCTGGCGTCAATAATTTCTTCAATTTTATCGCGTTCACAAATTAAACTAGAATAGAAAACGCCATCTACTAGTTTATGAATGATTACTTGTTTTACAACAATATCAAATCGATCTGCAAAATTTTTGAATAAATCGTGTGTGAGTGGTCTTGGTGGACGAATTTCCTTTTCTAAAGCAATAGCAATAGACTGGGCCTCGAAAGCACCAATAACTATTGGGAGTTTTCTGTCTCCATCCACTTCATTTAAAATCAAGGCATAAGCGCCATTTTGAGTTTGGCTATACGAAATACCTTTTATGTTTAACTTGACTAAGCTCATAATATAAAACGCAAAAGACTGTTTAAATTAGGACAAAACAAAATTTAAACAGTCCTTTTTATTAGTGAACGCTTTTAAACTTTTTTCATTTGCTAAAAAATGGTTCTTTTAAACTTAAAATTCACCTTTTTTCTTTCCGTAGCGATGCTATGCAATTTAAAAAAGATTTTATTTAAATTAAAAATACCTAATTTTCGCTTAAATGCAAAAAAAATAAAAAGAGTTCTGCTACAATTTATAAAAAAAATATTTATTGTTGCGCCTTAAAGGCTTTTAATTTTTCGATTAAAGCAGGAACTACTTCAAAAGCATCACCAACAACACCGTAGTCTGCAGCTTTAAAGAAAGGTGCTTCGGGATCTGTGTTAATTACTACTTTTACTTTACTTGCATTAATTCCAGCCAAGTGTTGTATTGCTCCAGAAATACCAATAGCAATGTATAAGTTAGACGCTACAGGTTTTCCTGTTTGTCCTACGTGTTCACTATGTGGTCTCCAACCTAAGTCACTAACTGGTTTAGAACAAGCTGTAGCTGCACCAAGTACATCGGCTAACTCTTCAATCATTCCCCAGTTTTCAGGACCTTTTAATCCACGACCAGCAGAAACTACTATTTCGGCATCTGCAATACTTACTTTATCACTTGCTTTATCTACCGATTGCACATTTACTGCAAAATCTGGAATAGCAGGAGCAAAGTCTTCCGCGGAAGCGCTTCCTGTATTTTCTACTAATCCGAAAGAATTATTAGATACAGCAACCAATTTTACATCGGTATTAATGGTTGTTATGTTGAATGCTTTATTTGTGAAAGCAGTACGTTTTACCGTAAATGGAGAAGTACTTGAAGGTGCTTCAATCACATTGGAAGCAAATCCAGCGTGTAAACCAACGGCTAATAATGGCGCTAAATATTTACTGTCTGCACTAGAGCTTACAATAACTACTTTTGCTCCTTCTTTTTCAGCAGCTTGCTTTATCACATCGGCATATGCATTTGCATTAAAAGCGTCTAATGCTGGGTTAGTAACGTTTAATACTTTGTCAACACCATAGTTTCCTAAGGCACTAGAATCACTAGTATTAATAGTTACCGCGGTTACTGTTGTACCTAATTGGTTGGCAACAGCTTTTGCGTAAGAAGCAACTTCTAAAGCTACTTTTTTAAATTTTCCTTGTTCTGATTCTGTATATACTAAAACGGACATAATATATTCTTTGTTTTTTATTTCCACGAAGGTGGAAATCTCATTAATGATTTCGTAAACTTTAAAAAGATCCCAAATCAAATTGGGGCTCATTTTATTTACAACTAAATCACCTTAGCTTCGTTGTGAAGTAGGCTTACTAATTCGTCTAAATTATCTGGAGCTACAAGAGTTACTGCACCTTTAGGAGCAGGTTTTTCAAAACTTACAGATGTAGTTTCTGATTCTGTAGTAACAGGTTCAACAACTTGTAACGGTTTTTTACGAGCCATCATGATTCCTCTCATGTTTGGAATACGTAAATCACTTTCTTCTACTAATCCTTTTTGTCCTCCAATTACTAATGGCAATGCCGTAGTAACGGTTTCTTTTCCGCCATCAATTTCTCTGGTAGCAGTTGCGTTTGTACCTTCTATTTCAAGACTAATACAGTTATTTACAAAATTAGCATTGGTAAGTCCGGCGATCATTCCTGGAACCATTCCACCATTATAATCAATAGATTCACGACCAGCAATTACTAAATCATAACCTCCATCTTGTATTACTTTAGTTAATTGTTTTGCAACTGCAAAACCATCTGTAGCTTCGGTATTTACTCGAATGGCTTCATCTGCACCAATGGCTAAAGCTTTACGTAAAGTAGGTTCTGTTTCTGGACCTCCAACATTAACAACAGTTACAGTAGCACCTTGCTTTTCTTTAAACCACATGGCACGAGTTAAACCAAACTCATCATTCGGATTAATTACAAATTGTACACCATTGGTGTCAAATTTTGTATCTCCTTCTGTAAAATTAATTTTTGATGTCGTGTCAGGAACGTGACTGATACACACTAAAATTTTCATAATTATATAATTAAATTAAAATTGTATTTTTTGTAAAGGCTAGAACTATAACGATATCGTTTGACATTATAAGAGTTAAAATTCTAGGCTTTATTTTCTAGGCTACGAAGTTAATTATAATATTTTGATTATTTACTATGCGTGCATAGTAAATTTTAAACAAATCTTTCTAAGAAAGTTTTTCTTTTATTGCTATTTTTGTTGCTATTAATAATTGATGTACATGAAATTGGTAATACATACCGTATCTTTTATACTAGTATATGGTTCAAAAATTTCATTTTTTCAGAATATAAAACAAGAACACGAATGAAGACTATACAATTTAGAGAAGCTATTTGCGAAGCCATGAGCGAAGAAATGCGCAGAGATGAAAGTATTTACTTAATGGGAGAAGAAGTAGCAGAATATAATGGTGCTTACAAAGCCAGTAAAGGAATGCTTGATGAATTTGGTGCTAAGCGTGTAATTGATACGCCAATTGCTGAACTTGGTTTTTCTGGTATTGCTGTTGGTTCTACCATGACTGGAAACAGACCTATTGTAGAGTTTATGACTTTTAATTTCGCTTTAGTTGGTATTGATCAAATTATAAATAATGCTGCTAAGATTAGACAAATGTCTGGCGGACAATTTAAATGTCCTATCGTTTTTCGTGGCCCAACAGGATCTGCAGGACAATTAGGAGCAACACACTCACAAGCTTTTGAAAGCTGGTTTGCAAATACTCCAGGTTTAAAAGTAATTGTACCTTCTAATCCTTATGATGCAAAAGGTTTATTAAAAGCTGCTATTCGTGATGACGATCCAGTTATTTTCATGGAAAGTGAGCAAATGTATGGGGATAAAGGAGAAGTACCAGAAGGAGAATATGTAATTCCTATTGGAGTTGCAGAAGTAAAAAGAGAAGGAACAGATGTAACGATTGTATCTTTTGGTAAAATTATTAAAGATGCATACAAAGCTGCAGACGAATTAGCTAAAGACGGAATTTCTTGCGAAGTAATTGATTTACGTACCGTAAGACCTTTAGATATGAACACTATTTTAACGTCGGTTAAAAAAACAAATAGATTGGTTATTTTAGAAGAAGCGTGGCCATTTGGAAACGTATCTACAGAAATTACATACCAAGTACAAGCACAAGCTTTTGATTACTTAGATGCACCAATTATAAAAATAAATACCGCAGATACTCCTGCACCGTATTCACCAGTTTTATTAGCAGAATGGTTACCAAATAGTGACGACGTTGTTAAAGCGGTGAAAAAAGTAATGTATAAATAAAAACTAATTTCTTTCGTTATATAAACTTCATTGGCAACATTGTTGATGAAGTTTTTTTTGTATAATGAAATTAGATGGAATAGATGAAGTATAAATTAATTCTCTTATTGTTTCTTTTCGGAATTGTTTCCGTAGTAGCACAAACCAAAGTTAGTGGTAAAGTATACGATGAATTTAATGAGCCAGTAGCATTTGCAAATGTGATATTTAAAGGTTCTTCCGAAGGTACAATAACAGATGAAAACGGAACTTTTTATTTAGAGTCTGATGCCACTTGGGATACTGTTTTTGTTTCCTTTATTGGTTTTTCTACTTTAAATGTTCCTCTAGAAAAGCGAGTTAATTACGATCTTAAATTTATTCTAAAAGAAGAAGAAGGATCCTTAGATGAAGTGGTTATTGTTACCGGAAAACAGTCTAAAAAAGAATCTGAAAACCCTGCAATCGCTATTCTTAAAAAAGTCTGGGAGCACAAACGAAAGAATGGTTTAAAACAATTCAAACAGTACGAATACGATAAATACGAAAAAGTAGAGTTTGATCTTAATACCATAGATAGTTCCCTTATTAAAAGTAAGTTATTTAAAGGTATGGAGTTTGTATTTGATGAGGTAGATACTTCTCGTGTTACAGGAAAAACATACTTACCAATTTTTATTAATGAAGCCGTTTCTAAAATTTATGGAGACAATACGATTAATAAAGAAAAAATAGATTTACTAGGAAATAAAAACTCTGGTTTTAGCGATAATCAAGTCATTATTGATTTTGTAAATGATCTGTATTCTGAGTTTGATATTTATGATAACTACCTTAAGTTTTTTGATAAGAGTTTTGTTAGTCCAATTTCTAGAACAGGAATAAATACTTATAATTACGTTTTATCCGATAGTACATACAGAGATAATAAATGGTGTTACAACATCATCTATTATCCAAGACGTAAAAATGAATTGACCTTTAAAGGAGATTTTTGGGTTGCAGATACTACGTATGCAATCAAAGAAATTAACATGCAAGCTTCTAAAAGCGCCAATATAAACTGGGTAAAAGAAATTTATATAGAGCAAGAATTTGATGTATTAAATGATTCGTTATTATTGTTAAAACGAGATTATTTTATGTCGGATTTCTCTTTTAATAAAAAGGAAGAAGCTCGTGGTGTTTACGGTAAGCGTACTACCTTGTATGATAATTATGCTTTTGATATTCCGAAAGACGAAAAATTCTACAGTCAGGAAGTGTATAATTACGATAAGGATGTCTATAATAGAGAAGACGACTTTTGGGAAGATAACCGAATGGAAGCTTTAAGTAAAGACGAAAAAGGGGTTTATAAAATGCTAGACACTTTAAAAACCGTTAAAAAGTTTAAGCGTCTTTATAATGTAGGAAGCATTCTGGCATCCGGATATATAGAAATGCCAAGTTTAAATTTAGATTACGGACCCATATTTTCCACTTTTGGTTTTAATGAAGTAGAAGGTGTGCGATTAAGAGCCGGAGGAAGAACGTATTTCGGACAAAATGATCTTTGGCGTATAGAAGGATATACCGCTTATGGTTTTAAAGACGATAAGTTTAAATATGGTATTTCTGGAAAAGTACTTTTAAACAAAAAAAATAGATTTATTATTTCTGGTGGAAACCGAAGAGATGTAGAACAAATAGGAGCAAGCTTAACCACATCCACCGATGTTTTAGGTCGAAGCTTAGCGTCGTCATCCATTGTAGGAACTGGAACTAATGATAAACTAACGTCTATTAATCTAACCAGTCTTGCCGTAGAAATGGAACCGGTAAGAAATGTGGTTTTTAGATTAAGCGGAAACTACAGAACTTTAGAATCGGCATCGCCAACGTTTAGTTTAGATTATAATACACCAACAGGAGTAGAGTCCGAAGTAAAACAATTTGAAAGTTCTTTATCTGTTTCTTATTTTCCGAAAAGAAAGATGACAGGTTATGGTGTAGAACGTCGAGAAGCAAATGATAATTTTGCAAGAATATTTGCACAAGTAAGCAATGGTAATCAAAACATGTTTAAAAGTGATTTTGATTATACTAAACTACAATTCTCATACTTACAGCCTTGGTCTGTTGGTGGTTTAGGAAGATTATACACTACACTAGAAGTAGGAAAAACCTTTGGGGAAGTTCCGTTAGGACTATTAAGTGTCGTTCCTGGAAACCAGAGTTATTTCTCTATTTATAACACCTTTTCTAACTTAGATTATTACGAGTTTGTAACAGATACGTATGCATCTATGCATATACAACATAATTTTAATGGTCGCTTCTTTTCGAGAATTCCTTTTTTACGTAAGTTAAACTGGAGAGAGATAGTTGGATTTAGAGCGGTTGTTGGTGAAGTTTCCAATGAAAACAGAGCACTTAATGCTTCAGGGTTAGTTTATAAAGCACCAAGTAGCAAAGCGTACTATGAATACAGTTTTGGTATAGATAACATCTTTAAAGTCTTTAGAATCGATTTTAATTTTAGAGGAAATTATCTAGACAAAACAAATTATCCAGATGCCAGAAAATTTGGTATTACAGGTAGTTTCGGTTTTAATTTTTAAGAAGCTTTATTTCAATTCCGCATCATAAAAGTGAGTAGCATCTTTTACAAGAATGCTTAATGTTTCTTTTTCTTTTGCAATGCGAGCAGCATCCCAATTTAGGTATTGCGTACAATCTTTAATTATAAGCGATTCATATTTTGCAACACTAGAAATATTAAAATACAGTCTACCGGTTCGTCGTACAAAGAAATCAGCAAGACTATTAATCATTTCATGATGTATACCATACCATAACTCGGCTCTAATGAGTCTAGATTCCGGGTTTTCATCGGTAAAGGATTGCGTTTTTTCTAGTATATCATTCGCTTGTTTACCATAATTGGAAGTTAAATACCAAGCAAAATAATCGTTTTCTATTCCAACTTCTTGAAGCTTCAATCGTAATTTTTTTTGATATTTTTTCACTTCTTTAGAGGAAGTCATCGCATTTGTGGTAAGCGCAATTTTTTCGGTATACGAATCTTTTAATTTAGACTCTTGCTTGTCAGTCATCGTTTTTACAACGGCATCCATAACCCGTTGTGCCATTTTTCTGTATCCTGTTAATTTTCCACCAGCAATAGAAATTAAGCCACTTTTAGAAACAAATATTTCATCTTTTCTAGATAATTCGGAAGGGTCTTTTTCTTCTTCATGTATTAATGGACGTAACCCAGCCCAATTCGATTCAATATCTTCTTCCTTTAAATGAATATCTGGAAATGCATCATTAACGGCATCTAGCAAATAATGAATATCTGCTTTTGTAGTAACTACCCGATCTAAGTTTCCAAAATAATCCGTATCCGTCGTGCCAACATAGGTTGCTCTTCCTCTAGGGATTGCGAATATCATGCGTCCATCGGCCACATCAAAATAAACCGATTGTTGTAATGGGAATTTTTCAATAGGAAAAACAATATGTACCCCTTTTGTTAGATGTAAATGTTTGTTGTTTTTGGAAGCATCTTTTTCTCTTAATTTATCTACCCACGGACCAGTAGCAGAAACGAAATTTCTAGAGCTAATGTTAAATGTTTCTCCGGAATTATGATCGATACATTGAATACTCTTTATTTCCTTTTTGGTATTGTAAACAAAGGAGTCCATTTCACAATAATTAAGAATGGTTGCTCCAAATTCGGAAGCTTTTTTAAGTAATTCTATGGTGAGTCGTGCATCATCTGTTCTGTATTCCGAATAATAACCACTACCAAGAATCGTCTCGGCATCAAGCAATGGTTCTTTTTTTAAAGTTTCGGCTTTATCTAGCATTCTCCTACGATCGTCACCTTCTACATCGGCTAAAAAATCATATACTTTTAATCCGATAGACGTCATCATTTTACCATAAGTACCATCTTCAACAAGCGGTAAAAGCATCTTTTCTGGAATCACTAAATGTGGTGCTAGCTTATGTACAATAGCGCGTTCTCTACCAGATTCCCTTACCAAACCAATTTCCAACTGCTTTAAATAGCGCAAACCGCCATGAATTAGTTTTGTAGATTTGTTACTAGTTCCAGAAGCGAAATCATTTTTTTCAATCAAACAGATTTTCAGTCCTCGTGATGCAGCATCTAAAGCAATTCCTGCTCCTGTAACACCACCGCCAATAATAACAAGGTCAAATTTTTGGGTGCTTACGGTTTTAAGATCTTCGGCTCTATTTAAAATAGAAAAAGGTTTTACTTTCATAATATTTACTCCTCGTCATTAAAGGTTTTGGTTCTTTTAATAGCCGACAACCAGCCTGCGTATTTTTGAGTTCTTGTTTTTACATCCATTTTTGGCGTGAAAACTTGATCTATATCTCGAATGGATTCCATATCTTTTCTAGACCAAATTCCAGCTTTTAGTCCTGCTAACATAGCAGCTCCAAGAGCCGTTATTTCTAACATTGTTGGTCTTTCCACAATAACATCAAGCATATCACATTGAAATTGCATCAGGTAATTGTTAGCACTTGCACCACCATCGACTTTTAAGGAAGTTAGTGTTTTTCCACTATCTTCTTCCATTGCTTTTATGACATCTTTGGTCTGATAGGCTAATGCTTCAATGGTTGCTTTAATAATTTCATTTTTTCCAATATCTAGGGTGATTCCGTAAATAGCGCCTTTTGCATTGGCATCCCAATATGGCGCTCCTAATCCTGCAAAAGCGGGAACCACATATAAATCTTGTAACGGCGGAATACTTTTACAAATAGCCTCGGTTTCTTTTGCATCCTTAATGAATAACAACTTATCGCGTAACCATTGTATAGATGCGCCACCAATAAAAATACTACCTTCTAATGCATAGTTGACAGGTTCGTTGGGTAAGCTGCAAGTTAATGTGGTGATGAGTCCGTTTTTAGAAGACACATAATCTTTTCCATTATTAAGTAATAGGAAACAACCTGTGCCATAGGTGTTTTTTGCAATTCCTGCTTCCGAACCTCCTTGTCCGAACAAAGCTGCCTGTTGGTCGCCAGCAACGCCATAAATAGGAATAGATATTCCTTTATGTATTACAGCACCAAAATTAGAGGAGGAGGTTTTTACTTCTGGTAGCATCGATTTCGGAATATCTAAAGCAGCCAACAACGTAGCATCCCACTTTAAATCTTTAATATTATACAGCATGGTTCGGGAAGCGTTGGTATGATCGGTAACGTGCTGCTTTCCGTTGGTAAATTTATAAATCAACCAACTATCTATTGTTCCAAAAAGTAGTTGTCCAGCTTCGGCTTTTATACGTGCTTCTGGTACGTTATCTAAAATCCATTTTAATTTGGTTCCCGAAAAATAGGCGTCAATAACTAATCCTGTATGTTCTCGAACATAAGTTCCTAAGCCATCCTTTTTTAAAGTCTTACAAATGTCTTTGGTTCTATTATCTAGCCAAACAATGGCATTGTAGATAGGTTCGCCCGTTTCTTTATCCCAAACCACAGTGGTTTCTCTTTGGTTGGTGATTCCTATGGCAGCAATTTCTTCTGGAAGAATTCCGGTGTCTTTTAAAACGGTTTCAAACGTTTCTTTTTGGTCGTTATATATTTCAATAGGGTCGTGTTCTACCCAACCAGATTCTGGATAATGTTGTGTTAGTTCTTTTTGCGAAATACCTACAATAGTACCTTTTTCATCAAAAATAATGGTCCTGGTACTAGTTGTACCTTGATCAAAAGCGATTACGTATTTTTTTTGCATGAACAACTTTTTCAGAAATTAAAACATAAAGTACCGAAATTATTTTAATATACTATGCGTGCATAAGAATTATTTTAAAACTTAAATAGGGTATTCGGTTTCCGGAGCAATTCATTTCTCAAAAAAGAATTGTAATTTGTAACGGATAAAATTTTAAGATTATGGCTAAAAAAGCAGACCAAACAGCATCCTTTATGGTTCGGTTTAACCAGATTATTTTTGAAGAAGATGGGGAATCAAAAGTACAATGGCGCGGGAAAGTATCGCATGTACAAGGCGGTGACGATAAAAGTTTTTCAGATTTTAAAGAAGCTGTAGCTTTTATACAGTCCAAATTAGCCGATTTAACTCTGGAAGCTACAAAACATGAAACTCCAGAAGTGCAGGATTCCCTATTGAAAAAGAGTTTTTCGCTTTGGAAAACCATTTCAAAAGAAGGTCCGAAAGTAATTCTAGAAACCATTAAAGATCCTAGAAAGCAAGTCGCAAACATACAAGATCAAATTAGTTATTTAGGCGAAGACTTAATGGATAAAGTGCATATTGATCAATGGAGAAATGCTTCTCGATCTGATTTTAATACTATAAAAGATTCTATTAGCGCTTTAGCAGATGAGGTTAAAAAATTAAATGCTAAAGTCGATGCTATTAGCACTCCTGCAAAAACAACCAAAACTACGAAAACTACGAAAACAGCTAAAACGACACGAGCTACTAAAAAGAAGTAAGCCTTATACATGAATCCACTTTCAGATAGATTAATAGAATTAAAACAGTTTCAAAAGGATGCGATTATTCGTATTCAGACTTTGGGACAGTTTCATCTATGGATACATAATGAGAAAATAGATTCCAAGAAATGGGGAAGAGATAAAACCGTGCAATTATTGCAGTATTTAATTTCGAATAGACAACGGCATGCGCTTCATAAAGAGAAAATCATGGATCATCTTTGGGAAGATGGAGACGATAGAGATTTTAAAGTGGCATTACACGGAGTTAATAAAGTATTAGAACCCGAAAGACCTTCTAGAACGGAACCTAGTTATGTAATAAGACAAGGGATTAGTTACCAATTAGACTTAGAAAAAGTTTGGATTGACGTCGAAGCCTTAGAACAATATATAATAATAGGTAACGAAGCTTTTGGCGAGAATCAAGCCATTGCTAAAGAAGCTTATAAAGAAGCTATTGCGTTATATCGAGGTGTGTATTTACCCAATCGTGTTTTTGAAGATTGGTCTTCCGAAGAACGCGAGAAAATTCAAATCCTAATTTTAGGAGCTTACGTAATACTTGCTGAAATATTGCTCAATGAAAATCCGTTAGAAAGCATCCGTTTAGCACAATGTGCAATTGCAATAGACAATACTTGGGAAGATGCATACCGACTTCAAATGCAAGCGTACATTAAAAAAGGAAATAGACCACAAGCCATTAAAGCCTATCAAAAATGTGCCGATGTGCTAGAAAAGGAATATGGTATTGAGCCACTTCCTGCTACAAAAAATCTTCTAAAGGAGATTGAAAATATTTAAAAAATAATTATCCGCTGTAAACCCTTGTGTTTACTCCTGTTTTTAGTCTTCATTTTTATAAACAATCGCTAAGCATCGTTTTTGTAACTCATTTGTAACTACCGGATTGTACGTTTGTACCATAAAATAAGATATAACACATTTAAACAATATATTATGGCTACTAAAACAAAAGCAACATTAATCAACAGTACTACAAATAAAGTATTAGGATTAACTACGAAAGCAAATGATTTCGCTATAAACACTGCAGAAAAAGTATTCACAAAATCTATTGACTTAACAGAAAAAGGATTAGGTCTTTCTGCTAAACTAATAAAGAAAGGTTTAAAAGCATCTGCTAAAAACCAAGATATGGCTTTTAATACATTAGAAACGGTAAAAGGGAAAGCGGTAAAGTTTTTAGCAAAATCTAAATAATTTCCAAAATAAAAAGGAACGCATACATAAGTGCAACTCATTTGTAACTCGCTGATTGTATGTTTGTACCAGAATTAAATATAACAACTATATATTATGGCAACTAAAACTAAAAAAGTAGCAAAAAAAGCAACAAGTAAAGTAAAGAACGATACTAATGTTGTAAAGAAAATTAACACAGAATTAGTGAATGCATCTATAGCTACAATAAATACTGTTGTAGATAATGGTGAAAAATGGCAAAAATTAGCTTCTAAGTTAATTAAGAAGTCAGAAAAAATAAGAGAACAACAAATTAATATGATTTTTGATACTGCGGAAGCTGTAAAAGGACAGTTTGTTACAGGATCAGATAAAATGAAAGATTTAGTTGGTTACGATGCAGAATTAGTTGAAAAAGCTAAAGACATGGCAATTAACAATCCTGTAAGCAGAAAAGTAGTAGGATTAGTAGAAGATATTACAGAAAAAGTTTCTGAAAACCCAATGGTTCAAAAAGCAGAAAAAGTTTCTGAGGATATTAAAAACATGGGAATGGCTAAGTATAATGAACTTAAAGGCGATGTGTTAGAGCAAGCTTCAAAAATCATTAACAAAGGAGAAGCTATTATTGAAGAAGCAAAAGAAACGCCTAAAGCAAAAGTAAAGAAAGTAACTAAAAAAGCAGTAGCAACTAAAAAGACGGTAGCTAAAAAAACAACAGCTAAAGTTGGTAAAACAACTAAAGCTACTAAGGTAGTAGCAAAAGCAGCACCTAAAAAAGCGGCAGTTAAAAAGACAGTAGCTAAAAAAACAACGGCGACTAAAAAAGCGGTAACAAAAACGGCTCCTAAAGCAAAAGCAACGGTAGCTAAAAAGGCTGTAGCAGTTAAAAAAGAAACAGTGACAAAAGTAGCTGAGGTGAAAACAGAAGTAGCTCCTAAAGTTGCTGAAGTTAAAGCAGAAGCAACAAAATAATACCATAACTTTTAAAAAGTAATTTGATATGCGTACAAAATCTATATTAGATGCTCCAAAAAACATGGTTTTTAAAGCATTAAAGAAAACAAGAAAAGTAGCAGAATCGGCTAACGATTATGCGCTAAATAAAACAGAAGATGTTGTTAGTGAAACGATAGTTGTTGCAGAGCAATGGCAAACGGTTGCTAACAAAGCAATAAAAGACAGCTTGAAAATAGCTGCAACAAATCAAGATTTAGTTTTTACTGCTTTAACAGGTATGAAAAAACACGTAAAACTTAGCAAAAAAAGATTTACTAAGCTTATGGCATAGTATAGAAGTTTTTGTTTATTATTAAGTTGGTTAGTTGAAAAGGTTGTCTGTAGAGGCAACCTTTTTTTGTTTTATAGATCTTCGTTTTGGTCAAAACGTTTCGTACTTTTATAGCAAACAATTGATTAATGGCCAAGAAAAAGAAAGTTGTAGCTTCAGATATACTTACCATGTACATGGATTATGTGGTAGAACACCATAGTAAACCTGAATCGGTAACAAGTTTTGCCGAAATACATGCTTTAGATGAAGAAGTTTTTTACACCCATTTTACCTCTTTTAAAGATGTAGAAAAGGATATTTATTTATTGCTTTTTGATAATTCAGTAGCTATTTTAAAGCAAACGCCAGAGTATGTTTCGTTTACTAAAAAAGACAAGATGCTAAGTTTGTATTATACCTTTTTTGAAAATCTGTCGCTCAATCAAGAATTTATAAAAATCAATCTGAAAGGTTTTGAAAATCAGCTGAAAGCATTTGCAACCTTTTCTAGATTAAAACATGGATTTACGGCATTTGTAGAAGATTTAGATTTAGAAACAATTAGTCTGAATGTAGATACCATTGAGAATATTCAAAAGAAAACCATTAAAGAATCTTTCTGGATTCAGTTCTTGTTTACCATGAAGTTTTGGCTCGATGATACATCGGAAGCATTCGAAAAAACAGATATTTTTATTGAGAAATCACTAAACACCAGTTTCGAATTGTTAAATACCAAGTCTTTAAATAATATAATGGATTTGGCGAAGTTTTTATATAAAGAGAAAGTGAAATAGTAGACCTGCAAGTTTTTGTAAGTTGTAAGTCTATAAATTGAAAAAAGACACCCGTTTTCACGGGCATGAGTATGAAAACACTTAAAAACATACCGATTTCCAAAATTCAGAGAGCATCCAAATTGGTGCAAACGGGAGCGAAAGTTGGCGTAAATTATCTGAAATATTATGGCGATAAAATGGTGCATTCCGAAGAAGAAGCCAAAGAGCGTTTAGACGAATCTAACGCCACAGATATTTATGATAGTTTAAAAGATTTAAAAGGTTCTGCTTTAAAATTAGCACAAATGCTAAGCATGGAGAAAAACATTTTACCGCAAGCCTATGTGGAGAAATTCTCCTTGTCTCAGTTTTCGGTACCTCCATTATCTGCACCTTTAGTTTTAAAAACCTTTAAAAAGTCTTTTGGGAAATTCCCAAGTGAAATTTTTGATGCTTTTAATCCGGAAGCAATAAATGCAGCGAGTATCGGGCAAGTACACAAAGCCGAAAAAGATGGAAAAACCTTGGCGGTTAAAATTCAATATCCAGGAATTGCAGATAGTATTTTATCCGATTTGGCAATGGTTAAACCCATCGCTATGAAAATGTTTAACATAAAAGGAGAGCATTCCGACGTATATTTTAAAGAAGTAGAAGGGAAGCTGTTAGAAGAAACTAACTATTTACTAGAGATCGAACAAAGCAAAGAAGTCGTTGCTGCGTGTGCGCATATTCCTAATTTAGAATTCCCTAGATATTATGAAGATTTCTCCTCACAACAAATCATTACAATGGATTGGATGGAAGGAATGCATCTTTCCGAATTTGCTAAAATAAATACCAACGTTGAACTTGCAAGTCAACTCGGACAAGCATTATGGGATTTCTACTTATATCAAATGCATACGCTTAAGAAAGTACATGCCGATCCGCATCCTGGTAATTTTTTAGTTTCCGAAAAAGGAAAACTAATTGCCATCGATTTTGGTTGTATGAAAATCATTCCGGAAGATTTTTACATTCCTTATTTCGAATTATTTAATAAAGAAATACTGGATGATTCTAAACGGTTTCATAAGCAGTTATTAATATTAGAGATTTTAAGACAAGACGATTCTAAGGAAGAAATAGCATTCTTTACCAATATGTTTCACGATGTGCTAAGCTTTTTTACACAACCTTTTCGAGAGGAAACTTTTGATTTTTCAGATCCCGCATTTTTTGAGAAGATAGCCGCCATTGGGGAACGTTATTTTAAAAGTACGAGATCTAATAAAATGAACGCCAACAGAGGTTCTAAGCATTTTATTTATTTGAATAGAACGTTTTTCGGATTGTTTAATTTAATGTTCGATTTGAAGGCTAAAAATATTAAAATTGATAATTATAAGGATTTGTAAAATTCCAACTATACCAAGCTAAACCTTGTAGGCGACAAATGTGTTATGCATGCATAGTATTTTGTTTAAATAGCGTATATTGTAAAAAAGACGCTATAATTTGTGGTTTATTTTGATAAAAACATTAAATTTTCACATTAAATCAAAGGAATTAGCAAATTCTTAATAGAATAGTATAAAATACAAGTAACTTATAATGGCAAAAAAAATTGATTTGAAGGATATTGTGCAAGATGCATTCGATTCTTCAATACACCAGATTTCAGGTTCTGATGCAGCTTTTTTATATGCAGAATCGCCAACAAGCCCAATGCACATTGCAACCTTAAATATTGTTGAAGGCTCCTTAAAATTTGATGATTTTAAAGAAATTGTCGCATCCAAGTTGCATTTAGTTCCAAAATTTAGACAACGATTGTTAAGTGTTCCTATGGATTTAGATTATCCATATTGGGTAGACGATCCAAATTTTGATATAGACTTACATTTAAATCGTATTAAATTACCGGATCCATCGAACTGGAAAACCTTAAGAGATTTAACTTCCACCTTATTTTCTGCTCCTTTAGATTTACGTAGACCATTATGGTCGGTACATTTTATTGAAGGAATAGATGAAATCGCACAAGTACCAAAAGGCTCTGTTGCCATAGTGACAAAAGTACATCATGTAATGATTGATGGTAGTTCTGGCGTTGGTATTATGGGCGTTTTGTATGATAGTGATGCAGATGGCAAACAAAAAAAGCGTGCTAAGCCAAAACCTTTTAACCCAGAACCATTACCAGACGAACTTAGTTTGCTGCTAAAAAGTGGTTATGGCTTTTTAAAGAATCCGTTTAAAATACCGAAGACCGTTGCAGAAACGGCTTACAGTTTTATTAAAAGTAGAGCGGCTAAAAAACTTAGTATTCAAAGGGAGTTTAGTTCCACAAAGTTTCCAGTACCAATTACCATTTTTAATGGCTCTATTTCGGCCAAAAGAACTTGGGGAACAGCTATTTTATCTTTCGAACGAATTAATGTGCTTCGAAAAACAATGGGAGGCAGTATCAATGATGTTATTCTTGCTATTTGTGCAGGAGCCATCCGAAGATATCTAGTAGAAAAAGAAAAATTACCGTTACATCCTTTGGTAGCAAATGTGCCAATTTCTATTCGTACAGAAGGTAGCGACAATAAAATGAACAATCAGATTGCTAATATGATGATTCAGTTAGCAACACATATCGCCGATCCGTTAGAACGTTTAGAATATATTCAAGAACAAACCATGCTGGGTAAATCTAGACACAATACCATGGGAGCAAAAACGCTGGCAAAAATGGCAGACGTGGTTCCTTTTGGTTTAGCAAATTTAGCGGCTGGATTATATAGTAAATACAATATTAAAGATTTACACAGGCCACCGTTTAATGTTACCATTACTAATGTTCCAGGTCCAAGAGGTTTATTGTATTTAAACGGACATAAAGTAGTTTCTATTTTTGGTTTGACTCCTGTTGTAGATGGTTTCGGGTTGATAATTGCTGCATTTAGTTACAACGGACAAGTAAGTATTACTACAACTTCAGATTCCAAAACAATGCCTGATGCGGATGTGTTTTCTAGATATATTAGAGAATCTGCAAATGAGTTGGAAGCACAAATTGCAAAGCTAGGAAAGGATAAATCTGCTAGTAAAACAGCAAAACAAGTAAAAAGCAAAAGTGGTCCATTTTTCACGGCTTTAAAAAAGTATGTAAAAGCCAACCCTAAAGAAGTTAAAGCGGCTAAGGGTTTGTATCATATGCAATTAGATTTAGGGGATAGAACAGATGGCTGGGAATTAGATCTTACAAAGACAACCGCAGTTATTAAGAAGAAGAAGAATTTAGACCCAAAAGTTTTAATCGAAATTGAAGATGAAAACCTATTTGCTTTGTATAAAGGCAAGTTGCTTTTGGAAGAATTAAAAATTCAAGGACGAATTAAAATAACGGGTACTGCAGCAAGTAAAACAAAATTCATGAAGTTGCTTACTGCATTTTTAGAACGATAATGAATGCATTATAATACACATATATTACAAGCTACAGATGGAGAATCCATTTGTTATTATAAATGGGAGGCAAATCCCAAAAAGCCTTTTAAAGGAATCGTGCAAATCGCACATGGATTAGGAGAACATGCCGGTAGATATGATGCTATGGCACATCTTTTACAAGAAGAAGGTTATTCTGTTTATGCCAATGACCATCGTGCGCATGGTAAAACTGCTGAGATAAAACGTTTGTTTGGGTATTATGATGGCAACGAATATTTTGATGATTGTATCGAAGATATGCATGTGTTGTCTAATCTAATGAAAGCGGAAAACCCGAAAACTAAATTTATATTATTTGGGCATAGCATGGGATCGCTTTTTAGTAGAAAGTATGTCACAAAATATGCGGAAGAATTAGACGCTTTAATCTTATCTGGAACTGCTAGTTTTATAAAGGGACTGGGTAATATCGGACTTCTAACAGCAACAACAGTTACTGCTTTTCGCGGAAGAGCAAGAGGAAATGAAATTTTAAAATCTTTCTTTTTTGGAGAATTTAATAAAAAGTTTAAACCGAATAGAACCAAGTTTGATTGGCTAAGTCGCGATGAAAAACAAGTCGATCTTTTTGCTGTAGATCCATATCGTGTGGAAGATTTTTCATTAGGTGTGTTTTTAGATATTATTAAAAATTCTAAAAAACTGAATAAACCCGATGCTTTTAAAGCAACACCAAAAGATTTACCTGTCCTTATATTTTCAGGAGATAAAGATCCAGTTGGCGAAATGGGAAAAGGAGTAAAACGTGTGGCAAAAAAATACGAACGTCGTGGAATGGAGGATTTAACCTTTAATTTGTACAAAGATGGAAGACACGAAATGCTTAATGAAACCAATGCCGAAACGGTTAAGCAAGAAGTTATAGATTGGTTAAATGTGCGTATGCAAGATTAAAAAAGAAGAATGGAAGAAACCCAAATTATATATAGAATTTTTACACGATTGGCTGTTGCCCTAGGAACCCTAAACGGCTGGAGTATAAAAGATGCAAAAAAACTAACGAACCTACAATTTAAACAACATCCTTATCAAAAAGAAATTAAAGCGCTTATTAAGAATATTGATACAGATGAACATGAAATTATTGAAGAATTATTAGATAAAGCTATTTTGGTATGTGACGAGTTAGGTCCAAATAGAAACTATATAACCTTAGTTAAAATTTTAGAAAATATAGAGAGCTCTATTTCCGAAGGTCACGATCAAAATGAATATAAATACACCAATTCTATTCTTGATAGATTCAAGAAAGAAATCGCATCTATAAATAAAAAAATTCCCTTACCACCATTATTCAACATGTTAATGGAAAGTCGTTCGATAATCGAATGGTCTTCCATTTATTGTTTATATCCTTTTATCCCAAAACGGATTGAAGGTAAAGGAAAGCCTGTATTGCTAATTCCTCCGTACTTAGGAGATGATTCTTCGACAGCATTTGTTAGAAAATATCTAAAATCCCTGGGTTTTACCACCTATAAATGGGAATTAGGATTCAATATGGTGAAGTCGCATTACATTCCTAGGCTAGAAGAAAAATTAGCAGATATTTACCAAGAGCATCAAGAAAAAGTGAGTATTGTTGGTTGGAGTGGTGGCGGTATTTTTGCTAAAATAATGGCGAACAGACATCCAAATCAAGTGGAACAAATTTTAACTATTGGTTCTCCAATTTGGGGTGTTATGGATATGAAAACACCTGTTTACGGTTTGCTCGAGTTTTTTAGAGGAAAGTCTTTAAAAGAGCGAAACGAAAGATTTTTAGCAGAATTAGAACCGGTACCAAACGTTCCCGTAACTTGTGTTTATACAAAAACGGATGGTTTAGTGCCTTGGAAACATTGTATGGAAGCTGAAACCTTTAGAAAAGATATTAAAAATATTGAGGTCTACGGAAGCCATTCTGGAATGGGAGCAAATGCCAGCGTTTTATTGACAACCGCTAATGCATTAAGTGCCAATTTAAATGGAAAAGAAATACAAGATGTTTCTTCTAATATTGAACGCTTTTTGTATCCTAATTTTTGGAACAAAGCAAGAAAAGCATTTCTAACAAAAAAGCCAATTGTACAAGTCATAAAATAATAAGGTATGGATCATATTATTGAACATCATAAATTCCAAGAAGCTTTAAAGCGAATTGCAAAGGAGCAGGATTTAGATCTTGAAGATGTAAAAAAGCAAGGCGCAAAGTGTATTAAGGAATTATACGCACAACAGCATCCCATTGCAAAATTGATGTCTGTAAAAAGCTTTGATTATATACTTTCTAGAGCGTATAATGATAAGATTGATGTCGATCCTAAAGGGATAAAAAAGCTCATGAAATTAATGCAACAAAATTCGGTTGCATTCATCATGACGCATAAAACGTATCTCGATACTTTAGTGCTGATTTCAACATTGGCGCGTTATGGGATGCCAATTCCATATTCCTTTGGCGGAAGTAATTTGGCATTTCCAGGATTGAAGCAATTAGGAAATAATGCAGGACTCATTTTTATTCGTCGCAGTTTTAAAGACGATGTCATTTACAAAGCAGCTTTGCGTCATTACATCGCTTCTATTATTGATAAAGGCGATCACTTAACATGGAATATTGAAGGAACGCGATCCAGAACCGGAAAAATTATTTATCCGCAAATGGGGATTTTAAAATATATTAAAGAAGGCGAAACGCAAAGTACAAGAAATATAAAATACGTTCCAGTTTCTATTGTTTATGACTTAATTCCAGATGTCAAACAAATGACAGAGGAAGGAAAAGGACAAGAGAAAAAATCGGAAAACATAAAAGAAGCAGTTAGCTATATCCAAAAACTAGGAAATGATTATGGTCGTGCAGCAATTCGATTTGGAGATCCTGTGGAAATGGATGCAGACCAGCAAGCCATCATTCCAGAGATGGAAGAAGATAGCTATGCAGATAAAAATACATTACCACGTTTTGCTTTCGAATTGATTCATAAAACCAATGCAATTACACCAGTAACCACGGTTTCTTTAATTTGTCATGTGTTGCTAAACGATTTTGCTTTAACCAAAAAAGAAATCGAATTCAAGGTCAATAGATTAATGGCATACATTGGCCAGAAAAAAGAAGATGTACTTATCGATCGTGGTAAAAAGATTGGAGTGACCATTCAAACAGCACTAAATTTATTAAAAGGCGCAAGAATAATTCAAAAAAGTAGGGCAGGACAAAAGGCACAATATAGTTTAGTTGCTACCGAGTATTTACCAGCAACCTATTATGCAAATATGGCTTCCGGTCATTTATATCATCAAGCTTTTATTGAAATGGCTTTGGTGAAAATAAAAGACGATACATCTGCGAATCGAATCCCGAATTTCTGGGAAGAAATTATGAGACTTCGTAACCTGTTTAAGTTTGAATTTTTCTATACCAATAAGCCAAAATTTAGTAGTGAAATTGAAACTGAATTATTGCGATTCGATAAAAATTGGAGAACGATTTTAGCAGATCCAAAAGGCGATATTTCGGGGTTATTGAAAAAGCAAGATTTATTCGTTTCTAGAGCTATTTTGTTATCGTATTTAGAAGCAGATAAAGTGGTTTGTCACACTTTAAATAGTTGGGATACAGACGATGATTTTACAGATAGTGAGTTCTTAGAGCTTTCTATGTTTAAAGGAAAAGAGCTGCATTGGCAATCGAAGATAACGCGTCTAGATAGTGTTTCTAAACCGTTTTTAATTAATGCCCTTCGTTTTGCTAAAAATGCAAATTTAATTCCGGTAGATAGAACCATAGATTATGCCGCTTTAGAAAACTGGAAAAATCAGTTAGAAGATTTATCCGAAAGGTTATTCTTCTTAAAACAAATAGAAAACGTTCAAGATAAAAAGAGCTTAAAAGAAGAGCCAGTAGAACAAAGTGTAGTTCCCGATTCTGGTAATGATGAGGTGCATCAAGAAGAAGTCATAGAAGAAGGTCCGCATATTACTGCGTTTTTCGATATGGACCGAACGCTAATCAATGATTTTTCTGCAAAGAAATTTATGACAACGCGTTTGTTTAGCGGAAAAACAACAGCAAAAGAATATGTAACACAATTTGCTACCGCAGCAGTATTTGCTTTAGGAAATAGAGATTTTGAAGTGCTTACTAAAATAGCTGCGCTTGGTGTAAAAGGGATTGCAGAATCTGCTTTTACCGAATTAGGGGAACAAGTTTTTACTGATTATTTAGAAGAAACTATTTACCCGGAATCGCGTGGGCTAATTGAAAAACATTTAGAAAAAGGACATAGAGTCGTAATTATATCGGCAGCAACAACGTATCAAATAGAACCTATTGCTAAAGCATTGGGTATTAAAGATATTTATGCTACCGAAATGGAATTGCGCAACGGTAAATTTACGGGGCGTGTTTCCGAAATGTGCTGGGGAGAAGGTAAAGCGAGAGCAGCAAGAAAGTTTGCGAAAAAGCACAATACAGACTTATCTAAAAGTTACTTTTATACCGATAGTTTTGATGATTATCCATTATTGAAAATCGTTGGAAAACCGGTTGCAACAAATCCAGATGCACGTTTGTCACAAGTAGCATTCGAAAATAACTGGCCAATTCTAAGATTTGAAGAACCAGTAGGGAAACCTTTAGTTAATGGTTTTAGAACGGGACTAGCAGCTGCAACTATTTATCCTTCCGCTTTAAAAGGAATACTAAAAGGGGCAATGACGATGTCTCGACAAGAAGCTGCAAATACTACATTTTCCAGTATTGGAGACTTAGGTTCTAAAATGGCAGGTCTAGAAATTGCGGTAAAAGGAAAACATAATTTAGAAGAAATAAGACCAGCTGTTTTTTGTTTTAATCATCAAAGTGCTGCCGATTTCTTTATTGTGATGAAATTGATTCGTCACGATTTTACAGGAATCGCTAAAAAAGAATTGGAACGAACACCTTTCGGTCCCATCTTTAAAGCTTTCGGTGCCATTTATGTAGATCGTGCTAATAAAGAAAAAGCGATTGAAGCGATGCAACCAGCAGTAGATGCTTTAAAAAGTGGTATTTCCGTTGCTATTGCACCAGAAGGTACCAGAAGTGGCAGCAAGACTTTAGGAACGTTTAAAAAAGGCGCATTTCATTTAGCAATGCAAGCAGGAGTTCCTATTATTCCTATTGTAATTAAAAACGCATATATGGCAATGCCAAAAGGAACAAGCATGTTTAAACCAACACATATTGAAGTGGTTGTTTTAGAACCTGTAGATACCTCTCTTTGGAAATTAAAAAATATCAATAAACATATTGAAGAAGTTCGTAATTTATACCTTAACGAATTAGAAAACTAAGCATATGAAACTAAACGTCGGAATTTTAGGAGGTGGTTCTTGGGGAACCACAGTAGCATCATTGACTGCGAAAAATAATGATACTATTTTATGGGCAAGAAATGAAAAGGCTGTTCAAGAAATAAATGAAGAACATAGCAATTCTAAATATTTACCGGGAGCCAAATTACATAAGAATTTAAAGGCTTCTACTTCTATTGAAGAAACGGTGAAGAATGCCGATGTGATTGTAATGGGAATTCCTTCGCAACATTTTAGAGAAGTTTTACGTGCAGCAAAGCCTTTTATTAGACCTTGGGTTCCTATTGTAAGTTTGGCTAAAGGTTTAGAATTAGATACTAAAATGCGGATGACGCAAATTATCGAAGAAGAACTTCCTGGGCATCCAGCAGGCGTTTTAACCGGACCTAATTTAGCTAAAGAAATACATTCTGGTCAGGCAGCAGCAGCAGTAATCGCGATGGTAGATAAAACCATTGCAAAACAACTACAACAAGTATTTAGTACCGGATTGTTTCGTGTGTATACCAATAATGATGTGATAGGCTGCGAACTTGGTGGTGCATTAAAAAATATTATGGCGATTGCTACAGGAATGGGAGACGGAGCAAATGCTGGAGATAATACCAGAGCAGCTTTAATTACCAGAGGCTTATCGGAGTTAACTAGATTAGGAACCGCAATGGGAGGAAAACGACGCACGTTTGCAGGACTTGCAGGAATGGGCGATTTAGTTGCCACTTGTTCGAGTTCTAAAAGTAGAAACCACCATGTCGGATTTGAAATCGGACGAGGAAAAAGTCTAGATCAGATTATTGAAGAAATGGACGAAGTTGCTGAAGGCGTAAAAACAGCCAAAGTAGTAATGGAACTTGCTAAAGATTATAAAGTCGATATGCCAATATCTCGAGAGGTTTATAAAGTGCTTTATGAAGGTAATACGGTTAATGATGCTTTTAGAGGTCTAATTAAATTGGAAAGTGGATCGGAGAAGGAGCCAGGATAATTGTTCCTTGTATTTCGTTTGTTTTAAAATTCCACTTTGTAATATACCGTAGTTTCGCCATTTGTTTCTAAGGTTAAATTGGTGGCGCTCAATTTTTTTAAAACCGATGTCCAATTGCCGTATTTATAGATGTATTCCAATATAAAAGTAGTATCTTCTTTCTTTAAGTAAATATGCGAGTGTGATTTTTCAACGGGCTTGTATTCTCCTGTCGTTTCTGTTCGTATCACATTTTCAACGTTGCCTCTACCGTTTTCAAACCAATAATGATAAATGCTTTTAGAAGCATCATTTTTAATTTTCCAATACCCAGTAATTGCTTCTTCAATTTCCTTATCTGAAGTGCAACATTCTAAATTTTGCGCTGAGGTTATACATGGAATTAAGAATAAAAAAACTAGAAAATAATTTTTATATAAAGGCATTTAAAGAATAGATTTAATAGCTAATAAATAACAAGGTACTGTTTTTTGATTAAATGAAATGTTTTTTAGTTGCTAGAAGCTAAATGTTTCTGTACTTTTGCTCTCCGAATTATGGATATTAACAATACTGTTTGCGCTTTCGCGGAAATTAATAAATACTATATAAATGAGCCCAAAAGGAAAAAAAACATTTGATGTTTTAATAGAAATCCCAAAAGGAAGTAGAAATAAATACGAATACGATTTTGATTTGCATAAAATCCGTTTCGATAGAATGCTCTTTTCTTCCATGATGTATCCTGGAGATTATGGTTTCATTCCAGAAACTTTAGCGCTAGATGGAGATCCATTAGATGTATTAGTAATGGGAACAGAACCAACTTTCCCAATGTGTGTAATGGAAGTAAAGCCAATTGGTGTATTCCATATGACAGATGAAAAAGGACCAGATGAGAAATTAATTTGTGTACCTACTACAGATCCTATCTGGAATATTTACAATGATATTGATGATTTAAATCCACACAGAATAAAAGAAATTACGCATTTCTTTCAAGTGTATAAAGATTTAGAAAAGAAAAAAGTAGATGTAGGTGGTTGGGGAAATGCAGAAGAAGCTTACGATATTTTAAATAAATGTGTGGAACGTTATGAAAATAGCGAGCATAAAGCAAATGGAAACTTTACGATATAAGACCATTTAAAATATAAGTATAAAAGCCCTTTCATGATAAATGAAAGGGCTTTTTTTATTTAAAACACTGAAATTTAGCAGGTTGTAATTTTTTATCTTTTCTGTTTTAGTAAAAGCCTTGTGTGCCCTGTTTTGTTTTGTGAATCTAAATGATAAAACCATAATTTTTATGTTAAAAAATTGCGATTTTAAAATATTTTTTACTTCTATTTGATTTTATTACTTTAGCAATCGTTAAAAACTAACCAAACTATAAAATAATATGGAATCAATGATGATTTATATGCCAATTATATTGGCTGTTTTAGGATTAATTTACATGGTTGTAAAGAAATCTTGGGTAATGAAACAAGACGCTGGAGATGGTAAAATGAAAGAAATTTCAGATCACATCTATGAAGGTGCACTTGCTTTCTTAAATGCCGAGTACCGTTTATTAACATTCTTTGTCGTTGGAGCAAGTATTGTTCTAGCGGGTATTGCTTTTTATATGAATAGTACGTATTTAATTGTAGTTGCCTTTATTATCGGAGCTATCTTTTCTGCATTTGCAGGAAACATGGGAATGAAAATAGCAACGAAAACGAATGTTAGAACAACGCAAGCAGCAAAAACAAGTTTACCAAATGCATTAAAAGTGTCTTTTGGTGGAGGTACCGTTATGGGACTTGGAGTAGCTGGTTTAGCAGTATTAGGTTTAACTCTTTTCTTTATTATTTTCTTCCAATTGTTTATGGGAGGTGAATGGACTAACACTAGTGACATGACTATTGTCCTAGAAGCATTAGCTGGTTTCTCACTAGGAGCAGAATCTATTGCTTTGTTTGCAAGAGTTGGTGGTGGTATATATACCAAAGCTGCCGATGTTGGAGCCGATTTAGCAGGAAAAGTTCAAGCAGATATTCCAGAAGATGATCCAAGAAACCCAGCAACAATTGCAGATAATGTTGGTGACAACGTAGGAGATGTTGCAGGTATGGGAGCCGATTTATTTGGGTCTTATGTGGCAACCGTTTTAGCTGCAATGGTTTTAGGTAATTATGTTATTGAAGATATGGGCGGAGCAATTCAAGATGCTTTTGGTGGTATCGGACCAATTCTTTTACCAATGTCTATTGCTGGAGTAGGAATTATCATTTCTCTTATAGGAACTTTATTAGTTAAAATTTCATCTAATGATGCAAAAGAGGCAGATGTGCAAAAAGCACTAAATATTGGGAACTGGGCATCTATAGCAATGGTTGCTATTGCTTGTTTTGGATTAGTAACTTGGATGTTACCAGAAACCATGCAAATGGATTTCTTTGGCGAAGGCGTTAAAGACATTTCTTCTATGCGTGTGTTTTATGCATGTTTAGTTGGTTTAGTTGTTGGTGCTGGAATTTCGGCATTTACAGAATATTATACAGGTTTAGGTTCTAAACCAATCCTTAAAATTGTACAACAATCTAGTACTGGAGCAGGAACAAACATTATTGCTGGTTTAGCGACTGGAATGATTTCTACTTTCTCTTCTGTATTATTATTTGCAGCTGCAATATGGGCATCTTATGCATTGGCAGGGTTTTATGGTGTTGCTTTAGCTGCTTCAGCAATGATGGCAACTACAGCGATGCAATTAGCAATCGATGCTTTTGGACCAATTGCAGATAATGCTGGTGGTATTGCCGAAATGAGTGAGCAAGATCCTATCGTTAGAGAGCGTACAGATATTTTAGATGCTGTTGGTAATACAACTGCTGCAACAGGTAAAGGTTTTGCTATTGCGTCTGCTGCATTAACGTCATTGGCTTTATTTGCTGCTTATGTAACCTTTACTCGTATTGACGGAATTAACATCTTTAAAGCACCTGTTTTAGCCATGTTATTTGTTGGAGGTATGGTTCCTGTAGTATTCTCTGCTTTAGCTATGAATGCTGTTGGAAAAGCGGCAATGGAGATGGTAAATGAAGTGGTAAGACAGTTCAAAGAGATTCCAGGAATTATGGAAGGAACTGGAAAACCAGAATACGATAAATGTGTTGCTATTTCTACCAAAGCATCCTTAAAAGAAATGATGTTGCCAGGAATCTTAACTATAGGTTTCCCAATTGCAGTGGTATTGGTTGGTAAATTAGTTTATCAAGATAATAATATGTTAGTTGCCGAAATGTTAGGTGGTTATATGGCTGGTGTTACTGTAAGTGGTGTGCTTTGGGCTATTTTTCAAAATAACGCTGGTGGTGCATGGGATAATGCAAAGAAATCTTTTGAAGCAGGAGTAGAGATTAATGGGGTAATGACATACAAAGGTTCGGAGGCACATAAAGCAGCCGTAACTGGAGATACTGTTGGAGATCCTTTTAAAGATACTTCTGGACCATCGATGAATATTTTAATTAAACTGACTTGTTTAATCGGATTGGTAATTGCTCCTATTTTAGGAGGACATGCAGAAGATGGAATGGCAGTAACCGATGAGATTCGTGTAGAAAATGTAGTGAGTGATTCCAATACGCAAGTAATACATAAAGCTGCTATTCAAAAAATGGCAGATGGTACTGCTAAAGGAACGGTTACTACCGTTACTATTACAAACGGTGTGGAAGATGTTACTACCGAAGTGATAGAAGGTGCTTTTAACGACGTACTTAAATCGATAGAAGATTCTGCAAAAGATATAACGATCAAAATAATAGATGTAAAAGAATAAGTTCCTTTATATTTTATAAATTAAAACCACGCTTTATGCGTGGTTTTTTGTTATTTTGAAGCAACGAATTATTCATGAGGCTATTTAGAAAAGATCCCGCTCAAATTATTGCATTTCAAAGCTATGGAACAGATGCGCATTTTTATTTGCGCGGAAGAGCTTTAGAAGACGAATCCATAGATTTAGAACAGCAAGGTTTTTTTAGTGTGTTGGTGAATACCTGGAAACGTTTAGAAAGTGATGAACTAAAACATGTTGGCATTACGGTACAATTACCAAATGGAAAGCGTTTAGAAACCACGAGTGATAATCATGGTTATTTTAAAGTAAAAGCAGATTTGCAAGATCTAAAGGGAATGGCTAATGCTGAAGGTTGGTTGCATTGTGAAGTCACTTTTAATGATCCTTCGATTAAAGGAAACATACAAAAGGATAACCGGTTTCCTGCCGAAATATTAATACCTTCAAACCATGTAGATTTTGGTGTTGCAAGTGATATTGATGATACTATTTTACATACCGGAGTGGTTTCTACCTTAAAATGGCGTGTGCTTTATAATACCTTTTTTAAATCTGCAAAAATGCGTTTGCCTTTAGAAGGTGCTGCAGATTTTTATCATCTATTACATCGCGGTAAGTCTGGAGAAAATGCAAATCCTATATTTTATGTCAGTCATAGTCCGTGGAATTTGTATCGTTACCTAGAATTGTTTTTGAAACAAAACAACTTCCCGAAAGGTCCCATATTATTACGAAGTTTTAAAGATGTTTTTAAGCGCAAAAAAGCAGATGAAAAACCTCAAAAACAGAAAGAGATTTTAGATTTATTAAAGACCTATCCCGATTTGCCTTTTATTTTAATTGGCGATAGTGGAGAGCATGATCCAGATATTTATATAGAAATAGCGGAGTTGTTTCCACAACGGATAAAAGCTATTTATTTACGTAGTGTAAAACATAAAAAGAAAATGATTCGTGTCAAAGGGTTGCTAGCAAATTATAAAACAACTCCTGCTTTGTTAGTCGAAAGTAGTGCGCAAGCCATTAAACATGCGCGTGAAAATGAGTTTATAAAATAAGTATTGACTTATGACTCTTTTAATATTTATACCTTAAGAATAACCTAATTTAGCAAACTGAAAAAGGGAAGCTGCTAATAATAAAACACCTATTATTCGGTTGATTTTTGTAGTTGTGTTTTTCATTTTAACTTTTAGCCTATGACTAAATTTACCATAGCCATATAATGTCATTACTTTTCCTAAATAGATACCAAACAGGAATAGGACCAATAAAGTGTATGCCATGCTTATGTCTAAATAAAGCATTTTTTTCTTTAAAAAAGAAATAACCAAAATCCAATAAATCAACACGGTTGGATTCACCAAACCGAGAATGAAACCAAGCATTTGTTTCGAAAGGTTAAATCGTTTTTTTATAATAATACATTCGTCATTCTCATCTTTAATACATTCTTTTCTTCCTAAAACGAGAATAATTCCAACGACTAATAATAGCACGGCAATAGCAAACTGAACCCAAATATTTCTATCTATAAAATGTTCAATTTGCATATTAAATTGGAGAGCTATTAGTACTAGAATAATTTCGGATAAAGCTGCGGTATAAATTATTTTTAAAGCATTTTGAATGTTCTCTTTTATGGTGGTATTAATAACGGCAACATTAGTGGTTCCTAATGGTAGCGCACCAATTACAGCGGTTACAAAACCTAAGAATAAGTAGGTTATAAAAGTCATACGTTTGTGTGTAGGTATATTGGTGTTTCTAGTGATTCTATGGGATTAGAAGTGTTTTTCTTTGAAGCTAAGCGTTTTCTAATTTATAGTATTCCTGTACTTTTTATGGTTTTTACTATCGGATAGTAGGTCGGCAAGAATCGCTTGACCTTTCATTGTGATTAAGGATAGTAATGTTCCTGATCGGAATATTTGTATGAAAATAGCAGCGCAGTTTCCTTCGTGAATAAAAGCTATTTATTTGCGTAGTGTAAAAACAAGAAAAAAAGGATGGAGTAAAGGTTTGCTGAAATTAGTAATATTTCCAGCTCCTTCCTTTCGCTAAAGGAAGGTGGTTTTTTGTTGTAACAAAAAAGCGGATGGTTTGTCCTAAAAGACGTAGCTCTTTTTATGTATAATCCTGTTGCGTTAGCGATAGCAACGGCATCCTTTTTATTTGTCGTTTTGAGCCTTAATGAGCTTGAAAAAAGAGTATAACAAAGTTCGCTTGCCATGTAGATGAAGCGTTTGTTAAATAAAAAGATATAGTGAATAGCGCGACCCTTGTGGTAACGCCTAAATTATTATATTGAATAGACTAAAATAATCCGTTTATTTCTGCATCAATTTTATTTAAGATAAAACCTAAATCTTCTGGATTATCTACAAAATCAAGGTTATCTACATCAATAATCAATAGATTTCCTTTGTTGTAACCAGTGATCCAAGCTTCATAACGCTCATTTAATCTGCTTAAATAATCGATGCTTATCGAGTTTTCATAATCGCGACCACGTTTGTGAATTTGCGACACCAAATTTGGAATAGAACTACGTAAGTATATTAGTAAATCTGGACCTTCTACAAAACTTTCCATAAGATCGAAAAGCGATTTGTAGTTTTCAAAATCACGATTGGTCATCAAGCCCATCGCGTGTAAGTTGGGTGCGAAAATATGTGCATCTTCGTAAATGGTTCTGTCTTGAATAATGTCTTTACCACTTTCACGAATATCGGAAACCTGACGAAACCTGCTATTTAAAAAGTAAACCTGTAAATTGAAACTCCAACGTTCCATCTGATTGTAAAAATCGTCTAAATAAGGATTATCTACTACGTCTTCTAACTGCGCTTCCCATTTATAATGTTTGGCTAGTAATTTTGTAAGGGTGGTTTTACCAGCACCAATATTTCCTGCTATGGCAACGTGCATATCTTATTTAATTTTTAGTTGAAATTTAGAAAGGGTTTTCTCCTGGCAAATATACAAGGTTTCATTGGTTAGTAAAAACTGATTTATTAACAAATTTGGTATTTTGATTTCGAGGAACTGCGCTGTGTTTTTTTGTAAAAAGTAAAGGCTGTTTTCTTTTTTTAAAACTAGATTTCCGTTGTCTTCTTCTATCGCTGTAAATCCTTCATTTTTAATTTTTTGTGTCAAACTACCAAAGTAATTATATTTGTAGAGATAGTTTTCTGTAAGCAGCCAGCAAAAATTAAAATTACTTTTTAGGTCTAAAACAGCTGATTGTACGGGCAGTGTTGTAGCTCTTGTTTTATTAATTTTATAATCATAGACTTCCAATTGTTGGGTGTCTTGATTAAAAACCCAAAGGGTATTATCATTTCCTGTAGAAATTAGCGATACACTTTTATACGGTTTTGTGGTATTGAAGTCTATTTTAAAGATTTCGGCCAGTCGATTATCTAAAATTATAGCCGTATTAAAATCTTTGTAAAACACATTTATTTTTAATGAGTTAAATGCGTTTGCTGAGGTGATTTTACCCAATTGTACATTGCTGTAACTGGTGGTGTTTTCCGGTTCTTTTTTATATAGAATATCATAGTCTAGATGGTATTGGGTCCCGAAATTATCCATAGCAACAATGGTTGTTATCGGGGATTCTGTTTTTTGCAGAAAAATAGCATCTATGGATTTTTGTCCGAAGGCAGAAATAGATACGAGGAAACAGAATAGGATATATATACTTTTCATAGGAAAACGAAAAGTACAAAAATTGAACCACTTTTTAGCAAATTAATTTATAACCGAAGCCTCTCACATTTATTATTTGTAATGTACTGTCTTGTTTTAGCTTTTTTCGGAGCTTGCTAATAAAAACATCCATGCTTCTGGCATTAAAGAAATCATCATTTCCCCAAAGTTTATTTAGTATTAAGGATCTGTCTAATACTTTGTTTTTGTTTTTTAAGAGATGAAATAGCAAATGTGCTTCTCGATGGGTGAGTTGCACCGCAGTTTCGGTTTTGTATTGTAGTGTTTGCTTTGGGAAGTGAAATGTAAAATCGCCAAGGTGAAGTATGTCGGCTGTTTGCTGAACTTTGGTTCTGTCGATTAGATTATGAATTCGAACAATAAGTTCTTCCATGCTAAAGGGTTTTTTCAGATAATCATTACCGCCAATTGTAAAGCCTTCTACTACATCTTGCGTTTGTGATTTTGCAGTTAGAAAGATAATAGGAATGGTATCGTCTTCCGTTCTAATTTCTTTTGCCAAAGTGAAGCCGTCTTTTTTTGGCATCATAACGTCTAAAACTAATAGTTCGGGTTGTTCTTTTTTGTAGGTAGAATAGGCTGTTTCGCCATTATCGCAAAGCAATACTTTAAAGTTTCTGGTCTCTAAACTTTCTTTAATGATTTGTCCTAAAGCAGGTTCGTCTTCCGCCAGTAATATGGTGATTGGTTTATGCATTAGGAAGTGTTAGTTTAAAGGTTGTTTGTTTATTTTCTAGATCTAATTGAATCGTTCCGTTATGTTTTTCAATGATTTTCTTGGTGTAATACAAACCAATTCCGAAGCCTTTTACATTGTGAATATTCCCTTTCGGAACACGATAAAACTGTTCAAATATCTTTTCTTTATTGGCTTTGGTTAATGTGTTTCCGTTGTCGGATACATCAATAATAAAGGATTCTGCGTTTTGTTCTAATTGGATGGTAATTTTATCTCCACCGTATTTAATGGCGTTATCGACAATATTATTAATGGCATTTTCTATATGAAAAACATCTACAAAGGCTAAGATTTCTTCTGTATTTGTATGTAAAAGGATGCGCTTCTTCTCGAGGTGCAATAGGTGTTTATCTACTATCGACTGCAGTAAATCGGTAATATTATATTTTTCTTTTACCAGTTGTAAACTCTCGCTATCTAGCGTTGCTGTTTCTAATAATTTTTCAACCATCGTATTCAGCTTGGCTAACTGATTGGTCGAAATATTTAAATAATTGGAAGTTTTCTCTTTGTCTTGTTTGGCATTGAAATTTTTAATGCTTTCTAAAGCAACGCTAATGGTAGCGATTGGCGTTTTAAATTCATGGGTGATGTTACTTATTAAATCGTTTTTTACTTCTGCTAGTTGCTTTTGATGTTTAATAATTTTCAATAAATAGAACAAGCTTGAAATTATTGCTAAGGCGAATACGAAGGATAATAACATGCCTAATAATCCTTCTTTTAAAATAATACTTGTGGCATTTGGGAAAGCCATTGTGATTTTTTCATTCGGTTTTAAAAACTTAGATTTCGAGGTTGTCGTTAAATAATCAATAGGAGCAATAGCTTTACTAGACGTATTAACAATACTGTCGTTTTTAAAATGTTTTAACGTAAACGGAATCGCTATTTCTTTTCGTAGTAACTCTGTTATAACTAAAGGATTTAGTTTAGAGAAGTTTAATGTGTCTTCTAGTATAGATATGTAAATGGAAGAAATGTTTTTCGTGAATTCTAAACTATCGGCTTCTTTTTTATCCCAAATTACTTTTATCTGTTTGGTAGTATTGCCTTCTTTTAAAAAAGTAAATCCGCGACTAGAATCTTGCATTTGCGTAAATCCAGTGATGTCTTCGCCTAGTTTTTCTTTGTATTCTTTTTCAAGCACAAGAAATAGGGAATCTGCATTTTTATGTGGTTCTGTGTCCATATTAATGTTGCTAGTTTCACTGTCAAAAAAGGTGATACGCTTATTCGATTTTGCTAAATCTGCATAATAGGCATCTAGGGCATTGTCTAAACCCGTTTGTACATTATTATAAAAATGCTGCTTGTTTTGTAGGTAGTTTTTATAATTCCAATAGCATTGCACTACTATGGTTAGTACAATAGTAGTAAGGATTAAATATAGAATCCAACGGTATTTTTTTGTATTCATATTTCAAATGTATAAGTAAAAACCCTATAAAACCAATCGCTTAACACTAGTTAACACTCGTTAACTATTAAAAGGTATTTATAGTTTCATATTTGCGGTGTATTAATCAAAAAACACAAGTTATGACATTTAAAAACACATGCATTCTTTTACTGCTAATGGTTTTTTCAACAAGCCTATTCGCGCAAGATTTTCAAGGCGTAGCAACCTATAAATCCTATCGTAAAATAGATTTAAAAGGAAATGATAATCAGAGTAAAGCGATGCAAAAGCAAATTCAAGAGCAGCTTCAAAAACAAATGCAAAGAGAGTACACGCTAACCTTTACTAGAAACGAATCTATCTATAAAGAAAACGAAAAACTTGCTGCTCCTGCGCCTTCTTCTGGCGGGTTTAAGATCACGATAGAATCGAGTTCCGATGTGCTATATAAAAACATAAAAGAGAATAGGTATGTCGAGGAATCGGAAATTTTTAATAAACAGTTTTTGGTAAAAGACAGCCTAAATAATAACCACTGGAAATTAGGGAATGAAACCAAAAGTATTGGTGAATATACTTGTTATAAAGCTACGTTCTCAGAAGAGGTAGAAACGAAGACTTTTATCGACGGAAGCTTAGAATCCGTCCAAGAAGAACGCACAACAACGGCGTGGTACACACCGCAAATTCCAGTGAATAATGGGCCACAAAATTTTCATGGTTTGCCCGGACTTATACTAGAGATCAATGATGGTAGTCTCACTTTAATATGTTCTAAAATTATAATGAATCCTAAAGAAACTATCGAAATTAAAGAACCTGAGAAAGGAAAAGTGGTTTCCCAAGAAAAGTTTGATGCCATTATGGAGAAGAAAAACAAGGAAATGATGGATCGTATGCATTCTAGAAAAAGGGATGGAAGCAATGTTATCCTTATTGGCGGATAGTTTTTTTAAGAATACTTTAACATTTGAAGCTTAAACGTTTTGTCGTTTTTCATGTCTTACCAAAGTCAGTAAAAATATTATTATACATAAAAACTACAAACGCTTTAAAATGAAAACATTCAAAATTCTATCTATTATCTGCTTTGCGCTTTTTTCTAGTGCATACACTTTTGCGCAACAAGACTTTCAAGGTAAAGCGTATTACGAATCCAAAACGACTATCGATATGGAAAACTTTGGTGGTCCAGATATGCCTGCAGATAGAAAAAAAGCATTTATGGAACGTATGAAAAGCTTTCTAGAAAAAAGTTACATTCTGACTTTCAATAAAGCAGAATCTATTTATAAAGAAGAAGAACAACTAGTAGCACCTGGAGGATCTCAAGGTAGAGGTTTTGGTGGTTTTGCAGCTAATTTTTCGGCAGGAGAACAATACAAAAATGTACAAACCAATCAGTTATTGCAAGGGCAAGAGTTTTTTGGAAAACAGTTTTTAATTAAAGATTCGTTGCCAAAATTAAAATGGAAAATGACTGGGGAAACCAAACAAATTGGTCAGTATATGGCTATGAAAGCGACCACCATGAAAGCTGTAGATAAAACAGATTTTTCAAGTTTCAGACCTAGAGGAAGAGGCGGAAATAACGACGCTGCAGAAAAGAAAACCGATAGTACAAGTGTAGATAAACCAGTGGAAGAAGTAGAAGTGCCAAAAGAAATAGAAGTTACTGCTTGGTACACGATGCAAATTCCGGTAAATCAAGGTCCGGGAGAATATTGGGGACTTCCAGGTTTAATCTTAGAAATTAACGCCGATAGAACAACGATTCTTTGTTCTAAAATAGTATTAAACCCTTCCGAAAAGGACATCATTAAAGCGCCTTCTAAAGGGAAAGAAGTTACCAAAGAAGAGTATGTAGAAACCGTAACTAAAAAGATGGAAGAAATGCGCGAAATGTATGGCGGTCGTGGTGGTCGTGGTGGCGGACGTCCAGGAAGAGGTCGCTAATTTTAACCATAAACAAACCAATCAAAAATCAACAAATGAAAAACATAATAACCCTACTAATTTGCTTAGTAGTAAGCAGCACTTTTGCCCAAGTTAGAGTAGAAGGTATAGTAAAAGATAGTATTGGTAACCCTTTAGAGCTTGCCAATGTTGTTGCCATAAATCAAGAAACAAAAGCATTAGATTCTTACGGGATTACCAATGATACCGGACGATATAAACTCTCTTTAGAGAAGAATTCTAGTTACCAAATACAAGTGAGTTATATTGGTATGAAAACTACCGAAGATCTTTTTAGCACCAAAGAAGAAGACCTTACTAGAGATTACACTTTGCAAGACGATAATACTCTAGACGAAGTAGAATTAGTCTATGAAATGCCGGTAACCGTAAAAGGGGACACCATTGTGTATAACGCCGATTCTTTTAAAACTGGAACCGAAAGAAAACTAGAAGATGTTTTAAAGAAACTTCCAGGTGTTGAAATTACAGACGATGGTGAGATTGAAGTAGAAGGAAAGAAGGTTACTAAAATCATGGTAGACGGAAAAGATTTCTTTGATGGAGATACCAAATTAGCGGCGAAAAATATTCCTTCCAATGCCGTAGATAAAGTACAAGTACTTAAAAACTTTAGTGAAGTAGGGCAATTAAGTAGCGTTACCAATAACGATGATAATATTGCGATTAATATCAAACTGAAAGAAGGAAAAGATAAATTCTGGTTTGGAGATATTACCGTTGGCGCAGGAATTGCAAGCGATGACGGATTGTATAAAGTGCAACCCAAACTCTTTTTCTACAGCCCAAAAACGAGTATCAATTTTATTGGGGATTTAAATAATACCGGTGAAATTGCCTTTACACGTAGAGACTATTTTAATTTTACGGGAGGCTTTAGAAACCTAAGTCAGAGTAGCGGAACCAATATTAGTTTAGGGGATAACAGTTTAGGTTTTTTAAATACAACCAATAATAAAGCTGAAAGTATCGATACTAAATTCGCTGCAGCAAACTTTAGTCATGCACCAAATAAAGCATTAACGTTAAGTGGATTTGGAATTTTCTCCGGAACCAAAACCGCAATTCGTGAGAATAATGAAGTTACCTATACCGATGATGAACTGAGTATTCCAGACGAATCGACTACCAATTACACACAGCAAGAAAGTAATTTAGGCTTACTAAAATTAAGTACGGTGTATAAGCCAAATGCTAATAATCAATTGGATTATGATATCTTCGGAAGGCTATCGAAGCAAACACAAAATCGTTTTTTCAATTCTTCTGTTTTGGGGCAAGTAGATCAAATAGAAGAGCAAACGCCATATAGTATTAATCAGAATTTAAACTACTACTATACCTTAAACGAAAACAATATCTTTTCTTTTGAAGCACAACATTTACTGCAAGACGAAGATCCTTTTTACAATGCCTTTATTGAAGATAAAGCAACCTATTCTAACACAGCAGATGTTTTAGGATATGACGATGCACAAACCGCGTATGATGCTGCACAAAACAAACGTGTAAAGTCGAATAAATTGGATGCCAAATTAAATTACTGGAATGTACTCAACCAAAAGAGTAACCTTAATTATACGGTAGGTTTGGTATATAGCAACCAAAAGTTTAATTCGGAGATCTTTCAAATTTTAGATGATGGTTCTCAATATGATCCAACACCTGTTGACGGTTCTAATACCAACGATGTAGATTATACGTTTAGTGATGCTTATGTAGGAGTGCATTATAACTTAAAAGCAGGAAAGTTTACATTAACACCTGGTTTTTCTGCACATGCTTACAATACTAAGGATACGCAATTCGGAACTACAAACTCCAACAGTTTTGCTAGAATTTTACCAGATGCAACTATAAGATTACAACTTAAAAAGAGTGAAAATCTAAACCTGCGTTATTCCATGCAAACCAATTTTACCGATGTTACGCAATTGGCAGAAGGTTTAATTATGAATAACTACAGTTCCCTGTTTTCTGGAAATCGCGAATTAGAAAACTCGTTGTCACATAATTTAAACCTATCGTATTTTAGTTTTAATATGTTTAATTATACCAATGTTTTCGGGTTTTTAAACTATTCTAAAAATATCGATGGAATAAGAAATAGCACCGATTTCGAAAGTGTTATTACCACTTCTACACCTTTTAATTCCGATTTTGCAGACGAGACTTTTTCTGCTCGTGGACGCTTTGAACGTCGTTTCGGAAAAATAAAAGCCAACCTTTCTGGATCTTGGAGCTGGGCAACCTTTAACCAGTTTGTAGGCGGAAACCGAAGTGAAAACAAAAGCTTTACACAAACCTATGGTTCTCGAGTAAGCACCTTTTTTAAAGATGCACCAAACGTAGAATTGGGGTACGACTTAACCATCAACGATAACGATCAAGGAAATAATAACACCAAGTTTTATACCCACAGACCATTTATAAACGTGGATGCTGTGATTTTAAAAGACTTTAGTTTTGTTACCGAATACAGTTATTACGATTTTAGAAACACCGAAACTTCCTTAAATAAATATGGCTTTTTAGACGCTTCTTTAACCTATCAGAAAAAAGATAGCTCTTGGGAATACAAAGTAGGTGCAACCAACTTGTTAGATACGCAAAGCTTGAGCCAGAGTAACACAGGAAACATTTCGGTGAGTAATAGAGAATATTATATACAACCGCGTTATGTGGTGTTTAGTGTGAAGTATAATTTATAATAATTAGGGCGTTACCCTACTTCGCTATTTAGCCTTCATTGTAATTTCGGCGAAGGTGTTAAGCTCAGTAGCGTCAGGCTGTCCGTTGTATCTTTTTTACTTGTTCTCGATACTATTTGCTCATGCTTCACAAATCACTCGAACCGACATAAAAAAGGATGCCACTTCCATCCTTAACGCAAAAAAAGCCTTCTTGAAAAAGAAGGCTTTTTTTGTGGTTTGGTGTCACCAAGTATTTTTATTTCTTTACAAAGGTAAAGGCATTTCCATTTTTCAATTTCAATACATATAATCCATTGGTTAAGTTTTTGATGTTCATTTGCTCTTTATTCGTAATATTTCCAAGCGAAACTACAGCACCTAAAATATTATAAATAGTATAGGTTTCTGTTTTTGTTAATCCAGAAATTTGAATGTAGTTCACAGCAGGATTAGGAAATAATTGTAATGTCTTTTCCGTGCTTGTAAAATCTTCTAGACCTAAAGGAGCATCATCGGCAATATCTACTTGAAACAAGAAATCATTTGTAGGATATGCTGTTGTACCATTATATCCACTTCCGCCTGCATAAATGTCAATATCAGTTAATCTCGTAGTAAAATTACCACCAGTTATTATCCATGTATACGTTGCGCCATTTGTAATCGAAATAGAAAATGGGGAAAAATCAAAAACTAAATTACGGTCATTTATAGAAGTTGCATCGCTTGGTGTTATCGCGGTAGCTGAACCTAATAAAGTGCCTCCGTTTCCTGCTCCAGCATGTAAGGATATGGTGGCACTATCTCCAGTATTAAGGGACAGAAGGGATATTTTGTCTAGTAGGCCATCACCGCAAGCAGTCCAACTGTTCCCTATTCCAGAAATAGATGAAAAAGCAGAAGAATTGCTAGTAAAATTAGCATCTGTAACCACGCCTGCATCATTAGAGTCAAAGGAGCATTGTCCATAACTGTTAGAAACCGTAAAAACGGTTAGTAATAAAAAAGATAAAATGTAGGTAATTTTTTTCATAATAGATTTGGGTTTATTATTCGTTACATCAAATATAAAAAATTATAAATAAAGTGCTTGGGTTTTTTTGTGGGGTTGTTTAACGGAGTTTTAGTGGGTGAATATTTATTGGTTATATACGCATGTTGGCAACAGTTTTTATTATTCCGTTATAGTTTTTCATTCAAGTCCTGTCTTCCAACAATTGCCATTATATCTATAATATCTTCATTAATTTTAAAATAGATACTATCAGCTCCACAAACACAACGTCTATAATCTTTTTTTATATATTCAGCCGATTCAAAAGAATAAGGTCTTTGGGAAATAATGTCAAAATATTCAAAAAGTGATTCAAAATACTTATCCGCTTGAGTCATTCCGAATTTTTCAACTCCGTAATGGTGAATTCGTATTAAATCATTTTTAGCTTCGTTACTTAATCTGTATTTAGCCATCCAATAAGGACTTTGATTGAGCTAAAATTTCGTTTTTATTGTCACTCGTAAATCCGCTTTTTTCAGCTTTATCCAGTTTGGCTCTAACCCAATCAATTTGAATTTGCTGTTTTCTGGCTTGTCTGATTAAATCATTTACTAATTCGCTTTTACTTGAATATTCATTTTTATTCACTTGCGCTTTCAGCCATTCGTCGTTCGGTTTGGTAAATGATATACTTTGTCTTGACATAATTTTTTGCTTTGGTGTAAATGTACATCAAATACGAATCATTTCCAAATTGTTGCCAACGTGTTTGTATATGGAAAGTTGCGTGTTTGCGTGCGAGGATTTTCCGAAGGAAAATCAGACGTAGCATACGTGCAACGACCTTTGTTTAAGCCTAAAACAAGCAATTTTTTATATACGGTGTTGTGCTTTCGTTATTTTTTATGCAGCTATTGTTCTAATTCTTTGTCAATTTGAGAAATAATATCCTTAAGGCTTTCCTGGTTTATTACAAATGTTCTCCAATAATAAAAATTCTTTGATTGAAAATAAATATTAAGATCAGCAATTAAATACTCATCCGTTAAATCACTAATGTTTTTATATGGCTTATAAGCTATTACATGAGCATATTTATAATTTAAATTTGATGATTCCTGCCTCAAGATTTCAAATAGATTTTCATTGGTAGGTGCATTAAAAGTATAAAACCTTTGAATATTTGAATATAAGGTGTCATTTATTATAAGGTCAGAATTGCCATCAGCAATCATTGCATCGTAAGCACTTTTGCTTGACCGAAAGGGCATATCATATCCAAATAACTCCGGATAAGATATTTTGCTAATAGTATCAAAGCCTTCAAAGGAAGTTATTTCTTTTCGAGGATTAAATGAAGGTAAAACCTTTTTAAAGTACATAATCTCTCTTCCCCAATATGGTTTTAATTCTTCGATTAACTCTAAATCTTTAAACATATCCGAACGAATTTCTTTCAAAATAGTGGTAGCTTTCATTTTGCCCTTTTGAACTTCATTCCAATTATTAATCTGCAATGCAATCAAAATTCCAATCACGACAAGAATAATTTCGCCGATTGCGTAAATCAGATATTTACTGAATTTATTTTCAGTCAGCATATTTTGTCTAATTTTTCTAAAGAATTTTATCATTGGTTGGTTATTTTTGGAAAATTAGGATAATGAAGCACAACGGTCTCGGCTATGATTTCGTTGTGGAATCATCCACAGGACTATTCCGCTGAGAAATCATCCGTTGATGTATACTTTTATTTTGGTGTGGCACAAAACCACAATGAATTATAGCCAGTAATTATTTATTTCATGGACATCCATTTCTCCAAACTTATTTCCCTAATGGGATATGCAGGATTCTTAAAAGTCCATTCGTTTTCAATCCATTTCTTTACTGTGCTAAACAGAATGGAGTCAAGTCCGTTTGCAACCTCACTTTGTCGTACCCACATATAAATTTCAGCATCAAAATCAGCCTTTTTAGAAGGTTCAATATATAGGCAGCCAAGCACTTGACTTTCATCAAGGCTTACAACAGTATACGCAAACGAACTTCGCATTTGGAACTCTTTTTGATGCCATCCCAAATCGATCAAATCCTGTTCGAATGATAAATCCTCTTTTGGCCAGTTCCATACTGGAAGAAACATTTCTTGTAAATGGCTAAGACTTGTCATAACCGCGTCATAATCTTTTACAACGTCATTAACTGTCAGCATTCTAATTCTGAATTGTTGATTCTCAAGTGTATCAGGGACTTTAAAATCCGCAGGTACAAATGAGTTGCTTTGAGAGATAACTAGTTGTGGAAGCACAAATAAAATAATTGTTGTCAGAATAATTATTGATTTTTTCATATGGTTGGTGTTATTGGCTACAATTCCTTATATAGTGATTTTTATTAATCATGCCCTGTAAATAAAACAGTTTATAGTAAGTTTACAGTTGCTTATATCCTGTAAAGTTGTGCTAACCAAACTTACAGTTTTCCTCACAAAAATATAATACGTAATTCTACGTGTTTTAAACTCAAAAAGGCACCTCTAAAAGAGAAAGCTTGTGTAATTTAGGGTACACGATGTATTATGCCGTATTCGTTTTCCCTTTATGTTAAGGGAACAATAAGTACTGGTATTTTAGATTTTTTTACAATTTGTCCAGAGACGCTTCCAACAAATGCTTTATATAGAAAACTATGTTCCTGGTGGCCAGCTATAATTAAATCAATATGTAATTTCTTAGCTTCTTCCATTATCATTTCTATGGTTGCTCCTTGTACCAGTAAACCATCGGCACCCACTCCTTTTTTCTTAAACATTTCTGCGTATACTTCAAGTTGTTTGTGTTCTGTTCTCAATTCTGTAGCACGGTTATCTCGTATGTATTGTGGGCCAACATCGTAACCTACAAAATCGGGGTCTGGAGCAGCAATATGTATGAACCATATTTTAGATTCAAATTTTTCAGCCAATTGCAACGCTTTATCTATAAGTAATTGTTCATTGTCATGAAAGTCTACGGTAACTAAAATGTTTTTCATATCTCTAATTTTTATTACACACCTCTTTTTAATACATCTAGCATTAATGTATTTGTTGGACTTGAATTTTGTAAGAAATGGATAGCTAAAGTTATTGAATTTATTCTTTAATTACGCATAAAGCAATGCATTCCTAATCTATTTCTCAGCATCCGCCAACTTCTTCGTATCCACATATTGTTGAAAATGAATAATTTCTCCTTCGTCATTTAGCGTCCATAAATGTGCAGCTTGAGCATTATAACTTTTGCCAGTTGCTTTTACTTTCCCATTATAGCGTAGCGTAGCTAAAACCATATTGTTGTTCATGCCGTGTACTTTTATCTTGTAAACCAAAGTGATCGTGGTTGGCACCAAGACGTGCAAAAACACCTTCTAAAATAGCATCTGGACCAACATAAGGGTTTCCATCTGCAAGAGAATTACTTTCGGCTTCGTTCCATACCATTTTAGGATGCATCAATCCGAGAACCGTTGGCATATCACCAGTTGCAAAAGCGTTGTATAACCTGTCAATAACTTGCATGTTTTGGTTTGTTTTCATAATTTAGTTTTAGTTGGATATCTGTTTTTTAAATATATTGTATGACATAATACCCTCTTTTTTAAGAAGATGGATGATGTAGGTTAATGGGTTGTGAAGTAGTCTTTATGGTTAGTAATCTGTAAGTTACAAATTATGTAAAATATGAAAACACGTATTTCTACGTGTTTATGGTGCTACTAATTTACCTGTAATTTTAATTTAATCTTTGTTTGCGCGATTAGAATTCTTAGTAATTTAAAACGCAAGTGAAAACGCCATTTAGGAAACCGTGGGTGTTCCATGTGTTCACTAATCATAATAAAGGTTACCATAATCATAGCGAGATTATGCATTTTAGGCAACAGCATTGGAAATAACATTAGTGCCCATCCCGAACCAACACACCACATGCCATGTCTAAACCCATAAAGTAAAGAGTCGCGACTAGCAGGCCAACCAAATGCAGGTAATATACGATGGTCATGCCCTAGGTTTAAAAAACGTTGCTTTATTGGGGAGAATTCCCATACTATAGCAATTATAAATGTTCCTATTGCGGGAATATAAGACAAAGGCATTAAGAAATTTAGACCAAGGATAACTGCGACCATAAAAACACCGGCGATCATCCAAATGGACAAGTAACCTAAAACAAAAAGGAAAGCATATAAAAAACGATAGCGTTTAAAACTATGTACGTATATGGACTTAATCGCTGGAATTAATTTTGGTAACATCATGGCAATTACCATTAAACCCCAACCAAATAATTGGGGTATAAATGGATTCATATCCAATAACATTGAAAGGGAAGTTGCTGGCGGACCAGAAACCGTTACATGACAATGCTCTATGGTCATAATGTTTCCCGGATTTATTAATAGCAATACCCAGACAAAAAGACTAATGCTTATTATAGTAATACGGATTGCCCAAGAACTAGTATTTGAAAGTTTCATACATTCGTTTTGAGTTATTGGCCTACACGGTAAATTCCTATTCGGTCTACCGTAATTTCTTTACCTTCTACTAAAGGATTTTTAGTCTTTATTTCCACGTTTAAAGAATCCATATTTAAATCGTTTTTCAGATGCAGGTCATCAATAATTTCGGTGATGTTGAATTTGAAATTTAATCCAGAATTACCATGAGCAGCGTTTGTCATCGATGCCGATAGAAGTCCGAAAAGGGAAATCGACTTCACAAACTTTTCATTTACATAAACAGAAATAAAATTAGAATCACTTCCTCCTTTAACACCTTCTAGTTGCAGATAGACTTCATCTGGTATTTTAGAAACGGAGGCTTTCATAATACTGTCTGAAACAGATTTCCAGGAGCTAGATTGCAGCTTCACTTGCGTTTTCGTTGCTTTGCTATTCAGTGTAAGTGAACCACTGCTAGCGCCAACCAATTCGGGATTTCGTTTTTTAGTCATTTTAAAACCTTTTTCGACAGTTCGCACTCCTAATTTACTAAATCTTTCCAACATTTTTTCGTGTAATTTAGTTGGTGGAATGGTCTCATAAGAGGTTAGGGAAAGATCATCATAGGTATAGGTATATGTTTGTCCGTTATAATTTACATGTTCTGTACTGTTTACATCTTCCGGTGTAAAAGGCCAAGCAGTACCTGAAGGATCTATAGGCATTTCAAACCTTCGATCTCCTTGCGCTGTAGGACCATGTAACCAATTTGGGTTAGCAGTATTGTTGTTTTTTCCAGTTTGATTCCATGCGGCCCACATGCGATCAATATTGGCATGGTGCAGATAAAATATAGGGTCTAATGCAGCCGTTGCCGGAACTCCCATTAAACCGTTTTGATTATTGCTATTGCTTTCTCCGCCTACCATACCATGTACGAAGTTGTGCGGATTCATTTCCAAATCTCCGGTTTCAGAACCACCATGCGAAAACCCGGTTTCTCCTCCGCCGTAAAATTGGCCAAATAGTCCGGAGTTATTGGATGCATTATTTGCCGCAGATGCGCTATAGGTTTCATTCCATTGGCATTCGTCATTTGCCGAAGTCTGTATATTTGGTCCAACTTGTACATAAATGTCACTATTTCCCGTTGGTCCATATCGTTCAGGAACGTACAAAGGGTTTGCTGTACCATCAGGTAAGGTGCTTTCTGTAAATGCAGGAGGGATTTTAAACTCTGCATATGCCGTAGATTGATTTAAGTAATTCCAGTATGGTAAGGACCAATCACTAGGACCGCTTAATTCATTTATTATAATATCCCTAAGAATGTTTTCTAGGGCTACTAAATATCCTCGGTGCCAAGGTGGGAAAAACCATGTTCCATGTTGACATTGGTCCCAAAAACTATCAACTAGATTAGAAGATGGAAGTGCTGTTAAATCTGCTTTAGGACTAATATAAGAGATGTTTTTCCAGTTTAAGTATTTATAATTTGGGTCCTTAATTTCATTAATGAGAAATTCGCCGTGAATTGCAGCGTAGAACCACCAGCTAGTGGGATTTTCAATAGGGCGAGATTGCATTACCTGAACCGCTTTTGCATACCAAAAAAGAGCTGTAAACTCGTTAGATTTCTCTATAAACTGGCCGCCATTGTTGGCGTCCCAAGCGTTTTTTCTTAAATATTTTGACATAATAGTGTTGTTTTATAGAATGGAATATTTCAATTCTTAAAACTACATTAAGTTTAAAACGTATTTTAGCGTGTAAATACCTGATTTTTAATATTTAAAAGGTTTTTGGTTGTTTTTTAAATACGTTTCATTGGTATTTAAATGGGATTGGGAGGGAGGAATGTCGCTGTTTTTTAGAAACAAAAAAACCTTCTTAAATTTAAGAAGGCTTTTAGTATACATGTGGGGAGAGTAGGATTCGAACCTACGAAGTTAAAAACAACAGAGTTACAGTCTGTCCTCGTTGGCCGCTTGAGTATCTCCCCGAGCGAGTGCAAATATATTTAAGTTTTACTGTTTTACAACTATATTTTTTGCTCTTTTTTTAAAAATGTAAAGATATTTTTTTTATACAAAAGGGCGTGGTGCTTATGTCTTTGTTAATTAATTGTTTACACGTATTTCTATGAATGAATATTTTTGTTTAGGGAATAAAAAAACCGCTACTAAAAATAGTAACGGCTTTAAAAAGGATATGATAATAGTTTCTTACAACCCAAAGGCTGTTTTTACTTTGTATACGTAATCTAATTTTTCCCAAGTAAATAATTCTACATCTACCGTTAAATCATCTCCATTTGGTTGCGAAAAAGTTTTAGTAACCGTTTCATTGACTCTTCCCATATGTCCATAAGCAGCAGTTTCGCTATAGATTGGGTTTCTTAGTTTTAAGCGAGATTCAATAGATGATGGTCGCATATCAAAAATTTCAGAAATTTTTTGAGCAATTTCTCCATCGGTCATATTAAACGGACAAGTTCCGTAGGTGTCTACAAAAATCCCCATTGGTTCTACAACACCAATAGCATAACTTACTTGTACTAATATTTCGTCACAAATTCCTGCAGCAACAAGGTTTTTAGCAATATGTCTTGTCGCATAAGCAGCACTTCTGTCTACTTTACTTGGGTCTTTTCCTGAAAAAGCACCACCACCATGTGCGCCTTTTCCACCATAAGTATCTACAATAATTTTTCTTCCTGTAAGTCCGGTATCACCATGAGGTCCACCAATTACAAACTTCCCTGTTGGGTTGATATGGTATTTGATATCATCATTAAAAAGCCCTTGTAAATTCTCTGGTAATTTGGCAACGACTCTTGGGATTAATATGTCTACAATATCTTTTCTGATTTTTGCTAACATCGTATCGTCATCCGCATTAAAATCATCATGCTGTGTAGAAACTACAATAGCATCAATACGTTGTGGTACATTATCATCACTATATTCAATAGTTACCTGACTTTTAGAATCTGGTCTTAAATAGGTAATGTCTTTGTTTTCTCTTCGTAAAGCGGCAAGCTCAATTAATATTTTATGCGAAAGATCTAAAGCCAAAGGCATATAGTTTTCGGTTTCGTTGGTTGCATAACCAAACATCATTCCTTGATCTCCTGCTCCTTGCTCTTCTTTGCTAGCTCTATCTACACCACGATTAATGTCTTCCGACTGTTCGTGTATTGCAGAGAAAACACCGCAAGAATTTCCGTCAAACATATATTCACTTTTCGTGTAACCAATCTTGTTGATGGTATCACGTGCAATTTTTTGTACGTCTAAATAGGTGTTCGATTTTACTTCACCAGCAAGTACAACTTGTCCTGTAGTTACTAAGGTTTCGCATGCAACTTTAGACTCGGAATCAAAGGCTAAAAAATGATCAATTAAAGCATCACTTATTTGGTCTGCTACTTTATCTGGATGTCCTTCTGAAACACTTTCCGAAGTAAATAAATATGGCATAAATCCTAATTTTTAATTATAGTTTAATTACAAATTTGTTGGATTGCTTGGTCGCTAGAGAAGTGAATAACTTACTGCTTTAGCATTTTATTTCAAATTTAATTTAGAATCGTATTTTAGAAACCTAAATGAATTTGAAGAGGTTGCAATCAGACAAATTTTTCCTCTTAATTTTAATACAGCAAAAGTAGAAAAATAAAACGGAACGCATACCAATTTAACCTTTTTTAAAGAACTTTTAATTTATATAGCCTAGTGTACCAACATATTACTCTGTTTAATGGGAGGTCTAGTGATAGAAATAGAACTGGATTTTATAGGGTTTTTAGGAATTGAACATCATACGAATTTGTGGTTAACTTGTTGTTTGTTAGTGTTTTAATAGCGTTCGATTCACTGTGAGTTTAGTCCTAAATCACGGAAGAGGAAAAATAAAAGCACAGAATAAACTAATTTAGGACAGACATTAATAATTTAAAAGATATGAAAGGAAGAAAACTTTTAATGATTCCAGGACCAATAGAATTCGAACCCGAAGTTTTAAGGGCGATGAGTGCGGTTACAACAAGTCATGTAGCTCCTAATTTTATTCATAGTTTTGGTAATGCATTAGATGTAATGAAAAAGGTTTGGTTAGCACCAACAGGACAACCTTTTGTAATAGCAGGAAGTGGAACCTTCGCTATGGATATGGCAGTTGCGAATTTAGTGGAAGCTGGCGATAATGCACTAGTGATTTCTACAGGTTATTTTGGTACACGTTATAAAGATATTCTAGAACGCTATCAAGTGAATGTGACTGTTTTAGAGGCTCCAATTGGAGAAGTGCCTAGTTTGGAAAGTATAGAAAATGCATTAAAAAATAAAGTGTATAAAGTCGTAACTATGACACATGTAGATACTTCTACAGGAGTTTTGGTGCGTCCTAAAGAAATTGCCGCCCTAGCAAAAAAGTATAATGCACTAAGTATTTTAGATGGTGTTTGCTCTGTTGCAGGGGAAGAACTAAAACAAGAAGCATGGGGAATCGATGTGGTTTTAACAGCTTCTCAAAAAGCGGTTGGTGTGCCGCCGGGATTAGCGTTGTTGGTAGCTTCCGAAAAAGCAATACAAACCTGGGAAAATAGAAAAACACTAGTACCTAATTATTATGCGGATTGGAAAAATTGGTTGCCAATTATGAAAGCATACCAAGAAAGAAAACCTTCTTATTTTGGTACGCCTCCAGTAAATTTAATAATGGCTTTAGAAACTAGTTTACGTATCATTAATGAAGAAGGTATTGCAGCAAGAATTAAAAAACATAAACAATTAGCAGGCGCTTTTCGGGAAGCAATAGCAGCTATCGGATTAAAAACACTGCCAATAAAAAAAGAAAATGCAGCAAATACACTAACAGCAGTTTATTATCCGGAAGGCGTGGAGATGGCTTCGTTTTTAAAGCATTTATCCGAATTAGATGTTATTGTCGCTGGTGGATTATTACCAGAAATAAAAACGACCTATTTTAGAGTCGGCCACATGGGAGCGGTTACTTCTAGTGATATGATTAGCACTTTAAGTGCTATAGAATTTGCTTTAGTGAAAAGTGGTTTTACATTCGAATCGGGAATTGGACTAAGCACTTTTCAAAAGATTTTAAATACATCATTCGAGTAATAAAGGAAATAGGAATGCAAGTAAATCTTATCTTTTTAAAACAAAGGCTAGGATATTGAATAGGGTTTTATACATGTATACCATCCAATGAAAAAACAATTAGTAAATAGTATTTCCATTATTCGCATCGTGATTATTTCACGAAGCCAGGGAATGCTATAAATATTTATACATAAAATATATTTTAAGCCTTCCGTAATCGGAAGGCTTTTTTTATGCTTAAAAGACAAATGAAAACATGCTGTAACATAAGATCCAAAAGCTTGGTGAAATATAATTTCTTTTCCAATAAGAAAGCATAATCAAATACAGCAGGTAATAATAAAAAAAAGTAAGCCATTTGAGTGTCATATTTATAAGTATATAAATAATTGATAGTCAATAATTTAAGTATTTATTTTTAGCATTGGATTTAGCTGGATAAAACGAATGATATTATAAATAGTCTGCTAAAACTTTAATTTAGTTCTAGCAAATACAATTTGCATTACCATATGAGTCAATTAAACAAATACAGTAAAACAGTTACACAAGACCCAACGCAACCAGCTGCACAAGCAATGTTGCACGCAATTGGGTTAACAAAAGAAGATTTTTTTAAACCTATTGTAGGTATCGCAAGTACAGGTTATGAGGGTAATCCTTGTAATATGCACTTAAATGATCTTGCAAAACTGGTTAAAGAAGGAACCAAAAACGAAGATGTTATAGGGCTAATATTTAATACGATTGGTGTTAGTGATGGTATTTCTATGGGAACTCCAGGAATGCGTTACTCCTTACCATCTCGTGATATTATTGCAGATTCTATGGAAACCGTTGTGCAAGCAATGAGTTATGATGGTTTGATTACCGTTGTAGGTTGTGATAAAAACATGCCTGGTGCTTTAATCGCTATGATTCGTTTAGATCGTCCGTCTATATTAGTGTATGGAGGAACGATAGATTCTGGTTGTCATAACGGAAAAAAACTAGATGTCGTTTCTGCTTTTGAAGCTTGGGGAAGTAAAGTTGCTGGTACTATGGAAGAATCCGAATACCAAAGCATTGTAGAAAAAGCATGTCCGGGAGCTGGAGCTTGTGGAGGAATGTATACTGCAAATACGATGGCTTCTGCAATTGAAGCCTTAGGAATGACCTTGCCTTTTAATTCTTCAAACCCAGCATTAAGCGATGCTAAAAAAGAAGAGTCTGTAAAAGCGGGTGAGGCTTTGCGATTGTTATTAGAAAAAGATATAAAACCTAGTGATATTATTACGCGTAAATCTTTAGAAAACGCAGTAAGATTAGTTACTATTTTAGGAGGTTCTACAAATGCAGTGCTACACTTTTTAGCCATTGCACGCGCAGCACAAATAGATTTTACGCTTAAAGATTTTCAAAAAATAAGTGATACTACGCCGTTTTTAGCAGATTTAAAACCTAGCGGAAAATATTTAATGGAAGACGTTCACGCGGTTGGCGGAATTCCTGCAGTATTAAAATACCTTCTGAAAAAAGGATTAATTCATGGAGACTGTTTAACCGTTACCGGAAAAACGATTGCCGAAAATTTATTAGAAGTTGCCGATTTAACGGAAGGACAAGACGTTATCAAACCTATTGAAAACCCAATAAAAATTTCAGGACACTTACGTATGCTTTATGGAAACTTAGCAACCGAAGGTTCTGTGGCGAAAATTACCGGAAAAGAAGGTTTAAAATTTCAAGGAAAAGCAAAAGTGTTTGAAGGAGAATATGCTGCTAATGACGGAATAAGAGACGGATTAGTAAGCAAAGGAGATGTAGTCGTCATTCGGTATGAAGGACCAAAAGGAGGACCAGGAATGCCAGAAATGCTAAAGCCAACTGCCGCAATTATGGGAGCAGGTTTAGGTAAAGATGTCGCATTAATTACAGATGGCCGTTTCTCTGGAGGTACACATGGTTTTGTGGTTGGTCATATTACACCAGAAGCACAAGAAGGAGGGAATCTAGCACTTGTAAAAGATGGAGACATTATTACGATAGACGCAGAAACAAATTCTATAGTTCTAGAGGTTTCCGAAGAAGAATTACAAGAAAGAAGAAAAACATGGAAAGCACCAGCTTTAAAGTTTGAACGTGGTGTTCTTTATAAATATGCCAAAACAGTTTCGTCTGCATCCAAAGGGTGTGTGACAGATGAGTTTTAGATAGAACACAATTGAAAACAAGATGTCACGCTGAGCTTGTCGAAGAGCCTCAGTATAGAAAAATATAATAATCCTAACAAGATTAATATGGATACAAAAACAATAAAAAAAGAAGCTGTCAACACGCAAACAACAGAGTGCATCTCCGGAAGTGAAGCTATAGTAAGGTGTCTTTTAGAAGAAGGTGTAAAAGTACTTTATGGTTATCCGGGAGGAGCTATTATGCCAGTTTATGATGAATTATATAAATTTCAAGATAAAATTCACCACGTATTAGCTCGCCATGAACAAGGAGCAACACATGCTGCGCAAGGCTATGCAAGAATTTCAGGAGAAGTAGGAGTCGCAATTGCAACTTCGGGACCAGGAGCAACAAATTTAATTACAGGGATTGCAGATGCGCAAATAGATAGTACGCCAATGGTTTGTATTACCGGCCAAGTAGCTTCGCATTTGTTAGGTAGTGATGCGTTTCAAGAAACAGATATTGTTGGTATCTCAACACCAGTTACCAAATGGAATTGCCAAGTAACCAAAGCTTCCGATATTCCTGAAGTAATGGCTAAAGCATTTTATATAGCTAAAAGTGGTCGTCCAGGTCCGGTTTTAGTGGATATTACTAAAGATGCACAATTTGAAGAATTCGATTTTAAATATAAAAAATGTACTGGAGTAAGAAGTTATATTCCGGTTCCTAAAACAGAAATGGCTTCGGTAGCAGCAGCAGCAGAATTAATTAACGCTGCTAAAAAACCAATGGTTGTTTGGGGGCAAGGTGTCATTTTAAGTAAAGCAGAAGAGGCTTTTAAAGCAGTGATTGAAAAAGCAGGAATTCCTTCCGCTTGGACTATTATGGGAGCTTCAGCAATACCAACATCACATCCTTTAAATATTGGTATGGTTGGTATGCATGGTAATTATGCACCAAATGTTTTAACCAATCAATGTGATCTTTTAATTGCTATCGGAATGCGTTTTGACGATCGTGTTACTGGTAAATTAGATGAATATGCTACACAAGCGAAAGTGATTCATTTTGAAATAGATCCTGCAGAAATAAATAAAAATGTAAAAGCAGATGTAGCAGTTCTGGGCGATGCAAAAGCAAGCCTAGAAGCAATACTTCCGCTATTAAATAAAAATACACATCCAGAATGGCATCAAAAATTTAAAGATTTATATGCTATTGAGTTTGAAAAAGTAATTAAAGACGACTTGCATCCTACTAAAGAAGGATTAACGATGGGTGAGGTTATAAACCAAATCAATATACAGTCTAAAGGAGAAGCTGCTATTGTAAGTGATGTTGGTCAGCACCAAATGATTGCTTGTCGTTATGCCAAGTTTAATCAAACCAAAAGCAATATTACTTCTGGAGGTTTAGGTACTATGGGCTTTGGTCTTCCGGCTGCTATTGGCGCTAAAATGGCAAGACCAGAACGCGAAGTGGTTTCTATTTCTGGAGATGGTGGTTATCAAATGACGATTCAAGAATTAGGTACTATTTTTCAGCAAAAAGCAGCAGTGAAAATTGTGGTTTTAAACAATGAATTTCTAGGAATGGTTCGTCAGTGGCAACAGTTGTTTTTTGATAAACGCTATGCGTCTACCGAAATGACAAATCCAGATTTTGTAGCTATTGCAAAAGGATATTATTTAAATGCAAGAAGAGTTACTAAACGAGAAGAATTAGCAGAAGCTGTCGCAGAAATGATGGCAAGTAAAGAAGCTTACTTTTTGGAAGTTTGCGTGGAGAAAGAAGGAAATGTATTTCCTATGATACCAACAGGAGCTTCGGTTTCCGATATAAGATTAGAGTAATGTTCTTTCAAGTATCTTTCAAAGAAGTATCAATGATTTGAAATGGAACGGAAAGAATTCATAAATAAAAATGCTAAAGGCAAGTAGCCAAAAGCTAAAAGCATAAAGTAAATGAGCACAGAAAAACAACTATTTACAGTTTCCATTTATACGGAAAACAATATAGGATTGTTGAATAGGATTTCAGCAATTTTTCAAAGAAGACATATAAATATCGAGAGTTTAAATACTTCTCCTTCCGAAATTGAAAGTGTTTCTAGGTTTACTATTGTGGTAAATATGACCGAAGAAAACATGAAGAAAATTATTGGTCAAATAGAAAAACAAGTAGAGGTTATTAAGGCGTACTATCATACCGAGGAGGATATTATTTATCAAGAGTCGTGCATTTTTAAAATGAAATCGGGTTTATTATTTGATGAACGCGAAATTCAGAATATAATTAAAGAAAGTAATGCCAGAATAGTAACCGTTAATCGCGATTTTTTTGTGATTGAAAAATCTGGAAGAAAAGAAGAAATAGAATTATTATATAGAGAATTAAGTGTTTTTGGTATTATGCAATTTACACGTTCTGGACGTATTGCAGTATCGAAAGAAGAAATGAAAATATCAACGATGCTAGAAGCATTCCAATATTAAAACGAAAAAGAAATAAGCGAATAAAGTAAAGAAAATAGTACCCTTAATGATGCATTTTGATTGTGTCCTTTCTCTTTTTTCTTTCTTTTATTTTCTAAAAAATCAAAAACAATGTCAAATTACTTTAACACATTATCATTAAGAAATCAATTAGATCAATTAGGAAAATGTAGATTCATGAATGCTTCAGAGTTTGAAGATGGTGTAAACGCATTAAAAGTAAAAAAAATAGTAATTATTGGTTGTGGAGCACAAGGTTTAAATCAAGGTTTAAATATGCGTGATTCGGGATTGGATATTTCGTATACACTAAGACAAGTTGCTATTGATGAGCAAAGAGAGTCTTTTAAAAATGCAAACTCTAACGGGTTTACTGTTGGTACGTATGAGGAATTAATTCCGACAGCAGATTTAGTTTTAAACTTAACACCAGATAAACAACATACAAACGTGGTAAAAGCAGTAATGCCTTTGATGAAAAAAGGAGCAACATTAAGCTATTCGCACGGATTTAATATCGTAGAAGAAGGAACACAAGTTCGTGAAGATTTAACCGTAATTATGGTTGCGCCTAAATGCCCTGGAACAGAAGTTAGAGAAGAATATAAACGTGGTTTCGGAGTACCAACATTAATTGCTGTACATCCAGAAAATGATCCAGAAAATAAAGGTTGGGCACAAGCAAAAGCATACGCCGTTGCAACTGGAGGAGACAAAGCAGGCGTATTACAGTCTTCCTTTGTTGCTGAGGTAAAAAGTGATTTAATGGGAGAGCAAACCATTTTATGTGGTTTGTTGCAAACAGGAGCAATCTTATCTTTTGATAAAATGGTTGCAGAAGGAATAGAAGCTGGTTATGCTGCAAAATTAATTCAGTATGGTTGGGAAACCATTACCGAAGCTTTAAAACATGGTGGAATCACCAATATGATGGATCGTTTATCGAATCCTGCAAAAATAAAAGCGCACCAATTATCGGAAGAATTAAAAGATATCATGCGTCCGTTATTCGAGAAGCATATGGATGATATTATCTCTGGTCATTTCTCTAAAACCATGATGGAAGATTGGGCAAATGATGATGTAAATCTTTTAAAATGGAGAGCAGCAACAGGAGAAACAGCTTTCGAGAAAACCGCTTTAACACCAGACCATATTTCAGAACAAGAATATTTTGATCATGGTGTTTTATTAGTTGCCTTTGTGAAATCAGGAGTAGAATTAGCTTTCGAATCTATGATTAGCGCGGGTATTATTGAAGATTCAGCGTATTACGAATCGTTACACGAATTACCATTAATAGCAAATACCATTGCTAGAAAAAAATTATTTGAAATGAACCGAGTAATTTCAGATACTGCAGAATATGGTTGTTATTTATTTGATCATGCTTGTAAACCGTTACTAGCAGATTTCATGAAAACAGTAGATACAGATATTATTGGTAAATCCTTTTCTACTGCAAATGGAGTAGATAACTTGGAATTAATTGCGGTAAATGATGCGATTAGAAATCATCCAATTGAAGCTGTAGGTAAGCGTTTAAGAGCTGCAATGACAGCGATGAAAATTATAAAATCAGATGTAAAAACGGAAGATTCTGTTTTAGCATAAGGTTTGGTGTTCCTGATAAAGCAGGAATCTAGAATAAGATTAAAAATTCAAAAAGAAAGAAAAGTTTTCCGCTTTCGCGGAAACGCAAGCGATGGAAGAAACCAAAACAACATACAGACCAACACTAGAAGCTATAGAAGCTGCCGCCGAAAGGCTAAAAGGTATTGCAACAGTTACACCTTTAGTTAGAAACGCACGCTATTCTAAGCTTTTTGATGCTAATATTTTTTTTAAAAGAGAAGATTTACAAGAAGTGCGTTCTTATAAAATCCGTGGATCTTATAATAAAATTGCTTCTTTAAGTCCTACGCAAATAGAGAATGAAATTGTTTGTGCTAGCGCAGGAAATCATGCGCAAGGCGTTGCTATTTCTTGTAAGCTTTTAAAAATAAAAGGTACTATTTTTATGCCTTCTCCAACACCTAATCAGAAAATTGAGCAGGTAAAAATGTTTGGTGAAGAATATGTAGATGTTATTTTGGTTGGGGATACGTTTGATGATGCTAGCCATGCCGCAATGGAAGAATGCGAACGTTTAAACAAAACGTTTATTCATCCTTTTAATGATGAGAAAGTGATTGAAGGGCAAGCAACCGTTGGTTTAGAAATTATAGATCAAGCAGAATCACATCCTATCGATTATGTTTTTGTACCGGTAGGTGGTGGCGGACTCGCATCAGGATTGTCGTCAGTTTTTAAAATTTTATCCCCGCAAACAAGAATCATTAGTGTCGAGCCAAAAGGTGCGCCCGCTATGCTAACTTCTATTCGAGCAAATAGAAATATCGAATTAAAAACCATAGACAGCTTTGTCGATGGCGCTGCCGTGAAACGCGTTGGAGATTTAAATTTTGCAATTTGTAAAGAGACATTACATCGCGTAGTTACCGTAGATGAAGGTAAGGTTTGCCAAACAATTTTAGAGTTATATAATAAAGACGCTATTATTGTAGAGCCTGCAGGTGCCTTAAGTCTTTCGGCATTAGAACAATTTTCCGACGAAATAAAAGGTAAAAATGTGGTTTGCGTAATTAGCGGAAGTAATAACGATATCACACGTACTGCAGAAATCAAAGAACGCGCACTATTGTATGCGAATTTAAAGCACTACTTTATTGTGAAATTCCCACAGCGTTCGGGAGCTTTAAGAGATTTTGTAGTCGATATTTTAGGTCCGAATGATGATATTACACATTTTGAATATACCAAAAAAGCAAACCGCGAAAATGATGTGGCTGTCGTTGGATTGGAGTTAAAATCTCCAGACGATTTAGAGCCATTAATTACTAAAATGAAACTTCATAATTTTTATGGAGACTATTTAAATGATAAACCAGATTTATTTCAATTCTTAGTTTAAAAAAATATATAAAATGAGCATTCCTAAAGCGTATCAGATAAATGAAATTTTAAATCAAAAAACCTATTTAGTAGGTGGAGAATTGAAACCTTGGGCAGGCGAAACTTCGCAAGTGTTTTCTACCATATCTTCTACAGAAGTATATCAACCTACCTTATTAGGAAGCATTCCAACTTTAGGCGAAAAAGAAGCTTTAGAGGCTTTAGGTGCTGCATCATTAGCATATAATAAAGGGCAAGGTTTATGGCCAACCATGAAAGTGGTAGATCGTATTGCTTGTATGGAAAAGTTTGTTTCCCAAATGAAAACTAAACGAGCAGAAATAGTGAAGCTCTTAATGTGGGAAATTGGTAAAAATCTGCCAGATTCTGAAAAAGAGTTTGATAGAACGGTCGAGTATATTTATGATACTATTGAAGACTATAAACAAATGGATCGCGATAGCGCGAAGTTTGAAAAAAATGCTGGAGTAAATGCACATATTCGTCGTGGACCTTTAGGTGTTGTTCTTTGTTTAGGACCTTATAATTATCCTTTAAATGAAACCTTTGCGCTTTTAATTCCTGCTTTAATTATGGGGAATACAGCCATTTTTAAGCCAGCAAAGCACGGTGTTTTATTAATTTCTCCTTTATTGGAAGCTTTCCAAACTAGTTTTCCAAAAGGTGTTGTTAATATTATTTATGGAAGAGGAAGAACGGTGGCAACGCCAATCATGCAATCTGGTAAAGTGGATGTTCTGGCTTTAATAGGTAATAGTAAATCGGCAAATGCGTTACAGAATCAACATCCAAAAAGTAATAGATTGCGTTTGGTTTTAGGTTTGGAAGCTAAAAACCCTGCGATTGTATTAAAAGATGCAGATTTAGATTTAGCAATTGACGAATGTATTGCGGGATCTACATCTTTTAACGGACAGCGTTGTACCGCATTAAAAGTGTTATATGTACATGAAGATGTGGTAGAAGAATTCAACAAGCGATTCTCGGCAAAAGTAGATGCACTTAAATTTGGTAATCCTTGGGAAGATGGCGCTAAATTAACGCCATTGCCAGAACCAGATAAGCCAGCGTATATTCAAGAATTAATTGATGATGCTACTGCAAAAGGAGCAAAAGTCATTAATGCAAAAGGAGGAGAAACTACAGATAATTATATTTTTCCTGCAGTATTGTTTCCGGTAACGAAAGACATGCGCGTATTTCAAGAAGAGCAATTCGGACCAGTAATTCCAGTGGTTCCTTTTAGTGATATTGAAGAACCTTTAGATGATATGGCGGCTTCCAATTACGGACAGCAAGTAAGCTTGTTTGGACAAGATGTGAAAACACTAGCGCCTTTAATAGATACTTTGGTAAACTTAGTATGTCGTGTAAACTTAAATAGTTCTTGTCAGCGTGGACCAGACGTGTATCCTTTTACAGGAAGAAAAGATTCTGCTGTGGCAACATTAAGTGTGCATGATGCTTTGCGTTCTTTTTCTATTAGAACGTTTGTAGCGTCTAAAGACAACGATTATAATAATGCTATTTTAAAGGAATTATTAGATTCTAGAGCTTCCAATTTTGTGAGCACAGATTATATTTTATAATTTTTTTTAATGCGGTAAAGCCTAATAATGAGATTTGTATAATTATTAGGCTTAAGAATAACGATTATCATAATAATTCATATAAAATGAATATTTTCTTAGTTCGTATCAAATTAATTTATAGTTTTACAGTATGATTACATCAATAAATAAAAACGAAACACCCATAAGTTTACCAACGCGTAGACGCTGTCGCTAATACGCATACTTCAAGCTATTTCGTTAATCGTTTTTATTTTTTTTACATTGAACAATCCATCACAAATATTTACAGTATTAAATACCGTTATTAGAAATAATAACAGGATAGACATACGTCCAATTTTTCGTCGTCGCCCTTAGGGTGTACTTCTATATATAGAACTAAGGTGAGTCCGGTTCTGCTTTCAGAAAAAATCAAAATCATCATATTTATAATTTAAAATCAATTACAATGGAAATTGTTATTGCGAATAAATCACATAGTATTTACGCAGACATTATTTGCGAAACTATTGCGGATGCAGCTCAAGTTAGAGGAACTGGGATTGCGAAACGCAAACCAGAATACGTGATTACCAAAATGGAAAATGGTAATGCGGTTATTGCTTTAGATGGCGATAAGTTTGCTGGTTTTTGCTACATAGAACAATGGAGTCATGGCAAATTTGTAGCCAACTCTGGTTTAATTGTGCACCCTGATTTTAGAAATATAGGGCTTGCAAAGCAAATTAAGAAGAAAATATTCGAACACTCTAGAACCAAGTTTCCAGAAGCAAAAGTTTTTAGTATTACTACAGGTTTAGCGGTTATGAAAATGAATAGCGACTTAGGATACAAGCCGGTTACATTTTCAGAATTAACAGAAGATCAATCTTTTTGGAACGGTTGTCAAACCTGCAAGAATTTCGATGTCTTAACCAGAACAGAACAAAAAATGTGCTTGTGCACTGGTATGCTGTATGATCCTTCTAAAGAAGTAAAAAAAACACACGAGCATACTTACGATAAAAAAGTATGGACCAGATTGAAAAATATTAAACAATCCATGTTCCTAAAAAAAGAAAAGAAAGATGAGTAAAAAATTAGTCATAGCATATAGTGGAGGATTAGATACTTCGTATTGCGCAGTAAGTTTAAGTAAAGCAGGATACGACGTACATGCGGTAAGTGTGAATACTGGTGGTTTTACTTCAGAAGAAATAAAAGAGATTGAAAGTAATGCCTACAAAATGGGTGTTTCTACCTACAAAAACATCGATGCCGTTGCTACTTTTTACCAAAAAGTAGTGAAGTATTTAATTTTTGGAAATGTGCTTAAAAACAATACGTATCCTTTATCTGTAAGTGCAGAGCGTATCATTCAAGCAATAGAGATTGTAGAATATGCCAAAAGTATTGGCGCAGAATATATTGCCCACGGAAGTACTGGAGCAGGAAACGATCAGGTGCGTTTTGATATGATTTTTCAAACGTTAGCACCGCATATAGAAATCATCACACCAATTAGAGATGGAAAATTAATCAGACAACAAGAGATTGATTATCTTAAGGAAAACGGTATTGAAGCGTCATGGGAAAAAGCAAAATACTCGGTGAATAAAGGACTTTGGGGAACAAGTGTTGGTGGAGCAGAAACATTAACGTCGGAAAAAGCATTGCCAGAAGCTGCTTATCCTTCACAGTTAGAAAAAGAAGGGGAAGATAAAGTGGTGTTGACTTTTGCTAAAGGCGAATTAGTTGCTGTAAATGGAATTTCAGGTGCTTCTCAAAAAAATATCGAAACTTTAAATACTCTAGCATCCGCATATGCAATTGGTAGAGATATTCATGTTGGAGATACTATTGTTGGTATAAAAGGTCGTGTTGGTTTTGAAGCTGCAGGAGCTTTAGTGGCTATAAAAGCACATCATTTATTAGAAAAGCACACGTTGACCAAATGGCAATTACAACATAAAGACTATTTGTCTAGTTTCTACGGAATGCATTTACATGAAGGACAATATTTAGATCCTGTAATGCGTGACATGGAAGCTTTTTTACAAAGCAGTCAAGACAAAGTCTCGGGAGATGTTTTTGTAACGCTGAAACCGTATCACTTCCAATTAGATGGAATTAATTCTAAGCATGATTTAATGAATGCAAAATTCGGTAGTTATGGGGAAGAAAATAAAGGTTGGACTGCAGACGAAGCTAAAGGATTTATTAAAATTCTTGGGAATCAAAATAAAATCTATCAACAAGTTAATAGCTAAATATGACCTAGTAGGTCTGAAGTACGTTGAATTAAAAAGATTCCCCCTTTCGTGGGAAATAGATATGAAAAAATTAGAAATAGGAATTATTGGAGGAGCGGGTTACACGGCAGGAGAACTAATTAGATTGTTGTTGCACCATCCGAAAGTAAACATCAATTTTATTTACAGTACTTCTAATGCTGGAAATAAAATATCTAAAGTACACCAAGATTTAATTGGTAGTACAGACTTGGTGTTCTCCAATGCAATTAACCCAAAAGTAGAAGTGCTGTTTTTGTGTTTGGGTCATGGTAATTCTAAAGCTTTTTTAGAGAAAAACACCTTTTCTGCGGAAACTAAAATTATTGATTTAAGTAATGATTTCCGATTGACAAAAGATGCTGTTTTTGATAGTAAAAGTTTTGTTTATGGTTTACCGGAATTGAATAAAGAAGCGATTAAAAAAGCAAATTACATTGCAAATCCAGGTTGTTTTGCAACAGCAATTCAGTCTGCGTTATTGCCTTTGGCTAAAGCAGGAGTTTTGCAAAACGATGTGCATGTTAATGCGGTAACAGGAGCAACAGGAGCCGGAACATCTTTATCGGAAACCACACATTTTACTTGGAGAGATAATAATTTTTCACATTATAAAGCATTTACGCATCAGCATTTGGGAGAGATTAATCAGTCCGTAAAATTGTTGCAATCTAGCTTTGATTCCGAAATTAACTTTATGCCAAATCGTGGCGATTTTTCTAGAGGAATTTTTGCTACCATGTATACCAAATTTGATGGGAGTTTAGAGGCTGCAAAAAAGCTGTATTCCGATTTTTATAAAGATGCTGCTTTTACAGTGGTTTCCGATGAGGAGATTCATTTAAAACAAGTTGTGAATACCAATAAGTGCATTCTTCATTTACATAAACATGAAGATAAATTATTAGTAACAAGTATTATTGATAACCTTTTAAAAGGTGCTTCCGGACAAGCAGTACAAAACATGAATTTAATGTTTGGTTTTGAGGAAACGGAAGGCTTAAAATTGAAGGCAACTTACTTTTAAGAGTACTGTTGCTGCGTTAGCGATTGGAACGACATCCTTTTTTGGTGTTAGTTCGAGTGAATTTGTGAAGCATGAGCAAATTTGTATCGAGAACAAGACAAAAAAGACCTGCCTGCCGGTAGGCAGGTATAGTGGAAAGCGCGACCCTTGTGGTAACGCCAAAAAAATAAATAATTATGAAAATAGCAATCATAGGAACAGGAAACTTAGGGAAATCCATTGCAAAAGGATTAATAACCAACAATGCGATTACCAGTTTGTACTTAACCAAACGTAATTTAGAAGGAATTCAAGAATTTGATGGGTATAAAAATGTGCATTTAACAACAGATAATACCGAGGCTGTAAAGCAGTCTGATATTCTAATTTTCGCTGTACAACCAGCACATTTTGAAGGGATTTTAAAGGATATAAAAGATGATTTAACGGAAAAGCATGTTTTAATTTCAACCATTACAGGTTTCTTAATTCCTAAGATTGAAGAAATAGTTGGTGCAGATAAATTTATCATTCGTGCCATGCCAAATACGGCAATTGCAGTTGGTAAATCCATGACTTGTTTGTGTAGCAACGAACAAGGAAAAAAACGTATTAAAATTGCCGAGGCTATTTTTAACCGTTTAGGACATTCGTTGAGTATTCCAGAAAGTCAGATGCAAGCGGCAACCGTTGTTTGTGCAAGTGGTGTGGCGTTTTGGATGCGTTTAATTAGAGCGACAACACAAGCGGCTATTCAGTTAGGTTTTGACGCAAAAGAAGCACAAGAGTTAGCTATGTATACTAGTGAAGGAGCAGCGAGTTTATTGATTACCAATGGGAATCATCCGGAGGAAGAAATCGATAGGGTAACCACGCCAAAAGGTTGTACGATTGAAGGTTTAAATGAAATGGAACACAAAGGATTGAGTTCGTCTTTAATACAAGGAATGATTGCTTCGTTTAATAAAATTAGTAACATTAAAAAAGAGCAGATTTAAAACTGTCATTCAGAGGGAAGAATGACCGAAGAATCTTTTGTAATTAAAAGGTTCTTCGACTCCGACTTCCGTCGGAATACTCAGAATTACAAACAAAAAAGAAATAAAATAAGATGAGTTTATTTAATGTATATCCACTATTCGATATCACACCTGTAAAGGCGAAAGATGTCTTTGTTTATGATGAAAATAATACCAAGTATTTAGACTTATATGGTGGTCATGCTGTGATTTCTATTGGGCATTCGCATCCAAAATACGTGAAAAATATTAGCGACCAAGTTGCTAAATTAGGGTTTTATAGTAACTCGATACAGAATCCGTTACAAGTGCAATTGGCTGATAAGCTAGAGCAATTATCTGGTTGCAAAGATTACGAATTGTTTTTATGTAATTCAGGAGCAGAAGCCAATGAAAATGCATTAAAGTTAGCATCTTTTCATAATGGAAAGAAAAAGGTGGTTGCTTTTAAAAACGGATTTCATGGTCGTACTTCTGCAGCAGTTGCAGCAACAGATAATCCTAAAATTATTGCGCCAATCAACGCACAGCAAGAAGTAGAAATTTTAGAATTAGGCGATTTAGAATCCTTAGAAAAAGCATTAGCAAAAAACGATGTTTGCGCCGTGATTATTGAGTGTATTCAAGGTGTTGGCGGATTAGACGAAAGTACTGCGACATTCTATGAAGGTATCGATGCATTGTGCAAAAAATACAATACCTGCTTTATTGCAGATGAGGTGCAATCCGGTTTTGGTAGAACTGGTGATTTTTTCGCATTTCAAAAATATAAGGTGACTCCAGATATTATTTCAATAGCAAAAGGAATGGGTAATGGGTTTCCAATTGGTGGGATTTTAATTCACCCAGATATCAAAGCATCCTTTGGTTTGTTGGGAACTACTTTTGGTGGAAATCATTTAGCATGTGTTGCTTCGTCAACAGTTCTAGAAGTGATTGAAGAAGAAAAACTGATGCAAAATGCAAAAGAGGTTTCGGCTTATTTTATAGAGAAAGCGAAAGCTATTTCTGAAATAAAAAATATAAAAGGGCGTGGTTTAATGCTTGGTTTGGAATTCGGTTTTCCAATTGCAGACCTTCGCAAAAAGCTGATTTTTGATCATAAAATATTTACCGGAAGCGCAAAGAATCCTAATTTAATACGAATTCTTCCACCTTTAACGATTAAAAAAGAACATATAGATTTGTTTTTTGAGGCTTTGAAAAAAGAACTTGTTTAATAAAAGATATTTCCACTTTTGTGGAGAATGAATATGAAAAAATACACCAACATAAAAGATATATCTAATCTTCAAGAAACGATTAAGGAAGCCATTCTATTAAAAATGAATCCTTTTGAATTTCAATATTTAGGGAACAACAAAACTTTAGTAATGCTGTTTTTTAATGCCAGTTTACGTACGCGATTAAGTACCGAAAAAGCGGCAAGAAACTTAGGTATGCAGGTTATGATTTTAAATGTGAATGATGCTTGGAATCTAGAATTTGAAGATGGTACAATCATGAACGCAAATACGTCGGAACATATTAAAGAAGCAGCGCAAGTGATTTCGCAATATGCAGATGTAATTGCGGTAAGAGCATTTCCGAGTTTAGTGGATAAGGAAAAAGATGAGTCCGAATTTGTTCTGAATAGCTTTATAAAATACGCAACAGTACCAATTGTAAATATGGAAAGTGCAACTGCGCATCCTTTGCAAGCGCTGGCAGATGCCATTACGATTACCGAATTAACCGAAAAGGCAAAGCCAAAAGTGGTGTTGTCTTGGGCGCCACATCCAAAAGCATTGCCGCAGGCAGTTGCGAATTCTTTTGTAGAAATGATGCAAAATATGGATGTTGATTTAGTGATTACGCATCCGGAAGGTTATGAATTAAGTGAAGAAATCACCAAGAATACACCAATAAATCACAACCAAGAAGAGGCTTTAAAAGATGCCGATTTTGTCTATGTGAAAAACTGGAGTAATTATAAAGACTACGGAAAAGTGCTAAGTCAAGATGAAAATTGGATGATGACTAAGGAGAAATTGGGAAACGCAAAATTTATGCATTGTTTACCAGTTAGAAGAAATGTAGTGGTAGAAGATGCGGTTTTAGATGGTGAAAATTCCGCAGTGATGCAACAGGCAAATAATAGAACGTTTGCAGCACAAATCGTGTTGAAAGAGATTTTGGAGGAAATGTAAAACAAAAAGTCTTCGACAAGCTCAGACTGACAAATAGTTTCTAAATGTCACACTGAGCTTGTCGAAGTGATTATAAGACCTGCGAGGTTTTAAAAACCTTGTAGGTCTATAACTAAAAGATACCCGCTTTCGCGAGCATAAAATGAAAACACTAAAAGTCATAAAAATAGGAGGGAATATTATCGATAACGATAATGCTTTACAGCAATTCCTAAAAGAATTCGCAACGATAGATGCTCCTAAAATCTTAGTGCATGGTGGTGGGAAATTAGCAACCAAACTGGCACAACAAATGCAAGTGGAAGTGAAGATGATAGATGGACGACGCGTAACCGATCAAGTGACTTTAGATATTATTACGATGGTGTATGCAGGGAAAATCAATAAAAATGTAGTAGCACAATTGCAAGCCAATAAATGCAATGCTATTGGTTTTTCAGGAGCAGATGGAAACACGATTGTTTCTAATTTAAGACCATCAGAGCCTATCGATTATGGTTTTGCTGGCGATGTTAAAAAAGTAAATACAGAGACGTTAGAGTTGCTTTTAAACAACAATGTGACTCCGGTGTTTTGTGCGATAACGCATGATGAAAACGGACAATTATTAAATACCAATGCAGATACCATTGCTTCCGAATTAGCAATTGGTTTTGCGTCTATTTATAATACCGAATTATATTACTGTTTTGAGAAAAATGGTGTTTTAGAGGATGTAAATAACGACGATTCTGTTATCGAAAATATCAACACAAAAAGCTATCCTTCATTAATTGAAAACGGAATTATTTACGAAGGCATGCTTCCTAAATTAAACAACTGTTTTCATGCGATAAACCATCAGGTACAAAAAGTTTGTATTGGTAAGTCCCAAATGCTTTTCCATAAAAATAATAAACACACAACCATTGCCAAATGATAGAAAAACTAACAACACGAGCGATTCAGCTATTGAAAACACTCATAGAAACGCAGTCGTTTTCTTCCGAAGAAGATCAAACAGCCGCGCATATTGAGCAATGGTTTGTACAACAGGATATTCCTTTTAAAAGAACAAAACATAATGTTTGGGCAACCAATAAACATTTTGATGATAGCAAACCAACGCTATTGTTAAACTCGCATCACGATACGGTAAAACCCAATAATGGCTACACTAAAGATCCGTTTAAAGCCATTGTGGAAGACGGGAAATTATATGGCCTAGGTAGTAATGATGCTGGAGGTTGTTTGGTAAGTTTAATGGCGACTTTTGCCTATTTTTATGATAAACAAGATTTAAATTACAATATAGTTATTGTCGCTTCCGCGGAAGAAGAAAGCAGTGGCGAGAATGGTTTAAATAGTATGTTGTCTGTGATTCCAAAAGTAGATGTTGCTATTGTTGGTGAACCTACTTTAATGCATTTGGCTGTTGCCGAAAAAGGATTAGTAGTTTTTGATGCAGTAGTAAAAGGAACGCCAAGTCACGCAGCACATCCAAACGATGATAATGCCATTTATAATTCGATTTCGGTATTAGAATGGTTTAAAAATTACACCTTCGATAAAACCTCGGAAGCTTTAGGGGAAGTAAAATTAACAGTTACTCAAATTAACGCAGGAAAGCAACATAATGCAGTTCCTGCAGATGTAAAACTGGTTGTGGATGTTCGTGTAAACGATAAATATTCCAACCAAGATATTGTCGACATTTTACAAAAGGAAGCGCCTTGTGATAGTATTATTCCGAGAAGTATAAAATTAAATTCGTCGTCTATTCCAATCGATCATCCTTTGGTGGTTGCAGGAATTGAAATTGGAAGAAGCACTTACGGTTCACCGACCTTGTCGGATCAAGCGGTTTTAACTTGTTCGTCATTAAAATTAGGTCCGGGAGATAGTACAAGATCGCATTCTGCCGATGAATTTATTTACATTCATGAGATTGAAGAAGGTATTAAGATTTATATTGAATTATTAGAAAAAGTACTTTAATCGTACTGTCATTCCGCGCTGGATGCGGAATCCAAAAAATAGGTTTCTGTATTTGCAGAAATGTATCGAAAACAAGAAAAGACTTCTCGATACAATTCTGATAAAAAATCAGAATCACTCGAAGCGACAAAGAACAAATCAACAGATAAACTAAAGAGCATGAAACTCTGGGACAAAGGAATTAGTATCGATAAGAAAATAGAACAATTTACCGTTGGAAACGATAGGGAAATTGACATGCATATTGCAAAGTACGACGTGCAAGCGTCTTTAGCACATGCAATAATGTTGGAGTCTATTGGAATCATTTCTTCGGAAGAATTACAACAACTTAAAAAGGGTTTACACGCTATTGCGGAAACCATAGAAAACGGAACCTTCGTTATTGAAGAATCGTTTGAAGATGTACATTCTAAAATTGAATATGAGCTGACTAAAACTTTGGGTGACGTCGGAAAGAAAATCCATACCGCACGTTCTAGAAACGATCAGGTTTTAGTAGCGCTTCAATTGTATTATAAAGAGAATTTAAAAGAAATTAACGCGAAAACAAAAACGTTTTTTGATACGCTTTTAGGTTTGGCGGAAACGCATAAAGAAGCTTTGCTTCCTGGTTATACGCATTTGCAGGTTGCTATGCCATCTTCTTTCGGATTGTGGTTTTCTGCGTATGCGGAGGTTTTAATAGACGATGTGTATTTGCTAAATGCAGCCCTGCAAACAGTAGATCAAAACCCCTTAGGTTCTGCTGCTGGTTACGGAAGTTCTTTTCCTATTGATAGAGAATTAACGACTAAAGAATTAAACTTTGCTACCTTAAAATATAATGTGGTTGCTGCGCAAATGAGCAGAGGAAAAAGCGAGAGAACTATCGCTTTAGCTTTAGGAAGTGTGTGTAATACATTAGCACGTTTTGCAATGGATATTTGTGTGTATAACAGTCAGAATTTTGGCTTCATCGCTTTTCCAGATGAACTTACTACAGGAAGTAGCATCATGCCGCATAAAAAGAATCCGGATGTGTTTGAGTTAATCCGTGGGAAAGCAAATAAAATACAAGCTTTACATACCGAAATGGTTTTAATAACGAATAATTTACCAAGTGGGTATCATAGAGATTTTCAGCTATTAAAAGAAAACAGCATTGCAGCAATTGAAGATGTAAAAGATCTTTTAGATATTTTTAATTACGCCATTCAGCAAGTGATTGTAAAGCATATCGATTTAAACGATGCGAAATACCAATACCTATTTACGGTAGATAATATTAATACCTTGGTTGTAGAAGGGATGCCTTTTAGAGAAGCATATCAGAAAATTGGTGGAGAAGTGGAAAACGGTACTTACAAACCAGATACTTCAAAAAAACATACGCATGTTGGTAGTATTGGTAATTTGTGTTTGGATGGGATTAGAGGGAAGTATCCAAAATAAAATGATTATTTCATCTGCGTAGGTTTTGAAATCTTGTAGCGTGAATCCAAAAAAAAAGCACCTTTCTCAAGGTGCTTTTTTAATATCTAAGATTCCTGCCTTTGCAGGAATTAATTAAACTCTAGGTAAATCATTATCATCTTTTAAAGGCAAACAAGATTCTCCCATTAAATAGGTGTCAATATGGTGTGCTGCTTGTCTTCCTTCTGATATTGCCCAAACAATTAATGATTGTCCGCGACGCATATCTCCAGCAGCAAAAACACCAGGAACATTTGTTTTGTAATCTTTTGTTGTAGCTTCAATATTCGTTCTAAAATCCATTTTTAAACCAAATTGGTCTGCTAGTGTTTTTTCAGCTCCTGTAAATCCAAGTGCTAATAAAGCGATGTCGCATTTCCAATCCTTTTCGGTATTTGGTACTTCTTTAAGTTGTGGTCTTTCTCCAGGTGTGAAAATCCATTCTACTTCTACGGTTTTCAATCCGGTTAAATTTCCTTTTTTGTCTCCAATAAATTCTTTGGTAGAAATACTAAAAAAACGTTCTACACCTTCTTGGTGCGACGAAGTTGTTTTTAGCTTCATTGGCCAATATGGCCAAGGTTGATTTGCTGGACGACCTTCTGAAGGTTTGCTTAATATTTCAAAATTAGTAACCGATGTTGCGCCATGACGATTGGAAGTTCCAATACAATCACTTCCGGTATCTCCACCACCAATAACGATAATGTCTTTTCCTTTCGCCGAAATCACATCTTTAAAATCCACTAAACCATCTACATATTGATTGTTTAGTTTTAAGAAATCCATGGCTTGCGTTACCCCTTTTAAATCTGCTCCAGGAATAGGAATGTTTCTTCTAACGGTTGCGCCACCACATAAAACAACAGCATCAAAATCGTCTTTTAATTTGTTTGCATCGATGTTTTTACCAACATGTGCATTGGTTTTAAATATAATGCCTTCTTCTTCTAAAACGGCAACACGTCTATCAATCACGGTTTTTTCCATTTTAAAATCTGGAATTCCATAACGTAATAAGCCACCAACTTTTTCGTCACGTTCAAAAACGGTAACGCTATGACCTGCGCGATTTAATTGTTGTGCAGCAGCTAATCCTGCTGGTCCAGAACCAATAACCGCAACGGTTTTTTGGGTTCTAATTTTTGGAGGATTTGCAACAATCCAACCTTCATTAAAAGCAGTTTCTATAATGTTTTTTTCAATATTTTCTATCGTTACAGGATCTTCATTAATCCCTAAGACGCAAGCTTCTTCGCAAGGTGCTGGGCATAAGCGTCCTGTGAACTCTGGGAAGTTGTTGGTTTTATGTAAAATTTCAGCAGCTTCTTTCCATTTGCCTTTATAGACTTTATCGTTAAAATCTGGAATTAAATTCCCTAGCGGACAACCACTATGGCAAAACGGAATTCCGCAATCCATACAACGTGCACCTTGATCTTTTAAGTTCTCTTCTTTTAGCGGTACGGTAAACTCTTTATAGTTTTCGATACGTTTTTCTGGCGCTTCGTAACTTTCGTTTTCACGCTTAAACTCTAAAAATCCTGTTATCTTTCCCATAATTTACGCTAATTCTAATTGTTCTTGTTCTAATCTCACTAAAGCTTGTCTGTACTCTTCTGGTAACACTTTTTTAAACTTCGGAAGGTAATTGTTCCAGTCTTTTAAAATTCGTGCTGCTAAAGGGCTGTCAGTTGCTTCTACATGATTTTCGATTAATTGTTTCAACTGAAGGATGTCTACTTCGTTTTCTAATGGATCGATATTTAAATCTTCTGCATTACAATTTTGTTGGAAGGTTCCGTCTTGATCTAAGACATAGGCAATTCCACCACTCATTCCTGCTCCAAAGTTTCGACCTACATTACCAAGAATTACGGCAACACCACCAGTCATATACTCACAACCGTGATCTCCAATGCCTTCTACAACTGCTTTTGCGCCAGAGTTTCTAACACAAAAACGTTCTCCTGCTTTTCCGTTTATATATACTTCACCAGAGGTTGCACCATATAAAGTTACGTTTCCGGTAATAATATTATCTTCTGGAACAATCGTGCATTTTTCTGGTACTTTAATAATGAGTTTCGCTCCAGATAATCCTTTTCCTAGGTAATCATTTGTATTTCCGTGCACGGTAAACTTTAGTCCTTTGGTAGCAAATGCTCCAAAACTTTGTCCGGCAGAACCGCTAAATTGAATATCTATAGTGTCTTCTGGTAATCCGTCTGCACCATAAATTTTTGAAATTTCATTACTTATAACTGCTCCAACTGCTCTATCAATATTAGTGATAGGCATTTCTAAATTTGTTTTTTGTCTTCTAAATAATGCCTGATGCGCTTGTTTGATGATTTTAAAATCTAAGTGCACATTCAAGTTGTGGTCTTGGCAATAGGTATTATATAATTGTACATCTTCAGCAACTTCTACTTTGTGTAAAATAGGAGTTAAGTCAATTCCTGATGATTTATAATGATCAATTGCTTTATTTCTGTTTAGTTTTTGAGATTGTCCAACCATTTCATTGATGGTTCTAAATCCGAGTTTCGCCATAATCTCACGTAATTCCTGTGCTACAAAATACATGTAGTTAACTACGTGTTCTGGTTTTCCTTTAAACTTTTTACGTAATTCCGGATTCTGCGTTGCTATACCAACTGGGCACGTGTTTAGGTGGCAAACACGCATCATAATACATCCAGAAGCTACTAAAGGTGCGGTTGCAAAACCGAATTCTTCTGCTCCAAGTAAACATGCAATAGCAACATCACGACCTGTTTTTAGTTGGCCGTCGCATTCTAAAACAATACGATTTCTAAGGTCATTCATTACTAGGGTTTGCTGTGCTTCTGCAACACCAAGTTCCCATGGTAAGCCTGCGTGTTTTTGTGAGGTTAAAGGTGTTGCTCCTGTTCCGCCATCAAAACCAGCGATTAAAATAACATCTGCTTTTGCTTTTGCAACTCCTGCTGCAACGGTTCCTACGCCAATCTCTGAAACCAGTTTCACATTGATTCTTGCGCTTCTATTTGCTGATTTTACGTCGTAAATTAATTGGGATAAATCTTCTATTGAATAAATATCGTGATGTGGTGGTGGTGAAATTAATCCTACGTAAGGCGTTGAATTTCTTGTTTTCGCAATTTCAGGATTTACTTTCGGTCCAGGTAATTGTCCGCCTTCACCAGGTTTTGCACCTTGCGCTATTTTTATTTGAATTTCGCTTGCGCTTGTTAAGTAGTTCGAGGTAACTCCAAATCTACCGGAAGCAACTTGCTTTATTGCAGAGTTTCTCCAATCTCCTTGTGAGCTTTTATAGAAGCGTTCTTGGTCTTCTCCACCTTCACCAGAATTAGATTTACCTCCAATTCTATTCATGGCAACTGCTAAGTTTTCATGCGCTTCTTTACTAATAGATCCATAAGACATGGCGCCTGTTTTAAAGCGTTTTACAATTTCTGTCCAAGGCTCTACTTCTTCTAGTGGAATTGGGTCAAATTGATCGAATTCGAATAGGCCTCTAATAGTCATTAAACTTTTAGATTGATCGTTAACTAAATCGGAGAACTCTTTAAAAGTAGAGGCTTTATTGGTTCTTACCGATTCTTGAAGTTTCGCAACGGTTAATGGGTTGAACATATGTTTTTCTTGTCCGCGTCTCCATCTATATTCTCCACCTACTTCAATGTCTGGTTCTGTATTTTTATGAAATGCTCTTTTGTGGCGTTTTACAATTTCTTGTTCAATTTCTCTTAAGCCGATACCTTGAATTCTGGTAGGCGTATTTGGGAAATATTTTTCAACCGTAGCGGTGTTAATTCCTATACATTCAAATAATTGCGAACCACGATACGAGTTTAAAGTGGAAATACCAATTTTGTTCATCACCTTCAGAATTCCTTTTCCTACTGCTTTATTGTAATTTTTAATGGCAGCTAAATACTCTAAATCGGTAAGGTCTGCATTGTTGATTTGTTCTTGAACAATTTCATTTACAATATATGGGTTTACAGCACTTGCACCATAACCAAATAATAGAGCGAAGTGATGTACTTCACGAGGTTCTGCGGATTCAATAATTAAACTGATTCTAGATCGTTTCTTTAGTTTGTGCAATGCATGATTCACGTAAGAACATGCTAAAAGCGCAGGAATTGGTGCGTGATTTTCGTCAACAAATCTATCGGATAAAATAATGATATTAGCACCTTTGTCTATTGCTTTAGATGCTTTGTTGACTAGGTTTTCAAGAGCAACTTCCAGTTCGTTTAATCCGCGATTTACTTCGTATAACATCGAAATCGATTCCACTTTAAAATCAGGATTGGTGTCGTAGTCTCTTATTTTATCTAAATCATGTTTTGAAATTACAGGATTCTGTATTTTTAATTTTTTACAATGCTCTGCGTTAATATCGAATAGATTGACATCGCTACCTAGTGTTAAGCTAATATCGGTAATTAACTCTTCGCGAATTCCATCTAAAGGCGGATTGGTAACTTGTGCAAATAATTGTTTGAAATAGTTATAAATGAGTTGTGGTCTTTCCGATAGAATAGCAATTGGCGTATCGCTTCCCATAGATCCAATAGGTTCTTTTCCTATTTGCGCCATAGGACGAATGATGGTATTTAAATCTTCTTCGGTATAACCAAAAACAACTTCACGTTTTTTTAATTCAATTTCGTCATATTCAATATGTCCTTGTTTTGCGGAAAGATCTCGAAGGTGTACTAAATTTTCATCTAGCCATTTTCTGTACGGATACTTAGAAGCAATTTCTTCTTTTATTTCTTCATCGTTAACAATTCGACCTTCACTCATGTTTACTAGAAACATTTTTCCGGGTTCTAAACGACCATGAAATTCTACGTTCTCAGGTTTAATATCTACCACTCCTGTTTCGGAAGACATAATAACATTTCCTTTTTTAGTAACAGTATATCTGGAAGGACGTAAGCCATTTCTATCTAAAACGGCTCCAATAAAATTACCGTCTGTAAACGGTATGGAAGCTGGTCCATCCCAAGGTTCCATAAGGCAAGAATTGAATTCGTAAAATGCTTTTTTTGCATCCGACATATTTGGGTTTTTCTCCCAAGCTTCCGGAACAAGCATCATCATAGCTTCTGGAAGTGAGCGGCCTGTCATTAATAATAATTCGACAACCATATCTAGGGTTGCGGAATCTGATTTTCCTCTTAAAATAGTTGGAATAATCTTTTTAATGTCCTCACCAAATAGTGGGCTTTTCATGATTTCTTCACGAGAAAACATACGAGACACATTACCTCTTACGGTATTTATTTCACCATTATGACAAATGTATCTAAAGGGTTGTGCTAGATCCCAAGTTGGAAACGTGTTTGTAGAAAAACGTTGATGTACTAAGGCTAATCGCGTGTCTAAGGCAGAATTAAATAAGTCTAAATAGTACTCATTTATATGTTCAGGCATTAATAAGCCTTTAAAAATAATTATTTTGGTAGATAAACTTGGAAGGTAAAAGAATTTTGCTTCCGATAGTTTAGAATCATATATAGTGTGTTCTGCAATTTTTCTAGCAGCATACAGTTTCAAGTTAAATTCTCTTTCTGTTTGCGTTTCGCTAGACTTTCCTATAAAAATTTGCTTAACAAAGGGTTCTGTTATTCTGGCGATTTTACCTAAAACGTCGCTGTTGACAGGAACGTCTCTCCAGCCTATTAATTTTAGACCTTGATTTTGTATTTCTTTTTCAAAAACATCGATACAATATTGACGTTGGTTTTCCTTTTTAGGAAGAAAGACATTACTAACGGCATATTCTCCTGCTTCTGGTAAATCAAATTCACAAAAAATCTTAAAAAATTTATGTGGAATATCTATTAGGATTCCGGCGCCATCACCCGTAACTCCGTCTGAACTTACAGCGCCACGATGCTCTAATTTCACTAGTATTTCAAGTGCTTTGTGAATGATGTCGTTAGATCGTTTTCCGGTTAAACTACATATAAATCCTGCGCCACAATTATCGTGTTCAAATTCTGGTAAATAAAGTCCTTGTTTCTTAAGCATAATTGGTAAAATTTAAAGGCTTTTAGAGCCTTATTACATCTCTAATATAGAAGCAATTGTTTGATAAAAAAAAAGCAGGAAACACTTTTCTCATATCCCTAGTTAAGTGGGTTCTAAATGAAAATTCGACAATAATATGAGTAAAAACTAATAAATAGACAATGAATAATATTTAATAAAAATGAGCTTTTTCTGCGAAAACGTTTTCGTAAATATATAAAAGTTGCATATAATTTATTAAAAAACAAAAATTGATGATAATAATGTTTTTTAAGAATGTGGATTTGTTAATAAAAACATAAATATTTTATTTTGCCCCATAAAAAATAGGGTATAAAATGATTTATTGATAAAAATTGCATTTTCACCCTCTAAAATTTAGGGGTTAGTTTGTTTTTAATATAGATTTGAAATTCTAATAACCACTAAAACATATACTTTATGAAAAAATTATTACTAGCTGCTATGATATTAACAACATCATATATTTCTGCACAAGAAGTTACAGAAACTACCGAAACAGAAACAAAGGAAAAAAAGTTCTCTTTTGAAGGAAGTGTAGATGCATATTATCAAACCAATTTGACTTCCAGTGATAAAGCTATTTTTGGAGATGACGGAGATGCTTTTCAATCTTTTGGAACTTCATTTGCAGATGAAACTGGTTTTGCTTTAGGTATGGCAAATATTATTGCGAAGTATGAAGGCGAAAAAACTGGAGTTGTTGCAGATTTAGTTTTTGGACCAAGAGGTGATGCGGCTATAGGTGGTTATAATTTAAATCAATTATATGCATATTGGAATGTTACCGAAAGTACTACTTTAACTTTAGGTCGTTTTAATACGTATTTAGGATATGAAGTCATTTCTCCAACAGGAAACTTTAACTATAGTACTTCGTATTTATTTTCAAGCGGACCATTCTCACATGTTGGATTAAAAGCAGACTTTGCTTTATCTGATGATTTTAGTTTAATGGTTGCGGTTATGAATCCAACAGATGTGAACAATAATTACATTGGAGGTTATGCTTTAGGTGCGCAACTAGGATATTCTGGACAATTTTTAAACTTCTACTATGATGATAATGAGGTTTTAGGTTTTGAAATCGATTATACTGGTGGATTTGATATTTCAGATTCTTTCTACTTAGGATTAAATGCTGCCTATGCAGATAATGATGGTGAAGGTTTTATGGGAGCTGCTATCTATCCGCAGTTTGCTGCATCCGATAAATTCTCTATTGGTTTAAGAGGAGAATACTTTGATTGGTTAAGTGACGCAGATACTGCTGTAGATGATCAAGATGTATTGGCGCTTACATTAACAGGAAGCTATACTTATGAAGCTTTAACAATAAAACCAGAATTAAGATTAGATAGTAACTCGCAAGAAGTGTATGCAGATAGTGATTTAGAAAGCACAAAGAGTTTTGCTGCATTTACTATGGCTGCTATCTATCAGTTCTAACATACACAACAAATTAAATTAATTAAGTTTTCCGCTTTCGCGGAAATTAAAACAAGTTTTTATGAAAAAAGTTGAAGCAATAATCAGGAAATCTAAGTTTTCTGCGGTAAAAACAGCGCTGCATGAAGTAGGCGTAAACTTCTTCTCGTATTGGGATGTTACAGGACTTGGTAACGAAAAAGAAGGACATGTATATAGAGGTGTTTCTTATAGCACTAGCGATATCCAAAGACGTTACTTATCTATTGTAGTTAACGACGATTTTGAAGAAGTTACTATCAAGGCTATTCTTGAAGCTGCTTCTACAGGTGAAGTTGGTGATGGTAAGATATTCGTTTCGAAAATCGATGACGTGTACAGAATACGAACAGGAGAAAAAGGAGGAAACACTTTAAAATAAAAGAAAAAAATGGAATTACTTACAATAAATAATGTATGGATGATGATCTGTACAGCGCTCGTTTTCTTTATGCATTTAGGTTTTGCATTTTTAGAGATTGGGTTGACAAGACAAAAAAATACAATTAACATACTTTTTAAAAATATATTTATAATTACAGTTGGATTATTACTTTACTGCTTAGTAGGTTTTAATCTTATGTATCCAGGAGAATTTAATGGGTTTTTAGGATTTGCTGGCTTCGGATTAGATTCCCCTTTAACAGCTGAAGGAGCATTAGATTTAACGTATAGTGAAGGATATACATATTGGACCGATTTCTTATTTCAAGGAATGTTTGCAGCAACAGCAGCTACTATAGTTTCTGGGGCAGTTGCAGAACGAATGAAGATTGGACCATTTATGATTTTTGCAATCCTTTATGTTGGATTAATTTATCCAATTGCTGGTTCATGGAAATGGGGAGGTGGATTTTTACAAACATTAGAAACTCCTTTTTATGATTTTGCAGGATCTACATTGGTACACTCTGTTGGTGGATGGGCAGCTTTAGTAGCTGTATGTTTACTAGGGGCAAGAATTGGTAAATTTAAAGATGGTAAAATTCAAGCTATTCCAGGACATAATATTCCATTAGCAACAGCCGGAGTTTTAATTCTTTGGTTAGGTTGGTTTGGTTTTAATGGTGGTTCTGTATTATCTGCAGATCCAGGATTAACCTCTTTAACTTTAGTGACTACATGTTTAGCAGCAGCAGCTGGTGGAGTAGTAGCAGCATTAGTATCTACATTGTTATATAAAAATTTAGATTTAACCATGTTTTTAAATGGTATTCTTGGAGGTTTAGTTGGTATTACTGCAGGTGCAGATCAAATGAGTCCAACAGATGCTATTATGATTGGGTCTATAGCAGGAGCTATTATTGTTTTTGCAGTAGCATTAATTGATAGGTTAAAATTAGATGATCCTGTTGGAGCAATTGCAGTGCATTTAGTATGTGGTATTTGGGGAACATTAGCTGTTGGTCTTTTTGGAGAATTAGCTAGTGGAGCACAATTTGTAAGTCAGCTTATAGGTGTCGTTTCTTATGCTGCAATATGCATAGTGTCGTCCTTTTTAATACTATTTACCATGAAGAAAATAGTTGGAATACGAGTTTCAGAAAAAGAAGAATTAGAAGGTCTTGATGTTCATGAACACGGTATGGATGCATATCCAGACTTTAGAATGAATGAGCATTAATTTATTTAGTTTAATTGTTTGTTAGAAAGAACCTCGGAGCGTAATGTTTCGAGGTTTTTTAATGGAATTAATCCTATTTAAAAGGAAGCGTAGTAAAATAAGAGTTTTAGAAAAAGAAGCTGTGAAGTTCTTGGTGTTTCGCGATATGGTATGTCATATCGGAGCTTTAGTGGATGTAAACAAAAAGTATTTCGTTTCATTATTAATAAGAAAAAACCTCAAAACGTAATGTTTCGAGGTTTTTTTAATTAGACTAACAATAAAATACTTAGGTTAGGCAGAGTTACGGCTTGCGTTTATATTTCCAAATAAGGAACGCGTTACTATTTTTTCATAGATTTTTATTTGCTCTTCATCTCTAACTTCTGCTTTTTCAAGTTCTTGAATCTTTTTTAAAGCAAACTGTTGTATCGTTAGTAATGGTAAAACAATAGATTCTCTAACGGCAATAGATGCTTTACCTGCAGGTTCTTCTTGCATCAATTCTTTATAACCAGTAAGTTTAAGGATGAGGCGCTTTGAAGTTTCGTATTCGTTAAATATAACGGTCCAAAATTCGCCATATTCAGGGTCTTCAGACATGTATTTCGTTAAATCGAAAAAGGATTTAGATAAAGACATCATACTATTCTCTATTAATGTTTTAAAGAAATCGGATGTTTTAAACAAATGCTGTGCTTTATCAAACTCGCCTGCATCTTCGTATTTTTTTAATGCCGTACCAACACCATAAAATCCTGGGACATTTTGTTTTAATTGACTCCATGAGCCTACAAATGGTATTGCTCTTAAATCTTCAAAAACCAAACCTTCTGCTTTTCCTCTTTTAGAAGGACGACTACCAATATTTGTTTTTGCATAATACTTTAAAGTACTCATGTGCTCTAAATACGAAATGAATTTAGGATGTGCTTTAAATTTCACATACGCTTCATAGCTTAGTTTCGCAATATCGTTCATGACTTCTCTGTTTTCTGGAAGCATGCTTAAATCGGTTTCGCTAAAGCTATTGTGAATTCCAGAAGTAATAAGTTGTTCTAGGTTGTATTGCGAAGAATCTAAAGTCCCAAAATTAGAACTAATCGTTTGCCCTTGTATGGTTAATTGTACTTCTTTGTCTTCTATAGTAGGTCCTAAAGACGCATAGAAATTATGCGTTTTTCCACCACCACGTGCAGGAGGTCCACCACGACCATCAAAGAAAATCGCAGTGATGCCATATTTTCTAGAAATGGTTGTTAGGTTTTCTTTAGCGTTATAAATTGCCCAGTTTGCCATTAAGTAACCACCATCTTTTGTCCCGTCACTAAAACCAAGCATAATGGTTTGTTTGTTTCCTCTAGCTTTTAAATGTGCAGCGTATTCTAGATTGGTATATAATGCCTCCATAATAGAGGGTGCATTTTCTAGGTCTGTAATCGTTTCAAAAAGTGGTCCTATGTCTACTGTTAATGCATCTTGAAAAGCAACTAGTTTTAACATCGCAAACAGTTGCATGACATTTAAAGTAGTTTGGTTATTGCTTATAATATAACGATTAGCAGCTTTTTCGCCATTAGATTCTTGAATCGTTTTAATGGCTTTCATCGTGTTTAAAGCCATTAGCGTTTCTTTGTCTTGTATTAAAGAAAGATCTACGTTCCCTTTTACTTTAGATAGAATTTGTATTTGTTCTGCTTCTGATAAATCGTGATAATTCTTCGGAAAAATATCGCTTCCGTTTGCTATTAAAGCATGCACCATATCGTTGAAGAATTGGTCATGCTTTCTGCTATCTTGACGAATATCTAAATTCGCAAAATGAAATCCGAAAAGGTGAATCTTATTTAGTAAACTATTCACTTCACTTACATAAAGCGACTGATGTTTCTCTATAATGATTTGTTTAATTTCTTTTAATTCGGAAACAAAAAGAGCTAAGGTTAAATTAGATTTTTCATTTAGAATCATTTTGTAGAGTTCTTTTTCAATGGAAGCTATTTTATCTTCTACACCATGAAAAGTAAGCTTTCTTCTTAATCTTCTTGCGTCTCTATAATAGTTTTTAATTACAGTTTCTTGTAATCTTTTTGCAACATTAAGTGTGATTTCAGGAGTTACAAATGGGTTTCCATCTCTATCTCCTCCAGGCCAAAAGCCAATGTTTATAATGTCGTTATCTATTTGTTTTCCGTCAAAAATATTTTGTTGGATATAATCGTAAATGCTTCCGAAGGATTTATAAAAAACATTTTCCAAATACCAAATTAAACTTACAGCCTCATCATAAGGCGTAGGTTTTTTATGTTTAAAGAAAGGTGTTTTTCCTAATTGCGCTAATAAATCATTGATGCGAAGCAAGTCGTTTTCTTTAACCGCATCCGTTAAATCGGTAATAATTCCTAAAACAGAACCCGGATAAAATTGTGTAGGATGTGCGGTTAGAACAATTCGGACTTTAAATTCTTCCAGATATTTCTGAAGCGTTTCTAGTTTGCCTTCCGCGGAAGCGGTCTCCTTTAAACTTCGTAAAGTTCCAATCCCATCCATGTTATTTACCACAGGAAATGCAGCATCTTCTATGGCATCAAATAATACTACTTGACGTTCGATATATTGAATAAATTTAAACAATAAACTAATCTGACTATCGGAGGATCTTCGCGCTTGGTATTTTTTAAAAAAGGTATTTACAATAGTGGTTGGGTCTTCTCCGTTTTCAAAACCATTTTTACAAGTTTCATGAAACAATGGCAATAGAACACCTGTTTTTGTGATAGAATCAAAAGGCAGTGTCATGAAAATACTATTGTATATCTGGTATTTTGAAAGTACGTTTTGATTAAATCTTGTAAGTTTTGGTTGTGTAGACATGTGTTATATGATAGTAGATTGACCTAAATGGATGTTAGAAAAATTAAGATTAGAATCTTTAGGATTAGAAATGTAATCTGCAATAAAGTCTCCAACTTTAGATGTTGTTACTGTATGTTCTGTATTTAAATCTGGCGTTGTAATGTTTAGCAATAAAGATTTTTCAACCGCTTGTCTAATTACCTCTGCTTCTTCAAATAAATCAAAGTGCTCTAATAGCATTGCGGCAGATAAAATAGAAGCAATTGGATTTGCAATTCCTTTGCCTGTAGCTTCTGGATACGAACCGTGAATAGGCTCAAACATGGCGTATTTATCGCCAACAGATGCCGAAGCTAATAAGCCAATAGAGCCACCAATAACACTAGCTTCATCGCTAATAATATCGCCAAACATATTTTCTGTTAAAATAACATCAAACTGTTTTGGGTTTAAAATCATTTGCATGGCAGCATTATCTACAAATAAGAAATCTAAGGCAACCGTTGGGTATTCTTTTGCAATTTCGGTAACCACTCTTCGCCAAAGTCTAGAGCTTTCTAAAACATTCGCTTTATCTACTAAAGTCACTTTGTTTCTTCTAGCTACTGCAGCTTTAAAAGCTAAATGTGCAATACGTTCAATTTCTAGTTTGGTGTATAAACATAAATCAGAAGCCGTATTACCGTCTTCACTCAAATGCTTTTCACCAAAATAAATACCGCCAGTTAATTCTCTATAAATGCTAATATCTGTACCTTCTATAATATGCTTTTTTAAAGGTGATTTATCTAGTAAAGTTTCATAAGCCTTTACAGGTCTAATGTTTGCGTATAATCCTAAGGATTTACGTAAACGCAATAAACCTTGTTCCGGACGCACTTTTGCATCTGGATTGTTATCGTATTTCGGATCTCCAATTGCGCCAAATAAAATAGCATCAGATGCTTCACACAAATCTAATGTCTGCTCTGGTAGCGGATTTTCTGTTTCGTCAATTGCAATCGCTCCAACAGAAGCGTGCGTAAATGAAAACGAATGATCAAACTCTAAAGCAATTGCTTGTAAAGCTTTAATTGCCTGCTTTGTCACTTCTGGGCCAATACCATCTCCTGGTAAAACTGCTATGTTTAATTTCATCGAAAAAAGTTTTTTTCGTTTCCGCGAAAACGGAAATCTTATCTTATTTATAATTATTTTTTTTGGCGCCTGCCTGCCGGCAGGCAGGTTACCTAAAGGTCGCGCTTTCACTACTCGCTCTTTTCAAGGAGCTCAAACAAACCGTTCAATCACTAACGCATTTATATGCTAGCAGCATTTTCAAACGCTTCAATGGTTCCTTTTTTGCTAAGTAAATAGTCTATGTCGTCATAGCCATTAATCATGCAGGTTTTTTTGTACGCATCAATTTCAAAAGCTTCCGATAAATTAGTGTCTGCTACCGAAATGGTTTGTAGTTCTAAATTAACGATTATTTCTGTTTCTGGTTTGTTTTCAATCGTATTTAATAATTGTTTTAAAAACCCTTCACTAACCTGAACAGGTAGCAAACCATTATTTAAAGCATTTCCTTTAAAAATATCTGCAAAAAAACTAGAAACAACTACTTTAAAACCATAACCGGTTAAAGCCCAGGCTGCATGCTCTCTACTAGAGCCACAACCAAAATTATCTCTAGCTACAAGTATTGTTCCAGAATAATTAGGGTTGTTCAGAGCAAACTCTTTGTTTACAGATCCATCTTTTTTATATCTCCAATCTCTAAAAACATTGTCTCCAAATCCTTTTTTATCTGTCGCTTTTAAAAAACGCGCAGGAATAATTTGATCGGTATCGACATTCTCAATTTGTAACGGAATTGCTTTAGACTGTAATGTTGTAAATTTTTCCATCTCCACTTCCTGCATAAGCAGGAATATCTTTTAATTAGTTATTCTTTTTTTTATAAAACCTGTTTGGTCTTTTTCCGAATTAAATCTTAAACAAGTTCTAATTCTTCAATCTCTTGCGTTACATCTATTATTTTTCCCGCAATTGCTGTCGCTGCTGCTACTAACGGACTAGCAAGAATGGTTCTAGAACCTTGTCCTTGTCGTCCTTCAAAATTTCTATTAGAAGTAGAAACGCAATATTCGCCTTGCGGAATTTTATCATCATTCATGGCTAAACATGCAGAACAACCTGGTTGTCTTAATTCAAATCCAGCGGCATCAAAAACATCTTTTAGTCCTTCTTCAATAATTTGAGTTTCTACTTGTTTGCTTCCTGGTACTAACCAAGCAGTAACATTATCGGCTTTTTGCTTTCCTTTTATATAATTTGCTGCCACTCTAAAATCTTCAATTCTAGAATTGGTACAGCTTCCTATAAATACAAAATTAATAGGTTTGTTTATTAAGCTTTCTCCTGCTTTAAAGTTCATGTACTCCAAAGATTTTTTGAAGGAAGCATTGTCTTCTGTTGGAATGTTTTCGGTAATTTTAATTCCCATTCCAGGATTAGTACCATAGGTAATCATTGGTTCTATATCTGCTGCATCTAGAAAATATTCTTGGTCAAAAGTAGCGCCTTCGTCTGTTGGTAACGTTTTCCAATAGGCTACTTTTTTATCGAAATCATTGCCTTTTGGTGCAAACTCTCTTCCTTCTACATAATCAAAAGTAGTTTGGTCTGGTGCAATCATTCCGCCTCGAGCGCCCATTTCAATACTCATATTACAAACGGTCATTCTACCTTCCATGCTCATTTCTTCAAAAACATTTCCTGCATATTCGCAAAAATATCCAGTTCCAGAATTGGTACCTAGTTTCGAAATAATATATAGAATAACATCTTTTGGTAAAACGCCAGCTTTTAGTTTTCCATTCACCGAAACTCTTAAGCTTTTTGGTTTGGTAAGTAATAAACATTGGCTAGCAAAAACTTGTGCTACTTGGCTTGTTCCTATTCCAAATGCTATGGTACCAAATGCACCATGTGTTGAGGTATGGCTGTCACCACAAACCATTGTCATTCCTGGTTGTGTGAAACCTAGCTCTGGAGCCATTACGTGTACAATACCGTTGTATTTATGTCCTAGTTGGTATAGTGTAATATTATTTTTTTCGCAATTAATAGATAACTGTTCTAGTTGTTTTCTAGATAATTCATCTTTAATTGGTTGGTCTTGATTTTGTGTTGGTGTATTGTGATCTGCAGTTGCAACAATTTGTTCTGGTCTAAAAACAGGAATTCCGCGATCTTCTAATTCATTAAAAGCTTGCGGACTAGTTACTTCATGTATTAAATGTTTGTCTATATAAAGCACCTGTGGGCCATTTTCTATAGTATCTACCACATGTGCATCCCAGACTTTGTCGAATAGTGTTTTCTTACTCATATTTGTTTTCCGCGAAAGCGGTAATTTTAATTAACTACGCGCTAATTATTTGTTGGTATACTTTACTAGCTTCAATGATTTGATGAATATCCGAATCATTAATTTCTTTCTTGTTGTCGGCAAAAGTTAAAAAGCTTGCATAAATTTCATCTAATTGTAATTTGGTTAATTCGTAACCAATATTTTTAGATCTATATGCTAAAGCTGCTCTACCGCTTCTTGCTGTTAACACGATAGCAGATTCTGTTACGCCAACATCTTTAGGGTCAATAATTTCGTAGGTTTCACGATTTTTAATAACGCCATCTTGGTGTATTCCTGAGCTATGCGCAAAAGCATTAGCACCTACAATTGCCTTGTTTGGTTGTGTGTAAATTCCCATGCTGTCAGAAACTAATTGACTGATTCCGTAAAGCATTTCGGTTTTAATATTGGTATCTAGATTTAGATATGGGTGTTGTTTTAGCACCATAACAACTTCTTCTAAAGCAGTATTTCCTGCACGTTCGCCAATACCGTTAATGGTACATTCAATTTGGCGAGCGCCATTTATAACCCCTTCAATAGAGTTAGCAGTCGCTAAGCCCAAATCGTTATGGCAATGGCAAGATAAAATTGCCTTTTCAATGCCTTTTACGTTTTCCTTTAAATATTTGATTTTTGCACCATATTCACTAGGTAAGCAATATCCTGTAGTATCTGGAATATTTAAAACAGTTGCTCCAGCTCTAATGGCAGCTTCGCAAACTCTAGCTAAATATTCGTTGTCCGTTCTTCCTGCATCTTCTGCATAAAACTCTACATCTTCAACAAAGGACTTTGCATATTTTACAGCGGCAAAAGCGCGCTCTATTATGGCTTCTTTATTCGACTTAAATTTATGAAGGATATGAGAGTCTGATGTACCGATTCCTGTATGTATTCTAGGTTTTTTAGCATATTTTAATGCTTCGGCAGCAACTTTAATGTCGTTTTCTACAGCTCTAGTTAAACCGCAAACTGTAGCGTTCTTTACAATCCTTGAAATTTCTTGAACAGATTTAAAATCTCCTGGACTGGAGACGGGAAAACCTGCTTCAATGACATCCACTCCAAGTGCATCTAGCTGCTCTGCGATTATCACTTTTTGTTCCGTGTTAAGTTTACAACCAGGAACTTGCTCTCCATCACGCAGTGTTGTATCGAATATTTGTATATTGTTATTTGACATATATCAAAATATATTTTAGTATTGTATTACGAATTTATATTTTGATTAGGTATTATTATTTGTTTTTGATTTACTTTTACGATGCTCAAAAGCATGAACTTGATTTAATATATTGAAAATCAAATAGTTAAAACAATATTCTATTGATAACTAAAGAACAAAAAGATAATTTATTTTTATTAGTTAAGTCATTAACTAAATCTGAAAAGCGACAATTTAAATTATATGTGGGTAGACTTGGAGTGAATACTGATTCTAAGTTTTTAAAATTATTTAACTTGTTAGATAAGGCGCCAACGTATGATGAGGCTTCTATTGTAAAAAGCGGTATCGTTAAAAAACAACAGATTGCCAATGTCAAAGCGCATTTGTACAAACAGATTTTAATTAGCTTAAAACTAAATCCTTCCCATCAAAATATACGTTCTCAAATTAGAGAACAGTTAGATTTTGCTTCTATTTTATATCATAAAGGATTGTATAAGCAAAGTTTAAAAATATTAGATAAGGCAAAAGAACTCGCGATTGTTAACGAAGAAAAAAATGCTGCTTTTGAGATTATTGAGTTAGAAAAAATAATAGAATCCCAATACATTACGCGAAGTATAAGTACACGTGCAGATGAATTGGCAATGCAGGCAAAAGAGATTAGTTCGTTAAATGTTATTGCTAGTAAATTGTCAAATTTATCTCTGCAACTGTATAGCATTATTTTAAAAACGGGTTATGTTAAAAACGAAGAGGAAAGCCTTTTAGTAACCGATTATTTTAACAAAAGACTTCCTAAATTTAATATAGCTAAAGTTGGTTTTAGAGAGAAATTATGGTTTTATAAAGCACATTTATGGTATAGTTTTTTGTTACAAGATTTTTTAAATTGTTATAAATATGCCTCCAAATGGGTTGATTTATTTTATCAGAATCCAAGTATGGTAAATCTGAATCCAGTATTCTTTTTAAAAGGAAATAATTACCTTTTAGAAGCTATATTTTTTATTAGAAACAAACCTAAATTTATTGAGAAACTTAACGAATTTCAAACGGCAGTTCATGCAGCTAATTTTCCTAAAGACGAAAATGTAGCAACCTTAGTTTTTCTGTATACCAATTTTCACAAAATAAATGCACACTTTATCGATGGTAGTTTTCATGCCGGTTTATCACTTATTCCACAAATTGAAAAGGAGTTAATGCCGTTCAAAACTAAAATTGATGCACATCATAAAATGGTTTTCTATTACAAGTTTGCAAGTATGCATTTTGGAGCAGGAAATAATAAAGAATGTATTAAGTATTTAGATAAAATTATATCCAATAAAACGCTTTCTATGCGAGAAGATTTACTCTGTTTTTCTAGGGTTTTAAATCTTGTTGCGCATTATGAAGCAGGTTTAGATTATCATTTAGAAACTTTGTTGAGGAGCACTTATAAATTTTTAATTAAGATGAACGATTTGCATGAAGTGCAAAAAGAGATGATAAAATTTATTAGAGGTTTACAAGATATTTATCCGCAAGACCTTAAAAAAGAGTTCAAAAAACTATTAGAAGTTTTAAAACAATATGAAGATCATCCGTATGAGCGTCGTGCATTTTTATATTTAGATATTATTTCTTGGCTAGAAAGTAAAATTGAAAATAAGCCTGTAGGCCAGGTTATTAAAGATAAGTATCTTGAAAATTATGCTTAGATATTTTACAGATTTCAAAAAAAGAAATAAAAAAAGGGTAAAAAATTTGGATATTAAACTTTTGTGATGCAATATTTGTGCTCACAAAGTTCAAACACTTACTGAAAAGGAAAAGTTTTTAATTTCAAAGTTGGAGACACAAAATATTTTTAATACCACAGTTTACTTTTGTAAATGCGGATTTAAAAATATAGAAGTAACGAAAAATTTGTATTAAAAAATTTCCGAAATGTTATCAAGAAAGGTGGAGAGATAGACTCGCTGAAGCCTTAGCAACCCTTAGATTTACTATGAAGGTGCTAAATTCTACTTAATGTTCGATTCATTAATCGAAATATTGGATAGATAACTCAAATCTAATTACTCATCTGTAATTAGTATTTTCTTTTTAACATTTTTCTATTAAGTACGCTTCTTACGAGGCTTATTGGCTTTTGTTTTAATCATTTATTAACTCAAAAACTTAGAAAAATGAGTACACAAAAATTTGCAACCAAAGCGTTGCACGCAGGACACGACGTTAGTCAAACAGCAGGAACCAGAGCAGTTCCTATTTACCAAACATCCTCTTATGTTTTTAACGATTCGGATGATGCAGCAGGAAGATTTAATCTTTCGGTTCCAGGATTTATTTATACCCGATTAAATAATCCGACAAACGACATTTTAGAACAACGATTGGCTGCCTTAGAAGGCGGAATTGCAGCCGTAGCAACCGCTTCTGGAACTGCAGCTATTTCTACAGCTTTACTAACCCTTTTAAAAGCGGGAGATCATATTGTGGCCTCTAGCAGTTTGTATGGAGGAACTTACAATTTGTTAAGCGTTACGCTACCAAGACATGGTATTACCACTACTTTTGTAGATCCTTCAGACGCAGAAAATTTTAAAAAAGCAACCCAAGAGAATACAAGAGCCTTTTTTGTGGAATCTTTAGGGAATCCAAAGTTAGATGTTTTAGATCTAGAAGCTATTTCTAAAGAATCCAAAAGTAGTAAAGTGCCTCTGATTGTAGATAATACAGTCGCAACACCTTACTTGTTAAATCCAATTGAATACGGAGCAAACATTGTAATCCATTCCTTAACAAAATATATCACTGGTAACGGGACTTCCCTTGGAGGAATCATTATTGATGCAGGAACTTTCGATTGGACCAACGGGAAATTCCCGGAATTCACAGAGCCTTCTGCAGGTTATCATGGTTTAGTCTATAGCGAAACTATTGGAGCAGCTGCCTTTATTGCTAAAGTTAGAATTGAAGGATTAAGAGATTATGGTGCAGCATTGAGTCCTTTTAATGCTTTTCAAATTATTCAAGGTTTAGAGACTTTAGAATTACGTATTAAAAAGCATAGTCAAAATGCACTCGAATTAGCAAAATGGTTACAGGAACAACCAGAAGTGAATTGGGTAAATTATCCAGGGTTGGAAACTAGTAAGTATAGAGATTTGGCTAGAAAATACTTGCCAAACGGACAAAGTGGTGTCGTGACTTTTGGAGTAGATGGTGGTTATGAGTCTGCTAAAAAAATAGCAGATACTACAAAGCTTTTCTCTTTGCTAGCGAATATTGGAGATACCAAATCTTTAATTATTCATCCAGCAAGTACTACGCACCAACAATTAGATGAGCAGGCGCAAGCAGCTTCAGGAGTTACAAAAGATTTAATTCGTTTGTCTGTTGGAATTGAAAATATTGAAGATTTAAAAGCGGATTTAAAAGAAGCTTTTCAAGTTTTAAAGAAAACAGTTCTAGCCTAATACAAATTAATTAGTGTTCATAAATACATGCTACGTCCAAATTATCACGTGGCATGTATTCCTATTCCAAACGTAATAATGGCAGCATTGCATTACATAAAAATTTCTGATTTCGAACTTGCTTCTGGTGTATCTCAAGACATAGAATTATCCTATCAAGTCTTCGGGAAACCATTGCACGAGGCGCCAGTTGTATTGGTAAATCATGCGCTTACAGGAAATAGTAATGTATCTGGAAAAGATGGTTGGTGGAGTGATGTCATTGGCCCGAATAAAGTAATTGACACCAATGTATATACCGTTTTAGCATTTAATATTCCTGGGAATGGTTACGATGGTTTTGTTATTACAAACTACAAAGATTTTGTAGCGAGAGATATCGCAAAACTGTTTTTATTAGGATTAGAAAAATTGGATATATCCTCTGTTTTTGCAATGATTGGAGGTTCTTTGGGTGGAGGAATTGCTTGGGAAATGGCGGTATTGTCTCCAAATTTAGCAACTCATTTAATTGCTGTAGCAACCGATTGGAAATCTACAGATTGGCTGATTGCGAATTGTCAAATACAAGAGCAGTTTCTTGTCAACTCTAGTAATCCGGTGCATGATGCGAGAATGCATGCTATGCTTTGTTATAGAACGCCAAAATCTTTTAAAGAACGTTTTAAAAGGAGTAGAAATACGGAGTTAGAAATTTTTAATGTGGAAAGCTGGTTACTGCATCATGGTAAAAAATTACAGGAGCGTTTTCAGTTGTCTGCATATAAATTAATGAACCAGTTATTGCGAAGTATAGATGTCACAAAAGGCAGAGATGATTATGATGCTGTTTTAAAAAACATTAATGCAAATATTACCATTGTCGGCGTAGATTCGGATTTGTTTTTTACTGCTGAAGAAAACCGAGAAACGCAAAAACAATTAGCCTTATTACATCCAAATGTGACGTATAATGAGATTAATTCCGATCATGGACACGATGCTTTTTTAATAGAATTCGGCCAATTAGAAAAAATAATTGAAAGCATTTTTAGACCGAATTCCAAAAATAATAAAATGAAAATATTAAAGTTTGGCGGTAAATCTTTAGCAAATGACGAAGGTTTACATAACGCTATTTCTATCATAAAAAATAAAGTAGAAAATCAAGAACGTATTACTGTTGTGGTTTCCGCGAGAGATAATGCGACTAACGAGTTGGAGGCGATTCTGAAAAAAGCATCCAAAAAAGAATCTTATAAAGAAGCGTTTTTAGCATTTCAGGAATACCAAAAAACGCCTTTAAAAACGATTGATTTTTCCGAAGAATTTAAAACGCTAGAAACTATTTTTGAAGGTGTATCTCTATTGGGAGATTATAGTGAGAAAATTGAAAACCAAGTTTTGGCTTATGGCGAAATTTTATCCGCTAAATTAATTACAGAATTACTAAAGGAGCAAAATGTAAATGCCAATGCAACAGATGCTAGAAAACTAATTAAAACAGATAGTAATTTTAGTAACTCGCAACCAATTCATAATGTTACAAAAAAAAATGTTTTGGCGCATTTTAAACAATTTAATGGTACAACGGTAAATGTGGTAACTGGATTTATTGGTTCTAATCTTAAAAATGAAACCACTACTTTAGGAAGAAATGGGAGTAATTATTCGGCGGCATTATTGGCTAACTATTTAGATGCAGATGAGCTTCAGAATTATACGCATGTCAACGGAATTTATACCGCTAATCCAGATTTGGTTCCAGACGCAAAAAAGATTAAAGAGCTTTCTTTTGCCGAGGCGAATGAGTTAGCAAATTTTGGCGCGACTATTTTACATGCAAAAACCATAATTCCATTATTAGAGAAAAATATAAACCTTCGTATTTTAAATACATTCAATCCAGAAGATGAAGGTACTTTAATAACTGCCAAAAAAGATAGCACAGAAGCTACTTCTTTATCCGTTTTAGATAATGTGGCTTTAATCAATTTGGAAGGTCGAGGTTTGTTAGGTAAAGTTGGTGTGGATGCTAGAATTTTCAAGGCATTAAGTGCGCATGATATTAGTGTTAGTATTATTTCTCAAGGTTCCTCCGAAAGAGGAATAGGATTAATTATTGATGCAGATAAAGCTACACAAGCCGTTATTGCTTTAGAGCGCGAGTTTGAAAATGATTTTTATTCACAAGACGTAAACAAGATTGATGTTGTAGATGATGTTTCGGTTATTTCTATTATCGGAATTGAACTAAGTGCTTTTCATAAACCATTTAATGCACTTATAAAAAACCAAATTACACCATTGCTTTTTAATAATACTTTTACGGGTAAAAATGTAAGCTTGGTAGTTAAAAAAGAGCAGTTGTTAAAAGCAGCAAATGTGATTCATGGAGAGGTGTTCAACAGTTCAAAAAAAGTAAATCTAGCCATTTTTGGTCATGGTTTAGTTGGTGGCGCTTTGATTAATCAAATAATATCTTCAGCAAAAGAAATTGAAAAACGCAAAGGTGTAAAATTGAATATTTTTGCCATTTCTAATTCGAAAAAAATACTGTTATCTAAAAATGGTGTCACCGAAAGCTGGAAAGAAGAAATAGCACAAAACGGTGAAGCATATTCGATTCAGAGTATTTTAGATTTTGCAGATAAACACCATTTAGAAAATTTAATAGCTATAGATAATACGGCAAGCAAAACCTTTGTAGATAGCTACAATACTTTAGTTTCTCATGGTTTTGATTTGGTGTCCTCTAATAAAATTGCAAATACAATAGGTTTGAAGTTTTATAAAGAGCTACGATCGAATTTAGATAAAAATCAGAAGAAATATTTATACGAAACTAATGTCGGAGCAGGTTTGCCGCTAATCGACACCATCAAGTTGTTGCATCTTTCCGGTGAAAATATTACGCGTATTCGTGGTGTATTTTCAGGGTCGTTAAGTTATTTGTTTAATACCTTTTCTGTGGAAGATCGATTGTTTTCCGAAGTATTAAAAGATGCAATAGATAAAGGCTTTACGGAACCAGATCCAAGAGAAGATCTTTGCGGAAATGATGTTGCTAGAAAACTACTTATTTTGGCTAGAGAGTTAGATTTAAATAATGAAATTGAAGATGTTGTGATTCAGAATTTAATTCCGGAAGCGCTACAAAGCGTAAATGTATTTTCGTTTTTGAATGCTTTAGATCAAATGGATGAAACCTATTCGACGTTGAAAAATAGCCAGGAAAAAGAACATGTATTGCGATATATTGGAGATTTATCCGGGAATTTAGAAGATGAAAACGGTGCGAAATTAGAAGTGAAATTAGTTTCTGTTCCTAAAAGTTCTCCATTAGGAGCTTTAAAAGGATCGGATTCTATTTTTGAAATTTATACAGAATCTTACGGAGAGCAACCATTAGTCATTCAAGGAGCAGGAGCAGGAGCGCAAGTAACGGCAAGAGGTGTTTTTGGTGATATTTTGAGACTAATAGAAAATAATAATTAATAGTATTTAACAACATAAATTGGTATGAGCAAGCATTTTGAAACCGAAGCAATTAGAACACAAATGGAGCGTTCTCCGTTTTTAGAGCATTCTACGCCAATGTATCTTACCTCTAGTTTTGTTTTTGAAGATGCCGAAGACATGAGAGCTTCGTTTACCGAAGAAAAAGATAGAAATATCTATAGCAGATTTACAAATCCGAATACTTCCGAATTTGTAGATAAAATATGTGAAATGGAAGGTGCTGAAGCTGGTTATGCCTTTGCAACTGGTATGTCTGCTATTTTTTCCACATTTGCCGCTTTACTAAATGCAGGAGATCATATTGTTTCTGCTCGAAGTATTTTTGGTTCTACACACGGTTTGTTTACCAAGTTTTTACCAAAATGGAATATCACCACAAGTTATTTTGATGTAAATGATTTGGATGCTATTGAGGATTTAATTCAGCCTAGCACGAAAATTCTATATGCGGAAAGTCCGACAAATCCAGCAGTAGATATTATCGATTTAGAACGTCTGGGAAATATTGCTAAAAAGCATAATATATTACTAGTTATAGATAATTGTTTTGCAACACCTTATTTACAAAATCCAATTTTATTTGGTGCAGATTTAGTAATTCATTCGGCAACAAAATTAATTGATGGTCAAGGTCGCGTTTTAGGAGGTGTCACGGTTGGTAGTAAAGAGCTAATCCGAGAAATTTATTTGTTTTCTAGAAATACAGGTCCTGCATTATCTCCATTTAATGCTTGGGTATTATCTAAAAGTTTAGAAACACTTGCTGTTCGAGTAGATAGACATTGCGAAAATGCCGAAAAAGTGGCACTGTTTTTAGAATTGCATATCAATGTGAACTTGGTGAAATATCCTTTTTTAAAGTCGCATCCACAGTATGAAATTGCTAAAAAGCAAATGAGAAAAGGAGGGAATATTGTCGCTTTTGAAGTGAAAGGAGGAATAGAAGCAGGAAGAGATTTTTTAAATAGAATTAAAATGGCTTCGCTTTCCGCAAATTTAGGAGATACAAGAACTATTGTAACACATCCAGCGTCCACAACACACAGTAAGTTAAATGAAGCGGATAGGTTAGAAGTTGGTATCACCGATGGATTGGTTCGTGTTTCGGTTGGTTTAGAAAATGTAGAAGATATTATTAACGATTTAAAACAGGCTTTAGATTAATCTTTAAAAGAAGTACCTTTGTAAGATGCTTTCAAAGAAAACAAAATACGGAATTAAAGCGCTTACCTTTCTGGCGAGACAAGAAGGTAATGCGCCTGTAGCTATTGAAATGATTTCTAAAAGTGAAAACATTTCCAGGAAATTTCTAGAAAGTATACTATTAAGCTTACGAAAAAACGGTTTTCTAGGATCTAAAAAAGGAAAAGGTGGTGGTTATTATCTTTTAAAAACACCAAATGAAATTCAAATGGTAGATGTCATGCGAATTTTAGAAGGTCCTATTGCAATGGTTCCATGTGTAAGTTTAAACTTCTATGAGAAATGTTCCGATTGCCCAGATGAAGCCTCTTGTGCTGTGCATTTGTTAATGATTAAAGTGAGAGATAATACCTTAGATATTTTTCGAAATACCTCGCTTGCAGATTTAACTCGTTAACAGATTAATAAAAATAACCCTAAGTTTTTATGAATTAATTAGTACTTAAAGTAGAATAAAATAATATATTTGCCTTATTACCCTAGTAAGTCGATAGGGTTTATAGAATTAAAAAAAGATAGAATGATAAAATTAGATATTGATTTACTAAACAAAGAGTTAAAAAAGAAAACCCCAGATGAAATTATCCAATGGGCTTTAACGCTATCCAACAACAGAATAGTAACTACAAGTTTTGGAAAATACTCTGCGATATTGCTAAGTACCATGTCTAAGCATGATAAAGACATAAAGGTGATTTGGTGTGATACCTTATATAATGAACCAGCAACCTATGAACATGCAGCTACTCTTATTGAGGATTTTGATTTGAAAATCAATAAATACCAATCCTTAAAAACAAAAGCAGAGATAGATGCAACAATAGGTTTGCCAACAATAGAAGATGATAATCATGCGGAGTTTTCTGAAGTTGTAAAATTAGAACCTTTCCGAAGAGCATTACAAGAGCATCAACCAGATTTGTGGTTTACAAATATTAGAGTGCGTCAAACCGAATTACGAGACAAGAAAGACATATTAAGTTATAGTAAAGATGGCATTTTAAAAATTAGCCCATTTTATTATTGGACAGATTATGATTTAGATAATTATTTAGAAGTCCACAAATTACCTAAAAATCATGGGTATTTTGATCCAATAAAAGCATTAGAGAATAGAGAGTGTGGTATACACTTGCAATAACGTTGAAACAGTATGCAAAGTTTTAGAACCGAAATAGAAAATCCAGTAGTAGAACAAGATATTATTGATTTAGCCAATAAAATTGAACTCTTTAAAGCAGGAAAAGTAGACGAAGAAAAATTTAGAAGTCTTCGTTTGGCAAGAGGTGTTTACGGACAACGTCAAGAAGGTGTACAAATGATTCGAATTAAACTGCCTTATGGTAAAGTTTTAAGTAATCAATTACACCGCATTTCAGATGTTTCTGATGAATATTCTCGTGGAAGATTACACATTACTACGCGTCAAGATATTCAAATTCATTATGTAGATTTAGATCGTACGCCGCAACTTTGGGCAGAATTAGAAAGAGATGATGTGACCCTTCGTGAAGCTTGTGGTAATACGGTTAGAAATGTAACCGCAAGTGAAACTGCAGGAATAGATGTGGACGAACCTTTTGATGTTTCGCCGTATGCAGATGCTATTTTTAAGTTCTTTTTACGTAATCCTATTTGTCAGGAAATGGGAAGGAAATTCAAGGTTTCTTTTTCTGCTTCCGATGCGGATACCGGATTATCGTACATGCACGATTTAGGTTTTATTGCCAAAATACAAAATGGTGTTAGAGGTTTTAAAGTAATGCTTGGTGGCGGATTAGGTTCACAGCCAAGACATGCAGATTTGTTTTATGACTTTTTAGAATCCGATAGAATTATTCCAGTAATGGAAGGTGTTTTAAGAGTTTTTGATCGTTATGGTGAACGTAAAAGTCGTGCCAAAGCAAGAATGAAATTCTTAATTAAAGATATTGGCTTAGCCGAATTTAAAAGACTTGTGGAAGAAGAGCAAGGTGCTATTGAATATAAAACGGTAGCAATAGATGCAGATGCATATCCGGTTTCTACTCCAGTTTCCATAGAAGCTCCAAAAATAGAAATTAAGGACGAAGAAGCGTATAATCTTTGGAAGGAAACAAACGTCATTCCACAAAAGCAAGAAGGATATTTCGCTATTGGGATTAAAGTCCTTTTAGGAGATTTTTATACAGACAAGGCAAGATTGTTAGCAGATTTAACAGCGAAGTATGCAGCAGGAGAGTTACGATTAAGCTTACGTCAAAACATATTAATTCCGTTTGTAAAAGCAGACTTATTACCATTTTTCTATCAAGAATTAGCCAAGCTAGGTTTTGTAGAAGCTGGTTATAATAAAGCGGTAGATATTACTGCATGTCCGGGTACAGATACTTGCAATTTAGGGATTGCAAGTAGTACCGGGATTGCAGATGAACTAGAACGTGTTATAAAAGCAGAGTATCCACAATACTTAAAAAATGAAGATTTAGTCATTAAAATTAGTGGTTGTATGAATGCTTGCGGACAACATAATGCCGCGAATATTGGTTTTCAAGGAATGTCAATTCGTACGCCAGATAAATTAGTTGCTCCAGCAGTACAAGTGCTTTTAGGTGGAGGAAATAGAGGGAACGGAAAAGGTATTTTTGCAGATAAAGTAGTGAAAATGCCAAGTAGAAGAGGGCCAGAGGCTTTACGCAGAATTTTAAACGATTTTGAAGCGAACGGAAACGGAAAACTATTTGTGGATTATTATTTGCAACAAGGTGAAAAGTATTTTTATGAAATGCTGAAAGATCTTTCGGATGCTACCAATTTAACACAAGAAGATTTTATCGATTGGGGAACCAATGAAGCCTATGTAAAAGCAATCGGAATTGGAGAATGTGCAGGAGTAGTTATCGATTTAATAGCAACGCTATTTTTAGAGAGTGAAGAAAAAATAGAAACTGCAAAAGAAGCTTTTGGTAACAAAGTGTATTCTAATGCAATCTATTTTGCATATAGCTCGATGGTGAATTCGGCAAAAGCAATTCTACTTTCCGAAAATATTTCAGTCAATACACAAGCTGGAATTATTAATACGTTTCATGCCGAATTTGTAGAAAACAATAAAATTAATTTAGGGGTTTCTTTTTCCGAATTAATTTATCAGATAAAAAACAATGCACCAACCGAAGCATTTGCTAAAAAATATATAGAAAACGCTACGGATTTCTTAGGAGCGGTTCGCGTGTTTAGAGAGAATGAAAAACAATTAGCAAGCTAAATTATTTGTAACATGAAAGAGAGAATAACACCAAAACTAACCGTTGTAGGAGCAGGTCCTGGAGATCCAGATTTAATAACTTTAAAAGCAATTAAAGCCATTAAAGATGCAGATGTTATTTTATATGATGCACTTGTAAATGCAGATTTATTAGCATACGCATCGCCAAAAGCAGAACTTGTTTTTGTTGGTAAACGTCGCGGTTGTTATGCATACCAACAAGAACAAATTAATGATTTAATTGTTGCTAGAGCAAAGTCTCACGGACATGTAGTACGCTTAAAAGGAGGGGATCCTTTTATATTTGGGCGTGGAGCCGAAGAGATTGATCATGTTAGACAATTTGGTATAGAAACGTACATGGTTCCTGGTATTTCTTCTTCATTGGCAGTTCCTGCATATCAAGGAATTCCGTTAACAAAAAGAGGAAGCTCGGAAAGTTTTTGGGTAATTACTGGAACCACAAAAGCACATACTATTTCTAGTGATGTAGCACTCGCAGCAAAATCTACGGCAACCGTTGTTATTTTAATGGGAATGGGGAAACTAGAAGAAATTGTATCTATTTTTTCTTCGGAAGGAAAACAAAAAACACCAATTGCAATCATTCAAAATGGAACTACAAAAGACGAGAAGTTTGGTGTAGGAACCATAGAAACTATTTGCCATGTGGTTCAAGAAAAACAACTAGCAAATCCGGCAATAATTGTAATAGGAGAAGTGGTGGAAAAACGCGTGCAATTGGATTCGATTTTTAAAGAAGTGAAGAAGCAACCTGAAGCAATTTCAGCATAAAAGTATTGTAAGATGGAAGAGAGAAATAACTTATATCCAATATTTTTAAAAGTAGAACAACTTAACGTTCTTATTGTTGGAGGCGGAAACGTAGCCTTAGAAAAATTAAGCTTTTTGCTAAAATCTAGCCCGAATGCAAAAGTGCAAATGGTAGCTCCTTTTTTTAGAGAAGAAACCATTGCGTTGGCTACAGAATTTGGCATTAAAATGATAAAAGGTATTTATAACAATACACTTTTAAATAATAAACACATTGTTATTGCAACCACAGATAATATCGATGTAAATATAGAAGTTTACGAAGACTGCAAACAAAGAAATATTCTAGTAAATGTTGCTGATAATCCGCCGTATTGTGATTTTTATATGGGTGGTATTGTTACCAAAGGAAATGTGAAAGTAGCCATTTCTACTAACGGGAAATCACCAACTACTGCAAAACGATTGCGTCAGTTTTTTGAAGATGTCATTCCGGATAATATCGATGATATGGTTAAAAATTTAAACGTTTTTAGAAAAACTATAAAAGGTGATTTCGAAGAAAAAGTAGAAACGTTAAACGAGTTCACCAAAGGATTAATTAGTAAGAAAGAAGTACATCATGATTAAAACAGATATATTAATAATAGGAGCAGGTCCAACAGGTTTATTTACAGTTTTTGAGGCAGGATTGCTAAAATTAAAGTGCCATTTAATTGATGCATTGCCTCAGCCTGGCGGACAATGTTCTGAGATTTATCCTAAAAAACCTATTTATGATATTCCTGGGTTTCCAGAGGTTTTAGCAGGAGATTTAACTACGAATTTATTAGAACAAGGAAAGCAATTTGAACCTGGTTTTACTTTAGGAGAACGTGCCGAAACAATTGAAAAACAAGAAGACGGAAGTTTCATTGTTACGACCAATAAAGGTACGCAACACCAAGCGCCAATTGTTGCCATTGCAGGAGGTTTAGGTTCTTTCGAACCGCGTAAACCGAAGATTGAAAATATTGCATATTACGAAGAGAAAGGCGTGGAGTATTTTATTAAAGATCCAGAAGTATACCGCGATAAAAAAGTTGTGATTTCTGGAGGTGGAGATTCTGCTTTAGATTGGAGTGTGTTTTTAGCAAATGTAGCTTCCGAAGTAACTTTAATTCATAGAAGAAATGAATTCCGAGGTGCTTTAGATTCCGTAGAAAAAGTTCAAGAATTAAAAAAACTTGGTAAAATAAACTTAATTACTCCAGCCGAAGTTACTGCCTTGCATGGAAATAATAAATTAGAAGGAATTACAGTTACCAAAGATGGAGAGAAAATATTGTTGGAAACCGATCATTTTATTCCACTATTTGGCTTGTCTCCTAAATTAGGGCCTATTGGAAATTGGGGATTAGAAATTGTTAAAAATGCTATAAAAGTAGATACATTAGACTACCAAACAAATATTCCCGGTATATTTGCAATTGGAGATGTAAACACATACGAAGGCAAACTTAAATTGATTTTGTGTGGTTTTCATGAAGCAACTTTAATGTGTCAATCTGCATATAAAATTATTAATCCTGGTAAAAAGTATGTGTTAAAATATACAACAGTTAGTGGTATTGATGGTTTTGATGGAACACGTAAAGAAGCACCAAAAGCAGTAGTTCAATCCATTAACTAACTAATTTAAATGGTTTTTAACCTTCGTTTAAAAGAAGAAGTAGCAGTATTTACTAAAGATTTGTTTTATGCTTTATTCGAAAAAGAAGCAAAGCAAAAAGAAGAATTAAAGTACTTAAAAGCAGTTTTTTTAAAGTTTTCAGTAGCACTTTCTGTAAAAGACGGAGAAGCCGTTTGGAAAACTTTTTCAGATAAATTACACCTCGTAAAAAAACAAATAGAGTTAGATGCTATTGCAGCAAAAGATAACGATCCAGCTTGTAAAAGTTTAGAGGAGATTTATCTCGCATATCCAGGTTTTCATGCTATTGCTGTGTATCGCTTAAGTCATGAGTTTTATAAATTGGATTTATATATTCTTTCTAGAATGATGTCGGAATATATTCATGGCATCACAGGAATTGATATTCATGCAGGAGCTACTATTGGAGATTCCTTTTTTATAGATCACGGAACAGGTGTTGTGATTGGAGAAACCGCAATTATTAAAAGCCAAGTTCAAATTTATCAAGGAGTTACTTTAGGTGGGATTCAAGTCAAAAAAAGTTTGGCTTCCACAAAAAGACATCCAACTATAGAAGATAATGTTACTATTTACGCAAATGCAACTATTCTTGGTGGCGATATTGTTATCGGAGCAAATAGTATTATCGGAGCAAATGTTTGGATTACAGAATCTGTTCCAAAAAATTCATTAGTTACCTACCAATCTGAAATTAAAATTAAGACCCGAAAAAAATGATAGAAGGAAAATCAATAACAGACTTAATAGGGAATACACCTTTAGTAAAAGCAAGCCATATTTTGCAAAAAGAAGGTGTGCAATTGTTTTTAAAATTGGAAGGTAAAAACCCTGGAGGAAGCGTTAAAGATAGAGCTGCATTTAATATGATTACCGAAGCGTTAAAACGTGGAGATATTAAAAAAGGAGATACTTTAGTAGAAGCTACAAGTGGTAATACCGGAATTGCATTAGCATTTATAGCACAATTATCTGGTTTAAAAATGGTACTTGTAATGCCTGAAAACTCAACGAAAGAACGTGTAAAAACAATGCGTGCTTACGGCGCAGAACTTGTTTTAACGTCGGCAGATAATGGTATTGAAGGCGCCAGAGATTTTGCAATACAGCTAGAAAAAGAAAAAGGATATTTCATGCTGAATCAATTTGCAAATGACGATAACTGGAAAGCACATTATAAAACTACTGGACCAGAAATCTGGAACGATACCAATGGCGAAATCACACATTTTGTTTCTGCAATGGGAACCACAGGGACCATTATGGGTGTTTCTTCCTATTTAAAAGAACAAAATAAAGACGTTGTAATTGTTGGTGCACAACCTAAAGATGGTGCCAAAATTCCAGGGATTCGCAAATGGCCAGAAGCCTATTTACCAAAAATATTTAATGCTTCTAAAGTAGATCAAGTAGTAGAAGTGAGTGAGCAAGACGCTAGAATAATGACGAATCGTTTAGCAAAAGAGGAAGGCGTTTTTGCAGGAATGAGTAGTGGAGGCGCTGTTGCTTCGGCATTAAAAATTGCAGAACAAATAGACAAAGGTATTATTGTTGCTATTATTTGTGATTTGGGAGACCGTTATATTTCCTCAGATTTATTTGAATAAAAATTGGTTATCCTATTTTTATTCCCTTAATTTACACTTTATACTAGTTGTTAATTGAAATTATTTTCTTTTACAATAATTTCAATTAATAAATGGTATTCGTTCTTAATCGTATTGAATGTTATCACGAAAGGCAGAGGGAATAGACCCGTTGAAGCCTTGGCAACCCTTTATAAAAAAGAAGGTGCTAAATTCTACTTTTTTCTGAATATATTTCAGGAATTAGACAGATAACCACAAGTAATTCTCCAACTTACTTTCCTGATGACATTTATATAATTTAATATAACATGTCTGATATAAAAAACATTTTACAAAAACATATTTTAGTTCTCGATGGCGCGATGGGAACCATGCTTCAGCAGTATAATTTTTCTGAAGAAGATTTTCGTGGCGAACGCTTTAAAGAGTATCCTTCTTCTTTAAAAGGGAATAACGATTTACTATCCCTCACACAACCAGAAGCAATTGCAACCATTCACGCGAAGTATTTTGAAGCTGGTGCAGATATTGTAGAAACCAATACCTTTTCTGGAACTACCATTGCAATGGCAGATTATGACATGGAAGATTTAGTGTACGAGCTAAATTATGAATCTGCTAAAATTGCCAAAAGAGTTGCGGAAGAATTTACCAAACAAAACCCAGACAAACCTCGGTTTGTAGCAGGAAGTATTGGTCCTACCAATAAAACCGCAAGCTTATCTCCAGACGTCAACAGACCAGAATACAGAGCCATTACTTTTGAAGAATTACGCGTTGCTTACAAACAACAAGTAGAAGCTTTAATCGATGGCGGCGTAGATTTACTTTTAGTAGAAACTATTTTTGATACGCTAAATGCAAAAGCAGCATTATTTGCTATTGAAGAAGTGAAAGAAGATCGCGACATCGATATCCCAATAATGGTTTCCGGTACGATTACCGATGCTTCGGGTAGAACCTTATCTGGCCAAACGGTAGAAGCTTTTTTAGCTTCTATTTCTCATATTCCTTTATTAAGTGTTGGGTTTAATTGTGCTCTAGGAGCAGAACAATTGAAACCTTATTTACAACGCTTATCTAATGAAACTGAATTTTATACTTCTGCGCATCCCAATGCCGGATTGCCAAATGCTTTTGGTGAGTATGAAGAATCTCCAAAACAGATGCAAGCATATATTGAAGAGTATTTACAAGACGATTTAATCAATATTATTGGTGGCTGTTGTGGTACAAGTCCGGCGCATATTAAAGCAATTGCTGCCGTTGCTAAAAAATATGCCCCAAGAAAATTACAAATTCAAGCGTAATGATATTAGAAGTAGCAATTTTAAAGATAAAAGAAGGTATTTCAGAAGAATTTGAAGAAACCTTTAAAAACGCAGAAGCAATAATTTCTTCAATGAAAGGATACATTTCTCATCAACTCAAAAAATGTATCGAAGAAGAAGATAAGTATTTGTTATTAGTGAACTGGGAAACCTTAGAAGATCATGAATTAGGATTTAGAAAGTCTGAAGAATATAAAGTGTGGAAAGGCTTATTACATCATTTTTACAAACCATTTCCAACAGTAGAACATTATAGATAATGAAAGAAACGAAACCTAAATATCTGACTTTATCTGGATTAGAACCTTTAGTGGTTACACCAGAAAGTAATTTTATAAATGTAGGAGAACGAACCAATGTTACTGGATCTAGAAAATTCTTGCGTTTAATTAAAGAAGAAAAGTACGAGGAAGCATTAAGTGTTGCTAGAGATCAAGTAGAAGGTGGCGCACAAATTATTGATGTAAATATGGATGAAGGTATGCTGGACGGAAAGTATGCCATGGTGAAGTTTTTAAACCTGATTGCATCCGAACCAGATATTTCACGTGTTCCATTAATGATTGACAGTTCTAAATGGGAAATCATTGAAGCTGGTTTGCAAGTAGCACAAGGAAAATGTGTGGTAAATTCTATCAGTTTAAAAGAAGGCGAAGCAGAATTTATCCGACAAGCAAAACTGGTAAAACGTTATGGTGCTGCGGTAATTGTAATGGCGTTTGATGAAAACGGACAAGCAGATACGTACGAACGCAGAATCGAAATTTGTAAACGTTCGTATGATGTGTTGGTCGATGTTGTAAAATTTGCTCCTCAAGATATTATTTTCGATCCTAATATATTTCCTGTGGCAACAGGAATGGATGAGCATCGTTTAAACGCCCTAGATTTCTTTAGAGCCACCAAATGGATTCGTGAAAACTTACCTTATGCCAATGTTTCTGGAGGTGTGAGTAATGTGTCGTTTTCTTTTCGAGGAAATAATACCGTTCGCGAGGCTATAAACGCTGCGTTTTTATATCATGCCATTCAAAACGGAATGAATATGGGAATTGTAAATCCGACGATGTTAGAGGTTTATGATGAGATTGATAAAGATTTATTAAAGCATGTAGAAGATGTTTTATTTGATAGAAGTGACGATGCTACCGAACGTTTATTAGACTTTGCTGAAACCGTAAAAGGAAATGTGAAAGAAGATGTTACCAAGGTTTTAGAATGGCGAAGCAATCCGTTGCAAGAAAGGATTACACATGCACTTGTAAAAGGAATTGATGCTTTTATAATTGAAGATGTTGAGGAAGCAAGACAAATTGCCGAAAGACCAATAGAAGTTATTGAAGGGCATTTAATGATTGGAATGAGTGTGGTTGGTGATCTCTTTGGAAGCGGAAAAATGTTCTTACCGCAAGTAGTAAAATCAGCTCGTGTAATGAAAAAAGCGGTAGCCTATTTACAACCTTTTATAGAGGAAGCGAAGAAAGCCCCTAAATCCCCAAAGGGGACTTATTACTGGAAAACTGCAGACCCAATTTTATATGGTTTATTAAAAAATTATGCGAAAGAAATGCGCAGTAAACCAACGCATGCAGAAGAGGTGCTTTGGAATGAATTAAGTGGAAAGAAGTTAGATGGCTTTAAGTTTAGACGTCAACATATTATTGGTAGTTATATAACAGATTTTATTTGTTTAAAGCAAAGTTTAATCATTGAAATTGATGGCTTAATACACCAATTACCTGAAAATAAAATTTCTGATGAGGAGCGTACGAAATGGTTAGCTGATAATGGATATCGTGTAATAAGATTTACAAATGATGCGGTTTTGTCAGATCTTGAAAATGTTTTAGAAAGCATCAGTGCCGAGTTAAAAGTTTCCCCTTTGGGGACGGAAGGGGCTAGATTTGCGGGTAAAATATTAATGGCAACCGTAAAAGGAGATGTACATGATATTGGTAAAAATATCGTGAGTGTTGTTTTGGGTTGTAATAATTACGAAATCATTGATTTGGGCGTTATGGTACCGCCAGAAAAAATAGTAGAAACTGCCATTAAAGAAAATGTAGATATTATTGGTTTAAGCGGATTGATTACACCTTCGCTAGATGAAATGGTCTATGTTTCTAAATCTTTAGAAAAAAAGAATATTACTATCCCAATAATTATTGGAGGTGCAACAACATCTCGTGCGCATACCTCGGTTAAAATTGCTCCAAACTATAGCAATACCGTCGTGCATATTAATGATGCATCTAGAGCAGTAACGGTTGTTGGTGAGTTATTAAACCGAAACAATAAAATTTATAAAGAACAAATAAGAGAAGAATACGATAAGTTTAGAGAACAGTTTTTAAGCAGAACTAGAAAGAAAGAATATCTAACGATTGAAGATGCACGTAAAAACAAGTTTGCTATCGACTGGAAGACTTCTCAAATTACAAAACCAAAGCAATTAGGAATTCAAGATTTTCAGGATTTTGATATTACTAAATTAGAAGATTTTATTGATTGGTCTCCATTTTTTAGAAGTTGGGATTTACATGGTAAATATCCAGATATTCTAACTGATGAAGTGGTTGGAGAACAAGCAACCGAATTATTTAAAGACGCACAAGAATTATTACAACGTGTGTTTCAAGAAAAACTTTTAAAAGCGAAGGCTGTTTTCGGGTTGTTTCCTGCAAATACAGTGAATGATGATGATATAGAAGTGACTGTTGGGGATTGTCATGCAGAGCTTGTCGAAGCATCTCAAAAAGAAACTTTAAACTTCTTAACGCTACGTCAGCAATCTAAAAAAGCAGTAGGGAAGCCAAACCTTTCTATTTCCGATTTTATTGCTCCTAAAGAAAGTGGCATTCAAGATTATATGGGCGCGTTTTGTGTGTCTACAGGATTTGGAACGGCAGAACTTGCAAAACAATTTGAAGATGCGCATGATGATTATAATTCCATTATGATAAAAGCATTAGCAGATCGATTAGCAGAAGCTTATGCCGAATATTTACACAAAGAAGTAAGAACCAAATATTGGAGTTATGCTGCAGACGAAAAACTAAGCAACCAAGATTTAATAAAAGAAAGCTATAAAGGTATTCGTCCGGCACCTGGCTATCCTGCTTGTCCAGATCATTTAGAAAAAAGAACGATATGGCAATTGTTAGATGTAGACAATAGAATAGGCGTAGCACTTACTGAAAGTTTAGCGATGTGGCCAGCAGCAAGTGTCAGTGGTTATTATTTTGCCAATCCGGAAGCGAAGTATTTTGGACTAGGAAAAATTAAAGAAGACCAGTTAGCAGATTACGCAAAGCGAAGAACTATAAGTTTAGAAGAAGCAGAGAAATGGTTGAGTCCGAATGTAGCGGATTAAAAATTCCTGCGCAGGCAGGAATCTCTTAGCAAACAGAAAAGAGTTTTTGTTTAGAAACCAGACCATAGCAAGTAGACGCGTTAGCGATTACTCATCCATATTATTAAGGAAGAAATCGTGATTGCTTCGCAGTTGCAGCGACATCCTTTTTATGTCAGTTCGAGTGATACGACTGCAAGGAGTATTGTATCGAGAACAAGTGAAAAGACCTGCCTGCCGGCAGGCAGGTATAGCGAAAAGCGCGACCATACGAAGCTTTAGCGAAGTATGGTAACCTGCCTGCCGGCAGGCAGGCGCCCAAAAAGAAAAAAAAGTTTAATTAAAGAGATTCCCATTTTCGTGGGAAGTACGTATGAAAGTAACCGAACACATAAAAAACGCAAAAGGGGAAACGTTGTTTTCTTTTGAGATTATTCCGCCAAAAAAAGGGAAAAACATTCAAGATTTATATGATAATATTGATCCTTTAATGGAATTTAAACCTCCTTTTATAGATGTTACTACGTCTAGAGAAGAGTATATTTATATTGAGAAACAAGGACTTTTAGATCGAAAAATCACAAGAATGCGCCCTGGAACTGTTGGTATTTGTGCTGCTATTAAACATAAATATGATGTAGATACGGTGCCGCATGTATTGTGTGGTGGTTTTAGTAAAGAGGAAACTGAATATTTGTTGGTCGATTGCCATTATTTAGGAATCAATAATGTGATGGCTTTACGTGGCGATGCGATGAGTCATCAAAAATATTTTGAAGCGCAAAAAGGCGGACATAAATATGCTACGGATTTGGTGGCTCAAATTCAGAACTTGAATTGCGGACAATATTTACACGATGTTTTGGAGGTGGATGATAAATCTGATTTTTGCATTGGTGTTGCTGGATACCCCGAGAAACATATTGAAGCACCTTCTTTGCAAACCGATTTAAAAAGATTGAAAGAAAAGGTAGATGCGGGAGCCGATTATGTAGTGACGCAGATGTTTTTTGATAATCAGAAATATTTTCAGTTTGTGGAAGCTGCTAAAAAAGCAGGGATTCATGTGCCAATTATTCCGGGAATAAAACCCATTGCCGTACAAAGACATTTGCAACTACTACCTCAGGTTTTTAAAATAGATTTACCCGAAGATTTAATTCAGGCAGTAGAGAATTGTAAAGACAATAAGCAGGTGCGACAAGTGGGAATTGAGTGGGCGATTAAGCAATCTAAAGAGTTGCAAGATGCAGGAGTTCCTGTGCTGCATTTTTATTCTATGGGGAAAAGTGATAATATAAAAACGATTGCTTCGGCTTTATTTTAATTTTTATACTTTTGCGCTCTAACTAAATTTAATGAAGCGTTTATTAACCTACATTCTTTGCCTTTTTTGTGCTTGTGTTTTTTCGCAAGAAAAGAAGAATACCAATGCTTATTTTGATGTAAATTATTTTACAGGAAATATAGCTTTACATAACACCGATATTTCGCATTTAATTAAAGGACATCCGGAAGGGTTTATTTTAAGTTGGAATACCAAAACCTTTGGAGAAGAAGCTTGGCAACAGCGCTACAACTATCCGGATTACGGGTTTTCTCTAGCTTATCAAGATTTAAAGAATAGCGTGCTTGGTAACAATGTTTCGCTTTATGCGCATTATAATTTTTACTTTTTAAAGCGAAACCTCATGTTTCGTATTGGTCAAGGTATTGGCTATACTTCCAATCCGTATGATAAAGTAGATAACCATAAAAATGTCGCTTTTGGTTCAAGTCTTTTAAGTAGTACCTACGCGATACTGAACTATAAAAAAGAACGCATTTTCGATCGGTTTGGTTTGCAGGCTGGAGTTTCCTTAATTCACTATTCTAATGCGAATGTAAAAGCACCAAATGCGAGTGTAAATACCATCGCTTTTAATGTTGGTGTGACCTATAGTTTAGACGAAGAAGAAACGGAATACATCGACACATTAACCAAAGAAAAATTTAAGCAGCCTATAAAATATAATGTTGTTTTTAGAAGTGGTGTGAATGAAAGTGATGTGGTTGGTACAGGTCAGTTTCCTTTTTATATTCTTTCGGCTTATGCCGACAAACGTTTAAATCGTAAAAGTGCCATTCAATTAGGAACTGATGTTTTCTTTTCTACTTTTTTAAAGGAACATATAAAATATAGAGCAGCTGCTTTTCCGGAAGAAGGAGAAGATGGTACTGCAGACTACAAACGTGTTGGTGTTTTTGCTGGTCACGAGTTGTTTATCAACAAAATGTCTTTAGTCACACAGTTTGGTTACTATGTGTATTACCCTTATGATTTTGAAGGACAAACCTATTTAAGAATTGGTTTAAAACGTTATTTTGGTGAAAAATGGTTTGCTGCATTAACGTTAAAATCTCACGGAGCAAAAGCGGAAGCTGTAGAACTTGGTGTTGGGATTAGATTGTAATAGGAAGTATAAATATTCTATAATAGTATTAAAAATAGATGCTGCGTCGCAGCGCAGCATGACATTGAAAATGAAAAACTACATATACATACTTATTACATTATTGGTGTTTTCTTGTGATAGCGAGGATGCAAACGATTGCTTTCAAAAAACTGGAAAAATAGTGCAAGAGGAAGTGATGCTTTCTTCCTTTGAAAAAATTCTAGTGAATAGAGATGTAGAACTTATTCTAAAACAAGGAGCCACTTTTCAAGTGGTTATTGAAACTGGAGAGCATTTATTAAATGACGTAGAAGCAAAAGTGGTCGCTAATGAATTACAACTTACCGATACTAATACTTGTAACTACGTTAGAGATTATGGTGTCACTAAAGTATATGTAACTGCGCCAAATATTACTGAAATTAGAAGCTCTACACAATATGATATTTCTAGTGATGGTATTTTAAACTATAATTCTTTGAAATTATTTTCGGATGATTTTACGACACCAGAAAACTTTACGGTTGGCGATTTTAGACTACAAGTAAATACGCAGAGCTTGCGTGTTGTAGGAAATAATATTTCTTCTTTTTATATTTCGGGTGTTACTCAAGATTTATATGTTGGTTTTTTCTCTGGAACCGGACGTTTTGAAGGAGCAGATTTAATTGCCCAAGACGTAGCTATTTATCACAGAGGAACGAATGATATTCTTGTTAATCCGCAAGCATCTATTACTGGGGAAATTAGAAGTACAGGTGATGTTATTGCGTATCATCAACCGGTATTGGTTACTGTGGAGGAATTTTATAACGGACGATTGATTTTTGAGTAATCTATTCCTGCGTAGGCAGGAATCTATAATTAAAATTTGTGTAACAGATGCTTCTTTTTTCTTTTGTTAGATAGTATTAACCATACTGTTAATAACAGCAAGCAAGCTACCATATACAATGCTACAAGGTGCATCTCATCTGTATTTACGTTAATGGCAACTACAAAGGCGCCAATAGAAATAATTCCAGCAAAAATAGCGTATCCAATTTCGTCATAAAACCAAGCATACGGAAAAAAATGCGCTCCGGTTATGATTACATACGTCATTACAAAATACGTTGGATTATCTCTTAATATAAAGAACAAGAAAGGGAAATAAAAGAGTTGTGCTAAATTAAGCCACATTCCTAAAGGTTGAAGCGGATTTGTTTTTGTTGTCCATTTTGTTTTAAGAATTTTGGAGAATAAAAGCGCTAAAGGTAGCATAGTAACTCCAACATAAAATGTCAAAATACTTTTACTATATGGTTCTTTTGGTAATGTCCATATAAAAGCAATTGCACTCCAAACAATAGCTGCGGAAATAATAAAATCAATACCACTTTTCGCATTAATAGCTAATTCTAATTTCAAGTTTTTTAAATCTAGTGTATTCATGGTCTTATTTAGTTGGTTTAGGGCTAAACTAAATAGATAGAAGCTGTTTTAATAAAATAAATTCCTGAAATGTAGATTTGTAGGACTGAGTTGTAGGAAAGGATGTATATTGGTTGAGTTAGGAGGAGTTTATGAAGGGTGAATTAGATATCGTAAACTTGCTGTAAATTTTGGTTAAGCACCGTTTTTTATGTGTTTTATTTCATGTTGCTAACTATGGCTCGGAAAAATTACCAACCAAAATTCTGCCAAGCTTTACGCTGAAAAAAACACTCAAAATCGGAATTTAATCTTGCGGAATAATTAACTCGTCTGCTAAATTTACTCTTGCGGAATTTAGCTAGTTTCGGAATCTCCACTCCAACGGAATTAAAAACCAATATCACTTTCCGGGCTTCACTCGGAATGGATCCATTAAGCGGAATAAAAAAATAACTTACTCAAATGTCTCGCAACAGTTAGCAACAACGCATAAAAAATAGCTATATTTAGAACTAATTTTAAAGGTCGTTGCTCTTTTGGTACATCTGATTTTCCTTCGGAAAATCCTCGCACGCAAAAACGCAACTGTTTTTATACAAAACCGTTACCATTTGTTTTTTAATTTAAAATCACAAACGCCTTAAATGAAAAGTACTATATTCGTCACAATATTAACTTAAACTACTTAATTTTTTTTCACGAATCAATTAAGTCGGAAAAAAATCAACACCTATAAAATTATCCCTATGAAATCAAATACGATTAAAGTTATTTTTATTGGTTACGTTCTATTATTAGGTAACACTTTATTAGCACAGACAACAAGCATTCCAGATCCAGAATTTGAGCAAGCCTTGATTAACCTTGGCATTGATAGTGACCTTACAGTAAATGGACAAGTAAATACGGATGATATTGCAGTGGTAACAAGTTTAGATGTGTCTACGTATCCATTAATTAATGCTTTAGTAGGTATTAATGACTTTACGCTTTTAGAGGACTTAAACGTTAGTAATACAGCGATATCTTCACTTGATTTAAGTGCTAATGCTAATTTAGTACTATTAGATATTAGTAGTACTGAAATGGTTTCCTTAGATTTTGTTGGTCTCATGACTAATTTGAACACCTTAAATGCCAACAATCTCGCTCTAACTTCCGTAACTATTACTAATCCTACATTAGAGGTTTTATATTTAAGTAGTAATACTTCATTAACAGATGTGAATATAAGTAACACGGGAATAAAAACTTTAGACCTTTCCCTAAATACAGCATTGACCAGTTTAAATATAAATAATAGTGCATTACAAATATTAAATATTAGTAATACTTTAGATTTAACTAGCATTGACTTCAGTTCAGCGCCCGCTTTAACAAGTTTTTTAGCCGCCAATAGTAGTATTGGAATATTCGATTTAAGTACAAACATTGCATTAACTATTTTAGACTTAAGTGATAATGATAATCCTGCTTTAACAAATTTGGACTTAAGCAATAATACAGCATTAACTAGTTTAAATGTGGATAACACGTTATTAACTAAGTTAAATGTTAGTAACACAGTATTATCTGAGCTGCAAGTTGATACTGTATTGTTATTAGAAGACTTGGATATAAGTAATACTACGATGTTAACAAACTTAGATGTCAATCAGAATAATGCACTGACCACTTTAAATGTTAGCAACAGTGTATTAGAAGATTTAAATATCAGAAACACATCAAATTTAACGAGTATAGACTTTAGTACCGCTACTGCATTAACCACGTTGGTTGCATCTAATAGTGGCTTGAATACTTTGGATTTAAGTACGAATACAGCCTTGATCACTTTAGAGTTAAATGATAATACCGCCTTGACAGATCTGGATTTAAGTAATAATACAGCTTTAACAGATTTATATATCGATAATACGTCATTGATTACCTTAAATGTGAGTAACACAGCATTAACAAATCCTTATTTAGTAGGATCAGCCTTATTATTGGAAGACCTGAATATAAGTAACACAGCTTTTAGTAATATAGACCTTTCACAAAACACAGCCTTGACGGATTTGAATGTTAGTAATACAACATTTTTGACCGACTTAGATGTCAGTCAGAATAATGCACTAACCACTTTAAATGTGAGTAATAGTGTATTAGAAGATTTAAATATCAGAAACACATCAAATTTAACGAGTATAGACTTTAGTACCGCTACTGCATTAACCACGTTGGTTGCATCTAATAGTGGCTTGAATACTTTGGATTTAAGTACGAATACAGCCTTGATCACTTTAGAGTTAAATGATAATACCGCCTTGACTGATATGGATTTAAGTAATAATACGGCTTTAACAGATTTATATATCGATAATACGTCATTGATTACCTTAAATGTGAGTAACACAGCATTAACAAATCCTAATTTAGTAGGATTAGCTTTATTATTGGAAGACCTGAATATAAGTAACACAGCTTTTAGTAATATAGACCTTTCACAAAACACAGCCTTGACGGATTTGAATGTCAGTAATACAACATTATTGACCGACTTAGATGTCAATCAGAATAATGCACTGACCACTTTAAATGTTAGCAACAGTGTATTAGAAGATTTAAATATCAGAAACACATCAAATTTAACGAGTATAGACTTTAGTACCGTTACTGCATTAACCACATTATTAGCAGCTAATAGTGGCTTGAATACTTTGGATTTAAGTACGAATACAGCCTTGATCACTTTAGAGTTAAATGATAATACCGCCTTGACTGAGCTGGATTTAAGTAATAATACGGCTTTAACAGATTTATATATCGATAATACGTCATTGATTACCTTAAATGTGAGTAACACAGCATTAACAAATCCTAATTTAGTAGGATTAGCCTTGTTATTGGAAGACCTGAATATAAGTAACACAGCTTTTAGTAATATAGACCTTTCACAAAACACAGCCTTGACGGATCTAAATGTCAGTAATACAACATTTTTGACCAACTTAGTTGTCAGTCAGAATAATGCACTGACCACTTTAAATGTGAGTAATAGTGTGTTAGTAGATTTAAATATCAGAAACACATCAAATTTAACGAGTATAGACTTTAGTACAGTTACTGCATTAACCACATTGTTAGCAGCTAATAGTGGCTTGAATACTTTGGATTTAAGTACGAATACAGCCTTGATTACTTTAGAGTTAAATGATAATACCGCCTTGACTGAGCTGGATTTAAGTAATAATACGGCTTTAACAGATTTATATATCGATAATACGTCATTGATTACCTTAAATGTGAGTAACACAGCATTAACAAATCCTAATTTGGTAGGATTAGCCTTATTATTGGAAGACCTGAATATAAGTAACACAGCTTTTAGTAATATAGACCTTTCACAAAACACAGCCTTGACGGATCTAAATGTCAGTAATACAACATTTTTGACCAACTTAGTTGTCAGTCAGAATAATGCACTGACCACTTTAAATGTTAGCAACAGTGTATTAGAAGATTTAAATATCAGAAACACATCAAATTTAACGAGTATAGACTTTAGTACCGTTACTGCATTAACCACATTATTAGCAGCTAATAGTGGCTTGAATACTTTGGATTTAAGTACGAATACAGCCTTGATCACTTTAGAGTTAAATGATAATACCGCCTTGACTGATCTGGATTTAAGTAATAATGCGGCTTTAACAGATTTATATATCGATAATACGTCATTGATTACCTTAAATGTGAGTAACACAGCATTAACAAATCCTAATTTGGTAGGATCAGCCTTGTTATTGGAAGACCTGAATATAAGTAACACAGCTTTTAGTAATATAGACCTTTCACAAAACACAGCCTTGACGGATCTAAATGTCAGTAATACAACATTTTTGACCAACTTAGATGTCAATCAGAATAATGCACTGACCACTTTAAATGTTAGCAACAGTGTATTAGAAGATTTAAATATCAGAAACACATCAAATTTAACGAGTATAGACTTTAGTACCGTTACTGCATTAACCACATTGTTAGCAGCTAATAGTGGCTTGAATACTTTGGATTTAAGTACGAATACAGCCTTGATCACTTTAGAGTTAAATGATAATACCGCCTTGACTGATCTGGATTTAAGTAATAATGCGGCTTTAACAGATTTATATATCGATAATACGTCATTGATTACCTTAAATGTGAGTAACACAGCATTAACAAATCCTAATTTGGTAGGATCAGCCTTATTATTGGAAGACCTGAATATAAGTAACACAGCTTTTAGTAATATAGGCCTTTCACAAAACACAGCCTTGACGGATTTGAATGTCAGTAATACAACATTATTGACCGACTTAGATGTCAGTCAGAATAATGCACTGACCACTTTAAATGTGAGTAATAGTGTGTTAGTAGATTTAAATATCAGAAACACAGTAAATTTAGGGAGTATAGACTTTAGTACCGCTACCGCATTAACCACGTTGTTTGCATCTAATAGTGGCGTGTCTACATTAGATTTAAGTACAAATACAGCATTAACCACTTTAGAGTTAAATGATAATACCGCCTTGACTGATCTGGATTTAAGTAATAATACGGCTTTAACAGATTTATATATCGATAATACGTCATTGACTACATTAAATGTGAGTAATACGGCGTTGGATTCAGGTAGTGGTTTACAACTCTATACTGTTTTGTTATTAGAAGACTTGAATATAAGTAATACGGCATTGTCAAATTTAGACCTTTCACAAAACACAGCCTTGACGGATTTGAATGTCAGTAATACAACATTTTTGACCAACTTAGATGTCAGTCAGAATAATGCACTGACCACTTTAAATGTGAGTAATAGTGTGTTAGTAGATTTAAATATCAGAAACACATCAAATTTAACGAGTATAGACTTTAGTACCGCTACCGCATTAACCACGTTGTTTGCATCTAATAGTGGCGTGTCTACATTAGATTTAAGTACAAATACAGCATTAACCACTTTAGAGTTAAATGATAATACCGCCTTGACTGATCTGGACTTAAGTAATAATACGGCTTTAACAGATTTATATATCGATAATACGTCATTGACTACATTAAATGTGAGTAATACGGCGTTGGATTCAGGTAGTGGTTTACAACTCTATACTGTTTTGTTCATAGAAGACTTGAATATAAGTAATACGGCATTGTCAAATTTAGACCTTTCACAAAACACAGCCTTGACGGATTTGAATGTCAGTAATACAACATTTTTGACCGACTTAGATGTCAGTCAGAATAATGCACTGACCACTTTAAATGTAAGCAACAGTGTATTAGAAGTGTTAAATATCAGAAACACATCAAATTTAACGAGTATAGACTTCAGTACCGTTACTGTATTAACCACATTGTTAGCAGTTAATAGTGGATTGAATACTTTGGATTTAAGTACGAATACAGCCTTAACCTTTTTGGAGTTAAATGATAATACCACATTAACAGATCTGGACTTAAGAAATAATACGGCATTAACAGTTTTAAATTTAGATAACACGTCTTTGAGCTCTTTAGATTTAAGAAATGCTAACAATAATAGCATAAATACATATAGTTCCTTAAACACACCTGCTTTGACTTGTATAGATGTAGATAGTCCAACTTACAGCACTATTAATTGGATTAATCGTGCGCCAGAAAACACCTTTAGTGAAGATTGTGATGGAACGCTTTCATTAGAAGAAATAGGATTAGATACTAGTGTTGGAATATTTCCTAATCCATTTATACATGAAATAAAGGTTCAATTAAACCCTAACGTTGTATTATTAAGTAATTCAATTTATAATGGGCAAGGACAATTAATATTAACCTCTAAACATAATTCTATAAATACTCAGGAATTAGCCTCTGGTGTATATTTTATAAATGTTGAAACCAATAAGGGAGTTGTGATTAAAAAAATAATAAAGAAATAGTATTATCTAAGATACTCAATTGCCTGTTTTCCGATTGTAAGTTCGGCTAAAATTTTTAATTTGAAAGGTTCACTGTAGCGTCTAATTACTTTGTCATTTCTGTACATAATGTTTAAAATTATGTAGCCTTATTTTAGGACGGGTCACTTTCCAAGTCGGTTTAAGAATGTCCATTTTTCAAATTGTAGGTAACGTGTTATATAATAACTTTTTTTGTTACTGTTATTCAGTAATTATATGTTTTTATAAAAATATATAAAGGTTTGGTACAACTACTTTGTAAACAACTAACTCGTCAACTCTCTAAACAAACTCTCTAAACTCGCGTTTTTCTGGTTTAGTTGTAGAATCTTTAATGCATTATCATGAGCAAAATCAAATACATGAGATCGCATATCCTCGGTAGTAGCAAAAGTGATTTCGTAAATAAAGTCATGCGTGTTTTTTACACTTTTCACCTTTGGTAGTTTTAGTAAAAAGGCATCTTCTACACGGTAATCAAATTCTACAATAACCACTTGCTCTTTTTCGGTACGTAATTCCTTCAAGGTTTTATTAGCAACAATTTCTCCTTTGTTAATAATAATCACACGATCACACATCGCTTCTACTTCTTGCATAATATGTGTAGAAAGGAAAACGGTCTTTTCTTTACCTATACTTTTTATCAGGTTTCTAATGTCTACTAATTGATTTGGGTCTAAACCTGTGGTAGGTTCATCTAAAATTAAAACATCCGGGTTGTGTAAAAGCGCATTTGCCAAACCAACACGTTGTCTGTATCCTTTAGAAAGTTGTCCTATTTTTTTATGTGCTTCTGGTGTTAAGCCTGTAAGTGTAATAACTTCATCGATTCTACTTTTAGTAACACCATGCACTTGCGCATTAAAAGCAAGATATTCTCTAACGTACTGTTCTAAATACAAAGGATTATGTTCAGGCAAGTAACCAACACTTTGCTGTACTTGCTTGGTATTACTTTTTACATCATGTCCGTTTACTTTCGCTTCTCCTTCTGTAGCATCTAAATAGGTGGTTAGAATTTTCATCATGGTAGATTTTCCTGCGCCATTCGGACCAAGAAAACCAACTATTTCTGGTTTGCTGACTTTAAAAGATATCTGGTTTAGCGCTTTTTGCGTGCCATATACTTTAGAAATGTTTGTAACTTCAATAGACATAGATAAATAGTTTCTTCAAAAATAATAGTAATTATATAATTTAATAGATTAATAACTACTAAATCTTTAAAAATTCAAGGTAAAAGGCAAAAAACTATTTCAACAATTTTGTTTATTCATATAATTAATTACTTTAGCCATGTAATAATGAACATGATAACAAACTTTACATTTTATAGCTGGGTATATTTCTTTTTTAAATAAAGAAACGAGACGTTGTATATGTATTTTTAAATATAAATTAAACAAAAAGTCTCGATATATCGAGGCTTTTTTTTATGCATAATTTTTTGTAAAAAGTTATCTCAATTAGGTAGGTATGATTAAAACCGTAGCAATTCAAGGAGTACAAGGATCTTTTCATCATATTGTGTCGCAGCAATATTTTGGAAATCAGGTTGCTATACAAGAATGTTTGTCTTTTGACGAAACGGTGCAAAACCTATTAGATAAAAAAGTGGATGCTGTAATTATGGCTTTAGAGAATTCTATTGCAGGGTCAATAATCCCAAATTACGCATTAATAGATAATCATAATTTGCATATCGTTGGTGAGCAGTACTTAGATATTCAGCATAATTTGATGGCGTTGCCAAACCAAAATATTGCAGATATTACCGAAGTATATTCGCATCCTATGGCATTATTACAATGTAAGGAGTTTTTTAAAAAACATCCACATATTAAGCTTATTGAAGATAAAGATACCGCAGAAGTTGCACAACGAATTCAGAAAAATAATTTAAAAAATGTTGGAGCAATAGCAAGTGCTTTGGCTGCAGATATTTTTGAATTAGAAGTTTTAGCCGAAAGCATCCAAACGATTAAACTGAATGAAACTCGTTTTGTAATTGTAAAACGTGAGAATCACGAATTTCCGGAAAGCGAAATAAATAAAGCATCCATTAAGTTTGAACTAGAACACAAACGAGGCAGTTTGGCCGCAATTCTTAATGTGATGAGCGACTGTAAGATGAGTCTTACTAAAATACAATCCTTACCAAAAATAGAAACGCCTTGGACCTATGCTTTTTTCGTAGATATCACTTTTGATGCCTATGCAGATTATAAAAAGGCAAAATCGATATTGGAGATAATGGCACAAGATTTTAAAATATTAGGCGAATTTAAAAACGCAAAGCAATGATAGAAGTAGCAGACAGATTACATACGGTAGAAGAGTACTACTTTTCAAGAAAATTGCGCGAAGTAAACTTGCTTAAAGCAAACGGGAAACCAATTATCAATTTAGGTATTGGTAGTCCAGATTTACAACCGCCAGCAAAAGTAATTACAGCAATAGCGAATAGTTTTCAAGATGCCACAGCGCATAAATACCAAAGCTATCAAGGTTTACCAGAATTGCGGGAAGCAATTACCGGTTTTTATAAAGAACATTTTGCCGTACATGTAAGTGCTATGACAGAAGTGTTACCATTAATGGGAAGCAAAGAAGGTATCATGCATATTTCTATGGCTTTTTTAAATGAAGGTGACAAAGTGCTAATTCCAAATCCGGGATATCCAACCTATGCTTCGGTGACTAAATTACTTGGCGCAAAACCCGTTTTTTATGATTTGGAAGAAAGCAAAGGATGGCTTCCTAATTTAAAAGAATTAGAGAAATCAGACTTAAGTAAAGTGAAGATTATGTGGCTTAATTATCCGCACATGCCAACAGGAACAAAAGCAACAGAACAGTTATTTGAAGATGTGGTAGCCTTTGCTTTAAAGCATGATATTTTAATTGTAAATGACAATCCGTATAGCTTTATTTTAAACGATACACCAAGAAGTATTTTAAGTGTTAGGAAAGCAAAAGAGGTTTGTTTAGAACTAAACTCACTTAGTAAGACCTTTAACATGGCCGGCTGGAGAGTAGGAATGGTTTTAGGAAGCGCAAAACATATAGAAGCGATTATAAAAGTAAAAAGTAATATGGATTCTGGTATGTTTTATGGCATTCAAAAAGGAGCAATAGAAGCTTTGAAGTGTTCTAATATGTGGTATCAGAGTTTAAATAGTGTGTATGAGCAAAGGCGTAAATTAGTTTGGAAACTAGCAGATGCATTAAACTGTACCTATAATAAAGAGGCTTCCGGGTTATTTGTTTGGGCAAAATTACCACCACATTTTAAATCGGAAGAATTTATAGATGTGCTACTAAAAGAAAACCACATATTTATTGCACCAGGAACCATTTTTGGAACACAAGGTGAAGGTTATGTAAGGTTTTCATTATGTGCTTCGACCGAGGATTTGGAAGAAGCATTAGCAAGGGTGTAACTAGATTACAGTATAAAAAAAATAAATATTCTTCCTTTTAGGAAGCGGTCTTGAAAAGACAAATGGGAATGAAAAATATATACATAGTTGGCGTAGGATTAATAGGAGGAAGCATCGCTAAAGATGTGAAGGACTTAAATCCTAGTATAAGCATATTTGGTATAGATTCTAATGCCGAGCATTTAAAACAAGCATTAGAATTAAATGTAATTGATTTTGAAGCAACATTAAAAGATGTCGCACAGGCAGATTTTGTAATACTTACAGTGCCTGTAGATGTTTCGGTGAAAATATTACCAGGAATACTAGATATGGTAAGTGATGATGCCTTGGTTATGGATGCAGGTTCTACAAAAAGAGATATTTGCAAAGCAGTAGAAAATCATCCAAAACGAAGAAATTTTTTAGCAACACATCCTATTGCAGGAACGGAGTTTTCTGGACCAAAAGCAGCGATGGTAGGCTTGTTTCAAAAGAAAACAAATATCATTTGTGAAGTAGAAAAAACAGCATTCAAATTACAAGAAAAGGCATTAGCTATTTTTCAAATTATGGGAATGCGTATTCGTTATATGAATCCGGAAGCACACGATAAACACATTGCTTACGTATCACATTTATCACATATTAGTGCATTTATGCTAGGGAAAACAGTAATTGATAAAGAACGAAATGAACGCGATATTTTTGATATGGCAGGAAGTGGATTTGCTTCCACAGTACGATTAGCAAAAAGTTCTCCAGCAATGTGGACACCAATTTTTAAGCAGAATAAAGAAAACGTAATTGAAACTTTAGAAGAATACATCAGCAATCTTACTCATTTTAAAGATAGTATGAAAGCAGATGATTTTGAAACCATTTTTAATGAAATGGAAAACACCAATTATATTAAGGATATATTAAAGGGAATACAGTAAATATAAATAACAAAATTCCTTCCTTTTTTATGGGAAGGTGGCTTTAGATGTGAATCGGAAGTCAGAAGCGTAAAGAAAATAAGTTGAATTAATAAGATTCCACTTTTGTGGAAAATGAGTATGGAAAACAAGAAAGAATTAAGAACATGGTTGGATGACATGAATTTAGATCATCCTCTAGTAATAGCAGGGCCATGTAGCGCAGAAACAGAAGAGCAAGTTTTAAAAATTGCACATGAGTTAAAAGATACTGATGTAAACTATTTTAGAGCTGGAATTTGGAAACCAAGAACAAGACCAGGAAATTTTGAAGGTGTTGGTGCTTTAGGTTTAAAATGGTTACAAAAAGTAAAGGCCGAAACAGGAATGAAAACTTGTACGGAAGTTGCAAATGCAAACCATGTAAAATTAGCTTTAGAACATGATATTGATTTATTATGGATTGGTGCACGTTCTACTGTAAGTCCGTTTATCATGCAAGAAATTGCAGATGCTTTACAAGGAACAGATAAAATTGTACTTGTAAAAAATCCGGTAAATCCAGATTTAGCTTTATGGTTAGGTGGAATTGAAAGATTGTATACTGCAGGAATTAAAAACTTAGGAGCAATTCATAGAGGTTTTTCAACCTACGAAAAATCGAAATATAGAAATATTCCAGAATGGCAAATAGCTATTGAGTTTCAAAATAAATTTCCAGACCTTCCTTTAATTAACGATCCTTCGCATATTACAGGGAATAGAGAAATGATTTTTGATGTATCACAAACAGCATTAGACCTTAATTTTGATGGTTTAATGGTAGAGACACATTACGATCCAGACAATGCTTGGAGTGATGCTGCGCAACAAGTAACACCAGATACTTTAGTGCAAATCATGACGGATTTACGTATTAGAAAAGAATCGGATCCAGAAGCAGAATACAATACAGAACTAAACAACCTTAGAGCACAGATTGATGTGGTAGATAATCAAATTATTGATTTATTAGGTAAAAGAATGAAAGTTGCAGATGGTATTGGGTCGCTTAAAAAGCAAAAGAACGTTGCTGTTTTACAAAGTAAACGATGGAACGAAATACTAGGTAAAATGGTTCTTGAAGGTAATGATAAAGGATTAAGTGAAGAGTTTATTTTACGTATGTTTAAAGCAATTCACCAAGAATCTATCAATCACCAAGAAAAGATTTTAAAAGCATAGTTTACACTATAATTAAATAAAAGGCTCACAATGATGTGAGCCTTTTTTATTTACTGCTATTTCACGCACTCAAAAGCAGGTTTCACTCATTATTGGTTTTACACAGTACAGATTAGTTATAGGTTTGATTAACAAACCAAAAAAAACAAACCAGTATGAAACAAATTACCGTATTTATTTTAGCATTAAGCTTTTCGCTTACAGCCTTTTCTCAAGTAAAAATTACAGGAATAGTTTCCGATAATATAAGTGTGCTTCCTAGCGCAAATATTATTGTAAAAGGAACTAGAACTGGTACTACAACTAATTTCGATGGTTATTTCGAATTAGAAGTAAACCAAAAGGACACCATTTCAATTTCCTATATTGGTTATGCTACAAAAGACGTAGTAATTAAAAATCAAAAAAGTGTAAATACCGTTTTAGAAATAGATAATGCTATAGAAGAAGTTGTGGTAATTGCAGGATGTATTGGAAGGTGTAGAATTGGATTTACTTGTTGTGGTGTCTATTGTGAAATAGTCAATATGTATTTGGATAAAACACTAGAGGAAAACCAAGTTAAACTATATCCAAATCCGTCTGTAACAGGATATTTTAATTTGAAATTTCTTAAGAATTATAAAAAAGTGGAAATCCAAGTAGCTAACATGTCAGGACAAATAATTCAGTCTAAGATATTTCAAAATGTGAATAATGTGGCGCGTTTAGATCTTTCTAAATATGCTTCAGGAATTTATATCCTTAATATAATTACAGATGATGAAAGATTACCAACTAAAAAAGCAATTATTGGTTAAGCAAATCAATATAAAAATCGTTATTTTGTAGCATAATTTAATGAATGACAGGACTAGTTTATAAATCTACAGGAAGTTGGTACACCGTGAAAACCGAATTAGGTATAACATACCCATGTAGAATAAAAGGAAAATTTAGATTGCAAGGGATTAAAAGCACCAATCCTATTGCTGTTGGTGATATTGTTGATTTTGATTTAGATACCGATAACAATGAAAACCCAATAGGCGTAATTAAATATATTCACGATAGAAAAAATTACATTGTTAGAAAATCGGTAAACCTTTCTAAACAAACACATGTCATTGCATCTAATATCGATCAGGTATTTTTATTGATTACTATTGATAATCCGCCAACATCGACTTCTTTTATCGATCGTTTTTTGGTTACCGCAGAAGCCTATTCTATTAAAACCGTTTTACTTTTTAATAAAGTAGATACCTATGATAAAGAGACTTTAGACGAAGTCCGTTTTCTAGCACATATTTATAGAGAAATAGGTTATGAATGTATTGGTGTTTCAGCAACTACAGGGAAAAATGTAGATAAAGTAAAAGCCATGATGGATGATAAAGTAAGCATGTTTGCTGGTCATTCTGGAGTTGGTAAATCTACATTAGTAAACGCGATAGAACCAAATTTAGACTTAAAAACCAAAGCTATTTCTGCACAGCATAGCCAAGGACAACATACCACCACTTTTGCCGAAATGTTTGATCTTAGCTTTAATGCTAAAATTATAGATACGCCAGGAATAAAAGGATTTGGTATTGTAGATATGGAAAAAGAAGAAATAAGTGATTATTTTCCAGAGTTTTTCGAGTTAAAACAAAATTGTAAGTTCAATAACTGTTTGCATATCGAAGAGCCAAAATGCGCCATAAAGGAAGCAGTGGAAAAAGATATTATTGCAGAATCTCGTTACCGAAGCTACGTAAGTATTATTGAAGGCGAAGACGAACACTACAGAACAGATAATTATAATTAACAAATTCTCGAGAAGGCGAATCTTATACGTAAAGAGATAAATAATATTTATGTTGTCACCTTGAGCGCAGTCGAAAGGTCTTTAAAACAATTAAAGTTTTAATATGAAAGCAGTTATACAAAGAGTCACACAAGCAAGCGTTACTATTGAAGATAAACAAGTCGCTTCCATTCAACACGGATTATTAATTCTTTTAGGAATTGTTACAGAAGACACTCAAGAAGACATTCAATGGTTATCTAACAAAATAGTAAACCTTCGTATTTTTGATGATGTCGATGGCGTGATGAATAATTCGCTTAAAACCAATGCAGGAGACGCCATTGTAGTTAGTCAATTTACTTTACACGCAAATACCAAAAAAGGAAACCGACCAAGTTATATTAAAGCAGCTAGGCCAGATGTTGCTATTCCTTTATATCAAGATTTTATTAGCCAAATAGAAAAAGATTTAGGTAAATCTGTGCAAACAGGAGAGTTTGGTGCCGACATGCAAGTCGCGCTTTTAAACGATGGCCCGGTTACTATCATTATAGATACTAAAAATAGAGAATAAAAACTCTGTTTTGTTTTGTGAGGTCTTAAAAAGTAGTACTTTTAAAATCGCAAACCCAACTAGATGATTTCAAGGCAATTCCTACTTATATTTTTCTTATTTCTTTCTGTTTTTTCAATACATGCACAAGATGAAAGTCTGTTAACTTCTTCTACCATTTCTCTTACTTTAAAAATGAATGCAAATGCTGTGGTTCGATCCGAGCATATACATATAGAAATAGAAGATTTTGATAAAATGGTTTATACTAATAAACGTATAGTGACCATTCTTAATGAAGAAGGTGATAACAATCTTGGCGCGTATCAACATTACGATAAGAACACAAATATTAAAAAGCTAGAAGCAAGAATTTATAATAGCCAAGGCGAAGAAATCAAGAAGTTTAGAGAAAAAGATTTTGAAGATGTGAGTGCTGTTAGTGGTGGTACGCTTTATTCTGATAATCGTGTTAAGTATTTAAATTATACAGCAATAAATTATCCGTATACCATGGTTTTTGATGTAGAAGTAGTATATCAATCTACTGCTTTTTTGCATAGTTGGAGACCAGTGGAAGGATTTTATGTCAGTACCGAAAGTGCCGAATATAAGATTACAAACGTATCCGAAGGAAAGGTTAGAATACAAACCTTAAATTTTGAAGATTACAACATCAAAAAGCAAAGTGATTACCATTTTATTGCTAAAAATTTAAAAGCGGTTAAAAGGGAATCTTATAGTCCTTCCTTTAAAACATACACGCCATATTTAAAAGCGACTCTAACCGATTTTAATATGGAAGGCGTTCGCGGTATCAATAACAATTGGCAAGATTTTGGAAAATGGATGCACGACGAATTAATTTCGGGAACCGAAGCATTACCACAAGCTGTAAAAGAGGAAATAAAAGAAAAAACAGCATTAGCAACGACCAATAGAGAGAAAGCAAAAATGGTATACCAATATATGCAGAATAAAACGCGATATATTAGCGTGCAAGTTGGTATTGGTGGCTGGAAACCTATGTTAGCCGAAGAAGTAGATCGGTTGGGTTATGGTGATTGCAAGGCATTAACAAATTACACCAAAGCACTATTGGCAGAAGTAGGCGTGGAGTCCTACTATACCGTCGTTTATGGGGATAATGATATTATAGATATGGATAAAGATTTTTCATCCTTGCAAGGGAATCATGTGATATTAAGCATTCCAGAGGATGAAGATTATCTATGGTTAGAATGTACTAGTCAAACAAGTCCTTTTGCGTATACTGCGAATTTTACAGACGATAGAGATGTTTTAGTGGTAACACCAGAAGGTGGGAAAATTGTACATACTAAAGTGTATTCGGCAGAAGAAAACACCACAGAAACAAATGCAAAAGTACAACTAGATGCTACAGGAGATATTACCGCACAAGTCGAAATTGTTAGCAAAGGCACAAGATATGCTAAGCATTATTATATAGAGAACGAATTAGAGAAAGATCAAAAACTACATTATAAAGAGTATTTCAACACGATTAATAATTTAGAAATTAATGCAATCACTTTTAATAACAATAAAGAGGATATTGTTTTTACTGAAAATTTAGCGGTTAGCGCAACAAAGTATGCGTCCAAAGTAGGAGAACGAATCTTACTAAGACCAAATATCTTCAATGAAGAAGAATACGTTCCTCCGCGGTATAAAAAAAGGAATTTACCTTTTCAAATTAAAAGAGGAAGAGTAAATAAAAATACGTTCGAAATTACCATACCAAAAACACTACAGGTGGAAGCATTGCAAGATGCAGTTACTATAACCAATAAATTTGGGGAGTATCATTTCTCCATCACACAAAAAGAGGATAATGCACTTTTGTTTCAACGAGAATTCAAATTAAAAAAAGGAACCTATAGCAAAGAAGAATATAAAGAGTTTAGAAATTTTTTATTAAAAGTAACAAAGCACGATAAATCTAAAATCGTATTAAAAACAAATAACTAAATGAAGAAAACAATACTAATCATCACGCTATTAATAGCACAATTCACATTTTCACAAGATTTTAAATTTGGAAAAGTTAGTAAAGCAGAATTGGAAGAAACCCAACACGCATTGGAGCCAGAAGCAAGTGCTGCTGTGTTGTATAGAAGTCAAGATGTCTCTTTTATGTACGAGCAAGGAAAAGGTTTTATTCAGTATAATGAAATTCATGAACGTATCAAGATTTACAATAAAGATGGTTATGATTATGCTACAAAAACAATACGACTATACGATGAAGGTAATGATACCAAAGACAAATTAACCAGTTTTAAAGCCTACACCTATAATTTAAACAATGGTAAAGTAGAAGATACGAAACTGAAGAATAATGGCATTTTTGAAGAAAAAACAAATCGCTATTGGAAGCAAACAAAATTCACCATGCCAAATATTAAGGATGGATGTATCATAGAGTATCGATATACAATAGAATCGCAGTTATTGGCAGTAGATGATATTCCATTTCAAAAATTAATACCTATTAATAAGTTAGATTTTAAAATAGCATCACCAGAGTATTTTAAGTATAAAGCATTATTAAACCCAAAGGCAGCTTATCTTCCTAAATTAAATCAATCTGTTGTGCAATCTAGTTTCACAGTTAGTGAATCTAATAGAACTAGTCCAAAAGATTATCAAACTAATGCAAATACTAAAACTACTTTTACTAAAGATAAGATAGAATATAAAAGTGATGTGCTAATTTCTAATCTTACAAACATTCCGGCGTTAAAAGATGAGGTGCTTGTAGATAACCTTTCTAACTATCAAGCAAAATTAATAATGGAATTACGATCTGTTGTATATCCAAATCAACCCGTAAAAAGTTATTCAAGTACTTGGGGAGATGTAACAAAATCTATTTATAAAAGTGAAAACTTTGGTGGGCAATTAGATAAAAGTAATTATTTTGAAAAGGATCTAGATGCTGTTCTTTCTGAGTTAACATCTCCTGAAGAGAAAATTGCTGCCATTTACGGCTTTGTAAAATCAAAAGTAAAATCTAATGGCTTAATAGGCTATTACGCAGATCTTGGTGTTTCTAAAGCATATAAAGAAGGTGCCGGTAATGTAGCAGATATAAACTTAATGCTTGTTGCTATGTTACGATATGCTGGTTTAGAGGCAAACCCTGTTCTTGTAAGTACTAGAAGTAACGGGATACCAATTATAGCAACCAAAAGTGGTTTTAATTATGTGATTGCAGTAGTCGAATTCCCTACAGGAAAGATGTTATTAGATGCTTCAAGTGCGTATGCAACAGCAAATATTTTACCCGAAAACATCCTAAATTGGCAAGGTCGAGTGCTTCGAGAGGATGATACTTCTTCTTGGGTAAGTTTAATGCCACAACAAAACGCAAAACAATTAAATTTTTTAAACGCTACCATAAATGAAGATTTAACCATAAACGGTAAAGTTAGAGAGCAATTAACCAACCATTTTGCATTAGTACACAGAGAAGCACATAATAGTGAAAGTGAAGAAGAACATATACGAGCTATTGAAGAAGGAAAAGGAGATATTGAAGTAAGCAATGTTACTGTAAAAGCGGAAAACGAATTAGCCAAACCCATTTTAATTTCTTACGAATATAATTTACAAAACGGAATAGAAGAAATAGCAGATAAACTATACTTTTCTTCTATACTGTTTTTTGCTCCAGAAGAAAATCCCTTTAAGCAAGAAACTAGAGAACACCCTATAGATTTCACCTATCCAATATCCGAAAAATACGTAGTTAATATAAGAATTCCGGAAGGATACCAAGTGGAATCGTTGCCAGAAAATGAAAAAATGCAATTTAATATTAATGATGGCGTCTTTACTTATTTAATAAACCATAAAGACAATCTATTACAAATCACAACAAATCTAGATATTAATAAAACAATTATACTACCAAAAGATTATCTGGAATTTAAGCGGTTTTTCGACTTAGTAATTAAAAAGCAAACCGAGCAAATAGTACTTAAAAAAAGGTAATACCAATTTAGCTATTAAATGTTGTGTTTTTAATTGGAATTATTTTTTTTGGTTAGATGAAATTGAAAAGTAAAGGATAGTCATAGTTATGATTTAATTTTATATTAAAATATAAACGAAAAAGAAACAAATTGGATGCGACATTTAATAGCTAAATTGGTGTAATATGGCATCCATTTTCGGACATGGTTTAGTGGCCTATACCACAGCAAAAGTAATAGATGCGAAAACAAGTAAGCTGCTTCTAAGCTTGGCAATAGTTTCTACTATGCTTCCCGATTTAGATGTTTTGGCTTTTCATTTTGAAATCCCTTATTTGCATCCTTTCGGGCATCGAGGTTTTACGCATTCTATAGTTTTTGCTGCGCTTTGGAGTTTGCTTTTAGCTTTGCTATTCGGTAAAACTAGAAAGCAAATCTTCTTTGTTGTTTTGTTTTTATCTACGCTATCTCACGGACTTCTAGACGCATTAACAACTGGAGGAAAAGGAGTTGGGTTTTTTATTCCTTTAGATAATTCCAGATATTTCTTTCCTTGGCAAGTCATAAAAGTTTCACCAATTGGTGTGGAGAAGTTTTTTTCAGAATGGGGAATACGAGCAATTATTAGCGAATTACAGTATATCGCTATTCCATGCTGTATTATTTTAATAACTTTACATTTCCTAAAAAAGAAAAAAGCATGAGCATAAAAAACGCACAACTAGAAGTAGATAATTGGATAAAAAACCACGGTGTTCGTTATTTTAATGAGCTTACCAATATGGCACAACTAACCGAAGAAGTTGGTGAAGTTGCACGTATTATTGCAAGACGTTATGGAGAGCAAAGCGAAAAAGAAAGCGATAAAAATAAAGACCTTGGCGAAGAACTAGCAGATGTTATGTTTGTGGTATTGTGTCTAGCAAACCAAACCGGAATCGATCTGCAAGAAGCATTCGATAAAAAGCTAGATATTAAAACCAAACGCGATCACGATCGTCACCATAACAACGAGAAATTAAAATAAATTATTAACCTAAATTGGCACACTGAGCGCAGTCGAAGTGCAATAAAATAGTTTATTCTATTTATACTTATGAACGTACACCTTCAAAAATCATCCATTGCAAAGCAATCCACCATACAAGTAACAGGTTCTAAAAGTGAATCTAATAGATTGTTACTATTACAGGCTTTGTATCCAAATGTAGAAATCGATAATGTTTCTAATTCCGACGATTCTAAAGTCATGCAAAAAGCATTACTTTCTGTAGAAAATCACATAGACATTCATCACGCAGGAACAGCAATGCGTTTCTTAACCGCATATTTTTCTATTCAAAATAATAGAGAAGTGATTCTTACAGGATCTAAAAGAATGCAAGAAAGACCTATTGCTATTTTGGTAGATGCATTAAGTCAATTAGGTGTAGCAATTAGCTATGAGAAAAACGATGGCTATCCACCAATAAAAATAAAAGGGAAACAAATAACACAAAATAAAGTAAGCCTAAAAGCAAACGTAAGTAGCCAATATATTTCGGCTTTATTATTAATAGCGCCAAAACTAGAAAACGGTTTAGAACTTACTTTAGATGGAGAAATTACTTCTGTTCCATATGTAAACATGACATTATCGTTACTTAACGATATTGGAGTAGAAACGAGTTTTGAAAATAATGTTATAAAAGTAAATCCGCAATCCCAAATTAAGAAACAACATTTGACCATCGAATCCGATTGGTCTTCGGCTTCATACTATTATAGTATTGCAGCAATGAGTGCCGTTGGTACCCAAATTACATTAGCATCTTATAAAGAAAACTCCTTACAAGGCGATGCGGCTTTAGCCAAAATTTATACGCAGTTTGGTGTGGAAACCGCTTTTAATAATAATAAAATTACCCTTCAAAAAGTAGCAAAAGTTTCTCCAGAAACGGTAATTTCATTAGACCTTAAAAATGCTCCAGATATAGCGCAAACTATTGCTGTCACTTGTTTTGGGTTAGGAATAGCATGCGATTTAATAGGATTACATACTTTAAAAATAAAAGAAACAGACCGACTTGTAGCTCTAAAAACCGAAATAGAAAAACTAGGAGGTAACGTAACTATCACAGATAAAACCTTGCAACTCGAAGTTTCTAATACTATTAATAAAGATGTGAAAATAGAAACATACCAAGACCATAGAATGGCAATGGCATTTGCTCCTTTAGCTTTAAAAACTTCTATAATAATTGAAGAATCTTTTGTAGTATCTAAATCCTATCCCACTTTTTGGGAAGACTTAAAAGCGATTGGTTTTAAATTATTTTAAATAATAATTAGCTATTTACTTGACAACGCCTACTTTGAGATTGTATATTTGTAGCCTTGTAAAATACATTACAATACCTAATACTACTACATGCAGAATTTTAAAATGAAGTTGTCTCACTATCAATTTGAGCTTCCAGAAGAATTATTAGCAGAACATCCAGCAGAAAACAGAGATGAATCTCGCTTAATGGTTTTAAATAGGGAAAAGCAAACCATTGAGCATAAAATGTTCAAGGATATCATTGATTATTTTGAAGAGGATGACGTATTAATACTTAACAATACCAAAGTATTTCCTGCACGTTTATATGGTAATAAAGAAAAAACTGGAGCGCGTATTGAAGTGTTTTTATTAAGAGAACTTAATGAAGAACAACGCCTTTGGGATGTATTAGTAGATCCAGCACGTAAAATACGTATTGGTAATAAACTATACTTTGGGGATGATGAAACTTTAGTAGCAGAAGTAATTGATAACACCACATCTAGAGGTAGAACATTACGTTTTCTTTATGATGGTTCTTACCAAGAGTTTAGAAGAAAACTTACCGAATTAGGAGAAACACCTTTACCTAAATATATCAAGCGTGACGTAACACCAGAAGATGAAGAACGTTACCAAACTATTTTTGCAAAAAATGAAGGAGCAGTAGCAGCACCAACAGCAGGTATGCACTTTTCTAGACACCTTTTAAAGCGTTTAGAAATTAAAGGAGTAGACTTTGCAGAAGTTACACTTCACGTAGGTTTAGGGACTTTCAATGCCGTTGAGGTAGAAGATTTATCGAAACATAAAATGGATAGCGAAGAAATAATCATTGACGCAAAAGCGGCAAATATTATTAACAATGCTAAAAAGAATAAAAGACGCATTTGCGCAGTAGGTACCACAGCAATGCGTGCCGTAGAAAGCTCGGTTTCTTCCAGTGGTACCTTAAATGAGTATGATGGTTGGACTAACAAATTCATCTTTCCACCGTATGATTTTAGTATTGCAAACTGTATGATTACAAACTTTCATACACCAAAATCAACGCTATTAATGATGGCTTCCGCCTTTGCAGGACATGAGTTTATCTTAAAAGCATACCAAGAAGCAATCAAAGAAAAATACAATTTCTACAGTTATGGTGACGCCATGCTAATAATATAATTAGATATATTTTTATATAAATAAGGCCTCTTTTTTTAGAGGCTTTTTTTATGGCATTACCCAACTACGCTTAAGCTACGTTGCGTCGGGCTTTTGCAAGTCGCTTTTTTATGTTGCATATATGCAACAACATAAAAAGAGCTTCAACAATTGCGCAATCCCTAATGCACTAACCAGAGGCATTTACATAAATTCAAGAACAGTAATTCGTAAATCGTAATTCCTTTCACTACTTTTGCAAAGCAATGGCAACAACAAAAAAAGACATCAGAGCATTAAACAAAGAACAACTTAGAGAATTCTTTGTAAAAGAAGGCGATAAAGCCTTTCGAGGTAATCAAGTTTACGAATGGTTATGGAGCAAGTCTGCACATACTTTTGAAGACATGACAAACCTCTCTATAGAAACCAGAAAAATGCTGGAAGATAACTTTGTTATCAATCACATTCATGTAGATACCATGCAGAAAAGTAGCGATGGTACTATAAAAAATGCAGTGCGTTTACATGATGGTTTAATCGTAGAATCCGTTTTAATTCCTACAAAAACAAGAACCACAGCATGTGTTTCTAGTCAAGTAGGTTGTAGTTTAGACTGTAGATTTTGTGCTACATCTAGATTAAAACGTATGCGAAATCTAAATCCAGATGAGATCTATGATCAAGTAGTTGCCATAGATAAAGAAAGTAGATTATACCACAACAAACCATTAAGTAATATTGTTTTTATGGGAATGGGAGAACCGCTCATGAACTATAACAATGTGCTAAAAGCAATAGACAAGATTACATCCCCAGAAGGATTAGGAATGTCTCCAAAACGAATTGTAGTTTCTACTTCTGGAGTGCCAAAAATGATTCGAAAAATGGCAGATGATGAAGTAAAGTTTAAACTAGCCGTTTCTTTGCATTCTGCAATAGATGAGGTTCGGACTTCTATTATGCCATTTAATGCCACTTTTCCTTTAAAAGATTTACGGGAAGCTTTAGTGTATTGGTACGAAAAAACCAAAAATAGAATAACCTACGAGTATGTGGTTTGGCGAGGTATTAACGATAAAAGAGAAGATGCCGAAGCATTAGTCCAATTCTGTAAATTTGCACCGAGTAAAGTAAACTTAATTGAATACAATCCAATAGACAATGGCGAGTTTCAACAAGCAGATAGTGCTGCCACAGATATGTATGTTTCTATACTAGAACAAAACAATATTACCGTAACGGTAAGACGTTCTAGAGGAAAAGATATCGATGCTGCTTGCGGACAACTAGCAAATAAAAGTTAATCCTATCATTGTATTTATTATATTTGATTTCTTGTGAAAATTGTAGAACAAATAAAGCAACCAATAGCGTATGAGATGGAACTTTTTGAACAAAAGTTTCAACTTTCTATGTCTTCTAAAGTAGCATTACTTAACAGAATAACACACTATATCGTAAACCGAAAAGGGAAACAAATGCGGCCAATGTTTGTATTCCTTGTTTCTAAAATGGTTTCTAATGGTGAGGTTGGCGAGCGCACCTACAGAGGCGCTTCGGTAATAGAACTTATTCACACAGCGACACTTGTTCATGATGATGTGGTAGATGAGAGCAACAGACGTCGTGGATTCTTTTCTATCAATGCACTCTGGAAAAATAAAATTGCAGTACTAGTTGGTGATTATTTGCTTTCTAAAGGATTACTACTTTCTATAGATAATAACGATTTCGATTTACTGAAAATTATTTCTATTGCCGTTCGTGAAATGAGTGAAGGCGAGTTACTTCAAATTGAGAAAGCTAGAAAACTAGATATTACAGAAGATATCTACTACGAAATTATAAGACAAAAAACAGCAACTTTAATTGCTGCCTGTTGTAGCCTTGGTGCTGCATCTGTAAAACCAGAATCCGAACATGTAGAAACCATGCGTAAGTTTGGAGAACTAATAGGTATGGCTTTTCAAATAAAAGATGATTTGTTCGATTATGGTAAAGAGCAAATTGGCAAACCAACAGGAATAGATATTAAAGAGCAAAAAATGACCTTGCCTTTAATTCATGTTTTAAATCACGCGAGTAAAAAAGATAAAAAGTGGTTAATCAATTCTATTAAAAACCACAACAAAAATCAAAAACGAGTAAAAGAAGTTATTACTTTTGTTAAAGATAATGGCGGATTAGATTATGCAGTTGCTAAAATGAAAGAATTTCAAGCGGAAGCACTGCAAATACTACAAAAATATCCAGAAAGCCAATATAGAAACTCGCTAGAGCTTATGGTTAATTACGTGATTGATAGAAAAAAATAATCTTCAGGCAACCTTTCTTCTTCTTTTTGCGTCTTTATAAATAGAACGTAATACGTACGCATATTTTGAAAGTTATTCAACTGCATAAAAACGAACCCTTGCTTATTAAAAAAGCAATCCAAAACAATCGTGAGGCACAACACGTATTGTTTCAGTTGCATGCGCCCAAAATGTTAAGTGTTTGTCGCTATTATATTAAAGACACACATTTTGCCGAAGAAGCCATGTTAAATGGTTTTTTTAAAGTATTTCAGAATTTAAAAAGTTTTAAAAACGAAGGTAATTTTGAAGGTTGGATTAGACGTATCATGGTTAGAGAATCTATTTCCTTTTTAAGGCAGAAAAAGCAAATTGAATTTTCAGCGGATGCTGCAGTAGAGGATGTTAATCATTCCAATAATATTCAAACCAATATGGAAGTTGCCGAAATTCAGCAACTCATAGATGATTTACCCGAAGGCTATAAAATTGTATTTGTGATGTATGCCATTGAAGGCTATAAGCACCAAGAAATAGCAGATATGTTGGGTATTTCGGAAAGTACTTCTAAGTCGCAATTGTTCAAAGCAAGAAAAGCGCTTCAGCAAAAAATTAAAGAATTAAACAAAGCAGGTTATGGCACCAATTAAATTTGAAGAAAACATAAGAGAGAAGCTGGAACAACGTACCATAGAACCATCTAGTCAGGCGTGGGAAAGTTTAGAACAACGCTTAAATACAGACGAGAAAAAACAAAGTAAAAATATGTTTTTATGGTTTGGTATTGCGGCAAGTGTAATCGGTTTCTTGTTTGTAGTTTCCCAATTTGTAACGCTAGATACTACAAAATCTACGGTTTCACCTATTGTTGTAGATACAGAAATGGAAACGATTATAAATCCAAGTCAAACTTCAGAAATCAGTATAGAAACACAAAAGGTTGTTCAAGAAGAAGTGAAAACTTCAGAAAAAAAGAAACTAAATACGATACCAACTAATAACAGTGTCGCTGAAAATACGGTTCGAAAAACAAACCAAAACCAAAAAATAAAACAGCCAATAGTTAATAAAAAGGCAATTGCAAGCAACGCTGAAAAAGCGCCAAAAGACATAAGTACTATTGGGATAACACAAGATGAGATTATTGCTTCGGTTGTTAAAACAGAAGGCATTTTAGGAAGCAAAGAAAATCAAATTGTAAGTACCAGTTTAGAAACTACAGATTCTGAAATTGAATCCCTATTGCAAACGGCTAATAAAAAGATGCAATTAAGTGCGAATAGAAGCGTACAGTCCATTGTGGTGGATGCAAATGCATTATTAGAAGATGCAGAAACAGAAATGCCTCCATCGTTAAGAGGAAAATTATTTAAAGTTATTGAAGAGAATTTTAAAACAGCAACAACAGCAGTTGCTACTAGAAACGAGTAATACATAAATCATCCATTAAAAAACAGAACAGAAATGAAAACAGCAACAAAATACGTAATCGGTATTATTTTAGTGTGTGCGATGCAATTTGCCAAAGCACAAGAAAATCCAAATGTTTTAAAGATTGAATTTTTAGAAAACAAAAAGGAACAAGTGAAAACTCAGGAGAAAGAGTTTTTAAAAGAAACGGTACAGACTATAAATACCAAATTAGATAATGGCGAAATTACCAGTGAAGAAGCAGATGCATTAAAGCAAACAGAAGCTGAAAAACACGCATTAAATATTGAAAATAGAATTGCTATTCTAGATAATAAAATAGCTTTACTAGAAAGAAATAAAGAGGTAACTTCAGATGTTGGAGCTAATCTAGATGGGTTTGTAATTTCTATTGGGAAAGGAGAAGATTCCGATGAGTTTGATAAAGGCGGCATTTATATTGGTCCGAAAGACAAAGCAATTCCGAAAATATACGATAGACGTACCACAAGCGATATGGTTTTTGCAATCGGATTTAATAATGCCATCATTGAAGGACAATCGTTAAGCGATTCGCCATATAAATTGGGTGGTTCCGGATTTGTAGAATTAGGTTGGGCTTGGAAAACACGTCTGTTTAAAAACACCAATGCGGTACGTTTAAAATATGGTTTATCGGTACAATGGAATAAATTAGATCTAAAAGACGATCAATTTCTTACCGAAAATAATGATGTTGTCTCCTTAGAAACAAGCGCTTTTAAATTAAACAAATCGAAGTTTAGAACTACCAATTTAGTAGTGCCAATACATTTTGAATTTGGTCCATCTAAAAAAATAGAACGCGATACCTATTTTAGATATTCGACATACAATAAATTTAAAATCGGAGTTGGTGGTTATGCAGGAGTGAACTTAAGTTCTATGCATAAAATAAAATACAAACAAGATGGCGATAGAGAAAAGGATAAAGAAACCAATTTAAACACCAATCCTTTTGTTTACGGGGTAAGTAGTTATATTTCTTTTGGTAATGTTGCAGTATATGCCAAATATGATTTGTCACCTTTATTTAAAGACCAAGCAATAGATCAAAACAATATTTCTTTAGGATTACGATTTGATTTAGATTAATTTTTATGAGTTAGTTAATTGAAAAAAAGCACCATTTTGGTGCTTTTTTTATTGGGTTTAGTGTGTTTTTTTTGAGGTTTAATTAAGGATTTGTTTTATTTCCCCAGTAATAGCACAAGAAAGTTTTACGGTATTATAGATAGTTCCAAACTTTTCAATATTCTTTTTAAGCAAATTAATATTTAAGGTATTGTTTGGACTGTAAATAAGTAACTCATACTGTATTTCGTCCATTCTTGGTGGCTTTTCCAGTCGTGTTGCGCTTACGGTTATTTCTGCATGACTATATTTAAAATGCATTAAGCTAGAAAAGCGTTCTACATTTTTTAAAATGCATGCCGAAAAAGAACCTAAAAACAATTCTGCAGGATTTGCTAATTGGTCGGAAGATTCTGGAGTGGTTCCAAAAGGAATTTTAGATTGTTTAATCTGCATGGAAGCATCCTTATTAGAAATAGAACTTGCCTTAATGGTATATTTCATAACTAGTTTCTTTAGTGTTTCTTGTTTTGTAGCATGAGATGCATTTTTCGGCCTTCTTTAACTATTATTTTAATGGAGTCTTCTATATCCTTTTTTGTAGTTCTAAAGTTTACAATGCAGGTTCGTAAACAATATTGATCTGCTATAATCGCGTTAGATAAAAACATTTCGCCACCTTGTTGTAACTCGTCTAGTAGTTTTTCATTCAAAGTGTTTAAATAAGTGGCATTATTCTGCTCGTTTCCTTCTAAATCTGTTGGAACATATCGAAGTGTCGTAATACTTAAATTTTGAGTTATAGGTTTTAATGCTTCGTGATGGTTTGCTAATGTATAGAAATACTTCGCTAATTCAATATCTTCTCTTATCAGTTTTGTATAGCCATTACTCCCAATTTGTTGTAATGCAAGCCATACTTTCAATGCTCGAAAACCACGAGAATTTTGTAGTCCGTATTCAAAGTAATTCTGTGATCCGCCTTCTTCCGTTAAACTAAAATTATAATACTCTGGATGCGAACTATAGGTATCAATAAGATGTTTTGGATTTTTCACCAAAGTACAGCCAGCTTCCAACGGACTATACAACCACTTATGCGGATCTAAAGCAATCGAATCGGCTTCTTTTATTCCTGTAAATAATGCTTTCAACTCCGGAATAATTGCTGCCGGAATACCATAAGCACCATCAATATGAAACCATAAATCAAAGGTTTTACAAACAACGGCAATAGCTTCTAGATTATCTACAATTCCTGTACTAACATCACCAGCAGTACCAACAACCATAAAAGGTTGATGACCTTGTTTTATGTCTTCTTTTATCGTTTGTTCTAAAAGGGTAATATTCATTTTGTTGGATGCATCGGTAGGTATCCAACGTACCGATTTAGAACCATGACCAAATAAAATAGCAGCTTTGTCAATCCAGGTATGTGTGGATTTAGAGCAGTAAGTAATTAATTGTTTCGAAGTATTAGTAAGTCCGTTTTCTTTAATCTCTTTTGGAGCCTTGGCTGTTCTTGCAGCTAAAAAGGCGGTAAAATTCGCCATGTTTCCACCACTAACCAAAACACCTCCGTAATTTGGCGATACGCCAATAAATTCGGCTAACCATTTAATGGTCTGTTTTTCTATTTCGGTGGCTATCGGACTCAGTATTTGCGCACCAACATTTTGGTTAATGGATGCCGCTAACAAATCTGCTAAAGCGCCAATTGGTGCTGCGGAAGAGGTGATATAACCAAAAAATTTGGGGTGCCCATTGAATAACGAATGGTCTAAAAGTAATTTTGTAGCATGAACCATTAATTCTTCCGCAGGTGTTCCGTTTGCTGGTAAGGAAGCATCTCCTAGTATGTTTTGTAATTCTTTCGGAGTCTTGTTGGTTGTCACCTGTTTGTCCGGAAGCTCATCCAAAAAGTCCGAAATAGTATCAATAAGTTGATAGCCAATCTTTCGAAACGCTGCTTTGTCGATTTCTATGGCGTTTTCTCTAGTCTTCATGCTTCGGTTTGTTTTGGGAATTTATTAGCGTATTTGCATTAGAAATAATTTCAACGATGATATCATTGGGTATTACATCTATGGTTAAATTAATGCGATCTGTAGTTCCGTTATTGATAACACGATGTTTATCTGTTAAACGTAAATACCAACATTCTCCAGTTTTCATGGTAACCAAAGAGTCGTTAAGAAAAAAGGAAACGCCTTCATTGTTATCTATAGGAATGGTAAGTCTAATCATCGATTTGTGTTGCTCTAAGCCTAAAGTAGGATCGGTATGTTCTTTTACTACAGAATTTGGTGCCAAAAATAATAGCCTAACCAAATTAACGGTGGTGTACTGACTAAAGGTATGGATAATGCTTTTTAAATATGGTGATTTTTCTAAGTTAGGTGTGTCCATCCAATCGGTCCAAGAACCATCTGCATAATCACTTGCAGGCGGAGGAAAAGGCAAAGAGCTGTCTACTAAATGCGCAGGAGAGCGTAATGTAATGACTTTATAATATTCATAATATTCCTTTTTTAATGCATGTGCTTCTGCAGCCATTTTTTGTACATCAAACGTAAAAGGTAATTGTATTCTGTCGTTAAATTGCTTTTTTGTTTCCATATGATATTTTGCCATTGGTTTGAAATGAAAAGTATTAAGTCTTGATTTTCAATTCTGTGAATTGTAATTATCATTAACTAAGTTAACTATTTTTCTTGTAATGGAAGATGCTTCTAGTTGCTGAAAACTAAAATGAAATGGGTTTTATTTTATGAAAGCATGTGTAATAGTAAGGCGATATTTGGGTTTTATTTATTTTATACGGGTGTTGTAGCCAGTATTTTTTCCTTAAACTACTTAATTTTACTTTGTTCTTGCACTTATTATTTTCAAAGTCAGAATAGAATTCATCTTGAAATAATTTCAGATTGTCCCAATTCGAAAAACTCTGATGGTCTTTATTTGAATAATAATCTTTATTAACTTTTAATTGCCCAATTTTTTCAAATTCCGTTTCCGATTTTTTGAAATGTTGTGCATAATACCAACTAATTTGTTCCTTTGGTTTAAACTCCTTGTTTATTTGCTGTTCAAGTCTAAATAATAGTTTGGCATTCTCAAAATCCTTTTCAGTTGGTTTTTCCGATTGTTTAATGTCAGTTACAGCAATTAAATTCAGTCCGAATTCCGTTTCTTTTTCCGATTCCAACACGAAAACTCCACAATAATCTCCATCACTTAATTTAAAAACTAAACAATCTCCTTTTTCGAAAATCGCATTTCGTGATTTTTTTACTTTTCTTTTTCGAGATGTCTTTTTTTCGTTTGATATTTTCTTTAAAAAGCTATCTAAAATTTTTTGCCTTTTAGTCAAGTCAGATTTTGAAGCGTCAAGTTCTTTCCACAATTCAATATCTTTTCCAGACTCGACAATATCTTTAATCCGATTAAGAACTTTTGGGTCAAGTGATTTGCATTCCCATTGAGATTTTGCGATAGTTATCCAAAAATTATTTTGGTCTTCGTGAGAATCAATCAGTTCTTTATTTTCCTGAATTAACTTTTCAGTAATCGAAGAAACTTCCATTCCTTGATTATATAATTCAAAGAATTCATAATTAATATCTTCATAAATATCGTTTGAAGAAATTCCTGTTCCCCAAGTTCCCATAGGCGTTTCTTATATTGGCTACAACGGTTACGTATAAGAATAGTGCGGTTTTGTGTGCGAGGATTTTCCGCAGGAAAATCAGAAGTAACAAAAATGCACTAACTCTTGTTTAAGCACTAATCTATGCATTATTTTTATGCGATGTTAGCTACAGTTATTTTTCGGTTAAATATTTCGAGAACACATTCGCATATCTGTCGTCGAAACTCAACTTTGTAATATCCTCAAAGTTATGTTTGGTGTTTTTTTTGTCTAAAATTCCTTGAGCATTAAAGTACCTTATAGAAATTGATTTTTTATTTATTCGCTTTAATTGTCCAATGCAAAAGTAATTCAGTTTCGGATGTTCGCATTCCGATATAATTGTCAATTCCGTTGCTTTGATATCTGTAACTATTGAATCCCAATCCGTTAAATCAACTTTATATTTTGTTTTAACATCACTTATTAATTCTTCTTCTTTTAGAATTCGATGGATTGTTTTGTCATTCTTATTATATCGAACGTGTTTTATTGTTTTGATTGGGATGATTTGGTAGCCTAAAACCCTGAATTCATCAGTTTCTTGAAGTAAAATAAAATCAGATGATTTATCGAGAATAAATCCAGTTGAAATTCCCTCAAAGCCACCTTTTTTTCTTGTCAGTCGAACGTAAAGTTTTTCTGAACAATGTTTTTCTAATTTCTCTATTACTTTTTCTTTTTTCACGGTTTGTTTTAATTGTAGCTAACGTTGTTGTATAAGAATAGTTGCGGGTTTGTATGCGAGGATTTTCCGAAGGAAAATCAGACGTTACAAACAC
>CANNAC010000007.1 GCA_947502495.1 uncultured Flavobacteriaceae bacterium | reverse complement strand
CCGTAGCGGGGTGCAAATATAGATACCTTTTTCTTTCTGACAATGCCTTTTTTAATCTTTTTTTTGATTATTTTTTTCGAGGCTTTCTAAAGGCTTATTTTCAAGCATTTATAAGGCAAAGTTTTTTTGGAATGGGATGCTTGTTTCTTGGGATTCGCGTTAAGGATAGCAGCGACATCCTTTTTGGTGTTAATAACACCTACACTTTAATTAAAAACACTCTTTATATATAGGACGCTTCTACTCTATATATAATAAGGATACAAAAAGATATAGCGGATAGCCTGACGTTGGTTAACCCTTTAGTTAACCAACGGAACGCCCTAAAAATTATAAAAAGAAATTCCACACCACACCGAAACGTACGGTGAAGTCTCTATATGGATAGTTTGGCGCGGCGTAATAATCGTAACCGGTCCAGGCAGAATTAAAGTGTTCTGCTTTTAAGTAGATTCTTGCTTGACGAATTTTTGCGTTTATAAAGAAGTCTACTCTTGGGAATGCGCCGTATTCTTTTTGGTCTTGCACATATAGTTCGGCTAAAACGGGATCATAGCCATTCATATAGTATTTAGAGAAATAGCTGAAGGTGATTCCGGTTTGCAGGAATAGTTCGTTATTAAAGAATGTATTGGCATAGTATAAGGTATTACGCATTACAATCTCTGGAACGTTTAAGGTATTGTTATCGTCTTTTACGTTTTGATATAATATGGTATTGTATAAACCTATTTTTTTATACTTAATGTCTTTCTCTACCTTTAGCTTGAGATAGTTTATAGTTGCGTTATTTTGGTACGGCTTAATTAGGCTGTCTGTTGGATTACTTTTAAAGTATGTGTAATCATCAATAGAGGAAAAACTCAAAGAAACATCTGCAATCTTGTTAGACTGCAATTGAAATTCTATTTCTTGCGTTTTTGTATTATTGAAATCGTTTTGCCAGTTATAGTTTATGTAATCGTTTTGATATAATTGAAAATTATAATTAGGGGCTTTGGAATTGGTATTAATAGTAGCGCTTATGACTGCATGTTCATTCATTGGATAGCTTGCTTTTGCTGTTAAAAAGTTACCATTAAAATCTCCAGATATGTTTGCACCTATCTCTCCTTCTATATGGAACTTTTTAAAGGTCTTGCTATACGCACCTCCTAAAGCAAGGACTTGTCCTTTTATTCTATTGGTTATTCTGTTTTCGTCTAAAATGACTACATTATCATATCCGTAATTATAACCGTTATGACTTACATTAAATTGTAAAGCTCCCAACGTTTTATTGGCATAGTCTACATGTACTTGGTTATAGAAGTTTTCTAGTGTAACTCGTTTTTTTAAATTGGATGCTCTAAAGGATTCCCCAAAATAATCGGTTTCAATATCTTGATCGAACTGAAAGAATTTATCTTCAAAAGATATAATATGACCAACACTTAACGTGTTTGTTGCTAACGAGTCTTTTGGTTTTGTGATACTATATTGGTGGTCTAAATGAAAACGTTTTCCTTTTAAGATACTTTCGGCATCTTCAAAATTAACTTCTAAAACACCTCTATCGGTAAATTCTGGGTCACCAGCTTCAAAATAGGCGACATTATCCTCTTTCAATCCGCCATTTTCTTCATTCATTAAATCTTGGGCTACAAAATGCGCATTCGCTGTATATCGTTTGTCTTTTGTATTATAACTTGTAGTAAATCTAAAATTCCCTGTACTCGTTAATATGTGTTGGTATTTACCTAGAGAACGCAAACCTTTATAGGCTAAAGATATATTTAATTGCGGAGATGTATTTACGGTAAAAAACGCATCTACTTGTTGTCCTTGAGAGAAAGCGGTTTTGTAATAAAGCTCTGTAAATGGTGTTGGTACTCGGTAATAGTTGATGTCTTCAATTTCCATATAATTGAAGTGTCTTCCTCTTGCCCCAAATAAAGGCATTAGCTTATCACTATGAAAATCATACGCAAGCTTGTTATAGGTTTGTCCGACATTAGAAAACGGCAACAACTCAAAATTATCTCTTCGTAAATAATTAAATTTGTATTCCTTTTTAATACTTAGCGTGGTATCTACATGAACGGTGTCTCTTTTATGTGAGATTATCAAGTAGTCTTGTACTTTAGCAACCGCTGCTTTACTTATTGTATTGGTAGTACTTCTGCCACTTCCTATAGATAAAGTATCATTTAATTGACTTTGTTCATATTTTTCTTTCTCTAATTTTCGATTTGGAGAAACTTGCGCATACCCAAAATGAAAAACACTTAATAAAAAGAATATCAGAATTTTTTGCTTCATAATTATTTTTTAGACCTTGCAACAACCTAAAGTCTATTGTTAGATTTTTGAACACCTTTGCAAAAGCTTTGGTATTTAAAGACGCAAAAATAGAAAATATCTAATAGGTATTAATTACAATATTACAATTTATAACAACTTGTTATTCTTAACGATTACTTAAATGCTGAAATTAAATTATTCGAATCTAAAAATGGAATGTGGTACAGACGAAGCTGGCAGAGGTTGTTTAGCTGGTCCAGTTACTGCCGCTGCTGTGATTCTCCCTGATAATTTTGAGAACAAAATACTCAACGATTCTAAACAATTAAGCGAAAAAAAGCGCGATTTACTACAACCAATTATTGAAACGGAAGCTATCTGTTTTGGTTTTGCGCATGTTTTTCAAGAGGAAATAGACGAAATAAACATTTTAAACGCTTCCATTTTGGCTATGCATAAATCTATTGCCGGCTTAAAACAACTTCCTAACTTTATAATCGTAGATGGAAATAGGTTTAAACCTTATAAAGATATTCCGCATGAAACCATTATAAAAGGAGACGGAAAATTTTTAAGTATTGCCGCTGCTTCGGTTTTAGCGAAAACCTATCGCGATGCATATATGAATACAATTCATGAAGAATTCCCGATGTACAACTGGAAACAAAATAAAGGTTATCCGACAAAAGAGCACAGAGCAGCGATTAGAAAATACGGAATCACGAAGTATCACCGAAAATCTTTTAGACTATTACCAGAACAGCTGCGTTTAGAAGTCTAAGTATTTCGAGTGAAGTTGAAGTTGAAGTTGAAGTTGAAGTTGAAGTTGAAGTTGAAGTTGAAGTTGAAACTAAAAAAAGCTAAAAATTTTGACTACCTATAAATTCAAATACTTTAAACAGTTTAAGTGCTTTTTATAAACGCATTCCTATATTTGTACAAATCCCTTTTTACATGAAAAAAACCTGGAACCTTTTTCTTATTAGCCTTTTACTTATTAGTTGTACAAAAACCGATAAGCACATAAATACTAAAGATTATATTCCAGAAAATGCTTCGGTAATTATACAAGTGAATAATTTAGAAAGCTTAAAAAGCAATCTAAACAATAGTGATTTTTTAGAAGGCCTTCAGAAGAATAAATTCTATACTAACCTAAGTAGCAAACTAGAAAACCTTAAGTACTTAAACACTACAAATCCGCTTTTCGTTTGTTTTAGTTATGACAAAAAAGACAGCTTACAATACACCGTTATTACCAAACAAACACCAGATTTATTTGCTGTAGATTCGTTACAAAATATTACTGTGGAAGCCTATTTGTTTCAAAGCTTGTCGATTAATAAAACACAAATAGAAAAGAACATTACCTATAATACTTATAAGGACAGTATTTTTATTGCTTCGTCCAGTAAAGAGATTTTAGAAACTTCGCTAATTACCACAAATAAAGATGAAGATTTAAAAACTATTTTAAATACGGCAGATACTAAAAAACCGTTTTCTATACTAATTAACAATACAAATAAACAACCTATACAGTCCGTTTTTATTAATGACTCTTTTCCTTTTAAGACCTTTACCAATTATACACTGGTAGACGCAGATATTAATCAAGATGCTATTATTTTAAACGGAATCACCAAAGCAACAGATTCTACAAAGAGTTTGATTAATATTTTTAAAAACACGATTGCTCAAGAGAATAGAGCGGCAAGCATTGCTCCTAGTAATGCAGATGGTTTTATGAGTTTTACATTTAATGATTTTACGACGTTAAATGAAAATCTAAAACAATTCCGTAGCACAGATTCTTTAACAACCGAAACTACTCTTTTTGATAATATTGTGGAAGTTGGAATTATTTACGAGGGAAAAAACCAAGCGATTCTATTAAACTCTTTAGATGTTATTGCTACAAAGGATGCTTTGCTAAACGATCAGGATTTGGTAGAAACCTACCGACAAATAGACATTTACAGTTTTAGTGAGGCAGCATTGTTCCGCAGTACATTCTCTCCATTAATCACTTTTAACCAAGCGAATTATTACGCCAATGTGAATGCCTTTTTTGTTTTCACAAATACCAAAGAAGCGCTAGAAAACATTATTGCCAACTACCAAAACAAAACGACGTATAACGCAAAAGAGTACTACCAAAGCACCAAAGAGCATCTTACAAATGCCTCTTCTTTGCTTATGGTTGCAAATCCGACAGCTTTAAAGAATATTATAAATAATAACTTTGAGGAAACTCTAAACCTTAAACTCGACAATTATAAAACTTCAGCTTTACAATTCGTATATGACACTAATTTTGCACATATAAACACGGTAATAAAAAAGAACAAGACACGAGTTCGAGAAAATTCGGTAACCGAATTATACAATATTAAATTAGATGCGGACTTGGTAAACAATCCGCAATTAGTAACGAATCATATCACGAAGCAAAAGGAAATTATTGTTCAAGACATAAAGAACAATCTATATCTTATTTCTAATCGAGGAAAAGTGCTTTGGAAAAAACAACTTCAAGGTCCCGTTTTAGGTGAAGTACAACAAATAGACATGTACAAAAACGGAAGACTTCAATTAGCATTTGCAACTCCTAACCGGGTTTATGTTTTAGACAGAAACGGAAACAATGCCGCTCCTTTTCCTTTAAAATTTAAGGATGCCATTACGCAACCGCTTTCGGTTTTTGATTACGACAATAACAAGAAATACCGACTACTAGTAACCCAAGACAAAAATATTTTAATGTATGATGCCAAAGGAAAAACGGTAAATGGGTTTAAATTTAAAGCTGCCGAAAGCACTATTAATCATTCACCCCAACATTTTAGAATTGGCCGAAAAGATTACTTGACCTTTAAAACAGACAACAAATTATACATTGTAGATCGCGTTGGTAAAACAAGAGTAACACCAAAAAACAAATACTCTTTTTCTAATCAAGCATTATACTTATATTATAACAAATTCACTACCACAACAAAAGATGGCAAGCTGGTTAGTTTTAATACGAATGGAACTAGTAGTACACAAAATTTAAACCTTGGTAGTAAACATCATTTGGCTACTACTACAAAAACATTAGTAGCGCAAACCGATAACAAGTTAACCATAAAAAATAAAACTTTAGACTTAGACTTTGGTAATTATGACATCCCAAAACTCTTTTATATCCACGATAAGATTTACGTTTCTGTAACAGACCTGCAAACGCAGAAAGTGTATTTGTATGATAGCAATGGGAAACTACAAAACAATTTCCCTGTGTACGGAAATTCTGCAATTGTGCTAGATAATTTGGATAAAGACAACAACTTGGAGTTTGTAACCAAAGGTGAAGACAACACTATTATTATATACCAGATAAACTAACAACCAAACAGTTACACAAAATAACTTACTTTTTTTTATGTTTATTTCGGAAAATTGTTAACTTTAGACTCTCCTTACTATTAACTAGCTACAGTGTAACCCAAAAACATATAAATTATGAAAACACGTTATGTAGTACTAGTACTATTATCCTTTGCTATGTTCACAAATGTTAGTTGTGACGAAGATGAAGACAACAATCCAGAGGAAGAAGCTTTATTTACTTCTACCAATTATATTTACGAAGGGGACTTACGTAAATACTATTTAGCAACCGAAAACACAAGACTAGGCGACAGTATTGCGGTCTGGCAACAAGTTCCAGATTCGGATCCCGATTATGACATTACCCAAAACTATATCGCGGAAGCAAACGCTTCCATTGAAACCAACGAAATAGAGTCGGATACCATTGTAAGTCCGGAAGAGGCCTTTTTAATTATTAACCCAATCCCTCCAATTCCTCCTGCTCCTTCACCTTGTTTATGTTTAATTGTAAATAATACCATTGGTGCGCTTGCTTTACAAGTAGGAACCAATCAAATGAGTTTAACTATAACTTCTACAGAAGATGAAGAAATTTTGGTAAATACAAACCCAAATTCGTTAATAAACACCATACCAAACACAAACAATACAGGAATGTATCAACCTTTCCAATTTGGACAAGAAGGTTTTATAGGAGAAGCAATGATTAGCGTGCAAACAGAAAATAACAGTTATTCGTTTCTAGCTGATTTTTATAATCCTCAGTGATAAATAACAGTCTATTAATACTTTAAATATTTGTAAATTAGTCTTCAATTAAATTTGAAGACTAATTTTATGAAAAACAAACTGTTTTTATTCCTCCTTTTTCTTTCTACAACTAATTTCTTTGGACAAAGCACAAACGACTCTATTTATTCTAGTAATATTTACTCTTTGTTTATTAAAGCTAATCAATTTATATACGCTCAACAAGATTCCGCTTATCATTATTATAATGAAATAAATAAACTTGCCAAAAACAAAAACGACTTTGAAACTCTAATACATAGTATAAATGCATCCAATAAAAGCGCTGCACATTTTTACGATTTAGAGCGAATGAAAGCGAATTTCAAACAACTAGATTCTATTGTTTTAAAAAACGAAGCCAAATTAAAAGAAATAGAAAACGCGCTGTTTTATACAAATTCAATAAACCAAGATAAAGGCATCTATTATTATTTATTAAATGATAATGAAAAATCTCGGAACGCATTTCTTACTATTATTAACACAACTGAAGCATTAAAAGAAAAGGAATTAAATATATATCATCTTGACCTATTAACCAGTGCATATAGTTTTATAGCAAAAATGTATTTTAATGATGACAAGTATGATTTAGCAAAAGAATACTACACAAAGAATATTCATATTTTAGAAACAAAAAAAGCAGAAGATCTCTATAAAATTAATAGAAACTATAGTTTACTAGCCGAAGTTTTAAAAAGTCAAAAACAGTATACATTATCTAATGCATACTTTAAAAAATCACTAGCGTTCAACTTGCACAATAACGGAAACTCTAGCAGTATCATTACAGAAGCAAACCACTTACTAGAAAATTATTTGACTACAAACAAAATAGATAGTTCTACTTACTATCTAAAAATAATGAAAGATAATCTTTCTGAAAATCACCCAAGATGGAATGTTTTTCACGAAGCAAAAGCCAAAATTCTACAAGCAGAAAATAAATATGCTGAAGCAGAACAAGAACTCCAAACAGCTTTAGAGCTTGTAAAGCAAAAATGGAAAAGCCAACCGCATAATACTATTGCAGAAGCATATAACAACTTAGGTTTGCTACACACCAAATTTAACAAACCAGAAAAAGCATTAGAAAATTATAATCTTGCATTGCAGCAATTTTCTACTAATGCGAATCCTTCTACTATTAATCAGACTGTGGTTTTAAAAATTTTAAAAAACAAAGCCGAAATTTTAAATGCATTGGCTAATGCTTCCGAAAGTTTAGAAACGGTTGATGAAGCCATACAAACCTTAGACCTATTAAAACCCAGTTTTAAAAACAATACCGACAAACTCTTTTTAATGGAAGAAGCTTTCCCTGTTTTCGAGTCTGGTTTGCAAGCCACCTATAATTTATACCAAACCACAAAACAAGATTCGCTTATAGACAAGGCTTTCTTTTATTCTGAAAAAAGCAAATCTGCACTTTTACTAGAAGCGCTTTTAAGTACAAAAGCTACGGATTTTGCAAATATTCCGAAAGAAATTATAGAAAAAGAACAAGTATTAAAATCGCAAATCAATCACATTGAAAAACAATTAAATCGTTCGGAAAACAAAAAACTAGAAGATGAACTGTTTGCATTAAAAAAGGAATACCGAAACCTTATCACCACCATAGAAACCAATTATAATAGGTATTATAACTTAAAGTATAACTCCCAAGTAATTTCTATTTCTGAAGTACAAGCGCTACTAAAACCAGAAGATGTATTGCTCTCTTATTTTTATGGAAACAACGCTATTTATACGATTGCGATTACTAAAACAACGAAAGACATGCTGATTTATAAGATAGATGCTGATTTAGAAGACGAAATTATTGCCATCTATGCAATGCTTAACAATCCAAAATCAGATTTAGAAACCTTAAATAGTAAAACCTATACTTTATATGAAAAGTTGGTTGCTCCAAGTTTGGCAAATCACAATGCAGAAAACCTGATTATTGTTGCAGATGGATTACTGAATTACATTCCGTTTTCCAGTTTAAATACAGATACAACCAAGACCAAATATTTAGTAGAAGACTATGCCATTAGCTACGCGAACTCTGCTACTTTATTAAAACAACTTACCGAAAAAGAAGGCATAAACAATAAGGCACTTGCCTTTGCTCCTAGTTTTAATGCTTCGTCTTCCTCGCTTTTAGCATTACCAAATAATACAGAGGAAGCTACGTCCGTTTTACATTATTTTAAAGGAAAAACATTAACTAGCAACCAGGCAACCCTTGAAAATTTTAATACTGAAAGCAGCCAATACGGCATTCTTCACTTTGCAACACACGCTATTTTAAATGATGAAACTCCGGAATACTCCTATTTAGCATTTCAACCAAATGCAACCAATACCAATTTATTATATGTAAGTGATTTGTATAATTTAAATCTCAACACCAATTTAGTGACTTTAAGTGCTTGCGAAAGCGGTATTGGAAACCTGAAACGTGGGGAAGGCTTTATGAGTCTTGCTCGTGGTTTTTACTTTAGTGGCGCATCGAGTATTTCTAGTACCTTGTGGAAAATTAACGATGCTTCCGCTTTAAGCATAATGGATGCATTTTACAAAAACTTATCTAAACAGAAAACAAAAGACATTGCCTTACAAAGTGCGCAAATCGCCTTTTTAAATACCAACAAACAGAATGCTTTAGTACATCCTTATTATTGGTCTGGATTTGTAATTTCAGGAAATACTGCAGCTTTAGCCTCTAGTAGTAATTTGTTATGGTATGTATTCGCTGCCGTTGTTTTTATTATACTTGGAGGAATACTTAGAAAACGTAGAAAATCAAGAATATAAAGTTTTGGATTCCGCATTTTGTGCGGAATGACAAAGAGTGTGCAAAACGTATAGAAAAGTGTCCTGTATTAGAACTTCTCGATACTATTCCCATAAAAATTGGAATCACTCGAAGTGACAGAACTAATAAAACCCCTATTAAAAGGGCTAATATTACAATTTTTCGATACTATTCCCATAAAAATTGGAAACCCTCGAAGTGACAGAACTACTCAAGTTCTTTTAAAAGTACCTTTGCTTTTTCTTTATTATAATCAAAATTAGCAACTAGGTTTTCCAAATGCTTTTTAGCTTCCGCCTTATTTTCTCCTTTCAATGCAATCAATGCCAAATACCATGTAGACTCTGCAACAAAGCTTCTGTTATCTTGCAGAACAAGTGTGAAAAATGTTTCCGCATTCACAGTATCATCCATATTTAAATAGGATTGTGCTTTATAAAAGTTAAAATACTCTTTGGTTGCTTCGACAGGAATAGCGTCTAATTTTTCTATTGTTTTTTGATAGTCTTTACTTTCATAAGCTACAAAGGCCTCACGCTCTAAAGTATTTTCGGTATCTCCTCTAGTAATGCTATACACAGTATTTGGGTAAGCACTAAAATTCTCATTATACATATTAGAATAGTCGGTACCCAAAAACGAGTTATACCCAAACCAACCCATTAACAAAACTATAGATGCTGCAATAGCAAAGTATTTAGAGTTAAAAGTAGGCTTTATTGGTTTTGAAGTTTCGCTATCGAAAAACTCTATTCTTGTTGTTTTCGTTGCAGACAAATCTTTTTCAAAACCTTGAAGCTTTGCTTTTAAAGTATCTATTTCATTACTTTTAATTACTTCTTTTAAGTTTTGTTCAAATAAAAATTGTGCTTTAAATTCGGTATCGTTTTCTAATAAATCTTGAAACTCCTTTTCCTGCGCTGCAGTCAAGCTATTTGAGAAATAATGATATAGTAGGTCTTGATTTTCCATTGCTATTATTCTTTTGTGTTAATTCTTTCTTTTAGGGTTTTCATGCATCTGGATTTTGCACTTTTCACTACGTTTTCACTAGTGTAATTTCCAGCTTCTATAATGTCTTTAATGGTAAAACCTCTGTAATAAAATAGGGTTAGAAGTTCTTGACATTTCTTTCCAAGAGTAACAAAATACTTTTTTAATAAAACTTGTTCTGTAGTTAGTTCTTGTTGTTCCATTTCTAATTCTGGATCTACAAGTTCTTCCTTTTCTCTAACAATAGACAAATCAAAATCTGGATTTACAGTCTTATTGTTTTTCTTCATTTTATCAAAAATCAAATACTTACCAATGCTAAATAAATAAGTAGAGATACTGCTGGTAAACTCTTCAATTTTACCTTGCATAACATTATTGTAAAAGATAATGTATGCATCTTGATAGACGTCTATATTATCCTCTTGAGATAAGTTATACTTCTTGGCAAAATTTAAAAACTTGTCTCTGTTGTCTTCATATATATCCTTAAACAACAAATCGGAGCCTTGCTTTAAATCTTCAATAGTAATATTATTTTGAACTCTATGCATTTAATGTAACTATGTATAAAAGGTTAACACGCTAGTGCTAATTTAACTTTTTTTAGTCATAACTCCTTAATTTTCTTACACATAAATGTTCTAGTTGTTTTTTTTTAAACGACATGTTAACCTCTTATAAAGTTCGCTATTAATAAGGTGTAATCTTAAAACACGTAATCATGAAATTTTTAAAACTAGCAGTAATAACAATAAGTCTAAGTCTATCTACAAATACGCAAGCACAACTTTTAAAAAGATTAGGTAATGTTGCAGAACGCGCTGTCGAACGTACTCTAGAAAAAAAGGTTGATGAAAAAGCATCCAAAGAAACCGAAAAAACTTTCGATTCTACTTTTAATAATAAAAAGCAAAATAAAAAAGAACAACGCCAAGCTAGCAGTAGTCCATCTGAAGCAATACAAAAGACATATACTTTTTCACACAAGTTTGTAATGCAAATTGAAAGTGATAAACACAAAACAAATATCAACTATTTTTTAAATAATACGGATAACTACATTGGTAGTAGCATGGATCTGGGAAACCACAACAGTCAAATGATTACGGTAATGGACATGTCTGAAAAAAGAGCAACGATGTTTATGGAAATCAGTAATCAAAAAACACAAATGTCTATTCCTTTAGATCTAGATAATATGACCGAGGAAACTATGGAAGAGCAAGAAGTAAAAATTACACCAACCGGAAAAACAAAAACAATACTAAATTATACCTGTCATGAATATAAAGTAGAAGGCAAAGACTACCACGGAAACGTTTGGGTAACACAAGATGCTGGAGTTTCCTTCTCCAAAACCTTTTACAAAGCAAAGGCTGAAAAAGGTTTAAACCAATCTTGGATGTCCATGATTAATGGTTTAACCATGGAAATGCATATCACAAATACCGCTAAAAGAAAAGAACAAACTATGGTAATGAAATGCATTGCTCTAGAAAAAAGTAACCTAACCATAAATGGCAGTGATTATAAAAAAATGATGTAAACATGTTAACCTCTTTTAGGCAATTACATTAATAACTATAATCCAAAAAAACAGATAAATGATTTTTTTAAAAACCATTAACAACCACAAAAACTCCTTTAATATGGAGCTAAGTAAAAATGTACAATTAACAAACAACCCAATTATGAAAACAAAAAACATCGTATTCTTATTCTCATTAATTTTTCTATTTGCTACCCAAATACAAGCACAAATCTCTCTAGGTGGCGGTTTGGGTTATAACGAAAAAATTTCTGGCCCAGGAATTACACTAAAAGGTGTTTTTACTATTACCGATAATATTGCTATCTCACCAAGTGCTTCTTATTTTTTCGGAAATCAAGTATATGGTTATAAACGAAGCTTATTTGCTGGTGATGTAAATGCACATTATTATTTCAATATCATAGAAAACAAATTGAAAGTATATCCTGTTGCCGGAGTAAATTTTTCTAGTTATAAAACGGGAAACTCCTATTATGATGACTTATTTGATTACGAAACCAAACAAGTAACAGATAGTGCTTTAGGTGCTAATATAGGTGCTGGAGCAACCTACCAGTTTACAGAAAAGTTAAAAGTATATCTAGAACCAAAATTTGTTGTTAGTGATTACAGTCAAGTAGTTATAAACGCTGGAGTTCTATTAAACCTTTAAAAAAAATACAAACGAATTAATCTACATATAACAATGCCTGCTATTATCTATTTATTTTATTTGAATTAGTCTTCAAATGCAAAAGCTTCAGAATAATCTTCTGAAGCTTTTTTTATTTATCTGTTAACCTTTCGCATCAAAAACCATTAAAACATATAGCTGCTAAAAAGGAAACAAAAGATCTATAGTGTTTTTTTGGGTTACTATAGCCTAGCGGGAAACTGCTGGATTAAAAGTCGGAGTAAAATACTTCGACTTTTTTTTAATGTGATGTTAACCTTCCTAAAAACAATTCCATTAAACAGTAAATAAATATTAATCCAATAAAATTTAAAATTATGAAACGTATTAAAACAACAATTTCAAGATCTAAGTATTTTCTTTTAGCGCTTTTAGTAGCTTTTAGTTTTTCTTGTAGTCCAGAAGATGGTGAAGACGGAGCTACTGGTGCGATAGGTCCTGCTGGAACAAATGGTGAAGATGGAAATGCAAACGTACAGACTTTTGTGTTTGACACAGCAACAGAATCTGGCATAGGGATTAACTTAGATGTTCCTCAAATAACACAAGATGTTCTAGACAACGATGTTATTTTATCTTATTATGAATCCTCTACAGGAATTTATTACCAAATGCCTGGCGGTGCTAATAATGCCATCTTTGTAACAAGACCTTTTGCCTTTGTGAACAGTTTTGACATTCGATTTCATGATTGGGACGGCACTAGTTATTCTATAACAGCAGGAGATGTAGTAAAGGTTAAAATAATAATCATAGAATCTACTAGTACTACTGCAGGTAAAATAAGCGGAAAGCAGCAAGTTTATAATGCCTTGAATCAAGCAGGAGTAAATATCAACGATTACTATGCTGTTTGTGATTATTACGGCGTTGCACACTAAACATCATCTTTAAAATAATTAAAACCGAAGTAAAAAGCTTCGGTTTTTTCATGCCTTTTTGTTAGTAAATGATTAGTATTGTAGTCCTAATATTTTAACCATGATTACACGCAAACTCGCAACCATTTCAAAATTTATTATTCATAAAGTTGGTAATAAACATAACGATACCAAAAATGCTTTTTCAGATAAAGAAGTACATTTTGATGAAGAAAGTTATGAACTTATGCTTCCATTTCTATTAAGACCTTTTGGTTCTGTGGTACAAAGCTACCGTTTTAACCATCATGCAAATGTTGAGCTCAATGAGATTAATTCGTATGCAAAAAGTATTTTCACCGATGATGATGCATTTGTAGAGAGTTCAAAAAATATTGTAAAGCATTTGTTTGAGCAAAGTGATTCTGCACAAATAAAAACGGGAGATGTTTTAGTTGCTGTTTTTGAAGGTATAGAATACAAAGAAATGGTTACCAATGCTATTGGTATTTTTAAAATAGAAAACAAGACTAGTTTCTTTCAAACCTTTTTAGAAAACAATAGTTATGACGTTTTAGTACAACAAGGTATTTCCTCTAAAAAAGTAGATAAAGGTTGTTTGATTTTAAATCAGACCGATATGGAAGGAAACATCATTTTAAGTGTAGATAACAACAGTTATGATGCACAATATTGGTTAGATAAATTCCTGAATATTAAATATGCCGATGATATGAATAACCACACACATAACTATTTGGATATGTGCAGTGAGTTTTCTACCGAAATTTTAAAAAATAGTTTTGGTGAACAGCAACGAAATATCTTTTTAGCAAAAACCATTGACTATTTTAAGGAGAACGAAATTATAAACGTTGAAAATTTTAAAGAAGAAGTTTTTAAAGACGAAAACCACATTCAACTTTTTGAAGATTTTAAAAAGGAATACGAAGGCGAACAAAATTTAGTACTACGTAACCAATTTGATTTATCGGAAGCGGTAGTTAAAAAGGACAAAAAGAAAATTAAAACAGATATTAAATTAGATACAAATATCCAGATAAAACTAGATATTGATGCACCAGATGCAGCAGAAGAATATCTAGAACGCGGTTATGACGAAGAAAAGAAAATGTATTTCTACAAAGTATTCTTTAATGCGGAAGGATAAATCTTCTGTAGCTCAAGTAGATTAATCACGAATTAAAGGAAACTTACGATGTCCCGATCTATTTAAGAGATATCGATACATAAAATTAAGATATAATACGTTACAGCCAATTTAAAAACATACGAACGGAATGAAACAATCAATAGTTCATATTGCTTTAGTTGTAAGAGATTATGACGAGGCCATTGAATTTTACACGAGAAAACTGTGTTTTGAATTGATTGAAGACACTTATCTTCCTGAAGAGAATAAAAGATGGGGTGTAATATCTCCACCTAATTCTACTGGAACAACAATTTTACTTGCAAAAGCTTCAAAAGAAGAGCAAAAAAATTTTATTGGAAATCAAACTGGAGGAAGAGTCTTTCTGTTCTTAAATTCGGATGATTTTTGGAGAGATTATAATGAAATGACAGAAAAAGGAATTGAATTTGTCCGAGAGCCTAAAAAGGCAGTATATGGAACTGTCGCTTTATTTAAAGATTTGTATGGGAATTTGTGGGACTTATTGGAGATGAATTCGGAACATCCTATTTTGAAAAGAATGAATTGATTCTAAACCTAGCTAACAACAACGTCTATCTTTATATACTACATTAGGAGTTTAACCTCGCAACTAATGTGACAAAAAAACGCTATCTTTTTAACTAAAAAAACAAAAAATAGATGCCGATAGAAAACATACCTGAGATCTACATTACGGACAAAAAAGAAAGTCCAGATTTATTTGTTTATGATTTTAAAATGACCAGCGATGTTGTTAAAAGCAAGGTGAATTTAGGTATGAATATGTTTAGCTTTCTTCAAGTAGGAAAAAAGCAAGTACACTTTGCAGGAACATCGGTTGCAGTAAATAAAGACCAATCATTGTTGTTGAAAAAAGGAAATTGGCTATGGACAGAGTTACTAGATACCGAAGCCATTTACTACTGTAAACTCTTCTTCTTTTCGGAAAAGAAACTCACTGATTTTTTACGCAAATACACCAATGATATAAAACCATACAAAGAAGATGTACCTTATTTTGTAATTGAAAACGATGATTATATTGCTGCTTTTATAAGCTCATTATCGTCCAACACCCTTACCAATCATAGTTATAGCGATGCCCTATTGGTTTTAAAATTTGAAGAAATCATGCTGTATTTACTCCACAAATACAGTAATGCCTTCGAGTATTACTTACATTCCTTAATCTCTAAAGAAATATCTCCATTTAAAAAAGTAGTAGAGAGTAATATAAACTCCAATTTAAAAATCGAAGAAATTGCCTTTCTCTGTAATATGAGTTTATCTACTTTTAAACGTCATTTTACAAGTGAATACAAGGAACCACCCGGAAAATGGTTTCAAGACAAACGCCTTCAAAAAGCAAAAGAATTGCTACAAGGAGGCGAATTAAAAGCTTCAGATATTTATTTAGATATTGGTTATAACAACCTGTCTAACTTTAGTATAGCCTTCAAAAACAAGTTCGGAATTAGTCCAACAGATATTTCTAACTAAAAGAAAATAACAATAAACACCTAACAATTAGCGTTTTGCATTATTTTTCACTCATTTACTCTTCACAAATATTTATATTGACCTTTTTTCATAAGTTATTGAACCATATCAATAAATAGAAAGGTAATAGCCCAATGTACATTTGCACTGTAATTACACAACGCTTGTTTCGGCAAGCATTATTTAAGAATAAAAATTAAAAATTTATAATTATGGCAAATGTAACAAAACCTGTATTCAAAGAAAGATACGGGAACTTTATTGGAGGAAAATTCGTAGCACCTGTTAAAGGTCAGTATTTTGATAACGTATCTCCAGTAGATGGTAAAGTATTTACGCAAGCTGCACGTTCAACTCAAGAAGATATTGATCTTGCACTTGACGCAGCACACGAAGCGTTTCCTTCTTGGAGCACTTCTTCAGCAACAGAACGTAGTAATGCATTATTAAAGATTGCACAAGTAATGGAAGATAATTTCGAATACTTAGCAACTTTAGAGACTATCGATAATGGAAAACCTATTCGTGAATCTCGTGCGGCAGATATTCCTTATTGTATTGATCACTTTCGTTATTTCGCTGGTGTTATTCGTGCAGACGAAGGAACTATTTCGGAACACGACAAAAACACAGTGAGTATCGTATTACACGAACCTATTGGTGTTGTGGGTGAAATCATTCCTTGGAACTTCCCAATGTTAATGTTAGCTTGGAAAATAGCTCCGGCTTTAGCTGCAGGTTGTACAGCAGTTGTAAAACCAGCAGAACAAACACCTACTAGCGTTATTGCATTAATGGAACTTATTGGTGACATTTTACCAGCAGGTGTATTAAATATTGTAACTGGTTTTGGTGCAGAAGCAGGTGCAGCTTTAGCCACGTCTAAGCGTATAGCAAAACTTTCATTCACTGGATCTACAGAGACAGGTCGTAAAGTTTTACATAATGCTGCCGAAAATATTATTCCAGTAACTATGGAATTAGGAGGGAAATCTCCAAACGTATTTTTCCCATCTGTAGCAGATCACGATGATGATTTCTTTAGTAAAGCTATTGAAGGTGCATTAATGTTCTCTTTAAATCAAGGTGAAATTTGTACTGCTCCATCTCGAATTTTAGTACATGAGGATATCGCTGATCTTTTTATTGAAAAAATGAAAGTCCGTTTAAAAGCAATTAAAACAGGAAATCCATTAGATCCAGAAACAATGATTGGATCTCAAGTTTCTAAACCGCAATACGACAAAATCTTGGACTATATTAAAATAGGAAAAGAAGAAGGAGCAGAAGTTGTAGCTGGTGGAGATGCTGGAAACTATGAAGGCGAACTTTCTGAAGGATATTACATCCAACCTACCGTATTAAAAGGAAATAACAAGATGCGTATTTTTCAAGAAGAAATTTTTGGACCAGTTGTAGCTTTAACAACTTTTAGTTCTACGGAAGAAGCTATTGCAATTGCAAACGATACACCATACGGTTTGGGTGCTGGTGTTTGGTCTCGTGATGCGCACGAATTATTCCAAGTTCCACGTGCTATTCAAGCTGGTAGAGTTTGGGTAAACCAATACCACACGTATCCTGCACACGCTCCTTTTGGTGGTGTGAAAGAATCTGGATTTGGTCGTGAAAACCACAAAATGGCTTTAGATCATTACCGTGTTGTAAAAAACATGTTGATCTCTTACGACAAGAAACCTATGGGATTCTTTTAATCTAAGCTTAATAAAATAAGTTTATAATATAAACCCCAGATATTCTGGGGTTTTATTGTTTTAAAACAAATCTTAATTCTCTCTTTTGTTCTTTCTAATTATATACTTAAATTTAATACCTTTAATCCATAACCCCACTTAAGATATACACTCACCTAAAGAACGAGACATAAAACATTAAATTAAACTTGAACAAAACGGCAATCGATATCCAAACGGAAAAGTGGAATGAAATAATCTCTGAATTAAAAAAAAAGAGGTTGGATTGTTACTGCAAAGTATTACGGATTTGACGCTGGAATTGACAACGACTTTTTAATATTAAGAAAAGGATTTAAAAAAATAGTATTCGGATGGAGCAATTGGTTTGAAGGAGAAATAAAATGTAACGACCGTCTTTTTGAATATTTAGAATCCGAATTAAAACTACAGTTTAAATATGGAGAACCTACAAGCTTGAAACCACTTGTGATTTCTACATACAGAATCCAATCCTTACCATTATTTCTTCTAAAAAAACTAAATTTATTACAGACCTAAAAATATAAAATAGTAATAATATCATCCTTAATTAGCTTAAAACCTTCCGAATTAAACCTTACTTTTAAAACAAAAAAATGATTACCAATAAATCTATGGAACTAAACCAAATTATTGATAATATATATCCACTAACCGCTACATCTAAAAACCGAATAAAAGAGTCGATAACAGAAACAAAGTTATCTAAAGGACATATTTTATTTAAAGCCAATAAAATAGAAACCAGTATTTACTTTATTAAAAAAGGAATAGCAAGAGCGTATGCATATTCCGATGATAACGAAATCACTTTTTGGTTTGGCAAAGAAGGAGATCCAATTGTGTCTATGCAAAATTATGTGAATAATAAAAAAGGATACGAAGATGTAGAATTATTGGAAGATTGCGAGCTCTACGAGTTAAAAACAGAAAAACTTCAAAAGCTCTTTTTAGAAGATATTCAAATTGCAAATTGGGGACGTAAATTTTCAGAATTAGAACTTATTAAATCCGAAGAACGCCTTATCGCTTTACAATTTAATACCGCAACAGAAAGATATTTAGCGCTTCTTAAAAATTATCCTAGTATTATACAGCGCGTACAACTATCTCATATCGCATCTTATTTAGGTATTACCCAAGTTAGTTTAAGTAGAATTAGAGCCAAAGTAAAATAAATTTCTTTTTTATCATTTGTTAAATGGTTTCTTCTAAATGTTTAAGAATTTTGTCTTCTAATATTATTCTTTGTTGGAGGTTACAAAACGGTACGCTCCTTTTTAAGACATAAGAATAATCTAAAATTCATTTTAAAACAAATTTAGATATGTCCAACACAATTAAAATTACAACTTTCCTTTTTCTATCCTTATTTACGGTGCTTTTTGTAGGCTGTAAAAACAAAACCAACTCTAATAATCTTACAGTAAACACCGAAACGAAAGCATTAAAAAAGATATTATTTGTAGTTACTAGTCATAATGAGAAAGGAGATACTGGCGAAAAAACCGGCTATTACCTTGGGGAAGTTTCTCATCCATGGGACGTATTACATGCTGCTGGTTATGAAATAGATTTCGTTAGTCCGAAAGGAGGAAAAGCTCCTGTGGATGCTTTTGACATGAGTGATTCTATCAACAAAAAGTTTTGGGATAACGACATCTATCGCAATAAAATTGAAAACACAAAAACACCAAATGAAGTAAACCCCGAAGATTATGTAGCCATTCATTATGCTGGTGGTCATGGCGCTATGTGGGATTTTGCAGATAATAGAGAAATTGCAGAGATTGCAAGACAGATATATGAAAATAATGGTGTAGTAAGCGCTGTATGTCACGGACCTGCTGGCCTTGTAAATATTAAATTAAGCAACGGTTTATATCTTGTAGATGGAAAAAAAGTAAACGCATTTACCAATGAAGAAGAAGTTAAGGTAAAACTAATAGATGTCGTTCCTTTTTTATTAGAAGACAAATTAACCGAAAGAGGTGCTATTTTTGAAAAATCTGCTCCTTTTACTAATCACGTAGTTACGGATCAAAGATTGGTTACTGGTCAAAATCCGCAATCGGCTAAAAGCGTAGGAGTAGCAACCTTAAAAGTACTACAAACATTAAGCGAAAACACGAAATAAATGAGCGGAGAAAAAAACTTAGAGGTCCTTTTAAAAACAATGAAACCGAAACATAATGTAGGTGAATTTGTGTTTTGTACCACAGACCATTTGGAGCAAATAAATATAAGCCAAATCATTATGTCTTTTCAAGAAGAAGAAAACATTACCATTATTGCTAAAAAGGAAGTCGCAGACCAACTAAACCTAGAATATTCATTTGTTGCTTCTTGGATTACGCTTACCGTACATTCTGCTTTGGAAGCTGTTGGTTTAACCGCCGCTTTTTCAAATGCATTATCTGAAAACGGAATTAGTTGTAATGTCGTTGCCGCTTATTATCACGACCATATTTTTATCGATGTAAAGGACACCGAAAAAGCTATGAATGTTTTGAATGCCTTTTCAAAATAAAGCATTCCTTTTTCGTAATACATATAAAAGGACGTTAACCTTGCTACAACTAAGAGTTTAAAAAGAACTCGTCAACAAATCAAAAAAAACACAAATGAATTGGATATTGTTAATAATAGCAGGGCTTTTTGAAGTAGGCTTTGCTGCGTGCCTTGGAAAAGCAAAAGAAACAACAGGAATAGCATCTACATATTGGTATATAGGATTCTTTATTTGTTTAGGAATAAGTATGTTACTTTTAATAAAAGTGACACAACAATTACCGATTGGTACTGCTTATGCAATTTGGACAGGTATTGGTGCTGTAGGAACCGTTTTATTAGGCATTTTTCTTTTTAATGAACCAGCAACATTTTGGCGACTATTTTTTATTTCCACATTAGTTGTTTCTATTGTCGGACTGAAAGTCGTTTCGCATTAAATAGTTTAAAATAGTAGAAAAAAGAAACCCTTGCTTAATATGTTTAAGCAAGGGTTTTACTTTTAATAAATAACTTATTTATTATGCAATTTCTGCATCTTTAATTTCAACTACTTCAAGATCAAAAACAAGATCTTTACCAGCTAAAGGATGATTTCCGTCTACAATAATACTATCCTCTTTAACTTCAATCACACGTAAATTTCTTTCTTGTCCTTCTGGAGTTTTAGAAACTAATCCCATACCAACTTCAGGCTTCATGTCTTGAGGAAGATCTGCTTTATTCACTTCTTGCTTTAACTGCTCATGAATTTCTCCATACGCTTCCTCTTTAGGAATTGTGATGGTTTTCTTTTCATTTAATTTCATGTCCAACACACCTTTTTCAAAACCAGGAATTAATTGTCCTTGTCCTAAAGTAAACTCTAATGGCTCTCTTCCTTCTGAAGTATCAAAAATTTGTCCGTCAGATAATTTACCTGTATAATTTACTTTTACTGTGTTGTTTTCTTTTACTTGACTCATATTATTTCATTTTACAAAATGGGCTTTGCATAATTCTTACGCAGTAACCATTTTATTTTTAAACTTACTATAGTTGTAATTGCCAAAACCAAGCCAAGAACCCGATAAACCAAAAGGAAAACCTTTCAGCTACAAACAGTGGACCATAAAAAACACGTCGTATCCCTTTAATAACAGCACGCAACAACTTTAAAAACCGATTCTAAGGGAATTACTTACAAAATAAGCTAGTCTGCAAATATGTCAGTTAACCTAAAATATTTAGATGACAGATAACAAATAAGTACCATGAACCTTAGATATAGTAATTCGGAAAGCAAAAAAAACCGAAGTATATACTTCGGCTTTGGTTTTATAATAACACTATATTCTAAAAGAAATTTCTACATACTACTTACGGAAGACTTCATCTCTGCTTCAAAAAGCGTTGTAAAATGTTTTAATAGTTTTTCTTTTACTTCTTCTATATTCACTTCTTTTTTACCAAGTTCTACGTGAAGCGAAGTCACTGCTTTACCACGAATACCACAAGGTATCATATTATCGAAATAACCAAGATTTGCATTTACATTTAATGCAAAACCATGCATGGTTACCCAACGGGAAGCACGAACGCCCATAGCACAAATTTTTCTAGCGAATGGCGTTCCTACATCTAGCCAAACTCCGGTTTCTCCTGGACTACGTTCGGCTTTTAAACCATATTCTTCTAAAGTGAGAATAATCATTTCTTCTAAAAAACGAAGGTATTTATGGATGTCGGTAAAAAAGTTATCTAAGTCTAAAATAGGATAACCAACAATTTGTCCGGGTCCATGATAGGTAATATCTCCACCTCTATTTACTTTATAGAAGCTTGCGCCTTTTTCGGCAAGCTGTTCTTCGTTTACTAATAGGTTAGACATGTCGCCACTTTTACCTAAAGTATATACGTGTGGATGTTCTACTAATAAGAAATAGTTAGTGGTTGGTACATTCAATTCTTGCCTTCTATTTTTTATTTTAGCATCTACAACCGATTTAAATAAAGTCTCTTGATAATCCCAAGTATCTTTATAATCTTGTACTCCTAAATCCTGTAATTCTATGGTTTTATTCAAAACTATATCCTTCTTTTAATCTACTAATTCTACGTCTAAAGCCATTGATTCTGGAGACTTTATCATTTCAATAAAATTCATTTTTAAGGTAACCGATTTTTTATCGTCGCTAATCACGGCGTTTTTATTGGTTACCGACTTTATTTCTTTTGGGAAGTTATATACCAAGGTATAACTCATGGCTTCAAACACTTCTTTAGAATCTCCCATTTCGCTTATTTCGGCGTCTAAGGTTTCCATGTCTTCGGGAGCAATCTCATAATCTTCTTTGATAAATCGAGAAAAAGTTTTTCCGTCATAAGTAAAATCTACATACTCAAAAACACTTTCCGATGCTTTAGCCACTGCACTTTCACCCATTTGACCAAATTGTGAATTACTTTCGGAATTCATCTTTTTGGCTTCTTCAATTTTTGATAAAGCTTCTGGTAATTCTTTTAAATTAGTAAATGTAGAACCAAAGCCTAAGTCGAAAACACCAGCTTCTTCATCCATTTTCATTTTAATAACAATGTTTTCCAAATTCTTTAGTTTCGCTTGTTCTTCTTGTGGTAAAGTAGCGATACTATCTGCTTTTTCTACCAACATATCTTTAAAGTACATGACGCTATCTAGCTTTATTTTCTCTTTTCCATCGTCTTTTTTTCCGCCACCCATTTCTTCCATGGTTTTCATCACTTCACTCATATCATAACGCATGATAAATTCTCCAGAACCATCTGGATTAAAGCTTATTTCTTCGGTAAAATTACAACTGGTTAATAAAAAAACGCTTGCAATTGCTAGTAAAAATTGTTTCATTCTTAAAGATTTTAATGTGAAACAAAGGTACGTATTTTATCTTTCCGGATTATTTAAAATTACTAATGCTGCAATTACACCAGGAACCCATCCGCAGATCCATAATATAAAAACAATTAGTATCGATCCGCAGCCTTTATCTAAGACGGCTAAAGGTGGACATAATATTGATAGTAAGACTCTCCAAAAACTCATTTGATTTGATTTTAATTTGTCTTCCGAAGCTTTATAATGCGTAGGAAGATTGATTGATGATACTTATTGGACGCAAGTGTTTATGATTTGTTACAATTTGCAATAGCGATAGTAGTGGCATCCTTTTTTTTTTGTAAAAAGTTTCGGTTTATTCCTCTCCTGAAAAAAAGATATAACGAATAGCGCGGCCCTCTGAAGCTTTTTTTTAAGCGAAAGAGGGATTGCCCAAAAAAGCATTTTCTAATTACTAGCTTTAATGTATCTTTGTGGCTTCTTAAAAAACATAAAATTAACATGTCGCAATTATCGGAACAAGAATTAGTACGAAGAGATAAGTTAGCCAAATTACGCGAATTAGGCATTAACCCATATCCAGCAGATTTATACCCTTTAACCCATCTTTCTAGTAAGATAAAGAAGGAATTTAAAGAAGGTGAAAAAGTAAATATCGCTGGACGATTAATGTCAAGACGTATTCAAGGTAATGCGAGTTTTGCCGAACTTCAAGATAGTGAAGGTAGAATACAAGTATATTTTAATAGAGACGAAATTTGTGCTGGTGAGGATAAAACCAAGTACAATGAGGTATATAAAAAATTACTAGATATTGGTGATTTCATTGGTATTGAAGGGGAATTGTTCACTACTAAAGTGGGACAAAAAAGTGTTAGAGTTACCAACTTTACACTTTTAAGTAAAGCTTTAAAACCATTACCATTACCAAAAGAAGATGCAGATGGTAATTTACACGATGCATTTAACGATCCGGAATTACGTTACAGACAACGTTATGCCGATTTAGTGGTAAACCCAAAAGTAAAAGAGGTTTTTGTAAAAAGAACCAAACTTTTTAATGCGATGCGCTCATTCTTTAATGAGGCTGGATATTTTGAAGTAGAAACGCCAATCTTACAGCCAATTCCTGGTGGAGCAGCTGCACGACCTTTTACTACGCATCACAACTCTTTAGACATTCCGTTATATATGCGAATTGCTAATGAGTTATACCTAAAACGTTTAATTGTTGGTGGTTTTGATGGTGTGTATGAGTTTTCTAAAAACTTTAGAAACGAAGGAATGGACCGAACGCACAATCCGGAATTTACAGCAATGGAAATTTATGTGTCTTATAAAGATTACAACTGGATGATGGATTTCTGTGAGCGCTTACTAGAACATTGTGCTATTGCCGTAAACGGAACAAGTAAAGCTACTTTTGGAGAACATGAAATAGACTTTAAAGCGCCTTATGCTAGAGTTACTATGGCAGATTCTATTAAGCATTTTACTGGTTTTGATATTTCGGATAAAAGTGAAGATGAAATTAGAGAAGCTGCAAAAGGAATGGGAATTGCTGTTGATGCAACCATGGGGAAAGGAAAGCTTATTGATGAAATTTTTGGGGAAAAGTGTGAAGGAAACTACATACAGCCAACCTATATTACAGACTACCCGAAAGAGATGAGTCCGTTATGTAAAGAACATAGAGACAACCCAGAATTAACAGAACGTTTTGAGTTAATGGTTTGTGGTAAAGAAATTGCGAATGCATATTCGGAATTAAATGACCCAATTGATCAACGTGAGCGTTTTGAGCACCAATTAAAACTGGCTGCAAAAGGAGATGATGAAGCTACCGAGTTTATTGATCATGACTTTTTACGTGCTTTAGAATATGGTATGCCTCCAACTTCTGGAATGGGTATTGGTATGGATCGATTAATCATGTTTTTAACCAATAACCAAAGTATACAGGAAGTTTTATTCTTTCCGCAAATGCGACCAGAGAAAAAAGCATTAGCAATTAGTGAGGAAGCCAAAGATGTTTTAAAAATATTAAAAGCTGCTGAAAAATTAGCACTTAATGATTTAAAAGGAAAGTCTGGTTTATCGAATAAAAAATGGGATAAAACCATAAAAGAACTGACTAAAAACAATCTTGCCAAAGTGAATAAAACGGAGGATGGTTTGTTTGTTGAAATAGTATAACGATTTGTCATACTGAACTTGTTTCAGTATCTAATAATAAAAAAGGAACTACAAATTGTAGTTCCTTTTTTTGTTTGATACACTTTTAAATCCCGCTGTCCTTTCCACCAAAGTGGAGAAATCCATTTCACCTATTTATAATTATAGCCATTTTTCGGCTATGCTCAAAATGACAGTTTTGTAGCTCCTCTTTTATATTTAATTCTCTATATTTATAGCAAAAACATGCTATTGACAAATAAGCGATATACTTATTTATTTGTTTTTCTATTTTTCTTTTTCGAGTTTAGTTATTGCCAAGTGGAAGCCGTAATTATAGATAATGAAGGATGGGCCAAAGGTAATTACATAGAAATTGGAATTGGAAGACCTGGAAGTTTTGGTGCTAGAACAGAAAACAAACCTGCAAGCTTTCACGAAAACAGAGAATACCTAACGAATAAGTTTGGGTTTATCGCGAATCCGCAAAAAGATAATTGGATAGATTATGATGGTGATTTTTTTACACCAGGAATAGCGGAAGAAGGATTTACGCTAGAAATAAATGGTGTGAATTACAGCAATAACTCGAATCCTAGAAATGTCTCTTTTGATATACCAGGAAAAGTAAGTAGTGCTTCTACGCTACTTTCCAGCTGTTACTCCGACTATTCCCAACTTTTTTGGGAAGGAGAAATAGAAAATCTTCAAGTTAAAAGGTTTTACAATATTACCTCAGACGGTCTCTTTATTAAGATGTCTACCATTATTTATAATGCATCCTCGGAAACAAAACGAAACCTTTTTTTTATGCATAGTGTAGATCCTGACAACAATCAGGTTATCTTAAATCCGTATGAATTTAATACCGATATGGAAATAATTTCGCAAGGGTCTTCTACAAATAACATTAGCTTTGTTAGCGCTTCGCAACCACCAAGTTTTAATGTAAATGACTTAGGATTCATTGACGATTCTGATGGATCTGTGGTTAGTTTTTATGCTTTAGATAGTAGATCGAGAGTTAGTTATGGTGGTTTTTTTAATCGCATGGCTTCCGAGGTTTGGAATGGCTATGCATTTACTACCGCAGAAGGTAGTACATCGACACAAGTAGATGAGGCTATTTCTATCGCTTTCAATCTAGGAAATATTGCACCAGACGAAACCGCAGTTTTTACATATTATTATATTCTAGAAGAACTGGATGTAAGTTTTGATCCGCCGCCAGTCATAAATATTTCACATGTAAACCCACTTCCATGCGAACCGGATACGGGTCAAATTATAGCTATTGGTTTAGACCCAAATGAAAACTATACGGTTGGATATACCTTTAATGGAATGCCAAGCACTCCAGAAGTTTATACAGCAAATACCAATGGAAGCATTACTCTTAGTAGCTTAGCCTCTGGCACCTATTCTAATTTCACTTTCACAGATGCTCTTTGTGAAAACGAAATCGATACCCAAATAGAGATTTTAAGTAGCTTCACTCCTTTTGATGCTACATTAAAAGTGACTTCTCCATTATTTGCTATAAACAATGCTGTAGAAATTATTGTTGTTGGAGATGGCGAATTTGAGTTCCGTTTGGATGAAGGTGCATATCAATCCTCCAATATTTTTAATAATATTGGTCAAGGACTGCATCATTTTTATATCCGAAATAATTTGGACTGCCATGAAATTATTCTAGAGAAACTGTTTTTTAATTACCCGAGTTTCTTCACGCCAAACGGAGATACTATACATGATTATTGGCACATTGAAAGTGCAGCATCACTTCAAGTTTTAAAAGTCTCCATATATAATAGGTACGGTAAATTATTAAAACAAATTGGCAGTAATAGCCATGGATGGGATGGTACTTTTAATGGCGATTTTGCCCCAACCGACGACTATTGGTTTACGCTTCACTATGTAGACGATGAAAACGAAGAAAAAATATTTAGTGGGCATTTTACATTAAAGCGTTAAAAATAGCCTAGCAGTTTATATTACTAATGAACCTCTAACTTATAACCAACACCATGTACATTAATTATTTTAATAGAGCTATCCTCTTTTAACTTGTTTCGCAATTTAGAAATATAGGTATCTAAACTTCTACCAACAATAACGCCTTTGTCTTCCCAAACTTTTTTAGTTAGCTCTTCTCGTTTAATTACTTGATTGGGCTGTGCTACAAAAAGTGCTAGTAATTCACATTCTTTTTTAGACAGGCTAATCTCGGTAGCTTCTTTTATCAATTTATTTTGTTCTGGATAAAATTTAAATCTTCCTAAAGCGGTAAAATCAACAGCATCTGCTTCTACTTTTTGTTTCGATGTACGTCTATACGAAAAAACAACAAGCAGTAACAAAAACACTAAAAACAATATATATAGAATTTTGGTTTGAGTTTTATTTTGTGCGGTGACTTTGGTAAACTGTACGGCAACCTGATAACATCCTTTTATTAATTCTCTCCCGCGGCAAGGTATAATTCCTTTCTCATTATTTTCTTGCATGGCATAACTGTAGGCAACTTCAAAATCTTCACATTGTGTTACTTCGGTTATATAATGTTGGGGTAAATCTGCTTTTTCAAAACTACGTTTAATAATAGCTACCAAACTATCTGGCTGAATGCTTAAGGTGTTTTCAAAGGTTACTTGAAATTTATTTTCATCTAAAGCAATTACCGGACTAACCACAGAAGTACTGTCTCCATTTGTGAGTAATAATTGATGTCCGACTTCACGCAAAGACACTTTTACGAGTTCCGGAAAGTGGTCATTAGTCTCTTTATTACAAGATAAAATGCAAATAAAAAGTGCGCATAAAGAAAAGCGCTTCCATAAAGGTATCATCATATTATTCATAAGTATTGGTAAATAACATACAATTTCAGGACTTTTTACAATAGTTGACACTTCTTTTACATTCTTTTGACATTTTCCATATATCCATCTTGTAGTTTTACAGTAGTTCAAAAAGGAATTAATTATTAATCATTAAATATACCTATTATGAAAAAGAGCCTTATTATATTATGTGCAGTTCTTATTATGTTAAGTCTAACCGCTTTTGGAGTACTAAATTGGAAGGATTCAAAAACGGAAGCTTCTGCTAAAAGCGACCTTGCCGTTAATACAACTACGGAAGAACCAATAAATTCCAATTCACATTTTAAACCACCTATTGGTCCTATATTAATAAACTACACCGAAGCAACAATACCAACAGAAGATTTTAATTATAATGTTGGCCCTAGATTTAGTCCTATTAAAAAAGGAGACATTGCCAAGGCAACCTCTATTGAAGATTTCTTTAGTTGGGAAGAATTATGGAATATTGAAATATTAAAATCGGTTGAAGTTATTATTATTGAAAATGATATACAAACCCAAAAACGAGCAATTGGATATAGCAAAACATTAACCAAAGCGCAATTAGAACTTTTGCAAACAGCTAATTATGCCACTAATTTTTTAATTAGAATAGATTATCAAGAAAAGAACAACACCACCGGAAAATTAGAATACAACTATGCTTCGCCGCATCTTACCATTGTTCCAGAAAAGCAAGCAGTCTATATAGAAGGTAAAGACGCTTTGCAAAACTATTTAAAAGAAAACAGCAAAGAAGCTAGAAAAGAAGTAGATCAAAATAAACTACAAGCCGCAAAACTATATTTTACGGTTACTAAAGAAGGAAACATAGAAAATACTAGATTAGATAGAACCTCCAATTATCCTTTAGTAGATAAAGCGATGATCGAACTTATTACTAAAACCAATCAAAAATGGAAACCTGCTGAAAATGAAAAAGGAGAAAAAATAGATCAAGAACTTGTAGTCTCTTTCGGATTATTGGGTTGCTAATCACAGAACATTTCATTTTTAAAGCAAAGACTTTCAAAAAACAAACAGGAAAAATGTGGAAACTAAAGGAATTACAGAAATGTAGTTCCTTTTTTTTTATTATATTTAGTTCTAATTACTCCCTAAGCAATAACTAGAATTAAAACTTTTAAAAATGAAAAAGTTATCCCTTTTACTAGTGCTTTTATTTTTATTTCCAATTGCATTTCAAGCTCAAAATGTGAATACAGAAAAATCTGTTGTTGATTTTAAAATTAACAATTTGGTTTTAAGTAACGTGAAAGGCACATTTAAAGAAATGACAGGAACCCTAAATATAGATCCGGAAGATTGGAGCACGTCTAACATTAATGTCTGTATTGCTGCAGAAACGGTAGATACCGAAAACGAAAAAAGAGACACACATTTACGTTCGGAAGATTTCTTTTATGTCGCTAATAATCCAACCATTTGTTTTACATCTTCCACTATAAAAAGAGCAGAAACTGGTTATACAGCAACTGGAAAACTAACTATGTTAGGTGTTACGCGAGATGTTAGTATTCCGTTTACCTATAAAAACAAAACCTTTGTTGGAGAATTTAAAATAAATAGAACCGATTATCATCTTGGTGAAAACCAAAACCCTTTCGTTATTGGTACTATGGTAAAAATTAAAATAACCTGCGTTGCTCTTTAGCGTTCGTTTTAATGAATGCCGTTGAAATTATTATCCTTTTAATTCGACTATTTGTATATAATAATTAGAAAACATGAAAAACATCGCATTTTTATTGGCCTTATTGTTTATTTGTAGCACTTCTACAAGTAGAGCACAGCAAACGATAAACAAAGAAAAATCTAAAATCAACTTTCATATTACTGGAGGCGGCATCTTTAAAGTAAAAGGAACGTTTACAGGAATGCAAGGCGATTTCCATTTAGACACGGCCGATTTACAATCTGCAAACTTTGATATTTGTGTAGATGCAGCTACTATAAATACTAAAAATAATAAAAGAGATACTCATTTACGCACATCCGATTTCTTTGATGTTGAAAAATATCCAAAGATTTGTTTTGAATCTTCGTCCATCACAAAAACATCCAGTGGATATCAAACTACAGGAAACCTAACAATTCACGGAGTTAGTAAAGATGTTGAAATTCCCTTTACTTTTTCAGAAAACACATTTACAGGTAATTTAGTAATCAATAGATTCGATTATAAAATAGGCGAAGAGTTTGGTACCATGCGAGTTGGCACAGAAGCAACCGTAACTATAACCTGCGTACTTAACTAGTAGTAAAAATTATTATACTTTAGCATAAAATTACTATTGATGAAATCCAAATTTACAAAAACGATATTACTACTTTTTATAAGTGTAACAACCTACGCTCAAAATTACAACACCTACTACCAAAGTGTTGTAGACAATGTTTCTGCTACAAATATACTTGCAGACTTAACTACCTTTGAGGGTTTTGGAGTAAAAGATGTTGGTTCTACTAATTTAACCGATGCAGAAAACTGGATTTCTTCACGCTATACTTCTTTAGGTTATACCGATGTTGTTTTACAACCTTTCACCTATTCTTCTGGAACAAGCAATAATATCATTATTACTAAAACGGGAACTGTTTATCCAAATACCTTTATAATTATTGACGCGCATTATGACACTATTAATGGCCCTGGAACTAATGACAATGGTAGTGGCACTGTTTTATTACTAGAAATAGCCAGATTATTAAAAGATATAAATACCGAGTATTCTATAAAATTTATACACTTTAGTGGAGAAGAAGATGGTTTAGTTGGTAGTAATTATTATGTAGATAATACCGTAAACATAGATAATTTAGATATTCATTTGGTTTTTAATATTGATCAAGTAGGCGGTGTTAGTGGAGAAACAAACAATACGATTACTTGCGAAGAAGATAGAAGTAATCCTCCAGCAAACAATAGTGCTTCATCAGCAATGACAACAATTCTTGCTAATTCTATAGAATTTTATTCTAGCCTAGACACACAAATCTCTTATGCCTATGCATCCGATTATATTCCTTTTGAAAATAACGGTGAAATTATAACGGGTTTGTATGAAACAAACGAATCCTCACATCCGCACTCACCGACAGATACTTTAGCAAATATGGATCCTGCATTTTTAACCGAAGTCACTAAAGGTGCTTTGGGTGCTTTATTAGAATTTGCTAGTTCGAATCCATTAAGTATTAATGAAAACGAACAGAATACATTTAAAATATATCCAAATCCGAGTACAAATGGTATGGTGCATCTTAATATTTCAGATAACAACAGTATGAATAATTCCATAACGATCTATGATGTATTAGGAAAAGAAGTATACACAAAAACAAACCTACAGACCGTAGAATCCATAAATCTAAAGCATTTACAAAAAGGAGTTTATATAGCGGTTGTTAAGACGAATGCTAAAACAACGACTAAAAAACTAATACTGAATTAAGAAAAACGGTATTCATTTCTTTTAAAAAATGCCTATAAATTGAATTTATAGGCATTTTTTATTCATTTTAACAACCATTTTATTACTTTCACGACTGCTATTTAATCTAATATCATGAAGAAAGTAATTTTCACCCTATTATTTGCATTTACATTAGTGTCTTGTTTTAATGATCTTGACGACGACTTTATCACGCAATGCACCGTACCAACCAACATTCAAATTAGTGATACACCCCATGAAAGTGCTATCATTTCTTGGGAAGACAGTAATACTTCTGCAACCTATAATTTAGAATATGGTATTTCTGGTTTTATGTTAGGCTTAGGCGAAGTTGTACAAGTCACAGAAACAACCGCAACTTTAGTGAACTTAGAAGCAAACACTACATACCAAGTATATATACAATCTATTTGTAGCGATAATGTGAGTATGCAAACAGAAGTTGTAACCTTTACTACAGCAGCTCCCGCAGTTATTCCTCAACTGCTAAATAATCTTTCCGATCTTAATATCTTTTCTGGTACTCTTGAAGATTTAACACCGAGTATTTATGCTTTTGAATATGACTTAACAACTCCTTTATTTACAGATTACTCACATAAACAACGCTTAATTGCTTTGCCTTCTGGCGAAACGATGCAATATGTAGATAATGGTTTACCAGCATTTCCTGACAATACTGTTATTGCAAAAACATTCTACTATTTTAATGATGAACGTGATGAAACATTAGGAAAGCGAATTATGGAAACTAGAGTTTTAATAAAACAAAGTGGCGCTTGGGTTACAGGAAATTATAAATGGAATGCTGCTCAAACCGAAGCAACTTTAGATACCGATGGAAGTGTAGTTGCTTATAGCTATGTCGATAATAGTGGAGACACAAAGAATTTAAATTACCAAATACCGTCTAACACAGATTGTTTTCAGTGCCATAGTAATAACGAGCAGATACTTCCCTTAGGACCAAAATTACGTTCTATGCATTTTAATAACCAACTACAAGATTTTATAGATAACAATTACCTTTCTAACCTTACAGATCCTTCTATTGTATCTGTTTTACCAGATTGGACCAACAGAGATGATTATAGTTTAATGGAAAGAACTAGAGCTTATTTTGATGTAAACTGCGCACATTGTCACCAACCAGGAGGAACTTGTGACCTGCTTAGCAGTCTAGATTTTAGATATGAAACGCCTTTTGATAATACCGACATTTACACGTTTAGATACACCATTTTAGCTAGAACCCAAAACTATTTAAATGGGTATTCTATGCCGTATATTGGAACAACAATCATACATGATGAAGGTTATGATTTAATTGAACAATTTGTAGATTCTTTATAGTTTACATTAAAATAAACACAAAAAAAAGGCTTTCGTTTTCACGGAAGCCTTTTTTTTATATTCTCTATTCTCTATTCTCTATTCTCTCTTTTCTATTTTCTATTCCATCTATAAACCAAGCACCTTTTTTCCTTGTTCAAAAACAACATCTACAGGAATATTAGCAGCACTTAATCGATCTAAATCGGCTTGTAATCCGGAAGAAATAACGCCTTTATCTGCTACCAATTTTGCTACACCATCATAATCTCCATTTCCTTGAAGCGTTAAAATAAGATTCGACAAATCGGTCATCGCAACTTCCATTTTATCAAAGTTCACTTTAAAAGTACCATCTTCATTTCTAGTAAAAGCGCCTTTTTCTTTAAAGAAATTAAAACGAATCATATTTGCTTTTCCATGTGCTGAAGAAGCTCCGAAACGTACCGATCTAAAAATACCAGCCATAAAAGTCACCATATTATCTTTAATATCTTCTTCCAATTCGCCTTTAGCGTGTAATTGCTGAATCATATATAAACCAAGAATATCTGCTTTACCTTCTTCTAGTGCACTAGAATGTTCTTTTAAAGATTCTCTAACGGTCCCTTTTCCATCAATCGTATTTTTAATTCCTAAACCATGAGCAACTTCATGAAACATCGTATTTGCAAAAAAGGCATCAAAGGTGATGTGTTTACGCTGACTTTCATCTATTAACACTTCCGAAATTGGAACTAATATTTTATCAAACTTCGCTTGCATTGCATTTTTAAGTTGCAATCTTCTCGTTCCTTTTGCTAATTGTACTTCTTCGTCATTTGGTAAATTTATTGCGATCGTTTTTCCACCAGAATTACAATCTCCAGCATAAAACACCACATCATACGCATTTAAATCGCTATCGGTTCCCGGCGTTTCTTTTTTATAAGCAGCATCTACAGGTAATCCTTTTTGAAGTTCTGGTAAGTATGCCGAAAACTTCTCTAAACGTTTACTCCACGCTTGATCTTTAATAAGCACATAGCCTTCATGAGACGCTTTGTTTCCAAACATTTGGTCTTCGTAGGTTTCAATTGGACCGATAACAATATCCAATGTATTTGTTTTCATATCCATCCAAGCAAAATCACTTTTTTGGTATTCGTCATTCAACATTGCTGCCGCACGTAATTCTAAATAGTTTTTTAATCCTGCATCCTCAGCAAGCGTAGAAGCTTCTAATAATAACTCGGAAACCTCCTCTACTTCATGTTTAAACTTTTCATGATATGGAATAGTAAATAATTTTCCGTTTTCATCACGACGCACAAAATTATAAATGCTAGACTTATCTACCATATCCGCTGCTTCAAACTCTTCTTTTGTCATGTCTTTCGGATAAAAGTTTGCACCTAAAGGCTTCGCTTCGATTCCTTCTACAAAAGAGATATTTCCATTTAACCTATCCCAAGGTCCATAATTAATTTTCACAAATTGCTTGGTGTCTTTATCTGAAATAGTATTTAACAAAGCATCACAATCGCCATAAGATTCATACCAAAACAAATCGTTCATTTTATTTGCTGCATCGATTAAAATAGGAAGCATTTTTTGTTCGTTTTCGGTAAGGACACTTACATCTGCAGTAAGTTTCACCGACACGTATTTATTTAAATTCTGTTCCATTTCTGTTTGGGTTACTTCTACTATTTCATCGATGTTCTTTTTATCTGTTTTACAAGAAAACACAAAAGAAGCAGTAATTAAAAGAATTATAAATTGTTTCATTTTTATATCTAGATTAGTTTATATTCAAAGTTAGCCAATAATATGCTACTTTTCAACATAATCAGATATAGGAATATCATTTATAAATACATTCTCTAAAACCGAAGCGCCATCCTTAACAAAAACTAAAGCGTACGTATTATTTGGCAAGCTATCACGCTGTGCTTTTCTATGTGCAATTTCAGCATCTTTAGCTTTTGTTTCCTTCATATAAAAACGATCAAAAGGCAAATGAATACGCAGTACGTCTTGATATTTATCATACACATTCACTTTAGCAATAATATATTCCGCTTCCGCTTCTAAAGGTATTTTACTTACTTGGTCAATTTTTCCAAACCCTAAACTGTCTGTTTTTAGATAGACAAAAATATCTTGTTGTGGTTCCCAAATAGAATCTGTTGTTGGGTATGCATTTATATCATAGCGAAGTGTTATATATTTTCCACGGAAAGGATCTGTGGGATCAATAGGCTGCGTTCTAAACTTATACGCTGTACCTTCTTCTAGCGTGTTTTCTTGATTAAAAATCATTTGAGCAGGTACAAATAATTGTATAAGTGCTACTAGGACGAATAAAATAAATAGGGGAATTGTTTTCATGTGTACCTTATTTTTTAACTGTTTGTTTTTGTTTTTTAAGCATCCAATAATTGGTTATAAAAAATCCGAAACCAACGGTTACAAACAATAATCCTCTTATAACAAAAGACATGTTTGTGTCAAAAAATCTACAAACCACTAAGCTTGTTATAATGAATAATCCATAATTTAAAACCCCAAAATGAAAGCGATCTGCTCCTATTTTTATGGTTATTAATCCTAAGACAAATAGAAAAACGTTCACTAAAATGGTTGGTATGGTTTCCGAAGAAAATCCGAAGAAAAAGAGCATACTAAAAAAGATAAACACATATTGAAACAAATGAAACCCTTTCATCCATTTCTTGTAATAGGAATAGCCTAGAACCGCAAGAGCTCCTAAAAATAAAGCAATAGCAATGTAAAACTCGTTCGAAAAGAAAACCACTTCTCGTATTAAATCTTCCCAAATCCATGTAAAGCTCGTCCATAACAGAATGATAATAGTTCCTATAGAACCAATAATGATATATCCATTTCGTCTTAATTGCTGGGTATAGAAAAAAGGAATTTTCCCAATATTGTAAAACAATCCGAAAAGAATTATATACAATAAGAAACCAATACTATAATTTATTTCTACAAATGCGCCAAGAACAATCGTTGCACTTAAAGGAATAAACCAATTTAAAAGCGATGTAATATTTGCTTTAGGATTTTGTTTCAACAGCATATAATAGTGCGGTAAAACCAAAGCAATCATTAGAATGTACAACCAAGGTGAGTTCCCTGAAGAGGAATAGCCATAACCACTTTCACAAGCAAAATAGGTTGCAAAAACAATATGTAATATTGCTAAAACATGTGATTTTAGTAAATAAATTACAGGTAAACAAAGTACTATCCAAGTTAATAAAAAGCTACTTAAATCTCCTGGTAGATGATAAATCTGACTCACCAAAGCAATACTAGCACCAACGGCAAAAAAGAGAAAGGTTCCGGAAGCTTCTTTCCAGGTGCGACTTTTCTTTTTCAAGATAGAATAGCCAACAAAAAGTTGTCCGATAACCAAAGGCAGAAAAGCGAATATCGTTTTAATAGCTCTTGAAAATTGATCCCAGTTATGGGCAAGCATTAAAATAAGACCTAGTCCTATTAATAAAGAACCAAATACGCCAAAAACTAAGAACAGTTTATTAGGTGCATTTTCTTCCTTGGATCTATAATACGATTCGATTTTTAAAGCGACTTCTTTTGAAATCACTTCATTTTTAATCAAATCTGGTAATTCTTTTATAATTTTTGAGTGCATGACTTCTTCATTTAAAATTTAAAGATAGCGATAGTTCTTTGGTTTAAAACCTCGCAAAACGAATTGCGAGGCTTTGGGTTTATAAAAACCAATCATCAAAACAAAGTTTTAAAGCTCTTCTGTTTCGTTGTTATTATCTATAAATGCAACATCTCTTGTGTTTTTTTGCACTGCAATTGCGGCAAACAAACTCAATACAAAGGACATGGCATAAAAACCTTTTTCACTAAGTTCTAAATCGGCATTCCATAGACCTACCACTAATAATGCAATAGATACAATGGTTGTAAACCAACTGATACTGTAATACATTTCGGTAACCTGAATATTTTCCATTTTGTCTCTAACTGCTTTTTGAACAGAAATAACCGAGAACAAACCAAAAAGTAAAACGGTGAAGTAATAGCCTTTTTCGTTTAATTCCATTCCTGCATTCCATAAACCGATGCAATAGGAAACTACGCCGACTAATAAAACAGACCAGGAAGCACCTATAAATGCGTTGGTTGGTTTTTGATCGAATGCTTTTACTTCTTTTTTAATCTTCTTCTTGTTTTTTGTTTCATTTCCTGAAACCGTTGTTTGATAATCCATATTATTTTGTTTTAAATGATTATTGGGACAAATATGTAACACTTCAGAAAGTATCCAAACACAAAATTCTAATAATACTGACGATATTTTTACATAACAAATAAACATATTTCTTATATTTAGTACTTATATTTAAATAATACTGACGATTAAATGACTAATTTAAACACGATCATTTCTACATTTTCTTCCGAAGAACAGCAACGATTCCTTATATATCTTAAGAAAAAGAACAAAAGAAACGATATCAAAAATGTGGCTTTATTTAAGTTAATTGCGAAGAATGCGCTTTCGTCTGATGCTATTTTTACAAGCCTTTATAATACATCTAGCAAAAATGCATATCACGCATTACGAAAAAGACTATACTTATCGATCATTGATTTTATTGCAAACACCAATCTAGAGGAAGAGAATTCGATTGACATGCAAATCATAAAATTCATTCTTGCTTCGCGAAACTTCTTTTTAATGAAAGAAGCTAAAGTTGCCTATCACATTTTAGACAAAGCGGAAACTCTTGCAACAGAACACCATTTATTCGCGATACTCAATGAGATTTACAGTATAAAAATTCAGTATGCTTACACAAATCCATCCGTAGATATGGAGCAACTGATTTTAAAATATAATAGTAATCAAAAGAAACACTATTTAGAGGATCAACTCAATATTGTTTATGCAAAAATCCGACAAGCATTGAATAACATTGCTTATAAGAAAGAAATTGTAGATTTTGAAACCTTATTGAATGATACGCTAAAAGAACATCATATTAATATACACGATTCTATTTCTTTTAAATCGCTATACCAATTAATGCATATTGTAAGTATTTCGGCCTTTGTTACTAAAGATTATTTAAAAATCGAATCTTTCTTAATGAAAACCTACGCTATTATAAAGCTTCGTAAAACAAATGAGAAAGAATTATTCTATCATATTCAAGTGGTTTATATGATTGCAAATGCGTTATTCCGAAATAAAAAATTCAAACCATCGAAGGCACACTTAGAAGTCATGCATAACCTTATGCTTAGCAATAAAAGGAAGCACTACAACACCTTTATATTAAAACACGATTTACTTATCGCTCTAAATTTAAATTACTCCAATAAACAAGAAGAAGCAATATCTTATTTAGCACCTTACTTACATGCAAAACATACAGACACAGAAACGTTATTAGATATTCGTTTAAGCTTAATTATGTTTTACATTCAAAACGAGAACCTAACGAAAGCAAAGCAAGTTTTTTCTAAATTTTACCACACCGACAACTATTACATAGAAAAAGCCGGAATAGAATGGACTATCAAAAAGAACCTTACCGAAATATTATTACAAGTAGAACTTGGTGATATTGACATTATAGAATCCAGGCTTCAAAGTTTCAAAAGGCAATACAATGCATATTTAAAAGAAATTAATCAAGAACGTGTCACCACCTATTTAAGTTTTGTGGAAAAATTCTACAAGCAACCAGAAATTATTACAACAGATAAATTCAAGAATTTAGTGGAAGATTCTTTTGAATGGATTCCTGCAAAACAAGAAGACATTTTTGTAATAAGCTTCTATGCTTGGCTAAAAAGCAAGATGGAAAAAAGAGCTTTATTGGAAACCACGCTGCGCTTAATTGAACAAGTACAGTTCGTTAATTAGTTGTTAAAAACATTTTCGCTATTAAACCATTTGATTTTTTCAACGTCTTAGATACAAATAACAATAAAACATAAACAAATGAAAAAATTATTAATTATAGCATTAGCCTTAGTAACTATACAAGTTAGTGCGCAGGAAAAAAGAGGAGAAAAAGGTAGAAAAGTAAATTTAGCTCCAGAAGAAATGGCACAATTACAAACTAAAAAAATGACTTTAGATTTAGATCTAACGGAAGCACAACAAAAAGAAGTTGGCGCTATTAATTTAGAAAATGCAATTGCTAGAAAAGCACAAATGGAAGCTAGAAAAAGCAAAAAAGACTCGGAAGAAAAACCAAGTAAAGAAGAAAGGCTTCAAATGAAAAATGACAGATTGGATGCTCAAATTGCAACAAAGAAAAAAATGAAAAGTATTTTAAATGCAGAGCAATATGCAAAATGGGAATCTAAGCAAGGTAAAAAACACCACAAAAAAGGAAAAGGTAAAAAAGGAGATCGCGATCGCGAATCTAAAGAAGAGTAGTATAGTTAGTTTTTAGTTTTTTTTAAAGCACCTTAAAAGAATATCTTTTAAGGTGCTTTTTATTTTATAGAGTCTTAGTAACTGCAGCTACAGCACCAATTGTTTTATCTAAATCTTCATACGTCAAAGCATCTGTTATAAACCAAGTCTCAAAAGCGCTTGGCGCAATGTAAACGCCTTCATTTAACATACCGTGAAAGAACTTTTTAAAAGTTTCGTTATTTCCTTCCGCAGAAGTTTTAAAATCTAACACTTCACCTGCTGCAAAATGCACAGAAATCATAGAACCTATTCTATTTATGGTATGTGTAATATTATTTTGGATTAATACTTCAGCAATACCTTTGTGTAAATATTCGGTTTTTTCCGCTAGACGGTTATAGATTTCATTGTCGCCATTTAATTCTTGCAACATCGCCAAACCAGCAGCCATTGCTAACGGATTTCCGCTTAAAGTTCCAGCTTGATACACAGGACCAAGAGGCGCTAAATAACTCATAATTTCTTTATTCGCCGCAAATGCACCTACTGGCAGACCACCACCAATTACTTTTCCAAAACAAACAATATCTGCTTTTATATCATATAGTTCTTGCGCACCACCTTTTGCTAATCGGAAACCGGTCATAACCTCATCAAAAACTAAAAGAATATTATTAGCAGTACAAAGCTTTCGTAACTCTTGTAAAAAATTATTCTTCGGAGGAATACAACCCATATTTCCAGCAACAGGCTCTAAAATAACACAAGCTATTTCGCCTTTATTCGCTTCCACAATTTGAGCAACATTTGCTATATCATTGTAAGTTGCAAGCAAAGTATCTTTTGCAGTACCGGCTGTAACTCCTGGACTATTTGGTGACCCAAAAGTAACGGCACCACTTCCTGCTTGTATTAAAAACGAATCGCTATGTCCGTGATAACACCCCGCAAACTTGATAATTTTGTCTTTTCCTGTAAAACCACGAGCGAGACGCACAGCACTCATGCAAGCTTCTGTTCCTGAATTTACAAAACGAATCATTTCTATATTCGGAACCATAGCAACTGCTAACTCCGCAATTTGCGTTTCGATCTCTGTTGGTGTACCAAAAGAAGTTCCTTTTTTGGTTTTCTCTACAACCGCATCTACAACGGGCTGAAAAGCATGACCAAGTATCATTGGTCCCCAAGAGTTTATATAATCTATGTATTGGTTATTATCTTCATCTATTAAGTAAGCTCCTTTTGCTTCTTTAATAAATACGGGCGTTCCTCCTACGGCATTGAATGCTCTTACAGGAGAATTTACTCCTCCGGGAATCACTTTTTCTGCTTGCGCAAATAATGCGCTACTACGTGTATAGTTCATGAAATTTAATAATCTTTTGGCATTGGTTTTACAAAAAGCACCTGACCTACAAATAAGCCTGTACCTTCTAAACCATTTAATTCTTGAAGTTCTTTTACTGTAATTTTATGTTTTTTAGAAATAGAATATAATGTATCTCCTTTTGCTACGGTGTGTTTATCATTATTATCTGCAGTTTTCCCTAATACTTCTGCATCAAATCTATGTAATTGATAACGCTCAATTAAACTAATCAATTTAGTTGGATACTTTCTATCGGTTGCATAACCTGCAGCACGCAATCCTTTTGCCCAAGATTCATAATCATCTTTTTCAAAATCAAACAATTTGCTATAACGACTTCTTCCTGTTAGGAAAAGGGAGTGATCTCTAAACGAATATTTAGAGTTATTATATTTACGGAAACATTCCTGTGACGCATCATCATCGTGATAAATTTTTGCTCCAGTCCAATCGTGGCATTTAATTCCGAAATGATTATTCGCTTCTACGGAAAGTCTTCCTTTTCCAGAGCCCGATTCTAAAATCCCTTGCGCCAAAGTAATACTGGCAGGAATACCATATTTACGCATTTCATCTTGCGCTATATCGCTATAAATGGCAACATATTCTTCGGTAGAGTTTGCATAAACCTCTGGAGTAGCTGGTGTAATTTCAGGAGTAGTTACCGTTTCTGGTTCTGGCTCTTTCTCCCTGTTTTTAACCACTACCTCTCTTTTATTTTTTTTAGGAACTACTTTTTTACTTGTCCCACAACTAAACATAAACAACGCTAAACAGCTTACAATAATTATTTTCTTCATTTTTTATTCAATCAATGGTAAATTCTTCTTTTTTAAAACGGTATTCATGCCTTCAATTCCTTGTAATCCTCCAGTATGGATGACTAATATTTTGGAATGCTTCGGAAAAAATCCTTTTGCTATTAAATCTTGAATACCGAACAGCATTTTCCCTGTATACACTGGATCTAATGGTATATTATTTTCTTTTTTAAAGCTATTGATAAACGTTATTAAAGCCGGATTTATTTTAGCATAACCACCAAAATGATAATCCGTTATCAACTCCCAATTTGTTCCGTTGGTAAATTTACTAATTTCTTCTTGTAAAAAGTCTCCTTTTAATGCCGGAAATCCTAGAATTCTTTGATGCGGAAAACTAGCGTTAATAATCCCAGAAATCGTTCCTCCGGTTCCTACAGGGCAACATATATAATCATATTCCTCATCGCCTTCAACTAAAATTTCTTCACAACCTTTTACTGCTAGGGCGTTTGTTCCTCCTTCAGGAATTAAATAAAAGTCACCAAACAGATCTTTTAATTCCTTTATAAATAAATCAGATGTTTTACTTCTAAACGCTTCTCGTGACACAAATTGAAATTGCATGCCTTGTTGTTTAGCAAAGCTCAAGGTAGGATTTTCGCTTACCTTATTTGCTAACTCTTCCCCACGAATAACACCAACCGTATTAAAACCATATTCTTTTCCTACAGCTGCAACAGCTGCAATATGATTTGAAAAAGCACCTCCAAAAGTCACCAAAGTCGTTTTACCCTGACGCTTAGCTTCTATGATATTATACTTCAGCTTACTTAATTTATTCCCAGAAACAAATGCATGATTCAGATACGTTTTTCTTACAAAAATCTGACAATCAGCATTCAAACCCACTTTAACAGTCGAAGTCTTCATTTAAACAAAAATTTTTCTATTATTGTTAATAATTATACTATTTTAGCTAAAGATGTTAATAGATTGAATTTAATTTAATAAAAACGTTAAATTAATTACAAATACTTCATCCTTTATAGATTCCCCAAAATCTACGATTTACCTTTCCTTATAATGTCTTTTTGACATAAACTTATGTTCCAAAATTAAAGTTTATGATGAAAAAATTACACCTTACACAATTTAAAAAGAAGGAAACCAAAAAAAGGAAATACTTCATATTCCTTCTCCTTATTTTATTAAGCTTAAATTCTAGAGCACAAAATACTACAAACCTAGCTGAAGGACACAACTTTAATACAAAAACTGTTAGAAGTGATAACAGCCAGATACCAGACATCCTTATTTCTTGGGATTTCACACAGGTAAACAACAAAGAACAACTTTCATTAGCTATTGAAGTACAACCTCTTAATGCTTGCTGGAATAAATTGAACGGCACCAATCGCTCTGAAAAAATCACACACAACATACAAGGTTTTTCTACGAATTATAAGAGCAATCTTACTTTAGGATTTTCAGAACTAAATAGCAAATGCTTTAAATGGCGTGCCAAAATAGACACCAACTCAGATACAAGCTACACGGAGTGGCAATTTTCTAGTTTCCTATAATGGAACAACAACCCTAAAACAGCATAAACATGAAAAAAATTACACTTCTACTTATATGTAGCTTTTTTATACAAACCACTTTTTCTCAAGGAAACTCGGTAGCGACTGCAGACCAATTTTGTTCTGGAGGCTCTGGATTAGTATTTCCAAATGTTACAGGAAACCCAAATCTAACAAATGTTGGATGCTTAGGTACTATTCCGAACCCTGCTTATTATTTCCTACAAGTCGAACAACCTGGTGATTTATTTTTCACCATCTCTCAAGAAACTGCTGGAGGAGTAGGTCTAGATGTTGATTTCATTTCTTGGGGACCATTTCCTTCACTTGCCGCAGCCAATGCAGCCATTACATTAACTGCCTGCACCCCAACAGCATGTCCCAACAACACTACTAACCCAGCGTTTTACCCATATGCTACAGACGACATTACAGATTGCAGTTTTAGTATAGCACCTACGGAAGACATGACTATCTCAGGTGGCTTATCTGGTCAAATCTATGTTGTTTTAATAACGAATTACAGTGATGACCCAGGTTTTATAACACTACAACAAACAGGAGGTACAGGAACTACAAGTTGCGCAGACATTCCTGTGTGTGGTGGGAATTTTTACGATTCTGGAGGAAATGCAGGAAGTTATTCTAACAATGAAACAACTACCACAACTATTTATCCAGATACTGTTGGAGGCACGATTACCGTAGATTTCACGGCCTTTAATGTACTTTCTGGTGACAATTTAACAGTATATAATGGTCCAGATAACACCTTTCCAAGTTTAGGCACAGTAACAAGTGCTCCTGCATCTTTTAACTCTACAGATGCCACAGGAACATTAACATTTGTATTTACCAGCAATGCTTCTGATGTAGGTACTGGTTGGGAAACAGATGTTACATGTACTATGCCGCCACCGCCACCAACTTGTGGCACGAATTTTTATGACATAGGAGGAAATTCTAGAGATTATCTAAATAACGAAACTACAACTACCACTATCTCCCCAACCACAACTGGAGGTACTGTCACCGTGGACTTCACAGCATTCAATATACTCGCAGGAGATGTTTTAACCGTATATGATGGGCCGGATGCTACTTCCCCTAGTCTTGGCAATGTAACTACTGCCCCTTCCTCTTATACGTCCACTAATGCGTATGGAGATCTAACCTTTGTTTTCACAAGTAATAGCACAGGTACAAGTGATGGATGGGAAGCCGATGTTTCTTGTACCATACCCCCAACTTGTAGCTCTTTCTTTTTTGATAGCGGTGGCTCTACAGGAAGTTATACAAACAACGAATTAACAACAACCACCTTCTACCCAGATATTGCAACAGACGCCGTTACTGTTACTTTTACATTATTTGACCTAGAATATGCTGACGATTTATATGTCTATGATGGTCCAAATAACACATCAACTCTACTAGGCGCTTTTAACGGTACAACAGTTCCCGGTCCTTTTACATCGTCTCATCCAACAGGCGCATTAACCTTTGTTTTTGATAGTGATAGCTCCATAACTTATGATGGTTGGGAAGCTAGCATTACTTGCGCACCTTATGTTGCTCCTATTATTTGTGGTTCAACTTTTTACGATAGTGGTGGTGCCGGCGGCAACTATTCTAATGATGAAGATCAAACAACTACCTTCTTTCCTGATAATCCTGGAGAAATAATAACCGTAACATTTACATCCTTCGATTCGGAAGCATGTTGCGACGAATTATTTGTTTATGATGGTCCTAATGATACATATCCGTTAATTGGAACTTATGCAGGAACAGGCATCCCCGGACCTTTCACCTCTACAGATCCTTCGGGAGCATTAACTTTTGTATTTGAAAGTGACTTTTTATATACAGACGCTGGGTGGGCCGCAGATATTACCTGCACTACAAATATTCCATCCTGTGGCGAAACTTTTTACGATAGCGGTGGAGCTGGAGGAAATTATTCCAACAGTGAAAATGAAACTACCATTCTTTCTCCAACAACTACTGGAGATGCCGTAACTACGACCTTCACAGATTTTAACCTTGCTAATGGTGACACTTTAGAAGTCCTAGACGGAGCAACTTCCTTAGGTGTATTCACTGGAACAACAATTCCAGGGCCTTTCACAGCTACAAATCCTAATGGAGAATTGACCTTTGTATTTATTAGTAATGGAAGTAACACTCAATCTGGTTGGGCTGCAGATATTACCTGTAGTATACTTTGTAATATGACAATAACAGAAACAACCAGCCCAATTGGAGCAGATAATTGCACTTTAATTTACACCGAACTTATTGCAACTGCTACTGGCGGATCTAGCGGTACCAATACTTTATTCTCTGATGACTTTAGTAGTGGGATTTCTGGATGGACAGCAGTAAACGCAACAACAGACACACAATGGCTAAGTTCTCCGACTTCAAATGCTGGAGGAACAGCTTCTGAAGCACTTTTAGAATGGGATACCGGATTTGACGATGGAACTTGGACACTAACTTCTGCTGCCATAAATATTAATACCTATACAAATTTACAATTAGATTTAAGACATGCTTTTAATTGGTATAGCGCAGCTTATCCGCATTCTATTTATATCGAAACCTCTCCGAATAATGCTACATGGACTACTCATTACAATGTTACCCCTGTAAATGCTGATATAACAGCAACTGCCTTAAATTTAGATATTTCTACTCAAGATGGCAACACAACACTCTATATAAGGTTTCGTTTTACGGGAGAAACATTTGGTATGATTTCTTGGTCTATTGATAATGTAACAGTAACTGGTGACCAACCTGCTATTCCACAAATAACATGGTCTCCTATTGCTGGATTATATACAGACGCAACACTAACCACTCCTTATACTGGAGGATTTACTGACACTGTTTATGCTGCCCCTAACGGCACACAAACATATACAGCTACAGATCAAAATAACTGTACTATAGATGCTACTGTCACTAAAAACAGTAAAACATGGAACGGTTCTATTGATACAAATTGGTATGTTCATGATAACTGGACACCTTCTGGAGTACCAAACCTTAGTGATTGTGTTCTTATTCCAGACATAGCCTTATCAAATAATCGTTCCCCTATTGCAGATAACACCAACATTCCGACAGGTATTCCAATTCCTCCAATTTTGGCTTCTGCATTAAATTTAACCGTAGATACCAATGGTTATGTTGAAATTCTGTCCGGCACAAATTTACAAGTTATGGATTGGATTCATTTGGATGGAATTATAGACATAAGAGATTCCGGAAGCTTAATTCAAGTTTATGAATCTGGACCTAATATAAACAACAACACAGGTAATGGAATTATCAATATGCAACGCACAGTGCCTAGTGGCGTAAATTCATACGATTATATTTACTGGTGTTCACCAACCGATGAAGATTTTAATGTTACCGATATTTCAGCGGCAACAGGAGAACTAATTTACGAGTGGAATCCAACATTAAATGGAGTCACACACGGTGATTGGGTTGCTGCTTCTGGAAACATGAGTAAAGGTAAAGGATATATTGTAAGAGGTTTGGTTCCTGATACTGGCTTACCAACCAATACAACCGAATTTTCCGGAAAACCACAAAATGGCATGATCACGGTTCCTATAAACCGAGGCACACATACAAGTGGACCTTATACATCTTCTGGAGATTTTCAAGCTACTAACGAAGATGATAATTGGAACTTAATTGGTAATCCTTATCCTTCTGCAATATCTTATACCGACTTTATAGCTGCAAATCCGAATATAGATGGTACTATTTATTTTTGGACACATCAAACTGCTCCAAGTTATCAAGACAGTCCGTTTTATTATGATTTCATCTATAATTATAGTGACGAATATATTGACAACAATTTTACGGGTTCTAATCCAGCTACTTTTGGAGGTGACATTGCTGCAGGACAAGCTTTCTTTGTATTAATGTTAGATAATGCAACGCAAAATGAAGATGTTATTTTTAATAATAGTATGCGTAATGAAACACTAATTAACAGTAATTTCTATAGAACAAATGAATCCATTGCGAGACAATCTTCAGACATAGAACGCCATAGAATTTGGCTAGACCTTATTGCTCCAAATGAAATAGGAACTTCTATTTTAGTTGGTTATGTGGAAGGAGCTACCAACAATAATGACAGATTATATGACGGTTATGAATTTGCTGGAGGAACTATTAGTTTTTACTCCTTAATTGAAGAAGAGAAAATGTCAATTCAAGGTAAAGCACTTCCTTTTCAAGATACAGACACGGTACCTTTAGGAATCGTAATTCCTGAAAACGGAAATTATTCCATTGCAATAAACACGTTAGATGGTTTATTTCAAGATACCAATCAAGCTATTTTTATTGAAGACACCTATACTAATATCATACATAATTTACGTTTTAATCCGTATAGCTTTAATATAAATGCTGGCACCTATAATGATAGATTCATATTAAGATATACCGATAATGCTTTAAGCATCGAGGATTATGAATTATCTGGATTAGAAATTATAGCTCCGAGTAATTCTTATATTAAAGTGAAATCAGGAAACAATAACATTAGCACAGTGATAGTTTATGATCTTTTAGGAAGAGTTCTAATGAACAAAACAGAAATTAATGCTTCAGAAATTCGCATTAATAATCCCAATTTCTCGGAAGGAACCTATATGGTTAAAGCAATACTTTCTAGCGGAAAACAAAAAATTCAAAAAGTAGTTTTAAAACATTAATAATACTTTACAAAATTCCAAAGAGGCCTTAATTTTAAATAATTAAGGTCTTTTTCATTTATATAAGCTTCTCTTTCAAAGGAAATATTTCGATACGCTTGCTGCCAATTTCGACATCCAATAAACCGCACAAAAAACTCCAAAAAATACAAGATATAAAACGGAACAATCAACAATTCTAACTGTTGTCTTAAATGAATTTTCTCGTGATTTAATAAAACAATATCCTCCTTTAAACTTCTATATTTTAAAAATATAAAAGGAAAAATGGCGATTCCCGTATATCCTTTAGGAACCATATATTTTGAAATAAAAATCATATTTTATACCATTCAAAAATCAATCCAAATTACATTATATTTGTGAGATGAAGAAATTTATACCTCTTGAAGAAGGTGATTACTACCTAACACCCGAAGGCTACAAATGCTTTACAGCGCAATACCATTTAAAACGTGGTTACTGTTGCGAAAGCGGTTGCAGACATTGTCCTTACGGTTACAATACCTCCACTTCACGTAAAACAACATAAAAAAAGTAAAGCCGGTTACCATTATGACATTCAAAAATCAAATATTAGAAGGCATTCCAGAAATATTACCTCAGCCAAAAGCATACGAAGCAGATATAAATCATGCACCAAAGCGTAAAGCGATTTTATCTGCGGAAGAAAAAAAACTAGCACTTCGTAATGCACTACGCTATTTTAACAAAAAGCATCATGCAGAATTACTTCCCGAGTTTAAAAACGAATTAGAAACCTACGGAAGAATTTATATGTATCGTCTACGTCCGGATTACAAAATGTACGCAAGACCAATAGAGGAATATCCTGCTAAAACAAAACAGGCCGCTGCTATTATGTTGATGATTCAGAATAATTTAGATTATGCTGTAGCACAACATCCACACGAATTAATTACCTACGGAGGTAATGGAGCAGTATTCTCCAATTGGGCACAATACCGATTAACCATGAAGTATTTAGCCGAAATGAATGACGAGCAAACACTAGCGATGTACTCTGGGCATCCAATGGGATTATTTCCTAGTCATAAAAATGCACCACGTGTTGTAGTGACTAACGGCATGATGATCCCTAATTATTCTAAACCGGACGATTGGGAAAAATTTAATGCGCTTGGTGTTACCCAATACGGACAAATGACTGCAGGAAGTTTCATGTATATTGGACCGCAAGGAATTGTTCACGGAACAACAATTACCGTTTTAAATGGTTTTAGAAAAATAAAAAAGGAACCGCAAGGAAATCTTTTTGTAACCTCTGGCTTAGGTGGCATGTCTGGTGCACAACCAAAAGCAGGAAACATTGCTGGCTGTATTACCGTTTGTGCAGAAGTAAATCCTAAAATCACACAAGTACGATTAGATCAAGGTTGGATCGACGAAAAAATCACAGATTTAGACGAACTAGTATCTCGTGTTAATAAAGCGAAAGCCGAAAAAGAAACCATTTCCATAGCATACCTAGGAAATATTGTAGATGTCTGGGAAAAATTTGATGAAGCAAACGTGCATATCGACTTAGGAAGCGATCAAACCTCACTTCATAATCCGTGGGCTGGCGGTTATTATCCTGCAGATATTTCTTTTGAAAATGCCAATGAAATGATGGCAAACAATCCGGAACAGTTTAAAATAGAAGTTCAAAAAACACTTTGTCGTCATACCGAAGCTATAAATAAACACACTGCAAAAGGAACTTACTTTTTCGATTATGGTAACGCCTTCCTTTTAGAAGCATCACGAGCTGGAGCAGATATCATGGCAAACAACGGCATTGATTTTAGATACCCAAGCTACGTGCAAGATATCATGGGACCGATGTGTTTCGATTATGGTTTTGGGCCATTCCGTTGGGTTTGTGCTTCTGGAAAACCAGAAGATTTAGCAAAAACAGACGCTATTGCATGTGCGGTTTTAGAGGAAATAAAAAAGAATTCGCCAGAAGAGATTCAACAACAAATGGCGGATAATATACAATGGATTAAAGGAGCACAAGAAAACAAACTAGTGGTAGGCTCACAAGCCAGAATACTTTATGCCGATGCTGAAGGACGCATGAAAATAGCACAAGCTTTTAATGATGCCATTGCAAAACAAGAAATAGGCTATGTAGTTTTAGGTCGTGATCATCATGATGTATCTGGAACCGATTCCCCATACAGAGAAACCAGTAATATCTATGATGGTTCTCGATTCACAGCAGATATGGCGATACAAAATGTAATTGGAGATAGCTTTAGAGGAGCAACTTGGGTAAGCATTCACAATGGTGGTGGTGTTGGCTGGGGAGAAGTTATAAATGGCGGATTTGGTATGGTTCTTGATGGTAGTACAGAAGCATCTAAACGTTTAAAATCCATGCTATTCTGGGACGTAAACAACGGGATTTCAAGACGAAGTTGGGCACGAAATTCAGGAGCAGAATTTGCTATTAAACGAGCAATGGAAGCAGAACCAAACTTAAAGGTTACACTTCCTAATCACGTAGACGATGCTTTATTCAATTAGAAAAATTTAAAAATTGCAACTATGAAACACCTATTCACCATCACATCCGTATTACTTCTATTAGTAGTAACTACCTCTTGCAGCTCTGTGCGAGTAGCATCCGATTATGACAAGCAAGCAAATTTTAATGATTATAAAACCTTTGCTTTCTACAAAACAGGAATTGACAAAGCAGAAATTAATGATCTAGACAAACGTAGAATTCTTCGTGCTATTGAAGCAGAATTATTAACGAAGGGCTTTACAAAATCGGAAAACCCAGATTTACTAGTTAGTATTTTTACAAAATCTAGAGAAAAAATAAATGTACACAACAATAACTTTAGTCCTTATGGCTATGGTTGGGGATGGAGTCCGTATTACTGGAACAACTACAATACAGTCTCTAAATCTACAGAAGGCATTCTGTACATCGATTTAATTGATGCTAGCAAAAAAGAGTTAGTATGGCAAGGACAAGGAACTGGCTATCTATCGCAAAACAAAAAGGAAGAACGAATACAAGAATTTGTTACCAAAATCATGGAAAAATATCCTCCAGGCTTACAACAATAGTAAGCATAAAAAAACCACTCTAAACTAGAGTGGTTTTTTTATATGTACTTATTTTTTATTCTTTAGAATTTTCTAAAGACTTTAAATAAATTTCAAATTGTTCTTTCGTTAAAATACTTTTCAACCTAACTTTTGTAGTTTCTGACACTGCAGCTTTTATTTTTTGAACCGTAGCAACATCATTATTATCACTTACACCTTGAAGGTTTTGTTGCAAATCAACAAACACTTTATACGCGCTACTTTGTTGTTTTCCTGTTAATCCTACTAATTGATGTAACTCATGAGTCTGTGTTTTAGCAATAACCATTGGAGCGTCTCCTTTAGCCGCCGTAGCGTCTTGAGCTTGAGATTCTTGCATCCCAATAAAAAATACAGCAATAAGGCTTAAAAATGTAATATACTTTTTCATAATTATTTTAAATATTATAGTTATAATTTTAAGAGTTCAATATACAAAATAAATTGAAATCTCTAATAGAATTATTTAATAGCTTAAAAGTTCTTTTATTTTTGCTTTCACCTTTTCCGTCGAAGGAATCATGGTTTCCTCTAAAATAGAATTCAACGGAATCGCTGGCATATTCTCACTACCAATAGTCATTACTGGTGCATCTAAATATTGAAAACATTCTTCTTGAATCTTTCCAGACAACGCTCTAGCAAAACTATTATTGGAAGGCTCTTCCGTCACCACCAAACACTTTCCGGTTTTCTTCACCGATTTCATAATGGTTTCTTCGTCTAAAGGAAATAAAGTTCGTAAATCGATCACTTCAATTTGGTCTTGCATTCCTAATTCTTCCGATGCATTCATTGCCCAATGCACGCCCATTCCGTAAGTAACAATAGTTAATGTTTCTACATTTTCTTGTTTCCAAATTTCTTGTAAAACCCATGCTTTCCCAAAAGGCAATACATAATCTTCACTTGGCTCTACAGAGGTTGCACCTTGCGTTCCTGCAACTTTAGACCAATACAAACCTTTATGTTCTAAAATCACCACTGGATTCGGGTCGTAGTACGCGGCCTTCATCAAACCTTTTAAATCGGCACCATTACTTGGGTACGCTATTTTAATACCACGAATATTAGTAATCACACTTTCTACAGAAGACGAATGATAAGGTCCACCACTTCCATAAGCCCCAATTGGCACACGAAGAATCATAGAAACTGGCCATTTTCCATTAGACAAATAACAACTTCTACTTACTTCTGTGAATAACTGATTTAGTCCAGGCCAAATATAATCGGCAAACTGCACCTCAACAATTGGTTTCAATCCAACCGCACTCATACCAACGGTAGAACCAACAATAAATGCTTCTTGAATTGGTGTATTAAACACGCGATCGTCTCCAAATTTCTGGGCTAATGTTGCTGCTTCTCTAAAAACACCACCAAGTCTTCCACCTACATCTTGTCCGTAAAGCAAACATTCTTTGTGCTTTCGCATCAGTTCTTCCACAGCAAATAAAGCGCAATCTACCATCACTACTTTTTCTGCCCCTTCTGGCGCACGCGTTCCTTTTTCTTCCGTTATTGGTGTTGGTACAAAATCGTTGGTAAATAAATCTTCCGGTTTTGGATCTTCAGCTAATAATGCTTTTTCGAAGTCTGTTTGTACTTTCGCTTTCGCGGAATTTTCTATAGCTTCCATTTCCGTTTCCGTAAAGCCATTATCCACTAACTGCTTTTTTATAACTGGATACGGATCACGAGAACGTGCTTCTTCTAAATCATCACGATACCATTCCATTCTCACACCAGAAGTATGATGGTTTAATAACGGTACTTTGGCATGAATTAAAAATGGTCTTCGTTCTTCACGAATTGTTTTTATCACTTTTTCTACGGCTTCATAACTTTCTATAAAGTTTGCACCGTCAATAGAAATAGCTTCTAATCCGTTAAATCCTCTAGCATATTCAAAAGCATTTTGCGCTCTTGTTTCTGCTGCATTTGCTGAAATATCCCAACCGTTATCTTGTACTAAATATAAAATCGGCATTTGCTTTAAAGCCGCCATTTGAAAGGCTTCTGCAATTTCTCCTTCGGTTACAGAAGCATCCCCTAAAGAACACACCACAAACGGTAAATCTTTAAGCATTTTATCATCTAAACCTTGTAATTCTTTGTACTGCATCCCCATAGCAACTCCTGTAGCAGGAATCGTTTGCATTCCTGTTGCTGAAGATTGATGTGGAATTTTAGGCTTATCGTCATCCTTTAAACTTGGATGCGCATAATAGGTTCTTCCTCCAGAAAACGGATCGTCTTTTTTAGCTAACAACTGTAACATTAAATCATAAGGTTCTAAACCGAAGGATAATAACATGGCGTCATCTCTATAATATGGAAACGCATAATCTTGAGGTAATAACTGCATTCCTAAAGCAATCTGAATTGCTTCATGTCCACGAGATGTTGCATGCACGTATTTGGATACTTGTTTAAAATTAGCTTCGTACAATTCTGCCATTGCTTTGGCGGTACACAATTTTGAAAATCCTTTTTTTAGTATGTCTTTATTCATCTTTATATGCTTTGTCATTGTGAGAAGAGAAACGACGTGGCAATCTCATGTTGAGATTCTTCGCTTCACTCTGAATGACATTTCAATTATATTTTTCTATCTACATCAAATTGCTCGAAATAATCGGCTACTCTTCTCACAAAGCTTCCTCCTAAAAAGCCATCAACAACACGATGATCAAAAGAAAGCGATAAGTACATCATACTTCGAATAGCAATTTCATCTCCTTTTTCGGTTGTAATAACTTCTGGTCTTTTTTTAATAATTCCTAAAGCCAAAATAGCAACCTCAGGTTGATTGATAATTGGAGTTCCCATCACACTTCCAAAAGTACCAACGTTTGAGATAGTGAACGTACTTCCTTTAATATCGTCTCCTGCTAATTTGTTTTCTCTAGCTTTTCCTGCTAATTCATTTACGTTAGCTGCTATAGTTTTTAAATCTTTAGTATCCGCATTTTTCACCACAGGAACAATTAAGTTCCCGCTTGGTAATGCAGTCGCCATACCAATATTTATATCTTCTTTTACAATGATATTATTGCCGTCGACAGATGCATTTATATTCGGAAAATCTTTCACAGCTTTCGCTACTGCTTCTACAAACAATGGCGTGAATGTTAAACGTTCTCCATGTTTTTCTTGAAAAGCGACTTTGTTTGCATTTCTCCAATGCACCATATTCGTCATATCTGCTTCTACATAAGCAGTAACGTGCGGCGAAGTATGTTTAGAATACACCATGTGATCTGCAATCATTTGACGCATTCGATCCATTTCAATGACTTTCCCTTTTCCTTTATCGAAATTCAATTGCGGAATTCTATATGCAGTTGGGTCTTTTTCTGCTACTGGTTGCGCAAATTTATTCGGGCGACCATCTTCTATATATTGAAACACATCACTTTTACGCAAACGGCCTTCATTTCCTGTTGCAGGAATTCGTGCCAATTCTTCAAAACTAATGTGATGCTCTTTTGCAATTTTGATTACTAATGGTGAAAAGAAAGCGTTTGTGTTTGAAGTTGAAAATGAAGCTGAACTTGAAACTGAAGGCTGCTGCACTAGCTTTGGTCTTTTAGTATCTTTCTTCTTAGTCTTCGATTCTTCGACTGCACTCAGAGTGACATCTTTATTTTTCGAAGATTTAATTTCTTCTGAAACTTCCAGAATAGCCATTACTTCTCCAACAGGCACAACATCTTTTGCTTGAAATAATATTTTCATTAAAGTTCCTGCAGCTGGTGCTGGCACTTCATTATCCACTTTATCTGTTGCAACTTCTAGAATGATATCTCCTTCTTCAAAAGAGCCTCCTTCTGCTACTAACCAATTGATTATAGTTCCCTCGGTTATACTTTCGCCCATTTTAGGCATTTTTAATTCGTAACTTCCTGCGAAGGCAGGAATCTGTTTATCTTTCATTTCTAAACTTATTATAGTTTAAATTCCAATTTATTGATATATCTATCCAATTCGGATTCATAGCCTCTATTAATTTTACTTTCCACCCTCTTTTCCACTTCTTCATTTGCCTTTCCCGAATTATAGCAGGAGCAGCTGCAATATACTCTTCAAAATAAACTAGCTTATCACAATTATACTTGGCTGTAAATGAATTGGGTCTATATTTTATTTTATGTTCTTTTACTCTCTCTTGTATCTCATCAGTAACTCCAATATAAATTGTCCCATTAGATTTATTAGTCATGATGTATACATACCAAAACTGCATTACCTTACAGTATGAGATTCCTGCATACGCAGGAAGTTGGATACTTTGGTTATACTTTCGCCCATTTTAGGCATTTTTAATTCGTAATTCTTCAAGCTAGTTGTTTTTATTTCAAGAATTAAAGATAAGATATAATAAGATTTTCGATTGTTAAAAACTTGTAAATTAATTCAGAAAAGAATTTAATTCTTTTATTATAAATAAATAAAGTTTATTTTGCTTTTATAGTTACATTTGAAGCTATTAAAAACACTATTTCCTTATGTCTCAAACACTAGATAAAATTGACACACAAATCCTAAACATTCTTCAAACGGACAGCAATAGAACCACGAAAAGTATTGCTAAAGAATTAGGCATGACAACTTCACCTATTTTTGAGCGAATTAAAAAACTAGAAAAAGAAGGATATATTAAAAAATACGTTGCTGTTTTAGACAATAAGAAGATAGGACTAAAACTCACCGTATTTATAGGCATCACTTTGCAAGGCCACACCAGAAGCTACCTAGAGAAGTTTGTAAAAGAAATAAATAATTTCCCCGAAGTCGTAGAATGCCATCGAATAAGTGGAAATTTTGATTATTTACTAAAATTAGTAGTAGAAGATATTGAGGCTTATGAAACCTTTATCATATCAAAACTCACATTGCTTCCATACCTCGGAAATGTGCAAAGTTTAATTACACTTTCTACTGGAAAAGAAACAAACGTGATTAATTTAGGGCTTTAATTTTTTTCCTTTAAAGCTGCTAACAAATGCTTTACATCTTTAATTAATCGTTTGGTATGTGTATTATCTTTACCATCATACATCCCACGAATTAATCCGTTTTCATCTACCAACAACAATGCACCACTATGCATAATATTATCTTTTAATCGATCTAAATCTTCGTACACAACCGTTCCATAGCTAAAGTTCGCTAAGTCGTGCACCTTTTCTTTTTCTCCGGTTAACAGTTGCCAATTGGAAGGCGTATCGATTCCTAATGTATTTGTATAGTAATCTTGTAAAACCTTTACCGTATCGTTTTCTGGATCTATAGAATGTGATAAAATCACAAAGCTCGCTTCGTCTTTAAAAGTAGTATACACTTCTTTTAACTGCACCGAAACGATAGGACAAATAGACGGGCAACTAGTAAAAAAGAATTCTGCGATATAGATTTTTCCTTGTACCGTATTTTGAGTAACAGTTTGATTGTATTGGTTTTTAAATTCAAAATCTGCTATCCTTTGATATTTACCATCTTTTTTTGGTGATAATATTGGTAATTCCGGATTGCTTCCATCTTGCTGTTTTTGGTGAGCTGCATTATTACAACTCACCAAACACAACAAAAAGCTAATTGCTACTATTATTGTTTTACTATTCATTTTGTTTCCCGATAACTATTGCTGGATTACGATCAAAACTCTTCGCCGGCCTCAAGGTCACAGAATGCCAAACCGTTGGTAAAACTGGCCAATCTTCTGGTAATGAAATATGATGGAATCCCATAGTATACCAACATACAATATCTTCATTATTGATATTTCTATCTTGCGCTACCCACTTTAAGATTCCGTCTTTTCCTTGGCTTTGATTTGGGTATTTCCCAGAAGGGTACAATTCGGACCTATCATAAGGCGTTACCCAAAGTTGCTCTTTCGACCAAGCTGCTCTTTTTTGAGGGAAATCTTCATCATCTAAAACAGACAAATAAGAATGTCCTAATATTTGATAGCTTTTATATTGTCCTAAACTGTTTTTAGAATTTTTATTTACCACTTTCCAATAGCCATCATGCCCTTCACTACTTTCTACAATTGGCCCTTCTTTTAATTCTGGATGTTCTACTACTTCCCAACCACTTTTTCTTGAATTATTTGGGTATTTCACAGGCACAACCTCATCTGTTGCAAAAGAATTGTTAATACCATCCACATCTAAATCTAATCGAAATGACAGAAAGTGATCATGAAAAACACCTATTAAATTTGGCGCTATTAAATTCCCAACCTTAGTTTCGTGCATTGCTTTAGGATCGTCCATTGTTTTAGACTCCACAGCTTTTGCAGCATCCATTCCCGTTGCGCCTACTTCTATTTTCAATAAACCTTTAGTACTAAAAACATAATCAATTACATAATCATAGTTTCCTACTACAGGAATGGTTCTTACTACCAATTCCACTTCGGCTCTACTCTCATGTGTTCCGTTTAAAAACTCGGAATGCCTCCAAAGCGGTCTTCCTGTATTACGTTCAAAAACACCAACTACATTTTCTTGTAATAATGGCGTACCATCATCCATAGGAATCACAGCATTTAATAAGGTTGCATTCCCAGGAACATCGGTTCCTAATTCTATTGGTGAGGACAATAAACCAAAACCATATTCTCCAATATCCATGTACGAACGATATTTCCAATCTTCAGCAGCATCCATATAAGGCACAAACATTTCATTTGCCGATAATTGATATGCTACGGATTGTCCGTCAAATTCCGCTAAGGAAATGATTGCTCCAAAACGCTTATCCATTCTAAAATGAAACTTCCATCTATCCCATTCAATTTTCCCATCTTTAAACGAAAAATTATCTCCTTCCGGTGACGTTATAAGTACTGGTTTTAATTTATATGCACCTACAGACGCTTCATCATAATCATAAACCTTATCATTTCTTGCTACCATTTCTTCAATTAAAACATCTACAACTTCTCCTTTATTTACGTCTACAACTGGAGTAATGCCATTAATTGGCTTTGCAAAAAGATTTGTTTTCACTCCTTTTACATCCAATAACCAAACCTTTAAAAGTCTTTGATCTGTACTTTCTGTTCCGAAATAACCTGTTGTTAATGGCGCACCAGCGACTTCATCCAAATTGGTGTAGCCACGTTTTCTTAAAGCTTCAATAACGCGTTTATCTTTCTTCCATAACTCACCAGCTTGCATCCACTCTTCCATAAGCAATGCAGGCTGTACGTTACTTATCTCTTTCCAATCTAACAACTTTTCATTAGTGATATCTACAATGGCTTCGTAAGTCTTTTTATCTTGCCTAATAACAACATTCGCATGTCTCTCGATAGCGTTTCCTACTTTCCAAGCATACATTGCTTCTTTTTCAGGTTCCATTAAGGTAATCTCAGGAAAACGGGATGCTTCTTTTACTTTTTTAGCATCTAAAAGAATTGTTTTTACTGCTGTTAATTCTAACTGACTTAAAGCATCCATAGGATGCACAATTTCATTAGACACCACTACCTCAAATTTTTCCGTCTTTGTTTCTTGTTCGGTTTTATCACACGAACTAAAGCTTAGCAAAATAGCTAGAAGCACAAAAGACATTTTTTTTACACGCATTACTATTCTTATTTTTTTCATATTCTTTTACTCTATATTAAAATCTTTTAAAAAAATTAAAGTTGCCAAATTACACCTAAGCAAATTAGCAACTATAACAACACTTAGAATTTTGCTCTTAAAGAGATTCCCGCTGTAAAAGGTCTACTTGTTGCATATCTTGTTCTGCCTTCTAATTCTGCTGCAAGAGAAATAATATCTCCGAAGTTAGCATTTTCATTGGTCAAGTTATTTGCAAACAAAGACACATCAAACTTATTTAAGCTAATTCCCACTCTCGCATTCAATAATGTATATGCATCTAAAGTACGCGCTGGTGATCTATCATAGTTACTATATCTTGTTCCAGAATGCTGAAGATCTGCTCTTACAAACATATCTTTTTTACTAAATGCTTTAAACCTATACTCGGCAGTGGCAGAAGCAGTAACATCTGGGATAAGTAATATTTCATCTCCATTTTCTGCTTCGGTTAAATGTGCATCTTCACCTACTTCTGTAATTTCAGATTTGATTAAACCAATACTTCCAGATAATGTTAATTGACTTGTTGGGTATGCATGTACATCCATTTCTAGACCATAACTATATGCTTTATCAATATTCATTATAAAATTATATCCAGATACTGGTAAATTTGTTCTTTGCTGAATGTTATGCCAATCGTTATAAAAAAGAGCAGCGTTTACTAACAACTTCTTATTAGAAAGCCCTGTTTTTGCACCAAGCTCATAACTCCATAAATAATCATCCTTATACGTTGCTGGAACGTTTATTGTACCTAAAAGATCTACAGCTTCCGATTCACTGTACGCTGGTAAAACACCGTTAACACCACCTAAACGATATCCTTTTGACGCACTAACATACATCATATTATTATCATTGAACTTGTATTTCAAACCAAATTTCGGGTTAAAACCACTAGCTTTATTTGCTGGTAAATCTCCTGTTATATCTTCATATCCAGAAACCAGCGAAGAGAATACCGTTCTAGACCTTGAACTTTCCGCATCAAACCAACGCAGTCCGAATGTTGCTTTTAATTTATCAGATATATCATAATACATCTCTGTAAATACAGAAATCTCCTTAATTTCTACACCATTCACAAATTCATAAACGTAGTCAAATTCCGGACTCGTTTCCCCTATAAACTCTCCCAAACCAGAGGAATAACTTTCTCCTCTTTCATTACTCTTTTCTTTCGCATAAAAAACACCAGATGAAAAATTGAATTTACCATCTAAATCAGATACATAACGAAACTCTGTTACAAACTTTTCAAAATCTGCTTCTCTCCATATCTCTACTGGATATCCTGCATCATCAGATTGCGGAATCTCGAAAGCCGTATAGGTTAACCATTCTGAAAAATCTTCTTTCTCATAATAATATCTATCAAATGAAGACATTGCTAGCACGAATTCTCCCTTATCTAATTTATATTTTGTGGTTAAACTTAAATTACTAAATCTATCTTCAAAATTTTCGTCTATATCTGCAAATCGTACCTGATTAAAATTACCTGGTTCTGCATCTGCTAAATTATATCCATCTGCTTCTGTACTTTGATAAATAAATTTAGGAAGTATGGTTAGTCTTTCTGTTGGCGTCCATTTTGCTCCTAGATGAAATCCAAAAGTAGTTTCATCATCCACATCCTTCTTTGTTTTGGTTAATAAGGAATGGTTATCGTTAAGTAAGGTAATCGGGGTATCTTCGGAAGTCAATGGCACTTTATCAAAAATTCCGCTTTTAAAATTATAAAACGCTACGGTACGCACCGCCAATTTATCTTTAACAACAGGAATATTAAGTGTAAGATCTCCGGAGTAATTAATACCGCCTTCATCTACAGAACTCACTTCCATACCAGCATTACCAGAAAAAGCATAAGTTGTAGGTTCATTTGTGATTACTTTTAACGCGCCTCCCATAGCACTAGAACCGTATAAAGTTCCTTGTGGCCCTCTTAAAACTTCAATTTGTTTTACATCTACCAATTTAGGATCTACGGTTTCTGGCAAAGGCACTTCATCTAAATAAAAAGCGGTAGTTGCATTACCCGTAATACCCCGAATAGATATAGAATTAGAAGTTCTACCATCTGCAAGATCTCCACCACCACCTTGCTTACCGAAAGATAAGTTTGGCACTTTTGAAGCATAATCACTAAACTCAAAAGAACCACTTTTTTTCAATTCTTTCGCTCCGATAGCTGTAATACTAATAGGAATATCTTTAGCGTATTCTGCTTTTTTACGAGAAGTCAATAGCACTTCCCCTAAGGATTGTGCAGATTCTTCCATCTTAACGTTATAGTTCGCACCATCTGAAACTACAAGTGTGCTTGGTTTATAACCTAGGTATATAAATTCTAAAACATCATTATCGCTCACTTCAATACTATAATTCCCATCAAAATCGGTAGCTACTCCTTTTGAGGTTCCTTTTACTATAACATTAACACCTAATAAAGGCTGACTAGTTTCTTGGTCTGTCACTTTACCACCAACTTGTTTTTGCGCATAACCCGCAAAATTAATTAGCAATAATAGAACTAAAGTTATTTTATTTTTTTTCATGATTAATTCGGTTAGTTAGTTAGTTAGTTTTATCTTTTATCTATAATTCTACTTAATTTACCACCTTCACTTCTAGGTATTTCTCCTACGGGCTGAAGGGTAACTTTCATAGACAATCCAATGTTATCTTTTATTTTTTTAGAGAATTTTTTAATCAGCTCTTCATTGTTTAGCAGTTCATTATTAACCACTTCTACTTTCACTTCTACAGTATCCATAGCATTTTGCTTGGTTACAATAAGCTGATAATTTGCAGACAACGCTTCTATATTAGAGATAACATCTTCAACTTGTGTATGAAAAAGATTAACACCTCTTATGATTAACATATCATCTGATCGCCCTTTTATGGTACTCATTTTTACATGCGTACGTTTTATACTATGATCGTAGGATAAACTACAAATATCATTTGTCCAATATCTCAAAACCGGAAAGGCTTCTTTAGTTAATGTGGTTATCACTAAAACACCTTCTTCTCCATATGGCAATGGCTCACCAGTATCTTTATCTACAATTTCTGGATAAAAATGATCTTCCCAGATATAACTTCCAGTTCCTTGTTCTTCATAATCTTCTTGAGAAACACCAGGACCAATAATCTCACTTAAGCCATAAATATTTGTAGCTTTCAGATTTAGTTTTTGTTCTATTTCTTTTCGAATTCCGTCTGTCCAAGGTTCTGCTCCTAGAATTGCATATTTCAAATTAAATCTAGAAGTATCGATACCTCTTTTCTCACATTCATTTGCAATGGTTTGCGCATAAGAAGGCGTACAACAAATGACTTCCGATTGAAAATCTTCTAAAAGCTGAAGTTGTCTATCTGTCATTCCTCCAGATATCGGTATAACTGCCATACCCAATTTTGTTGCTCCACCATGCATTCCTAAACCGCCAGTAAACAGACCATAACCATATGCATTATGCAAACGCATTCCTGGTTTAGCTCCGGCACATGCTAAGGACCTCGCTACTACTTCATCAAAAACATCTAAATCATTTTTAGTATAACCAACAACCGTTGGCTTTCCTGTGGTACCACTAGAACAATGAATACGATTTAACTTACTCACATCGCAAGTGAAAAGTCCGAATGGATAATTATCTCTTAAATCGGTTTTCTTTGTAAATGGTAACCGATGCAAATCTTGAACACCTTTTATATCTCCTGGCTTCAAACCAAGTGCATCGAATTTATTTTTATAAAAAGACACCTTCGTATAAATTCGGTTTAGCATGGTTTCTAAACGTTCATTTTGCAACTTTCGAAGCTCCTTTATGGGTAATGTTTCTATTGCCTTATTGTAAATCATATCAAGAAATTAAGCTTTATTAATACTAATCACCTGAGGTTGTGTTACTGATTTCAGACCATCTAATCCAAACTCTACACCATAACCAGAACCTTTAACACCTCCAAATGGCACCATAGGATGAATTGCACCATGCTGATTAATCCAAACTGTACCAGCTTCAACTCTTGCTGCTACCTTTTTAGCTTCTTCCAAATTAGAAGACCAAACTGAAGCTCCTAAACCTGCTTCCAATCTATTTGCGCTTTTTATAGCCTCTTCGATATTAGAATACTTTATAATTGGTAAAACGGGACCAAACTGTTCTTCATCCACTAACCTTAATCCGTCTGCTACATCCGCAACAATAGTAATTGGGTAGAAAAAGCCTTTTCCTTCTTTAGGAGATCCACCACAAACTATTCTGGCATTATTTGCCTTAGCATCTTCAACTAAGTCTACTACTTTATCATATTGCATTTTATTTTGAATTGGCCCTAAAACAATTCCGTCTTCTAAACCATTTCCCATTGGCATTTTTTCTGCCAAATCACTAAGTGCATTTATTACACCTTCATATTTACTTTCGTGCACATACAAACGTTTTGCACAGGCACAAGTTTGTCCCATATTTAAAAAGGCTCCCCAGAATAAACCTTCCGCAATTGCATTCGGATCTACATCTTCCATAACAATAGCTGCATCATTACCACCTAATTCTAATGTTAAACGTGTCATATTACCGGCAGAAGCTTCAATAATTTTTTGCCCTGTACTATTAGAACCCGTGAACATTATTTTTTTGACATCTTTATTACCAACTAATTCTGCTCCAATTTCTCCCGGACCGCTAATGGTATTTAAAACACCAGCTGGCAACACTTCATTAATCATCCTAACCATTTCTAAAGTTCCAATTGTTGTGTATTCAGAAGGCTTTAAAACCACTGTATTTCCAACTCTAAGCGCAGGAATGATTTGCCAAATAGCAATCATTAAGGGCCAATTCCATGGCGCAATCGCTCCTACAACACCAATAGCTTTCCTATGTAATTCATCGCGTCTCGTTTCATCTTCAAAAACAACTTCTACAGGCAAGTCTAAAGATGCCGGAACCTGAGTCCAACCTACACAAGCTTGCATCTCGAACATAGAACCTGGTCCACCAAGAGGCTTTCCTTGTTCTTTTGTAATCCACGTTGCTAATTCCTCCGTGTTATTAGTTAGCACTTCTGCTACTTTCATGATGTATTCTTTTCTTTTATCATCGTCTAGAGCAGCCCAATCAGGTTGTGCCTTTTTTGCTGCAGCTACCGCTTCCGCTACATCTGTTTTTGTAGAAATTGGAGCATGACCAATAAGTTCTTCTGTTGCTGGATTCTTAACTTCGAATGTGTTTTTTGAAATAATTTGTTTTCCTCCAATTATAGTATGATACGTTTTCATTGTTTTGGTTTATAAATTAATATTCGTTTTAATTATCTCTAAATGAGTTCCTATGAATTATCAACCAAATTACTATGGTTAACCCTATAATAATTGAATTATCATACACAATAGATAAACTATAACACGATTACTATTAATTTGTGAATTATTTTCAATATATTTGAATTATTGACCGATTTTATTAACTATAATTCACAATATGAAACCCGAAAGAAAGACATTTATTGAAAAAAGCACGGAATATAAGTTTGATGATGGTCTTTTAACCATATATGAAACAAACTCTCCTTGTAAAGACATCTCTTTTACATTCGACAAACACATGATTACCATCATGTTATCCGGACATAAAACAGTGGTTTCTAAAAATGCTAAAGTGGAATTCTTTCCTGGAATGGTTTTTATCCCGGAAAAAGATGTCGTTCAAAAAGTAGAAATTAGTAATGCAAGTTTCACAAACCCAACCAAATGTTTAGTACTAGATATTTCGCCTGAATTTATTGAAAAGCTTGTCTTAGAATTAATGGAAGATAAAGATTGGAGCGCAAATTTTGAATATCTATTAAGCGAAGAACATTCTCATTTTATTTCTAACGATACAAATACCATTGAAAGCTTTGAACGTTTTTATAAATATTTAAAAGCTGGAAATTCAGGATTAGACACGCATGTTAATAATGCAATATTAAGAGAATTGATATTAAGAGTTCTTCAAACGGAAGCAGGATCACTTCTCATTAATAATATAAAGAGCAATATAAAGGATAAGAATTTAGAAAAGACAATTAGTTATATAATGACTAATTTAAGAAATAAAATAACCATCGATGATCTTGTTAGTATTTCTGGATTTGGAAAAACAAAACTATTTAACCGTTTTAAAGATACGCTAGGCGTTACTCCTGTTAATTATATAATGAAGGAACGCATAAAGTATTCCATTAAAATAATTGAAGGGATTGACAATCTGCAAAGTGTTGCCTTTCAAAGTGGTTTTAACACCTATGTACATTTTTGTAAATCGTTTAAAAAGATAGAAGGAATTTCTCCTATGGCGTATAAGAAGAAATTATTATCAAATACAAAAGCTGTTATCTAAGATTATTTTTTAAAAGATTCCCGCAACGTTTTATAAACGTCTTCTTGCATTTTCATATTTTCTGGAACTTCTCTTAATGGCTCTACAGCTTTTAAACTCCCGTGGCAATCTGCTGGTAATTGCTGGTATAATTGCGTGCCTTTTGTTTTCCAAGCGATCATCTCATCACTAACTTGCTTGATTACTTTTGCAGGATTACCAACCACCAAACTTCGATTCGGAATTTTAGTTTCGGCTTTTACAAATGCCATGGCTCCTACTATGGATTCATCTCCAATTTCGGCATCATCCATGATTACGGTGTTCATACCAATCAAGCAATTTCTGCCCAAATTTGCGCCGTGAATAATGGCTCCATGACCAACATGTGCACTTTCTTTAAGTGTAATAGATTTTCCAGGAAACATGTGTACTGTACAATTCTCTTGCACGTTGACGCCATCTTCTAAAATGATTTGTCCCCAATCGCCACGAATGGCTGCTCCCGGGCCAACATAACAGTTTTTGCCAATGATGACGTTTCCTGTTACTGCCGCAAGCGGGTGCACGAAACTCGATTCGTGAACCACTGGTGTGTAGCCTTTAAAACTGTAAATCATATTATAATTCTTCTATTATTGAATTGCCTTTACTTTTATCTCCTGAGGTCCATTGCCATGTTTCATGTAATCTAATTTTCCCATTGGAACCCATTTCTGGAATAGATTTGCATTCGCCTGTCATTAAATCGCAATTCGCATTCACCTGGTGGTATCTCATGTTTATTTCTCCATCTTTGGAAACTAACCCTAGGAGATGACCTTCTATAATTTGGCCTCCAGAATATGTGGCTGTTACTATATTATTTGTTTGCTTATAATGAAAAATAGTCTCTTCTGAAGTCTCACCATTGCTAGTGTTCTTTACAGCTTTAAATTTTTTATCATTATAATGAAACATCTATTTAAATCCTTTTAATTTTTCTTTTGTAAAATCACTCAACACAAGTTTACCACTAGTCGCTGCGCGTTCTGCTAATAATGCATCCCAATGATCTGTTCCTTGCCAGAATACTTTTTTCATTTCTAGCATCGCTTCTGTATTATACGTACATAAATGCTCTGCTGTTGTTTTTACAGCATCGTCTAGTACTTCGGTACTTTCATACACTTGCGTGAATAAGCCTTTTTGTTTTGCCCATTCTGCAGGATAAAATGTATTTGCGTCTATTGCGATTTGCGACATAGCGCTTAAACCCATTTTACGCTCTATTGCTGGTCCTACTACAAATGGTCCAATACCAATATTTAATTCGGATAATTTAATAGCTGCGAATTTGGAAGCCATACAATAATCGGTTGCAGCTGCTAGTCCAACACCACCGCCAACGGTTTTCCCTTGAATGCGTCCAATAATAAATTTCGGACATTTACGCATCGCATTAATCACGTTTGCGAATCCTGAAAAGAATACTTTCCCTGTTGCTGCATCGTTGATATTTATTAGTTCTTCGAAACTTGCTCCTGCGCAAAAAGTTCTATCTCCGCCACTTTTAAGAACCACAACTTTAATAGCGTCGTTAGTTCCAGCGTCTGTAATGGTTTGCGCTAGTTTAGCTAAAACATCTCCTGGTAAGGAGTTGTGTGCAGGATGGAAAAACTCGATGTATCCTACTTCGTTTTGTATGTCTAGTTTTACGTATGGTGTGTTCATCGCTTTAGCGTTCCCTTGAAAAAGGGAATCTCATTTTTAGTTAGTATTATAAATCTTTATATAAATCCTTCCAGTCCGGATTGAACTGCTCTATTAATTCAATTTTCCAAGCTCTATTCCATTTCTTCATTTGCTTTTCTCTTAATTTAGCTTCTGCTTCAGTATTATATTCTTCAAAATAAACAAGCTTATCTAAATTATATCTTGCAGAAAAAGTGGTCGGATGGACTTTATTTTTATGTTGATAAATTCTTTTCTTTAAATTTTTCGTCTCTCCAATATACAAAACACCATCTTTTTTATTTGTAATTATGTAGACGTAATACTTCATATTTTGAACTTCTTTTATAAGATTCCCACTTTCGTGGGAACTTTGAACAATTACATCTTTTATAAAAGATGGAATTGTTCAAAGTGATGATTCAAATGTTTTCTTTCTAGTAAATACGATTCGTATTTATTCAATTCCCCGAAAACTAAATTCTTTAGTTTAGCCTCTGGATTTTCTTTAAAATACGCTAAATACTTTTCACGTTGTGCTTTAAACTTTTCAATAGCTGTTGCTAAATCGGCATGTTTTAAAGGTTCTAAAGTATCTTTTTCCAATTGAGGAAATTGAGAGTTCTTTGGAAACTTGTCATAGTTCCATAAACTATTATGCACTTTATCTAAAATGGTTGAAGGTGTTGCGATTTCAAAATCTTGAATTTCACCGGATGCGATTTTGTAGGTATATTCTAAATGCTCAATCATGTGCTGTGGCGTCATCATTCCCCATTCAGGTTTTGCATCTTCTTTTAATGCAGAAAGACATGCATTGATTTTATCCTCCGTCATTTCGGTTAAAACTTCTTGCTTCTTCTGAACCATGGTTAAGACTGTTGCGAATGCTACTTTCTCATCCGTATTAGCGTCAAAAATTTCGGCATACCATTTTACAATTCCGCTTGGATGTTCCGCTGAAGCGACATCTCTATCTACTTTTTGCTTACAAGTAAGTCGTACATAAATTGTATCGTTGTGATATAACGGACGTAAAAATCTGCATTCTTCTAATCCGTAATTCGCAGAAACGGGTCCTTTATTTGGGTAGACGAATAATCCTGCTGCAGCTGAAATAATGAAATAACCATGCGCAGTTCTTTGTTCGAAAATACTTCCGTCTAAAGAAGTAATATCGGTATGTGCATAGAAATGATCCCAAGTAACATTTGCAAAATTGATAATATCGGTATCGGTAAATGTACGTCTGTGGGTTTTCATAGACATTCCTGGTTGGATGTCTTCCCAATGGTATTTAAATGGATGCATTTCTGCTTCCTTATACTTTGCGTTTTGTTGGTATATACCCGTAATTTCTGTAATTGTAGTTGGTGAACCTTGGATTGCTGTGCGTTGCAAATAATGTTTTATTCCACGCATTCCTCCCATTTCTTCTCCGCCACCAGCACGTCCTGGACCTCCATGCACTAAATATGGCAATGGCGAACCATGACCAGTACTTTCTTTAGCCATATCGCGATTAACCACCATAATACGACCGTGATGAGATGCTGCGTTTATCACATACTCTTTAGCTATTTTATCATCATTTGTGGCAATAGATGACACTAATGAACCTTTCCCCATTTGCGCTAAAGTAATCGCTTCGTCGAGATTCTTATAAGGCATAATGGTACTTACAGGACCAAAGGCTTCGCGTTCATGAATAACGGTATTTTCAAAAGGATGATCGGAACGTAATAAAATCGGACTAATAAAAGCTCCTTTTTTAGCATCTGCTCCAATGGTGTTTATTTCATCTAAACTTCCATAAACGATTTGTGCTTCTTTGGATAAATCATTTACCGAATCTCTAACTGCTTGTACTTGTTGATGACTTACTAGCGACCCCATTCTAACTTCTTTCAATCTTGGATCTCCAATAGTTACTTTATCTAATGCTTTAGATAATGCAGTTTGCACATCTTCCACTAAATTTTGTGGAACAATAATTCTACGTATTGCAGTACATTTTTGCCCAGCTTTCACTGTCATTTCTTTTCGGACTTCTTTAATAAACAAGTCGAATTCTGGTGTTCCAGGAACGGCATCTTCTCCTAAGATGGATGCGTTTAACGAATCGGCTTCCATGGTAAATGGCACAGATTCTTGTATCAATTGCGGATGCGCTTTTAATAAGCGTCCTACTTTTGCAGACCCCGTAAATGTAACAACATCTTGAGATTCTACAGTATCCAAAATATTTTTTACGGTTCCGTTTATGATTTGTAATGCGCCTTCTGGTAAAATACCGGAAGCGATTATTTCTTTTGCTACCGCTTCGGCTAAATACGAAGTGGAAGGTGCTGGTAAAACCACAGCAGGAACTCCAGCCATCCAGTTTACTGCACATTTTTCTAACATTCCCCAAACCGGAAAATTGAATGCATTAATATGCACTGCTACTCCTTTTTTAGGCACCATAATATGATGCGCCATAAAGCGTCCGCCACGAGATAAATCGATAGCATCACCTTCTACGTGATACGGTTGATTTGGAAAAAGTTTACGTAAGGAAGCATTAGCAAATAAGTTTCCGAAACCTCCTTCGATGTCTATCCAACTATCCACTTTGGTTGCCCCAGTTCTATAACTTAATTCGTAAAACGCATTTTTTCTTTTGGTAAGATGTAACGCTAAACTTTTAAGCATGTTTCCACGTTCTTGGAAAGTCATTTTACGAAGGACTTCGCCTCCTTTTGTTCTTCCGTAGTTTAGAATTTCTGGAACGTCTAATCCTTCAATAGCGATGCTAGCAAAAGCTTCGCCAGTTACTGCATCTAGAATTGGTGTTCCTTCTTCTTTACCTGTTGTCCATTGTCCTTGAACGTAATGCTGTATTTTTTTCATAACCAATGCCTGCGAAATCAGGTATCTTATTAATTATTTGTTCTGTTTTTTGGCGTTACCTAAAGGTCGGGCTTTCCGCTATATCTTTTTTACTTGTTCTCGATACAAAATTGCAAAAAAGCAATTTCACTCGAACTGACGTAAAAAAGGATGCCACTTTAATCCCTAACGCACTTATTTATTATGTTTATTTCTTAACTAAAGTTTATTTTCTTTTTGCTAAGAGATTCCTGCCTACGCAGGAATTCGTTCAATAATCGCCGCATAACCTTGTCCAACACCAATACACATCGTGATTAACGCGTAACGCTTGTTGGTTTCTTGCAACTCTAAAGCTGCTGAAAAAGCGACTCTTGCACCTGTAACACCAAGCGGATGACCAATAGCAATTGCGCCTCCGTTTGGATTTATTCTCGGGTCGTTATCTGCCAATCCCCAAGCGCGAATGCATGCTAATGCTTGCGCTGCAAAGGCTTCGTTAAGCTCGATAATATCCATATCGTCCATGGTCAATCCTGCTTTTGCCAATGCTTTATTAGAAGCTTGCACAGGACCAATTCCCATAATTCTAGGCTCGACACCAACCACTGCAGAACTTACTATTCGTGCTAATGGTTTTAAATTGTATTTTTTTACTGCATCTGCTGAGGCTATAATAGTTGCTGCTGCTCCGTCGTTTAATCCTGAAGAGTTTCCTGCAGTTACACTTCCACCTTCTTTTTTGAATGCCGGTCTTAGTTTTCCTAAGATCTCCAAAGAGCTTGTTGGTTTTACAAATTCATCCTTAGAAAAAAGAATTGGATCTTTTTTGCGTTGCGGAATTTCTACCGTTACGATTTCCTTTGCTAAGCGTCCGTTTTCTTGTGCTTTGGTTGCTTTCTCCTGACTCCAAAGTGCGAACTTATCTTGATCTTCTCTTGATATATTATATTTTTCCACCAGATTTTCAGCTGTCATTCCCATGCCGTCTGTGCCATACATTTGTTGCATTTTCGGATTGATAAAACGCCATCCGAAAGTAGAATCGTACATTTTAGAATCGCCTCCAAATGCTGTAGATGGTTTTGCCATTACGTATGGTCCGCGCGTCATATTCTCCACGCCACCAGAAATAAACACGTCGCCATCCCCTGCTTTTATAGCTCTATTTGCGTGAATGATTGCCGATAATCCCGAACTACATAAACGGTTTACAGTTTCTCCAGGCACGGTAAATGGCAAACCTGCTAATAAGGATGACATCCTCGCAACATTACGATTATCTTCTCCTGCTTGGTTTGCGCAACCCATTATCACATCGTCATAGGCTTCCTTTGGTATGCTTGGGTTTCTTTTTACGATTTCTGAAATTACTAATGCACCCAAATCATCTGTTCTCACAGCAGATAATGTGCCTTTGTAGTTCCCTATTGGTGTTCTAATTCCGTCTATTATGTATGCTTCCATATTTGAAATTGAAATTGAAATGGAAGTCGAAAATTGAAACTTCTTATTTCAAATTAATATTATTTTTTTTGGCGTTACACTACTTCGCTAAAGCTACGTAGTGCCGGGCTTTTCTCTGTACCTGCCTTCCGGCAGGCAGGTCTTTTTTACTTGTTCTCGATACTAAATTGCAAAAAAGCAATTTCACTCGAACTGACATAAAAAAGGATGCCGTTTCAATCCCTAACGCAGGTACTTGCTATGTCTTTTTTATTAGTCAAGGTTTATTTTCTTAACTAATGTTTTTCTTGTCTCTATTCTCCTTTAATACCTACCAGATTTTAAAAACCTCGTAGGAATTTAATTTATAAGTGCAGAGAATGTATCTCCATTTCTAATATCTCCTGTATTGTAGCCTTTCATAAACCACTCCATACGTTGCTCTGATGTACCATGCGTAAAACTATCGGAATTCACACTTCCGCTTGTTCTTTTCTGAATCGCATCGTCGCCAACTGCATTGGCAGCACTCATCGCTTCTTCAATATCTCCAGCTTGTAAATATTTTTTATTGTGATGTGCCCAAACTCCTGCATAAAAATCGGCTTGTAATTCTTGTGCTACAGATAATTTATTAGCTTCTACTTGTCCGCCTTGCTGTTGTAACTGTCTTACTTTTTGTGATGTTCCGGTAATCGTTTGAATATGATGACCAATTTCATGCGCTGTAACATAAGCAATCGCAAAATCACCACCTTTTGCTCCGAATCTCGTTTTAAGTTCGTCGAAAAAAGCTAAATCCATATATAATTTTTGATCCCCCGGACAGTAAAAAGGTCCAGAAGCAGACGTTGCACTTCCACAAGCTGTAGAAACGGCATCTGTGAATAAGACCATTTTTGGTTCTTTATAATCCCCTAAATTATAATCTCTAAAAATCTGATTCCATACATCTTCGGTATCTGCTAAAACAGTAGCCATAAAATCACCCATGACTTTTTCCTCATTGGTTAATTCGCGTTGTTCTACTTGTTGTGTAGTCTGGCTATTTGCTACTTGCTCTATTAATGGTGCTATTTGCTGACCTGTTTCTCCTCCAAAAAGTTGTAAAAGAATAACAACCACAGCAACTACTCCTCCGCCTGCTACTAATTTACCTTTACTTCCCATACCACGTTGGTCTTCCAGATTTCCACTTTTTCTTCTACCTTGCCATTTCATACTTTAAACAATTTATTACTTTACTTGTTTTGTTTTATTCCCAATCTTTCTGGGTACGATACACCACACCTTTAAAAAGCGCGACCATTTCATCTCCTCGTTTCACTTCAATAATATTAAAGCCTAATCTATTCTTTACTGTTTCTATTACAGATTCTGCAACAATATAATCGCCTTCGTTTAATGCTTCAATATGGTTAATACTTGTTTCAATAGAAACAGCATATTTCCCATGGGTATTTGCCGCAAATCCGAAAGCAGTATCTGCTAAAGAATAACTAATTCCACCATGCGCTTTTTTCATGCTATTTAGCATTTCTTTTCTAATGGTCATTCCGACTTTACAGCGTCCGATTTCACATTCTAGAATTTCTATTCCTAGCCAAGTACTGTATGCATCTTGGGATAGCATTTTATGTGGGATTTGTTCTCCTTTCATATTTATTTCCCACGAAAGTGGGAATCTTATTTAATTATTATTGAGACTCTTCGACAAGCTCAGAGTGACATATAGTTTCTATTTTGTGCTAGATACAAAATTGCTAAAAAAGCAATTTCAATCGAACTGAAATCACATTAAAAAAACGTTATATTCTCTCTATTCATTTTACGTAATAACGGACTACAACGGTATCTATCTTCGTGGTATTCGTTATACAATGCGTCTAATTTTTCAACACACCAATCGATTCCTTTTTCATCAGCCCAAGCCAATAATCCTTTCGGATAGTTAACCCCTTTAGTCATTGCAATATCCATATCTTCTGCAGATGCGATGTTTAAAAATAGTGCGTCTGCTGCTTCGTTGATTAGCATTACTAATACACGATTGAATATTTGTTGTGCTAGTTTTTCATCTTGAGATTCCTTCGCGTCGCTCGGAATGACAATGCGACCATTTGCATCATAATCATAAAACCCTTTTCCAGATTTGCGTCCTAAATAACCTGCTTCTGAAAAACGTTTTTGCGTAAATGAAGGCTTATATCTTGGATCGAAATAGAAAGCGGTGAATACCGTTTCTGTTACCGTATAATTCACATCATTTCCTATGAAATCCATAAGTTCGAATGGTCCCATTCTAAAACCTCCTAAAGATTTTAAACTATGATCGATGGTTGCAAAATCGGCTACTCCTTCTTCGTAAATTCTTAAGGCTTCTCCGTAAAATGGTCTTGCAACTCTATTCACTATAAATCCTGGTGTATCTTTAGCAACTGCTACTATTTTTTTCCAATCTTTAATGGTTTGTATAGATTTCTCCAAAACCTCTTTTGAAGTTTGTATGGCAGGAATTACTTCCACCAATTTCATTAAAGGTGCTGGATTAAAAAAGTGAATCCCTACACAACGTTCTGGTTTTTTAAGGGCTGCTGCAATGGATGCTATAGACAAACTAGATGTGTTTGATGCAATAATACAATCCTCTGCAACATAGCTTTCTAATTCTGAAAACACTTTTTTCTTAATGTCAAGATTTTCAACAATTGCTTCAATAGTAAGGTTAGAATCTGCTAAATCTTTTAGATTGCTTACATAAGCGATATTTGTTTGAATTCTATCTTTTTCAGAAGTATCTATTCTTCCTTTTTCTATTAAACGCAATAATACTTTTTCAAGGCTTCCTTTTGCTTTATCTAAAGCCGCTTGATTGGTATCGTATAACTTCACTTTACAACCAGAAGTTGCAGCCACTTGCGCGATGCCACTTCCCATGGTTCCTCCTCCTATGATTCCTACGTTCATATTTTTCTTTTATTATGGATTCCGCATCCAGTGCGGAATGACAAAACTGATTACTTATTTTCATGAGATCCTGAATCAAGTTCAGGATGACAAGTCCTAATTAATTTCCGTTAAAATTTGGTTTACGTTTTTCAATAAATGCCGCAACGCCTTCTGCATAATCATTACTTTGTGCTGCTTCTATTTGTAATTTAGATTCCAGAGCCAATTGCGCTTCTAAATCGTTAGTCATCGATTTATTGAATAATTCTTTAATCATACCCAATGCTTTGGTTGGCATGTTTGCTAGTTTTAACGCTAGTTTACTAATGGTTTCCTCAAATTCTTCCGTAGGAACACATTTGTAAATCATTCCCATTTTTTCAGCTTCTTCGGCACCAATCTTATCTCCTAACATGGCTAATGCTAATGCTTTTTGAAATCCGATTAATCTTGGTAAAAAGAAAGTCCCAGCACTATCTGGAACCAAACCTATCAAACTAAAAGCTTGAATAAAGCTTACCTTTTCATGTGCTACAACAACATCACAAGCCAAGGCTATATTTGCTCCTGCTCCTGCTGCTACTCCATTAATAGCACCAATAACTGGTTTTTTAATATTTCTAATTCTAGTGATTATTGGATTATAGTGTTCTTCTAATATTTTTTTAAATCCCGGATTTAAATCTGGATCTGTAACTTCTTTTAAATCTTGACCGGCGCAAAATGCTTTTCCGTTTCCTGTAAGAACAATTGCTCTCACATCTTCATTTTTCTCACAAGCATCTAATGTGTCGTGCAGTAAAAATGCCATTTCACGATTGAAACTATTAAATACTTCTGGTCTATTTAGCGTGATATACGCTACTTTGTTTTCAACTTTTAATAGAATTGAATTACTACTCATACCTTATTTTTTTATTTCTAGATTCCGCATCCAGTGCGGAATGACAAATTCTTTATTGGTTCTCGATACAAAATCGCAGAAAAGCAATTTCACTCGAACTGACATACTTTAAATCTTGTTGTTATTTCAAACATTTAAAATAATCAAATGGTTCTTGACAATCGTCACACTGAAATTGTGCTTTGCAAGCTGTAGAACCAAACTGACTTACTAATCTTGTATTGGTAGAACCACATTGCGGACATTTCACCAAACGTTTTCCTTCTAACAAAACACTTATATCTGCTTCTGCGTTTAAAGGTGCTGCTATACCATAATCTTCTAATGCTTTTCTACCTCTTGGTGTAATCCAATCGGTGGTCCAAGCTGGGGCAAGGATTAATTCTATTTCGGAATCATATCCTGCTGCTTTTAAAGCACTTTTAATATCGTCACCAATAACATCCATTGCAGGACAACCGCTATAAGTTGGTGTTATTTGGATTTTCACCATATCCTTTTCTATAACAGCTGTACGAACAACCCCCATATCCATAATAGATAATACTGGAATTTCAGGATCTGAAACTTTTTCCAGAATTGGAATTAAGATTTCGTCTATGTTTTGTTCTGTTGTTGTCATAATTATTGAGACCTCTCGACTGCTTTCGAGGTGACATTCTATTTTATTTGTTCTCGATACCATTCCGATAAAAAATCGGAATCACTCGAAGTGACATTTTACTTTAATTTATGAGATTTCCGCCTTCGCGGAAATGACAAAAAAGGCGCTTTCTACCATTCCATATTAGGATAAGCGCGCTGCATGTATTGAAGCTCTGCTAATAAATATCCTAAATGCTCTGTATGAACACCTTCTTTTCCTCCTTTTTGAAACCATTTAGATTCTGGAGTTTGTAAAGTAGATTCGTCTAGAATGGCTTTTACTTTTTCATAATATGCTTCTTTTAACAAAGTAACATCTACTCCAATTCCTTCAGCAACCATTGCCTTATCTGCTTCGGTTTGATGAAATAACTCGTCGGTATAGGTCCATAAACCATCGATTGCATCTTGCATTTTTTGATGGCTTACTGCTGTTCCATCTCCTAAACGTTTTATCCAATCGGAAGAGAAACGTAAATGATAACTTACTTCTTTAATGGATTTGTTTGCTATTGCAGACAAAGTTAAATCTTTACTTTTCTGTAATTCTTGCAAAAACGACAAGTGATATACATCGAATAAAAACTGACGTGCCATGGTATATGCAAAATCTGTATTTGGTTGTTCTACCAACAATACATTTACATATTCTCTTTCTTTACGAAGCATTGCAATATCATCTTCGGTTCTATTGTCACCTGCAATTTTTGCTGCATATTGGTAATAGCTTCTTACTTGTCCGAATAAATCTAAAGACATATTTGTACAAGCGATGTCTGTTTCTAGACTTGGCCCATGACCTGTTAGCGACCCTAATCTTTGTCCGAGAATTAGTGAATTATCTGCTATACCTAGAATGTAATTATATAAATTTTTGTTTTTCATTTTCTAATGATTGAGATGCTTCGACAAGCTCAGCATGACATTTAGATTCAATTTTCGTTTTTCATGTTTAATCGATTGAGACCTTTCGACTGCGCTCAAGGTGACATTTAGTTTCAATTTATGAGATTCCTGCCTTCGCAGGAATTTTACATATGTTTCACCTCGTCTGGTAAATCGTAAAATGTTGGATGACGATATACTTTATCGTGCGCAGGCTCAAACATTTCCCCATTATTCTCTGGATTGGATGCTGTGATGTTTTTAGATTCTACCACCCAAATACTAACACCTTCACTTCTTCTGGTGTACACGTCACGTGCATTTTCTAGTGCCATTTCTTCATCTGCTGCGTGTAAACTTCCGCAATGGCGATGTTCTAATCCGTTTTTACTTCTTACGAAGACCTCCCAAAGTGGCCAGTTTTTTTTATCAGACATAATGTATATGTGTTTTTTTTTCTTGTTCTCGATACAAAATTGCAAAAGAGCAATTTCACTCGAACTGACAATGAAATTTAAATTGCTTGTTTTTATTTTCTTTCTTATTGTTCTCGATACAAAATTGCATAAGGCAATTTCACTCGAACTGACAGTAAAACTAAATTGCCAGCTTTTCCTTTCGGTTTCTTTTCTTTTCGGCGTATGCCATAGCAGCATCACGAACCCATTCTCCTTCTTCCCAAGCACCAACTCGTGCTTTCATTCGTTCTTTATTACATGGTCCATGTCCTTTTACGACTTGCCAAAACTCATCCCAATTAATTTCACCGAAATCGTAACTCTGACGTTCTTCGTTCCATTTTAAATCGGGATCTGGAATAGTCAATCCAATTAACTCGGCTTGTGGTACGGTTTGATCTATAAATTGCTGACGTAAATCGTCGTTAGACTTACGTTTTAATTTCCATTTCATGGATTGCTCTGTATGAATAGACTCTGCATCTGTAGGTCCTAACATCATAAGACTTGGCCACCACCAACGGTTTAAAGCATCTTGTGCTAATTCTTTTTGTTCTGGTGTTCCGTTAGCCAACTTGATCATGATTTCATAACCTTGACGTTGGTGAAAACTTTCTTCTTTACATACACGTACCATTGCTCTTGCGTATGGTCCGTAAGACGTATTACACAATGGTACTTGGTTTATAATTGCTGCACCATCTACTAACCAACCTACGGCTCCCATATCTGCCCAAGTTACTGTTGGGTAGTTAAAAATGGAAGAGTATTTTGCTTTTCCGGAGTGTAATTGTTCGTACAGTTCTTCACGAGAAACACCTAAGGTTTCGCAAGCAGAATACAAATATAATCCGTGTCCTGCTTCGTCTTGTACTTTTGCCAATAGGGCAACTTTACGACGTAAGGAAGGCGCACGAGTTATCCAGTTTCCTTCTGGAAGCATCCCTACAATTTCGGAATGTGCGTGTTGCGACATTTGCCTAATATGCGTTTTGCGATATTTTTCTGGCATCCAATCTTTTGGTTCGATTTTCTCGTCTCTCGCAATACGTGCTTCGAATTGCGTTTCTAGGTTTTTTATTTGTTCTTCACTCATTTTTTTAGCTTTTGGCTATTAGCTCTTGGCTTTTAGCTAGTGAAACTTATTTTATTAGCTATGGCTGTTGGCCTTTAGCTGCTGGCGCGTTAAGGATTGCAACGGCATCCTTTTTTATTTTTCTTAAAAAAGATACAGTGGAAAGCCTGACGTTTTTTTGCCATTAAAAGCAAAAAAGGGTAACGCCCAAATTTTTATTTCAATTCATGAAATTTGTTATTATTCATGAGATTCCTTTTTTCAAAGAGATTTTACACATCAAAATCGACAATTACTCGATCTGTTGTTGGCACTGCTTGACAGCTTAACACCAGATTTTGTGAGACTTCTTTATCGCTTAATGCATAATTTACTTTCATCTCGACTGCGCCTTCTTTGACTTCGCATTTGCAGGTGCTACAAACGCCTCCTTTGCATGCGAATGGTAAATCTGCTCCGGCACCTAATGCTGCGTCTAGAATATTATCATAGTCTTTGGTCATGGTGAAAGAAAATTCTTTTCCTCCATCTACAATGGTTACCTCGACGCCTTCTACATTTTGTTTTGCTAGACGTTCTGCTCTTTTAATATCTTCATCTGAAAGTCCGGTTACAAAAAGTTCAAAATGCACTAATTCTTTTGGCAATCCTGCATCTACCAAATATTCGCTTACGTAGTTTACCATTTTTTCTGGTCCGCATAAGAAAACTTCACTGGTATCTGGAACATCGATAAAAGTCTTTGTAAGCACTTTCATTTTATCATCGTCGAAACGCCCATTAAACAATTCTATATCTCTACGTTCTTTAGTTAAAAAGTAATAGATTTCTAGTCTTCCGAAATATGCATTTCGAAGTTGTTCTAGTTCTTCCTTAAAGATAATGGATTTTGCTGTTTTATTTACATAAAACAGTTTACATGTTGCGTTTGGTTCTGCAGATAAATGCGCTTTAAGCATAGACAAAACTGGTGTAACACCACTTCCTGCAGCAAAAAACAGATAATTTTTAGATGCTTCTGGTTGTACAGGAACTCCGAAATTTCCACTTGGCGACATCACTTCTAGTTCGTCACCAATTTGTAAAACCTCGTTAACATAGGTAGAAAATTTTCCTCCTGGAATTCCCTTAACAGCGACTTTCCATTGTTTATCTAAAGGACCTGAACATAGCGAATACGAGCGTCGAACATCTTCTCCGTTAATATCTGCTTTTAATGTTAAATGCTGACCTTGACGGAATTTGAATTCGTTTTCAAGTGCTTCTGGAACATGAAAATCGATGACAGAACAATCGTCTGTTTCCTTGTATATATTCTTTATTTTAAGCTTGTAAAATTGAGCCATAGTTGTTACTTATTCAAAACTAACACTTGTTAGTCTGCTCTACAAATCTACAAAATTATTTCATAACTATTTGTTAATTCCTTGAATTAGGATACGACTTAGGCTATTTGCTAAATCGTTTGCGTTAAGATCTTCCTTTTTAGGAATCCATAGAAAAAGGGAGCGTAAAGTGGAAAGCATGGTAAACATTATAATTTCGGGATTGACCGCTTTAATTTCTGAAGACGCAATACCATCTTTTATAATATTTAAAAAAGTAGCTTCATATTTGTTTCTTAGGGACAAATAATAATCCAATTGTCCTTCTAAATGCATCCAATCGTTATTTAAGGATGCCATTCCGTAGGTATTATTGGTGGCTATTTTTACATGAAGTTCTATGACTTGGCTTAGTTTCCCCAAGTTATTACTTTCCGAATTATAAATAACATCTATTCCTTGTGTAAAATCTTCGGCAATGGAAATGATGATAATCTTAAGAATTTCTTGCTTTGAGCTTATATGATTATATAAACTAGCTGCTTTCATTCCCATCGCGGTTGCTAAATCTCGCATAGTTACCGCACTATAACCTTTCTCTTTAAAAAGTTTGGCTGCTGTTTTTATTATTTCGTCTTTTCGTGTTGGCTGCATCATATAGTTGCTGAAGATAAAAAAATATGTTGCAACCTATGTTACTTATCATCTCAAAAAAAGTGTTAAAAAAAAATATTAAAAATTATATATTATATTTGAAATATAAACTATAAATCAATATTATGAAAAAAATTACTTTACTACTTTTTTGTTTTTTAAGCTTTCCGTATTTAGGAGTCGCTCAAGACACCTGCGCAGCTGCCACAGCAATAACTGCAGGTTCTTACAATATTAATACAATAGACGGAACTGAAGGAACAACTGTTATTTGTTCTGGAGGAACAACAACTGGTGTAGCTGCAGAATGGTACACGTATACACCAACAGCCTCTGGATCTGCAACGGTTACTTCTAATATTTTACCAGAAAATGTAAATGGAGACACAAGACTTCATATTTACGAAGGGACATGTGGGGCACTCGTTTGCGTAACGGGAAGTGACGATGTAGACTATACAGGTGGAAATTACTTATCAGAAGTTACTTTTAATACTACCGCTAATACTACATATTACATAGTTTGGGATAATAGATGGAGTTCTTTTGGTTTTCAATTTGATCTAACGGAAGCTGCTTCTGTTTGTATTGAACCAACTAATTTTGTTGGTAATGGTTCTTCTTCTTCTACTTTTGATGTTATTTGGACAGATATAAATACGGGCTCTACAACTTGGGAGATAGAATGGGGAACAGATGGTTTTGCGCAAGGTACTGGAACTACAGTTTCAAATATTGCAACAGCAAATTACCAATTTACAGGATTGACTCCTAATACGCTTTATGACTTCTATATTCGCGCTAATTGTGATGGATCTAATGGAGATAGTAATTGGGTTGGACCAGTTGGGTTTAGATCTGCAAGAGATTGTACTGCATCTGTAACATATCCATATTCACAAAATTTTGCTGACGGAACCATATTAGATTGCTGGCTAATTGAAAATGCAGACGCAACAAGCCCTGTATGGTCTTACAACACAGAAGTTAATGATTTAGATGGTGATGGAACTAATGATAGCTTTATGGCTGTTTTTCCACAAGCTACAACAGAAGTTACCAAAAATGATTGGTTGTTTTCTAAAAAAATGGATATGACGACAGCTAACAATTACGCAATAGATGTCTTATATAATGCATTTGATTTAAATACTACTTCTAATGAAAGTTTTGAACTATACATTACAGATAGTCAATCGTCTACAGCAACATATCAATCTTTATTAGGAACATATACTAGTATTACTCAGTCTGGAGTTTTTGGTGATAATACTGGAAACGATTTAATTACTCAAGCGTATACAGCTACAGAAACTTTTAATCCCCCATCAAATGGTACATATTATGTAGCTATTCGTGCAACAACGACTGCATCTCCTAATCTTTTTATGGTTTTTAATTTAGCAGTTACAGAAACACCAAACCTAAGTGTAGAAGAATTTAGTGTTGATAATTTTAAGCACTTTACAAATTACGACACAAATACTTTGACACTGAAGGCTAGTTCAAACATGTCTGGTTTCAAATTATTTAATAGCTTAGGTCAGCAAGTATTGCATTCTAAATTATCTACAAATGTTCACGAAGTGAATCTTAATAATTTTGACACAGGAATATATTTCGCTAAAGTTAATATAGAAAATAGCACCAAGACTTTTAAAATACTTATTAAATAGTATACTGTACATTTTTATAAGAATTATTTTATAGAATCCTGATATTACGTTATTCCATACTTAATGTATTATCAGGATTCTAATTTTAAAAGTAATAGCATATTAAATCATGAAAAAAACAACATTAGTACTATTATTTTCCTTTTGCACACTATTTATATTCAATTGTAAAGATGATGATGATTATGATGCTACAGCAATTAATCTTCCAATAGTTTTAAACGAAAACATTGTGATATATGATACAGCTATTTATGATTCTTATACATTATTATCTCCATTAGGTTCTAATAACACTTTCCTTATTAATAACGAAGGTTTTGTGGTTAACAAATGGGAATCTAATAGTTCGGCTTTAATTTCCTATTTAACAGATGATGGAGATTTAGTTAGAGCTCTAAGACAAACCAACACCGAATTTGGTTCTGGATCTACAGGAGCAATAGAAATTTTAAATTTTGAAGGTGATCAAACTTGGTTCTGGGAGTATAACGATTCTGATCACGTGTTACACCATGATTTAAACTTATTACCCAATGGAAACATATTAGCTATAGTATGGGAGAAAAAATCTATAAATGAAGCTATTTCAAAAGGAAGAAATCCAAACCTTCTTTTTGATAACAAAGTTTGGCCATGTAAGATCATAGAGATAGAACCACTGGCTAATAACCAAGCAAATATTGTTTGGGAATGGTCTGTTTGGGACCATTTAATTCAAGATTACGATACAACAAAAGAAAATTTTGGTGTGATTTCTAATCATCCCGAATTGATTAATATTAATTTTTCAGGTGGTGACGCAAACTTCAACCATTTAAACTCTATTGATTATATGGAAGAGTTTGACCAAATTGTAGTAAGTTCTCGAAATTTTAATGAGTTTTGGATTATAGATCATAGCACAACTACTGCAGAGGCTGCATCTCATTTAGGAGGGAACAACAACAAAGGAGGTGATTTATTATATAGATGGGGAAACCCAAAAGCATATGATATGGGTACAGTTCAAGACCAACTTTTGTTTGGACAACACGATGTTAAATGGATTGGAAACACCATAAATAATGGTGGTAATTTCATGGTTTTTAATAATAATAAATATGCAGATAAATCTGCGATTGAAGAAATTTTAATTCCACAATCAGCAAATGGAACATACCAATTATTACCAAACAGCATAAACCTTCCTGAAACTTATGTCTGGTCTTATGAAAATGACATAATATATTCTTCGCGACTTGCTGGAGCACAAAGACTTCCAAATGGTAATACTTTAATTACAGATGGAATGAAAGGAACACTATATGAGATAGATCAAACTGAAACTATTATTTGGCAATACCAAAACCCAATAGAAACAAACATTTCTATTTTTAAAGTTGAAAAATATAAAAAAACCCATCCTGCATTTATTGGAAAAAACTTAGTTGCCTTACCTATAGATATAGACTAATTTAATCTTGTTTATTAATTAATGCTAAAAGTAAAAATCAAATCATTATTCCATGAGATTTGTTTTTATTTATTATTTCTACAATTTGAATTTCTGCTTTTATAGTATTAGAAAACAAAAAATATGTTGTAACCTATGTTACTTATCTTTTGAAAAAATAGAATGTAATTTGTAAAAAACAAAATTATGGGATTATTTAGTTTCTTATCTGGAAATAAAAGTGACAAAATTAAAGATTTTCAATCTAGAGGTGCAGTAATAATAGATGTTAGAACGAAAGGAGAATATAGCCAAGGAGCGATTCCTGGGTCTAAAAACATTCCACTGCAAGTAATAACCGAAAAATTAAACGAAATAAAAAAGCTCAACAAACCGGTGATTACCTGTTGTGCAAGCGGTATGCGTTCTGGTAGTGCAGCAAGTATTTTAAAGGCACAAGGTATTGAAGCAATTAATGGTGGTGGCTGGCTAAGCTTGAGCAAAAAACTATAGTGAAAAATCTTTTAACACTTCTAAATCACTAATAGGTTGTTCGTTGTATTGCAAGGTCCAACCTAGTGAATTGGTTAGCATATAGAATTTAGACAACTCGCTAATTAGTCTGTTTTTGGCATTCGTTTTTAAATCGGATGCCTCCACTTTTTTCATTAAAGATTGTTTTACTGTTTCTTTAATTGCGTTGTAGTCTTTGGCTTCGAATGGATTCAAAAAATCAGATTGCACATCATAATATTCAAAATCTGGACTGATTTTAATTTCTTCTTCCGGAATACGTATAATGGTAAGTGTTTTGGTTACTTCGTCTATTTTGTATTCCATTTTACTTAAATCGTAAGCAATGGTCACATCTGCATTTACAACAACGAGCGCTTTTTTATCGGAAGTAAAATATTGCCCAAAAATCTCTTTAGAATTTTTATAATTAAAGACTTCGCTAAAATGACCTTCTGTAACGACAAGCTTTCCAACGTTTTTAATTTGCTCTTGTATTAACATAGAGCTTTCTTGAAGAACCATTTTGTCTTCCTTTTTATCACCACAGTATTTAAAGGTAAATAATACAGTAATTGCTATACAGATACCTAGAAGAATTTTTCGCATATATCAAAAATACACATAAAAAAAACATCAACAACAAATACTTAAAAGGTTTAAGCTTGTGGTTGATGTTTAGTATATAACTGATTAATAGCATGATAAATATAACATTAATTAACTATCTACCCTTACTTTTTCGACTAAACGAGGATTAAAAAGACGACACGTAAGCTGCTAATCTATTTGTAATTAAAAACTTACAAAATCATGTTTCATTTGGAGATTTTTAATTTTTTCTTCCAGTTTAGCAACAAATTGAAGATGTGCTTTTGCTTTTGGATGGAATGGCTTATGCAATAATCCTCTTTGTATTGTATCTATTTCTTGCATGGTTTTGCTTGCTTCGGAAGAAATCCAAACTTCCTGAAACTTATTCCAAATATACTGTATTGCTGTTTTATTTGGGTGTAACATGTCTTCTTTATAGAAACGATAGTCTCGAAGTTCATCTAACATGATTTCGTAAGACGGAAAGTAGCTTAGACCTCTAGACTGCGCTCGAGGTGACAACAACTCATGAATAGCCGCAATTAAATGCGCTTTGCTTTGTGTGTTTTCTACAAAACCATCTTTTATATGACGAACCGGAGAAACCGTAAAAATCACGGAAGCATTAGTATTTACTTCTTTAAGACTTGCAACCATATTTTCTAGGGATGCAACAATTTCTGGTACTGTAAGCAATTCCTTTGTAAACTCTTTTTGAGGTACTTTATGACAATTAGCAACAACAGCCTTAGTTTCTATATGTTTATATACCCAAGCGGTTCCCAACGTAATGATAACGTGTGTAGCCTCGGTTATTTGTTTGTTTGTGGATGCAACAGCAGTATTTAAATCTACGAGTATATTTTCTTTGGACGCGTTGCTTAATTTAGAATGCGCATCGAAACAATGCCATTGTTCTTGATGAAAAAAGACATCTTTTTCGGAATATACTTTTCCTTGTGCTGCATGTACTATTATGGACTCAATAGCTTTTGGATGGAATAAAATACCGAAAGGATTGATTGTTTTTTGAAACTTAAAATAGCCAAATTTATTACCTATATTTTCGGAAAAACACGACCCCAACAACAAGAGTTTAGCATCATAATCTATGCGATTATCCTCTTGTTGCTGTAATGGTATTTGTGTTTGTAGTTTCATAATGGGTTCTGAATACCGTTAGAAAGAACTAAATTATTCGATATAACTTTTTCCTTCGTTAAGTGCAGCTTGAATTCCTTCTGGATTTTTACCTCCTGCAGTTGCAAAGAAAGGTTGTCCGCCACCGCCACCTTGAATATGCTTACCAAGTTCTCGAACTACGGTTCCAGCATTCAAGCCTTTTTCGGCTACTAGTTCTTTAGAAATATAACAAGAAAGTAATGCTTTTCCGTTTTGTTCGGTTGCGAATAAAAGGAATAAGTTGGTTTGATTTTCGCCTAGCTTAAAGCAAACATCTTTAATTCCTCCAGCATCCAAATCTAATTTCTTAGACAAAAATTGAACACCATTTATTTCGGTTAATTCGTTTTTTAAATCGCCTATAATATTTTTAGCTTTATCTTTTAGTAAGCCTTCTATTTGCTTTTTTAAATCGATATTCTCGTTTTGCAGATTTTGTAATGCTTTTACTGGCTCTTTAGCATTGTTCAGCAAATCTTTCATTTCGAAATAAGATCTATTATTTTCAAAATAGAAATCTTTTACCGCATCATTGGTAATGGCTTCAATTCTACGAATTCCGGAAGCAACAGCTCCTTCTGAAGTAATTTTAAAATGCCAAATATCTGCTGTATTTTTCACGTGTGTTCCACCGCAAAGCTCCATGGATTGTCCAAAACGAATGGTACGCACTGTATCTCCGTATTTTTCTCCAAAGAGTGCCATTGCTCCTTCTTCAATAGCTTTTTCCATTGGCACGTTTCTATTTTCCTGTAAAGCTAATTTGCCATCAATTCTGGCATTTACAAAGTTTTCTACATCTCGAAGTTGCTCTACAGTAACTTTAGAGAAATGCGAGAAATCGAAACGTAAATATTTAGAGTGTACTGCAGAACCTTTTTGCTCTACATGATCGCCTAAAACCTCACGTAACGCTTGGTGTAATAAATGTGTTGCTGTATGATTACATTCTGTTCTATTACGTTGCTTCCCGTCTACAGCAGCTTTAAAACTCTCGTTTAAATGCTTTGGTAAATTTTTAGTAAGATGAATGATTACATTATTTTCCCTCTTGGTATCTACAATATAAACCACGTCACCATGCTCATCTTCCAAATATCCTTTATCACCTACTTGTCCGCCACCTTCTGCATAGAATGGTGTTAAATTAAATACTAGTTGATACATCTCGCCGTCCTTTTTAGAAGTAACCTTTCTGTATCTAGTAATCTTAACTTTGGTTTCTAAGGTATCATAGCCAACAAATTCTTGTTCGGCATCTTCTAGTAAAACGGTCCAATCTTCGGAAGTTAATGCAGAAGATTCTCTACCTCTTTCTTTTTGTTTTTTTAATTCCGCTTTAAATTCTGCTACATTATAGGTATAGCCTTTTTCACGTAAAATTAAATCGGTTAAATCTTCCGGGAAACCGTAGGTATCTTTTAATTCAAATACTTTAGACCCTAATATTTCTTTTCCGTTGGTGGTTTCAATAATTCTATCTAGCAACAACAATCCTTGATCTAGCGTTCTTAAAAAGGAAGCTTCTTCCTCTTTAATTACATTTTCAATTAATTGTTTTTGCGCTTTTAATTCAGGAAATGCAGTTCCCATTTTTTTAGACAACACATCCACCAATCTATAAATAAATGGTTCTTTTTTATCTAAAAAGGTAAAAGCATAACGAATAGCACGACGTAAAATTCTACGAATCACATAACCAGCACCTGTATTACTTGGTAATTGTCCGTCTGCAATAGAAAATGCAACTGCACGCACGTGATCGGAGATCACACGAATAGCGACATCTATTTTATCATCTTTACCGTAATCTTTATTTGTAGTCGCTTCTATTTCGCGAATAATTGGTGTAAAAACATCGGTATCGTAATTGGATTGCACGTTTTGTAGAACCATACAAAGACGTTCAAATCCCATTCCGGTATCGATATGTTTGTTTGGTAATGGCTCTAAAGATCCGTTTGCTTTACGGTTGTATTGCATGAATACCAAATTCCAGATTTCCACAACTTGCGGATGGTCCATATTTACTAAAGACTTACCATCTACTTTTGCTTTTTCTTCCGCAGAACGAATATCTACATGAATTTCACTACAAGGTCCGCAAGGTCCTTGTTCGCCCATTTCCCAGAAATTATCTTTCTTATTTCCTTTTAAGATTCGGTCTTCCGAAATAAATTGTTTCCAAAGATCATAAGCTTCGGTATCCATTTTAAGGTTGTCATCATCGTCGCTTCCTTCAAAAACGGTAACATATAAAATGTCTTTATCAATCTTATAAACATCGACTAAAAGCTCCCAAGCCCAAGCAATTGCTTCCTTTTTAAAGTAATCGCCAAAAGACCAATTCCCTAACATTTCGAATAAGGTATGGTGATAGGTATCATAACCAACCTCTTCTAAATCATTATGTTTACCAGAAACACGTAAGCATTTTTGGCTATCTGTAAGTCTCGTATTTTTTGGTTCTGCATTCCCTAAAAAGTATTCTTTAAAAGGTGCCATTCCAGAATTGACAAACATTAATGTTGGGTCATCTTTTAAAACCATTGGTGCAGATGGTACGATGCTATGCTTTTTTTCTTCAAAAAAACTTAAAAACTTTGAGCGAATATCTTGAGACTTCATGTACTTTTATTAATATCTTGTATCTGTTAAATTGCTTTTAATGCGAAACAATTTCTATATTTACTCTCCAAAAATATTTAAAATTATGGAGAAGGTTTACCTACAATAAAAAAAATCACATATTATTATAATAATAATTTTGTAGGTTTGTTCGTTTGCTAATACAATATAAAGAGAAATCCTCTATTATATTTCATGCAAAAATAGTATAAATTATATAATGAGTAAGGTAAAATATTATTATGATTCTGAAACGCTTTCTTATAGAAAGATAGAACGCAAAAAACGCAAGACTTTTAAGTACATTCTTGGGTTTTTAAGTGCTGCAGCATTGTTTGGTTTCTTTTTTCTATTTGTTGCTGGGCATTACTTTGAATCACCAAAAGAAAAAGCTTTAAATAGAGAACTTCAAAATTTAAAACTAAACTTTGAATTACTAAATAAAAAGTTTGATGAAGCGGAAGCTGTTCTAGCAAACGTTGAAGATAGAGACAATAACATTTACAGACATTATTTTGAAGCAAACCCAATACCAGACGAACAACGTAGAGCTGGTTTTGGAGGAATTAATAGATACAAAAGTTTTGAAGGTTATGACAACTCAAAACTTATTATTGAAAGCAATAAACGTATTGACAGACTACAAAAACGCATCGTTGTACAATCTAAATCTTTAGATGAGATTGCCATTCTTGCAACAGAAAAAGAAAAGCTTTTAGCAGCAATTCCAGCAATACAGCCAGTAAGAAATGAAGATTTAACACGAATGGCTTCGGGTTATGGTATGCGAACAGATCCTTTTACAAAAGCAAGAAAAATGCATTGGGGAATGGATTTCACAGCGCCAAGAGGCACGCCAATTTACGCTGCAGGAGATGGTGTCGTAGAACGTGCAGACAGTAATGCTGCGGGTTATGGTAATCATATTAGAATAAATCACGGTTATGGTTACGTCTCTTTATACGCACATATGTACAAGTATAATGTAAGAAAAAACCAAAAAGTAAATCGTGGTGATTTAATTGGTTTTGTTGGTAGTACAGGAAGAAGTGAAGCGCCTCATGTACATTATGAAGTTTTTAAAGACGACCAACGTATTAACCCAATAAACTTCTACTATGGTAGTTTAACTGCCGAAGAGTTTAATGAGTTATTAAAACATGCTTCCTTAGAAAATCAATCCCTAGATTAAATGTTTATAGATTTACCAGAAAAACGATATTATGCCATTGGCGAAGTAGCCAAAGCATTTGGTGTGAACACTTCTCTCATTCGTTTTTGGGAAAAAGAATTTGATGCTTTAAAGCCTAAAAAGAATGCTAAAGGCAATCGGAAATTCACTCCAGAAGATATTAATAATCTAAAACTTATTTATCATTTAGTAAAAGAAAGAGGTTTTACTTTGGACGGAGCAAAAATACATTTAAAAGAAGAAAAGCAAAAAACATTATCTAATTTCGATATTATTAGTAAATTAGAAGGAATTAGAAATCAATTGACTAAAATAAAAGAACAACTTTAAAACTAACAATTATGAAAAAAGCACTTATTCCATTAATAGTACTAGGCTTAATTGCTTTTGCTATATTTTCTTGGGGAAAGAATTTTAATAACACCGCAGTAAACTTAAAAGAATCTGCAACCAAAACCTGGGGAAATGTGGAGAGTTCTTACCAAAGACGAAATGATCTTATTGGTAATTTAATAAAAACGGTGCAAGGAGCTGCAGATTTTGAAAGAACAACTTTAAGAGAAGTAATAGAAGCACGTGCTAAGGCTACCTCAACAACTATTGATGCTAGCAATTTAACAGCAGATAATATGGCACAATTTCAACAGGCACAAAGTGGCTTAAGTGGTGCATTATCCAAATTATTAGTTTCTGTAGAGCGTTACCCAGAACTTAAAGCAAACCAAAACTTTTTAGAATTACAAAGTCAATTAGAAGGTACTGAAAACAGAATCAATGTTGCAAGAGATCGATTTAATGAGTCTGTAGAACCTTATAATAAGCATATTAAAACATTTCCAAATAGTTTATTAGCTGGATTTTTAAATTTTGCACCTTTAGATTATTACAAATCAGATGCAGGAAGTGAAAATGCTCCTGATGTAGATTTTGATTTCAAATAAAAATCATGCCGGATAGAGTTGAAGAATTTTTAAGCACTATAGAAGAGCAAGAAGTTGTTGAAGCTATTCGTTTAGCAGAAAAAAACACTTCGGGCGAAATACGTGTGCATATAGAAAACACTTTTAAAGACGATATAGAAAATCGTGCTTTAGAAGTGTTTTCTATTTTAAAAATGCATAATACCAAATTACAAAATGGCGTTTTAATCTATGTTGCCGTTCAAGATAGAGCCTTTGCTATTTATGGCGACAAAGGTATTCATGAAGTAGTTGCAGCAAACTTTTGGAACGATACCAAAACGACTATTGCAAACCATTTTAAATCTGGACATTTTAAACAAGGTTTAGTAGATGGTATCTTACACGCTGGCGAACAATTAAAAAAACATTTTCCTATTAGTGATTCGGATAAAAACGAACTTGCTAACGAAATATCTAAAAGTTAATGCAGAAGCTAAAACACTTATTTTTAATCACCTGTTTCGCATTACTTTCCTTCGGAAATGTTTCTGCACAATTTGATATTCCAGAAATACCAGAATTTCAAACAAGTGTTTATGATTATATGGACATGCTTTCGGCTAACGAAAAAAGCACTTTAGAAAACAAGCTTGTTAAATATTCGGATACCACATCTACACAAATTGTTGTTTCTATAATTCCAAGTACAAAAGGAGAGAACATCATGTACTTGGCCACACAATGGGCTCATAAATGGGGTATTGGTGGTAGTAAAGAAAAAGATAATGGTGTTTTTATTTTACTTGCTAGAGACGACAGAAAAATTGCGATTGCAACTGGTTATGGTGTGGAGCATTTACTTACAGACGCGATGTCTAGACGTATTATTGAGCGCGACATTATACCATACTTTAAACAAAACGATTATTACGGCGGCTTAAATAGAGGTGCTGATGCCATATTTGAAGTCCTAATTGGCGAATATCAAGGTTCTCGTCAGTCTAACAACTCTGGAGAGTTCCCAATAGGTTTTGTGGTTCTTCTTTTTATCATTTTTATCATCATCCTAATTTCTATTTCTAAAAACCGACGAGGTGGCGGAAATGGCACCGATAATTTTGGAGGAGGAAGCAATAACACGAGAAGCATACTAGAAGCAATCATATTAAGCAACTCTGGTCGTGGCGGCTACAGAAGTGGTTCTGGAGGCTTTGGCGGCGGCGGTTTTGGAGGAAGTTCTGGTGGCGGATTTGGTGGTGGCTTCGGTGGCGGTGGCTTTGGAGGTGGAGGCGCTTCTGGAGGTTGGTAGTCCTGCGCTAAAGCTTCGGACTATGTCTGTTCCGTGTTCCGTAAAAATATTTAATTTTTCGATTTACACCAATTACCAAGAGCACTATCATAATACCAACTATCATCACCAAGACCAATAACCTTATACTCTATTTTAGAATTCTTAGCATACAACTTACTACAGTCTTCTTCTTTAGATTTGCATTTATCTTTAACTAAACTACTTCCTAAAGCTGTAATAATAATTTTTTTCGGATTTAAATGTAGACTGTCTAGGTACCCAGCTAACACTTTAGATTTCTGTTCCGATATTTTAGAGTTCATGGAATCTATTTCCTGTGAATCATGATGTATTCTTAATTCGACAGTATAACCTTTATTCACTAAGCTAATAATTTTTCTTTTTATTTTTTTGGAATCTTTATTAGAAAACCCAGAAGTAGTATGGGTTAAATCAATAGAAAGTTCTTGATATGTATTTAAAAGATCACACTTAATTTCTCTCCATTCTGAAAAGTCATTTTCCCCCATATACCTAATATAGCATTTGTCCTTTTCTATATTTCTAGGCACATCCCTATGTTGAGAAAAACTGTAGCTTGAAATAAATATAATTAAACACGTAATAAATTTATTCATAATAAAATTTTAAAAACTCAAGATAGCAAATAAAAGATTTACCTCTTTATTTTTATTGCTTAGTTATAAAAACGGAAACAGGCTCCACACAAAACATTGTTGCTTTATGTGGAGCCTGAAAAAATTTAATTTGCGTAGTATTACTTCTTACGCATATACACACTTATTGGAACACCGTGAAAATCGAATTTCTCACGTAATTTATTCTCCAAGAATCGTTTATACGGATCTTTTACATATTGTGGTAAGTTACAGAAAAATGCAAATTGCGGTTGTGGTGTTGGCAATTGCATGATGTACTTAATTTTTACAAATTTTGCTTTAAGTGCTGGTGGCGGACGGTTTTCTATAATAGGTAACATCACCTCATTAAGCACACTTGTTTTAATACGTTTGCTTCTATTTTTGTAAACCTCTACAGCAGTTTCAATCGCTTTATAAATACGTTGTTTATTTAACACCGAAATAAATACAACAGGTACATCTGTAAAAGGTTCCATTTGTTGTTTAATTGCGCGTTCAAACTCTTTCATGGTTCTGTTGTCCTTATCCTCAACTAAATCCCATTTGTTCACTAAAACAACAATACCTTTTCGGTTACGTTGTGCTAACCAAAAAATATTTTGTACTTGACCATCAAAGCCACGAGTGGCATCTAAAACAACAAGACAAACATCACAATGCTCGATAGCTCTAACGCTTCGCATTACAGAATAAAATTCTAAATCTTCTTTTACTTTCGATTTTTTTCTAATTCCTGCAGTATCTACAAGATTAAATTCAAAACCAAAACGATTGTATTTTGTATCAATAGAATCTCTAGTTGTTCCAGCAATGTCTGTAACAATGTATCTATCTTCTCCAATTAATGCATTTATAAAGGAAGATTTCCCTGCATTTGGACGACCAACTACTGCAAAACGAGGAAGTGCTTCTTGTTCTTCTTCTACTTCTTCTACTTCTGGTAATGCTTTTACAAGATCATCTAATAAATCTCCTGTACCACTACCATTAATACTTGCAACTGTATAATATTCACCTAAACCTAAAGAGTAAAACTCTACAGCATCTTCGGCACGTTTACCGTTATCTACTTTATTAACTACTAAAAAAACAGGTTTTGTAATTTTACGAAGCAATTTAGCAACATCTTCATCCATTCCTGTTACTCCAGATTCTACATCTACCATAAAGATAATGGCATCTGCTTCATCGATAGCTAATTCTACTTGTTTGTCAATTTCAGCTTCGAATACATCGTCGCTTCCTTTTACATAACCACCAGTATCGATTAACGAAAATTCTTTTCCGTTCCAATCACTTTTACCGTAATGTCTGTCTCTAGTTACACCACTAACTGCATCTACAATGGCTTCTCTACGTTGAATTAAACGGTTAAAAAATGTTGATTTTCCAACATTTGGTCTTCCTACAATAGCTACTATATTACTCATATTTTTTGTTTTAATCTGCCTTACATATCCTGTAAGCGGCTGCAAAGGTAGTGTTTAGTTATTGAACTTATCTGTTTTTTTTCAATTCGCTGAAAAATTATTTTCCTGCATCTCCTTTTTATCTTTTACTCCTTTATATACTGCTGTTATGGGACTTATAAAATAAATTCAGACTAGATATAAAACCTTAATTTACCCTTCGATTTAAAAAGTATAAACGAGTTTACAGAAAAAACGGTACATTAATACCTTAAAAATACGCAAAATGTCTCTAACCAACGAAATAGTATTAAGACCTCGTTTTAAATTTGAAGTAAAACTGGATAATGAAACGCTTTTAAAACTATTTGAAGAAACTAAAAACACACAAACCGATTTTATTGTATCCCGAATCGATGATCATGTTTTTATTAAAATACCTAAAGCAAAACAACATTTTTGGTCGCCACAATTACATTTAGAAATTAATAAAAATGAAACCGACATAAACAGCACTATTCATGGTTTATTTGGTCCGAACCCAACGGTATGGACCATGTTTATGTTTTTCCACTTTATAGTAATAGCATTGTTTTTTGGTTTTGGTGTTTGGGCATATACCAGTTGGTCTTTAGACACTAATTACTCCTTACAGCTAGCAACAACTCTATTTATGGTTGTTATTTGGGTTGCGCTTTATTTTGGCGGAAGTATTGGTAAAAAAACAGGAACAGCTCAAATGCACGAACTGCATACTTTTATGCGTGACACTTTAAGAAGCAAAGGTATTCATGCGATGCATAATTAACTATAATTTAAAAAAGGTATATAAAAAAAGCCCTAGTAAAAACTAAGGCTTTTGTATTTGATGTATCTTTTTATTATTCGTTTTCGTAAAAACTAACCGTACCACTATCTTCATTAGAAACCACTAACAAATCCTTTCCTGTTGGACTATTCTCTGCCGGAATGATTAAAACACCTTCTGGAGCTTCGTCCCCTGCATGGGATAAAATAGATAAAAATGTTGGTGCAGTCGGATTGGTAATATCATAAACCATCACTTGATCTGTACGCTCTAAACCTACAAAAAGAATATAACGCTCATTGCCAATATTTAAAACCTCTACAGCTTCTGGTTCTGCACCTTTATCATCACTTCTTTTATCTTCATCATTAAATCTATCTGGTGAAAACGCCAATGTTTCTGTAGCGATACTATTTCCACTATCATACATTAAGTTTCCGTTTGCAGACCAAACACTAAAAGATCTTGCACCATACGAATAGATAACATCATTATCGCCATCATTATCTATATCTCCCAAAGTATTTGTTGTTTTTAAACGCCCTAGGTTTATTTCGTTTTGGTAATCTTCCGTTAGCGGAAAAACAGTTTCGTCTAAAGTTAAATCGTCTACTCTATCTTCTTCCGAAAAACCATCATAATCTCTAGAATCTCCTTCATTAGCTGAAATAATATAATCTGTACCGTTAATATTTACATTCACAATAGCATCTGGTTGGTACATACCAAAAACTGGCCAATTTTTTAATGTGGTAAGCCCATCTTTATCACTAACATCTAGTTCATTACCAGCAATGCTATGATCTTTAAATCCGAAAGGATAAATAGCTTCAATAGTTTTAGATATTAAATTTACTTTAGCCATTCCGTTATTTTCTTGTAAGGAAACCCAAGCGGTTTGTGAATCTTCAGAAACGGCAACATATTCTGGTTCTACATCTTGCGCTAAAGTTGCTCCGGGACCAAAAACGCGGAAACCTTGTGCTTCAAGCGTTGCTTGTTGTGTGTTAAAACTTGTAAAATCTAAAGTGGTGGTTGTATTATCTGCTAAATCTATAATACTAATCGTTCCCATAGGATCTACCGTGTAGTCGTCATTTGGTTCTCCTTCATTAGCTGAAATAATTAAATTTCCGTCTTTGGAGAAAATCACCATATCTGGTAATGCCCCTACATTATACTGATTTAATAAAGAGTCATCCGCTGTATTATACACTAAAACTTTTCCTGGATCTTGCTTCACGGCAGCCTCAACAGCTATAGCTAATTTACCATCTTTAACAGCAACACTATTTGGAGCTCCGTAAACACTTAAATTTATTGGAGCCTCTTGTAAAGGTGCATTTATATCTGAAATATCAAAAACAGATATCTGATTGGACGCTACATTAACCACATATAACTTATTTGTGGCTGCATCAAAAGCGGAGATTTCTGACGCTCCTTCTCCTCCAACATTAATGGTAGATTTGTATTGAAAATTTACCGTAGTGTTTAATGGCGTGTCTTGCGAATTGTTGTCATCGTTATCACAACTAGAAAATATTGCAATACATAATACTAATAAAAGGCTGTTTATTTTTTTCATATTTGGTGGGTTTATTTATCCTCCAAATATGCTGCATCCATTTTAAGTTAATGTTAGCTTAATAAAAAGAAACTATTAGCAATGGTTAGTTATTGTAACCAAAACGTTTCAGCTGTCTTTGATTGCTTCTCCAGTTTTTATTCACTTTCACATAAAGCTCTAAATGGATTTGCTTTCCAAAGAATTTTTCTAAATCTTTTCTAGCTTCTACTCCTACTCTTTTTAAAGCAGCGCCTTTATGACCAATAATAATTCCTTTTTGCGTTTCTCTTTCTACCATAATTACAGAACGAATACGAATGATTTTTTCTTCTTCAAAAAACTCTTCGGTATCTACCTCTACTGCATAAGGAATTTCCTTTTTGTAATGCATTAAGATTTTTTCTCTAATGGTTTCGTTTATAAAAAAACGCTCAGGTTTATCTGTAAGTTGGTCTTTTGGATAAAACGGAGGAGATTCTGGAAGTAATTCAATAATTCTATCAAAGACTTCTTTTACATTAAAACCTTCTAAAGCAGAAATAGGAAAAATCTCTCCATTTGGCACTTTTTCTTGCCAAGTTTGTACTTGTTCTTCTAATTGTGCTTGGTCGGATTTATCAATTTTATTAAGAAGTAATAAAACAGGGATTTTTGAATTGGTTATTTTATTAAAAAATGCTTCATCTTTTAATTCTTTTTCACCAATTTCTACCATATAGATTAGTACATCTGCATCTTCAAACGCCGACTTTACAAACCCCATCATAGATGCTTGCAACTCGTAAGCTGGTTTTATAATTCCTGGCGTATCGGAAAGCACTACTTGAAAATCTTCCCCATTAACAATCCCTAAAATTCTATGACGCGTAGTTTGCGCTTTAGAGGTAATTATAGATAGTTTTTCGCCTACAAAGGCATTCATTAGTGTCGATTTACCAACGTTTGGGTTTCCAATTATATTTACAAAACCTGCTTTATGTTTCATTTTATTTCCTTTTAATAGTTTACAAAGTTACGACCTTGGTTTGTTTATACCTCTATCATACATAACAATACTTCCTGCAACGGATACATTTAGGCTTAATTGGGATTTAAATTTAATCAAGAAATGGCTTTTTTCTATGGCTTGTTTCGATAATCCATGATCTTCTGCTCCTAATAAATACACACAGCGTCTAGGATGATGGAAGGTTTCTAAAGCTATAGCTGTTGGATCTAACTCTACACCAACTAATCTTGCTCCTTTGGGGATATTATTATAAAAATCTTCGAAAGTATCATAATGAAAATATGGCATTGCCTTTACCGCATTGTGTGTATCGCAAGCTTGTTTCGCATATCTATTTCCTATTGTAAAAATATAACTCGCTCCTAAATTTTGCGCTGTTCGCCAAAGCACTCCTAAGTTTTCGGGGGTTTTTCCGTTTTGAATTCCGATGCCGAAATATTCATTTTCAAAATTATCTACCATTTTACAAAAGTAAAATTTTATGAATAAATTTGAAAATTAACCTTTTAAATTAAAAATATTATTCTCTAATTTTTCTTTCGTACTGGCATATCCAAGATCAAAAATGGCATCCATACTTTTCATACTAAAAGTTCCGAAATTTATTAATTCGTCTGGAGATATCACTAAATCACAATCTGAAAACTTCGAGATAGAATGGGATTCTGCCATAATCTTATACGCTCTTTCTAATACAGAATAAGAGTGCTTTAAGCTTTTTACTTTAATTGGTTTTAGCGGATTTACATACACACCAATAATAGAAGGACATATATCTTTTAAAGGTTCTATTGGAAAGTTATTGAGTACGCCACCATCTATATAATGCGAGTTTTCAATATGAACAGGAGTAAAAACACCTGGAAAAGAAGCAGATGCTAATATTGGTTTTATTAATTCACCAGCGCTAAAAATCTTCAATTTTCCTGTTTCTATATTGGTCGCAGCAACAAAAAGTCTTTTCTGTAAACTATTAAAATCATCTACTGGAAAAAAGCTTTTAAATTCATCGGCAAGCTTTTCAGTATCTATAAAACCAGGTTTTTTAAAGGTGAATTTACTTGTTTTAAAAATGGGTACCGTTTTAAAAAAATGAAGCATTTCTTCCCAACCTAAACCTGCAGCATATAAAGAACCAACTATTGCTCCAGCACTTGTACCAGAAATATGCGTAGGATAAATCCCTGCTTCTTCTAATGCTTTAATAGCTCCAATATGAGCAACTCCTCGAACGCCACCACCTGATAAAACTAATCCTATATTCATTTTTATGAGATTTTATTCACTTCCTAATTACTGCATTTATTTCGCTATCATTTGAAAGCTAATCAATCCGCCATCAATCTCTGCTTTGATAAGCTTTCCGTTTTTATAGTAATAAATATTTTCTTTTCCTTTTGCATTGACTTTCTTATAGGTATGATTTCCTAAAGGTATAATGGTATTTATACTTCCATCTTCTTCCGAAAAACAAAAACTAATATTTTCTGGCTCTATAAAGTACATTAAGATAGTACTGTAATTAATGCTTTTATTAAAAACCACTACCTTGTCTTCATTTTTTTGAATGAGATATCGATTGTCTAACCACTCTGTTTTAGTTTCTGCATGTGGTTTATTATTTACCGTAATATGTACATCTGCTTTTTGTAATTTGTTGGTATTAAAAATCACATTGTATTTATAATTTACAGTAATGTCTTTTATAAATCTAGTGCTGATATTTGTTGAACTTTGATAATGTGCTTTGGCATCTTTAAAACTTTTAGTAGCATGAAGCTGTCCTACCACTTTCTCTTTTAAAACAATATCAAACTTTAAATGTGTATCGCTTGTATGCAAAACTTGTTCTTGACACGATAATATATGAAATAGAATGAAGCACCAAATCATTTAAATAACTTTTAAAATTAGACTACAAATTACCACATTTAATCTACTAGAAAAAATAACTCTTGCTTAATATTAACAGTTTAAAAAAGAGTTTTATATATAAAAAAACAGGCTATATTTTAAAATATAGCCTGTTCGTTATCGTATGAATAAAGAATTTAGTTTCCTTTATTATAGTCTTCTAAAAACTTCGCTAATCCGCTATCTGTTAAAGGGTGTTTTAACAACCCAGTAATTGAAGATAAAGGACCTGTCATTACATCTGCTCCAATTTTAGCACAATTAATAACGTGCATCGTGTTACGAATAGACGCTGCTAAGATTTGTGTTTGGAATCCGTAATTATCATAAATAATTCTAATTTCATCTACAAGGTTTAAACCATCTGTAGAGATATCATCTAGTCTTCCTAAGAAAGGAGAAACATAAGTTGCTCCAGCTTTAGCAGCCAATAATGCTTGTCCTGCTGAAAACACTAAAGTTACGTTGGTTTTAATTCCTTTATCTGAAAAATACTTACAAGCTTTTACACCATCTGCAATCATAGGAAGTTTTACAACAATCTGAGGATGCAGTGCAGCTAAAGCTTCACCTTCTTTTACCATACCATCAAAATCTGTAGCAATAACTTCTGCCGAAACATCGCCTTCTACTACTTCACAAATCTTTTTGTAGTGGTTTAAAATATTTTCTGCTCCAGTAATTCCTTCTTTAGCCATTAAAGACGGATTGGTTGTTACACCATCTAAAACACCTAAATCTTGTGCTTCTTTAATTTGGTCTAGGTTTGCAGTGTCTATAAAAAATTTCATATTTATTATGTTATACGGTTTGTAAATATTCTAATACTTGTTTGCTTACTTTTTCGCCAGTAAATCCGAATTTTTCGTCTAATACTTTTGCTGGTGCAGAATAGCCAAAGTGTTCTAAACCAAAAACTTTACCAGAATCCCCAACTAAACCTTCTAAGTTTACTGGTAAACCTGCTGTTAAACCAAATAATGGTTTGTTTTTAGGAATCACGCTATTTTGATATTCCTTAGATTGTAATCTAAAAACACCTTCTGAAATTACAGAAGCGATATTCACTTTTAAATTATTCTCTTTCTCTAATATTTCTGCTGCTGCAAATAATGTTGCAACTTCCGATCCGTTTGCGATTAAAACCACATCTGGATTTTCTACTTCTTTCACTAAGTAACCACCTTTTTCGGCAGCTAAAGCTTCGTTATATCTAGAATCTCCTTGAGGCTCTAGATCTTTAATTCCTTGTCTAGATAAAATTAAACCTGTTGGTCTGCTTTTGTTTTCTAAAGCCATTTTCCAAGCCACGCTAGTTTCTGCAGAATCTGCAGGACGTAACGCTAAGAAACTAGGATCTCCACTATGATTTTTTAATTTTTCTAATAAACGTATTTGCGCTTCTTGCTCAATTGGTTGGTGTGTTGGTCCATCTTCACCAACTCTAAATGCATCATGTGTCCAAACAAATTTCACTCCTAATTCTTGCAATGCGCTTAAACGAATTGCAGGTTTCATATAATCGGAAAACACAAAGAATGTTGCTACTACAGGAATAACTCCTCCGTGTAATGCTAATCCGTTTGCAATACAAGCCATGGTTAACTCGGCAACACCAGCTTGTAAGAAAGATCCTGAAAAGTCTCCTTTTTGAATAGCATGTGTTTTCTTTAAGAAACCATCTGTTTTATCTGAATTGGATAAATCTGCAGAAGAAACAATCATGTTTTCTACATTTTCAGCCAAATAACCTAGCACTCCAGACGAAGCAGCTCTTGTTGCTAATCCTGCTTTATGTTCTATAGTTGCGAAATCTAATTCTGGTAATTCCCCAGATAAGAAGAAGTCTAATTTAGCAGCTAATGCTTCGTTTGCATTTCTCCAAGTAGTAATTTCTGCTTTCTTTTCGGCCGCTTTTGCTGTTTTTTCTGCAACAAGATTTTTATAAAATGCTTGCACATCTTCATAAATATCGAAAGGACTTTCTGGATTTGCTCCTAAGTTTAATAATGTTTTTTCGTAATCTGCTCCGGTATTACTAATTGGTTGTCCGTGCGATTCACAATGTCCTTCAAACTTACTTCCATCTGCAGTAACACAACCTTTCCCCATTATTGTTTTACCAATAATTAAAGTCGGTTTTTCTGTTTCGTTATTCGCGTCTGTTAGTGCTTTTCTAATTTCGTCATGATTATGACCATCGATAGTTATCACTTTCCAACCCCAAGCTTCATACTTCATTGCGGTATCTTCCGAAGTTACCTCATCTGTAGAAGTTGATAATTGAATATCATTAGAATCGAAAAACATAATAAAGTTATTCAAACCTAAATGACCAGCAATTCTACCTGCACCTTGTGAAATTTCTTCTTGAATTCCTCCATCTGAAATAAAACCATATACTTTATGATTCATCCAATCTCCAGAACGTGCTTGTAAGTATTTGGCAGCAATTGCAGCTCCAACACCCATAGTATGTCCTTGACCTAAAGGCCCCGAAGTATTTTCAATTCCTCTTGCAACATCTACTTCTGGATGACCAGGAGTTATAGATCCCCATTGTCTAAAGTTTGCTACATCGTCTTTTTTGTAATTTCCTAAAAGATAATATTGCGCATACATTAATGTAGATAAATGACCAGCATCCATAAAAAAGCGATCTCTAAATGCCCATGTCATATCTGACGGATCGTAGTTAAAGAATTCGGAATACAGAATGTGCATAAAATCTGCTCCTCCCATTGGTCCTCCTGGATGTCCTGAGTTGGCTTTTTCTACCATGGCTACTGCCAATGCTCTTATGTTATCTGCTGCTTGTTGGTCAATTTGCTTGTTCATTTTTTATATTTTAATACGTTTAATAAACTTATTTTATTCTTATTATAATTAACGATGCAAAGATGCTGATTATTTTATAAAACCAATTGGTAAAATTGGTATAAATTATTAAGGTTATTACCATTTTATAAACATCTGTAATTCGTTCTTAAATAATAAAAAAACAAAGACCTATTTATCGTATAATTTGGAATATAAAAAGGAAACGCTTCTACTTATTTTTTATTCATTAAACGGATTTGTTTTTCCGCTTTTAGAATTCCTTTAAAAATTTCAAACAATTGCATTTTCAGACTTTTATAATCTATAAAAAATTCACTAATCACTTTAACAAGCTCTTTATGTTCTTTTTTATAGCCCATTTCTTCCTTTGGCTGTTTGATATTATCTACTAAAACCTCTAAATCATTGATATGTGTTTTAACAATATTTAAAAGTTCGTCGTTTCTTTTTTGAGATCTATTTAAAACATCTACAATTTCTTTATTATTTGCGAATTCCTTTTTATCCAGTAACTGTAGTGTGTACGTGGTTACTAAATCGTCAAAAAATAGTTGTTCGTCTTTTATGAAGCTTAATTCGGAATACCATTTTTTGGATGCTTCATGCATTTCTGTAGCATTCATAAGCTCTAAATATTTGGCTTGTGTTTTTGTAGTTATCATCACGTTATGTTTTTAAAAGTTAATAAATCCGTTTTAAAAAAGGTTCCGAATACGATTAAATCAAGATTTGTTCGGAATCTAAAAGTTTAGGAATCGTAGCATTCCAGTTATAAGTATCTTTAATTTTTACTCTAAAAGCGTCTAATGCTGTTGGCTCTCCATGAATTAGATATATTTTTTCTGGAACATTTTTAATACCACTCATCCACTGTATTAAATCCTCTTGATCTGCATGTGCAGAAAGACTATCGATAATTTTAATGCTTGCCTTTACCGGATAATATTTTCCGAAGAATTTAATTTCATGTGCGCCTTCCTGCAGCTGTCTTCCTCGAGTTCCTTCGGCTTGATAGCCAACCAATAAAACAGTTGTTGAAGCGTGATCTATAAGCTGTTGCAAATAGGTTAAAACGCGTCCGCCAGTTACCATACCACTTCCTGCAATAATTATTTTCGATCTTTTATCGTCTATGGTTTCCCAAGTTTCTTTGTAGGACTGAATGATATTCACATGATTACACATGGCATTATAATCGGCAGGAGATAATTTATGCCATTTTGGAAAGCGTTTAAAAACATCTAAAACATTATTTCCCATTGGACTATCTACAAAAATTGGAATGTTCGGGATTTTATTTTCTTTATATAATTCCCAAAGAATATACATGAGTGTTTGCAGACGCTCTACGGCAAAACTTGGAATAATTAGGTTTCCATTTTTATGTATGGTTTCTTTTATTATTTGGGAAAGAATAGTTCCTACATCTTCCTTTGGATGTAATTTGTTACCATAGGTGCTTTCTATAAATAGAAAATCTGCCCATTCTGGTTTTTTAGGATTGTTCAATAAAAAATCATCTGTTCTACCGATATCTCCAGAAAAGACGAATCGTTTTCCGTTAATATCTAATTCGATAAAAGTTGCTCCTATGATATGTCCGTTATACTGAAAGCGATACGAGATGTTTTCGGTAAAAGCAATCCATTTATTTTCTACTTCTACTTGAAAATGCTGTATGGTTCTTTCGGCATCTTTCATCGTATAAAAAGGAAGCGCAGGTTGGTGTTTTGTAAACTTTTCTTCGTTTGCTTTATCGGCAGTTTCTTCATGAATCTTCGCGCTATCTTTCAGTATAATTTCTGCAATAGCTAAAGTTGGAGCTGTACCAATTATTTTTCCTTTAAATCCTTCTTTTAGTAATCTTGGTAAATAACCAACGTGGTCTAAATGTCCGTGAGTTAATAAAACTACATCTATATCTTCTACTGTTATTGGCAGGCTTTCCCAATTGCGTTCGCGAAGCTCTTTAAGGCCTTGAAACATACCACAATCTATAAGTATGTTTTTACCAAAAGCTTCCATTAAGAACTTGGATCCTGTTACGGTTCCTGCTGCACCTAAGAAGGTTATGTTGGCATAATCTGACATGGCTTTTATATTTTAGTGATTACAAAGCTTTTTTATTTCTTCTAATATTTTCGTTTTGCGTATTTCTGAAATCCCTAAATGATCTAAAAAGAAAGCATCATCTATTAAATCTCTGCACAAAACAGCGTCTCTACTTAATAAAAATTGTTTTTCTCTGTTGGTTAATAAGGTAGATACGGTTACGGGATAGAGCCCTAGTCTATCTATTCGATCTTTTAATCCGTCATTTTTTGGGTAATCCCAACTTAACAAGTATAAACCTGCACAGTTACCAAACTGGGTTGCATCTTCTGTAAAACGCGTATTGGTAACTACCCATCCACTAGTTATTTTGGAAGTATTATTTTTATTCGCATTCCAATGGGTTTTAACATCTATATATCTAGAGTTAATGTATAACGGGATTTTCACATTACAGTTAAGACCTTGCTCGTTATGAAACTTACATTCGATTAAAGTCGTCTCATTATTTTTATTCGCTAACACATCAATTTCATGGGTAACACAATTACCTTGTACAATATCTCCTGTTGTTGTTTTATACCCTGAATATTTTAAAATAGCACTTATAAAATTTTCAAAAGGAAATCCGGTTGGACCAAGTTCATAAATTGCTTTTTTAAGCTTGTATTTGGAAGCTAAATAACTGTGTTTCTTTTTTAATAATGCAAAAGCTCTGTTATAAATCTCTTTGGTAGAAATACCTTGATACAATTCATCTCTAACCACATCTAAAATCTTACTAACAGTTGCATGATCTGCGCCGGTACGCTGTAGCGAATTACGTAGTTTGTCCATGGAAAATTTAACTTTTTCTCCGGAAGACTTTATAATATTCATATCTACATTGTACATTGTATTAAAATTTTAAATTATTCTGGAATAACTAAAAAAGGGATACTAGGCTGAAAACTAATTTTTTTAAGAACTGGCTCGTTCATAACACGTTCAATAAAACTGTGTTTATAATTCACCATCGCAAGTATGTGGATGTCTAATTCTGCAATAAAATCATTAATCACATTTGCTTTCTTAGCATAATTAGGCATCCAATGAAAACTGTGTTCTACTTGATTTAAGTATTCGTCTAATGCATTTATATTATATCGCTGTACTTCGTTTAGCTTCTTTTCTTCTTCAATATGAACGACTCTAATTTTAGAATCATACAATTCGGTTAGCTTTCGCAACACTTCAATTTCTTCTCCATTATAAAAACGATTATAATCTGTTGGAAAAGCAATTTGGGTTGGCTCAACAAAATCAAACTCATCTGGAACTACCAATAGCGGACAAGCTTTCACTTTATTTAAAACACGAATCGTATTGCTTCCAAAAAACAACTTTTCATTTTTAGATGCGCCTTTGGTTCCCATGACTATCATATCTATAGCATACGCTTCTATACTATTTTTAATAGCAACTTCTATTTTTTCGGCGCTTAAAACCACTTCAAACTCATGCTTTTCGTTGGCATTAGAAGCAATAGTTTGCTCCTTTAATTCTAATAACTCTTTAGTAGCACCTTCTTCTAATGCTTCTAAAAAATAATCAGTTACTAGACTTCTTTTATATAATGCTTCATTATCTATAGTGTGTAAAAAGTAAAACACGCAAGACTCGTTAGCATACAACTTTAAGGCGTATACGATGGCACTCCATGCGTTATCTGAAAAATCTGCAGGTAATAATATATTTGTTTTCATTTATAAAATTTATTATTTAGATGGAATCACTAAAAAGGGAATATCTAGCTGAAATCCTATTTGTTTTATTGTGGATTTAAAGAATATATTTTCAAAAAAGGAATGTTTATTATTGATCATTACCAACAGGTTCACTCTAGTTTTTCTTTGAAATTCATGAATTGCACCATCGATATTCTTGTTTTTAACATCATGAAACAGATGTGCAATATTTTTAAAATACCCTTCCAGTTTTGCTTTGTTCTTTTGTTGTTTTTCGGAAAGCGCTTCCCCATAATTAACATGAAGAATATGTACACGAGAATGATATCTAGAAGCTAAATCGACTAATGGAAGTATTTGTGCATCTTGAAAATCCACTTCATAATCGGAAGGAAATAATACTTCATGAGGTCCTTCAAAAGAAAAACCACTTGGAATAGCTAAAACTGGTGACTTTACTGCATTAATAACATGAACCGTATTAGAACCAAACAAAACGCCTTTTACATCGGATGCTCCTTGCGTTCCCATAACCACCATGTCTATGTTTTTAGATTTTATAAGATCTTTTATTTCAGAAATTAAGGTGTTAAATGTAGAAATCGTTTCGATCGTATGTTTTGCATTGAAATGCGTTTCCTCTATCTCCTCCTTAATAGCAGACAAGCCATTTAAGGAACTTTTCTTCACCACATCGAATAGTTCAAATTGTCCGGTACTCGCTTGCATATATTCCATTTGATATACAATTGGTGTGTATGTATTTAAAATATAAAAAGTGCATTCTTCCTCTTTAAATAACTTTAAAGCATAGACAATAGCATTCTTAGCATTGTCTGAAAAATCGGTCGGTAATAGTATTTTTTTCATGATATTTATTTTAATTATTAGCGTCTTAGATTCTGTAAAACCAATAATGGAATTGCAATTTTTAAACTAATTTTATCTATTGTAGATTGAAATAATATATTTTCTAGGTAAGAGTGTTGCGTATTTACCATAATAAGGAAGTCTATATTATTATCCACAACATAGGTATTAATAGCATTCTCTATTTTTTTATTATCGGTGTTGTAAAAGCTTATTTCGTTTTTACAAATGGTTTCTTCTATAAATGCTTTATTATCTTCTTGCCTAAAGGATAGCGCTTTGCTTTTAGAAACGTAAAGCATATCTATTTTTGTTCTGTACGGAGAAAGGAAATCACAGAGTAATTTTAGTTCTCTTCTCTTATAAGGGATTAAGTAATTGGTTGGAAATAATGCGTGTTTTGGTTGCTCATAGCTGTAATTTTGAGGAATAGCCAATACAGGACATCGCACATATTTTAAGACCTGTAATGTATTGCTCCCAAAAGTGAGGTGACTATGGTTCGATTTTCCTTTTGTTCCCATTATAAGGATGTCTATATTTTTGCCATCGACTATTAAATCTGCCTCATCTAACAAAGAGTTATAGGCAGATATGGTAAAATATGTAAACCTTGGATTTGGAGAAATTTCTTTAACGGTCTGCAGCAGACTTGCTAAATTTTCTTCCGATTGCTTTTTAACGCGTTCAACAATAGAATTAAAATCGGTTCTACTTAATAACTCTTTATGATTATACACTTCGGCTTCATAAGCATGCATAAAATAAAATTCTGCTTGTTGATATTTTAAAAACTCTAACGCATATTTAATAGCATTCATTGCATTATCTGAAAAATCGGTAGGAATCAATATTTTAATCATAGCTAACGTGTTTATATTTAATGAAATATAACAACGTATGGGATAAAAAACTATGACAAATATCAGTAAAGCAAATAATCAGGATATAAAAAAAGCCAGATTTACATCTGGATTTTTCATGGATTAATAGCAAGTAATTTAATTTATATGTTTAACATACACCCCTTAAATTACATTATAAATGTATCTATAATAAAAGGACTAAACAATGACCTGTGTCATGTTTGTCTTTTTTATTACAATAAATCTTCCATATTCTAACACTTATATTTCATGCAATACTAAAAACGGAATATCAGTATGATAACTAATATTTTCTACCTTATTATGAAATAGTATTTGCTGAAAATAATTAAGGTTTTTTGCTACCATCGCTATTAAACCAATGTTTCGAGACTCAATAAAACACTGTATGGCATTTTCTACTTTTTTATTGGTGAGATTATGAAAACTATATTTGCTATTAGCAAAATAATCGGCTAATAGCTCTTTGTTTTGTTGCTGACTAACATTTAGTTTTTCCTCTTCATTGCTAATATGTAATATTCTTAAGCTGGAAGGATTAGCGTCTAAAATCTGTGAAAGCGGCAACAAGGTTTGCAGATTGTAATTCATGGAATAATCTGTAGGAAATGCCACTTCTTCAATTTTGTTATATTTTGCGTTTTCGGGCACGACTAAAGTGGTACACTTCACTTTGGTTATTACATCACCAGTATTACTTCCCGTAATATATTTTTTTAATCCGGAAGCACCTTTAGTTCCCATTACAACAACATCAATCTTTTTTTCTAGAACCTGTTCTCTAATAGATTCTATAAAAAAATTATTGTCTGAAATGGTATAAAATTTATGATTGATATTCTGTGGTATTTGCTCTGACACTTTTTTCAACAACGCTACCAACTTCTTCTTCGATGCTTTATTATATACTTCTTGAATAGTTTCTGGACTAGTACTATAAGAAGAATCATTAACCACAACATCGGTTAATACATTTACATGAAGTAAATAAAAGTTACATACCGCATGCTCATAAAAACGTAATGCATATGTAATGGCATTCCATGAGTTATCAGAAAAATCCGTTGGTAATAATATATTGTTCATTGTAATTCAACTTGAAGAACAAAGTTAAATTTAACGCTCTTTTTAAAATATGACGAATATCATATTGACACCATTTTAAGCAATTAAACGATTTCCTTGAGTTTCTCCAGGTTAACAATGGTAACATTTCTACCTTCAATCTCGATTAAACCTTGTTTTTTAAAACTAGACATCGTTCTAATTAAAGTTTCTGTTGCAATACCAGCAACGCTTGATAAATCACTACGCGAAATTTTTATAGGTTGGTTTGGTTTGCTGTTTAATTTTTCGGCAAATTTTAAAATAGTACTTGCCGTTTTTTTACTTACCGAACTGTAAGCCATTTCTAACAATTGGTTTTTTACTCCTTTTAAATCGTCCGTGAGTAATTGAATCAGTTCTAAAGTTATTTTATGATTACTGTTTAAAACATCGGCAAGTTGCTCTTTAGAAATACCAGCTAATTCTGCGTCTTTAATAACTCCTGCAGATTCCTGATATGGAATGTTTTGAATAAAGGAAGTGTAGCCAAATAAATCGTCTTCTTTGTGCAAAGCAGTTATTAGTTCTTTTCCTTGCTCATCAAACTTGTAACATTTCACAACACCTTTAGTTACTAAAAATATATAATTAGAGTTCTGTCCTTCGGTATATATTATCTCTCCTTTTTTAAAAGTAAAAGGTTTTCCGTTATCGTCAAAATAGTTTTTAAGATCATTTAATGTTCGTATTTCATCTTCCTCTTCCGTATTATCTTGGCTATTTCGCTTATCTCTAATATCTTTTAAAATGGAAGCTCTAGCAATTCTACTTTCTATAGCACTAGTAAGTTCTTCTTCTTGAAAAGGCTTAGTGATGTAATCATCTGCACCAAGATCCATTCCTTTTCTAACATCTTTTCTTTCTGTTTTGGCGGATAAAAATATAAATGGAATATATTGAGTACTTTCATTTTTAGATAACAGTTCTAAAACCCCGTAACCATCCAATTCTGGCATCATTATATCACAAATGATAATGTTTGGAAGCTCTTTAATTGCAGCTTCTACACCTAATTTACCATTTGCTGCTGTAACCACATTATAGTTGGAAAGTTCTAAAAGTTCGGCGGTGTTTTCTCTTAAAACAACATCATCTTCAATTAATAAAATCTTCTTCATTATTGGGCTATATTTGGTATTGTAATTCTAAATGTGGATCCTTTATTTTCTTCACTTGTAAAGGATATTGTTCCTCCTAAATTTTCAAAATGGGTCTTAATTATGTTTAGACCAATTCCAGTTCCTTGCGTTAGCAATGCATTTTCTGCTCTAAAATAACGATTAAATATATTTTTCTGATCTTTTTCAGGGATTCCCATACCGTTATCTACTATCTCAATAGCAGTATTTTTGTTATCTTGACTAATTATAATTTTTACAATAGCATTTTCTGGCGAATACTTAATAGCATTATTTACAAGGTTTGACAATGCTAATTCTATAATTTTTTCGTCTTGCGTTAACGAAATATGATCTATATTTTCTGGGTATTTAATTTTTTGCCCAAGCTTTAAAAGCATATTAGCATTGTAAACGACTTCGTTTACTACTTTACTTAATTTAAAGGTACTAAACTTATAATTCACATTACCCGTTTCTAGTTTTTCAATAGATAAAAAATCATTTAAAATATTATTAAGATAATGCACTTTATTGGTAATCGTTTCTATATGCTTATCTCTTTTCGCCTGTTGTTCTTCTAACTTATACTTACCTAAAAGCATTGTAGATGTTAAGATACCACTTAATGGTGTTTTAAACTCATGAGATACTAAGGATAAAAATTTCGTTTTTAATTCGTTAAGCTCTATTTCTTTTTTAAGTGCATTTTTAATTTTGTTCTCCGCTTCAATACGTTTTTTATTTTCTGCGTCCAACTCAATATTTACAACTTTTAATTTATCTATTGTGCTACTTAACTCCTTGGTTCTTTGTAATACTTTTTCTTCCAACTCTTCATTTAGCTGCTGTATTTCTATTTCTTGCTGTTTTCGAACAGAAATATCTATTACCAAAGCCATTATGTAACTTTCTCCATCCATTTTGAATGGATTTAATCCAGCCTCGACAGGAAAACTACTTCCATCTTTATGTGCTCCATACAAATCGCGACCTCTTCCCATTGGTCTACTTTCCTTGTGTTTCATGAAACCATTAAAATGCGCTCCATGTCCGGCATGATAGTTTTTTGGAATAAGTACATTTAGCGTTTGGTTTAAAAGTTCTCCTTTTTGATAACCAAACATGCAGTCTGTGGAAGAATTTGTAAACACAATATTTTGCTGTTCGTCTACTACAATCACACCTTCAGAAACCGCTTGAAAAAGCACGTTAAAAATCTCTTGATCTATTTGAAACATATATAATGCAAAGTTTTAATACTGCTTTAAAAATACAAAACTATACGAGCAAAACCACATATATTTAATTCTAATAACTGATTAATATCATAATTTAATAGCTAACAAGTAATTAGATTTATACAAGCAAATATTTGTAGCATGAAAAACAAAAAAAAATTAACTCAAAATTTCTATCAAAACTTAGGTAAACTATTTTATGCAATTGCTGCTACCGATAAACATGTTGCACCTTTAGAGATCGAAACCTTAAAAGAAATCATAAAGTCAGAATGGCTAGAAATAGATCCTTTAGAGGATGCATTTGGTTCTGATGCTGCTTACCAAATGGAATTTATCTTCGATATGCTACATCGGGAAAACAATTTAGATGCAGAAAAATGCTACTCCGATTTTATAAGTTATAAAAATGCACAAAATCATTTGTTCACAAAACCTATTAAACAATTGATAATAAAGACTGCAAATGCCATTGCAAGTAGTTTTGCTGGTAAGAATAAATCGGAACTTATACTTCTTGCTCGACTAGATATTGAATTAAAGAAATCATGAAAAACCTTTATCTATTTATAGCCACTTTATTGCTCTGGACCTGTCAAAACAAAACAGACAAAACACTTCCTACAGAACAAGATTTAACCGAGTCGGTATATACTTCTGTCACTGTACAACCGGATAGTTTATACCAAGCTTATGCGATTGTCTCCGGTATTCTAGAAAAGAATATTGTGGAAGAAGGAGATATCATTAAAAAAAATGAAGCCATCTCACAAATAATAAACAACTCACCAATATTAAATTCGCAAAACGCAAAACTATCTTTAGATCTAGCAAAAGAAAATTACAATGGAAGTGCTGCCATTTTATCGGGGATTAAAAATGAAATGGAAGCCGCTATTTTAAAATATAAAAACGATTCGATTAACTTCTTCCGACAACAAAATCTATGGAAACAAAGCATAGGTTCTAAAGCCGAATTTGATGCAAAACAGTTAAACTACCAACTATCGCAAAACAATTTAACGCTACTTAAAAACAAATACAACCAAACAAAAAATCAGTTAAATACCAGTGTAAAACAAGCGCAAAACAATTACCAAACCTCACTTATTAGCACAAAAGATTTTACCGTAAAAAGTGCTATACATGGTAAAGTTTATGCGCTCTATAAAGAATCTGGAGAATTGGTTAATAACATGGAACCTGTAGCTTCTATTGGTAGTGCTTCTACATTTATTATGGATATGTTAGTTGATGAAGTAGACATTGTAAAAATCTCAAAAAACCAAGATGTTTTAATAACGCTAGATGCTTATAGTGGTAAAATATTAAAAGGAAAGGTTTCTAAAATATATCCAAAAAAAGACGAACGTAACCAAACCTTTAAAGTGGAAGCTGTTTTTGTAAATCCTCCAGAGGTATTATATCCAGGACTTTCGGGTGAAGCAAATATTATAATATCTAAAAAAGAAAAGGTTTTAACGATTCCAAGAAGTTACCTTATAAACAACAATCAAGTAAAAACAGAAGACGGCCTGGTATCTATTACCACAGGTTTAGAAAACATGGATTTTGTAGAAATCACTAGCGGAATTACCAAAGACATCTACATCTATAAACCCGAATAATGGTAAACTGGACCATCATACTGAACATTGCAAAAACGCACTTGCTTACTAAATTCAAACAAACTGCAATTGCAGCTTTAGGTGTTACTTTTGGTATTGGCGCTTACATTACGTTGGTTAGTTTTATGACGGGTTTAAATGCCATGTTAGACGATTTAATTTTAAATCAGACACCACATATTCATGTCTATAATGAAATCGAACCTTCAAAAGAGCAACCTATAGAAGCATATGATGCTTTTAAAAACAGCTTTAATGTGGTGCATTCTATTAAACCAAAATTAAGTCAAAAAAAGATACACAATGCCCTACCAATTATTCATTTTTTAAATAAAAAAGAGGAAGTCAAAGGTGCCATTCCGCAAATTAAAACACAAATATTTTACATCTCTGGCTCTATTGAAATCGCTGGTAACATTACTGGCATTCAACCTGTGGAAGAAGCAAGATTATTCAACTTTAGAGATTATATTATTGAAGGTTCTCCAGAGAAACTTAAAAACACAGACAATGGTATTTTATTAGGTTCTGGAATTGCAAAAAAAATGTCGTTAACCGTTGGAGAAAGGGTACAAATAAGCACTATAAATGGGGATGTTTTTCCATTGCGAATTGTTGGCATTTACCAAAGTGGCGTTGCAGATTTGGATGCCATTCAAAGTTTTGTAAACCTGAAAACCGTACAGCGTATTTTAGGCGAAACTGAAAATTATATTACAGATATTAATGTGAAACTTTTTGATATAGATAAAGCATTGCCATTATCTAAAAAAATAGAAGCACAATTTAATTTAACTGCCATAGATATAAACACGGCAAATGCACAGTTTGAAACAGGAACAACTATTAGAAACCTGATTACTTACGCTGTTTCTGTTACCTTATTAATCGTTGCAGGTTTTGGTATTTACAACATTTTAAACATGCTTATTTACGAAAAAATGAATGACATTGCTATTCTAAAAGCTATTGGTTTTTCTGGAAAAGATGTACAGTATATTTTCATGAGTCAAGCCATGATTATTGGGATTGTTGGAGGTGTTTTAGGATTATTAATCGGATTCATTTTCACCAATATTATTAGCACAATTCCGTTTAAAACGGAAGCATTGCCAACCGTAGAAACCTATCCTATAAATTTTAATGGTTGGTTTTATGTTATAGGAATTGTATTCGCAATGATTTCCACCTTTTTCGCAGGCTATTTGCCATCTCAAAAAGCGAAGAAAATAGATCCTGTAAAAATAATAAGAGGGCAATAATTATGAAAACAGTACTAGAAGCCAAGAACATCAATAAATACTTTAAAAAGCCAGTGCTTTTTCATGTATTAAAAGACATTAATTTTAAAATCAATGAAGGCGAATTTGTTTCCATTATGGGAAAATCGGGTTGCGGAAAATCTACCTTATTATACATTCTGTCTACCATGGATTCGGACTACGAAGGCGATTTATATTTAAATAACGACCTACTTACCGGAGACAGCAGAAACAAATTATCTTATGTTAGAAATAAACATATTGGCTTTGTGTTTCAGTTTCATTATTTGCTTTCCGAATTTACTGTTTTAGAAAACGTGATGCTTCCTGCTAAAAAGCTAGGCGAAAAAAGTGTCAAACAAATTGAAAAAGATGCACTTGAAAAACTACGTATTTTAAACATCGAACATTTAGCACATAAAAAAGCGTCACAAGTATCTGGTGGTGAAAAACAACGTGTTGCAATTGCTAGAGCTCTTATAAATAATCCGTCTATAATTATGGGAGACGAACCAACAGGAAACCTGGATAGCCATAATGCCGATAATGTATTTAATATTTTTAAAAAGTTGAGCGTAGAAGAAAACTTATCCTTACTAATTGTAACACATGATGAAGATTTCGCCAATCGTACCGATAGAATTATCACGATGGAAGATGGCAGGATAATTAGCTAACTATTAAAAACCTAAAACTGATTTTAATCATATTATTCTTGTAACTTTAACTATACATTTATAGTTATTAAAAAGGTTAAGGTATGAAAACGGAACAAGAGTTATTAACGCAAATTACACAGTTAACCTATAATATAGAGACTAACTATCCAGAGTTATATGCATTTCTATTAGAGGATCCAAGTACAATACCTTCGATGGAACATCCAGACATAAACCCTACCGTTTTGAAAGATTACTTAAACACTTTAAAGGAAACGTTAAAACATCATATTGAAAATCATAAAACGAAATAAATGGCATTTATAGATTATTATAAAGCTTTAGGGATTTCTAAAACAGCTTCTGAAAAAGACATCAAAAAAGCCTACAGAAAACTGGCGCGTAAGTATCATCCCGATTTAAACCCAAACGATAAAGAAGCGGAAAAAAAGTTTAAAGAAATTAATGAGGCTAATGAAGTATTGAGCAATTCTGAAAATCGTAAAAAGTACGATCAGTATGGAGAGCATTGGCAAAACTCGGAAGCCTACGAACAAGCAAAACGGCAACAGCAGCAGCAAAGAGCGTATCAAGGACAAGCAGGAAGTTCGGGAGGTTATAGTGCAAATGATTTTGAAGATATTTTTGGTAACATGTTTGGCGGTCAAGCATCTGGAAGAAGTCAGAGAAGATCTCGATTTAGAGGTCAAGATTTTAACGCAGAGCTTCAGCTAGAACTAAAGGATGTTTATGAAGACCACAAACGCACGCTAACGGTTAACAATAAAAACATACGAATTACGATTCCTGCAGGAGTAGAAAACGGACAAACCATTAAGATAAAAGGGCATGGTGGCAAAGGGGTTAATGGCGCACCAAATGGCGACTTGTATATTCAGTTTTCTATTCAAAATCATTCCAAATTCAAAAGAGATAAAGACAACCTTTATGCTACTGTAGATTTAGATTTATACACAGCAATGTTAGGAGGGGATTTGATGGTTGACACCTTTAACGGAAAAGTTAAACTCACCATTAAACCAGAAACCCAAAACGGAACGAAAGTAAAGTTAAAAGGAAAAGGGTTTCCGAAGTACAAAAAAGAAGGACAGTTTGGTGACTTATACATAACCTATCAAATAAAAACACCAACAAAACTGACAGATAAAGAGAAAGAATTATTTACAGAACTTCAAAAACTAAGATAATTATGGAAGTAACAGATTTAATTTCTATCACTACTTTTTGTAAACATTACAACGTGCCGGCAACGTTTATAAAGGATTTAAAAGAATATGAACTGATTGAAATTGTGGTTTCAAACAATGATCATTTTATTAAGACGACACAAATTAACGAGGTTGAAAAACTGATGCGTTTGCACTTTGATCTTCATATTAATCTTGAAGGTTTAGATGCTATTTATCATTTATTACAACGTTTAGAAAACATGCAAAACGAAATAACATCCCTAAATAATAAACTAAGATTATACGAAGATTTATAGATCAATCTTATACTAATAATGGAAACAATACAACAATGGCTTAAAGATTACCCGCTATTACAAAGTGTTTTAAAATACATGGCAATAGTGCTATTTGTATTGCTATGCATACAAATTATTAGACGCTTTTTAAAACGAAATATAGCCAATACTTCGGTAAGATATAAGTCGCAAAAAGGCATCGAGTTATTAGGCTATTTTATACTCGCTTTTATTACTGTTTTATATTTTACTGGAAGCATAAAAGACTTTACGGTAACCTTAGGATTGCTATCTGCCGGACTAGCATTTACACTTCAAGAGCTTATTTTAAGTATTGCTGGTTCTGTATATATTTTTGTAGTTAAAGTGTACGAACCAGGAGATCGCATTGAAATTAACGGAATAAAAGGAGACGTTATTGATGTAGATAGTATTTACACCACCATGATGGAAATTGGGCAATGGGTGGAAAGCGATAATTATACAGGTCGAATAGTAAAATTAAGTAATGCTTTTGTATTTAAAGGCGCTGTATATAACTATTCTAAAGACTTTCCATTTATTTGGGATGCGTTTAATTTACCAATCCGTTATGGCTCTGATGTAGAGTTAGCAAAAGCCATAATCATTGAAGCCGCAACAACCACACTTGCCGAATACACCAAAGCATCTAAAATCCAATGGCAGGAAGTTGTAAATAAATATTACATAGAAGATGCTATGGTAGAACCAACATTAGCAACCACATTAACCGATAATTGGATCACATTTAATTTAAGATACATTGTCGATTATAAAAAAAGACGATACACCAAACACCTATTAAATGATTTGATTAGAAAAGAAATTGAAGCTACAAATGGTAACGTTGTATTGGCTTCTGAAACGATAGAACTAATTAAAATTTCTGATTTACAAGTAGATATAAAAAATAAAACGTAAAAAACGATTATCTAAACTGATATTTATCATAGCTTTCCTAATAGGATATCTATACATTTATTATATATAAATTTTAAATGTTAATAATTATGAAAAAATTAATAATAGGCTTATTCGTTTTTGCTTTAACCACTTCCTTATATGCTCAAGATCCAAAAATAGAGTTATTAGATGAAGTTGTATTGGTAAACAACTACAAATATCTTAGTAGTACAAATGCCTCAGACATGCCCATTGAGGCAGATCAATTACAAATAAAAGCAGCAAATTTTGACATTAAAACATTAGATATTTATGCGGATGAATATGATTATTATGAGGTATATTTTATTATTCCTGAAGGTAAAATTCTTGCGACATATGATAGTAAAGGGAAAATAATAAGAACTGCCGAAAAATATAAGCGTATCGATTTACCAAAATCTGTTTTACTATCCATTGTAAAAAGGTTTCCAAACTGGTCCATAACTAATGAAGTGTATTTAGTTAAATATGTAGCTGGTGAAACCGCTAACAAAAAGTATAAACTTACATTAATAAATGGCGAGAAACGCATAAAAGTAAAAGTAGATGACGAAGGAAATTTTTTATAGATTTAATAATCAACAAACAATTACTGTACTATTTGCTTCCAACCATTAATAAATACAACTAAAAAATGTTTAAAAATTTAGAAAAAAAAGAAATCGAATACATTTTAGAGAACAATTATATTGGTCAGTTAGGATACATCTTTAACAGCTCTCCTTATGTGGTACCAATCACTTACTTTTTTGATAAAGCAAGCAATGCGATTATATGTTACTCTGGAGATGGACACAAAATGAATGCGATGCGTAAAAACCCAACAGTATCCATTCTTGTTTCGGATGTGGATAATGTTACCAATTGGAAATCTGTTTTAGTCCATGGAAAATTTGAACAACATTTTGGTAGTGATGCTAAAGCCTATTTACACAAATTCTCTTTAGGAATAAAAAATATTATTTTAGAAAAAGAACAAAGCAAAGCAAACTTTATTAGCGACTTTTCTAGCAAGATTTACAAGGATGATATTCCTGCTGTATTTTTAATAAATATTGAGGAAATAACAGGTAAAAAACGTTTAGATTTTAAAGCCTAAACCTTAATATTTACCCATAAAAAAAAAGAGCTACATATTAGCTCTTTTTTTTATGGGTATAATTCTATATTATTTATTTAAATACCGATTAAACAGACTCACTTGTAATGCACGTTTTGCATCTTCAAACAACTGCTTCACTTCGTTTGTTGTAGATTTTCTTGCCACTGCTATTTCTTCTAAAGTTAAACCTTCATTTGTAAATAGTTCAAAAACTTGACGCATTGCAAATGGCAGATTACGAACTACAAAAGCAGTATGATTTTTCACTGCATTTTGCTCTAATTGTTTATCTATTTTATCTACAAAAGCGACTTCATTATCTTCAACAAAAACAGGTTTTAATTCATAATCATTATGATTATAAGAGCTATCGTTTAATTTTTCAATTAACAATAAATCGCCATCGGCATCTTTGGTATATTTTTCTTCCATGGCATCCCATTCTGGTTTAGAATAGGTATCTATATTTTTAAAAAAGAATTCATTAAACGCTTCTTCTACTTGAATATCTTCCATGATTTCATCTGCTTTTAAATACAACCAAGCATAGAAATCTTTTTCATGTTTCACCTCTTCTATATGATCGTAGATTTCAATAAAAAGCTGATCAATAATATCATCTCCTTTGTATTTTCCTTTTGAGAAATTCCCACTGCTAATAAAAACATTTAAGCCTCTATTTACATAGTTCCTTAAGCTTGGTAATATTTTTAAAACTAAAGCATTAAAGGCTTCTTTATCTCCTTCGTTTTTTAATTTAATTAAACTAGAATAGGATTCTTTTACAAATAGACGAAACTCTTGTTTGTTTTGATAATAACGGATATCAGTTTTCATAATTTCAAGATTAGAAATAAAAATAATAAAAATCAAGATCCAAAAAAATGACATTAATCATCTATTCTTTATAATTAATAGCCAAGCTTATTTTTAATGGATGGCACTTCCCATTTTATCATTTCTTTTAAAAACTCATCCACTTTTTCAACAATTAATTTTTCATTAATTTCTTTAGGGTTTAAAATACCTAGATCTATCGTGCTATTTTCAATTGGTATATTTTCTATTATTGGAAATAAAATAAAAACAAATACATCTCCATTATAAGATTGAGAAAAAACCAAAGCAGCTCCTGGAATAAATTGATAAGTAGGTATTTTATTAGTACTAATAATTAATTCTGGAGGAAAGGACTCAAAAATAATGTTCACTGCTTCATTATTATTTATCCAATTTAATTGTTGAACATTCCATCCAATATTAAATTGTTTAACAATAGAACTTAGCGTAGTTACAAGTAGTTTTTTTATGCTTGTTTCCCATAAAGTCTTTTTTTTCACAACGGTTTCAATTGAATTTTTATAATCGATAACACGTTCTTCTAAATGTTCTACTTTCATAACATATATTTTTAATCCTCTTTTTCTGCTTCTTTTTTCTCTTGACGGTCTAATTTTTTAAAGTAACCTCGAATTAGAAAATTATGCTTCAGTGCTTCCATATTTTGGTTAAACTTGTCTGTACCTTCCTTTATATTTTCGAGAGATTCTTGTAAACTTTTAACAGCATCTTCATCTTCTGTTATATAATTAAATACACCATTTCCTTCTTTAAAATTAGCAATGGTTTCCTTTAAATTATCTACCACTGTTTTTATTTCTTCACTAGATTGATTCAAATTAGAAATCATGTCTTTTACTTTTTGCGCTTCTTCCGGATCCTTAAGTAACACTCCTGCAACACTATTTTCTATATTTACAGCACTAACTAAAGTATTTATATCTTTCATGGTTTTATTAGCTTCCATGCTTGTTAACTTTAAATAATGAATGGTTTGCTGCAACTCGTTGGACGTAATTGTGTCATTAATAAGCATCCCCAAAGTTCCTTTTCCGCTGGTTATAGCATTGGTTATATCTAATAACTTCGAGGTCAGTAAAGCGGCATTTTCATTGGTGGTATTTAATGTATTTAGCATTTCTCCTGTTCCAATTTTAGAATAGGATGCAATGGTATCTCCAGATGAAATAATGGCTGCGCTACCTTCGCCAGGAATAATATTTACAATCATATTACCAACCAACCCATCGGAACCAATGGTAGCAATAGCATCTTTTTTAATGTGCGGCATCATTTTTTCATCAATATACATGGTCACTTGAATGGTACTATCGTTACGCATAAATATCGTTTTTACCGTCCCAACATTAATTCCCGAATAACGCACGTTATTACCTTGCATTAATCCGTTTACATTATTGAAATTTGAATTTACAGTAAAGGTTTTCGCAAATAAGTTTTGACGTTCGCCTAGAAAATATATCGTAGCAATAAAAAGGAGTGTCCCAAGAATGACAAAGAGGCCTAATCTAAATTTTTCGTTATTCGTCTTTTTCATCTGTTATATTTAAATTATTTAAAGAATGCTTTTACTTGCGCATCTGTAGAAGTGGATAATTCGCTATATGTACCTTCTACATAGTTAATACCATCCACTAGCAAAATAATACGTTCAGACACTACTCTTGCACAATCTACATCGTGCGTAATTATTAGTGAAGACGTTTTATATTTTTTTTGTATGCTTCGCATAAGTTCTATAATTTCTTTTGAGGTGATAGGATCTAAACCACTAGTTGGTTCGTCATATAAAATAATCTTCGGTTTTAAAATTAAGGTTCTTGCTAATGCAATACGTCTTTTCATTCCTCCAGAAAGTTCTGCTGGCATTAAATCTATGGCATGCAATAATCCTACACTTTCTAAAGCTTCGGTTACTAATTCGTCCATATTAGTAGCATCCTTAAACCTGGTTTTATGTCTTCGTAATGGAAATTCTAAATTTTCTCTAACGGTCATCGAATCATATAAAGCGCTTCCTTGAAAAAGAAATCCGATCTCCGTTCTCAAGATGTTCAAGTCTTTTTGATTTATAGTATTTATTTCTTGCCCCATTATTTTAATGCTTCCTGAATCTGCTTGTAACAAACCAACTAAGCATTTAATCATCACCGATTTCCCCGATCCCGATTTCCCCATAATAACGAGGTTCTCTCCTTCATATAGTTTTAAATTAAAACCATTTAAAACATGGTTGCTTCCAAAGCTTTTTCTTAAATCTTTAATCTCTAGTATTACAGATTTCGTATCTATGTTTTCTATTGCTTTGGATATGTTTTGTTCTCTGCTCATACTATTATAGTTCGAAAAATATATCGGTTACAAAAACGGCTACAAAATCGATAACAAATAACAGCATAGATGAAAACACTACGGCTGAATTGGCTGCTGCTCCTACTCCAACCGTTCCTTTTTCACAATGATATCCTTTAAAACAACCAACAAGAGCAATTGCAAATCCGAAGAAAAACGTTTTTATAGTAGCAGGAATTAGATCACTAAACTCTAAAACCTTAAACACCTTATTAAAATAAAGCACGAAAGAAACTTCGCCTTTAACATTTTCTATTAAGTAAGATCCGGAAAGCGCAATGGCATCCCCTAGAAGCACTAAAAGTGGCAACATAAGAGTAGCTGCAACAATTCTGGTAACGACTAAAAACTTAAACGGATTTGTTCCAGATACTTCCATAGCATCAATTTGCTCTGTTACACGCATAGAACCTAACTCTGCTCCTATACCAGAAGCTATTCTACCGGCAAATGTTAGGGCTATAATTACAGGTCCTATTTCTCTAATAATAGATAAACTAACCATAGATGGCATCCAAGATTCTGCGCCAAAACCTTCTAAAGTTGGCCTCGTTTGTAAGGTTATTACTAAACCAATAATAAAGCCTGTAACTGCAACTAATAAAATGGAACGGTTACCAATATTATAACATTGCCTTAGTAATTCTTTCCCCTCAAAAGGCCTGCTAAACAATTCTTTAAAAAAGCGCTTAGCAAATAAAGTAAGCTCGCCAATTTCTATAAAAAAAGACTTAAAACCATTTGAACCACTCATTATTAAGTATTTATATTTCAAATATAGTTGAAAATGACAGCTATAAAAATGACATAAATCATAGTATCGTTATATCTAACTGAAAATTAACAAAACCACTTTAGACTTTTTTACGTAAGTAATGGACAACCTATAATTATTAACCACATAATAGTCCCAAACTATGAAAAAGCCTACTAGAAATTGCTATACGCAATTATTAAAACTTACTGTTTTTATTTGTTTGATTTTTAATTCCAATATTATTACCGCACAACTCCATGAAGAAAATGGTTGTGTAAACAGTTACAATTTAAACTGGGATAGTTCACCAAGCGCAGACGATCAATTCAACTGGTTACCAAAAGGAAGTACTTCTAACACCTTTGATAATGTGGATAACTCCGGAATTGATATAAGTATAAACTTTACTGGTCAAACGAATTCTTTTGAAGATTGGAATTTTTCAGGAGGCGCAAATACGCCTAATGTAGATGATATTGCAACCAATGGTGGTGAAGATGTTCTTCATTTATTTACGGAAGGTTATTCAAATCAAGGTATCACTATGACCATCACCTTTAGCGAACCAATATTTGGTTTGGGTTTTGATCTTTACCACGTAAATGCTGGAGGTTCTAATGGCGATAAGTACACCGTAAGCGCAATCAATAATTTAGGCGAAACTATTTATCCAACTTTCTCCGAATCTGCAAATCCTTCGTATACCACAAATGCTATCGGTGTTGTAAATGCTAATAACTCCTCTACAGCTGGAGATAACGCGCAAGTAGGAATAAATTTTTATGATAATAATTACATCACTAGTGTTTCTTTTTTATGGCAAGATTGTAATACTTGTAGAACTGGGTTTGTTCACGGTTCTGGTTTAGGTAAAATTAGTTTTTGTACTCCTCAAGAATTAGATTTTGATGGTCAAAACGATTATTTAAGTCATGCTCCTTTTTTAGGCGGAAAGAGAGAAGCTACGATGATGAGTTGGGTTAAAATAGATGCGGGTTTTTCAGGGGATGGAGAGATTATGGGGCAAAGAAATTTTAGACTGCACTTAGACAATAACAAGCTGAATGCATACGTAAAGACAAATAACAATAATGGTACTAGTAATTATTATGCAAACAACAATACTATAGCTGCTTTAGAAACCGAATTATGGTATCATGTCGCAACTGTTTATAACGGAACAACAGATGAGTTATACCTCTATTTAAATGGCGAAGAAATTGCAAAGTACACCAACTTAAATGGAAGCAGATTAAAAAACAATAATACCTGGAACGCGAATCATGATTTTGAAATTGGACGAAATACATTTAGTGACAACAACTATTTTAAAGGTTCTATTGTAGAAGCTCGCGTTTTTGATGTTGCACTGGATACGGAAGAAATTCAACATCAAATTTATCAAGAAATAGAAAACAATAATGGTGTTGTAATGGGTAGCGTTATTAAAAATAAAATAAACAATTTATCATGGAGCAACCTTTTACTTTATTATAAATTAATAGACACAGACAGCAGACAAGGAATAACGCCAAATACTAGTGCACAATTATCGGATGGAGTTTTACACAACATGAGAACACGTCAAGATATTAATGCGCCACTTCCTTATATAGCTAATCAAAACGGAAACTGGACTAGTCAATCTATTTGGCAACATGGTAATGTTTGGGATATTGACAATTCTAAGCATAAAGATTGGGCCATTGTAAAAATCACAAATAACACATTAGTAGATACCAATGACAGTCATACTCTACTCGGATTAATTATAGAAAATGACGCGAAACTAGAAGTAAACAACAATCAGTTTATTGCCAATAGTAAGTACTTAAAAATAGATGGTGTTCTAGATTTAAAAGGCGAATCGCAATTGGTTCAAACCATAGAAAGCACATTAGATGTAACCAGTAGTGGTTATATTGAAATAGACCAGCAAGGAACTTCAGATAGTTATACGTATAACTATTGGAGCTTACCAGTTAGTGAAATTAACAGCATTCAAAATAACAAAGCAGCATCGTTAAACAATGTATTGTTTGATGCTACAAACCCTGAAAATGTATTAAATATAAACTTTCAAGCTTCCCATACTGCCGCAGATAGTGGTGCGAGTAATCCTATTATTTTAAGTAATTATTGGATCTATAAGTTTCATGGTCCAGAAGAAGATTATTATTCTTGGTCACACGTTGGAAGTAATACTGCCTTGGCTATTGGAGAAGGTTACACCATGAAAGGAACTGGTACAGGAAACGTTACAGATCGTCAAAACTATACTTTTATAGGAAAGCCTAATAACGGCGATATTAGTTTAACCATAAATACAGGAGAACAATATTTATTAGGAAATCCATATCCTTCCGCATTAGATGCAGATACGTTTATTAAAGACAATCTATCTTTTACAAATGGAGGAAATAACCTAACCTCTAGCATGGATGGCACATTATATTTTTGGGATCATTTTGGAGGTGGATCTCATATTACCACAGAATATCAAGGTGGATATGCTGTTTATAATTTATCTGGTTCTGTTCGAGCTTTATCCCATCCAGAGGTATCTAATATAGGAGTAGGAAATAAAAAACCAGAGCGATTTATTCCTGTTTCGCAGGGCTTTTTCGTTAAAGCTGTTGGAGATGCAAGTATTAATTTTAATAACAGTCAAAGAGTTTTTAAAACAAAAAGTGCAGAGCAATCGGTATTTTTAAGAACAAACAATTCTTCAGAAAGTACAGACGACAGAATGAAACTAAGATTAGAGTACACGACTTTAAATGGCGTTTCTAGAGAGTTATTATTAACCGTAGATACCAATACGAGCTTTGGGTATAACTTAGGTTATGATGGTGAAAATTTAGATGCGAATAACACCGATTTAAATTGGTCTATAGAAAACAGAAACTGCATTATTCAAGGAATTCCTTTTATTGAAAACAACACGATACTGCCTCTAAATTTAAAACAAAATCAAAGTGAATACATAAACATTTCACTGCTATCTACGCAAAACATACCAGAGAATATTCGTATTCTATTTGAAGATGTAGCGTCTGGAGAAATAATTAATCTAAGAGAGAATAACTATCAAAACATTCTAGAATCTGGAGAATACAATGGTCGTTTCAGAATTAAATTTGAAGAGACTTTTGCACTTAGTACAGCAGATAACATGTTATCGAATACCGACTTCCTAATTATTAACAACAAGGAAAGCCTAGAAATTATAAATAGAAATCAAACGAACCCTTCAAAAAGTTACACACTATTTTCTATTCTAGGACAAGAAGTTAGTACTGGATCGCTTCACGCGGAAAGATCCTTAATACAAACAAATGGTTTAGCTAAAGGAGTTTATATTATAAGAATAACAAACGAAAATAATGTGTTTTCTAGAAAGGTTTTATTAGAATAAAACATACCAATTTCAAACAACAAAAGCGCCGTATAAAAACATCTTTTATACGGCGCTTCTGCTTTAAAAGTAAAACGATTTACTTTACATGGGATCTAGTCTGTGTACATTCACATTCGCTAATACCTTGTAAAAAGTCGAATCCTATAGTTACCATATGCGTACCTGCATTATAACCAGACAACTCATTTATGGTGATTTGATAAGCATATCCGAAATAAAAATTAGACTTATTAAAACCAACCATTGGTCCAAGATTTAAGGGATTAAAAAATTGATCATTCAGAAAACGATAGGAAATTCCTCCCCAAACATAATCTTCATTTCGACTAAATTTTCTCACTTTAATATTTACATCGGTACTAGACCGATCATCACTATCAAAATATTGAAAATACAAAGAAGGCTCAATTTCCACTTTCTTATTTCTAGGATTTACAAGAACAATTCCGGTATATGCTTGATAATTTAAAAGTAAATCTGGTTCTACTCCAACAAAATTATCAATCTTTTTAGGTAGAATATTACTCGCGTTAAAACTAAAATAAAAACCTTTATTTCTATATAGAGCACCAACATCAAAGTTATTATTCGCAATATATCTATCGTCTGTTACTCTAGGATCTATTACTGGCATACTCTCTGTAGGTCTAAAATTATGGATATCAATTTTAAACGTATTATAATTATATGAAATCCCTAAAGACAAATATTGTTTGGAGTAATAATCTAAAGTAAGGTGATGTGCAAAAGAGGCTTTAAATCCTTTTTGGACGGTGTTTCCATTTCTATCATTATATAAAGATAGTCCCACACCAGAACGATTACCTAGTCTAGCATCCATATATAAGGATTGATTATCAGGAGCACCTTTAATACCAACCCATTGTGTTAATCCATTCGCTCTAATTTTTATATTGTCACCAATACCTGCATAGGTTGGAGAAACTACGAAACTATTATCTGCTAAATACTGCGTAAATACAGGTATGTTTAACTCTTGACTATAACTTACTGTTAAAGACAATAAAAGAATATATATGGTTAATTTTTTCATTTTAAATAGTATTTAGTTGGATAATAAAAACACATTATGATTATCTGTATAATGTAAAGTGCCCTACGAAATCTCTGTTTTCTGACGGATCATTTAATTCAATAACATACCAATAATCTCCCGTAGGAAGTTCTGTTTGGTTATATCTTCCGTCCCACTTTTCACCTCTTCGTAATGTTGCTATTTTACGACCATAACGATCAAAAATGGAATATTCAATATTTTGGTATTGATTCACACATTCTGGCGCCCAACCATCTAAAACACCATCGCCATTTGGCGTAAAATAGTCTGGAATACAGATATCAACAAATTCAAAATAATCTGTAGCTATTGCCATACATCCATTACTATCGGTAACGGTTACGGTATAGCTTCCAGACTCGGTGATTGTGAACGTGCTTGTGCTTCCATAATCTTCTCCATTAAAGGTAAATTCATAATTACCAGATCCTCCTGTAACTACAGCAACAATCTCATTAAACTCCCCATCTATTATAGAAAGTGTTAACGGATCAAAAGTTGAAATATCGAAAAGTGCTGTTCTTTTAATACAGCTATTAGTATGTCTTACATCAATATAATGCCCTATTCCAGGAACCACATCTATAAAGATATTACTCGCTTGATATGGTCCGCCGTTTAAAGAATAATCTAAATCGGAAGGATCTGTAATACTATCGTCTACCGTTACGGTAACCACATTACTAGAAACATTATTGACACAACCGTACTCTATATTAACTATTGGATTAATCGTTACAGATTCTGGGAAAGTGATATTCCATTCCGATTCACAACCAAAACTATCTCTTATAAATACCGTATGATCTCCACCACTTAAATTCATAAAATCAAATTGTGTCTGTCCTATTGCTCCTGTAATATATGGTCCATTATAATCATCTAAACTCACAGCATATACAGGTGTTCCTCCAGAGATGTCAATACTAAATTCTCCATTATTATCTCCAGAACATACTTCAGGTAAAATAGATCCTGAAACAACACTAAGTAACACAGCATCTGGCTCATTTATGGTAAAACTAAAAGTCAAATAGCAACCTGATTCATCTTGAACGACAGCATCATAATTTCCTGGTTCTAAATTTTCAAACGTATTGGTTTCAAAAAACTGATTCATTTGCGGAGAAATCGCATATTTAATAATATCTGATCCTCCTGAAGCATTAATAATTAAAGAACCATCATCTGCGCCATTACACGTTATATCATTTACTATAAAGGTTGCTGTTAATGGAGTTGCTGGTTCTGTAATGTTAATTAATGCAGATGTTGTAAGACAATCTCCGCTAACCACTTCTACTTGATAGGTACCTGCAATTAATTCTGTAAAAACGCCTGGGCTTGTTTGCGTGGCAAGAATTGGAGCTCCGGAAGCATCTTGTAATGTATACACATAATTCCCTAAACCACCTGCTGCCACTGCCACAACAGCACCATTATTATCACCATAACAATTAATAATTGCATTGGTTAATGTTAAATCTATGGTTAAGTCAGGAAGCGTATCAATAGCAATATCATTAGAAACATTAGAAACACAACCATTCGCATCACGCACATAGTACATGTAATCACCTTCAGAAACTGGAAACGTAATTGTGTTTACAAAGGTACCTAGTATCGGCGTGAAGTTACTATTAGCACTATAGGTATATGCACCTGTTCCGCCTGTCGCACTTAAAGTAAGTGTTGCCGGACTGAAACAAGTTAAAGAAGTTTCTTTTACTAAACTTGCTTCTACTTCTGCTGGTGCTTGTATAGTGATATCTGCGGAAGTAATCGTACAATTAAAACCATCTGCTATAGTAACAGAGTATACTCCGGCTGCTAAATCGGTAAAGACATTAGACGTTTGTGGTCCAGAATTAGTAACACTTGGCGATGAGCTATTTAAAGTATATGTATAATTACTTCCTTGTCCGCCAGTAACATTCGTTACCGTTAATGTTGCATCTTGATCTCCAAAACAAGATAATACACTTGGCGTTAGAATGAAAGTACTATCTATTGGAGGTGTTGCAGCTAAATTTACATTTTCGGAAACAATACAACCTTGAACATCTCTTACATTCACTACATAATTTCCTGCAAACAGTCCTGTAAATGTCCCGTTAGCAGAATATGCAACAGTAGCATCTCCAGTTAATTCATATTCTAGATTACCCCAACCACCGGTACCAACAGCTGAAATGGTACCTACCCCATCCAAACAGGTTACCGAAGTTTGTGTTGTAGTAAGTGTCAATGCTTCTGTAGGTCTTGTAATTGTAAAGTTTTCACTTACGGTACAAAAAGGACTTCCTATTAAAGTAGCATTTATAGTATACGTTCCTCCTGCTAATCCTGTAATATTAACTGGTCCTGCATTTGCAGTTGCTCCAGAATCTACGGTGGCACCAGAACTATCTAAAATAGTATAATCAAATGGTCCGGATTGATCTGGGTTTGTACCTGTAATAACCTCATCTACAAAAGTAATGGTAACACTACCGCTGTTGTCGTTATAACAAGTAACATCTATAACCGCATCTACAATAAGATCGAAAGTATTTGGACTGTCTACATAATGTACACTTTCAAGCGTACATCCCGTATCTAAATTTAATACGGTAATACTGTAGTTTCCAACATCTAATCCGGTAAAGATTCCTGTTGTATTTGTTTCGCTATATATTCCTCCCGTTACAGCGCCAGTAACATCTTCTACTGTATATTCTAAATTTGTTGGCGTACCAGTAGTTCCTGAAGCGGTAACGGTAATATCTTCTAAATTAGTACAGGTAATCCCATTATCTACGGTAACGGATATCGTATCTAAATCTAGATATGGATTGATAATAACTGCTGTCAGTGTACTTCCTAAACAACCTTGATCGTCATACACATTCACGGTATAATTCCCTCCAGTAGCATCCGATTCGGTATACACATTACTACTTCCAGATTGTACGACTGTACCACTTTCTAGAAATTCATAAATAGTGTAGGTTCCAGAACCTCCAGTAACACCAGTTACCGTTATGGAAGCATAATTAATGGTGTTCGTTCCTACAGTACAAGTATATTGTACTGTTGCTGGTGCAGGAACATCGATAGCTGTTGGTTCTTCAACAAGAACATTAGCTGTCATTATACAACCTCTTCCCGAAGTTACTTGCACCGTATAGGTATTTGCAGCTAATCCTGTAAATATATTTGAACTTTGTGGCGCTACAATAATTGGCGCAGTAATCTCATACGTATAGATTGGATTATCATTACTAGCAGGTAAATCTACCGAAATGACACCATTCGCATCTCCATTACAAGTTACATCGTTAACACTAGTAGAAAATAATACTGGTGTTGCCGTATCTAAGACTACGCTAGCATCTTTAGAACAAGATGTTGTAGCATCTGTAATAGTAACTACATAATTTCCAGAAGGCACTCCAGAAAACACATTTCCGGTTACCGTTATGGAAGCAGGATTAGGACTTATAGCATAGGTATAACTACCAGTTCCTCCAAAACCTGTTACTGTAATTTCTCCATCGTCATCACTACAACTTGGTGATACACCAGCTAGCGTTAATGCTATTGGGTCGTCAATGGTATACGTTATTGTATTCTCACAACCATTAGCATCTTGCACCGTTATCGTATAAGTACCTGGAGCACTTACTGTAAATATAGGGCTCGTTTGAAAACCGTTTCCTATGCTGTATTGGTAAGGCGCTATTCCGGAAGCTACATTTACGGTAAATGTATAATCGTTTGCTCCACTTAGACATGGAGAACCTGCAACCGTTATTCCTGCTGGAATAGGATCTGTAGCAATCGTAATTGTTAAAGGTGTAGAAATAACACAACTATTAGTATCCTGAACATAGACATCCCACGTTGTTGAAATCGTTGGATCTAAAACAGCAGTATTGGAACTAGAATACGTTCCTGCTGGCGCACCACTTACTACAAAAGAATAACTGTAAGATCCGTTTCCTCCGGAAGCAGTTACACTTACTTGAGCACCCGCATTACAATTCGCATTAATAAAAGGGTCTGCCACTAAACTTAATGGTGTAGATTGAGATACTGTTATGAATGTTGTTGCTGTACATCCTGTTGCTTCATCGGTAACGACAATCGTTTGTGTACTTGCAGCTGTTAATCCGTTTATGGTAACTGTAGGATTTGTTTGTCCGGTTACCTGTGGATTTCCATTAATAGAATAACTGTAAGTTCCTGTAAAATTAGAAATTGTAAATACCACTTCTCCATCTGTTCCTGGGTTACAAGTAACATCACTAATTAACTGACCGTTAACTTCTATATTATCTACATCTTCTAACACATATAATTCTTGGTAAGAACAACCATTTGCATCTGTAACTTGGAACGTATAACTATCTGTTGTTAATCCGGTGAAAACACCATTTGTTGCACCTGTAGTGTTTGTTGTTGCACTTGCAGGAGACAAAATCTCATAACTTAATGCAGCAGTACCTCCAGTTGCTGTTAAAGTAATATCGCTAGTACTAACTAAACAGGTAATTGGCGTTGCAGAAAAATCTAAATCTGTTGGCGAATCTAACGGATTAACAATTACAGCACCTGTAACCTCACATCCATTTGCATCTCTTACGGTATAATTAATAGTTTGTACCGTTCCGTTACTGTTGACGGTATATGTATTTGTTGTTGAAAAACCAGTACCATTAAAATCATAATAATACGCGCCAGAAGCGGTAGGCGTTCCATCATGACCTAATACCGTAATAACAGTTGCAACATCACAAGTAGTCGTTGGTATAATAGAATCGGTTGCTGTTAATGGCAACGGTTCTGTGATAGTAATTGGAGTACTTGTATAATCACAAGCATTAGCATCTATAACGGTTACTGTATACGTTCCTTGGGATAATCCGTTAAATACATTAGAACTTTGTGGAGTTCCAGAATCTAATTGATACATAAAAGGACCAGTAGATGACGTTGTGGTTACCGTAATAGAGCCATCACTACCACCATTACAACTCACATTTATTTCTGCAGTTGTAAAAGTTGTTGCTTGTATAGCATCTAAAACATAGGTTACCGTAGATGTACAACCTGCAGCATCTGTAACCATAAACATATACGTTCCTGCTGTTGTTGTGGTATATACATTGGTACCCATCGCACTATATGTAGAACCACCATCGGTAGATACTTCATAGGTATATAATGTAGTATCTCCTCCTGTTGCGGATAAAGTAATTTCCGCATTTGGTGTTGCACTACAATCTAATGCACTAGTTAAAGCAGCACTTAATAATAGTTGATCATTAACAATATAAGGTGTGGATGCCACACAACCATTTCCATCTTGTAGGTATAAAGTGTACGTTCCGGAAGCAGAAACCGTAAAGTTTGGATTAGAAACAAAAGTGCTTCCATTCATACTATATAGCGGACTTCCAATAGCAACACTACCAGTAATGGTAATATTTAGGGGATTACCGACAAAACAAGGTGCCGTTTGCGGATCAATTGTTGGTTCTGCATCTTTAGTTAGAGTAACATCAAAATCTCTAATACAACCGTAAGCATCGATAGCGTAAACCGTATATCCATTTGCCTCTACAGTAAATGTGTTAGCAGATGCCCAACCTGTACTTGATGCGATTGGAGCAGTATCTGAATCCAATAAAATTTGATATTGATAAGGTGCTGTTCCATCACTAGCAATTGCAGTGATAACTCCTAAATCGTTACAATTTTCATTCGAAGAAACCGAAGCTGTTAAATTAAAATCTATAGCAGATTCTGTAATATTAAATGGGGAAGCAGTTACAATACTACAACCAGCATTTGTACCAGAGGTTTCCGTAATTAAAACATAATAGTTCCCAAAAGGTAAAGGTCCTAAGTTAGAAATAGGAAGTGATCCATTTGCTGGTACTGTTCCGTTTCCATTAACACCTGTTGATATTTGTGATAAGGAATCAAAAATTTCAAAATCTACATCAATAGCATTCGTTTCCGGATTATGTATTGTGAAAGAAACATTACCATCTGCACTTCCTGTACATGTTATATTATTAGAAGTTACAGTATCTATTGTTAAAGTTGCATTTGTTGGTATTGGAGCAGCTGCAGTTTCAAAATAAGTACAACCTGTAAGCGAATCATAAACGATAAAAGTATATAAAACACCAGTTGTTAATCCTGAAAATGTAATAGAACCAGGTGATGTCTCTAGTTGCCATGTTCCTCCTGGTGGTGCTGTTGGAATAGTACCATTATAAATATCAAAATAGAAAGGTCCCGAACCAACTAATGTAGTACTTACGGTAACCACAGCTTCTCCACCTGTTGCACAGTCTGCAGTCGCGTCAATAGTAATATCTAAATCATCTGGAGGAGAAGCTACTAATACATTTTGTATTAACACGGAACATCCATTGGTATCCACAACATTAATTTGGTATAAACCGAAATCTACAACATCAAAAGTAGTAGATGTATCTCCTATATTATTAAGTTCTACCTCATCGTAACCATTAGTTCCTGTAACAAAATAGTTGTAAGGTCCTGTTCCTCCTGTAACGCTATCCACAATTACCGATCCTTGCGAAACTCCACTTGCAGTACATGTAATTGGCACTGTAGAATGATTAACAATAATCGCAGCTGGTTGTAAAATACTAATAGGTTCTACTTCTGTACATCCTCTCGCATCCGTTACAGTAACCGTATAATCTCCTGCTGGCAAACCTGAAGTTTGTGTTCCATAAGAAGTACTTGTGATTGTATTATATACTTCAAAAACAAATGGAGCTTGACCAAGTGTAATATCTGGTGTTATAGAAATAGCACCTGTTTCTTCTCCATTACAATTAATGAATCCGGTTTGCACTACTGTAATGTCTGGGTTGACTGCTGCTGTAATCTCTATTGGCGTTATTGTTGCTGCCGTACAAGAATTAGCATCCGTAACCATAAAAATATAGCTTCCAGGTGTAGTTGTATTTAGTACGTTGGTAGCCATATTGGTATATGTAGTACCGCCATCTGTAGAATATGCATAGGTATAAACCGATGCATCTCCTCCTGAAGCTGTTAGTGTTACTTCCGCTTCCGCTGGTAAAACACAAGTAATATCTTTATCTAATACAGCAGCAAGTGTTAATTGCGGATTAACAATAACCGTATCTGTTACTTCACAACCATTACCATCTCTAACGGTTATAGTATATGTTCCTGCAGTTACTGTAAATATATTTCCTGTTTGATAATTCGTTCCATCGATACTATACATTAACGTAGCAATACCTGTTGCCGTTGCTGTAATTGTAAAATTATTTCCTGTTCCTGTACACTGGTTATCGATACTTGCTGTTACGGTAGGTAAAACATCACTTGTAATAGTTATGGTATCCATAACCACACAATTATTACTATCCATTACGTACACATCAATTATCAATCCTAAAACACTAGTATCTACCGTTGTTGAAGTACTGTAATCACTACTAGCGGGAGCTGCACTTCCAGAAGTTACATACGCATAGCTATAACCACCAGTTCCTCCTGATAATGTTGCAAAACTAATAGTTGAAGTAACCGTGTTACAACTGATATTACTTGCGTTTACTGTAAAAGTAATTGGCGTTACTGGATCTATAGTAATAGATGCAGAACTAGTACAACCTGTTATAGTATCTACAACATCAAACGTATAGGTTCCTGTTGGTAAATTAGTTACTGTAACTTCATTACCAGTTTGTGTCATTGTTCCTGCTGAAGGCGTTAATGTATAGCTATAGTTTCCTAGACTACTAACATCTGTCATTGTAAAAACAGCAGTTCCATCATCCGAACCAGAACATATTTGATCTGTGTTTGTTTGCGCTACTGCAATATTAATTGCTGGTGCAATGGTATGAGAAGCAGTAGTTGTACAACCATTACCATCTGTTATTTGAAAGGTATAATCTCCAGGACCAACATTGGTAAAGATTCCACTTGTTGCACCAGAAGTATTAGAAGTTGCTGTTGCTGGAGCAGTAATTTCGTATAAAAATGTAGCTATTCCATTTGTAGCAGTTACAGTCACATCTGTAGTGGCAGTATTACAAGTAATGGTATTAGAGTCCACAAAAGTCATTCCTGTTAAAGGATCGAATGGCGGCACCTCAATAGTTTCTGTATCGATACAACCATTAGCATCTCTTACCGAAAACGTTATGGTTTGCGCTGTAGTTGTATTCGTTACTGTTAATACGTTTGTAGCAGTATAAGTTGCGTTCCCATTAAAACTATACGTATAATTACCAGCACCACCAGAAGCAGTTACTGTAATATCTGTTGTAATACTACAGTTGGTGTTATTCGATAAAGTAGCAGCTGCAACAATCTCCGTTGGGTTATTTAAAGTAATGGTATATATAGGAGATACACAGTTATTACTATCTTGAATTTGATAGGTATAATCTGTAGTTGTAGCGGTGGTAGTATTTGCATCTAAGGCGTCATAGAATGACGTTGTTGAAAAAGCACCTCCATTAAAACTGAAAGTATATCCTCCAGAACCATCTGCTGCAAACAATTGAATTTCTCCATTTGCATCATTAAAACAAAGTGGATCCACACCGTTAGCGGTTCCTGTTGGCGTTGAAATAGCGTCCACAGTATTGACTTCCGACGTTGCAATACAACCTAGTGCATCTGTTACCTGAAATTGAAACGTTCCTGCTGTTGCCGTTGTATAGGTAAAAGGAGTACCAGTAGTTCCTAAATCGGTGTATGTTCCTCCGTTTTCAGATACTGCATACGTAAATGGCGCAGTACCGCCAGATATAGTTCCTGTCATTACAGCATCTGGAGACGTTGTACAGTCTAAATCTTTTGTTATTATAGTACTTAATATTAATTGAGGTTCTATAGTTTCCGCAGGTAAAGTAACCTCACATCCAAAAGTATCTCTTACCGTTATGGTATATGTTCCAGGCGTTAAACCATTGAAAATATTGTCATTTTGAAATGCGCCTCCATTGATATTATATTGATATGGTGCTACACCTCCTGAAGCGGTAACTTCTAGAGTTGCTCCATTTGTTGGTTCATAACAAAAATTAGAGGTCGTACTTATTATTGCTGTTGGTGCCGTTGTTGCATTTAGCGTAAGTGTTGTTTCTGCAGTACAGCCCAAAGCATCTGTTACTTGTACCGTATAAGTTCCCGCGGCAACATCTGTTAACGTACCATTTTCAAAATCGGTTACTGTAAAAGGAGAAACGGTATCTATCAATTGAAAAGAATATCCAGGCGTTCCTTCGGTTGCAGTAGCTGTAATGGTTGCGCCATCCACACAATTCACTTCTGTATTAGTAATACTAATTTCTAAAGGATTTGCTGAGGTTATCGTTTCTGTAAAGTCAAAAACACAAGTATCCGCGGCATCTTCATAACGTACTTGAATAGTATAGGTTGTATCTGTTAACCCTGTAATCGTTTGTGGCGATGTTGTTTCGGTTATCCAAGTTACACCATTATCCATAGAATATTGAAAACCTAAAATAGGATCAAAATTTTGTACCGCAATTGTAATTTCACCATCTGCATTACCAGAACAGCTTATCATTGAAGTTCCTGTAATATCTGCAGTAAATGCATTTCCGGAAGGAATAACAAAAGGAAAATCGACAAGATTCGCACACGCAACAGGAAGTTGGAATACTTTCAAATCATCTATTGCTACATCGTTTCCACTAACTTGTTGCACGTTGGATCTTAAAATGAATTTCAAACTAGTATTCGCTCCAGGATCTAAAGTAATTGGTGTTGTAGGATATTCTACCCAGTTTTCTGTTTTAGGAATATCTCCAGTATTGTAAAAAGATATTTCTGTACCAGAACCATCTACTAATGCTACTCTTAAATTAGGGTCATATTGTGAATTTCCAGTTTCCAGTAAATTCATAGCAGCAAACTCTACTTGTATTGGCTGATTTGGAATAATATCAAATATTTGTTTTTCATATAATATTTCGGTTGCAGGAATTGCTGCTCCGATATTTACAACCATAAATCGTCCGTTTGGTGTTGCAGGAGTCGTTGCTGGTGTATGATCTATTGGATTTATCCAAGTACCAAATGGATGTACAATACTAGAAGTAACAGAATAATCGCCATCGTTAATTGCTGGGTTATTCCTACACTGCGTTGCAACCACCTGTCTTTCAAAACAATAATACGTTGGGTTAATTCCAGGAGAAGTAGTGTCTTCACCATAACCAAATGTCTCATAAAGTAAATTACTAAATGTTGGTACCGTTAATAAAGTGTACTCTACACTAATCGTATGTGATCCTGAAGGTACATTTACAAATGTTTGAGGATCTGCTGTATTCGAATTAAGTGTACCATCTAAGTAATAATCGTAAGCATAAGAAGTCCCACCATTATTAGTTACCGTTACCGTTGCATTCCCCGAACCATCACAATTAAAAATAGTTTCTCCAACTTCAATCGTTGGCGCAGGAGGCTCCTGATCTAGAATGGTATCCTGCATAACAAAAACACAGCCATTAGCATCCCGAATGTAAACGGTGTACGTTCCCGGATTTACAAATGCTTCATTAGATGTGGTCCAAGTCGCCTGGTTATCAAAACTATATTCATAAAAATTTGGAGTAGGAAATGGTGTTCCTCCTTGCGGATTGGTAATTCTAATTGTCCCTTCTCCCGATGGTCCACAACCTGCAAGTGCAGAGATTCCTGCTGTAGCGGTTAAAGCTTCATCTGGTTGGTTTATGGTAATCGTTTCTACGGTTGTAAAACATTCAGAAGCACCAAGCGTGTATCTAATTATCACTGGATAATTACCAGCATTTAGATTTGTAAAAGTGGAACTGGAAGTAAAAGTTGTTCCGTTGTCTATACTATATTCTAAAGTATATCCATTTGCGTTGGTAACATTAATTTGAATCTCACCAGTAGTATCATTATAACATAAAACATCGGTTTGGCTAATCGTATATTCTGGAGCTGGAATATCTACTATTTCAATAGTCGTACTAGCACTACAGTTGTTAGCATCTAATACTGTAATATCATAAGTCCCTCCAGCGGTTACCACTATTTCTGGTACGGTTTGAAAATCTGTTGTACTATTTATATAATAAAAATAAGGAGGTGTTCCGCCTTGCGGATATACTGTAATTTCACCATCGGCACAGGTTAACGGACTAGTAATAGCTGCGGTAACCGTTAATAATGGAGGTTCAGAAATTGTAATATCTTCTGTATAGGTACATCCGTCTTCCGTTTCTACTAAAACAGTATAAGTACCAGGGTTTAAATTATTAAATGCATAATTATTTTCCGTAATCGGACCAACACTATTTACAAGGGTAGCGCCATTATGGATGGTGAAAAAATATTGTGGTCTAACATCATTTGCAACCAATTGAATACTTCCTTTATCGCCATGACAAAGTGGTTGTGTCACGTTTGTAGAAACTGTAAAATCTCTTTCTCTAATTTGAATATCTGGAACCGTAAAAATACAAGGATTTGTAGTTACTCCAGTTTGTCTAATATAGATTGTATAAATACCTGCAACAGTAACGGAAAAAATATTACTAGCCTGGAAATTTGTTCCATCTATGCTATATTCATATCCGGAAGGAACACCACCAACTGTAATTTGACCAGGAGTGGTACAAATAATATCACGAGCGTTAACCGTCGGAATTAAAATATTCTGATATACATTAAAATAAAACTGATTAAAACATCCACCATCATAATTTAAAGTTAACCTAAACTGTCCGGAAGTATTTGCTAAAAAGTCTGGTCCTGTTCCAACTTGATTCCAAGTACAAGAAGTATTTTCATTAGCGCAATCGGTATCGGAAACTGGCGCACAACTTGCTTCGTCTAATTGTTCCCAAATAATCGTAGATGCATCTGCAATATTTGTTTCGATAAACACGAAATCATTGGCACCACATAAGAATATATTTGGTAGGAATTTTCCATCATTCGGACAAGTAACAACTTCATCCGCATACGGAATTACAGGATTTGTAATAGAAGTACCATACGGCGTAACTGTAAATATTTGATCTATAGATTGACAAGGAGCTACAGCAGCATTATGCACATAATACGTACCAACATTGGTCACTGTAATTGTTTGCGTTGTTCCTATTACCGGCGTACCTGTAGCACTTGTAGACCAAGAATACGTATCATAACCATCGGCTGCAGTTAACTGCACACTTTCCCCACAAAGCACTTCATTTTGTGTAAAGATACAGTCGTTTAAATCTGCAAGAAAATTAGTCGCTTGCGGTGTTAGTAAACAACCGGTATTACTATTTAAACTAGGATCATCTGTAATTGTATAATTCGGATTTGTAACACCTGTATAGGTTGCGAAAGCTTGATTATTTATAATATTAGAACAAGCGTCATCAATTTCATTACAGTTTTCGACAACGGTTACATTAATTCGAATTTCGGAAACAGGATATCCTTGTTCCACATAGGAATTAGCTACACTAAAGACAACTTCTCTAGTAATAGGGTCATAACTCACAACCGAAACACCTGGAGGTAATTCTAATCCACTTGGATAATCAAAAATAGTATTAATAGGAAGTATATCTCTAATAATTAAATTCCCAGCATCATCATTTCCGGTATTCTCAAAACCAATAACGTAGGTTAAAGGTTGTCCTAAAGCAACCATTTGCCCACCAATATCGGCTCCAAATTCATCCAATACAATTTTAGTAAGAACAATATTAGGCTCTATAATTTCTACAGCTATAGCAGACAGATACACAAAATAGGTATCTCCTTGTGTTGATAAACTAATTGTTGCATTGTTAGAATCATTTGTGATAACGGAATTTCCAGGATTAGGAACCGCCATAATCCCTGTATCAAAACCTAAAGTATTTGTACTGTTAGGATTTCTATTCATTACAGGAGTTGCGTCTAGTTGCGTTACAGAACTATCAAAAAAGTTGTTTGCAAGACGATCTACCGTAGACATGTTTACGCCATTAATTCTTAATCTATCTCCTTGAATTGGTTTATCTCCTTCTAAAGCTGCAAATGCAAAATTTGCTCTTACAGGTATAGGTGCTGGTACTGTTCTAAAACCAGAAACAGGAATATCTAAATTAGGGTTATCGGCAAAACTAATAGCACTAAAACCATCAAAACTAGTAATCGATTTCCCTGGTAAAGTTGGATCTTCAAAAACAATAAATAAAGACCAACCTGCAGAATATCCAGTCCCGTTATAAGGTGTAAAATCGGATGTTTCTCCTTGTGCGGTAGAAACATTCCCTATGGTATAGGTACCTAGATTATTTGTAAAACCATTAACTATACTTGTTACATCTGCATAACAAGAATACGGATAACTATCCCCTGTTGCTACTCCTCCAGCACTATAAATTGGCGTTCCTACAACATCATTATAACCTCCTTCTGGGCCTTTAAATTTTACATTTGTAATTGGGTCTGTCCCATTTGTAACTGCTCCCCAATACAAACCTGCATGTATAATTTTATAACAACCAGGATTGGGAATTTCTAAATCCGCACTTGAAGAATTGAATGTTGCAGCGTCGCTATCAATATCAATATATTGCATATCCACATTGTGATTATACACATTATCATTATTGAAAGCATTGTTATCTGGACCTAATATATTATTCCCAATCAAGCGAATATCACCTTTTAGGTCTTGGTTAAATCGAGGTGTAAATGGTACGTAATTTTGAGCGATAGACGGCAAGCTGATTGCTAGTAATATAATTACTATTCCGATCTTAAAAAAAGTAGGTTTTTTCATGCTATATGTTTCATACATTTAACCCATTTGGGAGGTTGGGTTAAATGTTATTTTTAATTCAAATTTTCATCAATTTTCTATTTTAATAACAGACATTTTGCCGTTATAAGGTTTACTACCTTTAGCTTCTAAAGCTCGCATAGCTGCCTCTACATAATCAAATTTTTCATAGTAAATAAAGTATTTATTGGTGTTTACATCAAAAAAGAAATTAATATTAGATTGTCCTGTAGAGACTACTTTTTCTAGAAAGGCATCTCTTTTTACCTTGTCATTATGTACCGCTATTATAATATAATATCCTTCATCTACATTTTGTACATCCTTTAATATTTGTACCGTTGCACTTTGCGTCTCTCCAAAATCAAAATCTTCTGCTGTAACAGGTTCTGTGCTTAATGGCGTATTTTCTATAATGCTTTCTAAAGTTGCTTTATCCTTTAGATATCGATCTTTCTCATTATCATAAACAGCACGTTTAATTCTTCGTTTACGTTCAAAATCTGTAGCGATCTTGATACTTTCTAAAGTAGATACTAATTTTTCTTTCGCTCTTTTAGATTGTAATTGTTCTTCTTTTAAAGTTTGAATTGCATTTAAATAATACTGATTCGTTTCGTCCTTTTTACTGGAAACATCTTTAAGTCTATTATTATATAGGTTTTCTAATGCTACTATTTCTTCACTACGCTCCTGGATAACTTGATCTACTTCCGTTTTTAAGGATTCTAGCATTCTGTTTTCTGCAGCAATACTTTTAAATGGTTTAGGTTCTGAATAAATACCTTTTTCGCTTAAATCATTTTCTTCTTTTAAGTCTTTAAGGTCTTTATCTTTAGTAGCAACGACTTCATTTAATTTCGCTAACAGTAAATCTTGCTTTTCTTTAGATATTTTTGCAGATTCTGTAATTGCAAACATCTCTTTTGCGATCACATCTTTCTGTGTGATTTCGGATAAAGAAGCTTCTTTCTCTAAAGCTTTATCTGCTTCTGCCGCTAATCTTGCATCTTCATCGGCTTGTGCTTGCGCTGCTGCTTCTGCTGCTAATCTTGCTTCTTCATCTGCTTGCGTTTGTGCTGCTCCTTCTGCTGCTAATCTTGCTTCTTCATCTGCTTGCGTTTGTGCTGCTCCTTCTGCTGCTAATCTTGCTTCTTCATCTACTTGCGTTTGTGCTGCTGCTTCTGCTGCTAATCTTGCTTCTTCATCTACTTGCGTTTGTGCTGCTGCTTCTGCCGCTAATCTTGCATCTTCATCGGCTTGTGCTTGTGCTGCTGCTTCTGCCGCTAATCTTGCTTCTTCATCTGCTTGTGCTTGCGCTGCTGCTTCTGCCGCTAATCTTGCTTCTTCATCAGCTTGTGCTTTTGTTGCTGCTTCTGCCGCTAATCTTGCATCTTCATCGGCTTGTGCTTGTGCTGCTGCTTTTGCTGCTAATCTTGCATCTTCATCGGCTTGTGCTTGTGCTGCTGCTTCTGCCGCTAATCTTGCTTCTTCATCTGCTTGTGCTTGTGCTGCTGCTTCTGCTGCTAATCTTGCTTCTTCATCGGCTTGTGCTTGTGCTGCTGCTTCTGCTGCTAATCTTGCTTCTTCATCCGTTTCTTCTAGTGTTATCGCTTCCGCTGCTAACCTAGCATCTTCTTCCGCTTGCGCTTTTTCTGCTGCTTCTGCCGCTAAAAGCGCATCTTTATCTGCCTTTGCTTGTATTTTTGCTGCTCTAGCATCTGCTTTTTCTTTCGCAATTATAGCTCTAGCTTCTAAATCCACTTTTGGTTTTGAAGAAACCACTCGTCTTTTCTTCTTTTTGAAAAGCATCGTTTCTTCTTCATCATCTCCACTATAATAAAAATTATTTGTGTTTTTAAATTTATATGCCAACGTAATATCATGGGAAGAACCAAAAGCGGAAAGATCGCCAATAGCCTTCTCATAGTTATACTCAATAGCTATTTGCGAAGTAATATTAAGTCCGATACCACCTGAAATACCATATTGCGTGTTATAACCAACTTGTCCCCAAATTCCTTTAGGCACCGTAAGCATTGCTAATCCGGAAAGCACTGTTTTGTCTTTTTTAAATTCTGATTTTATAATACCAGAAAATTTACTTTCATCTAGAAAACCATAACTACTCATATATCCGGTATACATAATATGCGCCTGAATAACTTGTTGCGGATCTTCTTTAAGAAGTTGTGATGTTTTAAAATTATACTGTACTAGATTATTTACAGAAACTCCGAAGTCAAAAAATACCGTTCCGTAATTAATTCCTGGACTAACACTTAAAATAGAATTGGATGGTATATTTTCTAAAGAAGGATCTGCCACATTTGTAACCACTTTACCTTCATTGATACCACTTTGATAAAAGCCAATATTCAATCCGAAAGTTAAATTACTATCTGGTTGCAGCATGGCATTGTAGGCTAGATTTAAAATTCCTCCATAGGAAGTTAAAACACCATAATTTTGTTGAAAGAATCCAATACCGACTCCTATATTCTCTCTAAACCGACCAGAATAACTTAATAAATAGGTTTGTGGAGCGTCTTCAAATTGCACCCATTCCCTTTTATTATTTACACTTATATATTTGTTTTGTTCTCTTACAAAACTAAAGGTTGGGTTAATATTAAATCTATTAAATTTCAATGAATTTCTCACAGGTATAGCTAGCGAAATCACTCCGTCTTCTTCTTGTCCAAAGAAACACTGAGTGATACCAAAAAATAAAGCTATTACGAGTAATGTTTTTTTCATACTATTTAACGATTGTTATAGATCCGTTTTTGGTGTTTTTATCTTCCGTTAGGATCACATAATAATACACCGGATTTACGGCATTAAAAAGCAATTCACTTTCCGGCCAATTATTTTGATAGTCCTCGGTTTTAAAAACTATTTTCCCGTAGGAATCCATAATAACTATTTCGGTATTTGTACCACTTACATATGCGTTTGGAATTATCCAGGTATCATTTATTCCATCTCCATTAGGACTAATTAAATTTGGAATTTCGGCAACATCTGGAAATGGGTCTTCTGCTTGAATTACAGTAAAAACGTATTCTTTTGAAGCTTGGCAACCTGTAGTTTCCGTAATAATTACTTTATAATTTCCTTCTTGGCTAGCTGTATAAGTATCTGATAAAGCATCCGTAATAAGTACATCATTAAAAAACCATTGGTATTCTGGGTTTGTTGCAGATGAAGTGACAATGACTTCTAAAGTTTCGTCAGATTCTATATTGTTTTCGTCTAAAACATTGATACTACTAGAAAACTGTTCGCTTATTAAATCGATACTCCCCATTGCAACACATCCACCTAAATCTACACGGACTTCAAATAATCCAGATTCTGTGGTTGCATACATTTGGTTGGTAGCTCCCGAAATAAGAACTCCGTCTTGGTACCATTGGTATGTTTCACCGTTTGTTGTACTTAAAATAGTTGGTATAGCACTTGGGCAATATGGATTCCCTAAACTAGAGATTATTACAGCTTCTATACTTGAAGTAGCTTCAGAAACCTGTACTCTATTTGAATACGAACTTGAAGTACAAGAACCATAATCTGTTTCTACAAAATAAGTTCCGGGAACATCTACAGCTAAAGTAGGTCCGTCTGCAACAAAAACAGATGTTGTAAGACTTGTTTCCTTGTACCATTTAAAGGATAAAGAAGGATAGTTTAATGGAGAATCATTGGTTCCTGTTCCAGGATTATCAATGGTTAATAAATAGCTTCCGCCGGCACAAAAAACCGCAGTATCTATTAAATTATTAATGGTAAATGGTTCGTCTTGGACTTTATAATATGCGGCAAATGCTACAGATCTCGAGCTCGTTCCAACAGGAGCCGTACTTCTTATTTTTATTTTATATCCTTCACCAGCAAGATTGGTTGGTAATAAAAAATTTAAAGTTGCTGGTGAAGTAGTTATATCTCCAGCATTGTTTGGAATAATAATGGTTTCGTTTGTAAAATCGCCGTTGGCATCCGACAATAAAATGGTAAATTGATTGGATGCATCTAGTGGTACGCTATGTGAAAACACAAAATTGACATTATAGGAATTGAAGGACGCATTTGCACATGCTGGACCGAATCCTAAATTTGGAGTACCAATTACAATTTGTGCATTTATTTTTTGAGAAACTAAAAAAACACTCATGCATAACCCTAAAAACAATTTACATACAAAGGTAGTTTTCATCATTCACTTACTTATTCAAGACAAATACTAAAAAGTATATGCTTATTTAAACGTCATGCTTCCGCATTTAAGACAGCTATATTATATCGTTGAAGTCTAATCAATATTAGATGCAAGAATTTTATTAATACGTAATCTAAAATCTAGTCTATTATCATTTTTAATATCAATAAACGTCTCCGAATCTAGACCTTTAGAGTACACATTAAAAAAGCTACTGTTACCATACCAATTTTCTAAATCTTCATTGTTACTATTGTATTCCTTAAAGATATTTCCATTACAATTATTGAAATACATTTTTTGAAATACTATTTTCTTTAAGCTTTCGTTATTCACACGAACGTCACTATCTATTATAACGGCAGGACTAAACCCAGACACTACGCTCTCTTTCATACTAAGAGATGCATCATTCCCAATAAAAATAGACTCCTTAACTAAGTCTAATTTAATTTCGTAATCTAAATCATCACTAACATTAACCAATGTTAAATTTAATGCGGTTACTGCAGTTTCTTGTTTAACAGAACTAACATCTTGTCCTTTTTCGTAGGAAGCAACATTCATGCATCTGGATCCTTTAGAACTAGAAACATAAGAAGATCGAACTGCTAACGAGTTAAATAAATTACACTGTGTTCCATAATTAAAGTTATAGTCGATACGATTCGATTTATAGGAAACTAATTTTTCTAAGTATAATTCTCCGCCATATATATCAAATGAATTACCTGCTGAATAGCTTACCATCACATTATCAATAGTTGTTTCGGTACCCAAACCAGCTAACAATAGTGCGTTAAAATTATTGCCATCTTTTGTTCTTTTGCCAGCATACTCTATTCTTACATATCGTAAAATCCCAGCATTGCTTTCTAGGTTTTCTCCTCCGTAGCTAATATCTATAGAAGCATCCGTTGCAAAATTGTAGCCCGTTAAAACACCATTACCGTAGGTATTAATTGGTGCATCTCCAAGGATAATTATTCCACCCCAATCACCAGCTTTTTTAACACTTCTATTGGATGTGAAGATAATTGGGTCTGTTTCTAGACCATTAGCAATTATTGTAGATCCTTTAGTTATAGTTAAAGATCCTTTGGTTTTAAAATCACCAATAATAACAGTACCTGGTTCTATAGTTAGTACTGCTCCATCTGTAACAAAAACGTCACCGAGTAACATGTAAGTGTTTCTCTTTAGTAATTTTGTGTCTGTTGAAATAATTCCTGTAAGAATTTCGGTAGCCTCATTATATTCCACTACGTCTGGTTTAAATTCGGTCCAAGAACTTAACCAGTTGCTATTGCCTATTATACCTTTTTCCTGCTGTGCATGGGTACTTCCAATAATTAAAAGAAATATAGATACGATTTTGGATAGATGTTTCATAACAAAAAATATTTAATAATTCAAAGTAGGTTATTTAAGACAGTAAATCTAGAAATAAATTCCATGTAATGCAAATATTATCGACGAAATGCAAAATATAAAATAAAAATCTAAAAAATAAAAAAGCCCGATTAACAGATACTTACGTAATAAAACGACTGTTAATCGGGCTTTCACAGAATATCTATAAATTAATTCTAGAAAGTAATGGTTAAAAAAATAAAATCACATTGAACTCTTTTTCTTACGTCTGTAATTATATTCAAGTAATTCCTCATTTTTTGAAATCCATTTAGAACTTATTTTCCTGTCCGTAAATATGCAGGGACTTTAAAACTTGTTCATAAAACAAAATAGCTGCTATTAAATTAGCTTTGTCGGAGTATGGCAAAATTCTGCTCTGAAAAGCAATAGTATTTGTAAAATAATTTGAAGTAGCCTCATGATGATCCTCCAATGCACTTCTATTTTCTTTGGAATCTGGAATACCAAAACTAGACATTGTTATACCCGGTTTAATACCGAAAGCAATAGATGGTAATAGTTTGATAATTATCTCCATTCGTTCGGTATACAACTCCAATAATTTTCCTTTTTGCATATCCTCCAATTCTTTAAGATCATGATATTTAGAGATTGCAACATCTTTATTAATAATACTCTTCGGAGCTCCACTTCTATTTTGAGCTGTTCCTACTCCTGTAATTAATAAAAAAATAACACTAAAAAAAACAAGTTTAAGCTTCATATTTGTAAGTCTTTAATAATTAAAATTATGCAACAAATCTAGGCAAATAATCAAAAAGCACAACGCTACATTTTAATTTAACCTCATGTAATAACAGATTTTCATCTGTAATTTGCAACTAAAGACTAAAGAAAGTACATTGCAAAAAAGCATCTAAATTAAAGCTATCACTATCTTTTAGAGCATCTCGAGGAAAAAAAAACTAGAACTATTTTTTGTTAAAAAAAAAAGTTAAAAAAAGTGAAAAAAAAGACATTTATCACGATAAAAAACGTTTTTTGCATGCTCAAATGCTAATTTATGAAGGATTACACTTACAAAAAAAATTAAAAAAACCTTGTTATTGGACTAAAATAGGTATTAAATTAATGCCCTATTTTTCTATTGAAAATTATCCCTTTATTTTTTGAAATGAAGCAGGTGAAATTATTTTTAGTACCCTATCTGAAATTGAAAAAGCAACCGTTAGAACACACGATTTAGCCATCATTAGAAACCCTTATGTAATATTAGGTTTTGTAGTAATCGCGATGTTTATTATTATCAGTTTCTTAAAAATGCCTAAAAGAAAAAACCTAGATAACCCAACTAGTGCGATATCTTCTTTTAAAAGATTATTTAAAAACAGTAAATACAAAGAAGGTGTTTTAGCACAACTTTTTTATGTAGCTGCACAGATCATGTGTTGGACATTCATTATTCAGTATGCAGGTAACCTGGGTATTCCTAAAGCGGAAGCACAAAACTATAACATTGTTGCAATGACTATCTTTTTATGTAGCAGATTTATAAGTACCTTTTTAATGAAATACATAAACTCTAAAAAATTATTAATGATTTTCGCACTTTGTGCAATGGCAACCATTTCTGGAGTTATATTAATAGAAGGAATTATGGGCGTTTATTTACTACTTGCAACTTCCGCATTTATGTCTTTAATGTTTCCAACCATTTACGGTATTGCATTAGACGGATTAAACAAAGAAGATACAGCACTTGGAGCTGCTGGTTTAGTAATGGCAATTGTAGGTGGCGCATTAATGCCTATCTTACAAGGGTCCATGATTGATATGGAGAAAATCGGACCTTTTTCTGGAGTTAATTTTTCTTTTATTCTTCCGTTTATCTGTTTCTGTTTTATTGCTGTATATGGTTATAGAACATTGAAAATTCATAACTAATTCGGTATTAATGAAAAGACATTGTTTTGCTTTAGATCTCATTAATGATGCTAAGCTCATTTCAGAATACAAAAAGTATCATGAAAAAATATGGCCTGAGATTACAAAAAGTATTCAATCTGCAGGCATAGAGCATTTAGAGATTTACTTAACTGGTAACCGATTGTTCATGATTATGGAAGTGAACGACTCTTTTTCTTTTGAAAAGAAAACTACTATGGATTTAGAAAATCCGAAAGTACAAGAGTGGGAAAATTTAATGGGCAACTATCAGCAAAAATTGCCTTGGGCAAATGAAAATGAAAAATGGTTATTAATGGATAATATTTATCAACTACAAGACTAATAAAACTATGGCTATAGAATTTAACTCAAAATACCCATCCGTAGATGATTTAAGAACAAAGGCAGAGAAAATGATTCCAAAATTTGCTTTTGAATATCTAGATGGTGGATGCAATGAAGATGTGAATCTGCATAGAAACACATCCGAACTAAGAGACGTTCAATTAGTTCCTCAATATTTAAGGGATTTTAATGGAGCAAGTTTAAAAACTAAGTTATTTGGTATCGAATATGACGCTCCTTTTGGAATAGCACCAGTTGGATTACAAGGATTAATGTGGCCAAATGCACCAGAAATTTTAGCAAAAGCGGCACATAAACATAATGTTCCTTTTATTTTAAGTACCGTTACTACAACAAGTATTGAAAGAGCTGCAGAACTAACGGAAGGAAAAGCATGGTTTCAATTATACCATCCTACAGAAAACCGTTTAAGAGACGATATTATAAAAAGAGCAGCAGCTGCAGAATGCCCTGTATTAGTTATACTGTGTGATGTACCTACTTTAGGATTTAGACCAAGAGATATTAGAAATGGGTTGGCAATGCCTCCTAAAATGTCTGTTAAAAATATCATGCAAGTTTTAGGAAAACCAAAATGGGCAATGAATACCTTGCGCTACGGGCAACCAAATTTTGCAACTTTAAAACCATATATGCCTAAAGGTTTAGATTTAAAACAATTAGGTAAGTTTATGAATGACACCTTTTCTGGACGTTTAAATGAAGAGAAAATAAAACCTATTCGCGATATGTGGAAAGGTAAAATAGTATTAAAAGGTGTGGCTTCTGAAGAGGATGCAAAAGAAGCTATCCGTTTAGGATTAGACGGAATTATTGTCTCTAATCATGGCGGAAGACAACTAGATGCCGGAGAATCTTCGATTAAACCATTAGCAAACATTGCTGCTAAATATGGTGATCAAATTGAAGTGATGATGGATAGTGGTGTTCGATCTGGTCCAGACGTAGCAAGATCTCTTGCAAGTGGTGCTAAATTCACTTTTATGGGACGTTCCTTCATGTATGGTGTTTCTGCTTTAGGAGATAAAGGTGGGGATCATACCATATCGCTTTTAAAAACAGAATTACAACAAGTAATGGAACAAACAATTGTGTTGTGAAAGAATAGAAGATTTACCACAGCATTTATTTAAAAAATAATCTAGATATTAGATAGGCTGAAAACTTTGCTTTGTTTAGATGTAAAGACTATTTTAAACAAACATAGCCTTGCAATAATAAAACAAGCTTAGCCAAGCTAAAAAGAACAGATTCGACCATATTATATCTTATTATACAAAAAAGCCTTTCCTGAAATGGGAAGGCTTTTTTCTATAGTATCAAGAAGGACTTAGGTGTATTAGAAAAACACTAGTTATGCGGTCTCCTAAAAGCATTAAAGCAAGTTCTTTATTTTCTAAAAACACAAAAGCGAAACATTTTCATGCTTGGCTTTACTTAGTAGCGGGAATTGGATTCATTTTGTTGCCAAACAACAAAATGGGCCATTAAGATAACAGCCCAAAGCACCCCTAAAGCGCTTCGCTCTTTTAGGTCTTTTTTATGCTTTTAAAAGTTGAAATAAATTTCACTTTTGAGCATAAAAAAAACCTCTTGATTTCTCAAGAGGTTTACTTAGTAGCGGGAACTGTACTACTAAAATCAAAACAGCCCAAAACATCTTAAAACATAAAGTCGTTAAACATCAATAAAAACGGAGTATACATTGATTAAATCGCCCAAATGCAATACAACGAAAAACATAAGTGTTTCATCGTGTTTTGTAATATTTGGGAAGATGTTGGGAAGATATTTTGTATATTAGTTTATCTTAAAATTCAACAATGGCAAGCATTACATTACTTTCTAAAACAACAAAAGACCCAGTAAACCTATACATAAGGTTTAATTTCAAGATAAGTGAGAAAAGACAAGACCTATTTGTAAAAACAGGAATAATGGTCAAAAATAAATGGTGGTCTAATAAAAAGCAGAATTTCAATGCTGTTTCTGATAAATTCCCAAAAGAGATATTAAGAGAAAGAATCAATAACCTTAAAGACTTTGTCTTAAATGAATTCAATGAAGCTTATGCTGTAGGAGAAAGCATTGACAAGGTATGGCTAGAAGAAATTATCCGAAAATTCAACAAACAATTAGATGAAGGAGAACCTAACTATAAAATATACTTTACTGAATTCGTTAAGAAATTCATTGAGGACTCTCACCAAAGAGTAAACATAGAATCTGGAAGAGTTATAAGTCCAAAAACAATAAACAAATACAAAACTACTCTAAAACGTCTGGAAGAGTATGAAGAAAGAGAAGGAAGGAGATTAAGACATAAAGATATTAACCTAGAGTTTCATAAATCACTAGTTAGTTATCTCAAAATTGAAGGTAATTACGGAAATTCAACTATAGAAAAGTATGTTAGTCAGATAAAAATGTTTTGCAGAGAAGCTGAAGTAAAAGGATACGATGTTAGTGCAGAATACAAAAGCAGGAACTTCACATTTAGAAGACAAAAACCTCTCGACCCTTATTTAAAACCATCTGAAATTGACGCTATATATAATTTAAAGATTGAAAATGAAAGACTTGATAAGATTAGAGACTTATTTATTGTTGGACTTCATACAGGTCTTCGTGTAAGTGATTTAAAAGATTTAAAGCGACTTACAGTTAATGGTGATAACATTGAAATAGCTAGCACTAAAAAAACAGGTAAGCCTGCAAAAATACCTATTCATCCCTATGTAAGGTCAGTGTTAAATAAGAGAAATGGAAATCTACCTAGTTTTAGCATTACACCTAAATCTTTAGAGATTTTATTTAATGAAAAAATAAAAGAAATTTGTTATAATGCAGGAATAACACAAGATGAATTAGGGGACAAAAGAGATAAAAAAACAAAACGAGATGTTAGAGGATTTTACCCAAAATACCAATTGGTCAGTTCACATATTTGTAGAAGGTCATTTGTTACTAATCATTACGGAAAAATATCTAACCAAGCAATTATGGCTATTACAACTCATGCATCTGAAAAACTACTATTAGATTACGTCAAACTTTCAAATGAAGACCATATTGAAACAGTAAGAGAGCTTTGGAAACAAGAAGAACTAAATAAATCCTCTATGAAGATAGTTTCTTAGAAAGAATTCACATTTTGGCATAATACTTGTTAATTTTTAATTGAAAATCTAATCCATCCATTTAGATGGGTTTTGACATCTTCTGTCTCGTTAAGATTTTCTCAAAACTTACTGGAAAATTTATTGATAGCCTATCAACCAACTTGATAGGTTTTTTTATTAATGGTGTTTAAGAACACCCTAAAACATCTATTTTATGGAAACATTATTAGCACAACCTAGTGTTGACGAGTCTAAAGTTGACTTAAATCAAATGGTTAACAAGGTAATTAATCACTTAACTGAAAGCATTTCAAAAAAGATTCTTCTAGGAGTTCAATCTATTTTAGAGAATCATCAACCAAAACAAATTGTAGAGAAAACGGAATACTTAACTCAACAAGAAACCTGTAATAGGCTTAAAATAAGCAGAAGTACATTGTTTCAAAGAGAAAAAAAGGGTCTAATTAAGAGAGATGGTTTTAACGGAAGACCACTATACTCTGTTAAACATATTGAAGAATATCTAAAAACAACAGATAGTTCAATTGAAACGTATGATTTTGACAATATTTAAAACAAGTCATTATGAAAAAACACTACATAGTTTTACCTAAGTCTTTCAACTATCACAATCTCATTAAAAAAGACCTTGACAGATACAAAAACCTGAACATTAATGTGGTCAAAGGTGTTCTAGGTTTAATTGTGAAAAGATTAGCATTCAAGTTAATGATGGAAGAAACTCCTCATTATAATCCTGAACATTGTCAAGTCAGAATATGTGCTAGCAATCTAAAACAGTTGTTTGGTAACGATTATAAACTAGCATTAGAGCTACTGCATAAAAACATTCTCTTTAAATACCCTTATAGTGAAGGTAAATGTTTTGCCTTTGCTCTTAATCCTAAAATAGTAAAGGGAGGGTTCTCAATAAATACAATATGTGGTGACGGAACTAAAGACAGGAATATTATTAATAAGTTCTTTATTGAATCAAAAAAAGTAGATTATAAAATCAAAAAAAACTTCAATTTTTTAATTAAATTTTTTAATCCCGAAAAACTAACGATTGATATTGATGGAGTAAAAAACGAACTTAATACCAATCCCAAATATTCAAATAATATAATTAAGCAACTAATAAGCTACACAAAAGTATCTGACCTTTGTAATGGCAATTATCACTTTAGTTTTGACCCAGAAACTGATGGTAGATTTCATAATAATTTCGTGAGGCTCAATAAAGATTTAAGAAAATATTTGAAATATGATGGAAAAAAATTGGTAGAAATAGATATATCTAATTCAATTCCATTTATATTATCTGCTATACTTACTAAATCTATAGATATAGATAATAGATATTTAAGTAATGATAGTATTAAATTATATAATAAGTTATTATCATATATGTTTCCAAAAACTCTTGAATGCACTGAAAATAATGAGATTGAACTATTCCATCATGAATGTGCTTCGGGGAAACTTTATGAATCATTAATGACTGACTATGTTATTGAATACGAAATGGATTATATAGATGAAAACGGACAGGAACACTTTGCTCCTATTAGAAAAAAGGTCAAAAAAGAATTATTATCAATGTTCTTTTCTATCAACTCTCATTACAAGAAGATGCAAAAAGTATTTTCAAAACAATATCCTAAAGTCTTAAATCAAATTCAATCAGTTAAAAGGAGATACTCTAAAAGGTTTTCACACTTACTTTTTCAAATAGAATCATATATAGTGTTACAAAAAATTGCAAGAGGATTCAACAACAGTAATAATGGGAAAACACCTATATTTACTATACATGATTGCTTAATAACAACAGAGGATAACGCATTAAAACTACACTATTATATTGAAAAGGAATTAAGTAAAATCTTCTTCTTAAAAAAACCCCAAATATCTTTAGAATACTATTAGAGTTTTAATTTCCTACTCTACTCTAATCTTAAAACTTTTTAATGTATAGATAATTACAGCTAAAACAAAACCAATCAACAAAACATACTTGAAGTCTACAAAGGTAGCTTTAAAGAAATATTTAATTCGATTTGTATAAGGTTTAAATTCACCTCCAATAAACCGCATATCTCCTACCGTAAAATACTGTCCTTTAAAGGCTATTCTAGACCCAAATGGAGTATCCATATATATACTCTGCAAAAGAGTCTTAGAGGACACATAATCAACTAGGCTGACTTTATCACCTGCATTTGAATTTCCTGTATTAGCTATATAGGAAAAATCACTAAAGTGTTCAATGGTAAAAACTAATATAAAACTTACTAAAAATCCTATTATAATTGATTTAGGTATATCTTTCTTTATTGTTATTGTTTTTTTCATTGTGTAAAATTTGTTGACATATACGCTTACCCACTGTGCTAATATAAGAAGTAATATTGACTTTTATGTCAACAAAAAAGCACAAAATAAATGAGATTCATCTCTCCGAGAAACAGCTTCTAAAATACAGGAAAGCTTTCGGAAAGAGGCTACAGGAAATCCGATTACAAAAGGATATATCCCAAACTGGTCTAGCTTCATTAATTGGCTATGAAAAAACTACTATTTCCCGAATTGAAAACGGCAGAACAAATTTCACTTTCTCTACAATAATAAAAATCTGCCTTGCATTAAATGTTGAAATAAAAGAGGTTTACGACTTCGAGTTTTTAAATACGTAAGGAAAGACACCTGACTCTTACCCCCATTTTTTAAGTTGTTTTATGAGTTTATTTCAAACCCCTAAACAACTAGTATAACATTATCATCAAAATATAAATTTTAAAATTTAACAAAAAGAAACTGACTACCATCAATTGTTGATAATAGGTTAAATCTTCAACATAAAAAACAAACAGTATTTGATTTTTTTTTATTACTTTATTGCCGTTAAGCTCTAAACATCAAACAAATATGGAAAGTCTTTTTAAAGAAACAATAAGTATTGATTTAAAAATCTCCTTAAAGAGGTATGGAAATAAAATTGTACACAAATTGGGTTTAAAAACTGGGGACATTTCAAAACACAAAAGTCTGGGATATTCTTTTGTTGTAAGTCAAAATGAGAAGTATTTTTTTACTTTCAATCATAACAAATACCCTAAAGATAATTTTAATGCTGTTTTCTATGTTAATGTCAAAAATTGCAATCAAGACATCCATAAATATCTAACAACCTGTCCAAAGGAATGTATATCCTATCAGTTCCCTAATGACAATACTATAATTGATTCTTGGGTAGGGAATTTCAAATATAAGCATGAAATTCTAAATGGTAACAAAGAGGCAATAACAAAAGGGATGAGACCCCCTCAAATTGGAGCTTTACATTCAATTTTAGCTCATTGGAGTATATCAACAGAACCTGCTCTGGTAGTAATGCCAACAGGAACTGGAAAAACAGAGACAATGCTTTCACTTGCTGTTGCCAATCTTTGCAATAAAATTTTAGTTATCGTTCCTTCAAATTCATTAAGAACACAAATTTCAAATAAATTTATTGAATTAGGCATCTTAAAAGATAGGGAATTTGAAATAGTAAATAAAAAAGCGCAAAACCCTATTGTCGGAATAATAAGTACATCTTTCCAATTAGAAAAAGAAGTCATCGATTTTTATTCTAAATGTAATGTAATAATTGCTACAACTGATGTGATTACTGCTTGTCGAAAAAAAAATATTGGAATATTTTCTGAAATTATAAATAATTCAAATTACCTTATAATTGATGAAGCACATCACTGTGGCGCATCCACATGGAACAAAATAGCAGTTGAATTTGTACAGAAAAAAAAGCCTGTTTTAAAGTTTACAGCAACCCCATTTAGAAATGATGATAAACGATTAAAAGGTAAAATTATATATAATTACCCTCTAGCATTAGCTCAAAGAGATGGTTCATTCAGGCAAATCAACTTTGTTCCAATAGTCGAGTTTGATAATAATAAAGTACACCATACAATTGCGGAAAGAGCGATTAAACAACTTGAAGATGATTTAAAAAATGGATTAGAACATATTTTAATGGCAAGAGTTGATAAAATAGAAGAAGCAAAAAAGGTCTTTGCTATATATAAAAATTATAAAAAATACAATCCTGTTTTAATAACAAGTAAAACAAAAGATAAAGAAAAGAGAGAAATATTAACAAGATTAAAAAGCAAAAACAATCCTCATAAAGTAATTGTATGTGTAAACATGTTAGGTGAAGGATATGATTTACCTGAATTAAAAGTATGTGCATTACATATTATGCATAAAAACATAACTACTTCAATTCAATTTTTTGGTCGATTTACAAGAAGCTCTACCAAAAATGTTGGAGATGCAACTATTATAGCAAATATTGGAGATAATAAGCTCAAAGATAATTTATTAAAAAAATTATACGCTAAAGACGCTGATTGGAATAGAGTTCTTAAAACTTCTAATGAAAGTATTCTGTCCGATTTAAATAATGAAGAATCATTTTTTCAAAAATTTGATGAAGATGAAATACCTTATAAGATTCCTTTGAGGAATATTGCACCTGCATTAAGCACAGTCGTATATCAGATAAATGGTTTATCTCCAAACTGGAGACCTGAAAATCATAAAGGTTTTTTTGAAAACAGAAAACAACATTCGGTTTTTGCAACTCATCAAGAAAAGAACCTTATTGTAATAATAACTAAATCAGATTCAACGGTTAGGTGGGGAAAAATAGATGACTTAATAAATGTTAATTACGACCTATTCATTATTTATTACAATGAAGAACAAAAACTCTTATTCATTAACAGTTCGAATAATGGAAGCCTATATCAACAGTTAGCAAATGACTTGATTGGAGATGAAATAAACTTAATTAATGAAGCTGACATCTATAAATCATTGTATCAATTCGAGGAACTAGAACTTTTTAATTTGGGTGTTAAACCTATATCTGAGGAATCTATAAGTTACACTCAACTTTTTGGACGAAATGTAGGAGAAGCTCTAGATGAGATTACAAAACAGACTAAATCTAGCGCTAATCTATTTGGCAAAGGATTTAGTGAAGGCGAAAGAATGACAATTGGCTGTTCTTCTAAAGGTAGAGTTTGGTCAAGAATGGTAAAGACAATACCAGAATTTTGTGATTGGTGTGATATTATTGGTGCAAAATTAATTAATACAGAAATTGACATTAAAAACATCTTTGAATTTATTTCTAAACCTGAACGAGTCCCTCCTTTTCCATCAGATTTCAAGTTTAAACCATTATCAATAATATGGAATGACGACATATATTATAGAGAATCAGAGTTATTTATTAATAGTGAATCATTTTATGATTATAAAATTGATTTAGATATTGAAAACTCAAATGAAAAAGAAGTAATTTTTACTATTTCTAATTCTCTTAACAAAAAGACATATTACAAGCTAACTCTAGACCCTAACAAAAAATCGAGAGGGTTTAATTACCTAAAAATGTCAGGAGATGATTTAGTTTTTAAATATGGGAAGAATGAGTATCATAGCATACAAGAATTTTTCACGGCTTACCCCCCAATTATCAGGTTTGCAGACTCTTCTAAAATGTATAATGATATTTTTTTTAAATTTAAGTATAAACCTAAAGGGTATGACATCTCTAAAATTAATGTAAAGGACTGGAAAGCTCTAGGTGTGAATATTAGGACAGAATCTCAATACGATAAAACTAAAGAGATATTGAGAAAAGACTCTATCCAATACGTTTTGATCAACGAATTAAAAAACAACCCTGATTATCAAATTATATTTGATGATGATGATAATGGTGAAATTAGTGATATTGTTGCCATAAAGTACTATAACGATTATAGCAAACTAGTGGTTGACTTATTTCATTGTAAATTTTCTTCAAAAGATAAAGCAGGAGCAAGATTAAAAGATTTATACGAAGTTTGTGGTCAAGCACAGAGAAGCTTTCATTGGAAACACAATATGAGAAATCTTATTGAACATATTAAAAAAAGAGAAGCATCCAGAAATTTAAAATCAAAACCTTCTCGTTTTGAAAAGGGAGGAAATGAGGAGTTACAGACAATAATAAACATGATTGAAGCTGGCATGTCAAAAGTGATTTTTAATGTTATCATTGTTCAACCAGGCATCTCAAAAAAACTTATAAGCGCTGAGCAATTAACCCTATTAGGAGCAACAGAAATGCTACTCAAAAACACAGGAAATAATTTTGAAGTTATCGTGAGTAACAATTAGACTTAACCTAGATTTGTAATCTATAAAGCTAGTGATTAAAACACATAAAAGTAATAAATAATGAAACTATCCAAAGAACTAAAATCTATTATTTTTAAAGAATTACTAAGCCAACCTGCGCCTTTCAACGACAAAGACAAAGAAGATTCTATAATGGATTTTTTAGAATCTATTTGGGACTTAAAAATTATGCCTTCAGAGGATGACCGTTTCGTAGATGCCTATGGAGATATTTATCAACATGTGATAAATAATAATGACTGGAATTATTCTTATCTTTTTATAGACAGGTTAAACATACTGGAAGATGATTTAAAATTCGAAAAATTCCTTAACGCTATTATAAGCCCATTATTAAGAAAGAATGAAGATGATATAATGAACTATTATTATCTTATTGAGCCTTACCTCACGAAAGAAGGGCTTTCATATTCTTTAATCGACTACACTGCTAGTGGACTCCCCATTTACGAATTAAGAGAGATTAACACTCAAGGCTCATCAAAAGTTGGATTAAAAACAAACGAAATACCTTTTTTTACAATATTCAACCCCAAAGGAAGAGCTAGTCATTTTGAATCGTATGATGACCCAAAGGTTTTTCCTTCGTTTGTTCTCGTATTAAATGATGGATGGAATGATTTTGGTGTGATTTCGGAATTCCACTTATATTATCACCCCCAAGAAGCAATAGAGTTCTGGATTGGAAAAGTCAAAATAATGCACAAAAAAACGAAGATGATATCTGATATACTAGATGAAGATTTTAAGACTTTGAGTGAAGATTTTTGCTCTTTAGGACAACACATGAATTACTATGAAAACTTAAAAGAACATTTAGGTGTTGATTTTGAAAGTGTTTTATGGTCACTAAAAGATACCGCATTTTATCCTGAAATTCATGAAAAATATGAAAACAATGAAAATTTTAGAGATTCATTAATAAGACAAGATGAACCTGAGAGGCTTTTAAGAGAAGCAAGATATAGACTATATGGATATGACCTCTCTAATGTATATTCATTTAAGTACCATTTCAAACCTAAGTTTGCTGATAATAATTTAGATGTTGAGTTTAACTTTAAGAACGACAAAAACTCATTTAATAGAATCCATGCTATAATTGGTAAAAATGGCACTGGAAAAACACAACTAATTACTTCCCTCCCCATTGATATATCAAAAAAAAACAACAGTCTATTTACCCCTATGACTCCATTGTTTAGTAAAGTAATAGCTGTTTCATATAGTGTTTTCGATAGTTTTGAAATCCCTAAAAACACAGCTTCATTCAATTATCAATACTGTGGTTTAAACGACGAAAAGGGAACTCCTAAATCAGAAAGAGGTCTTAGACTTAGATTTCATAATACTCGAAAAAGAATTGAAGAAATAGGTAGAACTGAAAAATGGGTCAAAATTTTAAAAAACTTTATTGATGACGAATCGATTGATAGATTTATAACAAGAACTGGTAGTGATATTGATTTTCTACCTACTTATAAATACACTTTCAATCTAGATGAATTTGGTAAAGTAATAAAACAATTAAGCTCAGGACAAAGCATCATCTTATATATAATTACCGAGATTGTTGCTCACATAAGATTAGATTCTATAATCCTATATGACGAACCTGAGACTCATTTACATCCTAACGCAATAACTCAATTAATTAATACTATTTACGAATTAGTTCATGAATTCCAGTCTTACTGTATAATAGCAACCCATTCCCCTTTAATAATTCGAGAATTACTTTCAAAAAATGTTTATGTAATTGAGAGAGAAGCAAATTTCTCCTCAATTAAAAGAATTGGATTAGAATCATTTGGGGAAAACCTTTCAATCTTGACAGAAGAAGTTTTTGGAAATAGGGGAATTCCAAAACAGTACAAGTTAATTTTAGAGAGACTTGTAGAGCAAGGCAAGAATTATCTAGAAATCAAAGAATTGCTGGAATTCGACGAAATCCCTTTAAGTATCAATGCAAGTGTTTACCTTAAAAGTATTTTAAATGAAAAATCTTAATTGTTCAAATAAAACTCCAATTGACTTCTTTGATGAAGTACTAAAATCAAAAAGAAACTCTAGTAAAGACCCAACGTACAAAACAAGAGTTGAAAGTTACAAACCAGAGATAAATGTTCATTTTACAGATTATAATAATAGATATTCTAACGGTACTTTAATAGAGATAACTCCAAAGGGGTATACAGGACAAACTAAAGATGATTTATTAGACCTTTACAAATATAAAAATTCAGTCATCCAAAAGCTTAAAACTGAAGTTACAACTTACGGTACGAATAGAACAATTAACACTTGCCAAAATTGCACTATAAATCCAATAAATTCAATTGACCACATAATCCCAAAAGAAGAAGTCAGTGAATTTTCAGTACACCCAAAAAATCTATTCCCGTCATGCACAGAATGCAATAGTATTAAAAACAAGTTCTGGAGAGATGGGAGTCAATTTCTTTTTTTAAATCTATATATTGACCCATTACCTAACTTACAATTCCTTTTTCCTGTTGTTAATTTTGTCAGAGAAACTCCAGACATTAACTTTTCAATTAATAATCCAAATGGTATAAATCCTCAATTATACTCTGTAATATTAAGTCATTATACTAGACTAAAATTAATAAGTAGATTCAAATTAGACTCAGATGGAGTTGTATCAGATTTAGAATTTAGAATTTCTTCCTTAAAAAATAGACTAGACCAACAAGGTGTTATTGATTCTATTTTAGAATTTGAAAATTCAAAAAGAAATTCATCTGGCTACAACTATTGGAAAAGTTTATTGACAATCGAATTAATAAAATGCCAACCATACATGGATTCTCTATTCGTTTAATGTATCAAAGGCAAAACCACCTACTAAATCTCCCCCTACCCAATGCTAATTTTGGGTGGATACCCTATCTAACATATACAATCCAAAGTAACTGTCAACTGAAAAAAACAGGAGTCCCAAGAAATAAAAGTTTTTATTATATATAAAAGAATTTATGATAAAAACTCTATACTCTATAATTTGGGAAGATTTTGGGAAGATTTAAGAATCAAAAAACCCTAACCATTTTATATTCAAATGATTAGGGTATTGTTCTAGTAGCGGGAACTGGACTCGAACCAGTGACCTTCGGGTTATGAGCCCGACGAGCTACCTACTGCTCTATCCCGCGATTTTAAATCAAAACAATTTACTTAGCTTTTAACTTTCGCTTCATAATGGCGACCAAATCGTTTCGGACTGCAAATATACAACGCTTTTTAGATATTACAAGGATAAATTATAAAAAATTTATTGTTCTATATTTTCTGCTTGAAAACCAGCTAGTTCTGCGTTAATAAATTGTGCTTTTATTTCAATTGGGTTGCAACATACCTCGCAATCTTCAATATATGTCTGATTGGAGACACTATTATCTAACAACATGGATATGTCTTGCCAGCAATACGGACATTGAAAAAAGTGTTCTTCCATAAAATAAAAATAGGCAAAATAAATTTTGCCTATTACATACTATTCAAATAATTGCAACTAATCTTCTTCTGTTGCCAAAGCGGTCTCTGTAACAAAATGTAATTTCATTTGTATATCTGCTGGTTTTCTATCAATAATACTCACCATATCTTTATTCAGTTTATTACCACTTACCATAATGGTATTTAATTGCATCAGATTATTTAGGGCTATTGGTAAGTCTCCTGTAAATGCATTACTAGCTAAAACAAGTTCTTTTAGATTTAGCAGACTACCAATTTCTGAAGGTATTTCACCGTCTAATTTATTATCGATTAGGCTTAATACTTCTAATTGTTTTAGTTGGCTAATTTCGGTTGGTATATTACCTGTTAGAAAATTACTTCCTAAGACCAATGTTTTTAAGTTCTTTAAGTTTCCAATAGAAGAAGGAATCTCACCAGAAAACGTATTACTAAATAATTCTAATACCTCTAGTTTTGTTAACGAACCAATCTCAGTTGGTATATTCCCTTCCAAAGCATTTACAAATAGCTTTACCGATTTCAATTCTTTTAAATTAAAGAATGCTATTGGCAAATTTCCTTCTAGTTTATTAAAACCTAAGTTTATTTTTTGAAGATATATAAGGTTCCCAATTTCTTGAGGAAGTGTTCCTTGTAAATTATTCATGTGTAAATTAAGACCTACCACTTTATCATTCTTGATGGTGACACCATGCCAAGTTGTAACTGGTTGCTCTAAGTCCCAAGTAGTATTCCATTGCGCTCCATTTGTTGCAGTATATAGTGCAACTAAGGCCTCTTTTTCGGTTTGCGAAACGTTAGCACTTATCATCGTACTAACAAAAAGACATAATAAGCTTAGTTTTAAAGTCTTCATAAGGAATAGATTTAGGATTAATTCTATACGAAACTAACTGATAACTAGATAAAAAACAAATTTATTCGATGAAATGCATAGTCCAAATAAACCAAATCCTTTAATATGCAATATTCAACAACTCACCACTTAGCTGTAACACCTGTAATTCAGAGAGTTTCGCCTGGTATTTTGCTTGATTTCTACTTAATTCTGCATTCAGAAGATTTAATTGTGCTTGTCTAAATTCTATTGAATTTACTTGTCCGATTTTGAACTTTTCTTGCGAACGATCAAAATTATTTTGCGCAGTAATTATATTATTTTCTTGTACTCGAAAAATAGTAAGCTTGTTTTGGTAATCGTCCCAAGCATTATTAAAATCACGTTCTAAAGAAAGTAATATTTGTTCTTTTTGAAGCTCTTGATTCTCTAAGGCTATTTCCGCATTTTTCACGGTTGTTAATGTGCTTCCGCCATCAAATATATTCCAGCTTAAATTTAGTCCAGCAGATAACCCTGTATTTGTAGATCCTGCTAAAAACGATGCTGCATTATTATCGCTTTTGTTCCAACCGTAAGAACCTACTAATCCTAAAGTTGGTAAATAAGAAGACTTTCCGGTTTTTATATCTAATTTAGATATTTGAATAGACTTATCGGCTTGTAATAATGCTACGTTTCTAGATTTTGCTTTTTCTAATAAATCGACTTTATTGATATCTAGCAGAAAATTAATTTCTGTTTTCACATTAAAATCGTCTACAACTTGATTTCCCATTACAAAGTTCAAATCCCTTTTGGTATTGTTTAGTTGCTGCTTGGTATTGATTAAATTAATGCTGTCGTTATTAATATCTACTTCCGCATTTAAAACTTCCAACTTGGTATTTTGACCATATTCAAATTGATATTCGGAGCGTACCAAACGATCTTTAGAAATGGATAAAGTCTGTTGAAAAGTAGTTTCATTTTCCGAAAGTTGTGCCACATTATAATAAATAGAAAACAATTCTATGATGGTATTTTCTATAGTTTCGCGTGCTTGCAATTCGGATAATTGGTATTGTTCTTTTAATCGCTTGTAGTTATATTTCCTTCCTAAGCCATCAAATAAGGTATAATTAACATCTAAAGACGCATTATAACGAGAACTTTCCGCGCCATTTAAACTGGTTGTACTTCCATCAGCAAATTCAGATTCATTATTATCTAAATTATACGTTGCTCCGGCATTACCTGTTACCGTTGGTAAAAAACCAGTATTATAAATAGTAGTATTATTTTCGGAAACCTCCAGGTTCTTGTTTGCTATTTTAATTCCGTAGTTATTATCTAACACATAATTTACGGCATCTTCTGGACTAAGGGTTTGCTGTGCATAGCAAGTACCTAAACCTATAAAGCAACAGAATGTTATTATTTTAATGTTCATTTTCTTCCTTTTGTTCTTTAATAGCTCTTTCTACTTCTTCTTTGGTTACTTCCTTTCCTGTAGCTAACCATTTTCCTTTTTGTTTAATACTATTACTAAAAGATAAGAATAGTGGTAAAACTAACAAGGTTAAAATAGTTGCATATGCAATACCAAAGGATATGGAAATTGCCATAGGTTTTAAAAATTGTGCTTGTCTACTTTTTTCTAATAGTAAAGGCGCCAAACCTGCAACAGTAGTTAATGAGGTTAAGAAAATAGCTCTAAAACGAGATTTCCCTGCATCTAAAAGTGCTTCCTCAAACTTTAAACCATCCCGTAAATTAGAATTAAATTTACCAATAAGTACCAGACCATCATTTACCATAATCCCAATTAGAGCGATAATACCTAGAAGGGATAATATATTTACCGAAAAACCAAGCATCCAGTGTCCCCAAGCTACAGCGGTAAGACTAAAAGGTACTAATAGAATTAGTAATATTGGCTGACTATAACTTCTAAATGTAAAAGCAATAACTATATAAATTAGAAATAAAATAGGAATTCCTGCTTTCGCTAAAGAACTATTTAGTTTTTCTTTTTCTCTGTTTTGTCCTTCAAAAGATGCCGAAATAGTTGGGTATTTAGATTTTAACTCTACCATAGTTACCCCTTTTAAGTCGGCCAAAATATCTGTGGTACTTGTACTTGGATCTTTTAAATCTGCAGAAACTTTTATTTCGCGTTGCCCTTCTAAATGATTAATAGCAACATCTCCTCTTTCAATAGTATATGAAGCGATATCTTTAAGTGTTACTCGCTCACCTGTTGGAGTTACAATTCGCATGTCATCTAGATTATTAATAGATGCTCTATCGCTTCTATCATAACGTACCCAAACGCGAATTTCGTCTTGTCCTCTTTGAAAACGTTGTGCCTGTGTACCAAAGAAACCAGAACGTACTTGCGCCATTACTGTACTTAAATTTAAACCAAGTAAGTAAGCGCTTTCTTTTAATTCGATACGAATTTCCTTAATTCCGGCAGGATCATTATCTTCAATATCTTTTAATAGTGGGTTAGATGCTAAAACTTCTTTCAACTCTATTTTCGCAGCTTTAAGCTCTTCAATATTATTTCCTAAAAGGGAAACAGAAACTGGGCTACCACCAAAATTACCACCAGAACCAAAAATTAAACGCTCGGTACCAATCACAGGACCAACCAATTCTCGTAATCTATTGGCTACTAAATCCGATTTTATTGCGTCGGGTCTTTCTTCTCCTGGCAACATGTTAATCTGTAATTTAGCACTAGAGCTACTACTTATTGTTAAAATGGTATTTTCAAAAAGCTGTTTATCTTCTCCTTTTAAATATTTTTCGGTTAATTCTTGATTAACGATAAACGATTTTTCTTCTATCATAGAAATAATAGAATCTGTTATTTTTTCATTCGTACCATTTGGCATATCTAATTCGATAGTCACTCTATCACTGGCAACCGAAGGAAACATAGTCATACCAATAACACCACCACCAATAGCGCCAAAAGTTAAAATTAGTAAAGCCACAAAAATACCTAAAGAAAGTATTTTAAAATTTAAGACGAATGTGATCGCAGGCGTATATACTTTATCTCTTAAGAAATTCATGAAGTTATCTCCTGCTTTATTTATTACTCGCATTTTGGAGAAAAACTGCTTCATTTTGGAAGGGTTTTCTTCTATAACGGGTTTTCTTAAAGCTTTGGAATGTGCTAAATGGGCAGGAAGAATAATTAATGCTTCGACCAATGAAACCACTAAAGTAAGTATTACAACTACGGAAACTTCACTAAAAAATTCACCAATTCTACTATCTAGAAATAAGAATAAAGAAAAGGCTAAAAGCGTTGTTATAATTGCCGAAACTACAGGAGGAATTACTTCCATAGTACCATCAATGGCAGCATCGATAGGCGACTTTCCTTTTTCGTAATGTTGGTAAATATTTTCGGCAATTACAATACCATCATCTACCAAAATACCAATAACGATAATCATTCCAAAAAGGGATAATACATTTATGGTTACATCAAACTGTGCTGCAAAAATAAACATTCCTAAAAATGAAATAGGCAATCCGAATGCTACCCAAAATGCTAAACGTGTGTTTAAGAATAAGGACAAGAATATTAACACCAATAGCATTCCTACTATCGCATTTTCTGTTAATAAATCGGTACGCTGATTTAGTGTTTTAGACAAATCACGAACCACATCTAATTGTACATTATTATGCTTTTGATTATATTCTTCAATATATGCTTTCACATTTTCTGCAGAGGATATTAAATCTTCTGAGTTCGTACTGGTTATAGAAATATTGACCGCTAGTTTTTGATCGAAATACGTGGCATTTGGCGTTTCAGAAAAACGATCACGAATAATAGCGACATCTTTCAAACGGACTATCTTACCATCATTAGAAGCACGAACCACCACATTAGAAAGTTCATCCCCATAATACGAACGGTTATTTGCTCGAATTAGGTATTCTTCCGCATCTGTTTTTATGGTTCCTCCAGTAGTTAAAATATTCGATCTGCTTACGGCCTGCGAAACTTCGGTAAACGTAAGATTATATGCTAATAAACTCGTTTCATTGACAGCGATTTCAATTTCTTCATCTGGATACCCAGAAATTGCAATTTGCGAAATACCTTCAATCGCTCTTAAATCATTTTCAACTTGCCTACCAATTTGTTTTAAAGTGGCAAGCGGAATATTATCACCACTTAAAGCAAAGGAAATAGTTTCTCGTACCGCTTCTTGTTTGGCTACAATTAAAGGTTCCATTCCAGAAGGAAAAGAAGGTACGCGATCTACTGCATTTTTAACTTCTAATAACATGAAGTCAATGTTCTCTCCTTTTTCGGTTTCTACAGTAATGGTTCCACTATTTTCTCTAGATACCGAAGTTACACGATCGACACCTTTTAAACCTTTTAGATTATCTTCTATTTGAAGTACAATACCTTCCTCAATTTCTTGAGGGGATGCTCCAGGATAGGTAACACTAATATTGATTATTTTAGAATCTACTAATGGAAAAAAGGAAGATTTTAAAGAGGTTACACCTAGGTAACCAAAAATAACAAAAGCTATAATAAATATGTTAACAGCTACGTGATACTTAATAAAATACGTTATTAGTTTTCTCATGTTTACTGTTTGTCTTTGGTATTACTTTTTTCTTCAAAAGCTTTCACTAACATTCCTGCATAGGCACCAGGAACCGATTTTTTAAGAATAATAGTTCCGTTAGGTACATTTTTCAACACTACTTTTGTTTCCGAAAAATATACAGGTTTCACATCTATTACATCTAACAGACTATCTTTAACCACAAATATTTGCTGACTTTCTAAAAGCAAGTTTCTATCAATTTCAATAGCATCACTTTCTTCTTTTGCATTTAGGTTGGCTTCTAAATACATCCCTTCTTTTAGATTTTCGTGCTTCACTTCTATATACGCAGTAATGGTTTGTGTAGTAGCATCAATGCTTCCGTTAACACGGGATACTTTACCCGTATACGTTTCTGTTTTATCTAAATTATTTAAAGCAACGGCCTCACCTACTTTTAACAAATTAGCGTAAGTTTTACTAATCGCTACTTCCATTTCGTATACCGAAGGATCTATAAATTCCCCTAATTTTTGTCCGCTTCTAATTAAGGTACCTTCTGTAACTAACGCTTCGGTTAAGATTCCTGAAAAAGGTGCAGAGATATAATACTTAGCCAAACGTTGTTCTAAGTTTTTTACGTTGTAGTAATTAGAAACAATACTTCTTCCTGTTATGAAATAGTTCTCCTTATCGGAAGTCATTTGAGGTAACTTTGGAGTTGTTTTATTTAAATCAAAACTAGTAAGATAGTTTTGCCATTTATCGAATATATCTGGAAAATCTAAACGAAGATCTGGCATGATCGCGGCAATAGAATTGTACAGATTACTTTTTGAAGACTGTACACTTGCGTAATATTCTGCAGCATCTATTTTAATTAGAGTTTGTCCTGCTCTGTATTCTTGACCTGGTTTAAATAAAGTACTTCCAGATTTAAAAATCCCTTGTACTTCTGCATAGATTTCTAATCTACGTTTCGCTTCCAGGCTACCATTTGCAGCAATAACTATTGGAATGGTGCTATTTTGTACGGTGTCTGTAAAAATAGTTTTTACAATTTTAGCTTTAACTGGCTTTGGTTTATTTTTATCTGCTATTAATTTATTAGCAAATAAGTAAGCGCCAATTATAAATAGCACACCTATAATTGATAGTATAATTTTACGCATTGGTATAGTTTTGTAATTAGACTACAAAACTATGCTATAGTTTAACGGGTAAACGTTAAAGAAAACCTAAAAAAACTAGGCGTAATCTTCTAGTTTCAATGTGATATCTTCCCAATCTTGCATCAGCTGCGTAAGCTTTTCTTTTTTTGCTTGATAAGCATCAAAAAAACCTGGTTTAGAAGAAACTTCGTCATAATTTACAGCGAGTTCTACATCTGCCTCTTTAATTTCTTTTTCTAGCTGATTAATCTTAGACTCTGCATTACTCAATCTATTGTTTAAAGATTTTAGCTTTTTTTGGTCTTCGTAAGATTGTGTATTCTTTTCTTTTGGAGCAGATTTTATTACGGTACGTTTTTCTACTTCACGTAAATTCTCCACATTACGTTGCTCTAGGTAATAATCTATATCTCCTAAATACTTCTTGATTTTTTCGTCTTTAAATTCATAAACCGTATCAGTTAATCCTTGCAAGAAATCACGATCATGCGAAACTAAAAGAAGTGTACCTTCAAAACGCTTTAAGGCATCTTTTAGCACGTTTTTAGATTTAATATCTAAGTGATTGGTTGGCTCATCCATAATAAGCACATTAAACGGTTGCAGCATTAATTTTGCAAGTGCCAAACGGTTACGTTCTCCCCCAGAAAGTACTCTTACATATTTCTCTGCTTCGTCACCACGAAATAAAAACGAACCTAAAATATCACGAACTTTACTTCTATTGGTTTCGTTTGCAGCATCAATCATGGTATCTAAAACGGTTTTGCTACCGTCTAAATATTCTGCTTGATTTTGAGCGAAATAACCAATTTGCACGTTATGTCCCAGTTTTAAGATTCCGTCGTGTTTTAAATCGCCAACCAAAATTTTAGCAAGCGTAGATTTACCTTGTCCATTCTGACCAACAAATGCGGTCTTCACATCCCGTTCAATCATTAAACTCACTTCGGACAAGACTTGATTGTCCCCGTAATTTTTAGAAATCTTATCTGCTTCTACCACTACCTTTCCCGGAGTTATAGAAACTGGAAAATTTAAAGTCATTACAGAGTTATCATCTTCATCTACTTCAATTCTATCAATTTTGTCGAGCTTTTTTATTAGCGATTGTGCCATGGTTGCTTTACTCGCTTTCGCTCTAAACTTTTCAATTAGCTTTTCCGTCTGCTCAATCTGTTTTTGCTGATTTTTTTGAGACGCTAATTGCTGTGCTTTAATTTCATTTCGAAGCACTAAATACTTGGTATACGGTTTTGGGTAATCGTAAATCCTTCCTAAAGAAACCTCAATAGTTCTATTGGTTACATTATCTAAAAACATTTTATCATGCGAAACAATCACTACTGCTCCCGCATAATTTTTCAAAAACCCTTCTAACCAGATTATAGATTCGATATCTAAGTGATTGGTTGGCTCATCTAATAATAGCAAATCATTATTTTGCAATAATAGTTTTGCTAACTCAATACGCATTCTCCAACCTCCAGAAAAGGTATCTGTAAGCTTGTTAAAGTCTTCGCGTTTAAAACCTAGACCTTGTAGTATTTTCTCGGTTTCTCCTTGGTAGTTATACCCGCCAAGTATTTCGAATTGATGTTGTAAATCGTTAAGATCAATCATGATTTGATTGTAACCTTCACTTTCGTAATCGGTACGTTCTACAAGTTGTGTGTTAATTTCTTCTAACTGTGCTTCTACTTTTTTAATTTCGGTAAAGGCTTCGTAAGACTCTTCTAATACTGTTCTTCCTAAAACAAAATCAATATCTTGTTTTAAAAACCCAATCTTTAAATCTTTATCTGCTGCTAGTTGTCCAGAATCTGGTTCTAACTCTTTAGATAAAATTTTAAGCATGGTAGATTTCCCAGCTCCATTTTTTCCAATTAACCCAACACGATCGCCAGAATTTAATTTAAATGTAATTTCTTCGAATAAATATTCGCCTTGAAAAGATATAGATAGATTGTGTATGTTAAGCATAGTTTGGTAACAATTGTTACTTTAATTTAATAAATAATGGCTAATTTTGTTTGGATGAATACATTTCATAACCAGTTTGCAAAAGTACATAAATAATATGTTTAAAAAAGGTTCTAAATTATATAGTATTTTAACGGGTTCTTGCCCAAAATGTCATCAAGAATCGATGTATAGTGACACCAATCCATATCACTTATCCAAGACATTAACCATGAACGAAACTTGTTCGCATTGTGGGATTAAATACAAGATAGAGCCATCGTTTTTCTATGGCGCAATGTATGTTAGTTATGCTGTTGGTATTGCTTTTGCAGTTGCTGCAGCTGTAATTAGCGGCGCTTTTCTTAACGCCTCCATTCATTATGTATTTGCTTCTATTGTAGGAACTTTAATTATTTTTGCTCCCATAATCATGCGTATTTCTAGAAATATATGGATCAATATGTTTGTCCATTTTGATAAAAATGCAGTGAATAAGAAATAATTATTTGGGCGTTACCACAAGGGTCGCGCTTTCCATTATATCTTTTTACTTTTCTATAATTTAACTAGTAACGCATTTTATACACAAGTAAAAAGGATGCCATTGCAATCGCTAACGCAAGCAAGCTCAAGCCTTTTTCTATACTACAAGCTTATTTTAAAAACGAACTCGTCGTAATTACTTAAACCTAGCAATATCGATTTCATTTTCCAAAGCTATATTATTCTCAATGCGATTGAATAATTGTTTTGCCACATAAGGAGCAATCATAACGCCTCTTGTACCTAAACCATTAAGTACATACATATTTTCATGTATTTCATGTTGACCAACAAGCGGTCTTCTATCGGTAACTGTTGGACGTATTCCTGCAACTTGATTAACGACTTCAAAATCGCATTTTAAAACCGTTTTAAGCTTTTTTAAGAGCGCTTCTTTAGCTTCTGCCGTAATGTTATTCGTTTTATCTTTCCAGTCGTATGTTGCGCCTACTGTATACAAATCGTTTCCTATAGGAATTAAAAACACACTGGATTTTAAAACGAAGTCTATTTTTAAGTCTGGCGCATGAATAGTTACTAATTCTCCTTTCACTTCTTTTAAGGGAAGATCTTTAAAAAACGGATTCTTTTTAACACCAAAGCCTTCCGCAAAAACAATATGCTTAGCGGTTATGTCTTGATATTGCATCGTGTCTTCTATAATTAATGCTTCATAATTAAAAGTATCTTCCAATAATTGATTACGTTCTAGTAACTGTTTTTTATAGCTTTCAATTAATAGTTTCGTATCTATTCTTCCAGTACCTAAAACTTTTCCGAAGCCAAAAGTAGCATCAATAGCCTCGTTATCGTTTTTAATAATCTGTGTAGCAAGGTATTCGCTAAGTTCTGGTTTATCTGAAGCAGTAAACCATTCGTTTTGTTCTTGAACCGAAGTAAAACGCCTATATACTGGTGTACTATAATCTAAAGTCACCTTTAAATCCTTCTCTAACTTATTATAGATTGGTAGCGCAAGTTCTAATTGTTCTTGGCTTTTCCATACCGAAGTAAACCGTTTTAAAACCACAGGATTATATAATCCTCCAGCAACTACAGAAGAGTGTTGCGATTTATTATCTAATACCACAAAGGTTTTATTATTTGCTAGCAATTGCTCACAGAAATGAATTCCGGCTAAACCACAACCTACTATTATGTAATCTACATTTTTCATGAAGGCAAAAGTACTATAAAAGATTTGAATTTATAATAAACAAAAAACGCTCACTTCCTTTTTATCGGTAGTGAGCGTTTCCTTTATTTAGAATGTGATTAGTATGACCACATGTCCATTTCAAAGTTTCTGATCTTATCTTTAATTCTATCAGATTCTAAAAGTTGCATTAAAGCATTTTCAGTAATATATTCATCTACTGTTCTATCTCCAAACACGTTTTCTTCTTTATAAACGTAACCGTTAAAACGTCTTGCGTTTAATATATGATCGAACGAAAATGGTACAGCACTGTTTTTATTATTGAATGCTTTTGCTTCGTGCAAAACATCTCTTGCATCTGGAAAGAATATCCAGTATAAAGGATTTGGCTCTTTGTTAGCTTCATCATCACTATCAATAAAGTTTACATCGGCTGCTGCTGGAGCAAGACCTAATAATCTATATTTAAGTTCTCCTTGACGCTTATCAAAATACCAAAGACCTTTAATTAAATATGCACTTACATCATAAGAAGAGATCTCTCTTTTAGTAATATATTCTGCATCTACATAACCGTCTGCATTTAATTGATCATAACCAATATCTAAAGTATCTACTTTAGAAGTTATATCTTTTAAATCTTTTAGACTACGTTTTGCTGTAAAGTAAGAATCATCGTATACATTTTCTATTTTGCCTTCACGAATTGCTTTTGTTAAAACATCATAAAGAGAACGTCTGTTGCTTCCAATATTATTTGTATCAATTGGATAATACAGAGAAAAGTTTACACGCTCATCTAAAACCACTTTTTCCCAAGTCATTTTAGAGTACATAATGTCTCTATCATCTACATAACCGTATTCTAATGGTTTATCATTATCTACAGCTTTCTGTGCTTCTGTTCTAACGCCTATCTCTTGAGGTGTTTTCGCATTTAAAATATTTGCCTGCGAAAAACCTGTAGTTGTTAGTGCTACACTAAAAATGGTTAATAAAAAAGATTTATAATTCATCTTACAATAATTAATTTTAATTAATAATACTATAAAGTTGGTTTAGTTAGATAACTCTATAATAATTGGTGCTGCTGGCTTAATTCTTGGTCCATTACTACTTGATTTAATATCAAATATTTGAACATCAGAACCACGTTTTGCTTTACGTAAAGCAGACTTAGCTTGTGAGTTAAGTTTGTTACCTTGACAAGTAACACTTGGTGAACCAGGTACTTTAAATTTGAATGATGTTACTCTTAAAGGTAAATCGAAATCAAAGTCTTCTAATACAGCTTCTACTCTACCAATTTCTACATTGTTTCTTGGTAAACCAAATTGTCCTGTTTTTCCAGCCATTTGACCAGAAGGCTTAGGGATATCCTTAATTCTAAATGTTTTTCTATCTGATGCCGGAGTACCGTCGTCAAGTTTAGCAGTAACATTAATAGTTACTTCTTTACCTGTAGTTGGTACCATGTTGTATTTACCTGTTCCAGAACCTTTACTTAAACCCGCTCCACTAGCAGATACTTTATTATCTGGTACACCTGCAAAAGAAATAGTCATCGGGTTAGTTACACCACGATAAACCACATTCATTTTGTCTGCAGATATCGTCGCAGAGTTTGGTCTTGGCACTACTACATAGTTTGCATTAACGATAGGAATTTCTAATTCCTTACCATTTTCAATAAAAGTAAATTTACCTTCTATTTGGTGCTCACCAACATTTCCAACGTTGAAATCTAAAGTAGCTGCTCCAGTAGAATCAATAGCTTTAGATAAGTCTACTTCATTACCTTGAACACTTAATTTAGTAGGTGCAACATTTGCATACTTACCAATAACAACTCTACCTTGGAATTTCTCACCAGCAAAAAATGCTGACTTGTCCGCTAATACAATTGCTTTGTAGTTATTTAATGTTGTCGCTTCAGAAACAATGTTTCCTAAGAATAAGCTAAACATATCTGATTCTGTTACTTTAACATCATTTTGCATTGCTGTTAACTTCGTGTAAGAAGCAATAGCTGGGAAACCTTGATAGTTATATGCTAACCAGTCAATCTTTTTTCCGTCTTTATTTGGTACTTGTTCTGTACTGAATGTTTTAGCGAAAGCTTGCGCTCTACCTCTATAACTTTCATCTTTAGCAAGAACATCATTAATAGCCTTTTTATACGCATTAATATTGTCCATTACTTCTTGACCTTTCTTTGTTAAACGATCCCCTGTAAACCAAGCTTCATCCAAGATGTCTGTTTTATCCATTGCTTCGAATGGTAACTTTCCTTGTTCGTCTAATTTATATTGACCTGTTTTTACTAGATCACTTTTTAAAGATTCAATATACTTGTAAAATTTATCTGAAGCAATTTTAACTTCCTGAGCTCTTGCTGCAGGTATTTTAAATTCCTTTGGATTCTCATCAGATTTGACTTCTAATTCCGCTAGTAACTTATCATTTCTGTCTGTAGTAGCTTCGTTAGAATCCGCGAATTTCGCTTCCATCAGTCCGAATGCTGAAAGTACTTCTTTAGACATATTCATAGCCATCATTGCGATGAATACTAAATACATTAAGTTAATCATTTTCTGCCTTGCGGATGCTTTTCCTCCTGCCATGTTAATTAGTTTTTATTGGTTAATAAATTATTAGTTAATAATACTAATTAGTTTTTGTTCATTGCAGAAAGCATTCCACCATATACTCCGTTTAAAGAAGATAAGTTTGAAGCTAAAGATTGCATTTGCTCTTTTAATTTAGTTGCATTTTCAACAGCTTCTTCATTAATACTTGCTTGTCTACTAGCGCTATCCATTTGTACTTTATAAAGACTATTTAAAGACTCCATTTGTGCAGCAGCTAAAGACATTTCTTCGCTATATTTCTTTTGTGCTTGAATTCCGTCAACTGTTGGAGAGATTCCTTTAGCAGCACCTTCAAAATTCTTGATACTTGCACCTAAGCTAGCCATTAATTCGCCATCAATTTTAGCATCTTTTAATAAGTTGTCTAATTTTTTAGAAAGTAAACCTTCTGCATCTTTAGGCTCTTCTTTTAATTTCTTACCTCCTAAAGAAGCTCCACCTGATAATTCAGGATACACTAAAGACCAGTCTAAATCACTTGATTGTCTTTCAAAAGCTGAATACGTAAATACTAAAGCTTCTACAATCATACCTAAAGTTAGGATTTCAGAACCATAAGGCCAGTGCTGAATTTTAAATAAAGCTCCAACGATTACAATTGCTGCTCCTAATCCGTAGATCATATTAGTTACTGTGATTTTACCTTTTTGTGCCATAATTTTAGTTTTTTGTTAAGTATTTCTACTTTAGTTGGTTATTAAATTATTATTAATTGGTTATTAATCTTATCTAGCGTTCGCTGTTACATCTGTTCCCATGTAATCTTGAACGGTTCTGAAGCCAATATAACTTCTTGCAGAATCTGCATATTCATAATCTCTAGAACTCACTTGTAAATAGTAAGCAACATCTTTCCAAGATCCACCTCTAACCACTTTACGTTGGTTATTTACATCATTAACACTAGGATTAATTGTAGAAACATACTCGTAAGAAGCAGGATCGTAAGATGCACTTACCCATTCCGATACGTTACCAGCCATGTTATATAAGTTAAAATCATTAGGGTCATACGATTTAGCTTCTACAGTATATAAAGCTTGATCTGCTGCATAATCTCCTCTTAAAGGTTTGAAGTTTGCCATGAAACATCCTCTATCATTTTTAGCATACGGTCCACCCCAAGGAAAAGTCGCTCCTTGTAGTCCACCTCTTGCTGCATATTCCCATTCTGCTTCTGATGGTAATCTATACTCATTTACAAAATGTTGATTTTTCTCTTTTCTATATGCATTGTGGTATAAAGTTCTCCACTCACAAAATGCTTTTGCTTGTTTCCAAGAAATCCCTACTACTGGATATTCTCCATAAGCATCATGCCAGAAATAGTCATTATGCATTGGTTCGTTATACGAATATGCAAAATCTCTAATCCAAGCTGTAGTATCTGGGTAAATCTCTACTGCTTCTGTAATTAAGAATTCAGATCTTCTTTTTCCTTTGTTGCTAGCTTTCGCTGCTTTTTCAATATCCATGTAGGTATATTGAAATTTAAACTTAGAAACATCCCATGTGCGTTGTCCATTATAAGATTCCTCTATAGGTAAATACATAGTATCCATTACTTCTACATAGTACTCATCTGGATATTCGGCAGTATCAAAAAGTAAATCTACATCGTGATTTAATTTTCTTCCTTCGTAACCAGTTTCGCCCATGCCACTGTAATTGTCATACATGTATTGCTCGTAGGCATTCATGTTTTCTGGATCTGCATCTTTAAATGCAAAATCACCAATACCACCATCACCAGGAGTAGCTCCTACTTCGTCTGCTAGTATAGCTAATTTTGTTCTAATGGTAGAATCTCTAACCCATTGTACAAATTTACGATACTCACTATTTGTGATTTCAGTTGCATCCATATAGAACGATCTTACTGTAACCGTTTTAGTAGGCGCATCTTGAATCCCAGCTAAATCATCATCTGATTTACCCATAATAAATGCTCCTCCAGGGATTAATTCCATACCATAAGGCTTTTCTGGATGCCATTTTTTTCCTTTAACACCGACTAACTGCCCTCTGTCTCCAGAACCACAACTTGTAAGGAATGCTAAAACTACTGTTAATAAAAGAAAATTCTTCATATTTATTGAATACTCGAGGTTAATTATTCTATGCTCAAAATTTAAGAGCGTAAACATATTTATATATTTTTTAAAAAACAACTTTTTTGTCAAAAAAAAATACTGTTCGTCGTAAAAATAAAACATTTAAACGACAAAACTGCTATTTTATTACGTTATTTAATCTACACGCAATTCTTTTGAAAGGCTTTATACCATCGCTCTGGCATTATATTGTTGCAAGCATCTACATAATCTTGATGCATGCATGGTAATAACGTATGTCTTTTTAATTTATTATTCACTTCATTTAAAAAAGGTATTTCAATCCACCATCTACCTGTTTTTATACTTTTATAAAAAACTAAATCTTGATCTTCTATTAGTGTAATAAACTTTTGATAATTATTTTCATCTTTAAAATCATCGTCCTTTACTCTATAATTTACGCCTTCTATAAAGTACCAGATAATTTGAGATATAAGCATAGCGCTTATTTCATCATCTTTAGAGGGCTTATACTCCCAAAGACCAAAAGAAGTCACTTTATTACTTATTCCTGCGTAGCGTGAAATAGCACAGATTTCTTTACCGTCTAGACCGTTTGGGGATACTCTTTGATTTAAACTAACCTCAGAGGACTTAATTGCGCCTAAATCTATACTTACAATATTCGCATCTCGAAGTATAGGTTCTACAATCGTAATATCATTAGAAACTTGACCTAAACGGTATGCATCGAAATACAATTTCTCCATTAAATCTATTTCTTCTTGCGAATTGAAATAGGTTTGATAACCAATTGCGGAATAATTAAATAAATTAAAAGGCTGATCTAATATTATTTTACCAACAAAACTTTTGTTTTTAATTGGTTTTGCAGAATCTCCTAAATCAAATTTAGAATCTACATTAACAATATTAACCATTGGTATAATATCATCGTAAGCACGATAATTAGCGTAGGTTAGATCTTGACTTCCCCCAATGATAATAGGTATAATTCCTTTTTCGACTAAAATAGTAATGGTAGTCTTTAGTGCGAAGTAGGTATCTTCTACAGATTCGCCTTTATTAATATCGCCTAAATCGGCAATACTTGTATTCCAACTACCAGGAAAAAGCGCGTAGAAGGATTTTCGTATTTCGTTTAAGTTGAAATCTTCTCCTATATAGTCTACATCATTTCTAGTTTCAAGAACGCCTAAGATAGCGAGATGTACGCCATCTAACTCTGGAATACCTTCTTGTTTAGAATGTATTTTTAATTTTCTACCTAAAGCCTGTACTGGCAATAATTCATTATGCGCTAAAACTAAATCGGAAACTGGTGAAAGAAAATCAAAATTCATGTACTATCTATTTCTTTTTAGTTGTCGTTTTTTTCTTTGCTGGTGCCTTTTTCTTTGCAGGAGCTTTTTTCTTAGCTACTTTCTTTTTAGGCGCATTTTTTTCAAGGATTCCTTTTACTTCTTCCAAAGTTAAAGCTGGAGCATCTGTTGTTTTTGGTAATTCAATTTTCACTTTACCTTGTAATATATTGAATCTTCCCCAACGTGCTTTTTCCACACGAATACCTTCATCTTCCCAGTTATGAATAACCTTATCAATCTCTTTTTGGATTTTAGTTTCAATTAATTCCACGATATCCGCATCGGATAAATCATCCCAGTCGTACTTTTTGTTTACGTTAATAAACATATCATTCCATTTTATAAATGGACCAAAACGACCTTTTCCTTTTTGTACTGGTAAATCTTGATAATGATAAATTGGCGCGTCTGCTTTTTGTTTTTCTTTAATTAAAACAATAGCGTCATCCAACTCTACCGTTAAAGGATCTGTTCCTTTTGGTAGCGAAACATACGCTGTTCCAAACTTCACATAAGGACCAAAACGACCATTATTCACTTGTATTTCTTCGTCTTCGTAAGTTCCTAAATTTTTAGGAAGTTGAAACAAATCCATTGCTTCTTCAAAAGAAATAGTTCCTAATTGTTGATCCGGACTTAAACTAGCATAGGTTGGTGTTTCTTCATCATCTGGCTCTCCCATTTGCACCATTGGTCCAAATTTACCCAAACGCACACTAATACGTTTTCCCGATTTAGGATCTTTTCCTAAAATACGTTCTCCAGATTCTCTTTCCGCATTTTCTTGTACGTCTTCTACTTTTGGATGAAAGGTTTTGTAGAAAGATTTCATCATCTTTTTCCAATCCTTCTTTCCTTCTGCTATATCGTCAAACTGACTTTCTACTTTAGCAGTAAAATTATAATCTAAAATACTTTCAAAATGATTCACTAAAAAATCGGTTACAATAATACCAATATCTGTTGGTACTAATTTTCCTTTATCCGATCCTACTTTTTCCGTAAGCATTACATCTTTCACGTTTCCGCTAGTTAATGTAAGTTGTGTATAATCACGCTCTACGCCATCCACAGTTCCTTTTTCTACATAATTTCTATTTTGTATCGTAGAAATTGTTGGTGCATATGTAGATGGTCTACCAATACCAAGCTCTTCTAATTTCTTCACTAAAGAAGCTTCTGTAAATCTTGCTGGTGGTCTTGTGTAACGCTCTGTTGCAGTAATGTAATTGTTTAAAAGTGTCTCGTTTACTTTCATTGCAGGAAGCATTCCGTCTTGCTCTACATCTTCATCATCTGTTCCTTCTAAGTAGACTTTTAAAAATCCTTCAAATTTAATAACCTCTCCATTTGCTGTAAAGGTTTCTTTATTTGTGGATGATTCTATCCTAACATTGGTACGTTCTAATTGCGCTTCACTCATTTGTGATGCAATAGCACGTTTCCAAATCAAATCGTATAATCGTGCTTGATCTCTATCAATAGCAACCGAATGTGTTGCAAAATTAGTAGGACGAATCGCCTCATGCGCTTCTTGAGCACCTTTAGACTTTCCTTTATAATTTCTTGGTTTGCTATATTTTTCACCATACGCAGATTCAATTTCTGCTTGTGCGCCATTTTTTGCTTCGTCAGATAAGTTTACACTATCTGTTCTCATATAGGTAATCAAACCGGCTTCATATAGGCGTTGTGCCATATTCATGGTTTTACTTACTGAAAAATATAATTTTCTTGCAGCTTCTTGTTGTAATGTAGAAGTAGTAAAAGGTGCTGCTGGTGATTTTTTTGCTGGTTTTTTCTGAAGATCGGCAACTTTAAAATTGGCATCCGCATTACTTTCTAGAAATGCATAGGCTTCTTTTTTTGTTGCAAAATTCTTAGGAAGCTTCGCCTTAAAAGACTGACCAGCTTCATTAGAAAATTCGGCATCAATTCTATACGATGCTTCTGCACTAAAATTGGTAATTTCTCTTTCTTTTTCTACAATTAGTCGCACAGAAACCGATTGTACACGTCCTGCTGAAAGACCTCCTTTTACTTTTCTCCATAATACCGGAGAAAGCTCATAACCAACAATTCTATCTAAAACTCTTCGTGCTTGTTGTGCATCTACTAAATGGTAATCTATATCTCTAGGATTTTCTATTGCCTTTTTAATAGCCGTTTTCGTAATCTCATGAAAAACAATACGCTTGGTTTTCTCTTTATCTAGTTTTAGTGTTTCTGCTAAATGCCACGCAATAGCTTCTCCTTCTCTATCTTCATCACTAGCTAGCCAAACCATGTCTGCCTTTTTAGCTAAATCTTTCAGTTTTTTTACAACTGCTTTTTTATCTTTAGATACTTCATATTTAGGATCAAAATCACCTTCTACATCTACTCCTAATTCTTTAGAAGGTAAATCTGCAATATGTCCAAAACTAGACTCTACTTTAAAATCTTTTCCAAGAAATTTTTCAATAGTTTTTGCTTTTGCAGGTGACTCTACTATAACTAAATTCTTCGCCATATTTCTATTTTTTCAGAGTGCAAAGGTATGTGAAAAAAAATTCACGTTCCTAATTTATTCTTTCACGGGGCCTTAATTCGATAAAATTAGACATAAAAAAAGCCTGAATTAACAGGCTTTTTCATAATATATACTAGATTTTAAATATTTTCAATTTGTTTGTTTTCTTCTTCAGAATCAAAACCAATAGACTCCTTATATATATAGTATGCAGGAATATATGCAAAAGATGCAGTAACAAAAATACCAACAAAACACATAATCATACCTACCATAGAAGCCAAAAGAGAACTCACTATAACAAGTCCGAAAGTTATTAGCCATTTTTTATTTCCTAAAGCAAAACCCGATTTTACAATCTCAGAAACAGATTGCTCTGGGTTAAAAGCAAAAATAACATTCATTAAAGTTATAGGAACTATTACATAAAAAATAGGCAGATAACACAGAAGCACTGCTACTAAAGAGATACCAAAAGTAGCAAGAGATAACTTTATTAGTTTCCCTAAGTATGGTTTCTTTAAATAAAAGAAATAATCATCGCTTCCAATTTCATTTAAATCTTTCATTTTACAAATTCTGTAAAACCCAGCTCGCATACCAAAACCTACTACAGTTGCTATTAGTCCGAAAACTAAAGCAAAAAGTAAAAACGGGATCATCAAAGCAAAGCTTGCGCCACTTCCTTGTTCAAACATATATGGATCGATCATTCCTGCGCCAATTAAAGGCAAATACATTAATAGGTAAAAAGGTAAAATAATTACCATACTAAGTAGTAGCATTACCAAACCTTGTACCCAAACTTTCTTAAAAAGCTCTATACTTTTATTAAAAATATCGCCAAAATCTAATTGTTTAGCATTTTGTACTCTTTTTTCAAACTCTTGAAATGTCATTATTATATGTTTTTGGTTAGTGCTTCAAAAGTAGGAAATTATTAACAAATTCTTTAAAAAATTTACACACTGTCACTTTGTCACTTTATTTAAAATAATTGTACCTTTGCATACTTATTGACCGAGATAAATTTCAATTAACAGACTTCCGTTTTTACGGAAAATGCGATATTCCGTTTTCACGGAACACTAAAGATGGAAAAAACAATAGACGAAAATAAACAAGGAGAAAACCTTGTTATAGAAAATAAAGAAGGAAATAAAAAAAAGCTTTTTATTGAAAGTTACGGCTGTGCTATGAATTTTAGCGATAGTGAAATTGTAGCTTCTATTCTTTCTGACCAAGGATATAACACCACACAAAACTTAGAAGATGCCGATTTGGTTTTGGTGAACACCTGTTCTATTCGTGATAAAGCAGAGCAAACCGTTAGAAAACGTTTAGAAAAATATAACGCAATAAAACGCGATATCAACCCAAACATGAAGGTTGGTGTTTTAGGTTGTATGGCCGAACGTTTAAAAAGTAAGTTTCTAGAAGAAGAAAAAATTGTAGACCTAGTTGTTGGTCCGGATGCATATAAAGACATTCCTAATCTTCTTGCAGAAGTAGAAGATGGTAGAGATGCTATTAATGTTATCTTATCTAAAGAAGAAACCTATGGTGATATTTCACCAGTACGTTTAAACACCAATGGTGTTACTGCTTTTGTTTCTATAACACGTGGTTGTGATAATATGTGTACCTTCTGTGTGGTTCCTTTTACTAGAGGAAGAGAGCGCAGTAGAGATCACCAAAGTATTATTGAAGAAATTAACGATTTATGGAGCAGAGGATACAAAGAAATCACGTTACTCGGCCAAAACGTAGATAGTTACCTTTGGTATGGTGGCGGATTAAAAAAGGATTTTATGAAGGCTACAGATATGCAAAAAGCAACTGCTGTAAACTTCTCGAAGCTTTTAGAACTATGCGCACAAGCACAACCAAAAATGCGAATTCGTTTTTCTACTTCTAATCCGCAAGACATGACGTTAGATGTTGTGGAAACCATGGCGAAATACGATAACATTTGTAACTACATACATTTACCCGTACAAAGTGGAAGCAACCGCATTTTAAAGGAAATGAACAGACAACATACTCGTGAAGAGTATATTGATTTGATAAACAATATCAAACGAATCCTTCCAGAATGCACAATTAGCCAAGATATGATTACTGGTTTCCCAACAGAAACCGAAGAGGATCATCAAGACACTTTAAGCTTAATGAAAGAAGTAAGATATGCCTTTGGATATATGTTTGCGTATTCGGAAAGACCCGGAACTATGGCAGAGCGTAAATTGGAGGATGATATTCCTTTAGAAGTAAAGAAAAGACGCCTACAGGAAGTTATCGATTTACAATTAGAACATAGTTTTGATAAAACAAAATCATTTATCGGAAAAACAGTAGAGGTTTTAATTGAAAAAGAAGCTAGAAAAGGAAATGCAGATTGGTCTGGACGAAATGACCAGAACTTACTTTGTGTTTTCCCTAAAGATATTTATAAGGTTGGCGAGTTCGTTAACGTAAAGATCATTCGCGCTACAAAAACCACTTTAATTGGAGAACCTGTTGGGTATTCTGAAAATAATTAATAGAAGTTAAACTAAAAAGATTCCTGCCTTCGCAGGAAATAATATGGAATCCATTCAATCAATAAAACAACGTTTTGGTATCATTGGTAACGACCCAACACTTAATCGTGCCATTGAAAAAGCCATACAAGTAGCACCAACAGATATTTCGGTTTTAGTAACTGGAGAATCAGGTGTTGGTAAAGAGAGTATTCCTAAAATTATACATTCTCTTTCCCATAGAAAGCACGGTAAATACATTGCGGTAAACTGTGGTGCAATTCCGGAAGGAACTATCGATTCCGAACTTTTTGGTCACGAAAAAGGCGCCTTCACTGGAGCAACAGCAACTAGAAATGGTTATTTTGAAGTAGCAGATGGCGGAACCATTTTTTTAGATGAAGTTGGAGAATTACCATTAACAACACAAGTGCGTTTACTTCGTGTTCTTGAAAATGGTGAATTTCTAAAAGTAGGTTCCAGTAAAGTACAAAAAACAGATGTACGTATTGTGGCAGCAACAAACGTAAATATGTTTGATGCGATCAAAAAAGAAAAATTTAGAGAAGATTTATATTACAGATTGAGTACGGTAGAAATAAATCTTCCAGCACTTCGCGAACGCAAAGAAGATATACATTTACTATTTAGAAAATTCGCTAGTGACTTTGCCTTAAAATACAAAATGCCAACCATAAAATTAACAGAGGATGCGATACCTGTGTTATTAAATTTTAGATGGTCTGGTAACATTAGACAATTAAGAAATGTAGCAGAACAAGTTTCTGTATTAGAACAAAACAGAACAATAGACGCTTTAAAACTGAAGGAGTACTTACCTACCGGAAGCACAAACTTGCCTGCCGTTATTAAGAATACCAAAGCAGAAAGCGATTTTAGTAATGAGCGCGAAATCTTGTACAAGGTTTTATTTGATATGAAAGCCGATTTAAATGACCTTAAAAAACTTACCATGGAACTCATGAAAAATGGTAACGACTCAGAAGTTCAAGAGAAAAACGAAGGCTTGATTCAAAAAATATATGGCAATGAAGAGGATGCCGATTTTGAAGATGCTAAAGAAGATTTAAAGTTATTATCTATTCCGCAAAACGCAAATCCGGAAACGCTTCAAGACGCTACAGACAAATATCATTTTGCAGAAGAAATTGAGGAAGAAGAAACACTTTCCTTACACGATAAAGAATTAGAACTCATTAAAAAATCGCTAGAACGTCACCAAGGAAAACGCAAGTTAGCAGCAGCAGAATTGGGTATTAGCGAACGTACCTTATATAGAAAAATTAAGCAATTTGATTTGTAACAAAACTTTGTGAAAATAAAAGTTTAAATACCTTATTTTTGAATACGTATAGAAGAGATGAAAGCAGTAGAAATATTTTTAATAAGAAAATCGTTTAGTCGTAACAGCTCGGAAGCAATCAGACAAGAAGCAGAAGACTTGATTAACGAAAAACACTACCAAGGTTACCGACTTATTAATGCTAATTTTGATGTTGCAGATAATGCAGGCTATATTTATGCTTATATAAGTATGAAAAAACCAAATTCCTATTAATAATTGTCATGCAGAACGCAGTCAAAGAATCTCATTCCAATTAAATTAAAAGATACTCCTTTTGCGAGCACAAGATGAAAAACTTAAAACACCTATTTCTTTTACTATTAACGACCACTTTTTTTACTTGTGGCCCATATTCTTTTACAGGAGCTTCTATTGCTTCTAATGTAAAAACTTTTCAGGTTAATTATTTTCAAAACAATGCGATTCTAATAGAGCCAGGTTTAAACAGAGATTTCACCATCGCACTACAAGATTTAATAACCAATCAAACCAACTTAAGCTTAGTAAACTCTAATGCCGATTTGGTTTACGAAGGAGAAATTGTAGAATATAGAATTTCACCAACCACAGCAACATCAGCAAATACTGCCGCGCAAAACCGTTTAACTATTGGTGTAAATGTGCGCTTTTTTAATAAGAGAAACGAAGAAGACAATTTTGAACAACGCTTCTCTTTTTATTATGATTACGGAGGAAGCGAACAACTTGTAGGGTCGATAAAAACTACCGCTTTCGAAGAAATTTTCGAACGTTTAACACAAGATATTTTTAATGCTTCACTAGCAAAGTGGTAGTAAAAAAATAAACAAATAAATTTGGCTTAGCCAATGAATAACACAGACTTCACATACTTATTACAAAACCCTCAAAAAGTTACTGCTTTGCAAACCGAAGCTTTAAAAACGGTTGTGGATACTTTTCCATATTGTCAATCTGCAAGAGCCATTTACTTAAAAGGTTTAAAGAATAAAGAAAGTTTCAACTATAATCAAGAACTAAAAAAAACGGCAAGTTACACTACAGACAGAAGTATTTTGTTCGATTATATTACCTCTAAAAAATTCATTCAGAATAAAATATCGAAACATATTAAACAAAATATTGAGCATGTAAAAGATATTACTGTAGATGTGGAAGATATTTCGGTAAACAAAAATGTGACTATCGATGATGCTTTAAGACAACAAATAAAAGATACTACTGGCGTTTTAGATCCAGAGTTATTTCAGCCTAAAATAGAACGTTCAAAAATTGCAAACTTTAATTTAGATGTTCCTGAAACCAAGGAAGAAGTAGAAGAAAATAGCACTCCAGAAACCATTTCTGCAAAGCAAATTTTAAATATTGGTAAGCCCTTAGAGTTTGAAAACACAGAAACACATTCGTTTAATGAATGGCTAAAACTAGGAAACTTTAATCCGATTCAACGCGAAGAAGAATCAGAAGAAGAATCAGAAGAAATAAAATCAGAAAAAGAGAAAAAGTTTGATCTTATAGAAAAATTTATAACAAAAAACCCAAAGTTAAAACCAAAAAAAACAGCTAAAGCAAATATTAATATTGCCGAAGAGCAAATGATACAGCCAGAAGCACTAATGACAGAAACATTAGCGCGTATTTACTTGGAACAAAAGAACTACAAAAAGGCATTGCAATCTTATAAAATATTAAGTTTGAAATATCCAGAAAAAAGTGGTTTCTTTGCAGACCAAATTAAGGCAGTAAAACAATTACAAGAACAAAATAATAAAGAATAACAACATGTTTACAGTATTTTTAATCTTAATAGTAGTGGTAGCATTTTTGCTAGTTGTAGTAATAATGGTACAAAACCCAAAAGGAGGCGGATTATCATCATCATTTGGTGGTGGAGGAACACAACAGTTAGGTGGTGTTCAAAAAACAACCGACTTTTTAGACAAAAGCACATGGACGCTTGCAACTATTTTAATAGTATTAATTTTAGTTTCTAACGTTGCAATTAACAACGGTACAACAACTACAGAGTCTAAAGCTTTAGATACTGACAATATTGTACAACCAGTAGAAGTACCAACTGCTCCTGCACAAACAGAAGATACTCCTGAGTAATCCTCTGTTTTAAAAAATATTCAAAATGCCAACTTTAAAAAGTTGGCATTTTTTTTTGCCCAAAATCTACTTTCCGCGTTTATAATATGAAGACATTCGGCAACTTTGTCAGTCCTACTCTATTGGCACATTTTTAGCTTCTTATAAAAGCATAAAAACTATTATAAATAAATAAAACATATACTATGAGTAAAGTAAACATTAAACCACTTGCAGATCGCGTTTTAGTAGAACCACTTCCAGCAGAAACACAAACAGCATCTGGTTTATTTATTCCAGATTCAGCTCAAGAAAAGCAACATAAAGGTACCGTTATAGCAATAGGTGCAGGTAAAAAAGATGAACCTCTTACTGTAAAAGTTGGAGATACTGTTCTTTACGGAAAATATTCTGGAAACGAATTAAAATTAGATGGTCACGACTATTTAATGATGCGTGAAGAAGATATTATGGCTATTATATAATAGCTTTTGACTTTTGGCTTTTAGCCTCTAGTCCGTTACAATTAAAATTTATTCCAAATAGATAAATATTTTAGCTAAAAGCCAAGAGCTAATAGCTAAATGCAAAAAATATAAAAATGGCAAAAGACATAAAATTTGATATAGATGCACGCGACGGTTTAAAACGTGGTGTAGACGCATTAGCAAACGCAGTAAAAGTAACACTTGGTCCTAAAGGACGTAACGTAATTATTAGCAGAAGCTTTGGTGCTCCTCAAGTAACTAAAGATGGTGTAACCGTTGCAAAAGAGATCGAATTAGAAGATCCTCTTGAAAACATGGGAGCACAAATGGTAAAAGAAGTTGCAAGTAAAACCAATGACCTTGCAGGTGATGGTACTACTACAGCAACTGTTCTTGCACAAGCAATTGTAAAAGAAGGTTTAAAAAATGTTGCTGCTGGCGCAAATCCTATGGATTTAAAACGCGGTATTGACAAAGCAGTAGCTGCAATAGTAGAAGACTTAGAGAAACAAACGCAAAAAGTTGGAAACTCTTCCGATAAAATAAAACAAGTAGCATCTATTTCTGCAAATAACGATGACGTTATTGGAGATTTAATTGCTATGGCTTTTGGAAAAGTTGGAAAAGAAGGTGTTATTACTGTTGAAGAAGCGAAAGGAACAGATACATACGTAGATGTTGTAGAAGGTATGCAGTTTGACAGAGGTTATTTATCTCCTTATTTTGTTACGGATAGTGATAAAATGATTACCGATTTAGAAAACCCTTACGTTTTATTATACGATAAAAAAGTATCTACAATGAAGGATTTACTTCCTGTTCTTGAACCGGTAGCACAATCTGGAAAACCATTATTAATTATTGCAGAAGATGTAGATGGTGAAGCACTTGCAACTTTAGTAGTAAACAAATTACGTGGTTCATTAAAAATTGCTGCTGTAAAAGCACCAGGATTTGGTGACAGACGTAAAGCAATGTTAGAAGATATTGCAATCTTAACTGGTGGTACGGTAATTTCTGAAGAAAGAGGATTTACTTTAGAAAACGCTACTTTAGATATGTTAGGTACTGCAGAACGTATTACAATTGATAAAGACAATACTACGGTTATTAATGGTGCTGGAGAAAAGAGCATGATTAAAAACAGAGTAAATCAAATTAAATCGCAAATTGAATCTACAACTAGCGATTATGATAAAGAAAAACTACAAGAACGTTTAGCGAAACTTGCTGGTGGAGTTGCCGTACTTTATGTTGGTGCTGCTAGTGAAGTAGAAATGAAAGAAAAGAAAGACAGAGTAGATGATGCTTTACATGCTACACGTGCTGCAGTAGAAGAAGGTATTGTTGCTGGTGGTGGTGTTGCTCTTGTTCGTGCTAAAAAAGTATTAGAAAATATTACTACAGAAAATTTAGACGAAACTACAGGAGTACAAATTGTAAACAGAGCTATTGAAGCTCCTTTACGTACCATCATTGAAAATGCTGGTGGCGAAGGAAGTGTAGTACTAAACAAAGTACTAGAAGGTAAAAAAGACTTTGGTTACGATGCAAAAACAGATACTTATGTAGATATGCTGAAAGCTGGAATTATCGATCCTAAAAAAGTAACTAGAATTGCATTAGAAAATGCTGCTTCTGTTGCTGGAATGATCTTAACTACAGAATGTGCTTTAATTGATATTAAAGAAGATGCTCCTTCAGGTATGCCAGGAGGAATGGGTGGCGGTATGCCAGGAATGATGTAGTTGCGAGTCGCTGTAGACAGGGAATTCACTCTTATGCATAATAATAAGAAGAGTCTTCTGTTTATCACCAAGACACGCAAATTATAAATAAACGCTTCTAGATATTTCTAGGAGCGTTTTTTGATTTTAAAGGATACATGTATTTTTAATTCATAGAAGTTAAACGACCTAAGTTTACACTTAATAACTTGTAGTATTAATAAGAAAAAACAAAAGAGTCCTAAAAAACTAAAACCGAAGCCAATAGACTTCGGTTTTAAAATATTGAAAATTATTACGTGTTAAAAGAAGTAGCCAATGGAAAATTGAAATACACCATTTTTAATTTTATTTGTTGTTTTACTCTGATTACCTGTAACCGATAACTCGGTTAATCCTAAATTATATCGCATTCCAAAATTAAGTCCATTATCTAGTTTATAACCTAGCCCAAAATTCACACCAAAATCAACATTGTTATCCTGGTTTTTTAATTTCTCACCTCCTTCTCTTGCATTGAGCAAAAATCCAATTTGCGGTCCAGCTTCTAGACTTATTCGTTTTGCTACATAGTATTTTGCCATTAATGGAACATTTATATAATGCAAATCAATTATCCCTCCATCGCTAAATCCTTGTCCAGAATACATTAATTCAGGTTGTAAAGAGAATTTTTCTGAAATGAATATTTCCGCCATACCTCCAAAATGAAAAGCCGTTATAGCTTCTAGCTGAGAACTTTCAACTCCAGTTACCGAAGCAAAGTTCAAACCTCCTTTAACTCCAAATTTAACGTCTTGTGCGTTAACATGTGCTAATCCTAAAATAGAGATAGCAGTGACTAGTAATAGTTTTTTCATGGTTTTAAGTTTTTATGATTTAAAACAAATCAAATGATTTTTACATCTACAGAACTAAGTTTACAATAGTTTTAACATTTTTAACCGTTATTAACAAAATAATTTCTTAAACAAACCTAACACCATCATATAAAATGACTTACGCTTGTTTTTTTTTTTCAAAATCACGCGATTAAACTTCAATTAAACCAAACCGCATACTTCTGTCTGCGTAATTCTAAAGCCAGCGTTTCTTCCATTTTTAAAGCCTCTGATCTGGTAGAAATTGGATCTATATGATTGTATAAACTCGGACGAAGATAAAGCCCGTATTTCTCGACAATATTAGAAGACAACTTATGTCCTTTCTTATTTCTATACCCCGTTTTATGTTGTGCAAAACGTTCTTTAGGTGTTTTGCTCGTCATACCAACATACAAGCATTGCAATACGCCATTAAATTGCGGATTGGCATTTCTAAACTTAGCGTTTTCTGTAAACACACGTTTAGATAATTCGATGACGTAAATTCTGTATGGCATATGGTAAAAATAAAAAAGCCTGAATTAAAATTCAGGCCTTTTCACTATTTTCTTATTGGTTTCTTATTCTTTATGATCGTCTTTCACTTCTTCATCGCGATATTTACAACAAGGATGTACCGTTTCATACGCTTCATCTGTAGCTTTTAAATCTTTAGTATCATGACCAACAGATGCAATGCTAGTATGAATTGCATTTAAGTTGGTTTTTTCTTCATTATAAATAAGTTGTAACTCATGCGTCTCTACACTCCAAACTGCAGATTTCACACCTTTAATTTTAAAGCAAGCTTTCTCAATTCTATCCTTACACATTCCGCAAACGCCATCTACTTCAATAGATGCCTTTGCATTTTTGTTTTGTGCAAATGCTGTTACACCAACAAATAATAAAACTAGTAATGTTATTGTTTTTTTCATCTTAAATTGTTTTTCATTTCCTTTAAATTGGAAATATTTTGATTAAATTTTTATTTTTAACTCTAGTGTCTTCCTTTAAAAAGAGAAGGAATTTTTACTGTATTTTAAATCGCAATCCTGCGTAATAATTAGATCCATAAATAGGTCCGTATACAAATGTGGTATCAAAATTTGCGCCAAAAGGATCATCTGCTCCTAAAATAGGATTATTTTGTCTAACATTTGTAATATTTTCACCTCCTAAATATACTTCAAATTTTGGAGAAAACACTTTGGTCACTTGCACATTTACGGTTCCAACGGTAGGCGAATATTCCGAAAGCTGATACTGTACAGGATTTGCTGCTGTTGACGAAAAGCGTTGTTTACCTAGCCAGTTAAAGGTAGCATCCATTTTCCAATGTGCTGTTTTTCCTTCTTTAACAGACGTTTCATAAGATACATTTGCAAAAAATCTATTTTTAGGTACAAGTGGTTTCTCTAATTTTTCGGAACCATATTGCGTTTGCACATCATAATATTTATAAGCCAATCGTAAATCGAAATTGGTAAACATATTATAATTCATTTCTATCTGAAAACTATTGGCATAACTATCGCCTTCCAAATTATAAAAGTTTACTTCTTGCGGATTTTCATAATCTACAACGACTTGATTCTGGAAATCTGTACGGTAATAATCTAAAGTAATATCTGCTTTTTGGTTAAATAAATTAAATCCTTGTAAAAAAGAAACACCATAATTCCATGCTATTTCCGGATCTAAACCATAGATATTTCCATTGGTATTCAAAATATTAAAACTTCTGGAAGTCGAAAATATACTTTGATTTTCAGCAAAAATACTTGCACTACGTTTTCCTCTTCCAAAAGAAGCTCTTAAAGCAGATTTCCCCCAAGGTGTATATCTAGCATGCACTCGAGGCGTAATAAACGTACCTAATAAATTATGAGCGTCTACACGAATTCCTGCAGTAACATTTAGGTTCTTTAAATTATCATAAGCATATTCAAAAAACGCACCAAAATCGGCTTCATTTCTTCCGTAATCTACCGCGTTTACCAATTCCTCATAATGATCATAGGTATAACTAATTCCTGTTTTAAACTTGCTTCTAGAATCTCCAATAATGGAGTTATAGATTACCGTAGAATACAAACTATTCTGTGTAATATCATAGGTGTTTAATCCGAAATAAGAATCTTGCGCATGACTACTAAAAGCAGCTTGCACACTAACACTTTGCCAAGGAATCTCTGGGTTTACATACCCTAACTTAGAAGAAACTTCATACCTTTTTGTATCGATTTCACTTCCCCAAGCATTGGTTGTTCCTTTATCTGTTTTTGGATCAAAATCGATTTGTCCAGTTTGCTTTTCATCATTCAAAAATTTAAAATTAATAAAGCTCACAAAACCTTTTTCTTGATTTATATATTGCCAACGGTTCATTACATTTATTTGGTTATACAAAGGCATATCCATAAATCCGTCATCATTTACATCATGTTTTTTATCATGTGTGTTACCATGTAAATAAATTCCTGTACTCCATTTTTCAGTTAATTTGGTATTAAAGTGTGTATTTAATTCTAGACGTGTATTACTTGCTCCATAAATATTCACAAATAATTTATCATCGCTTGCAGGCTTTACCAACTCTGCATTAATTTGGCCAGCAATACTTTCATAACCATTAACAACACTTCCCGCACCTTTTGTAATTTGAATACTTTCTACCCAAGTTCCAGGAATAAAACTTAATCCGAACGCCTGCGATGCGCCACGAATAGATGGTATATTTTCTGTTGCAATTAATAGATAAGGACTGGTTAATCCTAACATTTTAATTTGTCGCGTTCCGGTAACTGCATCGGCAAAATTAACATCAATAGATGGGTTTGTTTCAAAACTTTCCGACAGATTACAACAAGCAGCTTTTAGTAATTCTTTGCTACTTACGGTAAATGTATTGGATGCTTTTAAGTAGGATTTTGCGGTCGCTTGCTTTCTAGAAGTTATGGTTACCTCTCCTAAATCGCTTTTCGATTCTAATAGAACCTGAACCTTTTTCGCACTATTAATCGTTAAAGTATCGGTTTTAAAACCAACATAACTAATCACTAATTTTTTATAGGATGTGTTATACGGAATGCTAAAATTTCCGTCATAATCGGAAGTAGTACCAACCGAGGTATCTAGCCAATATACATTTGCTCCGAATAAAGGAGTTTGTTCCTTTTTATCATTGGCTTCCATAATTACGCCACTCATTTTGTCTTGTGAAAAAATGGCAAGAGGAAGCATTAATACTATATATAATATGTTTTTCATAGGTTTTATTAAGTCAATAGATTGTTCTATGTATACGGAAAAGTTTACGCATACGTATTTACTTCCGAAGAATGGAAGTATCGAAAATCATTTAATAAATCAGATTAGGAAAGTATCATGAACCAACTGAAGATCTACAACTAGCCTTGGAGGCGCATATGCTTCAGGAATAATAATTTGTGCAGATGCACCTTCAAAAAGAGCGCTATACGAATAGGTAAAGGCCGTTAAAAATAATTGTTGTTCAAACTCTAAATCGTCGAAAGTTTTAATCGCCAAATCTTTTTGACCTTGCACGACATCAATTTGATTTTTACAACAACTCTTTTTTGTGATTGCAGCTTTTTCTAATGCTAAAGTATCCTTTCCACAATCTTCTCCTTCAGAAAAAATGGAAACATCTACCAAAACATCGCCACAAAAATGCTTTTCAATAGTAAGAGATACGGTTGAAAATAGCACTAATAAGGCTAATGTTATAGAAAAACTTGTATGTAAAAACTGTTTCATCACTTTGCAAAATTACAAAAACAAAGTTTAAAAACCTTGTTTTGCAAGACCATTAACAATTTTACTCCTGCCGTTTATAATTATAGAATGCAGGAATTAAGAGTAATAAAATTAATGGCTGAATTAAAAATCTTCGGATATTAAAAAATAAATAATAATCTTCTTGTGCTGGACTTATTACAAAATACAAGAATAGTGCTAAAAGGATCACTAATGCAATCGCATAAATAATAACCGAAAATTTAACAATGCTTTTATCTTTAAAAAGCACAAATAAAATAGCTAATGAAATCACCGAATTAATCACATAACGTAAAACCGTAAACGCCGTTAACTTAAAGGTTTCTTGTCTTGGGGAATCTAAATACAAATAATCATTCTTGAAAAAAGATAAGTATGGATCGTAGAAAAGTCGTTCTTCAAATACCCGAATTAATATGAGTAATACACCCAAAACCAACAACAAACCATATTTAAGTACTTTATGCATCTTGCTTCTTGCTTTTAGAAAAACGGTTCACCCAAACAACCCAAAGGAAACAAACCATACCATAAATAATAGCAGGGAAAATCACGGTATGTAAAATATCTTTTCGCCAAGGGTAATGATATAGTCCAATAGATAAAATCACTATTCGCACCAAATTAGCAATATAAATTAAGACGCTTCCTGCCAAAATGTAAAGCGCAGTCGTTTTAAATTTACTGGCAAATGCTATAACAAAAGAAATAAACAAGATAATTATACTCACCGAATTGCATCCTTCTATAACTCTAGCTACGTATTTTTCGTTTATAATTAATTTCAAAGATGCTTCTGAAGGATGTGGTATAAGCGAAACTCTATAATCTAAAGCACTTAATATTTCTTTGCTTTGCTTCCCTACCAAACAAGTCATGTAATCTGGATAATAATTATCTCCTGAAGAATATTGTAGAAACAATTTATAACTAAAAGTTAAAACCGCGTACACCAATAAAAAGGTTACGATAAATCGTATAACGGACTTATATTTTATAAAAAGTGGTTTCAATATTGTTTTTAGATTACAAGGTTAAATTTATGTAAAAAGGGATTAAATATATTGGTTTTTCAATACTTTTGTCAAAAGTTTTTAAACATATGAATTTCGAGCAATTAAAACCAGAAATAACAAAAATAATAAACAAAAAGGAAACGTCTGTTGAGGATAGATTATTGTCTATTTGCACGCTTCTTGACGAAAACATAACGTACTATAATTGGGTTGGTTTTTATTTTAAAAATGGAGATAAAAACGAATTAAAACTTGGACCTTATGTTGGGGAACCAACAGATCATATTATTATTCCTTTTGGAAAAGGTATTTGTGGTCAAGTTGCCGTGAGTAATGAAAATTTTGTAGTTGCAGATGTTGCTGCTCAAGATAATTATATTGCTTGTAGCATTACAGTAAAAGCAGAAATTGTAATTCCTATTTTTGTAAACGGAGAAAATATTGGACAAATAGATATTGATTCTAATACTCCCGATCCTTTTACAGAAGCAGATGAGCGCTTTCTAGAGTTTGTTTGTGCGCAGGTAGCTTTGCTTCTTTCGTAAATTAAAAAAGCATATAAAAATAAATTCCAAAAGGCGTCCTATTAATAAGGTATTGCTTTTTGGAATTTATTTTTTACGGAAACGTCCTTGTACTTTTATTTAAAATTCAGAAACTTACATTCCGGACCGAATCGCTTCTACAGGATCTAATTTGGAAGCAGAAAGCGCTGGAATAACTCCGGAAACCAAACCGATAATAGTCGAGAGTATAAAACCTAGAAACATATTTCCATACGACAAGACAAACTCAAAACTATCTGTAAGTTGGGTCATTAATATAGATACGATCCAAACTAAAAACAAACCTACTAAACCTCCAATTACAGCTAAAATCACTGCTTCAAACAAAAACTGAAACATAATAAATCGGTTTTTTGCTCCTAGTGATTTTTGAATTCCAATTAAATTAGTTCTTTCTTTTACACTAACAAACATAATATTAGCGATACCAAATCCACCAACTAACAGAGAAAAACCACTAATAATCCAACCCATAAAATTTAGTTGTCCGGTAATATTATCTATCAAGTCTGTAAAACCTTGTAATTCATTTACAAAAAAGTTATTCTCTTCTCCCGCTTTTAAACCTCTAAAATTTCGTAATCCTTGTGCAATAACTGCATTAAACTCCGACAAGTCTACTCCAGATTCTGGTTTCACTACAATAGCTGGGAAAGTTCTTTTATTATTATCTCCTAAAAGTCTTCGCACAAAGTTTACAGGTAAAATTGCTGCTGTATCTTTAGAGTTTCCAAATAAACCAGAACCTTCTTTTTTAAGCACGCCAATCACTGTAAATTTTCTTCCGTAAAGGCGAACTACTTTTCCTATAGGATCTAAATTACCAAACAAACTACTTGAAATTTCATCTCCTAAAACCACAACTGGCGAACCCGAATTAGATTCCGATTCATTAAAAAAGCGACCTTGTTCTATTTGCAAACTTTCAATATCATAATAACCATTCGTTACCGCAGCTATTTCTACATTTTCAACCGAAGCGCCTTCATACTTAATGTTTTCAGGGTTGACATTTAACGAATAAGATGCTGCTTCTACATTTGGTATTCTATCTTGTATAAACTGATATTCTTCATAAGTAACATCTGGAAATTGTTCTCTTTTCCATTGCGGAATGGTAGATGGTCCAAAAGAAAAACGCATAATATATAATGTACTATTATCTAAAGAGCTAATACTTCCTTTTATATCATTCTTTAAAGAATCTACTGCCGCCAAAACTGCTATAATAGAAAATATACCAATGGTAACGCCAAGCAATGACAAAAATGTTCTTAGCTTATTGTTGGTCAAGGCACTAATAGCAAAAGAAAAGCTCTCTTTAAAGAGGCGTAAATACAGTAACATATGCAGTAAATATTATACTTTTTTAAAGTGATATAAAGGTAAGACGCTTTTATATATTATTTGTTACAAATAAATGAAAACAAATTACAAGCACAAAGTTGTTAATAACTCCGTGTTTTAGTTGAAAAAACAAATGTAATTTCACTTATTAAAAGCACTTTATATTACTATTTTTGCAGCCAAACAACACAACAACAATGAGCAATAGTAAAACAATTAAGTCTGCGCTAATTTCTGTTTTTAGTAAAGATGGATTAGAACCAATTGTAAAACGATTAAATGACCAAGGAGTAATTATTTATTCTACAGGTGGAACACAAAAATTTATTAACGATTTAGGAATCGATGTCGTTCCTGTCGAAGATGTAACTTCTTATCCTTCTATTCTTGGCGGACGAGTAAAAACATTACACCCAAAAGTATTTGGAGGTATTTTAAATAGACAAAATCATGCCGGTGATGTTGCAGAATTAGCTGAATTTGAAATTCCGCAAATCGACTGTGTCATTGTAGATTTATATCCTTTTGAAAAAACAGTTGCTTCTGGAGCTAGCGAACAAGATATTATTGAAAAAATTGATATTGGAGGAATTTCATTAATTCGTGCTGCTGCAAAAAATTATGCAGATGTCATTTGCGTTTCTTCTGTTTCTGATTATTCTGAGTTTTTAGAATTAATCACAGACAAAAATGGAAACCTAACGGAAGCAGACAGAAAACAGTTTGCTGCAAAAGCGTTTAATGTTTCTTCGCATTACGATTCTGCTATTTTTAATTACTTCAACAAAAACCATGAAATCGCTTCTTTTAAACTTAGCGAAACGCAAGGTAAAGTTTTACGTTATGGTGAAAACCCACATCAAAAAGGATTTTTCTTTGGTGATTTTGATGAAATATTCACAAAGCTTCACGGTAAAGAATTAAGCTACAACAATCTTTTAGATGTAGATGCTGCGGTAAATTTAATCAACGAATTTAAAGGAGAACAACCAACATTTGCTGTTTTAAAACACAATAACGCTTGTGGTTTTGCACAACGTGAAACGGTTCTAAACGCCTATGTAGATGCTTTAGCTGGAGATCCAGTTTCTGCTTTTGGTGGTGTTTTAATTAGCAATACGGAAATAGATAAAGCTACCGCCGAAGAAATTCACAAGTTATTTTGTGAAGTAGTAATTGCGCCTTCTTTTTCTGCCGAAGCTTTAGAAATACTTAAAGGAAAGAAAAATAGAATCTTACTTATTTTAAAAGATTTTGATTTCCCACAAACTACTGTGAGAACTTGTTTGAATGGTGTTTTAGTGCAAGACAGAAATTCTAAAACAGATATGCTGGAAGATTTAAAAGACGCTACAAACAATAAACCAACGCAAAAGGAGTTAGATGATTTAATCTTTGCATCTAAAATTTGCAAACACACCAAATCAAACACGATTGTTTTAGTAAAAAACAAACAATTATGTGCCAGCGGAACAGGACAAACAAGTCGTGTAGATGCATTAAACCAAGCGATTCATAAAGCGCAATCTTTTAAATTTGATTTACAAGGCGCAGTGATGGCAAGTGATGCATTTTTCCCGTTTCCAGATTGTGTAGAGATTGCAAAAAACGCAGGAGTTACAGCAGTAATACAACCTGGAGGATCGATTAAAGACCAATTAAGTATCGATTATTGTAATGCCAATAATGTTGCTATGGTATTTACTGGAACAAGACATTTTAAACACTAAAATCGCTTTAAAAAAAGGATTTTATTAAGAATAACATTTCCACGAAAGTGAGAATTACAGACTTAAACTAATCGTTGAAAATCTACATTTAATAGTGTAGGTTTTCAGCTATTAAAAGATTAATTTTAAAATCAAATTTAGAAAGAGTTTTACTACCTTTACGAGATGTGATTTTTTAACGTACATAATTAAAATAAAGAATGGGATTTTTTGACTTCTTAACCGAAGAGATTGCAATAGATTTAGGAACTGCAAACACTTTAATTATTCATAATGATAAAGTGGTTGTTGACAGTCCATCCATAGTTGCTAGAGATAGAATAACAGGAAAAATTATTGCTGTTGGTAAAGAAGCCAGTATGATGCAAGGGAAAACGCATGAAAACATTAAAACCATTAGACCTTTAAAAGATGGTGTAATTGCAGATTTTGATGCTTCTGAGCAAATGATAAGCATGTTCATTAAAAACATTCCAGCTTTAAAAAAGAGGCTCTTCACTCCTGCTTTACGTATGGTAATTTGTATTCCTTCTGGAATTACAGAAGTAGAAATGCGAGCAGTAAAAGAAAGTGCAGAACGTGTAAATGGTAAAGAAGTTTATCTAATTCACGAGCCTATGGCTGCAGCAATTGGTATTGGTGTAGACATTATGCAACCAAAAGGAAACATGATTGTGGATATTGGAGGTGGTACTACAGAAATTGCAGTTATTGCTCTTGGAGGAATTGTTTGTGATAAGTCTGTAAAAATTGCCGGTGATGTATTTACCAATGATATAATTTATTACATGCGTACCCAACACAATTTATATGTTGGTGAACGCACTGCTGAAAAAATTAAAATTCAAATTGGTGCTGCTACCGAAGATTTAGATCTTCCGCCAGAAGACATGAGTGTTCAAGGTCGTGATTTACTTACCGGAAAACCAAAACAAGTACAAATATCCTATCGTGAAATAGCGAAAGCTTTAGATAAATCTATTCTTCGTATTGAAGATGCTGTAATGGAAACATTATCGCAAACACCACCAGAATTAGCTGCAGATATTTATAACACAGGAATCTACCTTGCAGGTGGAGGATCTATGTTGCGCGGTTTAGACAAGCGTTTATCTCAAAAAACAGACTTACCTGTTTATATTGCAGAAGATCCATTACGTGCTGTTGTTCGTGGTACAGGAATCACCCTTAAAAACCTAGCTAAATACAAAAGCGTATTGATTAAATAAGAGTAACACCAATTAAATCATGCAGCAAATAGTTAATTTTATACTACGTAACAAATCGTTTTTGTTATTTATATTACTATTTTCTATATCCTTTGTTTTTACTATTCAAAATCACTCGTACCAAAAAAGTAAGTTTGTAAATTCTGCAAACTTTCTATCTGGAGGCGTGTATCAGAAAGCAAATAATATTAGTCAATATTTTGGTTTAAAAGAACAAAACCAACTACTTCAGGAAGAAAACAACAAATTAAGATCCATTCTTTTTAATTCCAATAACGAAACAACATCTAGCTTTTTAGATAGTCTTTCGTACACTTCTATTTACAACGTTACTCCTGCTATTGTTATAAAAAACAATTATACATTTAGCACGAATATTTTACTTATTGATAAAGGTAAACGCGATAGTATTAAACAAGATTTCGGGGTCATAACTTCGAAAGGAATTTTAGGTATTGTAGATCATACTAGTGCAAAATATGCCACCGTACTTTCTATATTAAACACAAAAAGTAAAATTAGCGCGCAATTAAAAAGAACCAACCACTTTGGTACCTTAAAATGGAATGGTAAATCGCCAGAGTTTGTACAATTGGTAGATATTCCATCTAAAGCAAAGCTGCTACAAGGAGATACCATAATGACTTCTGGTCGTTCTGCTATTTTCCCAAAAGGAGTTCCTATAGGCATAGTAAAAGACTTTAAGTTGGATGCTGCCGAAGATTTTTACGAGATCAACGTTACTTTATTTAATGACATGACCAATATGGAACATGTTTACGTGATTGAGAACACAGACGCAAAAGAAATTAAAAACCTAATAAATCCTGTGGATGAATAATATCATTTCTTCCAACGTTATCCGATTTATAGTATTAGTGCTTGCACAAATATTAGTGCTTTCGCATATTAACTTTTTAGGTTATATCAATCCGTATATATACATTCTTTTTATTATTTTATTTCCTGTAAAAAATAACAGAATGCTATTTTTACTTTTAAGCTTTCTATTAGGTATTACTATCGATATGTTTTTAGATTCTGGTGGTATGCACGCAGCAGCTTGTGTAACCATTGCTTTTATAAGACCTGCTGTTTTAAAATTTTGTTTTGGTGCTGTTTATGAGCATCAAACCATTAAATTTAATCAGGTAGAATTCGGACCAAGATTGACCTATATAACCATACTTACAGTTATTCATCACTTCCTATTATTCCTTTTTGAAATATTTAACTTTTCAAAAATAATTTTAGTCCTTCAAAAAACGTTATTCTCAAGTATATTTACTATTATACTATGTGTTTTAGTAACCATTATATTCAGCAGAAAAACTAAATGAGGCAAATACTACTTTTCATTTCCATAATTTTTGTTGGTATTCTTTTTATTGCAAGACTTTTTTTCCTTCAAGTATATCAAGATAATACCAATAATTTATATGAAGACAACGCCATCCGTAAGGTATATGATTACCCCAAACGTGGCTTTGTTTACGATAGAAACGGAAAACTTCTAGTTTCTAACCAACCATCTTATGATGTGATGGTGATTCCTCGTGAAGTAAAACCATTAGATACTTTAGAGTTTTGTTCGCTTTTAAAAATAGACAAAGAGCAGTTTATTACAACCTACAAAAAAGCATATACCTATTCCCCGAGATTGCCTTATGTTTTTCTTCCGCAATTATCGAAAGAAGACTATGCTGTTTTACAAGAAAAAATGCGCAAGTTTGAAGGTTTCTATATTCAAAAACGTTCTTTAAGAAATTACGAAACCACTATTGGCGCCAATGTACTTGGTGATATTGGTGAAGTAAACCAAAGAATCATGAATAAGAATCCCTATTACAAAATGGGAGATTTAATAGGTATGCAAGGTATTGAAGCTTCTTATGAAACCACATTACGAGGTGTAAAAGGAATAAAATTCATTCAAAAAGATAGGTTTAACCGAAATATCGGTCCCTACAAAAAAGGAAAATTTGACACTTTACCAGAATCTGGAAAAGATATTAAAACGACTATTGACGCTACCCTACAAGCATACGGCGAAATATTAATGGCTAATAAACGTGGCGGAATCATTGCGATAGAACCAAGTACTGGTGAAATACTATCTATGGTTGCAGCACCAACCTACAATCCTAATTTATTAGTTGGTAGAGACCGTTCTAAAAATTTCACTAAACTATATAATGACTCTATTGCAAAACCATTATTTAACAGAAGTTTACAAGGGGTTTATGAGCCTGGTTCTCCATTTAAATTAATGAATGCATTAGTCGCTTTACAAGAAGGCGTTATTTCTTCAGATGAAAAAATAACCTGTTACGCGGGTTATAAATACGGTAACAGATTTATGAAATGCCATTGTAGAAGCGGCACAAGAAACGATATGGTCCACGGTATTCAAGAATCTTGTAATGCCTATTTTGCAACCGTATATCGAAGAATTTTAGACAAACCCGAAAACGCTTCCTTAGGAATTAACGTTTGGAGTGATCATGTAAAAAGCTTTGGTTTAGGAAACTTTTTAAACAACGATTTATATGTTGGACAACCAGGAAGAATTCCCAACAGAGATTATTATAAAGAAATTTATCCGAAAACATTTTATTCCACATACACTATTTCTAATGCTATTGGTCAAGGTGAAGTTGCGACAACGCCAATTCAATTAGCAAATATGATTGCTGCTATTGCTAATCGTGGTTATTATTTTACACCGCATATTATAAAGGAAATTAAAGATGAAACCTTAGATCTAAACTATACCACACCAAAATACACAACCATAGACAAACAGCATTTTGAACCTGTAATTGAAGGTATGCTGAATGTTTACACACATGGAACCGCTAAATATTTACAGATTCCAGATATAGAGATTTGTGGAAAAACAGGTACCGTTGAAAATTTCGTAAAAATTGATAGTGTAAAGACACAACTTACAGATCATTCTATATTTGTAGCTTTTGCACCTAAAAACAATCCTAAAATTGCCATTGCCGTATTTGTTGAAAACGGATACTTTGGTTCTCGTTTTGCAGGTAAAATAGCTAGTTTAATGATTGAAAAATATATTAAAGGAACTATCACTAGAAAAGATTTAGAAAACTTTGTATTGAACCACAGTTTAGAAGATGAATACGCAAAACCATACTCTGGTGTACCTTTCAAAATTAATAGAGGAACCACGCTACAAACAATTCCTATAGAAGAAGTAAATAAATTAAAAGCACAACTAACCAAGTTAGAACCTTAAGCATGTTTAGACAAACAGATAGACATTTTAAATTCGATTGGGTTACTATTATTTTATTTTTAATTCTAGTAGTTTTTGGTTGGATGAATATCTTATCCGCTTCACATATCGGAACAACCATTGATTACACTAATTTCTCCCAACCTTACGGAAGACAATTAATTTTCATCGGTTTAACCCTTATACTCATTATCTTTATTCTCTCTATTGATGCCAAGTTTTACGAACGCTTTGCCAGTTTAATCTTTATCGTTTCCATGTTATCCTTAGTTGGTCTATTCCTCTTTGGAAAAAACGTAAACGGGGCCACTTCTTGGTATGGCATTGGCGGAATGACCTTACAGCCTAGTGAGTTTGCAAAAGCTGCTACGGCCTTAGCAGTTGCCAAATACATAAGCGATTTAAACACCGATATTAGAACCTTTAAAGACCAAATAAGAATCTTTATCATCATTATCATTCCTGCTTTTTTAATCTTACTTCAAAATGACGCAGGAAGCACATTGGTTTATGCCTCTTTCTTTTTTGTTTTATACCGCGAAGGCTTACCAAAAATATACCTAACACTAGCATTAACCTTAGTTGCTATTTCGATTTTAGCATTAAAATTCGGACCAATAATCACTTCCGTTTTAGCCATTGTTTTTATTATAGCAAACTACTTTATTCAAAAAAAGAAACCCGTAATCTTACAACCAATCCTTACTGTTTTGGCTTGTATTGTCATTGCTTTCGGGATTAAATTTTTCTACCAAAACATATTACAACCCCACCAACAAGATAGAATTAGTCTTTGGTTACGTCTAGAAAAAGATCCGCAAAAGATCGCGCAAATGCGTAGAGACATTTTATATAATTTATACGAATCTGAAAAAGCAATTAGCTCTGGAGGTTTTTCTGGAAGAGGATTTTTAGAAGGTACAAGAACCACAGGTAAATTTGTACCAGAGCAACATACAGACTATATTTTTAGTACCGTTGGTGAAGAATGGGGATTTCTAGGAAGTGTTTTTGTAGTCATTGTTTTTGTGCTACTTATGCTTCGCGTTTTAAAATTAGCAGAACTCCAAAAGTCACAATTTAGTAGAGTGTATGGCTATTCGGTAGCCTCTATTTTATTCTTCCACTTTATGATTAATATTGGAATGGTAATGGGTTTAATCCCTACCATCGGTATACCGCTTCCGTTTTTTAGTTATGGTGGTTCCGGACTTTGGGGATTTACTATTTTACTATTCATATTCATTAAGCTAGATTCCAATAGAATTAATGAATGGTAAGTAAACTACTTCAAAAACTACACTATTCTTGCAAATTGCAGGATAAAACAATCACTTCATCTAAAAAAGCAGATTAACTAAACTTCCAAAATAAAATATCTCTTTCGTTTTTTACATTTAGATAATACTCTAATAACTAGAGTCTTGAAACTAATTAACAAAAAAAAACGAAAACAATGAAAAAATTATTAGCAGAGTTTATTGGTACTTTCTGGTTAGTACTAGGTGGTTGTGGTAGCGCAGTTTTAGCTGCAGGAATTCCCAATATAGGAATAGGATTAGTAGGTGTTGCACTTGCTTTTGGACTTACCGTTTTAACAGGAGCTTATGCTTTAGGACATATTTCTGGTGGGCATTTTAATCCTGCAGTATCTATTGGTCTTTTTGTTGGCGGACGCTTTGACGGAAAAGATTTACCAGGCTACATTATTGCCCAAGTTTTAGGTGGTATTGCTGGAGCCGCGATTCTATATGCTATTGTTAGCGGCATGGATGGTTTTGCTGGCTACTCGAAAGCTGGAGATTTTGCGACTAACTTTTATGGTGTGGAACAATACGGACACACCTTTAGCATGACCTCTGCGTTACTAATTGAAGTAGTAATGACATTTATGTTTTTAATCGTGATTTTAGGAGCAACACATAAAAATGCTTCACCAGGTTTTGGCGGATTAGCGATTGGTTTGGCATTAACATTAATTCACCTAATTAGTATTCCAGTAACGAATACCTCTGTAAACCCTGCAAGAAGTACAAGTCAGGCTTTATTTGTTGGTGGTGAAGCAATGGGACAACTATGGTTATTTTGGGTAGCACCTATTGTTGGTGCTATTTTAGCCGGACTTGTGTACAAGTTTATGGCTCCAAATAAAGACTAATATCCAATCCTATATATTAATAAAGCGTCTTGAAATTTAATTTCAAGACGCTTTTTGCATGTATAAAAGGAAAGTTAATCCTTCTTTAATTCTAATTTTTCAGCAAAATAATCACAAAAATCCTTCATGGTTGCTGTCATTTTTTCGTCTTGCGTTGCTCTATTAAAAGTATCACTCATAGCAACCAATGTTTGATGAAAAAACACTTTCATTTCATCTACAGGCATATCTTTTGTCCAAAGATCTATACGCAACATCTCTTGGGTTTTACTATCCCAAACAGAAAGCATCATCGCTTTAGCTTCTTGTTTACTAATGCCTCCATCTTCTGCAGTCCATACTAATTTTTCTGGAACTCTATTTTCGTCTAGTTCTATGTTTAATTCAATTTTTGAGGTAATCTTAGCCATTACAATTCTGGTTTAAAGTTCGATTTATTAAATATTTCTTCGGCATTATCAGTAAGCATTTCTTTTAAAGACACATTATTATTCTTCATATAAGCGCGTACAATTTGCCATCCTATATACTGACCTATTCTTCCTGGGGATTCTTGATCTATTTCTACTAACTTGAATTTAGAAAAAGGTGCTGGATTTATAAACCTATTTGGTAAATCAAAATCCGTACTAAACAGTAATTCATTCTCTACAAAATAGCTCCAAATCTGTCCTTCATTGGCTTTCGACCAATTTAACTGTTCTTCAGAATAGCCAATTTTTTGCGCATCTGTTTTAAACGGAATCATGATATCTTTAAAGTATAATTGTTTTCCGAAGAAAATCATTTCATCTAAAAACGTTTTATTCTGTTTCGGAAAAATATAGTTTTCAGCATATTTTGAAGCAAAATCCACCACGATCTGATCCTCTGTAAAATTAGCCGCTAAATACTTTTGAATTCCGTTATAAAAAGGATGTTCACTTCCTAAATACGTATCTATTGAAATAAGCGAAATCGTATCGGTTACAATCACTTTATTTCTATAATCTACAAAGGAAGTAGCACTTACCAAACGCGGTGTTTTAAATTCCGGAAAATAGTATTTCATGTGCTGAAAGAAACTTTTCAGCTCTCCTTCTACACTATTCAGATTCGGGTATATTTTTTCTACTTCGCTATTTAATTCTAATTGTAAGGTGTCTTGCATTTTGGCAACCCAAAAAGAATCTACATATTTTTTAGAAAACATAAACGGAAAAGCATCCTTTAAACTACTAAGATCATTTGGTTTAGCATGTGCAAATGCCAAATCAAATCGCTCAACAGCAACAGACACATCTATTTTAGAAATTTCTTTTTCAAAGCTTGCATCGTGTTTACACGAAACACATAAAACAGCAATAAAAAGAAATAAAAAAATATTCTTCATAAACTTATTTTTATTCATTAAGCTATTGTTTATTTTTGTTTGGCAAAGGTACTATTCTTTGTTCTAAAATCTTAAAAAATGCAAACAGAAAAAGTAGCACATCATATTGTAAATTGGTTAAAAGAGTATGCATTAAACGCTAAAGTGAATGGTTTTGTTGTTGGTGTTTCTGGCGGAATAGATTCTGCTGTAACTTCTACTTTATGTGCAGAAACAGGCTTAGACGTTTTATGTATTGAAATGCCAATTCATCAAGCAGCAAGTCATGTTAGCAGAGCACAAGAACATATCGACCAATTAAAGAAAAAATATAAAAACGTACGTGCAACAAGAACAGACTTAACGCCTGTTTTTGAAGAGTTTAAAACCGAAGTTTCTTTAGAAGGCGACCAAGCCATCGTAGATATGGCTTTAGCAAATACAAGAGCTCGCTTACGTATGACTACTTTATATTACTATGCAGGATTACAAAAACTATTGGTTGCAGGAACAGGAAACAAAGTAGAAGATTTTGGCGTTGGTTTTTATACAAAGTATGGAGATGGCGGAGTTGATTTGAGTCCGATTGCAGATTTATTAAAATCGGAAGTATACCAAATTGGAGAATACTTAGAAGTACCAGAATCGATTATGAAAGCTGCACCAAGTGACGGATTATTTGGAGACGCAAGAAGTGATGAAGATCAAATTGGAGCGTCGTACCCAGAATTAGAATGGGCCATGCAAATGCATGAGGAAGGTAAAACGGAAAACGATTTTACTGGAAGGCAAAAAGAGACTTTTATAATATACAAACGTTACAATTCGGCAAACAAACATAAGATGGTCGCTATACCTATTTGCTTGATATCAAAAGATTTAAAATAAAATATTTCATTTATTAATAGGAATTCATTACTTTTACTAAACGACTAATAGCAAAAACGTCTGTTGTTTTCCTCAGAAGTTATAACGAATCTAAAAAATTAAAGTTATGATTAAACTGCTGGTAGTAGACCATCATCCTATAATTAGGAAAGGTTTAGAGCTACTATTTATTACGTCGTCGAACATTCAAGTTGTTGGTACACTAGATGATGGTGAAGCCATCTTTGAGTTTTTAAACAAGAATAAAGTAGACATTATTATTTCTGAAATTGACTTACCCAAGCTTAATGGCATTACTGCCTTAAGAAGGCTTAACAAAGAACATCCCGATGTTAAGGTTATCATGTTTAGTGCGCAACCCGAAGAGGTTTACGCCATGAATACGATAAAAGCTGGTGCTTCTGGTTACTTATGCAAAACGGCTAATATTGTTACTCTTAAAGAAGCCATTATAAAAGTGTATAGTGGTGGTATTTACTTAAGTAATGATCTTGCGCAACGTTTAGCGATTGGTAAACGCGTTAGTAGGTCTGGTAATTTTTATAAGAAATTATCTACGAGAGAAATTGAAGTTTTAAAACTTATTTCGTCTGGAAGAAAAAACAAGGAAATTGCGATAGAACTTGCTATTAACGAAAAAACAGTAAGTACCTATAAAGCGCGCTTAATGAAAAAATTAAACGTTTCCAATATTGTGGATCTCATCAATAGAGCGAAATTATTAGAATTATAAAACTCTATTTAGTTTTCGGGAAAGTAACATTTTTAGACTAGAGTAATCTTTTACTTCTTCTAGTACATTTTTGTTTACTTCCGATCTATTTGCTAGTGTTTGTTGCATAAACTCTTTTACTTTTTGGTCGATTAAAAAACAACGCAAACTTAAAATTGTTTCGCTAACCAATTGTGCAACCGATTGATCTTTTTGTTTTGGGTATATATTTTTACTATGCCAATCGGACAAACTGTAACGTTCATCTTCCATTAAAATAGAAGAAATTTCATTCGCTACATCCTGTTCTACGGTATTTACAAATTGCTCGATAGCAAAATCAGGGTTCTGATTTAAGGTATCAATAATCGTGTAATATAAGTTTTTAAACTGTTCATTGGTAAACTGCATTTCATCATCTTGCAGGTCTAAATATATTTTTTCAAAAACTTTTGTTTGATGTTTTACAGGTTCGAGAATTAATTCGTTTTTCTCGTTTTCTTTTAAAACTAAATCTTCAAAATCCTCCGTTTTATTTCCGTAAAGCAGCAGTATTTCAATAATTTTACGTTCTAAAAGATATTGCACATCTACCTTCTTTTTAGGTTGTTCATGCTTAATAACTTCAAAAGCGGTTTGTTGTTTACTCGCTTCTTTATGTGTTTCTTGAACGTCTTTATTTGTGATTTGTGCCAAGGTAGTAAACAACACTTGTTCACTAATATCCATAATTCTAGAACATTCTTGAATATAGATTTCCTTTTTAATTCTATCCGGAATTTTCGCAATACTGTTTACAATATCTCGAATAGTATCGGCTTTTTTAACCGGATCATGTTTAGATTCTTCGTATAAAACCGAAGCTTTAAACTGAATAAAATCTTGTGCATGTTCTTTTAAATAATCGCTTAACTCTTCTAAGGTATTTTGTTTTGCAAAACTATCTGGATCTTCTCCTTCCGGAAACGTACAAATTTTCACATTCATACCTTGTTCCAGAATTAAATCAATTCCACGAAGCGATGCACGTAACCCTGCAGCATCTCCATCAAATAGTACCGTAATATTTTTAGTAAGCCTATTTATTAATCGTATTTGATCTGGTGTTAATGCAGTACCAGAAGAAGAAACCACATTATGAATTCCGGTTTGGTGAAACTGAATCACATCGGTATATCCTTCCACTAAAAAGCAATTATCTTCTTTAGCGATACTTTGTTTGGCCTGATAAATACCGTATAACACTTTACTTTTATGGTAAATATCACTCTCTGGTGAGTTTAGATATTTCGCAGCTTTTTTATCGTTGGTTAAAATACGACCACCATAACCAAGCACACGCCCACTCATACTTTGAATTGGGAACATCACGCGACCTTTAAACCGATCAAAACGTTTTTCGCCTTTCACAATAGTCAGTCCCGTTTTTTCTAGAAATTCTATTTTATAACCTTGCTTTAAAGCTTCGTCTGTAAAGGCTTGCCACTCATCTAAAGAATAGCCTAAGGCGAATTTCTTTATCGTTTCGTCTGTAAAACCACGCTCTTTAAAATAGCTTAAACCAATAGCTTTTCCTTTATCGGTTTTTAGTAATACCTTCTGAAAATATGTACTCGCATATTCACTAACTAAATATAAACTTTCCCGTTCATTAGCCTGCTCCTTTTGCTCGTTGCTCTGCTCGGTTTCTTCAATTTCAATATTGTACTTTTTAGCCAAGTATTTTATAGCTTCAGGATACGTAAAATGCTCATGCTCCATTAAAAAAGCAACGGCATTTCCTCCTTTTCCGGTACTAAAATCTTTCCAGATTTGTTTCACGGGAGATACCATAAAACTTGGTGTGCGTTCTTCACTAAACGGACTTAATCCTTTAAAGCTACTTCCCGACTTTTTTAATTGCACAAAATCGCCAATAACCTCTTCTACGCGTGAGGTTTCAAATACATGGTCTATGGTGGATTTTGATATCAATTATGGAAGATTTTTAGCTTTCGCGGAATTACTGCGTAAATGTAATATAAAAGAAATTGGTTTAAAAATTAATAGCAATAGGAAAGTTTTGTTTGTAAAAAAAACCTAAGGTTTTATTGGACTGGTTTTGGGTCTTAATCAAAATCACCTACTGAAAACCAATATTTACAGTTACGAATAAAAAACCCTTTGGATAACGCTATAAAAAAGTTATATTTACAGGATAACATCAACACAAAAGTAACGATATCCTGACCTATTTACGGGATATAATCAATAAATGTGATGATATAACACGTTGTACGTAATTTGAGAAACCAAACGTCAGAAGAAAATCTATGAAAAAATTAACAAATCGGATTTTGATTATCTCAAGCGGATTTCTGATTTTAACAATCGGAATTTCTTGTTTTCTCTATAGTTTTACAGATCCTCAATATGTAGTTTGTGCGACTGAAATACCACAAAATTTTTGCGGAACTGTTTCGCCTAATATAAGTTTATCTGAAAATGCAGTTGAGGGAAAAAAAATATTTAATGCTAATTGTGCAGCTTGTCACAAATTAGACAAAAAAATGACTGGACCAGCATTACGTGGAATTGAAAATAAACAAGAATTTCCGTATGAGAATTATGTGTTCGATTTTATTACGAAAGAGGATTCTCTGAATAAAATAAATAACAGATATACGAAAGTTTTGAACGAAGAATATAACTATGAATTTGACCATAACTTCAAACTGACAAAAACAGAATTTGAATATTTGATGGACTATATAAATTAAAAAAACTACGTACAACACCGCATAAAATTAATTGCTGGTTTTAGCCTACTTACGAAAGTCCTCGCGGACTTTCTATCTGTGATTTATTTGCTAACTTTAGTACTTAAATCACGCAACTAATCTTATACAAACACGTTAGCAAACATATGACCAACAAATGAAAATTCTCAAAACACTCATAATTCTTTTTATAATTGTTAGCTGTTCGAATAAAAAAACAAAAAATCAAATAACGGAATTTGATAAAATTTTAGGAATGGAAAATAGCCAAACCCTGAATTCACTCGTTTCCGATTTTGAAAAGGATATTCTTATAAAAACCTATCCAAGACTAAAAACAGAAAAAGCTTACAAACAATTTTTAGTCGACGTAAATGAAAATCAGTTGACTTTTTGGAACAAAATTTCCACACAAAGCAGAAAGAAATTTAACGATAGTAAATTAAAACTTGAAATCTACGAATTTCCAGATTCTGTTTGGATTGAAGGCACTGATATTAAGTCAAGGTTTGCTTTCAAAAACGATGATGGAACAACTGATTATGGAATTGGATTTCATTCTGTAAATCTAAAAAAGAATATTGATTCGTTAATACAAGCTGAATATAAGACACCAAGAATGAATTATGTTGGAAAATATATGCAAGCCATTAATAAAGTAAAAGAAGAGAATGACTTTTTAGAAGCATTTTATGATGTTAAAGAAACTGCAGGTTTTATTCACCCAGAAATTATGGCAGGAATACTATTAAAAAAGAATCCAGATTTTTCGAACCCAATAACGAAAGGGTTAATAGTAATGGAATTTGGATATTGAATATAAATACGTTTGCTAACATCGCATAAAAATAATGCGTAGATTAGTGCTTAAACAAGAGTTAGTGCATTTTTGTTACATCTGATTTTCCTGCGGAAAATCCTCGCACACAAAACCGCACTATTCTTATACGTAACCGT
>CANNAC010000006.1 GCA_947502495.1 uncultured Flavobacteriaceae bacterium | reverse complement strand
GTTAAAGTTTCTAAGTTGGCAACATCTAAAACAGTTGGGTTTCCATCTTCATCGGTGTATGTTAATGTTCCGTCGTTATTATCTACTAAAGTTGTAAGAGCTTCTAAATTTGCTACAATTGCAGATAAATCTAATTGTGTAATAACACCATCTTCATCGGTGTAATCGATATTTGTATTGTCAAGGTTTAATAGTATGGAAGTTACTGTTTCTGCACTATTTGTATCGATGGTTGTAACTGTTCCGTTTTCGGAAGTGTAAGTGAAAGTCCCATCTGCATTATCTAAAAGAGAAGTAATAGTTTCCAATGCAGAGACGTCTAATGTTAGTGGTGCGCCATTTCCGCTATCGAATGTAAAAGTTCCATCGCCATTGTCTGTAAGTGCTGATTTAATAATGGTCGTAACGGTTCCTTCTTCGTTTGTATAACTTATAGAACCATCATTATTGTCTATCAATGTCGTTATGGTCTCATTTGCCATTACATCTACACATAAGCTTGTCCAAGAAGAATTATTGTATTGGTATAAGCAATCTTCTTCCGTATTATAAATGATTGCTCCATTAATAGGAGTAATAGCATTCATCTGTGCACTTGTTATTCTAGTAACCACAAAGACTTTTTCTGTGCTTTCTAATTCTAAAATAGAATTATTGTCAATCGCGTTAGGATTGTCTCCAATTTTAACTTGAGAAAACAAACTAGAAGAAAGTAGGAAAGCAAATAATATTAGGACATTTTTCATTTTATAGACTTTTAATTCAAAAAACAAAAGTATTTGATGAAGCTCTATTTGTGTGATTTAGAGTCTTAAAACAATATTTTATCGATGAAAGGTTGCTTATTCTCGATGAAAAACATGATATTTTTTTTGAAAAAGCTTTTTTATATGATAAAAATAGTTACTTTTGCCATCCGAATGCGAGAGTAGCTCAGTTGGTAGAGCGTCAGCCTTCCAAGCTGAATGTCGCCAGTTCGAACCTGGTCTCTCGCTCTTAAAGCCTTATCTTAACCGATAAGGCTTTTTTGTTTTATGAAGTTATTGGTGTTTTAAGAGGGAAGTGTATGCGTAATGCAAGCTTGGCAAGCCTAGCTTTCGCGTACAAACCCTTATCTTATTATTATTATTATTATTTTAAATCACTAAGATCTGTATTTGTATCTACCTCATAAGGAGTTTGATTGTGTTCAAAGATTCTTGCAGATAATTTTCCTTTTAATGTAATAGTGTTTCCTAATACTTCTAGCCAACTGCCTTCTCTTAAACCAACCACTGGTTGTGAGTTATAGGCATGAAATTCTTTAATTCTGGTTTCTCGGGTTTCTCCTTTATGTGTGGAGTTTGGGTCTGGATCTAAATAATGCGGATTGATATTAAAAGGTACTAAGCCAATAGTTTTAAAACTTGGAGGTTGCATTATTGGCATATCGTTAGTGGTGTGCATCGTTAAACCACAAATATTACTTCCTGCACTTGTTCCTAAATATGGTGTGCCGTTTTCTACTACTTCTTTTATAATAGAAAGCAATTTGTTTCTATGTAATTGGTTTACTAATACAAAAGTATTTCCGCCGCCAACAAAAATGGCTTCCGCATTCTTAATTGCTTCTGTTGGGTTTTTAAAGGTATGAATACCAATAACCTTTTTGTTGATTTTTAAAAAGGCTTCACTTGCTTTTTTTGTGTAATCGTCATGCGAAATACCACTTGGTCTTGCATAAGGAATAAATAAAATAGTAGATGCATTTCTAAAAAAGACGGCTAGTTCTTCTAAAATGTATTCTAAATAATCGCTTTCATAAATGGTGGAAGTACTGGCTATTATTATGTTTTTCATATTTTTTTCCGTGAAAACGGTATGCTTTAAATTAAACTTTAGTAAAAATACAGAATTGCTTTTAACAAAAGTTTATATAGCCTTTTCATTTTATTTAAGATTTGAAATGCGTTCTTTAAGCTATTAAAAACTAACAACTTGAAAACTACATATTTTTTATCGCTAATGATAAGTCTTTTTTGTGTCCATATGTCTAGGTCACAAAGTATACAAATCCAAGGTAAAATAGTTTCGGAGGCTTCCGATATAGAAAACATTACGATCTATAATAGTACCTCAAAAAAAGGAACCATTACAGATGTGAATGGAGCCTTTACTATAGAAGTAAAACTAAAGGACGTGCTACAAATTTCTGCACTTACTTTTAAAAAGGTAACCGTAATTATTAATGAAGAAATAATTAAAAGTAGAGCACTTACTATTTTAGTAAACGAAGAAGTAAATACTTTAGATGAGGTAGTAATACTCACGCATAATTTAACTGGCGAATTACTCGTGGATGTGGAGAATGCAGAATATTTTAAACCAATTCCTATAGATATAGGAAACATGGATAAGTTAGAATTTGAGGATATTAGAATGAATAAAGTAGATAATGCCTTAGTGAAAAAAGGACAGCTTTATAATGGTTTTGATCCAGTAGCAGTGTTGAAATTATTTGGAGTTTCATTTAAAAAGAAAAAGAAACTTACTTATCAGGAGCTTAAAGAAAGAGATAAAGATACGAAGGAAGTTTTAGATTTATCCGATATCTATTCCGCAGCTTTTATTTATGAAAATTTCAATATACCTATAAGTCAAACCGAAGCTTTTCACGCTTTTGTTGAAGCTAGTCCGTTAGATTATACATTGCTTAAAAAAGAAAATGAAGTAGCATTACTTGAGTTTTTACTTACACAGAGTAAGTTGTTCCTAAAAAGAATAAATGGGCAAGATTAAGAGTATAAGCGCATTGCTAATTTGCTTGCTTTATTTTCAAATTTCCTGGTCACAAACTGTAGATATTCAAGGGGAAGTGAAAGGGAGTAATGATGTAGAAAACATTCATATCATTAATAAAACTTCGCAAAAGTTCACCATTACAAATGCAAAAGGAAAATTTGTTATTTCGGTGAAATTGAAGGATACTTTGGTGGTTTCTTCTATTCAAAACAAATTAGAAACTATAGTTATTGGTATAGAACATATGTTGTCTGAAAAAATCACCATAACACTAGAAGAATATATCAACGAGTTAGATGAAGTGGTAATTGGTAAAATGCTAACAGGAGATTTAATGAAAGATATGAATGCTGTGGAAGGGAAACCAATAACAGCATTAAGTCTTGGTATACCAAGTTATCAAGGACCATTAAAAACGCATAATGAAAGATTACTAAATGAAGCAACTACTGGAGGCGGTTTTATTCCTTTAAATCCTATTTTAAATGCAATAAGCGGAAGAACCAAAAAGCTGAAAAATAGAGTGCGATTAGATGAAATTGAAGTCTTAATGTATAAAGTGAAAACGACCTTTTCTAAAGATTTATTTGAAGAAAGCCCATTACGTGAAGATAAAATTATGGACTATTTCTATTTTGTTTCCGATGCTGTAGATTTTACTAAAATCTGTAAAAACAAAAGCGATTTAGAAATATTGGTTTTTTTAAAACAAAAATTAAAAGCATATAAAGTCATTTTAAACGATAAAGAGGATTAAGTTGCTTTGGAATACTTTTTGAAATACAATTCATCTAAAAAATAATTACTTTTACGTTTAATAAAAAAGATTTCCGTTTTCACGGAAAATAAATATGAAGAATCTAAAATTTGCCTTACTACTTTTAATGATACCAGTGCTTGCATTTACAGCAGTACACAAATACTATGTCAGTGTAACAAAAGTCGAGTATGTAAAGGATAAAGAATCGGTACAAATAATCTCTAGAATTTTTATTGATGATTTCGAAAAATTATTACGAGAACGTTACGATCAAAAAATTACACTCGATGTGGAAGACGAGCTTTCTACCGTAAACATGTATATCGAACGTTATTTAAAAGATAAATTGCAAATAAGTATTAACGGTAAACCCGAAAATTTTAATTTTGTAGGTAAAGAATATGAAGAGGATATTATTTTCTGTTACCTAGAAATAGAAGGAATTAAAGAGATTAAAAACTTTGAAATTACCAATAGAATATTGATGGATATATTTGAGGAGCAAGAAAATATTATTCGGACAAACATTAATGGTAAAAATAAAAGTTTACTTTTAAGAAAGGGTAATGATAAAGGCGTGTTAAACTTTAATTAAAAAGAGTTAAAATATTTTAATTTTTTAGTATTTTGGACATCATTTTCTAACCAAATTTTATCCAATGAATAAATTAAAGTATGTATTCCTTTCCGTTATATTTCTAACCGCTGGTGCATTTGCACAAGAAGAAGAAACAACAGAAAGAGAGCAAGGGCACACCAACAACAATAAGTTTAAACAACTTTATGATGAATTCGCTACACCAAACATGTATCGAACTGCGTCTGGAGCTCCAGGTTCTGCTTACTACCAACAACAAGCAGATTATAAAATGGATCTAGTATTAGACGACACTAATGCTAAACTTTCCGGTTTTGAAACCATAACATACACTAACAATTCACCAGATACATTAAAATATCTTTGGGTACAGTTAGATCAAAACATGAGAGCTAAAGACTCTAAAACGCCTTTAATTAGTGATGATTCTTCACAGCCAGCAGAAACACCAGGTGCATTTGCTAGCAAATATTTAACTGAAGCTTTTGATGGAGGTTTTAATATTCAAGAAGTAAAAGATACAAACGGTCGTGCTTTACAACACATGATAAATCGCACAATGATGCGTATAGAGTTACCAACGCCATTAGCAACAGGACAAAAATTCTCGTTCGCTATAAAATGGTGGTACAATATTAATGATCACGTAAACGGAAGAGGAAGATCTGGTTATGAGTATTTTGCAGAAGATGATAATAGAGCCTATGTAATGGCGCAATTCTATCCTAGAATGGCTGTTTACAGTGATGTAGAAGGATGGCAAAACTCACAGTTCTGGGGAAGAGATGAATTTGCTTTGCCTTTCGGAAACTTTGAAGTGAATATCACCGTTCCTGCAGATCATATTTTGGATGGTACCGGAAAACTTACCAATAGAAAAGAAGTCTATTCTAAAGAAATGATGAAACGTTATGACCAAGCGAAGAAGTCCTATGACGAACCAGTTGTAATCGTTACACAAGACGAAGTAATTGAAAAATTAAAAACAAAATCTACAAAAACAAATACCTGGAAACTGTACGCAGAAAATGTACGTGACTTTGGTTTTGCAACGTCTAGAAGATATATCTGGGACATGATGAGTGTTAAAATTGGTGACAGAGATGTTATGGCAGTTTCTATGTACGGAAAAGAAGGAAACCCTTTATGGGAAGATTGGTCTACCAAAGCAGTAGCAAGTACATTAAAGTCGTATTCTCGTATGACTTTCGATTATCCTTACCACAAAGCAATATCTGTTCATGCAAAACAACAAGGTATGGAATATCCTATGATTTGCTGGAACTACGGTCGTCCAGATGCAGAAGGTAATTATAGCGACAGAACAAAATTTGGAATGATGAGTGTAATTATTCACGAAGTTGGTCATAACTTCTTTCCAATGATTGTAAATAGTGATGAAAGACAATGGACATGGATGGACGAAGGTTTAAACACTTTTGTGCAATACGTAGCAGAACAAGATTTTGGTAAATGGTATCCAGATGCATTGTCAGAAGGACAAACCGCATATCCTTCTCGTCGTGGTCCAGCAGCTAAAATTGTAAACTATATGGGAGGAAATCAAGATTTTATTGCTCCAATCATGACCAAAGGATTAAACACATACCAATTTGGTAATAACGCTTACGGTAAACCAGGAACTGCACTTAATATATTAAGAGAAACCGTAATGGGGCCTGAGTTATTTGATTATGCTTTTAGAGAATATGCAAACCGTTGGATGTTTAAACACCCTACACCAGAAGATTTCTTTAGAACTATGGAAGATGCGTCTGCATTCGATTTAGATTGGTACTGGAGAGGATGGTTTTACACTACAGATTATGTAGATATCGGAGTTAAAGAAGTGAAAAAATACTACGTGTCTAACGAGCCAAATGCAGAAATTAAGAAAATTGCAGAACAACGTGGGATGAAATTAAGTGACTTACCACCTTTAGTATTCTTTGTAGAAGAAGGAAGTGAAGATTTTAATGAGACCTTAAAAGGAAAATCCGCATTAGAAAACTCTCCAACATTAAATGAGTACGTAATGGATAATTTTACGCCAGAAGAAAGAGCTAAAATAAAAGAGCCAAAATTCTTTTATAAAGTAACTTTCAATAAGCCTGGAGGATTGGTAATGCCTATCATTGCAGAGTATACCTATGCAGATGGTACATCAAAAACCATTACATATCCTGCGCAAATTTGGAGATTAAACGATAAAGAAGTTAGCAAAGCTATCGCTTCAGAAAAAGAAATTGTATCTATTAAAGTAGATCCAAATTTAGAAACTGCAGATGTAGATACTTCTAATAATTCTTGGCCAAGAGAAGTAACAGAAAGCAAGTTTGATACCTTTAAAAAAGAAGTTAAAAACTAGTTTTCAAAATATTATTAACAAAGCCGACTTTTATTAGTCGGCTTTTTTTATTTGTATTAAACAACTCACTATATTTGTACTGTGATTTTAAAAACAACATTTTTATTTATAAGCAGCCCAGAAATAGTCTTAATACTATTTGTGGTGGTTATGGTATTTGGTGCAGACAAAATACCCGAGATAGCTAGAGGTTTAGGGAAGGGAATGCGCACACTTAAAGACGCAACCAACGACATTAAACATGAGATTACCAAAAGTGCAGATAAGCATGGTATAGACACTTCTATCACTAAAGATGTAGATGACGAACTTAAAAAAGTAAAAGACGATCTTGAGGATTTTACTGGTTCCGTGCGTCGTAAACTATAAATTAATTATTTTGGCGTTACCATAAAGGTCGCGTCATTCATTAAATCTTTTTTTGCCATATATAGCAGCAAAAAAAGGATGCCATTTCTACCGCTAACGCAAATTCAGAACTATTATTAAACTTCAAATGCGTAGATTTGTATATGTGTATTTGATATTATTAATAGGTTTTATTTGTTAGTTCACTATTTATTTTAGGTTTTTTTTAAGAATAATTCATATATTTAAGAACTAACCTTAAATCCTATAAAAATGAAAAAACCATTACTTAAGCTATCCATACTTTTGGTAGCCTTTACGTTTTTTAATGCTTGTCAAAACGAAGATTATTTAGAGAACCAAGAAGAAAGTATAAGTGTTGAAGAACAAAAAGAACCATTAACTATTTCCGAATTAAATGCAATAATTAATGAAAGCTTAACCACCACAGGAACTTTTGATTGGAAAGATGTAGATGCACACACACTTTGGAGTGCAGTAGTTAGAGGAGAAAATATTTTAACCATCGGATATGGCGAAGAAGACGAAAGTTTTGCAGAAGTAAAAACAGAGCGCTTAAAGTCCACTTTAGCTAATGTTTTGCAAATAGTAGAAGATTACGAAGGGTACACTAAAAGCAGAGAAACGGTTATCGAACATGATATCATCAATGTGGTAGATGTAAAAGTAGAAAACTTAGAAACAATCCAACAACTATTCAAAAGTGAAGGTGTTCGCTATTTAGAACCAAATGGCTATAATCACTATGAGCTGGTAAACAATGCGCGTTCTAGTTCTGGCTGTGATACCAATGGCGATTATATTAATCCAGCACATTACACAACAATAAGCCCAAATAATGCTCAGGTTTCATGGCATTTTCAGAAGCATAATATTCCACAAGCTTGGAATTACAGCACAGGATCAGGTATTACAATCGGTCTAATAGATACAGGTGTTTCTGCATCACAACCTTTATTAAATTCTTCGGGGATTAATGACGGATATTCTAATGGGCGTTTTGTACAAAAATATGGAACGTTTATAGATTCTAATTGGTGGTGGTCTAGTAATTATGATGGACCACATGATAAATGTGGACATGGTACAGCTATGGCGTCTACAATGGCAGCTCCTCGTAATGATAATGGTATGCCTGTTGGTGTAGCATACAATTCCAATTTAGTAGCGTATAGGGCAACAGAAGATGTGTTATTAAATGATTATCACGAACGTAAAGGTGTATCTGCAGCATTAACGGCTTTAGGAAATAGAAGTGATGTAAAAATAATCTCCATGTCCATTGGTTATTTATGGTCTATTGGAAATATTAAAGATGCAGTAAAATATGCCAATAGCAAAGGGAAATTAATTTTTGCAGCAGGAGGAACATCCACAAGTTTTACCAATGGTTATGGTGTTATTTTTCCAGCAACAATGAGTGAAACCGTTGCCGTAACAGGAGTAGACGATGGGCCAAATTATGAAAGATGTGAAGTGTGCCATAGTGGAAGCAAAATTGACTTTACCATAATTATGGAAGGGGATAATAATACCAGTAAAGCGCCTCCAGTTTTAGGGTTTTATAATGGAGATAGACGTTATACAGGCGGATCATCTGTAGCGACAGCAACGACTGCAGGTATTGCGGCTTTAGTTTGGGCAAAACACCCAACTTGGTCAAAAACGCAAGTGCTAAATAAATTAAAACAGTCTGCAGAATTTTATCCTAATAAAAACAGTAGTTTCGGTTATGGTAATATAGATGCTTTACAAGCGGTACAGTAGTATTTGTTATAAGCAAAAACTAAGATTATAAAATAAAAAACCTCTTCCATTGGAAGAGGTTTTTTTATTTTGTTTCAAGAGAGTTACACTATATATACGTGCTATTTCCTCCTACTAATTGTCAATCCATCACGAATTGGCAATAACACCGTTTCAATTCTATCATCGTTTCTAAGAAGCGTATTAAAGTCTAAAACAGCCTTAGTAGAAATATCTTTATCATTAAGAGGTTCTACCACTTTGCCATGCCATAATACGTTGTCTGAGAGTATTATTCCTCCAGGGTTTAACTTATCAATTATTAAATGAAAATAGTTGCTGTAATTCGGCTTGTCGGCGTCAATAAAAACCAAATCGTAGGTTTTATCTAAAGTGGGAAGTATATCAATAGCGCTTCCTAAATGTTGCTGTATTTGCGAACCATAACCTGACTTGTCAAAATATTTTCGCTGAAAGTCTAGCAACTCTTCATTAACATCAATGGTATCGATCTCTCCTTCTTGTTGTAAACCTTCCGCTAAACATAAAGTCGCATAACCTGTAAAAGTACCGAGTTCTAAAATAGATTTCGGACGAATCAGTTTAGAAAGCATACTTAATACACGTCCTTGATACGGACCACTAAGCATAATAGGTTGTAATATTTTTTGATACGTTTCGCGTGTTAGCGCTTGCAATAATTCCGGTTCTTCTTGCGAATGAGCAACTACGTAGTCGTCTAGTTTTTCTGGTAAAAAATACATTATCCTAAAATACGTTTTACTAGTTTGTCTTTAGCGTCTTGGTCATCACCACACAGCCATTGTATGACATTGTTTTCCCAAATATCGTCACGTTCGGTTTCTGTAATAATGTTTCTTTCTATGGCTAAATCTAAAATTTTACCTGGATACGAACTTTGTTTTTCACTTTCCATTTCTCCTAACGGATATGGGTCATCTAATCCCATGATAACCTGTTTAGATCCTTGGTTTTTTAATAATAAATCCAATCCACCAGTATCATGAACTAAGGTGTCAAAAAAGATGTTTTTATGACCAACTGCTTTTCTTGGGTGGCTTTTACCTTCAAATAAATCGGGTCTACCATCAAAACCTTGAATACGTCGTCCTAAGTTTATTTGTGCTAATTGTCCGCCATGCGCAAAACAAGTTCGCATATTCGGATATTTATCTTGGTACCCATTTAAAGTTAAAAAGTGGTATGCATCTGCACATTGTGCAAGCATCCAAATTAAGTGAAAACGCCAAGAAGTATTTTCTAGTTTTATAAATTTTTCCCCATCATACGGATGAATTTCTACCGCTAAATTATACTTGTTTGCTAATTCAAAAATAGGCTCGTTTTCTTCATCAAAAATACAACGCCAAGTACCAATAGTATCCATGTAATGTGTTGGTAAACATAGTAAGCGTAAACCTAATTCTTCTACACAACGTTCAATTTCCCAACAAGCACCTCTAACAAAACCAGGATGTACCACAAATCCACAAGTAAATTTACTTGGGTTTTCACGCTGTACTTTGGCGTTAAAATCATTTTGAAATTTTAGGGCTTGCTTCATTTCTTCCACACGCAAACCATTTCCATATAATTGCGATAAGTTTAAAACAACCGCATGGTCAATTTTAAAACGCTCCATCCAAGCTAGCTTTTCATCTAAAAAGAAACTAGAGTCTGTGATTGGTCTGTTCCAATCTTTTTGAAGCATAAATTTTCGGTCTTTATCTACCCAAAAAATCTCTTTGTCTTGCATAAACTGAGGGATTTCTTCAGGATATGGAAGTAAGTGTGAGTGACCATTAATTCTAAGTTTGCGTTTTTCCATAAGTTATATTATTGCAAGTCTTTAAACGTGGCAATCTTTGTCTTAAATTATTTATTCTATTCATTTTGTCTTGATACAAAACGAATCAAAAAATCAAATTGAAATGAGGAAATTCCTGCGGAACATTCATTTTCGGAATTACGTGCTTAAAGCTTCGCTTTGCAGCTTCATTCCTTCACTCCTAATTTCTGCATTTCAATGTTCAATTTTACAAATTGATTTGGGACTGGCAATTAATCTAATGTTATTTTTAATCCCAATTTTTTTTCTTTTTACTAATTATTCTTCTAGCTTGACCTTTTTTGGTGGTTCCATGATTTCACCACAATTTGGGCAAGTTCGTTTGTCTTTATCACCATAATATTTGTCAAATATTTTAGGCATATCGGTTTCAATATTTTCGACTGTAAAATCTTCCTCATATAATTTGGTAGTACAGTTTTCGCAAAACCAAAGCAATGCATCTTGAACTCCTTTATCTCTAGGATATTCAATGACTAATCCAACCGTATTCGCGCCACGTTGCGGAGAATGCGGGACTTTTGGAGGTAGTAAAAAGATTTCACCTTCCTTAATATGAATATCTTTTGGTGTGCCTTTATCAATTACTTTTAAGACCATATCTCCTTCAATTTGATGGAAAAATTCGGGTGTTTCATTGTAATGATAATCCTTTCTGCTGTTTGGTCCACCAACAACCATCACGATAAAATCACCATCTTTCCACACCACTTTATTACCAACAGGTGGCTTTAAAAGATGTCTGTTTTCTTCAATCCAAGCTTTAAAATTTATAGGCGGAAATAATTTACTCATGGTATAATATTTTTGGCGTTACACTACTTCGCAATAGCTTCGTAGTGTCAGGCTTTTCGCTGTATCTTTTTTTGCCATATATGGAAGCAAAAAAAGGATGTCGCTACAATCCTTAACGCAGATTCATCAATGCATTAAAATTAGGAATAAAAAACGAATTTATTACTTAAAAAGTCCTTCCCTTTGGGAAGGATTTAGGATGGGCTTATAAAGACTTCGTTCTTCCTCCATCTACCGGAAGATTAATTCCGTTAATATAAGCAGCGCGTGCACTCGCTAAAAAAGTAATAGCATCTGCTAATTCTTCAGGCTTTGCAAAACGTTTTGCTGGTACTGCACTTTTCATAGCATTTGCAGATTCTTCTTCTGTGTTGCCAGTTTTAGCCGACTTATTTTTAATAATCTCTGCCAAACGATCCGTTCCTGTTGCTCCTGGTAACACATTGTTTACGGTAATACCAAACTGACCAAGCTCATTCGCTAAGGTTTTACTCCAATTGGCAACAGCACCACGAATGGTATTGCTCACACCAAGTCCGTCTAAAGGTTGTTTTACCGAAGTAGAAATCACATTTATAATTCTACCAAAGCCTTCACTTTTCATAAACGGAACCACCGCTTGTGCTAATACATGGTTACATTTTAAATGTTGTGTAAAAGCAGCTTCAAATTCATCTACTTCTGCCGAAAAAACGGGTCCGCCTTTTGGTCCTCCTGTATTATTTACCAATACATGAAAACCATGATTTTCTTTTACATAGGCCGCTACTTTTTCTTTTAATTCCTTCGGATTAGAAAAATCGGCCACAATATAATCGTGATTTCTATGCTGAGGTAACTCGGCTAACGTTGCTTTTAATTTGTCTTCATTTCTAGCAATAAGGGTTACTTGTACACCTTCTTCCGCTAAAGCCATTGCTGTTGCTTTTCCTATTCCTGCTGTGCTTCCGCAAACTAATGCGTATTTGTTGTTCAGTTGTAAGTCCATATTTCTGTCATCCTGAACTTGATTCAGGATCTTTTTAATGTTAATTTAATTATTTTTTCAGTTGTGAACCTCATGTCAATACTAGAGGGTACCTTTTGTTTTTATGTAATAAACGAAGTTACTCTTCATCAAATAATCCTTTTGCTTTATCGAATAAGCTACTGCTTTTCTCTTTTAGCGATTGACCAGCTTCTTCTAATGCTTTTCCGCTTAATTGATCGTCTATTTTTTGGGATAGCGTTTTTAAAGTCTCTATCATTTCAAAAATTTCTTTGGTGTGTGAAACATTATTTTCAATCAACACCTTTTCCCAATCCATAGCAGATAATATAGAAAAGATATATTTTGTCGCTATTTTACTTAAAAAGTATTTATCGTAAAAACCGTTTAATACTTTGTCCGGTTCTCTGTTTTTTAAATAATCAATAGATGCATCAATGTTCACTTTATCACTATTAGAAACAAATGCACTTGTTTTTAATTTTTGCAGCGATGTTATTGCTTTTTCATTATCTTCATTTTTAAGATATAAATAAGTTTCAATAGACCAAACCACTTCATTGTCTAATCCTAGTTTTTTGGAGTCTGATATAAATAGTTCAAAGTCTTCCAGTGCTCTTTCGGCATCTATTTCTCTGTCCATCATTAGTCTGTCAAAACCTCGGAATAGATGATTTATAGAGTGAAAACCAATATGTGTTTGCTTATTGTCTAAATTTCCCCATTTAAACATCGATCTAGTTAAAGGTAGATCTACATCCTGATTAGCATCGAGCCAATTGATGTTTCTTGTGATTTCATCTTCAGACAGATAGTACAATCCTTTTTCAAAAAAAACAAAACCTCTAAAATATTGAATAAGTGTTTTAAGTTCGGAATCTGCTAGAAATTCGGGTTGTGTTTTTGAACATTCATACAGCGCGACTTCCTTACCTAAATCCTTACTTAATAAAACAATTGCGCTTAATATAGCATGTTCAAAAGCTTCTGCTTCTTTCTTTTCAAGACCTTTTAAATACGGTGTGTTTTCAGATGGATCTCCATATGTGCTATTTAAGGATTCTGTAAGTGTTGGAAATACATCTTCATCTGTTTCCATTATAAAATCTTGCATTTTTTTATAATCGCGATAGATAGAAATATATTCTAAAACAGAGAGCTCTTCATTTTTACTTAGCTTGTCTAGCTTTTTAAATGTTTTATCTAAATTGGTCTTGAACTTTATAAATTCTTCTGCATCTATTTCCGTTCCGTCTTGTGAATAAAAGGTAGAATCTCTCTTTGCAGATGCTCTAATTAATATTTTACCAAACTTATAACCTGCAACTTTCCCGGCATCTAGATTTTCAATAAGAGCCTCTTTATCTTTTTCTAAAAGGGCTGTATCTGTTTTATCTTCTGTAGAGCAACTACATAGGATGAATAGGAATACATATATTACTTTTCTCATTTTTTAACGCACTAGTATTTTATACAAACATTCTTAGCTTCGGTAAAAAAGCGTAAGGCTTCAAAACCACCTTCACGTCCAACACCAGAAGCTTTTACACCTCCAAATGGTGTTCGTAAATCTCGCATCATCCAAGTATTCACCCAAACTATTCCTGCTTGTAACTGGTTACTCATTTTCATGGTGCGTTTTAAGTTGTTTGTCCAAAGGGTTGCTGATAACCCATACTTCACTTTGTTGGCCATGATTAATACTTCATCTTCGGTATTAAAAGGCATGATAGTTACTACTGGTCCGAAAATTTCTTCTTGATTCACGCGACATTCATCGGTTGGGACTTCAATAACGGTTGGCTCTAAATAGTAACCATTTTCATAACCTTTTACCGTCACTTCTTTTCCGCCACAAAGCACTTTTCCGTTTTCTGTTTTGGCTATTTCTATATATTCTTTTACTTTTTCTAAATGGGCTTTAGAAACTAAAGCTCCGATATTTGTGGTTGCTTCCGATGGATGACCGACTTTTAAAGCCTTTATTTTTTCGACAAAATCTTTCTTGAATTTTTCATAGATAGAAGCTTCTACAAAGATTCTGCTTCCGCATAAACAAATCTGACCTTGATTGGCAAAAGACGAACGTACTGTGGTGTCTAACATGTCGTCATAATCGCAATCTGCAAAAATGATATTTGGGTTTTTTCCGCCTAATTCTAAGGATAGTTTTTTAAACATTGGAGCTGCTACCTTTGCAATATGTGCTCCTGTTGCTGTTCCTCCTGTAAAACTAATCGCTTTAATGTCTTCGTGCTCTATAATCACTTGTCCTGTAGAACCTCCTAAGCCGTGTACGATATTTAAAACACCTTTTGGTAGTCCAGCTTCGTTACAAATCTCGCCTAGTAAATAAGCGGTCATTGGTGTTACTTCGCTTGGTTTGGCAACGACGCAATTTCCTGCTGCAATTGCTGGAGCGATTTTCCATGTAAATAAATAGAGTGGAAGGTTCCAAGGAGAAATACAACCGACAACACCAATAGGTTGACGTAAGGTGTAATTTATTGCTTGTCCGATGCTTTCATGACTTTCACTTGCAAACTGTGTAATTGCATTTCCGAAAAATCGAAAGTTGCTTGCTGCTCTTGGTATATCTACTGCTTTTGCTAAGCTAATCGGTTTTCCGTTGTCTTTACTTTCTGCTTCTGCGAAGCGTTGTAAATTAGCTTCTAGTAACTCCGATATCTTTATCAATATTCTGCTACGTTCTTCTATAGAAGTTTGTGACCAACTAGGGAAAGCAGCTTTTGCAGCGATATATGCGTTCTCTACATCTTCTTTGGAGGAGTTTGGTATTTGTCCGTACACTTCTCCGTTACTAGGATTGTAGTTGTCTAACCACCCATTAGCAATGGGAAGCATAAATTTTCCGTTTATGTAGTTTTTGATGTTCATTGTTTAGCTATTTACGAATAGAGTGAGCAACTTGTTTCTTTTAACTTTTACTGTTTTTTATAAGCCATCACCTTGATTTCTACTACCAAATCTGGATGTGGTAATTGGTGAACTGCAACGGTTGTTCTGGTTGGTCCTGTTTCTTTTTCAAAAAATTCTGCGTAGGCTTTGTTGTAACCTGCAAAATCATTCATGTTGACTAAAAACGAAGTAACATCTACCACGTCTTTTAAGCTTGCTCCAACTTTTTTAAGATTGGTGTCTATGTTTTTTAAAACCTCACGTGTTTGTACTTCTGCGTTTAATCGTTTGGTTCCCATTTCGTCAATAATATCTACTCCAGCAATACTGTTGTCTGGTCTACGCGAACTGGTTCCGGATACGAAAATGAAATCGCCAACTTGTTTTACGTGTGGATATGCTCCTCTTGGTGTTACCTTTGTTCCTGCAGAAGCAGGAATCTCGTTTTTATTGTCACTCATCTTTTTATTTTTTGTCATCCTGAACTTGATTCAGGATCTAGTATTTCTTTCTTTCTTTCTTTCTTTCTGTTCATTTTGCCTTGATGCAAAACGAACCAAAAGATCACAGTCAAGTCAAGGAATTTTCAGTTTTGCAAACGGAAACCGATTTGAAAACTCCGCGTCGAACTGCGTTCTCCTGTTTTCGGAGCTTTTCTTCATCTATTCTTCGTCTTGACGCTCAATTCTTTCGAATTGATTTAGGACTTTCACTTTTTAATATAATCTTGTTTGTCCTAAGTTGTTTTCTTTTTTGCTCACTGCTCACTGCTCACTGCTAACTTCGAAAAACTCAAAGTGGGAATTTGAGTTTTATGTTATTATTTTTATTGAAATCGCTGCTAATTCCTTCCCTTTGGGAAGGCTAGGATGGGCTATAATCCCGCAATTCTATCCTCTTCTAAAATAGCCTCGGTTTCTAGTTGTACTTTTTTAAAGATAGTATTTAAATCTTCGTTGGTATCTATTTCTTTATTCGCTATTAGGTTTAGAATTGCTTTGTCTTGCGCTCTTCCTTTTGTCATTGCTGTTTGATACGGAATATCTTCTTTAAAAGTTACCATCGCGTATTTTGAAAAATAGTCCTTTGGAAATTCTTTCTCTAAAGCCATTTCAATAGCACGTTTTACTTTAAAAATAGGATTTGCAACGTGGTCACGCATTTCGTAATAATTGTCGATTGCTAAATCTGCAATAGCGTCGGTATCTGCTTTTCTAGTTTTTTCATAGACTTTAAAAATGGTTTCCCAATCGCCTTCGTGTTGTTCTAAAATAGCATCAAAAACGGTTACATCTTCAAAGGATGCGTTCATTCCTTGTCCGTAAAAAGGAACAATCGCATGTGCGGCATCTCCTAATAAAACGTTTTTATTTTGATAATGCCAAGGTGAACATTTTACGGTTCCTAAAGCGCCTGTTGGGTTGTTGGCAAACTCTTCTGCTATATTCGGGATTAATGCTAATGCATCCGGAAATTGCGTAGCGAAGAATTCTTTTATGCTTTCTTCTGTAGTTAAGTTTTCGAAATTATATTTTCCTTCTTCGTAACTTAAAAATAGGGTTACTGTAAAGCTTCCGTCTAAATTAGGAAGTGCAATTAACATATAATTACCTCTAGGCCAAATGTGCAAATAATCTTTACTTATAAGGTGTTTTCCTTCCGCGGAAGCGGGAATTTCTAACTCTTTATAACCATGCGTTAAATAGTTTTGCGCATAACTGAATAAAAATTTACGTTCTAAATAATAGCTTTTTCTAAGAGAAGATCCAGCGCCATCGGTACCGAATAGAACATCGCCTTTAACTTCTAATTCGGTTTTAGTTTCGTGATCGTATAAACTGGCAGTGTTGTTTTCGATATCAATTCCGTTGCATTTTTTGTTGAAATGAATGGTAAGGTTATCGTATAAATCGGCTTCGGATAAAAGCAATCCATTTAATTCTCCACGAGAAATGGAGTTGATATATTCGTTATCTCTACCGGAATAGTTTGAGGGAAAGGTGTTTCCTTCTATATCATGTACTAAACGACCATACATGGGAATGCAAAGCGGTTTTACTTTGTCTTCTACTCCAGCTAATCGCATGGCTTTTAAACCACGATCGGAAAGTGCTAAATTTATAGAACGTCCGGCAGAAATATCTGTAGTGCGTAAATCGGGTCTGCTTTCGTAAACGTTTACGGTGTAACCGCGTTGTGCTAGACGTAAAGCTAGGAGGGAACCACAAAGTCCGGCTCCAATGATTAGTATGTTGTCTTTTTTATTACTCATATTTTTTATTTCCGTGAAGGCGGAAATCTCCTTTGTTTTAATATTCTGTTCATTTTGTCTTGATACCAAACGAACCAAAAAATCACAGTCAAGCCAAGGAATTTTTCAGTTTTACAAACTGAAAACCGATTTGAAAACTCCGCGTCGAACTGCGTTCTCCTGATTTCGGAGCTTTTCTTCATCTATTCTTCGCCTTGACGTTCAATTCTGCGAATTGATTTGGGACAAGACTAAATTATATAGTTTGTTTCTCGACTTATAATTATTTATTTAATATCTCTTTCAACTTCTCTACCATTCTAAATACATCTTCAAAAGTATTGTATAATGGAATTGGAGCAGAACGTATTACATCTGGCTCACGCCAATCGGTAATAATATGTGCTTCCGTTAATTTTTTATGTAAAGTTTTATCTGCGTCTTTTACCTGAATAGATAATTGACAACCACGTTCTTTAGGATTGGAAGGTGTTATAATTTTAATCTTATTGTTATTCAGATCGTTAATTAAAAATTCGAAATAGCCCGTTAGCTTTTCAGACTTCTCCCGAAGCGCATCCATTCCTACTTCATTAAACATATCTAAAGACGCTTTAATGGCTGCCATAGATAAAATTGGAGGATTACTAAGTTGCCAACCTTCGGCACCCGGAATCACGTCTAATGGTTGTCGCATATTAAATCTAGTCGACTTATTATGACTCCACCAACCAGCAAATCGCTTTAATTCTTTATTGTGTGCGTGTTTTTCGTGGACAAATAGTCCACCTAAACTTCCTGGTCCAGAATTTAAATATTTGTACGTACACCAAGCGGCAAAATCTACACCAGAATCATGTAATTCTGGTTGTATGTTTCCTGCGCCATGTGCTAAGTCAATACCAACCATACAGTTTTTGGCATGCCCTAATTCTGCTATTTTTTTGATATCTAAATATTGTCCGGTGTAATAATTTACACCTCCAATAAGTAATAATGCGATTTCATCTCCTTGTTCTTCTAGAATGGTTTCTAAATCTTCTATGTTAAGAAGTTCTTCGCCTTTTCTAGGTTTCCATTCTATAACCCCTTCATTAGCATCAAAACCATGAAAATCTAATTGTGTTTGTACCGCATAGCGATCACTTGGGAATGCATCACTTTCGATTACAATTTTATATTTCTTTTTTGTAGGTTGGTAAAAACTTACCATTAACAAATGCAAGTTGGTAGTTAAGGTATTCATGATAACTACTTCAATGGGTTTTGCACCAACCACTTTTGCCATCGATTCGGTTAAGAACTCATGATATGACATCCAAGGATTTTTTGCTTCAAAATGTCCTTCTACTCCAAAATTAGCCCAATCCTCCAGTTCTTGCTGAATATATTCTTTTGTAGCTTTTGGTTGTAAGCCTAAAGAATTTCCTGTAAAATATAACCAATCGTTTCCGTCCTTGTCTTTAGGAATATGAAATTGATCTCTATACTTAGAAAGCGGATCATTTTGGTCTTGTTGCTGTGCGTAACTTAAAGTAGTTTTATTCATTTTTTTAAGTAAAAAAAGTCTTTTTGGATTTGAAAAAAAATCTAAAACGTTTCATTATATGAAACACTGTTTCAAAAATAAACATTATTTTTGAATAATGAAATGAATTTCCTAAAAGATAATAAAGGAATTCGTTCCCTTTTTTTTAATAGTACTAAAACAGTTAGGAGTTTATGAATGAAGATGTTAAAGATCTCAATTTGTCTGTGGTAAAAGCTTTTACGTTGTTGGATGCCTTTACTATGGATAAGCAAGAATGGGGTGTTCGCGAACTGGCCATAAAAAAAGGCTATAACAAAAGTACCACGTATAGATTATTAAACACCTTAGAATCCTTAGGGGTATTGCAGAAGAATGATAATGATAAATATCTTTTGGGACTTAAATTATTTGAGTTAGGGAATTTAGTAGCGATACATAAAACGTTACGGAAATATTCTAGAACACCGCTAGAAAATATTGCTAGAGAGATTAAGGAAACCGTGCATTTTGGTGTTTTGGATAAAAATCAGGTGCTTTATTTGAATAAAACCGAAAGCCCGCAAGGGCTTAAAGTAAGCACGCAAATAGGTTCTTATCAAAAAGCATATTGTACTGCAATAGGAAAAGTGCTTTTGGCTTTTTTACCGGAACAAAAATTAGCAGATTACTTACAAACTGTTTCTTTAGACGCGTGTACCGCAAATACCATTACAAATCGGGAAACTTTACAGAAGGAGTTGCAAAAAATAAGAGTGCAAGAATATGCCTTAGATATGGAAGAATTGGAATTAGGGCTTATTTGTATCGCCATGCCTGTTTATAATAATAGAGGTGAAGTTATCGCTAGTATTAGTGTTTCTGGTCCGTCTAGTAGATTTAAGCTTGAAAATATTGAGAATTATATCTCCATAATTAAAAAAGGAGCACAAGCTATTGAAGCGAATATCTACTAAAAAAAGAAGTATTTGTTTAGAAATAAATCTCGAAATGAGAATTTAAAAAAAAAAACGCCTTGTAAAAATTTTTACAAGGCGTTTTTCAATTTATATATAGACGCAATAAATATTGCGGAGGGTATAATATATACGTGTAGAAGATTCGTTTTAGATGTTTTATTCTAAAATTAATTTATATCTACCTGAATATTAGTGAAATTAAGGTTCCAGTTATCTCCTTTTTTAATATGTTCTAAGGCAATCTTAATACCATTAAAATCTTTGTGACTTTCAAAAGAAGTAATCATAGATGGCGCTTCTGCATTACCTTTTCTATAAATCCATTCTTTAATCATGTAATTATCATCATAATAGAAATCATACGCATCACCAGGAGTATAGCCACCTTCATTAGTATATACTAGAGTTATTTTGTTTAAAATCGTTTCGCTTATTGGGGCTTTTTCCTGTGTAGCTTCAGAAATTGTTGTACCGCTATCCCAAACCAATTGAAAAGGAGCAAGCAACCAGAATTTATCATTTATAAAACCTTGATCTGCTTTAATGGAAGTGCTATCTACGTTTTTTCTATTGTAATGAATGGTGTCTTGATTACTAATTAAGCGGACATCATTTGTTTTCGGTTTCCAGGTCCAAGATCTTTCAAAATGGGTACTGTCTTTGTCTACATTAAAAGTGAATGCTATTTCTGAAACCTTATCCCAGTTTTCAAATCCGTGTGCATTTGCAATCTTTTCTGCAACAGATAATTCTTTTATAGCTTCATTTTTTTCTTCCTTTTTACAAGAAATTAAAGTTATAAGCGCGCATAATACAAGAAATGTGTGTTTCATTTTTTCTAATTTTTAACAAAGATAAAGAAGATTAGTTGAGAAGTTTTATCTTAGACATTCAATTTAGTGATATGGATAAAAATCAAGATTATTTTAAGGCGAATAAAGCAACATGGAATGATAAGGTAAAAGTACATGCCAAAAGTGATATGTATAATATGAAGGCTTTTAAAGCTGGTAAATCTTCTTTAATGTCTTATGAAACAGAAGCGCTTGGTGATGTTACAGGAAAGTCTCTGTTGCATTTGCAGTGTCATTTTGGACAAGATACATTAAGTTGGTCTAGGCTAGGAGCAACTTGTGTTGGTGTGGATTTAAGCGATGGCGGAATTGCTTTAGCGCAAGAGTTAAATGAGGAGCTGCACCTAAATGCGAAATTTGTTTGTTGTAATGTTTTAGATACTTCGAAACAGGTAAAGGAAACTTTTGATGTTGTTTTTACCAGTTATGGTGTTATTGGTTGGTTGCCAGATTTAAAACCTTGGGGAAAAATGATTGCCGAAAAGCTAAATACTGGAGGAACCTTTTATATGGTAGAATTTCATCCCATTGTTTGGATGTTTGATTACCTGGAAGAAAAGCCTATTATGAAATATGGCTATATGCAAGATGAAGTTATTTTTGAAGAATACGAAGGTACGTATGCGAATCAAGAGTCAAAAATGGTAAGCAAAGAGTATGGCTGGAATCATGGTTTAAGCGAAGTAATAAACGCCTTAACGGAAGCTGGATTGCAAATAGAATATTTAAAGGAACATGATGAAGCTCCTTATGATGTTCTGCCAGGTTTAGCAAAAACAACATCTGGAATGTATGTGACAAAAGATAAATTGTATCCTTTGATTTTTGAAATTAAAGCGACTAAATTATAAAAGGAGAAACCTTTCCAATTTTAAAAACCGGAAAGGTTTGAAAAAAATATTAATGCTTGCTTTTTAAAACTTCAGGCATCTTCGCTTGAAATTTTCTTAGTCTTGGTATAGATACATTTTGTATATAACCATGATCTGGATGCAACCTCTCAAAATTTTGATGATAGTCTTCTGCAATCCAGAACTTTTGAAAAGGGTATACTTCTGCTGCAATGGTTTTTCCTAGCTTTTTAGCTAATGCTTCTTTTTTAGTTAAGATAATTTCCTTTTGTGCTTCATTTTGATAAAATATTATAGAACGATATTGGCTTCCTCTATCTGGACCTTGACCATTTACTTGTGTTGGGTCTTGGGATGCAAAGTACACATCTATTAAAGTGCTAAAAGGTACTATTTCTGGATCATAAATGATTTCTACTGCTTCTGCATGACCAGTTCTTCCTGTGTTGCTTGCCTCGTAGGTTGGCTTTTTAGTATGTCCGCCAGCATATCCCGAAATAGATTCCTCTACACCTTTTACGCTTTCAAAAACAGCTTCTACACACCAAAAACAACCACTAGCAAAGTATGCTTTTGCTTTTCCGTTTTCTAATGCAACTTCAATTGGTTCTGCATTTATTATGCTTTGTTGGTCTTTATTTACTTGTGCTGTGTTGTTACAGCTATAAAAAGCGATAAGTAGGAAGGATAATAAAAAGGTTTTGTGCAATTTCATAATGTGTATGTTTTATGCTTAAGTCGGATGGAAGTTCTATTCCTTAAAAAAAAGGTACAAAAAAAGCCTTTACAAAAAGTAAAGGCTTTAAAATATAATTTGAAAATGGATTATAGTTTTTTAAACATTTTCTCCATTTTTTCTTTTTGTTCTTCCGCTAAAGCGGCATCAACCAAAATACGTCCACTATGCTCATCCGTAATAATTTTTTTACGACCAGCAATTTCAACTTGTACTTGTGGTGGAATAGTAAAGTAAGAACCTCCAGCAGCACCTCTTTCGATTGGTACAACAGCTAAACCGTTCTTTACGTTTACTCTAATTCTAGTGTAGGCAGCAACTAAACGAGCTTCGATAGATTCTTTATAATCATCTGACTTTTTAATAAGTGCTTTTTCTTCTTTTTCCGTTTCCGCTAAAATGGCATTTAATTCACCTTGTTTGTGCTTTAAATGCGTTTGGCGTGCTTTTAAACGATCCTTGTTTTCAGAAATCACTTCTTTCTTTTGCTCGATTTGCACTTTAAATTCTTTAATGTGCTTGTCTGCTAATTGAATTTCTAATTCTTGAAATTCAACTTCCTTAGTTAGTGAATTGAACTCTCTGTTATTTCTAACATTTTTTTGTTGCTCTGCATATTTTTTAATTAAAGATTTTGCTTCTTCAATTAAATTCTTTTTAGAGGTAATGTCATTATTGATAGTTTCTAAACTTAATTCAAGCTTTTCTAACCTTGTCTTTAAACCAGTAACTTCATCTTCTAAATCGCGAACTTCTAATGGAAGTTCTCCACGTACATTTCTTATTTCGTCTATACGAGAGTCTATGAGTTGTAAATCATACAACGCTCTTAAGCGATCTTCTACAGTTACTTCTTTCTTTTTTGCCATACTTTAAAAATATTGAACAGGATTGGTGTTTGTCTTCGATAAAACGACTGCAAAATTAGTAATTTTTTTTGTAAGATGCGCTACTAAACCGTTTTTTGTGTACTGTTCGCTCTCATAATGCCCAATATCTGCTAAAATAATACTATTTTCTGCCGAAAAGAAGTCATGATATTTTAAATCGGATGTCACTAAAACATCAGCTCCTGAGGCTTTTGCAGCCGTAATTGCAAAACTTCCAGAACCACCTAAAACGGCGATTTTTTTTATGGGTTTGTCTAGTAAATTAGAGTGTCTTATACACGATGCTTGCATTTTAGTTTTTAAATACTTTAGAAAATCTGCTTCTGTCATCGCATTTTCTAGTTCGCCAACCATTCCCATTCCTATATGTTGGTTGTTGTTTTCTAGTGTAACTATTTCATATGCTACCTCTTCGTAAGGATGTGCATTAAAAAGTGCCTTTAAAATTTGTGCTTGTGTGTGTTTGGCAAAAGTTACCGAAATCTGGGTTTCTGCTTCTTGATGTACTTCTCCTTTTTTACCAATAGTGGGATTCGCGTTTGCATTGCCTTTATAGGTGCCAATTCCTGAAGTATTAAAACTGCAATTACTATAGTTACCAATATTTCCTGCTCCTGCATTAAATAATGCTTTACGTACTTTTTCGGCCTGTTCTTTGGGAACAAAAGTAGTTAGCTTTTTTATGCTTTGGGATTGCGGAATTAAAATACTTCTGTTGTTTAATTGTAATTGATTGCAAATCATATTATTTACGCCTTGCCATGCATTATCTAAGGCTGTATGCATCGAATAAATAGCGATGTCATGTTGTATAGCTTTAATAACTACGCGCTCTACATAGGTTTTTCCTGTGATTTTTTTTAAGCCTTTAAAAATAATAGGGTGAAAGCTTACAATAAGGTTACAGTTTTCACGAATTGCTTCGTCTACAACTTCCTCTAAAGTGTCTAGTGTTACTAGAACTCCAGTTATCTTGTTATTTTTGTTTCCTACAAGGAGACCGACATTATCAAAATCTTCCGCGTAAGCTAGAGGCGAAAATTCTTCAAGGTAATTTATAACATCTTGAACAATCATATTTTTTATTATTAGGTTTGTAACAAATATAAAATATTTACATTCATGTGCTTGTATTTATTTTTAAAATGGCACATGTAATCGCTATCGAGGTAATAATTATTATCTTCGATTTTTAAAAATTAATCAACCATTTTTGTTTCCGTTTGTATGAAATTATTGCGATACATTTTATTTCCTATAGTTCCTATTTACTACCTAGTAACATGGTTTCGTAACGTGTTTTATGATCTTGGTATTTTTAAATCGAAGTCCTATAGTTTTCCCATAATAGCGGTAGGTAATTTAAGTGTTGGTGGTACTGGTAAAACCCCAATGATTGAATATTTAATTGCTTTATTGAAAGATAAAAAACAAGTTGCTACCTTAAGTAGAGGATATAAACGAAGTAGTGAAGGCTTTTATTTAGCAGATAGACATGCAAATGCAAAAACTTTAGGTGATGAGCCTTTTCAGTTTTATAGAAAGTTTAAAGAGGATATTCAAGTTGCTGTAGATGCCGATAGACAAAATGGAATTGCTAATTTAATACAACAAGAAACTTCGCCAGAGGTTATTTTGTTAGACGATGCGTACCAACACCGAAAAGTGAAAGCAGGTTTTTATATTTTATTAACCACGTATGCTAATTTATATACCAACGATTGGGTTTTGCCAACGGGAGATTTGCGGGAGCCAAGAGCAGGAGCAAAGCGTGCAAATTGTATTGTAGTAACTAAATGTCCTGAAAATTTAAAGGATGTAGAGAAAGAAAGTATGATCAAGAAAATGAAGCCTAAAGCAAACCAAAGTGTTTTTTTTAGTTCTATTTCTTATGCCGATACTGTTTTTTCTGAAGAAAAGAAATATAGTCTAAATACAATAAAAGATTTTACTTTGGTAACCGGAATTGCGAATGCAACGCCTTTGGTAAATCATTTAAAAACGGAAGGGTTACAATTTGATCATTTAAATTTTAAAGATCACCACGATTTTACAGCCCAAGATATAGAGCTGTTTAAGAGTAAGTCGCTTATTATTACTACAGAAAAAGATTATGTAAGGTTATTGCAGTTTGATGCTTTAAAAGATAAAGTGTTTTATCTGCCTATTACCGTAAATATAGATAAACCAGAAGCTTTTAATGCTGAAGTTTTAGCGTTTGTAACTACTTAACTATTGCAACTTCGTCTTCTATTAGCGCTTGGTATAGTTTCTTTTCAAAGTCTTCTTGCTTAAATGGTTTGGATATAATGTCATCAAATCCTGCTTCTTCAAACTCATGCATTTTATCTTCCAAAGTTACGGCTGTTAAAGCAAATATCGTAAGGTCTTTTTTAAAGCCTCTAATTATTTTTGTTGCTTCTAATCCGCTAATTCCAGGCATGTGTATATCCATTAAAACTACATCATAATTTGTATTTCTAACTTGCTCTACAGCATCTTCTCCGTTATCAACAATATCACAATTAAGATTCATTTTATTAAGAATCTTTTTGGTAATCATTTGGTTGATTTTGTTGTCTTCGACTACTAAAATTTTTATTGTGCTCAATTCTATTTCGCTTATGTTCTTAAAATAATTCTTTTTTGTTTCTTCTTCTTCAATTATCTGTTCTGTATAGTTTAATGGTATTTCAAAAATAAAAGTGGAGCCTTTACCTAGCTCACTTTTCAGGTAAATTTTTCCTTTTAAAATATCTATTAATCCTTTTACAATGGATAGACCTAAACCTGTACCTCCATATTTTCTATTAATTTGAATAGAGCCTTGTGAGAAGCTTTCAAACATGTGTTCTTGTTTCTCTTTGCTAATACCAATTCCGTTATCTTCTATTTCAAATCGTATAGAATACGTTTTACCTGTATTATTGAGCTTATATACTCGAACCCAGATATCTCCATCTTTTGTAAATTTAATAGAATTACCAATAAGATTAATTAATATTTGCGAAATTTTAAGTTGATCTGCAATGTAATTTTCTGGTAAGTCTTTGTCATATTCAAAATGAAGTTTTATGCTATTATCTATAGCAGAATTGTTTAAGGCTGCAATAACGTTAGCGACTTTCTTTTTTAAATTGAATACTTCTGGTTCTACTTCTACCTTATTGGCTTCAATTTTATTAATTTGAAGAATATCGTTGATAAAGGTTAATAGGTAATCTCCCGAAAATTTTAAGGACTTTAAATGCTGTACTTGCTCTGGTTTCGGGTTTTCATCTAAAAGCATATTACTTAAACCCGTTACTGCATATAAAGGAGTTCTTAATTCATGGGTTACAGTAGATAAAAAGTTGGCTTTTGTTTTTGAAGCTAATTCTGCTTTTTCTTTTGCTAGAATAAGTTCTCCATTCTTTTTATGCAACATGTTATTTGTTTTTAACCTTATTCTGTTGTTCTTGTATAGCGACAACGTTAATAAGGATAAAATAGTAATTAACGCGACACTTAATATAGCAGTTAATTTACTTAAGTTTTTAGAGTCTTGGAGTTCTTCAAGATCTGCAGCTTGCTTTTCTTGGTATTCTGTCTGGCTCTTAATTAAATGTTCCAAACGTTTTTCTGGAGACATGTTTTGCCTTTTAACACTTAAAAGCGAATCGGATAATTTGATATGTTTTTTTAAATAGTCATTAGCAAGTTTGTAGTTGCTTTTTTCTTGGTTTAAATCACTTAAAACAAAATATCCATGGCTTAAAACATTTTCAAACCGATTGTTAATGGCTTCGTTTACGCCGTTATTAGTGACTTCAATAGCTTTATCTAGATTATTAAGTTTCGCATAAACGATACCTAGATTTATTTGAGCGCTACTATGTATTTTTTTTAAATTGTATCTGCTGGCTAGAGCTATAGTATTTTCAAAAAGTAGTTTGGCTTCTTTGTAATCCTTTAAGGCTATATAGGTTAGTCCTTTATTGAGTTCAACTTCTGCTACGAAATCATTTAGACCTTCTTGCTCAAAAAGATTTTTTGAAGATTTGTAATAGTCTAAAGCAGTATGGTATTCTTTTTTTGCAACATAAACATTACCAAAGGTTTTGTACGATTCAGCAAGGTTGATTTTATCATCTGAAATACGCTGTGTGGCAACCGCTTTTGTTAGATGCTTAATTGCTGCATCTGGTTCTTCAATGATGTATTCAATTTTTCCAAGTTTAGAATGTATTAGACCTATACTCTTATGGTACCCAATTGCTGTTGCTTGCACAAGTGCGTTTTCCAGCTCATTCTGAGCCTTGAAATAATTAGAGTTGTCTATGTCTTTCTGTGCTAACCTTATAAGGTTATTTACGTTTTGCTGTATAGTATCTTTCTCTTGAGTAGTGATCTCTTGAGAGAATACACTGCAACTCAACACCATGATAATAGCACATATATAGAAGTTGATTCGGAACATTTTTTAACAATGATATAAACAAATATAGATATTTATTCGATAAAAGTTAGCTTTTTACCGACAAATTGCTGATTAAGTTGATTAATCGGCTAGAATAACCTGTCTCATTATCATACCAACCTATGATTTTTACCATATTTCCTATGGTTGATGTCATTTGTGCATCAAATATACAAGAATGTGTGTTGCCTACAATATCAATAGAGACTATTGGATCTTCGGTATACTCTAATATACCTTTGTATTTATCTTGCGAAGCTTTCTTAAATGCATCGTTAATTTGCTCGATGGTTACATTTTTCTCCACATTTAAAGTGATGTCGGTAAGTGAACCATTAGCTACAGGAACGCGAATACCACAACCACCAATTACATTGGCTAAATCTGGAAATATTTTTGTAAGCGCCTTTGCAGCTCCAGTTGTTGTTGGTACAATAGATTGACCAGCAGCTCTTGCACGACGTAAATCCCTATGTGGTTGATCGTGCAAACTTTGATCTGTTGTATACGAATGTACTGTTGTAATATACGCTTGTTTAATACCACAAAGTTCTTGCATAATGGCAAGCATTGGTGCGGCATTGTTTGTTGTACAGGATGCGTTAGATATTATTTTTTCGGTGCCATCTAGAATAGATTCATTTACACCTAAAACAACTAGTTTTATAGAATCATCTACTGGAGGAACACTTAAAATAACGCGTTTTGCGCCATTTTTAATATGAAGGTTTAGAGATTCTTCTGTTTTAAATTTCCCAGTTGCTTCAATAACAAAATCGACATTAAAAGGTTTCCAATTAATATCTTCTAGTTTTTGTTTATTTAGTAACGGAATGTTTTTATTGTTAACTATAATATGATCTTCGTTACAAGAAATATCTTCATGAAAAACACCATGAATACTATCATATTTTAAAAGATGGCTTAAGGTTCTTGCGTCTGCTAAGTCATTTATGGCAACAACTTGGATATTTGGATTGTTTTGAAGTAGTCTAAAAACGCGTCTGCCAATTCTTCCAAATCCGTTTATTGCAACATGAACCATTAGTTAATGTGTTTTTGTGCTTTGTAAGAAGAACGCACTAATGCGCTACTTTCTACATGGCGGAAACCAAGACCTAAACCAATTTCTCTATACTCTTCAAACTGATCTGGAGTAATAAATTGTTTTACAGGTAAATGTTTTTTACTAGGTTGTAAATATTGACCAATAGTTACTACGTCTACATCGTTAGCTCTTAAATCATGTAACGTTTCTATAACTTCTTCTCGCAATTCACCAAGACCTAACATAATACCAGATTTTGTACGTCTTTGTCCTTGTTGCTTTAGGTATTTTAAAACGCCTAAACTTCTATCGTATTTCGCTTGAATACGAACTTCACGAGTTAATCGTCTAACGGTTTCAATATTATGCGAAACCACTTCTGGCGCAACATCGATTATTCTATCTATATGTAATTCTACTCCCTGAAAATCTGGAATAAGTGTTTCTAGTGTCGTTTCCGGATTCATTCTGCGGACTGCTTTTACAGTTTCACTCCACATGATGCTTCCCATATCTTTTAGGTCATCACGATCTACACTTGTTAAAACAGCGTGCTTAATATTCATGATTTTAATAGAACGAGCAACTTTTTCTGGTTCGTCCCAGTCAACCGTTTCTGGTCTTCCGGTTTTTACACCACAAAAACCACAAGATCGTGTACAAACATTACCAAGAATCATAAAGGTTGCTGTACCTTCTCCCCAACATTCTCCCATGTTTGGACAGCTTCCAGAGGCGCAAATAGTATTCAGTTTATATTTATCTACTAAACCACGAAGTTCTGTGTATTTTTTACCTGTTGGTAACTTTACACGAAGCCATTTCGGTTTTGCTATACGTTCTGGAATTATATTTGAAGCAGTATCTGTATTCATTTACTTTGTAATTTCTAAGTACAAAGATACAAAGTATTCTATTAAAAATGCCCTTATAGAATAGTGAGATGCTTTTAATTAAAGACTGTTAAATGTAAACTTATTTTTTCTGAATAATTTCGGCTAATAGTTTTTTAGCACGTAAGAGTTTTACCTTAACGTTGTTAATCGGTTCGTTTAATTTGGTAGAGATCTCTTTGTAGCTTAACTCTTGAAAATAGCGTAGGTTAATAACTTCTTGGTAATGTGGTTTTAACTTTTTAATATCGCGAAGTAATTTCGCTAAATTTTGTTCTGTAATGAGTTTGTCTTCTGCGGAAGGCGTTTCGTCTAAAATTTGAAATAGCGAATTTTCATCATCTTTAGATATATCCGTAGAAATAGAACGTTTTTCTTTTCGTAATAAATCGATATGAATATTTTTTGAAATAGTAATGAGCCAAGTTTTAAACTTGTATTCCGTCTTGTAAGTATCTATTTTGTCAAAAGCTCTAGAAAAAGTTTGAATGGTAACGTCTTCTGCATCGTTTTCATTTTGAATACGTTTGAGCTGAAAACCATATACGTCATCCCAGAAAGTATTTAATAAAAAATTAAATGCCTTTTGTTCGTTTTTTTTTGCTTGTTGTATCGCTTCTTCTATTTCCAATATTTCGGTTTTGCAATAAGATTGGTTATAAATATAGCTAATTGCATTCCAATTAAAAAAATCTCTAGGAAAGGAAGAAAAATAATAAGGTCTTTTTCGTCTAATTTTTTAGAGGTTTTACCAAATACTATATAAAAAATAAGGAATCTTAATAGGAATAACGGCAAAACTATTTGCCAAAAATAGGTGGATATAAGCAGTATAATTGCTAAAGCATAAAATAGAAATTGCGAAATATAGAAAATAGCAAGTAGTACTTTATGTATCGTCTTATAATGTTTTGCCGTAGAAACATGTCTTCTTTTCTGTAAAACCCAATCTTTAAAAGTTGTTTTCGGATTAGAAATAGTAAAACTGTCTTTGGTAAAACAAATGCTTGTGTTTCTATTGGTTGCCACTTGATTTATAAACAAATCGTCATCACCAGAGCGGACTTTCATGTGGTTTATAAAACCATTTGCATTAAAGAACTCTTCTTTTTTATAGGCTAAATTTCTCCCAACTCCCATAAAAGGTATTCCTGATTTGGCATAAGAAAAATATTGTAAAGCCGTTAATAAGGTTTCAAAACGGATGAGTTTATTTAAAAAAGAGCCTTTTATTTTTGCATATCCTCCGTAGCCTAAAACAATACTTTTACTTGCGCTAAAGTGTGCACTTATTTCGCGTAGCCAGTATTTAGAATTTGGTTTGCAGTCTGCATCTGTAAAAACTAAAAGCTCGTTTTTTGATGCTTTTATACCAAGAGTTAATGCATATTTCTTGTTGCCATAAAAAGCTTCGGTTGGTATGACATTTACAATTTTGATATTGTTATGTTTTGACGCGAAGTCTTCCATGATATCTAACGTATCATCATGGGAGTTGTCATTAATTAAAACAACTTCAAAATCGGGATATTCTTGATCTAATATATACGGAAGGAATTTCTTTAAATTTTCGGCTTCATTTTTAGCACAAATAAGAATAGAAACAGCATTTTTTTTTTGTGTTTTATTCTTCGGATTTAAAAAAGCAAATTTTGAAAATAAGAAAAGGTAATATATAATTTGAATACTTACTATGCTTAAGAAAGCGTAGAAGGCAATATTCAGTATAACCATGTACTTTTAAGAATGTTGAGGTTCGCTACAGTCTTGGTATTGCTCAGGAGTTTTTCCGCAAAAGCCGCAAGATTCTCCTTCTTTGTTTAACATAGGATTTTGGCTAGCACAAGTGCCTGCAAATTTCCCGTCTTTTTTTGCCCAAATTTTTATTGCTATTCCAGCTATTGCTAAACCTAAAAGTACTAATGTAATTGCTAGTAGTTTCATGTGTGTATTGATCTTAATAATTTTTACAAAGATACTACTTTTTGGGAAATGAGTATACTAAAAAAGCCTCGCTTTTTAAAACGAGGCTTGTAATTCTTATAAGTAAGTGATTTACTTTTTTAAGCTAATTTCTGCAACAGATTTTTCCACAGAGGCATTTTCATTTCCTCCTTTTGGTTCTATTGTTATATTTAAACCTAAAGCGTTTTCTGTGTATGGTAATGGTATAAGTTGACTATCTGTCTCGTTTAATATACCTAAACTAATCATTTTATCTTGCACTTCTGCCCATATTTGGTAACATTGTTCTTCTGGTAGTTGTGGCAAAGAAACCACATCTATCATTGATGTTTTGTCTATAGGGTTTATGTATGCAACGGTTTTTAAATTCTTAGCCCTTGAATTTCCTTTTATAATATACTTTTGGGTTTCCGGGTTATTAAGCTGTTTAAATTGTTGCATAATATCGCTTAGCATTAAATTATTTTGGTCTATGTCACTACGTAGATCAAAAATTTCATCTGCTATAACTTGATTTTCACGTTTTAGGTCTTGGTTGTTTATGTAAAACATAAATGTAGAACCCGCAAAAATTAAGGCTGTTATACTTGCAGCTATACTAAACTTATACCAAGTTTTTGGTTTGGATACGGTTTGTAGTGCAATTACTGGTTTCTCGTCAAGTGCAGAAAGAATATCGTTTAAGATATGTTCTGGCGCTTCAATGGCATTACTTTTAGCTACAATTTCAAGATTGCGCTGTAAAGTATTGTAGGCATTTTCAACTTCAGGATATTGGGCAATGTAAGCTTCTACCATTTCAGTTTCTTCTGTAGTGGTATTGCCTACTAGATATTTGTCTAATAGATCTGAATTTAAAAATGTAATTATTTTATCATTCATTACTTTTTGGTTTTGGATCGTAAATTTTTTTTAATTCACGTAGTCCAATTTTTAATCTGGATTTTACTGTACCAAGCGGAATATCTAATTCATCACTTGCTTCTTGTTGTGTCATGCCTTCAAAAAATAGGGCATTAATTACTATTTGATATTTTTCATCTATTGTTTTAAGATGGGTTTTAATATCAATAACGTCTTGATTCAAGCTATTGCTTGTTAATGTATATACGTTAGAATTTTCAATTTGGATTTCTTTGCTTTGTTTATTCGACACAGAACGTATTTTATCGATAGCCGTATTATATGCAATTCGATATAACCACGTAAAGAGTTTTGCTTTTTTAGCATCGTAGGTTTGGGCTTTTTTCCAAACTTTTATAAATGTTTCTTGCAATGCATCTTGTGCTAAATCTTGGTCTGTGATGACTTTAGATATTACACCAAGTAGTGTGTCTGCGTAATTTTGGTACAACAAAGTAATAGCTTTTTTGTCGCCTTGCTCTAGTAAATGAACTATTTGTTGCTCTATTGGTGTAGTCAAAAGATATTTTTGTTTAGTGTTGAACTAACTTATAGGGTATCAAAGTTATAGTTTTATTTTAGATTTAAATAATATTTACTTCAGCTTCTATATATATATTAAATATACGCTTTATTGTTTCTTGTATTACTTGAGATAGTTTTAATATTTCAATTCCTTTAGCATTATTATAGTTTACCAAAACTAATGCTTGTTTTTCATGTACACCATAATCTCCAAAACGTTTTCCTTTAAAGCCTGCTTTTTCTATAAGCCAACCTGCAGGTATTTTAATAGAAGTGCTCGAAACTGGATAGTTTGGTATTTCAGGGAAACTTTGTTTTAAGGTTTCAAAATCTTGGATTGTAATTACTGGGTTTTTAAAAAAGCTTCCGCTATTACCAATTTCTTTAGGATTTGGTAGTTTGCTTTCTCGAATGGCAATTACAGCTTTTGAAACATCTTGAATGGTTGGTTTTTCCACGTGCATGTATTCTAATTGCGGCGAAATTGCTCCGTAATTAGTACGAAGTATATGGTTGTTTTTAGTCAATTTAAAAAGAACACTCGTAATAATATATTTTCCTTTTAATTCTTGTTTAAAAACAGAATTTCTATAGTCAAAATTACAATCCGATTTTGTAAATATTCTGATTTTTTGTGTTGCTATTTCTAAAGCTTCACAAGAAACAAAGGCATCTTTTAATTCTACACCATAAGCGCCAATATTTTGAATTGGTGCAGTACCAACATTTCCAGGGATTAAGGAAAGGTTCTCTAATCCGCCAAAATTATTTTCCAAACACCAAAGTACAAAGGCATGCCAGTTTTCACCAGCTTGTGCTTTTACTATAGCAAAAGTATCTTCTTGCGAAACAATTTCTATTCCTTTTAAATTAATATGCATTACTAGTGCTTCCACGTCTTTAGTAAGTAGCATATTGCTTCCACCGCCAAGAATAAACCTTTTTTGGTATTCTGGCAGTTGAAGCACGCTTTTTAAACTTTCGATAGCATCTATGGATACAAAGTGTTTTGCTTTTGCATCTATACCAAAAGTGTTATATTCTTTTAAAGATATGTTATGTTGTATTTGCACTAGTCTTTATATACTTTAAGAGCTTCTTTAATAATATGTACTGCTTTTACTAAGCTTTCTTTGTTAAGCACATATGCAATGCGTATTTGGTTTAAACCAACACCTGGAGTAGAATAGAATCCGCCAGCAGGAGCTACCATAACGGTTTCTCCATTTAAGTCAAAATCTTCTAAAAGCCATTGTGCAAAAGCATCACTATTTTTAATTGGTAATTGTGCAATACAATAAAAGGCACCTTTTGGTGTTGCTACTTGTACACCTTCTATTTTTTGCAATTCGGTGATAAGCACATTACGCCTTTCTACATATTCTTCAATAACATCATCAAAATAACTTTGAGGCGTATCTAAAGCGGCTTCACTTGCAATTTGTGCTAAGGTTGGCGGACTTAATCTTGCTTGTGCAAATTTTAGTGCAGTTTGTATTACTTCTTTGTTTTTAGAAACCAAACAACCAATTCTTGCACCACACATACTATATCTTTTAGATACAGAATCAATCATGATAGCGTTTTCTTCTAATCCTTCTTCTTGCATGATAGAATAATGCGTATTCCCATCATAGGCAAATTCCCTATATACTTCATCCGCAATTAAAAACAAATCGTGCTTTTTTACTATTGCAGCAAGTTTTTTAATTTCTTCTTTAGAATATAAATAACCTGTAGGATTTCCTGGGTTACAAATTAGAATTGCTTTGGTTCTTGGCGTAATAAGTTTTTCAAATTCTTCAATTGGAGGTAAAGCAAAATTGTCTTCAATCTTAGATATAACAGGAACCACTTTTACTCCAGAAGAAGTAGAGAAACCATTGTAGTTTGCGTAAAAAGGTTCTGGAATAATAATTTCATCATCCACATCCATAATACTTCCAAAGGCAAAAAGCAATGCTTCACTTCCTCCGGTTGTTACAATAATATCGTCGTGTTTTACCTGAATATCATTTTTAGCGTAATAGTTCGCTATTTTTGTTCTGTACTGTTCAGAGCCTTCCGATCTAGAGTATGCTAATACTTCTAAAGAAATCGACTTCACAGCATTTAATGCTATTTCTGGCGTCTTTATATCTGGTTGGCCAATGTTTAAATAATATATGGATTTTCCATTTTTAGTAGCTTCTTCAGCAAATGGAACTAGTTTTCTAATAGGTGATTGCGGCATCAACTGCCCTTTTTTTGAAATTGCTGGCATTTTATAAGTATTTGAGATACAAAGTTGCGAAAATTATATCAAAGTTTTTTTAAAAAGCAGCACTAAATACAGATTTTAGGCTAAAGATTTGTAAATTGAAGGAGAAGTGTTTTTTGAGCTTATGAAAAAGATAGCCTTTACTTTTCTGTTTCTATTTAGTATCTCCTTTTTTGGTTTTTCTCAAGGCACTTTTGTAATTCAAAATAAAAAGAAAAGGGATAAAATAAAGTTTAAATTAATTAATAATTTAGTTGTAATTCCTGTAAAAATAAATGGCGTAACACTTTCTTTTATCTTAGATACAGGAGTGAGCAAGCCTATTCTGTTTAATATTTATAATATCCATGAAACCTTAAAAATTAATAATGCCGAAAAAATAGTAATTCGTGGTTTAGGGGAAGGAGAATCGGTAGAAGCATTGCGATCTAGAAATAATAGCATAGAAATTGGGGAAGCGCTTAACATAGACCAAGACCTATTTGTGGTTTATAATTCTAAATTAGATTTTGCGCCAAAACTTGGAATTCCCATTCATGGTATTATAGGGTATGATTTTTTTAAAGATTTAGTGGTAGAAATAAACTATGCTTCTAAGGTTATTAAGATTCATGAAAATGAAACGTACACATCCAAAAAATGTAAAAAGTGTGAGTATCTGCCTTTGTATTTTTATAATAAGAAGCCTTATATAAATGCGCAAGTAACTATTGATGATGTGAAAATCCCCGTTAAGTTATTAATAGATTCTGGCGGAAGTGATTCTCTTTGGCTATTTGAAGATGCTTCCTTAGGTATAAACGCACACCGTAATAGTTTTATTGATTTTTTAGGACACGGATTAAGCGGAAGCGTATATGGAAAACGAGCCAAAGTCGATGCTTTTGCAATTAATAGCTTTATTCTAAAAAATGCAAATGTTGCTTTTCCTGAAGCTACTTCTATTTCGTTTGCAAAAAATCATAAAGACCGAAATGGTAGTATTGCAGGAGATATTTTAAAAAGGTTTCATATTGTTTTCAATTATCAAAAAGCTTCTATCCAACTAAAAAAGAATAAACATTTTAAAGAGCCTTTTAGTTATAATAAAAGTGGCATTGAGTTAGAGCAAAACGGAATTAGATTAGTGCGAGAAAAAGATTTTTCCAATAGTATTAAAAACCAAGAAGGCTCTAGTAGTTTAGATAACGGACAAGGAACTAGAATTGTTTTTGATACAAATTATAAGCTAGCCGTTAAACCTGTTTTTACAATCGTAGAGCTTCGTAAAGATTCGCCCGCAGAAAAAGCAGGACTGCAAGTTGGTGATATCATTTTTAGAATAAATGGAAAGGAAACCTATAATTTTACGTTACAACAAATGACACAATATTTTTATGACAAAGATGGTAAGCATATAAAAATAAAAGTAGATCGGTTTGGTGAAGAATTAGACTTTCAGTTTCAATTAGAAAGTTTGTTTTAACAAAAAAAAAGGTTGTTTACTTATTTGCAAACAACCTTTTGAAATTATAATTATTGTAAGAAAATTAATTTTCTATTACGCTCTTTTCTCTTTTTTCAAGAACACTTGATTTACTAGGATCAATTACTTCTCCTTTAATTTTTAAAGCAACCGTTGGTGTTTCTGCATTAGAAAGAACAGTAATTGTTTTTCGAATAGGCATTACACGTTTTGTGTCATACTTTACTTGTATTTCTCCAGTAGCTCCGGGCATAATTGGTTCCTTAGGGCTAGATGGTACTGTACAACCACAACTTGAAGATACTTTAGAAATAATAAGTGGTGCATCTCCAGTATTAGTAAACTCAAAAGTTCTAATACCATCGGCACCTTTTTCTATAGTACCATAATCTACTGTCGTTGTTTTAAATTCAATTTTTGCTTGAGCAGTCATTGAAAAACTAAATATTCCGATAAATAAAATTGTAAGTATTTGTTTCATCATTTTTTAATTTAAATTATTTTTATTTTAAATCGCACACCTTTAATTATTAGATGTTTGCGTTGTTTTTGTTTTGGACTCTATTGTAAATCTACTTACTTTTCAGACATTCTGCAAAAATAATGGATGTAATGCACAAATCTTAACATAAACTTTAGGCTTAAAGGTACATTAAACCCCATTAATATTTTTCAAAATATAAATTATAAGTACTTTTGCATAATATTATTCAAAAACTATTCCAAAGTATGAACATTCCATCAAAATATGATGCAAATAGTGTAGAAAGTAAGTGGTACAGCTACTGGACAGAACATAAATATTTTCATTCCACACCAGACGAAAGAGAGCCATATACCATTGTGATTCCGCCACCAAATGTCACGGGAGTTTTACATATGGGACACATGCTTAACAATACTATACAAGATGTTCTTATACGTCATGCACGTTTGTTGGGTAAAAATGCGTGTTGGGTTCCTGGAACAGATCATGCATCTATTGCTACAGAAGCGAAAGTTGTTGCTAAATTGAAGGAGCAAGGAATAGACAAAAACGATTTAACAAGAGAAGAGTTTTTAGCACATGCTTGGGAATGGACCGAAGAATATGGAGGTGTAATATTAGAGCAACTTAAAAAGTTAGGATGTTCTTGTGATTGGGACAGAACCAAGTTTACAATGGATGACGATATGTCGGAAGCTGTAATTAAAGTCTTTGTGGATTTACACGAAAAAGGATTGATTTATAGAGGTTACCGCATGGTAAACTGGGATCCGGAAGCAAAAACAACGCTTTCTGATGAAGAAGTAATTCATGAAGAACGTCAAGGAAATCTTTATTATATCAATTATAAAATTGAAGGAAGCGACGATACATTAACTATCGCTACTACAAGACCTGAAACTATTTTTGGGGATACCGCAATTTGTATCAATCCAGAAGACGAACGTTTTGCACACTTACGTGGAAAAAAAGCGATTGTACCAATTTGTAATCGTGTAATCCCAATTATTGAAGACGAATATGTAGATGTAGAATTCGGTACTGGTTGTTTAAAAGTAACTCCAGCGCATGATGAAAACGATAAAAATCTTGGGGATAAGCATCAATTAGAAGTGATCGATATTTTTCATGAAGATGCTAGTTTAAATAGCTTCGGATTGCAATTTGAAGGTCAAGACCGATTTGTAGCAAGAAAAAATGTAGTAAAAGAATTAGAAGCAACAGGTGTTTTAGTTAAAACGGAAACACATATAAATAAAGTAGGAACTTCAGAAAGAACAAAAGCAGTAATAGAACCAAGATTAAGTGATCAATGGTTCTTAAAAATGGAAGAGTTGGCAAAGCCAGCAATTGAAGCTGTTTTAGGGGAAGATGCGGAAATTAAATTATTTCCGAAGAAATTTGAAAATACCTATCGTCACTGGATGGAGAATATTCGCGATTGGAATATCTCTCGTCAATTACTTTGGGGACAACAAATTCCTGCCTATTTCTATGGCGATGGAAAAGAAGATTTTGTAGTTGCTGAAACTATCGAATTAGCGGTAGAGAAAGCACAAAAAGTAACCGGGAAAGCAGATTTAAAAGCGGAAGATTTACGTCAAGATACCGACGCTTTAGACACGTGGTTTAGCTCCTGGTTATGGCCAATGTCTGTTTTTGATGGTATTCGTAATCCGGAAAACGAAGAAATTAAATATTACTATCCTACTAACGATTTAGTAACTGGACCAGATATTTTATTCTTTTGGGTTGCTCGTATGATTATTGCAGGTTATGAGTATAAAGACGAAAAGCCATTTAATAATGTATACTTAACCGGTTTAGTACGTGATAAGCAACGTCGTAAAATGAGTAAATCTCTAGGAAACTCACCAGACGCTTTAAAGCTAATTGAAGAATATAGTGCAGATGGTGTTCGTGTTGGAATGTTATTTAGTAGTGCAGCAGGAAATGATTTAATGTTTGACGAAGCACTTTGCCAACAAGGAAAAGGTTTTGGAAACAAAATATGGAATGCATTTAACTTAACCAATTTATGGGAAGTTAGCGAAACGATAGAACAACCAAACTCTAGTAAAATTGCTTTAGATTGGTACGAAGCGAAGTTTAGTACTGCATTAATAGAAATTGAAGATCACTTTAGTAAATACAGACTAAGCGATGCTTTAATGTCTATTTATAAGTTGATTTATGATGATTTCTGCGGATGGTTATTAGAGATCGTAAAACCAGCATATCAACAACCAATTGATGCAGCTACTTATAATAAAGTGATGGCTATTTTTGAAGACAACTTAAAAATATTACATCCATTTATGCCATTCTTGACAGAAGATATCTGGCAGTATATTGCAGAGCGTACTCCAGAAGAAGCATTAATCATTGCAAAATGGCCAGAAGTAAAACCAGTAAACCAAGAGATTATTTCTCAGTTTGAGTTTGCTTCGGAAGTAATTTCGGGAATAAGAACCGTTAGAAAAGAAAAGAACATTGCGTTTAAAGATGCTATTGGTTTTTCGGTAATCAATAACGAAAATGTAAATACCGTATTTGATGCTGTAATTGCAAAACTAGGAAACCTAGAAGCTATAGCATATGTAAAAGAACCTGTAGAAGGCGCTTTAACGTTTAGAGTAAAATCTAACGAATATTTTATTCCAATGGATGGCGCAATAGATATAGAAGCAGAAATTAAAAAGTTAACCGAAGAATTAGGGTATACCGAAGGTTTCCTTAAATCGGTGCAAAAGAAACTATCTAACGAGCGTTTTGTTGCAGGAGCACCAGAACAAGTGATTGCAAACGAACGTAAAAAAGAAGCAGATGCTTTGGCTAAAATAGAGACGCTAAAAAGTAGTTTGGCTAGTTTGAAGTAAAAGTTTAGAACTCCTATTATATAAAAAAGCCTTTCCAGATTCGGAAAGGCTTTTTTTGTTATTCTAACCATTGAGCTAGTGTTAGCTTCTTATATAATAAATAGCTTCTATAGCTCAGAATGAAACTTTAAAAACTAGTTTTAAATAGTAAATAAAAAAGCAAGTATTTAATCTCAATACTTGCTTTTTTTTGTTTAGCATGCAACTAACATACAAGCGTTTTGATAGCAAATTACTTTCGAGAAAGAAGATTCTGAACATGTGTTGTTTGTACCACAATCACTGTCTGAGGAACATTCCATAAGTCTTTTTCCTCCATTAACTTCTTTTTGTTCTGCTTTAGTTAAAGTTTTACCTAAGTTTTTTAAATTTTTCATAATAAAAATATTTATAAATTAAATGAGCCTTGATCATTAAAGACACTCAAGGTTTGTGTCTATTTCTCGCGAGAGAGTATTTTAAACAGTTGATGCTAACTTTATTGTGTTTAACTATTTTAACGCAATTCTTCAATAAAATAAATTCATTGTATAATATTCAATGAATCAATCTTTTTTATAATAGCATTAAGTTCTAAAGTATCACTTGGAGAAGGAGAGTTTATTAGAAACACATTGTTTTTATTATCTAGAATTGCATAATGTGGAATAGTGTTAAAATTAAAAAAAGTTTTTATAGCTGCATTATTTTTGTCCGTAATTAGGTATTGATCTTTGTTCATTCCAAACCTTTTTAATTCACTTACTTTTTTTCTCCAATTATCTTGTTTTTCATCTATTGAAAAATAAAGAAATTCTACATTTTTTTCTTTAATTAACCTTTGTCTGTATAAGTAACTTTCTTTAATGTCCTTTATACATGGTGCGCACCAACTTGCCCAAAAATCAATAATTTTAATTCTGTCTCCTTGTTTATTTAAAACATCTTTAAAAGTAATATTGTTTCCATCTATGTCCAATACAATTGAATTAAAGATTTCATCACTTAAGGAGTTGTTAATTTTATTTATTTGGTTAAAAATTCTATTTATTACAGCTCTATAGTCTTCTACATTTATTTGGGGTAAATAGAACTTTATTTTATCTTTTAGATAGTTTATATCTTTAATATTTAAATGATTATTAAATTCAAAAATCATTTTTGTAATAGCATATTCTTTAGTTTTACCTTTTAAATTTTGATTAATTAAGTCTAATTGATATTCTAATGCTTCTTTTGAATTATTATTATTATTATTATTATCTGTTATAATTTTAAGATAGTTGGTTAAAGCTAACTGAAAATACAAATTATCATCTTGATCATTTCTTTTAAACAGTTCAATAGTTATATCTTCAAGGTATTCTGTATAATTAGTTATTGTTCCTTTAGGGAATATGTTTGTATTCATTATTCCACTTAGATATTGAAATCTTAAAACTTCTTTTATTTTTTTATAAAAAGAAATAGAAGTTTGTTTATTATTTACATATTGCTCTAAAAAATCTAATCTTTTTTGATATTCTTTTTTTTTGATTTTCTTAAAATCTAAAACACCTAATTTCTCATCATATTTAATATACTCAAACTTTAAATCATAAAGTTCTTTAAAAAAATTATAGTGTGCTGCATTAGTACCTTTAAAAACAATTACTTGTTTTTCTAATCTATAACTAAGTGTGTCTCCTGGTGTAACATAAATTATGAATGGATTGGACATAGGTTCAAAACTATAAAACCTAAATAGCCTTGGGGTTTTTAGATTGAAACTTAAGTTTAAATTTTCATTTTTAGATTTTAGTAAAAATGGTTTATTGGTATACTCAACATTAGTTTCATCTAGTAGTACCGATTTTATTATAGTGTCACTAGTTTGTTCCGGAAATAAAAAAACTGATTTTGCTATGCTTTCTTTTTTTGATATTTCTGTTTTTTGCTTACAATTTAAAAATCCAACAAGAATTGTGATCAGTAATAAAAAAAATGTTGATTTTTCGTTTTTTTTCATAGTAATTAATAGTGTTTTTATTTAAAATAAACCAATGTTATTTAAAATAAAGCCACCTCAATAAATAAGATGGTTAAATTTAAAATATAAGTATTAGCTACTACTAGATAATTTAACCTAAAGGTCCAGCGTGACCACAACTACAACTTTTCGCACCACTAGAATCTTCACCACACCCTTGTACAGAACAACTTGCTACTGTTACAATACTACCATCATTACAGGTTGCTTTACATACAGTTGCAGGGTATGTACCTCCTAAAATAGATTTCTGTGCCTCTTTTGTTAAAGGCTTACTTAAATTTAATAAATTTTTCATAATATAAAGATTATAAATTAATTTTGCCTTGATCATTAAAGACACTCAAGGTTTGTGTCTATTCCTCGCGAGAGCGCATGTTTTATTTAAAAATGTCTTTTATTTGGTAGAAAAACCGATCCATTAAGCGTAGGTCTTCGGTTATAATTTCTGCAGTACCAGACATTTCTTGTTTGAAGTCTATTGGTTTTTTATAAGAGGTTATTAAATTTTCTGGCAATTCGGCTAATACGATATAAAAACCTTCTTTATCGGGAACCAGTGAGATGTGATTTACTTTGGCTTGTAAGGTTCCAAATTCAGCTTCTGGATAGTTTTCTAATTTAATATTAACGTTTTGCCCTACTTTTAATTTTCCAGAATTAGTAGCTGGTGTTTTTAACTTTGCAATAAATGTGGAGCTTTCTGTTGGGATAATAGTAAAGATTAGATCGTTTTGATTTACGGTTTGGTTCGTTCTCCAGTAATTAGAAAATGCTACTTTTCCATTTATATTCGATTTTAATACATATTGCGTTTCCCAGTCTTTAATAGCTTTTTTAAGTTGCTTGAACGATTGAATGACACTTTTTAATAGCATCATTTCTTCTTTGGTTCTATTTATTTCTGTGCCTTTAGAAGATTTGTTTCCATTACTTATAGATTCCCGTATTTGAGAAATGGAAGATTCAAAACTTTTTATATTACCAACGGCTTGATGATATTCTATTTGTTTTTGATCTAAATCTAATTTAGAGATTACGCCTTTATTAAATAATGTTTTGTTGCGTTCTAAGTCTATCTTTTTCAGACTTAATTCAGAACGATGTAACGTTAATTGTTGGTTGGCATTTTGAAGTCTTCTATGTAATTCGGAAATAGAATTTTTATTAGCCAATGCTTCATTAGAGAAAGGTTTTAAGTCTTTGTTTAATGTATATTGAAGGTAGCTGTTTTCAAATAAAGCATATTGGGTGTCAATATCTCCTAAAAACAAAACAGGTAATTCATGTACAGGGAAATTAAAGGATTTGGTATTCACCTTTATAGTATCTATAATGGCTTTTAATCTGTAAACATCTTCAAAGTTAGAAGTGTTTTCTATAACCGCTAAAGGGCTGTTTTTAATCACCAAATCATTTTCTTTTATTAAAATGGTTTCCAGTTTACCAGTACTTTGTGCGATTAGTTTTTCGGGTGGTATTTTAGTGGTTAATAATGCTTCGGTAGCAATTACATCTGGATATTTTATTAGATAACTTAAACTAAAGAACAAAAGGATTAAACCTAAAAATAGGAGGTTGCCATACCTTATCATCCAATGTGGTACATAAGATAATATGTCTTGTACTTGCTCGCTACGTAATTCTATTTCTTCTAGTTTTTTTGACATTTTTTATTGTAAATATTAATAAATAAGAGAGTAAAATATTAAAATTTTACTCTCTTAAAGTCTAATTAGAAAATTGGGTCAGTATAATCTGGCTGACATTGAACTTCCCAACAACTTGTGCTTACTATTCTACATGAACTTCCTTTCCAACAAAATTGTCTCCATCCTCCATTAATAGTTTTTTGTTCTGCTTTAGTTAAAGCTTTTCCTAAATTTTTTAAATTTTTCATAATAAAAATATGTATAAATTAAGTTTGCCTCGATCATTTAAAGACACTCCAGGTTTGTGTCTATTCCTCGCGAGAGAATGTTTTCTATTCCTGCGCATGCAGGATTTTTTTTTTTTTTTTTTCACATAAAAGGTTTCGATTGCGCTCAACCTGATATTTAATTTCCTAATTCTAACTGGTTTTTAACCAGGTTATAATAATTTCCTTTTTTTGCTACTAATGCTGTATGATTTCCTATTTCTACAATTTTGCCGTCTTCTAAAACCACAATTTGGTGTGCGTTTTTTACGGTACTTAATCGGTGTGCAATTACGATTGCAGTTTTATCTTGAAAAAAGGTGTTTAGGTTTTCCATGATTACCTTTTCGTTATTTGCATCTAATGCGGAAGTTGCTTCATCAAAAAACAAGTAATCCGGATTTTTATAAACTGCTCTTGCAATAAATAAACGTTGTTTTTGTCCGGTACTTAAGCCTGTTCCTTCTGCACCAATTTTAGTATTATAAGAAAGAGGTAGTGATTCTATATATTCTCTAATATTAGCAACCTCAATAGCGTGTGCTAATCTTTTTTTATCTACAGTGTCTTCTCCAATAGCAATGTTATTTGCAATGGTGTCATTAAAAATATAGCCTTCTTGCATGACCACACCATAATGGTCTCTCCATGATTTTTGAGAAATGTTTTGTAATGAAAACTTATCTATTAAAATATCACCTTCGTTCGGTTTGTAATAGCCTAAAAGTAATTTCATTAATGTGGTTTTTCCGCTTCCGCTGGTACCAACAATAGCAGTGGTTTTGTTCGCGGGAATATTAAGGTTTAAATCCTTTAATACTTCAATATCGCTACCCGTATAAGAAAAGGTTAGCTCTTTAATGGAAATAGAACCACTTTTTGGGACGTCATGAATTTTATTTTGTGGATCGATTTCTTCATTATCCATATTATGGATTTCGCTTAAACGATCTAAGGAGATCTTAGCGTCTTGTAGTTCTCTTACAAAATTGATAAGTTGTTGCACCGGAGAATTTAATTGTCCGACTATATATGAAATAGCAAGCATCATACCTAGCGTTATCTCGCCATCTATTACTAGTTTGGCAGATAAAATAGTGATAAAAATATTTTTTAATTCGTTGATAAAAGAAGAACCAACACTTTGGGTTTGCTCTAATGCTAAACTTTTTATCGATACTTTAAATAGTCTTGCTTGTGTGTGTTCCCATGCCCAGCGTTTTTGTTTTTCGGCATTATGCAGTTTAATATCTTGCATACCGTTTATAAGCTCGATAACCGTACTTTGTTCCTGGCTCATGGCCGAGAAACGCTTGTAATCTAGAGTCGCACGTTTTTTTAGGAATATTTTAATCCATAGAAAATACAGAAAACTTCCTACAACGAAAATGGTAAATATTTGTAAACTATAATAGCACAGTACAAAACTGAATACTATAAAGTTTACCATAGAAAAAAGTACATTTAACGATGAGGTAGTTAGTATTTGTTCAATACGTTTATGGTCGTTAATACGTTGTAATAAATCTCCTGTCATTTTTACATCAAAATAGGAGATAGGAAGTAGCATTAATTTGATAAAGAAATCGGAAATTAACGAAATGTTTATTCTAGTACTTACATGTAATAAAATCCAGCTTCTAACAATCTCTATTCCTGTTCTACCAATAAATAAAGCAATTTGGGCAAATAGAATAAGGTAGATAAAGTTGAGGTCTCTGTTTTCTATACCGACATCTACAACACTTTGGGTTAAAAATGGCACTACTAACTGTAGTAAACTTGCAGCTAATAAACCAATACATAGTTGAATAATAAAGCTTTTGTACTTGTATAGGTATTTGGATAGATAGGTGAAGTTGAATTTTTGTTCTTCATCTTCGTCAAATTCATTATTGTAAAACTTTGGTGTAGGATCTAATAGTAATGCAATACCTTCTTGTGTCGTTTCTGTAGCATTGTTACCAATCCAAAATTTTAAAAATTCTTCTTTTGTATAGGTTATTAATCCATGTGCAGGGTCGGAAATATAATAGATGTTTTTTTTTTGGTTTCTTCCTTTTGGGAAGACGGAAGATGGGCCTTTTATTTTATAAAGCACCACATAATGATCCTTGTTCCAATGTAGAATACAAGGTAGTGGTGCTTTTTGTAATTCCTCTAAAGTTAACTTCACTCCCAAACTTCTAAAACCAACCGTTTCGGCAGCATCACTTAAATTAAGTAAACTGCTACCTTCTCTGGTAGTTTCGCTAATATTTCTAAGCTGATTTACAGATAGTGTTTTACCATAATGCTTCGCTATTATTTTTAAGCATGTTGGTCCACAGTCTTTTGATTCTGCTTGTTTGTATGTTGGGAATTTTTTCAATTATTTATGTGATTAAGAGTAATATTCAGAGTATAATCCTATTCAGAAATAAATAGTATTAATAAAGGATAGGTTGTCTCTTAAAACAGCCTATCCTTTATGGTTTTAACAGTTGGAACCTGCACAAATTGAAGCAGTAGCTCCACCTTGATTATGACAAGCCCAAGCCGCTGTTTCGGCACTACCATCTGGAGCATTTTCAATTAGTACGCCACTTGCACATCTTACTGCCCAATCTCCTTTTCCTCCAGTAATAAATTGTTGTTCCGCTTTAGATAAAGCTTTTCCTAAGTTTTGTAATTTTTTCATAATTAAAATATTTAGTGAATTGTATGTGCTGTGAACATTAAAGACACTCGCAGTTTGTGTCTGTTTTTTCATCTGAAAATTAGTCGTTCTGAATTAGTTTCCCCATTCATTTCCATACCATTCGTCAAAGGAGCAATACTGACATCTTCCAAATTGATTCATACAAGTCATAAATCCACATGGATTATTACCTGGTCCGCTAACATCTCCTGGAAAAGACCCGTCTCTAAGACCTCCATTAATTGTTTTTTGCTCGGCTTTAGTTAAAGCTTTTCCTAAGTTTTTTAAATTTTTCATAATAAAAATATTTAATAAATTATATTTGCCGTGAACATTAAAGACACTCACGGTTTGTGTCTATTCTTCGCGAGAGAATATTGTTCTAAACGCAAAACCCTTTTTATTAAGGGTTTTGCTGTTTTATAGTGTTTCTTGTAATTGATTTGTGTTTATACTGCAAGACTCGTTTAGGTCTTCTATAAAATAGATTAAATCACTTCTGTCATATGCTTTTGGAAATGATTTACCATTAATTAATATTTCTGGTGTAAAATTGATGTTGTTATCTAAACACCAATTATTTTCTGTTTCCAAAATGTCTTTATAAATATCTGCATTCGAAGCTTTTTTCCACCTCGTTAACCAAGATGTTGCATCTGCATTATTGTAAATGTCATGCATAGCTTCTAAGCATTTTAATTCCCCTTCGGTATGAAATAATTCTAATAATCTACTAGAAACTAATACACCATTACTTTCTAAGTTGCTTGTGTTTATGTTGAATCGAACTGTAATGTTTACCTCGTTGTGATGTGTTTTAAGTATGGATTCTACTAAATTATGCACGCTTTTACAATGTCCGCAAAAAGGGTTTGTGATTATTGTAATGTTTAGAGGCGCATTCTTGTTTCCTAAAATTATTTCAGAAGTATTCTCAATTACTGGATTTATGGTTTCAGATTGTTGTAGCAGTGTATTAAATAAATCAAAATTTCTTTTAAATTTATTAGAGGCGATTCTTAACTTTTTAAAAGCTTGTTCTTGCTTTAATTTGGAATTAATAAACAACCAAACAGACGCTATTATAATAAAGGAGAATCCTATTAATAAAGCGGTTTCCATACGGATTGCATTAAAATTAGATGGTGTAAAAAAGAAAACGGAAGCTTGCAACGCTAAAACGGAAGCGACAGCTAGACAAAGAACACACCAATTTTTAACCGTTTTTATTTGATAATAAACGGAGTATATAATTATTGGAGTAGCAGCTAAACTGATAATGTATAATGCGTCTAAAGCTGTTTTTGTTAAGACTAAAAAAAGAGTAGCAATACTAATTGCCACAAAATAAATAAGGCTTACATCACTAAGTTTTATGTTTTTATAAAGGTTAGCACCTTTAGAGTTTAAAACCGCACTACAGTTCGTTGTTTTACTTTCTTGAGAGCAAATACTTTCTATTATTTTAGAACTTAATCCCAAATCATGCTGAATGATTAAAAGGCTAATTCCAATACCTATTAGGGATAAAATAAAGTAAATGGATGCACTTAAACTTGGATTTGAAACGAAAAATAAGACCCCAAGTAATACTAAGGAAATAGCAAATAATGGTTTTTGAATATTGTCTGTGCTTTCTTGACTTGTAGTTTTTGTTTCGTCTTTTTCTATAGCAACTATAATTCCTGTAAACTGCTCTAAAAAAGTGGTTTCAGAAATGGTTTCGTTTTCTTTATTGCTAGATACGATTTTATAGTTTTTACCTTTTTTTACAACTAAAGCAAAATCGGTAACCTCATTACGTTTTATTTGTGCGATAAAACTACTAGGTAGTTGTTCTAGAATTTCTGTGTCTATAGGAACTCTAATAGCTGCATTTTCAATATCAAAATGACTTAATACTCCGGTTATTGCATGTAAACTAGGATATGAAGGATGGCTTTGTATTTGGAAATCTAATTCGTCTCCATCAATTTTAATTTTATTTTTTTGAAGAAGCGATTGTACTAAAAAGGATAAAGTGTCTTTCAAAATAATTAAGAATTAGTTGTTTTCTTAATTGTTCCAGAAGTTTAAGACTTGTTACCCACGATTTTTAGTTTTTTTAGAATAAAAAATAAGAATATGCATAGAAAAACACTTAAAATAATGTAATACAGTGTCTTATTGTTGGAATAAATTGCGGAATTATCACCAATTAAAATTAACGTAGACCAATAATAAGGAGAAGCTTCACTTAAAGAATGGGAGTTTAAATAATCTAATTTGGCTTGTCTTAGCGAGGCACTTTTTGTCTTGCCATCTTTAAGGTATTTGTAAAAGCTAGTTGTTATTGCTGCATTAGATTTATCGTTTACATTCCAAAGGGAAGAGACAACGCTATTTGCACCAGAATAAAAGAAACCACGTGCTAGACTAAATACGCCTTCTCCAGATTTGATCTCTCCCAAAGAGCTATTACATGCATTTAGCACTACTAATTCCGCTTGGTTTTTTGTGGTGTATAATTCGTTTAAATATAGTTTGTCATTTTTAAACGCAATCCATGGAGAAATAGAATCATTGGCATTGGCGTGTGTCGCTAAATGAATAATTTTGTGTTTGTTAATTTCTTTAAAGAAATTGGTTTTATTGGCAGTGGCGTCTAATAATACTTTTCCATTTAATAGCTCGCTTATCGTTTTTGCTTCAGCCTCACTTCTCGGTAAGGTTTTAAGGTTGTCATAAGTAAAAGTTTTAGGAGCAAAGGCTATACACTCTTGTTTTGCTTCTCGCTTCAGTTTTTTATTTTTTTCTAAAAAAGATAAGGAATAGGTATACGATATTTCAAAATCTTCAATCAAGTATCTATCGTCTTTTTTTAAACTTTCAAGCGGTAGATTCTGTAGTGTGTAATCTGGAACAATTATTAATTTGTTTTTTAGGATGTCCTTGTTTTTAAAAGGTAATAAATAACTACAAAGTTGATTCGATAATTTTTTGTAATCTTTAAGTTCTTCCGAAGTATTTAGGGGTTTTTGTAGGAGTTTCAGATATTCGGTAATTTCTGCTTCTAAGTTTTCGGCTTTGTCTAATTTAAATAAGTGGACACTGTTTTTAGTGATGGTTAAAACGAAACCTTCCTCTTTGTTTACTATGTATTCTAGTATGGTCGTGTTTTTATCTAAGCTATTTTTAATAGCATCCATGGAGGTAATGGTAATAGGTTGTTTAGAAGAATAATATTCTGGATAGTTTGAATTTAAAGATTCTTTAAAGCTATTGTATTCAATTTTTAAACTGTGATATTGATCTTTTAAAACTTTGCTAGAACTTTTATTTAACTCATTTTCTATGGCATAAATACCTTTCTTAAAATCTTGTTCTTTTTGTAAAATTTCTAAAGGAATTTTAGAGCTCAATTTTAGTCTGTTTTGCTTAATGTTTTCTAATAGTAATAAGGCTTTGTTTTTTTCTATAAAATAAAAGGCTTCTTCGGGTTTGTTTAATTTGTAACAAGCTTTCACGCCTAACATAAAAGTTTCGGAAGCCTCTTCTTGCCAAAGTAATTTAGATTGACTTTCGTTACTTTCCATTCTAATTGCGTCTATAAGTTTATCTGCTAGCGATATACTGGTATAGGCAACTTGAAGTAATTCACTATCCTTAGATAATACTTTGTTTTCTAGGATATATTTAGATTTTTCTTTTAAAACTAATAAGGAGAGTATTTTGTTTTTAGAAGTAGTAAGAGTCTTAAAACTAGGAGAGAAAGTAATTGCGCTATCTATCTTAGTTGGGATTGTTAATTGTAGTGCTTGTTGTAATGTTTTTAAAGCCTCCTTTGTTTTTCCTTTATTAAAATAATATTCGGATTTGTTAATGTGAAGACTTGTTAAGTATGTGTTTTTTTGTGTGTGTTCAATTCCTTTATTTATGAAGAAAATTGCACTGTCTTTTTTTTCTTTATTATATAAAACTCCAAGATTATTGTATGATGATGCAATCATTTCTTGGTTATTGTTTTCTAAATCTTTTTTTAAGTTTTTTAAATAATAGTATTTGCTTTTGTTGAAATTATAGTTAAAATCACTTTTGTAGAATATACCATATTCATTATTTAATGAATAGAGGTTAGTCTCACTTAAAGTGGTTATAGTACTTAAAGAATCTACTATTTTATAAAGTTTTTTGTTTTCTAAAATACTTTTATGGCTACCAATCATATTGTTAAGTATTATGTAACTTAAATAGATTCTAGGTAGCCTTTTGGTTGCTATTTTCTCAGGGTTTTCTAATCCTTTTTTTAAGTAGTTTACTGCTTGAAAATAATCTCCTAATTCCTTGTAGTTTCTGGCATTTTGAGAGTATGCTATATATGTTTGTTCATCAATACTAAAGCTGTCAATAACTTTGTTGTATGCTTCTATAGATTTAGCATAGTTTTCTGTTTTAAAAAAAAACAGCCCTAAATTAAATAGGCTGTTTTTTTGTTTTTCTAAGGAGAGGTGTTTTTTAAATTTTACTTCTAATAATCCATATTTAAGCGCTTTGCTAACGTCTCCTTTTGTATTATATGTTAGCGAAATATCATGTGCTAATTCTGCGTATTTTGTTAACTCATTTTGTTTTTTGTATTCTGTTAGTAAACTATCCGGATTACTATCTAGTTGTGCAAATAATTTGCAAAAAGATAGCATAAAAAATAATAGGATTAACTGTTTCAATATTAGCTGATTTTCAATACATTATTCTGTACAAGGAATATTAGTTGTGCTTATAGCCGCTCTTATAATATCAGGATCCTCTTCAACATGAATATCTTTTCCTGGCTCAGTATTAGTTACAGAGCATGAAGAACAATCATAAGGAGGTGCCGTAATGGTATCGTCATTATAAGTTGCTGTGTCTAGAGTCCAAATTTCTATATCTGGATTCGTGGTACATACCGTAGTATCCATAATACCTAGATAAGGTCTATATCTAACTCTAGCAGCTTGTTTTTGCGTTATAGTAAGGCCTGGTGTGAATTCAATTATATATAACATGGTTCCATCTGGGTGTTCGAAATCTACAGGAGGTACCTCTCTGCCAGGAGGAGTCCATCCTTCGGGTCTGTTAGTGGCGGTAGTAGATGTTTCTGAATTTGTTTCTATTAATGCAGATTCTGTCTTTTCGATTATAGTTTCTGCTTCATTCTCATTTACAAATGTTTCTTCCGTAGAGCATCCATTAAATAACATAAAGCTTAACGTCAATAATAAAATTAATCTTGTTTTCATTTTGTTCGTTTTTAAATTATAACTACTCGTTCATAAATATATATATTTGTTACCCAATAATTAATTTTTTTTCAAACTATTAAATGAAAGACCCTAATTACTTTATCACTGGACTAAAAAATAATAATGAGAAAGTGATCTTAGAAATATACCAGAAGGTTTTTCCTAATGTAAAGTATTTTGTGTTGGAGAATAAAGGACAACATGCAGATGCAGAGGATGTTTTTCAAAAAGCATTACTACAAATTATGGCACGTGTTCAGGTTAAATCCTTTCAAATCAACTCTTCTTTTGAAGCATATCTCTTTGTTGCATGTAAAAATTTATGGCGTCGTGAATTAAATAAACGAAAAAGATTGGTAACAAATGATGCTGTTAAGGAACAAGGAAGTGAAGAACGTGAATTAGCAAGAAGTATTTTAGAACAAGAACGTTGGGAATTCTTTCAAGAAAAATTAGAAGCGATTTCTGGGAATTGTAAAGAAGTTTTAAAACGATTCTTTAATAAAATGTCGTATAAGCAAATTGCTGAAGAGTTGGACTATAATAGTGAATCTGTAGTGAGACAACGCGTTTTTAAGTGTAAAAACAAATTAACCGAAACGATAAAAAAAGACCTTAGATTTAAAGAATTAAAAGAATTATGAGCCTGTCTGAAAACCTACAAAACCAAGCAGATGATTATCTAAAGGATACGTTATCGATTAATGCTAGAAAAGCGTTTGAATTGCTTTTACAAGAAAATCAAGAATTAGTAGACTACATTTCTATTAATAAAGAAATGCAGGCGCATTATAATGAAGAAGATTGGTCTTTTGTCGATCTGGATGAAGAAACTGTAGAGCTGGAGGATTATTTAAAAAGTGACAAAGCAAAAGCATTCAAAGCTTCTGTTAAAAAAGTAAATGATAGCTTTGTAAAAGAAAAACCTTCCAATAGAAAAAACTACTTCTCTTATTTAGCAATAGCAGCTTCAGTGGTCTTTTTAATTGGCTATTTTGTTTTTAATAATTCTACTAGTAATTTAGAGTTATACGAAAATTATAACTCTTGGCAAGAATTACCTTCTCTAATAAATAGAGGAGATGTTGATGATACAACCTTAGCAGAAGCTGAAAATGCTTTTATAAATAAAAACTACGAAAAAGCACATCTGTTTTTTGATGCTTATATACAAAATAGCTATACTGTTTCAACTACAGTGCTATTATATCAAGGTGTTGTCTTCTTGGAATTAAATGAGTATAATAATGCGCTTACTACATTTAATGAACTTATAGAAAGTAATAGTCTCGATAATTCCAAAGGGTATTGGTATAAAGTATTAGTTTATTTAAAAATGGACGACAAAGTAAATGCAATAAAACAACTTGAAATTATTACTAGCAATCCTGAAAACTATAAATTTGTGGAAGCGCAAGAATTATTAGAAAAACTTCGAGATTAAATAAAATATATAAAAAAGCCTTTCTAATTTAGAAAGGCTTTTTTTTTTTTTGAAGTTAATGGCGATTAGTGGTGTAAAGAAGCTATATAAGTTCCAATCAACGGCTATACTAATCATCTTAGCGAATAAGGTCTAAGAGCTATGTTAAATGATTTTTAATAGCGGTTTTGTTGCCTACCTTTGCAGCCCTAAGATTAATAGCATGCTTAAAAAAAACTTATTAGCAATATGGCTTCTTGCTTTATTGTCCCCTATTTATATGTTTTCACAATCCGGTCCAGGTGGCGTTGGTAATACATCTACTAATGGCCTTTGGTTAAAAGTGGATGATTTAAAATTATTGGATGGAGAAGCCGTTTCCAATTGGCAAGATGCTTCCGGTAATAATAATGATGCAAATCAAACGATTACAGGCGAACAACCATCTTTTATCAACAACTCTTCTTTAAATAATTACCCTAGTGTAGACTTTAATGGGGTTAGAGATTGGTTAAAAGTAGAGGATGCCGATATTTTAGATGGGACTACTGCAATTACTTATTTTTCAGTTTTTAAGCCAAAAGGCCTTTATACCAGTAATAATGTACACGCTATATTAGGTAAAAGACTTACTTATTCTGTAAGTGCGAATTATGCGTATACCTTTTTTCTTTATAACAATAAACTTACAACCGATATTGTAAATTCAAATAACCGTTATACCAGTTCCGCATCTTTTTCTAATGATGAGAATTATATTTTGAGTTTTGATTTTGATGGAAGTAATCCTATTAATTCAAGAAGCTCTATGTCTCGTAATGGTAGCGTTCTATTAACGGCAAGAGAAAATAGTACGAGTATTATAAATTCAAATCAGCCTTTAACTATTGGAACGATGAATGTAGATTACAATCGTTATTCTAAAGGAGAAATGTCAGAGCTTATTCAATATAATTATAAGCTGAATCAGGCCGAAACTATAATTGTAAATAATTATTTATCCGCAAAATATAATATCGTTTTAACAGCTAGTAATTTTTACACTAACGATAATATTGCTAATGGTGATTTTGATCATCGTGTAGCAGGAATAGGGCAAGCTTCAGATGGTAGTAATCATTTAGATTCTCAAGGATCCGGTATTGTTCGAATAAATACACCTTCTGCTTTGTCTAATGGTGATTATTTATTCTGGGGAGAAGACAAAAAGGATCCTTCCTATAATTTTGTTACAGAAACAGTAAATTATAGAGAACAATTAGATTCAAAATGGCGAGTTAGTAAAATTGGAAACCTGGGAACTGTCGATGTGAGTTTTGATATTTCTGCATTAGATTTAACAGCTAAACAAAGTTGCCAACCTTTGCAATTGATAGTCGACAGTACTAGTGCTTTTTCTACCGCAACGACTTATGATTTAACCATTTCAGGATCTACAGCAACCGTATCGGGAGTTTCTTTTTCTGATGGAGATTATTTTACCTTAGGTTATGTAGACCAAATTGTTTGGGATGGAACTTCTTATTTTAACGGGTCTGGTATAGCTAATGCGCCAAATACAACCGATTCTTGTTTAAAATTAACCGTGAAATCTGGAGCAATAGGTGTTCTAAATGAAGCTGTATATGTTAGAGAAGTTCAAGTGGAATTAGGTGCAACATTACAGGTAAACGATGGTGTACTGTTAGAAGTTGAAAATGGAATATTAAATGATGGAACAATTGCCTTTGTTGGCGAAGCACAATTAATTCAGAAGCATACAGGAACATCTTTAAATTCGGGAAGTGGTGATTTAACCATTACACAGGAAGGTTCTAATAATTTATATAATTATAATTATTGGAGTGCTCCGTCCGGTGCATAGAAATGGTAATTGGCAAGTAAATTATTTAGAAACGGAAACTGCACCTATAGGGTTTACAACTAGTTATGATGCCAACCCATTGGCTAGTCCTATGGAATGGAGTACGCGTTGGTTGTATACTTTTAATGGCTTAGCTGAAGCATATGCAGATTGGCATGCTATTTCTCCAACAACTCCAATTATACCAGGTCTTGGTTATACCATGAAAGGTTCTGGAAACCTATCTGCTGTAGATCAAAAATATGTTTTTAAAGGTGTAGCAAACGATGGCGATATATTTATAAATGTTTTAGCAGGGGATGAAGTTTTAATAGGAAATCCATTTCCTTCGGCATTAGATGCCATTAAATTTATTAATGATAACCTTTCTGTAATAGATGGTTCGCTTTATTTTTATGAGCAGTTTGCTTCAAATGATACACATGTTTTAAGCCAATATCAAGGTGGTTATGCGACCTATAATTTATTAGGATCTGTTGGTGTTCCTATGCCAGTAAATGGAGGAGTATCCTCAAAAGGAGGTCCAAAAGATTATATTCCTGTAGGACAGGGCTTTTTTGTAAAAGTGCATACAGCTGGTACCATTGTCTTTAAAAATAGTCAAAGAGCATTTAAAAAAGAATCCCTAGGAGAAAGTGTTTTTTATAGAACAACAGAAGAAACAACAACAGATACTCGAATTAAATATTGGCTTACATTTAGTGATGCCGATAGTAACGGATCTACCATTGCTCTAGGATATGATACGAATGCTAGTGGTGGTTTTAATAATGGTTACGATAGTAGAACCTTTAATGCGCTTTCCAATGAAATATATTGGGCGATTACAGATGAAGAATTATGTATTCAAGCGCTTAATAGTTTTGATGTGTTAGATGAAATACCTTTAGGAATCCATATAGCTGATTCTGGTACGTATACTTTTGAGATTACAGAAACCCTAAATTTTCCGGAAAGTGAAACTATTTATTTGAAAGATAATCAGACAAATATGTTTTATGATATAATAGATAATGGGATAACTTTAAATATAAATAGTAGTGTAGATGTATCTCGTTATTCCATAGTTTACCAAAAAGGACAGGTTTTGTCTTCACAAGATTTGGAAGCGAATCCAGTTTCTGTTTTTTATAATATGGAAAAAGAAACATTGGTATTACATGGTGTCGAAGATTTAAATGAGATTCAAAGTGTGAATATTTATAATCTGCTAGGACAAAATATGCAATCTTTAAATCATGTGAATTCTAAAAATGTAGATCTTTCCTTTTTAAGTTCAGGAATGTATATTGCAGAAATTACGGATAAATCTAATAAAAAGATAAAGCTTAAATTTGTAAAACCTTAATGGCTAATAAAAAAATATATTCTGTAATTGCTATCCTAATCCTTATTGGAGTGTATGGATATGATGCTTATTTCGATAATGAAATTAAAGTGGGTATCATAGAACAAGGAGGTACGGTAAAAACAAATACCAACGAATATTTTTTGCCAACAAGTACTACTGGGCAGATAGTACATCATGAAGGGTATAGTTTAAGTTATAGCGAAACCCATGAACAAGCAGAATGGGTGGCATATGAGCTTAAAAAATCGCATTTAAGTAGCGCTAATTTTAAACGCCCTTATTTTGAAGTGGATAACGCGGTAAAAACGGGAGCAGCGCATTGGCGGAATTATAAAAAATCTGGTTATGATCGCGGACATCTTTGTCCGGCTGGAGATAGAAAATATAGTAAGTCTGCACATGACGAAACTTTTTTAACCTCTAATATTAGCCCACAAGAACATGCGTTTAATGCAGGTGTTTGGAATCGATTAGAACAGAAAACACGGTATTGGGCAAGTAAGTATGATGGCGTTTTTGTGGTGTCTGGCGGAATTTTAAAAGGAAATATGAAAACCATAGGTACCGAAAAAGTGTCGGTGCCAAATCAGTTTTATAAGGTGCTGATTGATAATAATTCGGGTGAAACGAAAGTGATCGCATTTTTAATGAATCATGAAGATTCTAACCAACCGTTGTATAAGTTTGTGGTTTCTGTAGATGAGGTAGAAGCATTAACCGGAATTGATTTCTTCAGCGAATTAGAAGATACTGTAGAAGATAAATTAGAAGCTTCCGCAGACTATAAAAACTGGAGTTTCTAGAACTTAATCTGTCATGCTGAGCACAGTCACAGCATCTTTATTTCAATTTATCAAGTATTCCTTTCCAACGTAATTTTCTAATAAATTTCCCTTCTTCTTGGGTCACTAAAAAATCTAATTTTTTATTTTTCGCAGTAAAAAAACCTTTTAAATCGTTTGTAAAGGATAAAATACTTCGTTTTTTTATTCCCTTTTTTAAGGCGGAAATGAATGTGATTGCTAAACCATATCGCATTTTGTAAAAGGCTTCTCCTTGAAGAAATCTGCTAGATTTGGTATAGGATAAACCAGTAGGTTTTAAATGTTTTACTTGAAGTAGTTCATCCGTTTTAATAGTCCAACCATGATATTTAGCTAATAAAACATCCACAGTATCCCAACCAATACTTCGTTTTAATCCACCAATTTCTTTAAAGCATTGTTTTCGGTATGCTTTGAATGGTCCACGTACATGATTTTTTGAAGCAACGGCTTCATAGATCCATTGGTCATTCTTATTAATAAATGCTAAACCACCTGCAATACCCACTTTTTCATCCGATTTAAAAATGGAAATAAGTGCTTCTAGATAATTGTTTGGAAGAATAATGTCTGCATCAAACTTGCATATAATATCATAATCATCATCCAAAGTTTCTAGTCCTTTATAGAAGGCTTGAATAACTTTACTGCCAGGGGAATGTTTTGTGGAGGATTGTATTTCGATGGTTTTTAACCAGGGATTATCCGGTAAAAAGCTGTTTATAATCTTTTGTGTATGGTCTGTAGAATTGTCATTAACAACAATAACTTTTTTTGGTAAAGTAGTTTGTAATGCTAATGATTCTAGCATTAATGCTATGTAATCTTCTTCGTTATGAGCAGGTATGACAATGTAGATGTTCATGAAAACAAATTACAATAATAAAACAGCAAATTCCAAAGGCTTTTGCTTAAGTTTTCTTTTAAATTTAGGATTCCGTATGTTTTATACGCTCGGCATAAACAATGTAATAACGCGGCGTAAACCATCTAAATATTGGACGAATCCCAATTTTTTTGGTAGGATTAGTCCATTTTTTAGAATCCACTATTTTCCATCCTGCTTTTTCCAAAAGCCAATCAAATTGCCAATCTTCAAATTCGTGATAGTGTCTATCCCATTTGTCTGTTTTACTTCTGTATGCACTGGCAAACCAAAGACGCATTGGAATACTTGCAACGAGTTTATTGGCTTTAATATCTTTTAAAACCGTTAGAGGAGATAATAAGTGTTCGAAAATTTCAAAGGCTGTAACAACCTCTGTATTCGAGTTTTCAATAGCAGAAGTATCTGTGTCTAAATCTTCACCAGAAGTATTCGTTACATGATATCCAGCATTTTTCATGACATCTGTAAATGGATTTACGACGCCTAAGTCTAAAATGGATTCGTTTTTAGAAATGTGTTTTTCTAAAAATTCAAAAGTAATTTTATATCTTTTATGTGGAAATTTCCCTTCGTACATATTTGTTTTCCGCGAAAGCGCAGATCTAATTGATAAGGTTTCTTAATATTTGTAAACGATGGCGTTAATATTCATACCAGCACCAACACTAGCGAACATAATAACATCTCCTTTTTTAATTTCTTGATTTTCAAGTTTTCCTTTTAAAATCATATCTAATAAAGTAGGGACTGTTGCTACACTAGAGTTGCCTAGCATGCCAATAGACATAGGCATAACGCCTTCTGGTGTTTCCATATTGTGAAGCTTGTAAAAGCGATTTACAATGGCTTCATCCATTTTTTCATTTGCTTGGTGAATCAGTATTTTTTTGACATCATCGATGGAATAGCCACTTTTGTCTAAACATGATTTTAAAGCTAAAGGCACGTTAGTTAAAGCAAATTCATAAATCTTTCGCCCATACATTTTAATGTATTTACGTTGGCTAGCAGATTCTTGTTTATTGGTTTTTCCAAAATAAATGAAATGTGCTTCGTCTAAAGCAAAAGTTGCAGACTCATGACTAATAATTCCGCCGTCTTCCGAAGTTTCCTCTAAAATAACTGCTCCAGAACCATCACTATATATCATAGAATCGCGATCGTGTTTATCGATAACTCTAGATAAGGTTTCTGAACCGATAACCAAACAGCGTTTTGCTAGTCCGGATTTAATAAATGCATTAGCTTGAATAAGACCTTCAATCCATCCTGGGCAACCAAAAAGTAAATCGTACCCAACACATTTAGGGTTTTTAATTTGTAATAAATGCTTAACACGGGATGCTATACTTGGTACTGTATCACTTTGCTTAGCGTTGTGTTTTACGTCGCCATAATTGTGAGCTACAATTATATAATCTAATGTTTCTTTATCTATTTTAGCATCTGAAATAGCCTTTTCAGCAGCGTAAAAAGCAATATCTGAATTGGATAACTCAGGTTTAATGTAGCGCCTTTCTTCAATGCCTGTTATCGCTTTAAACTTATGAACGATAACTTCATTTGGACTATTTATTTTAGAACCATCCACATTTAAAAATTCGTGATTATAAAAATCTTCATTTTTTTCAATTGTGCTTGGGATATAACTTCCTGTTCCAGTAATTTTGATATTCATAAAAAAAAGGATTGCCTTTAATTGTTTATCCGCTAAGATAAGCAGTAAAAATTAAAGGCAATTTTATTTAATTAATTATTTACGATGTTCAACCCTTAGTTTGCGTCCATATATGCCTCAATAGGAGCACATGTACATATTAAATTACGGTCTCCGTAAGCGTCATCTACACGTCTTACGCTAGGCCAAAATTTATTATCTTGTACATATTCTAAAGGATATGCTGCTGTATCTCTACTATATGGGAAATCCCAATTATTAGCAGTTACCATAGCTAATGTATGTGGTGCATTTTTTAAAGGATTGTTTGTATCCTCTTTGGTTGCTAGGTTTATTTCTTTTCTAATAGAAATCATAGCATCACAAAAACGATCTATTTCTTGCTTGCTTTCACTTTCTGTAGGCTCAATCATTAAAGTTCCTGCTACAGGGAAAGATACCGTAGGTGCATGAAAACCATAATCCATTAAACGTTTAGCAATATCTGTAACCTCAATACCGTTGGCTTTAAAAGCACGACAGTCTACAATCATTTCATGTGCTGCACGACCACGTTCACCAGAATATAAAGTGTCAAAATGACCTTCTAATCTTGTTTTAATGTAGTTGGCGTTTAAGATTGCTATTTTAGTCGATGCTGTTAATCCTTTTGCACCTAACATTTTTATGTAACCATAAGAAATTAAACATGCTAAAGCAGAACCAAAAGGAGCAGAGGAGATGGCTGTAATAGCATCTTTTCCTCCCGTTTTAACGATTGGGTTTCCTGGTAGAAATGGAGCTAATTGTTTTGCAACGCATATTGGTCCAACTCCAGGTCCTCCACCTCCATGAGGAATAGCAAAGGTTTTGTGTAAATTTAAGTGACAAACATCTGCGCCAATATTTCCAGGATTGGTTAATCCTACTTGCGCGTTCATGTTTGCACCATCCATATATACTTGTCCGCCATTATCATGAATAATTTTGGTGATTTCTTTTATGGAAGCTTCATAAACACCGTGCGTAGAAGGATACGTTACCATTAAACACGATAAATTATCTTTGTGTAAAATTGCTTTTTCACGTAAATCTTCCACATCGATATTACCTTCTTCTGTAGATTTAGTAACCACTACTTTCATTCCTGCCATTACTGCACTTGCTGGATTTGTACCATGTGCAGAACTAGGAATTAAACAAATATTTCTGTGGTGATCTTTACGAGATTCATGGTATGCTTTAATTACCATTAAACCTGCAAATTCTCCTTGAGCACCAGAATTTGGTTGTAATGATGTTGCAGCGAAACCAGTGATTTCTGTAAGTTGGTCTTCTAATTCTTTTAAAATTGTTGCATAACCCCTAGCTTGTTTTAATGGAACAAAAGGATGAATACTTCCCCATTCTGACTGGCTTAAAGGAAGCATTTCTGCTGCTGCATTTAATTTCATAGTACAAGAACCAAGAGAAATCATAGAATGGTTTAACGATAAATCTTTACGTTCTAATTTTTTAATGTAACGCATTAATTCCGTTTCTGAATGGTGCGAATTAAAAATATCTAGTGTTAAGAAATCGGTAGTTCTTTGAAGTTCTTTGTCAATATTATTGGCTTCTGTAAAAGAAGAAATTGTAAATGCTTTTTTATCTGCAACTTTAGCGAAAACAGAAATAATCGTATTTATATCTTTAACTGAAGTCGTTTCGTTTATAGAAATAGTAACCGTTTTTTTATCTGGATAAAAGAAGTTTACTTTTTTGTCTTTTGCAATTTTCTTTACTTTTTTAGCTTTGGTTTTAATTTGAAGCGTGTCAAAGTAAGAAGTGTTGGTTTGTTTAAAACCTAGTTTTTCTAAAGCTTCGGCTAGCGAAAAAGCTGCATTATGTACTTGGTTTGCTATAAACTGTAAACCTTTTGGTCCATGATATACAGCGTACATTCCAGCCATAACAGCTAGTAATACTTGTGCCGTACAGATGTTAGAAGTCGCTCTGTCTCTTTTTATATGTTGTTCTCTAGTTTGCAAAGCCATACGTAAAGCTCTATTGCCATTTACATCTTTGGTAACACCAATAATACGTCCAGGAATATCACGTTTGTACGCTTCCTTAGTTGCAAAATATGCTGCGTGTGGCCCACCATAACCCATTGGGATTCCAAATCGTTGTGTGGTTCCAACTACTACATCTGCACCAAATTTACCAGGCGCTTCTAATTTTACTAAGCTTAAAATATCGGCAGCAACTGCTACTTTTATTTGTGCTTCATTCGCTTTAGCTATAAAAGATTTTATGTTAGATACTTGTCCGTTTTTTCCTGGATACTGTAAGATTGCTCCAAAGAATTCCGAAGAAAAATCAAAAGTATTTTCATCTCCAATAACTAGTTCTACGCCAATAGGATTGGATCTTGTTTGTAATAGAGAAAGTGTTTGTGGTAAAATATTTTCAGAAACGAAAAACTTATTTATTCCTGCTTTTTTTTGTGGTCGTTCTCTAACCGCAAATAATAAGCTCATAGCTTCAGCAGCGGCAGTACTTTCATCTAAAAGCGATGCGTTTGCCAGTTCCATTCCTGTTAGGTCTGTAATCATTGTTTGGTAATTTAGAAGCGCTTCTAAACGACCTTGCGCAATTTCCGCTTGATACGGTGTATACGCAGTATACCAACCCGGGTTTTCTAAAATGTTACGTTGAATAACAGCCGGTAAAATGGTTGGATGATAACCCAAACCAATATATGTTTTGTAAACTTTGTTTTTTTTAGCAACCTCATTTAGGTATCCTAAATATTCTTGCTCACTCATGGCTTCTTCTAAGTCCAGATCTTTTTTTAATCTAATATCATCTGGAATAGTCTCGTAAATAAGTTGGTCTAAACTATCTACACCAATAGTTTTTAGCATTGATTTTTGGTCTTCTTCTCTAGGACCAATATGACGTAGTGCAAAAGCGTTTGTATTCATGCTTAAAAAGTTGTGTTAGATTCCCGCTTTCGCGGAAATTACAATTTATTGTTGGCCTCATTTAATAAAAAATAAAGCGTGTTATTTTCAGGCGCAAAAATACGGAAATAATAAGGCATTTTAGTTTTGAAATATGAAAGTTTTTAACCAAATAACTTCTTTATTAACAGTTTGTGTAACTTTGCTATATGCGAATATTAAAACACCTTTTTGATTTTTATATAAACGCGAGTATTCATGTGGCTTTAAGTGTCTGTGCTTTAACTTGGATTACACTTTTAGAATTTGAAATATCGTATGATGATACTGTTTTATGGTTTAATTTTTTTGCTACGATTACGGGCTATAATTTTGTGAAATACTTTGGATTGGCAAAGTTTCACCATAGAAGTTTAGCTAATAAATTAAAGATTATTCAGGTGTTTTCATTTCTCTGTTTTGTGGCATTGTGCTATTATGCATGTAAGCTAGAAATAAAAACATGGTTATACATTTTGCTACTTGGTGCAATTACTTTTTTTTATGCGATTCCTTTTTTACCAAGAAATATATTTGTGGATAGTAACCAAAACCTACGGCAGATTAGCGGATTGAAAATTTATGTAATTGGTCTGGTTTGGTGTGCGGTAACAGTATTGTTGCCCATTATAGATAATAAGATTGCTATAACCGTGGATATTCTTATAACAACTTTACAACGTTTTGTTTTTGTATTAATACTCATGATTCCTTTTGAAATAAGAGATTTACAGTACGATAGTTTAAAATTATCTACCATTCCGCAACGTATTGGAATACGAAAAACCAAAATTATAGGCGTTATTTTATTAGTTGTTTTCTTCTTTTTAGAATTATTTAAAGACCAAACGAGTACGGAAAATGTACTTGTTTTAGGGCTATTCATGCTAATAACAATGCTGTTTGTGTTACTAGCAAGAAAAAATCAAACGAAGTATTATAGTTCTTTTTTTGTGGAAGGCTTGCCGATTTTATGGCTAGTTTTGTTGCTCTTTTATGGCTTGAGTTAGGTTTTGTTTTAAAACCTCTTTTTCTTGTTTATGCATGCAATCTACTTTTGCAGTGCGCATTTTTTTTGTAAGCTTTTGATTATTACTAGAATATTTTCTGCAAGCTTTACAGAAAATTAAATGCACGTTAAGTTTAATTTTTTCTAAAAGAGATGCTTCTTTATATTGCGATTTATCACAAACATGATTTGCTTTTTCGCAAGCTTTATTTATATTCATTTGTGTATTCATAATTAAAACCAATTTTTCTCCATGCAAGATGCCATTGTGGTTCTTGCTCTATGAATGATAACCCACAGATTAGACGCTGTAATATTAAGTTCATTACAAATAGTTTCTGTATCTATTCCTTCTATCGTTTTCATTTTAAAAACGGTAGCTTGTTTTTCAGGAAGTTTCCCCAGACAACTATAGATTGCTTCGCCTAGTTCTTCGTTTTCAATAACACTTTCTGCATTTTTATCAAAAGGATCTGCAACACGTTCTTCTAGCCAGTCGCCTTCTGATTCTGTGTCGCTATTATAGCTCATTCTAACTTCTGCTTTTCCTTTGTTAGAGTTTATTCTTCTGTAATAATCTATAATTTTTCGCTTTAAAATGGAAATTAACCAAGTACGTTCACTAGCTTCTCCTTTAAAATTTTTCATAGATTTTAAACCTGCAAAAAAAGTATCTTGAACTAAATCTTTAGACAAATCTCTATCGTTAACACGAGAAATAGTGTAGTTGAATAGGTAATCTGAATATAAATCAATCCATTTATTTGGATCTATTAGATGCTTTGGCATATTTTTTTTAGCTAAGTTTTAGCAAAAGTAAGCAAAAGGATTTATATCTAATCTATTAAATTTTTTACGGCGGAAACAATTGTAGGAAATTGAAACTTAAAACCATCTTCTAATAGCTTTTTTGGTACTACATTCCGGCTATTTAAAATGAGTTCTGGTTCTGTTTGCATAAATAAAGCACCGATTTCTAGGATGAATTTCGGACTAGGAATACCAATAGGAACACCTAATGCTTTTCTAAAGTCTTTCATCATTGTTGCGTTGTCTGTTGGTTTTGGTACACAAAAGTTAAAAGCTCCTTTCGCACTGTCCTTATGTATTAAAAAATCTACAGCTCTTACAAAATCGGTTTGATGTATCCAGCTTACTTTTTGTTTTCCACTGCCTTGTTTTCCTCCTAAACCAAATTGTGTTAGTTTTTTTAATGGCACAAAAGCACCATCTTCATTACCTAAAACGATAGAAGTACGTAATACTATTTTTCTGGTTTTTGGATTTTTGGTTTTGTGAAAAGCCTTTTCCCAAACGGTGGCAACTTCTGCTTCAAAATCGGTACCATATTCTGTGCTGTCTTCGGTTCTTTCTTCTGTAAAAGACGCTTTGTATATAGAAGTAGTGGAGGAGTTCATCCATACTTTTGGTGGATTACTACAGGTGTCAATAGCTTGTCCTAAAAGTGCTGTGGAAACAATTCTAGATTCTTTTATTGCTTTTTTATTAGCGTCGGTAAATCTGCAATTGATTGTTTTTCCGGTAAGGTTAATAAGGGCATCTAAATGTTCTAGATGGTTAACCCAAGAGCCTTCCATGGTTTTTGCATCCCAAAGGATTTCATTATCACGTTTAGGATTTCTGCTTAATATTTTCACGGAATAGCCTTTACTGGTAAAATGCTTTTCTAATGTTTGTCCGATAAATCCTGTTCCTCCAGCTATAAGTATTGTTTTCATGGGTTTAGTGATTTGAAATATTCACAATAAATAAAAGGGAATAAACTACTGCGAAAAACACAAATAAGGCATTCATGAAATAGCTTCCAATTCTAAATATTTTTTTCTGTGGAATATCATACATAGGATAATATGCAATTTGTGTAAGTACTTTTCCAACCCAATAAGCAGCAATTAAACCTGTAATTGCAATGGCTAGATTGGTGTGGTTTTTTAAATCGGAAGGCATTATTATAGCAATCAAACCAAAGGAAAAATTTAAACCTTGAATATATCTTCCATAGGTTTTAGCGATTTCTTGATTTAATGGCTTCAGTTGCTTAACATCGTTATACCAATCAAAAACCTGATGTCTTATATACGGATAGATTAGTGCCGTGAATATTTGACCAATTCCACCAAGAATAATAATCCAATTTGGAAGCTCTAGTTTCATACAAAAGAATTAACCTCTATCAATACTTACATTCACATTAATGTCTTCTTTCTCTACTTGTTCATCAAATTTTAGAATAAAGCGTTCTATGTTATCCGGATTGAGTTTGCAATTTTCTATAACTTTATTATCTAAAAGTCTTCTTAAAAGCATTTTTCTAGTGAAGACAATGGATTTCGAGGTCAAGGAAATCTTCTGATCAAGAAAAGTCACTTTCGCATAGCTTTCCTCTTTATTCGTTTTGAGGTATTTCATGAAAATAATTTCTTCGCCATCCACATCATAGAAGGAGGTGTTTACGGGATATCCTTCTGTTGTTAAACAAGTTTCGCCATCAATATAGATAACGCCTTTTTTAATTTTAATTTTTTGCGCTTGCATTATACTAATAGAAAGCATTAAAAATAATACGGTAAGGCTGTGTTTTAATTTCATTTTGAATTTTTAGTTAGATTCATAATATAGGACTTCTATTCCTATTACAAAAAATGGTTGTAGTATTATTTAATTAACCCAGCTCTTTTTAAAAGTGCTTCTGGCTTTGGTTCTTGACCTCTAAAACGTTTGTAAAGTGTCATTGGGTTTTCGGTTCCACCTTTGCTTAATACGTTTTCTTTAAACTTTGTAGCAACGGTTTTGTTAAAGATTCCTTCTTCCTTAAAGTATTCAAATGCATCTGCATCTAGAACTTCAGCCCATTTGTAACTATAATATCCAGAAGAATATCCTCCTTGAAATATATGAGAAAATGCGGTACTCATACAGTTTTCTGCAACATCAGGGAATAATTGCGTGTCACCAAAAGCTTCTTTTTCATGTGCTTTTACATTGGTAATAGCAGAAGGATCTTGTGCATGCCAAGACATATCTAATAAACCAAAGCTTATTTGACGCATGGTTTGCATTCCTTCATGAAAGGTAGCTGATTCTTTTATTTTTTCTACCAATGCCATTGGAATTACTTCTCCTGTTTTATAATGTTTCGCAAAAAGTTCTAATGCTTCTTTTTCATAACACCAGTTTTCTAGCACCTGACTTGGTAATTCTACAAAATCCCAATAAACACTTGTTCCAGACAAACTAGGGTAAGTGGTGTTGGCAAGCATACCGTGTAGTGCATGTCCGAATTCATGAAATAAGGTAGTTACTTCGTTAAATGTTAAAAGCGAAGGTTTTGTGTTTGTTGGCTTCGTAAAATTACAAACTATAGAAACGTGCGGTCTATCATTAACACCATTTTTGATGCTTTGTGGTTTATAGCTTGTCATCCAAGCGCCATTTCGTTTTCCTTTTCTAGGGAAGAAATCTGCATAGAAAATAGAAACTAATTCTCCGTTTTCATCGTTTACTTTATAAGTAAGAACATCTTCGTGATATGTATCTATCGTTTGAATTTCTTCAAATTGTAAACCGAATAATTTGTTAGCAATAGTAAAAGCTCCTTCAATTACGTTTTCTAATTTAAAGTATGGTTTTAATTGCTCGTCGTCTAAGTTGAAAAGCTTTTGTTTTAATTTTTCGGCATAATAACCAGAATCCCATTTTTGTAAGTTGTCAATACCATCTAATTCTTTTGCAAATTTTTCAAGATTTGTAAACTCTTCTTGTGCTGCTGGTTTGGCTTTTTCTAATAGTTCATTTAAAAAACTTTTCACCTTTTCCGGAGTTTTTGCCATTCGTTCTTCTAAAACAAAATTCGCATGAGTTTTATAACCTAATAGATTTGCTCTTTTAAAACGAAGGTTTGCTATTTGTAAAACAATTTCTTGATTGTCTAAAGCATCGTTATGAAACGCTTTACTTCCGCCAGCTAATGACAATTTTTCGCGTAACTCACGATTGTCGGCATACGTCATAAAAGGAATATAACTAGGGTAATCTAAAGTAATAAGCCATCCTTCTTTTTCTTTAGATTCTGCTAACTGTTTTGCTGCTTCTTTTGCGCCTTCCGGTAATCCTGCTAAATCGGCTTCATTGGTAATTAGCATTTCGAACTTGTTGGTTTCTGCTAAAACATTTTCACCAAACTTTAGTTTTAGTTTACTAAGCTCCTTATCTATTTCGCGAAGTGCTTGTTTTTTGTCTTCAGCTAGATTTGCACCATTTCTAGAAAAACTTTTATATTTTTTATCTAAAAGTGTTTCTTGTTCTGTTGTTAATTTTAAATCGGCTTTAGAATTATAAACGGCTTTTACACGTTTAAATAGATCTTGATTCAATGTAATGTCGTTTCCAAAATCGGAAAGTAAAGGAGAAACTTCTTGTGCTATTTTCTGAATTTCATCATTGGTTTCAGCAGAGTTAAGATTAAAAAATATGCTGGATATTCTATCTAATTGTTCCCCCGAGAAATCTAAAGCTTCTATAGTGTTTTCAAAAGTCGGGTCTTCCGGATTATTAACAATAGCATCTATTTCTGCTTTTGCGTTTTTAATTCCTAATTGGAAAGCTGGGAGGAAATCGGTAGTTGCTATTTTAGAAAAAGGAGCTGTTTGGAATGCTGTGGTGAAACTTTCTGTAAGTATATTCTTGTACATCTTGTAATTTTATGTTAAATGTAAATGTTGTTATGCGTGCATAGCGCTTAATCTCTATCTTTGTATAGATTTTTTCATATAAGAGTTGGTTACTCGTTGATAAAATTATTGATTAATAGCGAAAAACCTTGATGCAAATCAAGGTTTTTTTTTGTTGTAAAAACGCTTAACTTACAGTTTGACCGATTTATTTGCTTTTAATCTAAAAAAGTGAATTACTTCTTTTTTAAATTAAGAATAACCTGGAATAGTTGAATCTTTGCATAAGTTTTTTCATGTGAGTTCGATCTCATGTTTAAGAAATTGATTAATAGCGTTATAACCCTAAGAGAAATCTTGGGGTTATTTGGTTATAGACCTTTTGCAGATTCTATTACCTTAACCTTTAATCCTTCTTTATAAGCAATTACTTTATCTAATACCGATTTGTCGGAAGTTGCAATAATTTGTGCAGCAAGTATTCCTGCATTTTTGGCTCCGTTTAAAGCTACTGTTGCTACAGGAACGCCTCCAGGCATTTGTAAAATAGACAAAACAGAATCCCAACCATCTATAGAGTTACTGCTTTTTACAGGAACACCAATAATTGGAAGCGGCGATAACGATGCTATCATTCCTGGTAAATGTGCAGCACCTCCAGCACCAGCAATAATAACTGCAATGCCGTTTTTATGCGCGTTTTTACCATAATCGAACATTTTTTCTGGTGTTCTGTGTGCCGAAACAATATCTACTTCTACAACAATAGCAAAGCTTTTTAAAATATCTATAGCTTCTTGCATTACTGGAAGATCACTTTTGCTTCCCATGATTACTCCTACTTTCATAATATATTTCAAATATTTAAATTCCGAAGGATACTAGGTATCCGAATTTGATTGTTGCGATTTACTCGCTGATCACTTTAATCGTATTCTTAACTGCTTCCGCAATTTTGCGTGCTTCGTTGATATCTGGATGCACAATAGTAACATGTCCCATTTTACGAAAAGGACGTGTTTCTTTTTTACCATAAATATGCGGTGTTACACCTTCCATATTCATAATTTCTTCTATATTTTCATAAACAACATTTCCAGTATAACCTTCGGCTCCAACTAGATTTACCATGATTCCACCAGCCTTATTAGCGGTGCTTCCTAAAGGTAAATTTAAAATGGCTCTGATGTGTTGTTCAAACTGTGAGGTGTAATTCGCCTCAATAGTTTGATGACCAGAATTGTGTGGTCTTGGTGCTACTTCGTTGATTAAAATTTTATTGTCTTGCGTTAAAAACATTTCGACAGCCAATAAACCAACATGTTTAAATGCTTCGGAGGTTTGTAAAGCAACTTCTTCTGCTTTTTTAGCAATTTCAGGAGCTATTCTTGCCGGACAAATTACATATTCTACTTGGTTTGCTTCTGGATGAAATTCCATTTCTACAACCGGAAAGGTTTTTACTTCGCCTTTTGCATTTCTAGAAACAATAACTGCAAGTTCGTTTTTAAAAGGAATTAAATCTTCGGCAATACATTCGCCTTTTGGTAAATCTTTTAAATCTTCCAGGCTTCGTACTACTTTTACGCCATTACCATCATAGCCAAATTGTGCAGCTTTCCAAACAAACGGAAAATGTAAACCGCCATTATCTATTGCGTCTTCTATTTCAGAAAGATATGCGAATCGCGAAAAAGGAGCAGTAGGTAGATTTTTATCTATATAAAACAGTTTTTGTTTTGCTTTATTTTGAATTATTCGAAGTGTTTTTGAAGCAGGATAAACGGTAACGCCTTCTTTTTCTAACTTTTCAAGTGCATCGATATTTACGTTTTCAATCTCAATGGTAAGTACATCTACTTTTTTTCCAAACTGGTACACGGTTTCAAAATCCATTAAGCTTCCTAAATGAAATTCATTGCTTCCTATTTTGCAAGGCGCTTCTGTGCTTCCGTCTAAAATACAGGTGTAAATGTCTAGTTTCCTAGTTTCGGTAAGTAGCATTTTACCAAGTTGTCCGCCACCAAGAATTCCAAGTTTAAAATCTGAAGAAAAATAGTTCATATTTATTTTCCGTGAAAACGGAAATCTTTTTAGTTAATAAGTCTTATTTTAATTGTAACAAAAATACAGTTAAATATGAAAATATAGCCAATAAAATCGCATCAAAATCGTAAATCATATTACAAATATGTATCTTTGCAAAGAATTAATAAAAAACAAGTTAGTCTTACATGATTAAGCTAGACGATTTATATTTTAAACCATTTATTTCGGCAGAAAAAATTGATGCTGCTGTACAAAAAATGGCAGATGATATTGCTGCAGACTTAGGAGATGAAGTGCCTGTATTTATAGGTATTTTAAATGGCTCTTTCATGCTAGTAAGTGATTTTGTGAAAAAGTACCCGAAACCTTGCGAAGTTACTTTTATCAAATTGGCTTCTTATGAAGGGATAAAATCTACAGAAGACATACAAAGACTTATTGGTTTAACACAGGATTTAACAGGACGTACCGTTGTGATTCTAGAAGATATTATAGATTCTGGAAAAACATTAGCAGAAGTACATCGAATTTTTAAAAACGAAAATGCGAAATCTCTATTAATAGCGACTTTGTTTTTTAAACCAGAAGCATATAAAAAAGATTATAAACTGCATTATGTCGGAATTGAAATTCCGGACAGGTTTATTGTTGGTTATGGTTTAGATTATAATGGACTAGGAAGAGATTTACCAGAAGTATATCAATTACAAACAACACAACACATGACAAATTTAGTCCTATTTGGACCTCCAGGAGCTGGAAAAGGAACACAAGCTAATTTTTTAAAGGAAAAATATAATTTAGTACATATCTCTACAGGAGACGTGTTTCGTTATAATATAAAAAACGAAACAGCTTTAGGTATGCTAGCTAAATCTTTTATGGATAAAGGCGAATTGGTTCCAGATCAGGTAACTATTGATATGTTGGAAGCAGAAGTGGATAGAAATGCGGATGCAAAAGGATTTATATTTGATGGTTTTCCAAGAAATGAAGCGCAAGCAGAAGCTTTGGATAAAATATTAAGCGCTAAAGATTCTAAAGTTAGTGCCATGGTTGCTCTGGAAGTAGAAGATGAAGTACTCGTACAACGTTTACTAGAAAGAGGTAAAACTAGCGGAAGAAAAGATGATTCCGATGAAGCAATTATAAGAAACAGAATTAAGATTTATTATAACGAAACCGCAATTTTAAAGGATTTCTACTCTGCACAAGACAAGTATTTTGGTGTAGATGGTGTTGGCGGTATTGAAGATATTACAAAACGATTAAATATAGTAATCGATAAACTATAAATGTAAGAAATGCTACTTGGAGCGCAATCGAAAAGTAGCATTATCAAGTGTTTATAAAATACAATTCCCTGTTTTTAGGGAATATTTACAACGGAAAATTTGAAATAATAAGGAGGACAACTAGTGGTTGTCAGGAATTTTTCAAATTAAAGTTTTTACAAAAAATAATTATGACTGAAGGCAATTTCGTAGACTACGTAAAAATGCATGTTTCTTCTGGAAATGGAGGACAAGGATCAACGCATTTACATCGCGAAAAATATTTAGAAAAAGGAGGCCCAGATGGTGGAGATGGAGGTCGTGGTGGTCACGTCATTCTTAAAGGAAGTTCCAATCTTTGGACACTTATACATCTTAAATTTAAGAGACACGTAAGAGCTACACATGGTGGACATGGAAGTAGCGGAAGAAGTTCTGGTGCAGATGGTGAAGATCAATATGTAGAAGTACCATTAGGAACTGTAGTTAGAGATACCGAAACCAATGATATTCTTTTTGAAATTACCGAAGAAGGGGAAGAAAGAATCATTGCAGAAGGAGGAAAAGGAGGTCGTGGTAACTGGCACTTTAAAAGTTCTACCAACCAAACACCTCGTTATGCACAACCTGGAATTCCGTTAGAGGAAAAAGATGTTACCTTAGAGTTAAAATTACTAGCAGATGTTGGTTTAGTAGGTTTTCCTAATGCAGGAAAATCGACATTACTTTCTGTAGTTACTTCTGCAAAGCCAAAAATTGCAGACTACGAGTTTACTACATTAAAACCTAACTTAGGTATTGTAAAACATAGAGAGTTTCAGTCTTTTGTAATGGCAGATATTCCTGGTATTATTGAAGGAGCAGCTGAAGGAAAAGGTCTTGGTTATTATTTTTTACGTCACATTGAACGTAACTCTATTCTTTTGTTTTTAATTCCTGCAGATGCAGACGATATTAAAAAACAATACGATATTCTGTTAGATGAATTAAGACGTTACAATCCAGAAATGCTAGATAAAGATCGTATGATCGCTATTTCTAAAAGTGATATGTTAGACGACGAATTACAAGCCGAATTAAAAGAAGAATTAGATAATACCTTACCAATAGATTATATGTTTATCTCTTCGGTAGCACAGCAAGGTTTAACAGAGCTTAAAGATAAGCTTTGGAATATGTTAAATGATTAATTTTTGGGCGTTACACTACTACGCTTAGGCTACGCAGTGTCAGGCTTTACGTTGTATCTTTTATTTTGAAATAAAATAAAAGGATGCCACTACAATCCTTAACGCAATACATCCTATTTTAAGATTACTTTAAAACTACCATATTCATGGTAGTTTTTTATTGGAATAGTTTTTGATTATTTTTACAGAAATACAATTCCTATGAAATCTATTAAAATTCTAATATTTACATTTCTCATTACCTCTTGTGCGCCAATTTATCTGACTACAGATTTTGAAAAAGGTACCGATTTTTCTAAATATAAAACCTATAATTACTATTCCGATATAGAAACTGGTTTAAGCGAATTGGATGGGAAACGCTTGTTTGATGTCTTAGATAAACAATTACAACTGCAAGGGTTATCTATTTCCGAAACTCCAGATTTCTTTATTAATATTCAGAGTAAAGAATATCCTGCAGTACAAAAGAGTACGGTTGGATTAGGCGTTGGCGGAACAGGAAGAAATGTTGGTGGAGGCGTTTCTATTGGTATTCCTGTAGGAACAGCAAAAGTTACTAGAGAAATTATATTCGATTTTATAGACGAAAACGGTATTGGTCTGTTTTGGCAAGCAACTAGTGAAAGTAGTTATAACCCAAATGGAAGTCCAGAAAAACGAGAAGCAAGTTTACAAGCGCTTGTAGAAAAAGTGTTTAAAAAATATCCGCCACAACAAAAATAAATAGGCTAGTTTTTCACTAGTTTTTTACTAGCGATTAAAACATGGTTTGCATAAAAGTTAGTGATGTATAATCCTTGACTTAAAGCACTAATATCTATTGCTGTGTTTTGGTTATTATTAAGGTTTATTGTTTTTACTTCTTTACCGTCCATACTTACAATTTTCACATAAACACTATCGGCTAAGGTGTTTTCTAATTTAAAATGAACCACATTATTAGAAGGATTTGGATACATCGTTAAACTAAAATCATTGGCAACAACATCTTGAATTCCTAAAGTATTATCAATAGTCCAGGTAACTGTAGCAACGTGTACCGACTCATGACTGTCTACGTTTATTAAAGTAGTTGCATCATGTATCACCGCGGTTAACGTGTTGGTCCCTGTGCTTAAATCACTTTCTTGTAGGTTTACCGTATCTACATTGGTAGCAAAGCTAGTACTGTTAAGTGTCCAAGTGTTTTCTAGAGTATTTGTAGGAAGTGTTTGTATGGTATTTATTTGAAAAGCTAAAGGAAATGTAGGGTTGTTGATTGTCGCTTCTATTGGCAAATAAGAATCTAACGGTGACACTAAAAGATGAATTTTTTCAATAATACCTTCTTTACAAACGGCACAAAAAGGATTTCCTAATACACGCATTTTACAAGATTGATGTGGTCTTTTCCATGACGGAGCAATTGCAGTACCTGCATGCGAATAAATACCTATGCCGTCTATGCCAATCCAATTTTTCCATTTTACTAAACTAGGATCTGTTTCTTGCGTCATGTTTATTGCTTCTGCAACTTGAGCATCTCCAGGATAATATTCGTCTTTTAAATCTGCAAAGGAATGTCCGATTTCATGAATGGCAACTTCGCCTCCATCTTGACCTGTAGAAGCAATTGGATAGGTGCCTCCACTTCCTCCATAATGCGGAGAGTTTACTAAAATAAGCGCTTGGTCAAAGGTTTGAAAATTGTTTGCCAAAACCGTGCTAATAGTAGCTTGGCTTTCTGTGTAAAGTAATCTATGAATACCATAATAATCATAGGTAGTGTCAAAATAACTGTCTACTGCTAGTGTTGGTACATTATAGCTTGCTTCGTCACCTGCAGTTCCTGGATGCGTTGATCCACTCTCATTTGATGGTACTTTTAGTATATGTACATTAAAGTAGTTTTCATAACTAGCAAAAGGTTCTTCAGCAAACAAGTCATTCATAAAATTGGTAGCATCTATTTCAAATTGCGGAAGTTCACTGGTTAGATAGCCTTCACTTAAAATAACTAAGTTAATTCGGTTGTCATCTGCACCCGAATTTTTTATAGTAACTTTATCAAAAGTTTGCCCTACAACCAAGGATACATTAAATATAAGAAGTAATAAAAGTACTGTTTTTTTCATATCTAATCTATTTTGGTGATGATGTGCTCTTTAGGGATTGCGTTAGTTAATTCGATAATTTTCATGTGTTTAGCTTCCGGGTGCAATTGCAATCTTATGGTGAATTCCACACGGTCTAAATCTAATGTCCTTTTTTCAAAATTACCAAAATCGTTAACAAACTCCACTGTTTTTATTAACGGATTTTTTAAAGCGTATTTTTCAATGGCATTAAAGTCTTTATCTAAAAGAATATACTCTAAATCACCAGGATTGGTATTTACTATGTTTTCTGGTTTTCCTTTTAATTTTCCTTCCGTTTTAATTTGATTTATTAGTGTAATGCTTTTTTCGTCTTGAGCATTTTTAACTAATACATAATTTAGAAAAATAATTTTAGGTGGAATAGCGACTTCGGCTTCTACGGCTATTACTTGCTTATTGGTAGCACAAGAAAATATAAATAATAGTGCTATTATAAATGCAGATTTTAAAGATACTTTAGGTAACAACATAAGTTGATTTTAAATAAAAATGGTAAAGGGCAAAGTTAAGTATTAATAAAAATCTAAAACCTTATAAATAAAAAAAAGAGGCTTTTAAAGCCTCTTTTTTGTTAGATATATCAAGCTTGTTAAGCTAACAAACCGTTGATTTTGTCTTTATAACCATAAAGTACAGCAATGTTAAGTATTAATAAAACTGCTGCTCCTGCAATTCCTGCTGGATCTAAAACAGCATGAAATAAAACGGCATTTACAGAAACACTCATTAAAATTAGTGCTAATAATGCACCATACTTATTTAAAATTAAGGCTAAACCTGCAGCGATTTCGACAACACCAACAAGTGTCATGGTTTTTGCGGAAGATAGTGCGCCAAAATAGGCTCCGGCTTCTGCAGATAATTCTGGCATTGGCATAAAATTAAAAAACTTGTTTAGTCCGAAAACCAATACGAAGATTCCAAGTACAATTCTTAGAATCATAAATACTTTTGCATTCATAGTTAATGATGTGTTAGTTAGTATTGTAAGATACAAAATAGTATGTTCCCTATTTTTAACATGTAGTTGTCTTATTAACTGGTTACTAACAAATAAGTGTTTTCTTGAAAAACCCTTCCGTCCTGCGGATACCTTCCCTTGCAAAAAGAGAAGGGTACCTATTGTGATGTTTTGCGTTTATTGGAAATTTCTCTGTGAGTCTCTGTGAAAACTTTGTGGTACTCTGCGTAATAATAATAATAATAATAGCACTTCGCTCCATGAGATTCCTGCCTTCGCAGGAATTTGTTATTCTACAGTAATTTTTACACCTTCACTATGGCTACTAAATTCTGGAGCATACATGCTTTGTATGGTGGTAATACCATTACTCATGTATCCCGAATTGTTTACACGTAAATCATATTCAAAAACAAAAACACCTTTTGGCAGATAGTCGAAAAAGAAATTAGTTGCGGCATCTTTAGTGCTTTCATAATACCCCAAACCATCTTGCCATTTGTATTGCGATAATACGTTTACAGGTTCTAAACCTGCTGCTCGCATATCTTTCATGTGTACAAATTCCATGGCGCGATCGCTTCTTAATTCTATACGAACTCTTACCAAGTCACCAATTTGTAATTTGGTATCTATAGTGACTTCGGTAAGTACTTCACCAAGATCTGTATTCTTTTTTAGGAAGAGTCTTTTCTTCAAATTTAAAGGGGTTTCCGCAGTTGTAATTTTGTCTAAATCTTCAAAGTATTGCCAATACAAACTTCCCCAAGCAATACCTTTTCCTTTTTTAGTGATTTTTACTTCCGCCATTTCTGGTGTAATTTCTTCGCCTTTCCATGACGTTTTAAAATAACCGGTACCAGCTTCTACTTGTACATCTTCTAGTTTTTTAGGATCTATTTCCTGATTACCAATAACAATGTCTACCATGTCTGTAACAGATAACCAATCGCTTCCTTGCAACAATAAGGCATAGACCGCTTCGGTAGTTGCTTTGGTGGTTTTCCATCGGTTGGTTTGCTTGTTTTTAAGTAACCAGATTTTTAGATTATCTATGGTGTTGTCATCCTGATGAAGATCAGGATCAATTTCTGCAAATGCTTCAATTAATAAAGCTTGTGTTTCAATTGGTGCTTGATACCAATACCATGAATTGGTGTTTTCTTTCCAATACATTCCTAATTCTTCGCTAGTAATGCTATTTTCTTTTAACGATTTTAAAATCGCTTTTGCAGTTTTTTTATCGTCTAATCTTTCACTAATTAAAGCCATCATTCCTTTTGCATACAAGCTTCTAGACAGCCAATATTTTTCTATTTGTGTTTTGTAGTATGCAGTTATATCTTGTACTTCTTTACTTTTTTTAATTTCTGGGAAGAAGCTTCGCATGTATAAATAATGCAATTGCGTGTAGCTTAAATGGTCTTTACTTAAATCGACAGCTGCGTTATATTTTTTAATGTCTTTGTATTCTTTTACAAATGCTGCATCTAAATAATCCAATGCTTTTTGAATCATTGGTTCGAGATCTCTCGACTGCGCTCGAGATGACAGATCAATAACATTGAGCTTGTTTAGGTGTCCAAAACCAGTAATAATATGTTGTGTGATGTAACGATTTTCTCTTCCGCCAGCAAACCAAGACCAAGCGCCATTGTTCATTTGATTTTGTTCTAGTTTCCGTTTTGCAGCTTCTAACTCGTTATTCATTTTGTTTAAATCGAATAACAACGCAATACGTTTTTTCTGTTCGGTTTCACTTTGTGCATCTCGCAACCAAGGTGTTTCTTGAATTAATAAAGATTTTAATTCTTGATTTTTTTCTAGGTTAGAAAGTAAAGCATCTGTGTTTTTCCACTGATTAAAAACCTCCTGAATTCTAGGGTTGCTATTTGCAATATGACTAGCCAACGCATTTGCGTAATATCTGCTGAAGGTTTGCTCATTACAATCGTATGGATATTCCATTAAATACGGAAGCGCTTGCACCGCATACCAAGCTGGATTGCTCGTCATTTCTAAAGCTAAATTATGATGCTTCAAAGTGGTAGAATTACTATTCTTTAACTTATCTAAAGTAAAGGTTTTGGTTTCGTTACTTTTAATCCACATTGGTAGTGTTTCTGTAACCAACATTCTATTGGTAAGTACTGGAAGTACATTTTGTTCACCATCACTAAAATTTTCGGATTGAGCAATTACTTTGTATTGTACTGCTTGTATATCTTCAGGAATGTAAAGTAGCCAAGATACCTGTGTGTTTCCGTTGGCATCTACTGTAAATTGTCTTGTACCATATGCGCCAGCGTAATTTCCGGTATAATTCGGACTAGGGATTTCAGCCTCAGTGAATAGTTTTTTGTCCATACGTTCGCCAGTTGTAGCATCAAAAAGTTGTAAAACAGCTTCGCCAGAAATAGATTTTTCGGTAAGGTTTGCAATTTTACTGCTGATTACAATTTCATCTCCTTCACGTAAAAAACGAGGTGCATTTGGTATCACCATCAACTCTTTTTGCGTAACCGTTTCTAAACGAGTTACCGTACTTTCTAGGTTTTTGGTATGTGCTAATAATTGCAGATTCCATTTAGTTAATGCTTCCGGAGTGGTAAAACTAAAACTTATGTTTCCTGCTTTATCCGTTTGTAATTGTGGAAAGAAAAAGGCAGTTTCTTGCAAGTTTTTTCTAATGGTAACACCAGAGAAGTCGGATGCTTCTTTGTTTGTTTCTGTATTGTTTGTGCTGTCTATACCTGCTGCTTTTCCACTTAAGGTATCTGCAACAATACTAACTTCTTCATCTAATTCTTCCTCTAACATATTCATATTAGCAACTGGAGCTCCAGCAACTCGCTGTTTTTGCGAAGCACTTCGTTTTACCATCATCATGTTCTCCAGTTCATATTTTCTATGGCCAAAATAAAAACCAAACCAATTCAATTGATCATAATTTTGTGTGGAATAATAGCTAATCGTTCCATTTTGATTATGTACTCTAAAACCACTTGTGCCAAAACTTTGTCTGGCATTTACTCTATTACGTGTGTAATAATTGTGTTGGGTTATTGGGTTAAAGTTCCAACTGTGCGGTTTAAATTGGTTTAAGGAAGCATCATACATGCTTGCTAGTAATTCTGCGCTAACCTTTTCTCCTTTTGGTCCTTTAATTTTGAAACTCCAAGTTTCGTCGGTTCCCGGCTGTAGTTTGTCTCGAAACGTAACGGTTTCAATTTCTAATTCGGTTTTAGCATATGGAACAACGATATTTATACTAGCACTTTGATAGCTATTAAAAGCTGAAAAACTATAATGCAGTACAAAGCCACCAACATCTTCTTTGGTTACAGGAATACTAATGGTTTTCTTGTTATTATTTAAATGTATAATCTCTTGTTTAATAATCTGATGTTGCTTTTCTACAGTAACCGTTACATACAGGTTTTTAGCAGCAGAAGCAACCGTTACCAAGGCGGTTTCACCTGCTTTGTAAGTGTCTTTATTTGTTGTAATACGAAACAATTGTTTATCAGCAAGCGTTTCGTCTTGATCACTAAACAGCATGGTTTTAATTTCGTCTTTTACTTCTTGACCAAACTTATCTACGCTTTCTAAAAGAATTACATAAACGCCAGATTCCCATTTTTTAAGGTTTCCTAATGCTAATTCTTTCTTTTTAGAAGTATCAAACTTTTCGTCCAGAACTAATTTTTCTTTTTTCCAAGTATTAGTATCTTGTTCGTCTTTATATGCTTCATGTGGAAACTTGGTTCTAAAATCATTTTCGGATAGTTCTTGATAATCTGGAGCCATCCAAGGTCTTGGTCTTAAAACTTGTTTTGGCGCCTCTAGTTTATAGATTTTAATATTTCCTTTTGCAGGAGCAAATTCGCCATTTAAGTTTTTAGTATCTATTTTTAAAGTATGGTTTTTGTTGTTTTTATCTAGTTTATCGGCAATAGAAAGATTTGCTAATAAAGCATGATAACCAACATTTACAGTGGTGCTAGCACTTCGTGTTTCGCCATTAAGATCTGTAATATCTGCAGTCACTTCATAATGAAAAACGGGTAAGCTTTTTTTGTCTACACTTTGATCTGGTTGGGCTTCAAATTTAATTTCAAAATTACCTGAAGCATCTGTTGTACTCTCGCCATGCGTGATTTCTTGGGGTTCACTAACAAAAAATGGACGATACCAATAGTACCATCTCGGATATTTTACTTTTCGGTGTACACGATACACTACTTTAGCATCTGTAATGTTACTTCCCGCATAGGCCAGCGCATTTCCTTTTATGGTAACTTCGTCATGTACTTTGTAGGTTTCGGTAACTGGAAGAAATTTTGCTTCAAATTTTGGACGCTTGTATTCTTCCACTGAAATATTTGTGTTTCCGTTTATTTGTATTTTTTCAGAGGAAATACTAATATTGAAATTACCTGTTAATCCTGTGTTTGGTAACATGAATTCGCCTTGAAAAGAACCAAATGCATTGGTAACAAAATCTAAGGATTTTACTTCTTGACCATTTGCATCTGTTAAGCGAACATGCAATTTTGCATCCGGAAACACTTCCGAGACATCGTTATTGGTTTTAATAGCAATCCCTTTAAAGAAAACCGCTTGTCCAGGTCTGTAGATACTTCGGTCTGTAAACAGGAATCCGTTATATCTTAGTTTGTTTTGGTTATCATTATAGTTATTTCTGTAAATATAATAGTCGCCAAAATAAGCTGTATCGTCCTTGTGTGTTACTTCTATTTTTACGCTTCTATAGCGATCGCTATTTTTAGAAATAGTAGCTTCTCCTTTGTTATTAGTAACTGCGTTTTCGGTTTGTAATGTACGATCGTTATTCTTTAAATATGTGATTTTAAGTTTCGCTTCCGGAATTGGTTTTCCGCTGTTTCTATCGATAACTTGAAATGTTGTTTTGTTGTTTAATGCGTTTTCTACAACCGCCAAATTGGTACTTTGAATCGTTGCGTACCCAAAAGTGTTTGTGTCATTGTTTGGTTTGGCAAAAATCACATAACGACCATTATCTAGTTTCGGTAAAATAACTTCTGTAGTATGCGTTTGATAGTCTTGCTCGTTACGAAGTGCACTTTGCCATTTCGTAACAGGATCTAGTTTATTTATAAGGGTAAGCTGTTCTTCTTTTCTGTAGGTTTTATTTAGCTTTTCAAATTGATTTTCTGAAATTTTATATACTACAAAAGATAAATCCTCTAAATTTTTATAACGAATTAAGAACCTTGCATCTTTTTGAATGGATAAGTAAGATTCTGTTGTAATTTGAAGGGTTTGCTGTACTATTTGTTGTTTTAAAACTGCACATTTTTTTGAAGCAATACTTTTTGGGAATTGTTGTAAAACAGCATCACAAAGTGCAAGTGCTTCTTTGTTTTTCCAACGGTTTTCTTCCTTTGTTTCTGGTTGGTAATCTCCTGCTTGTTGCACGAATAATGTAGCAATTTCAAAATCATATAAACCGGAAGCCGCATTTCCTTTTAATCGGTTGCTTTCTGCTTGCAATGCGTTTAAATAAATAGCATCTTTATTATTAAACGTAGCATGTTGTTTTATGAATTTTAATCTTTCTAAATTAACATCTGCTAAAGCGTCGGGTGTTTTATCCTTACTATGAAACTGAATTAAATCTTGGTATATTTTTAACGCATGAAGCTGTAAAGATGTGCTGTCTTTGGAAGTGATTTTTAATCTAGAAAAGGCGGCCGCTTCACTAAGATATTCGTCTTTATTAATTTCAAATTTATACGCAGGTTTGGTGATGCTATTCTCGTCAGTTTTGTAAAACTGTAATGCATTATGATTTAATAAATCGAAAAGCGTAGGTCTAAATAATTTAGAATTTTCTTGTGCTTGTAAAAGTGCTTCGTAGTTGTCTAGGTTCGTTTGTTGAAGTAGTAAACCGTTTTCTAAAGAAGCTTGATAATGTGTGTGTATTTCGGCGAATAGCGTTTGTAAATCCCAAGTTCTAAAATCGGTAGCGTCTACTTTCTCTTCCGTTTTTGTTCGGCTATAAAATTGGTAACGATTCTGATCGAAATATTGCCAATACAAGTTGGCTAGCATATTCTCTAACAAGTTTTTTGTAGGAGAAACGCTTTCACTAATTTCTGTTTTAAAATCGTTTATAATTTTTAGTTGCGCATCTTCTTCTAAGGTTAAAGCGTATTTGCTTTTATACAGAAGTGCTTTCACCATTTGTGGTGAATTTTTAGCTGCTTTTGCTTGGATGCTAATGGCTTCAACAGCTTTTAAAGCTGATTTTGTTAATCCTTCTTTCTCCAATTGCTCAATTTCCTTCCAAAGGCTTTCGAAATTGTTGGTTTGTGCTTGAGAAAAATTTGCAAAAAGGATAATCATAAATATAGAGATGGTATGTTTCATATGTTTAAGTCTATTTTTTTTCAATGGTCATATGCCACATCCACTTAATCCTTGTTCTCGTGTCTCAAGTTTTAATTATGGATGTTACCTATTCCAAGTTTTGAGTAAAAGTAACTTCAAAATGCGTTCCAAAAAATACAGAATTAGGGAATACTGCGTTTGGAAGAGTGAAGTTAACTTTTTTTTAAGGAAACCTAGCTTTTTCCATTTAGTTTTTGAAAGGTTATATTTGCTTTATCGACTCCATTTATATGCGAATTTTACTTGTTTTTTTACTATTTCCATTATTCAGCTTTAGTCAGGAAAGTCTGGATAAAGCGGAAGTATATTTGTTACAGAAAAACTATGCAAAGGCAGAACAATTATTATCTGTTTACGTTTCTAAAAATCCGGAAAACGAAAAAGCAATCGAACTTTTTGGTGATGCGTATGGGTATCAAAAAAAATGGGATGATGCCATTACGCAATATGAGAAATTAGTTTCGGCAAAACCATTAGAAGCAAATTATCATTATAAATACGGAGGCGCTTTAGGAATGAAAGCTTTAAGTGTAAATAAAATAATGGCTTTATCTATAATTGACGATGTTAAAGAAGCGTTTTTAACAGCAGCTAAATTAGATACGAAACACATAGAAACACGTTGGGCCTTGGTAGAATTGTATATGCAGTTACCAGGAATTATTGGAGGTAGCCAAAGTAAATCCATGCAATATGCAAATGAGCTAGAAGCATTATCAAAAGTAGATGGTTATTTAGCAAAAGGATATATTTATGAATATGATGCGCAACCAGAACGTGCTGAAAAATATTATAAACAAGCCATTACCGAAGGAGGTTCTTTAACCTGTTATGAGAAACTTTCTAATTTTTACGAAAACAATAAGGAGCCAGAAAAAGCTCTAAATACTATGGTGGAGTCGGAAGCAAAACACAAACGCAACGCATTGCACTATCAAATAGGAAAAGTGGCTGCCGAGTATAATGTGCAGTTACAAAAAGGCGAACAGTGTTTACAGAAGTATATAAAAAATTATTCGGCAGAAGATGGCGTTCCTGTTGCTTGGGCGAATTATAGATTAGCACAAATTTATAAGCATAGCCAAGATAAAGAAAAGGCTTCAAAGTATATCGATTTAGCAATTTTAGAGTTGCCAAAAATTAAAATTTTTAAAACGTTTAAGGAAGGTTTATAGTGCTTAAGTTTCTACGCTGAGATTCTCTGAGTTTTCACCGCGAGGAGTTCGTTTTTTTAATTAAAATATTATATACGTTTTTCTGCACAAAACAGTTAAGTTTTAAAGTTTGAAATTGTTGTAGAGAAGAAAATTATTATTAACAGTTCTATTTCTCCATGCATCTCTGTGAAAACCTCTGCATATCTCTGCGAAATAATTAGAAAAAAACTATCTTTGAATCCTCTTGAAAATTAAAACATGAACGTACATTTTATAGCTATTGGTGGATCTGCAATGCACAATCTAGCACTAGCATTACATAACAAAGGATATCAAGTAACAGGAAGCGATGATACTATTTTTGAGCCTTCTAAATCTAGACTAGCAGCAAAGGGATTATTACCAGAAAACTTTGGTTGGTTTCCAGAAAAAATAACGGCAGATTTAGATGCTATTGTTTTAGGAATGCATGCTAAAGAAGATAATCCAGAATTGTTAAAAGCACAGGGATTAGGTTTGAAAATCTATAGCTATCCCGAGTTTTTGTACGAACAATCGAAACAGAAAACCAGAGTTGTTATTGGAGGAAGTCATGGGAAAACAACCATTACTTCTATGATTTTACACGTGATGCATTATCACGATCGTGACGTTGATTATATGGTTGGTGCCCAATTAGAAGGTTTTGATGTGATGGTAAAACTTACCGAAGAAAATGATTTTATTGTTTTAGAAGGGGATGAATACTTAAGCTCGCCAATAGATAGAAGACCAAAATTTCATTTATACAAACCAAATATTGCTTTATTAAGCGGAATAGCTTGGGATCATATTAATGTGTTTCCAACCTATGAAAACTATGTGGAGCAATTCGACATCTTTGTAGATAGTATTGTAAAAGGAGGGAGCATCACGTATAACGAAGAAGATGCAGAAGTAAAACGCGTTGTTGAGGCTAGTGTAAATACCATTAGAAAACTGCCTTACCAAACTCCGGATTATACGGTAGAAAACGGACAAACACTTTTAGAAACTCCGGAAGGACCATTACCAATAGAAGTTTTTGGAAAACACAATCTTAACAATCTGGCAGGAGCAAAGTGGATTTGCCAACACATGGGAATTGATGAGGACGATTTTTACGAAGCCATTGCCACTTTTTCGGGAGCAAGCAAACGATTAGAGAAAATTGCAGAAAGTACTACAAGTGTTGCCTATAAAGATTTTGCACATTCCCCATCTAAGGTAGAAGCAACTACGAAAGCGGTAAAAGAGCAATATGAAAATAGAACCTTGGTTGCTTGTTTAGAGTTGCATACCTATTCTAGTTTAAATGCCGAATTTTTAAAAGAATATAAAGGCGCTTTAGACGCAGCAGATGTTGCTGTAGTTTTTTATAGTCCACATGCAGTAGAAATTAAAAAACTAGAAGAAGTGTCGCATGAGCAAATAGCCAATGCTTTTCAACGAGACGATTTAATTATTTATACCAATCCAGAATCGTTTAAGGACTTTCTTTTCAAACAAAACTTTGATAACAAAGCGTTGTTACTGATGAGTTCTGGTAATTATGGTGGATTGGATTTTGATGCTGTGAAAGGGTTGATTGGTTAACTTTTATACTAGAGAAAATAACCAATATAAACCCTTAAAGGGCTTTTAATAGTTTAAATCCTGGGCCAAATATACCGCGTGTTTTTACGTTTGTGGAAGATGTAAATTCTCCATAACCATTAGTTTCTCCATCTATATAAATTCCTTTATAGGAGGTCGTATTGTCGGCGCCATGAAAAATACCATAACCATTAAGTTTTCCATCTGTAAAATTGCCAAATGTTACATTGTTGTTAATCTTTAACACACCAGGACCATTATATGCACCGTTTTTAAAATAGCCACTATAAGAATCACCATTGTTAAACGCGTATACCCCAAAGCCATCGGTACAGTCATATTGGCAAATTCCGTTCTCTGTGTTTTTCACAGTGGTATTTGCTAATAAAAGATCTTCATGTAAGACGTCCTTACTGTATTTCCCAACTCTAGCAAATTTATAAGATTCATCTATTGCAAAGCCCAATCCGCTTTTGAACCCATTGATATAATTTCCTAAAAATAAACTGTTAGTTCTCTCATTACGAAATAAGCCAAATTTATTGATATGGTTATTTCTAAATACTCCTTCCAATATGCTTCCATTGTAATATTCTTTTCTACCTATTCCATTAAGTTTTCCGTTTTCAAATTTGCCTATTAATAAAACTTTATCCGTTTTTAACTTTCCCCATCCATTATTACAATCCCCACTAACACAATTATCTGTTGGGCTTGTATTCGGTTTTTTACGCATAGTTGTCATAACAGCAAAGCCTACTTCTTTTTTCTCTTCTTCTTCCTCTTCAAAATAAGAAATATCGAAATATTGATTTCTTAGGTCTTTACCTTCTGTAAAATCTTTAAAAGATATACGGTTTCCGTAGGTGTCCAACTTATTATTATATATGGAATTATATCCCTTTTTTGTTTTAGATGTGCGCTTTGTTGTTTGTCCATTTACATAATAATAGGTCACATCTGTGTGGTATGTTTCTCTATTAGTGGTGTGCTCCACTATTAAGGTATCTCCCGATTTGGTATAGGAGTATAATTGGTCTTCGTGCCAATTGCCATTTTTTATATATTCCTGTTTAACAACACGGTTTTTATTGTCGTAAGTGTAATTATAAGTATAAGTAGTACCGTATTGGGTTTCACTTTTAATTAATAGGCCTTCATCGTTAAAGGTATATTGACTACTCCCTCTTTTTGATTTTTGTGAAATTAAAAAACCTCTGGAGTCGAAAATAAATGTACTACCATCATCGCTACTAAGAAGTATATCGTCTTCATCATAAAAATAATTACAATAATCTTTAATAAGATAACCATCTTCATTAAAGTGAAGTTTTTTATATTTAGATACAGGCCCTTTTATTCCATAATGCTTTTTGTGCCATTTAAAGCCTACATTATTCATAGGAGCATTTACAAAGTCTAGATGTTGTGCATTTGCAAATGGAAAAGAAATAAAAAATAATATGATAATAGTGGTAATATGTTTCATGATAATAGCATTTTAGAAAATAAATATAATAAATTTTTTTAATTTGCTGGGGTAAATTCTTACGCTTCAGCATATTGTTCTTCAGAGGCTTCTGTATCCAATGCAGAATGACAAAGGTTGGGTTTTGATGCTGTAAAAGTTTAATGGATTATAAACTGTCATACTGAGCCTGTCATAGTATCTCTTTTTTTAGCGGATTCAGCATCTAAATTGAAAATTATTCATACTAACAAAATAAAGTAAGTAATTACACGTTAATCTAAAACCAACCAAACCAGTATCTTATAAAGCATAACTACGTTTAAATTTATTAACCAAACCAATTAAATATGAAACGTATTCTTTTTACTGTATGCTTTTTTGCCCTTTTCTTTTCTTGTAATTCAGATGATGATAGTAGTAATGCAACTGCCCCAGAAGCTGGTTTTTATGCATTAACTGTTGGCAATTCTTGGGAGTATCGATATTACGATTTAGACACCTCTAGTGCTAGTTTTGTAGCGAGTACTGTTGTGGAGACTGTTTCTATTGTTTCCACAGAAGAAATAGAAGGCGAAACGTATTTTAAATTTAGATATTTTGTTACAGGTAACGACCTTAATTCTCCTAATTATCCTGAAAACGGAGAATCCTTTAGATATTTTAGAGAGGATTCTGAAAACTTAGTAGATGATAGTAATACCATTATTTTTCTTAGAGAGAACCATGAAGAAAGATTAATAGGTAGCTTGAGTGATCCTATTCTTCAGTATTTGCGATTAGCAGAAGATACGCATAACCTTAACACAATAGCCGGAACATTTGAAACCCTTGACATGGAATTATATGCAAGAGATGGAGATGGTAATTTATATCCTGGTATTTCTCATTATTACTATGCAGACGGTATCGGGGTGGTTTTAAATACTACGACTTTTGTTTCTACAGCACAACATTTTAGAGAAAGACGTTTAGAATCTTATACTATTAACTAAAAAATACGATCCAGAAACACCTGAATACTTTCTTGACTAGCACGAATCAATTCCGCTTTAGCGTTAGCAGTATCTATGGTTTTTTTGTCTTGCGAAAGTTTAAATTTACCTTCCCAAGAATCGATAGTAATTTCAAACATTTTAATATAATCGATTGCACCTTCCATTCTTGGGTTGTCTGCTTCCAGCACATACTTATGTTCTGGCGCTTCCATAAATTCGGTCATTTTGACTAAAGATTCTACTAATGCGTCTTTATTGTCAATGGCTTTAACGGTTCCTTTTAGGTGCACTTTTACGTAATTCCAAGTAGGTAATTGCGTAGTGGTGTACACCGAAGGAGATATATAACATTGCGGCCCAGAAAATATAATAGTAAGTTCTTTATTGCCTTGCATTAATTTGGTTTGCGGATTGTAAATATCCATATGACCAATCAATTTACCATCAGACTCTCTGTACATTAATGGTAAATGTGTAATGTATGGTTGGTTGTCTTCCACAGAAATTACAGTAGCAAGCGGATAGCTTTTAATAACTTCCAACATATGAAGCGTATCAGGATCTTGATGGTGTTTTGGTGGATATTTCAAGTGTATGTTAATTTAGGATTAAAAATCGGTACATTTTGTTTATCGAAAATATTCTCTATATTTATTCTCTATAAAAATAGTAATTAACAAGCAATATGTCTAGTAAACCAGAATCCTTTTCTATAAAAAACTGGAGTCAAGACGATCAACCTCGTGAAAAACTTCGCGATAAAGGCAAAGCTGTTTTAAGTGATGCAGAATTAGTTGCCATTTTAATAGGTTCGGGAAACAGGCAAGAAAGTGCTGTGGCACTATGTAAACGTATTTTAGGTAGTGTAGATAATAATTTAAGTGCGCTTGGTAAATTGTCGATAAAGCAACTCATGACTTTTAAAGGCATTGGAGAAGCGAAAGCTATTAGTATCACAGCTGCTTTAGAGTTAGGCAGAAGACGTCGTGGAGGAGAAGCTTTAGATAAAAAGAAAATCACTTCTAGCGTTTCGGTTTTCGAGTTTATGCAACCTATAATTGGCGAGTTGCCTCATGAAGAATTCTGGATTGTATATTTAAATAATTCGAATAAAGTGATTCAGAAAAACCAATTGAGTAAAGGTGGTATTACGGGAACTTTAGTAGATGTGCGCTTGGCATTAAAAACCGCTTTAGAAGTTGGAGCAACAGGAATTATCCTGGCACATAATCATCCTTCCGGAACGTTAAAACCTAGTGAAGCCGATAAACAACTCACTAAAAAACTAAAAATAGCAGCAGAAAGTTTAGATATTAAAGTATTAGATCATCTTATTATAACCGAAAATGCATATTTTAGCTTTGCAGATGAATCCCTATTGTGAAAGCAGCCAAAAACTAAAATCTGAATATTTAGATTTTAAAAATTGAAATTGATTATTTTTGACTGAAGACTGAAGACTGAAGACTGAAAACTACGACTAAAAAAGATGTTATTAGTATATACACATAAAATTACACCAAGAGTAAAGTATGTTTTTAAGCATATGTGCACCCGAATTTTAGGGCTTCCAGTTACCTTTACAACTACTATTGAAGAGTTCATTGCACACGATAGTTTAAAAATATCGTACACCAAACAGCCATTAAGTCACGAGATATTTATACGCAGTAACGAGTTGCTTTTTGAGCAAGGACTAAACGATGTAGAGATTCATGTACAAGATTGGGAAAACACAAAAGGCTTTTTCCCTACGGGTGAAGTAAGCGTTTTACCTTATGATATTTTTGCCGCATCCTTTTACCTGCTTTCTAGATATGAAGAGTATTTACCACATGTAAAAGATGCCTATGGTCGCTTTACAGCAGAAGAAAGCCTAGCCTATCAGAATGATTTTTTAAAGCAACCTATTGTAGATATTTGGGCATATAAGTTTAAAAGTGTATTACAGGAAAAGTATCCCGATTATGAGTTTGCAATTAAACAGTACCAAGTAAAACCTGTTATAGACGTACCGGAAGCGTACGGATTTAAACACAAAGGATTAATGCGAAGCTTTGGTGGAACACTGAATGATTTAGTGACTTTTAAATTTAAAAGACTGTATACTAGATTTTCGGTTTTATCCGGATTGCAAAGGGACCCATTTGATACTTTTAAGTACATTATAAACAAACAGAAACAATCTGATTTTAAATTTATATTTTTCTTTTTAATAGGAGATTATTCGACGTATGACAAGAACATAAATGTAAATAAAACCCAGTTTGTTTCCTTAATAAAACAAGTTGCCGATTATAGTATTGTCGGTTTAAAAGCTTCCTTTTTTGCAGTATCTGATTTTAAAATTTTAAAAAAGGAAAAAGATAAAATGGAAGCGGTTATAAATACTTCTTTATTAGCTTCTAGAAACTCATTTTCAAAACTTAATCTACCAGAATCCTATAGAAATTTAGTAGAACTGGAAGTGCCACAAGATTATACCATGGGATTTGTAAGCCATATTGGTTTTAGAGCAGGAACTTGTACGCCTTTTTTCTTTTATGATTTAGATTATGAAGTGCAAACGCCATTAAAAGTACACTCGTATAATTTATTGGATTATTCGTTGCTTAAAACCAACTCGCTTTTAGATAAAAAGAAGGTTTTAAACGAAATTATTAGAGAAATAAAAAAAGTGAATGGTCATTTTATTCCTGTTTTTCATAACTATACTTTTAGCGATTTGGAACGTTGGAAAGGCTTTAAAGAACTTTTTAATAGTATTATAGAATCACCAAATGAGGTATAAAAACATAACAGATATTTTTTTTGATTTAGATCATACCCTTTGGGATTTTGATAAAAACTCAGGTTTGACTTTCGAGAAGATTTTCAAAATAAACGGTGTTAACATCGATGTTTCGGAGTTTTTAAAGCATTATGAGCCTATAAATATGTACTATTGGAAACGCTATAGGGAAGAAAAAATAGATAAAGAATCTTTGCGCTTTGCTAGACTTCAGGATACTTTTCAAGCCGTAAATATTTCCGTAGAGAAAGAAATAATTTATCAACTTGCCGAAGATTACATCACACATCTTTCTAGCTTTAATCATTTATTTGAAGGTACGATTGAGCTTTTAGAATATTTAGAACCAAAGTATAACCTACATATTATTACTAATGGTTTTCATCAAGTACAAAATGAAAAATTAAAAAATTCCAATATGGATACCTACTTTAAAACGGTAACCAATAGCGAAACGGTTGGCGTTAAAAAACCAAACCCTAAGATTTTTAATCACGCATTAGATGTAGCAAAAACTACAAAAGCGCAAAGTATTATGATTGGAGATAATTACGAAGCAGATATTCTTGGTGCTTTAGACTTTGGGATAGATGCTATTTGTTTTAATTATCATAAGATTTCTTTAGACTCTAAAATCAAAAAGGTAGACAGCTTGTTTGAGTTAAGGCAATATTTATAAATAATTGTGCAGGAATGTTTCTACTTTAAAAGAACCGAAATAGATACCGCATATTCTAAATAAATTACAGCATGCCTAGGACGTTTAATACCACTTTGCAATAGCGTTGGAAATAAAACACGGGAATAGTAAGAATATAAATTTTTATATTGCGACCGATAATTTATTAAGATATCAAAACATAGCAAAAGCACAAAGTGTATCTTTACAACTAGGTTTTAACTATATATTTAAAAACAATGAAGAATAAAATCGTATTACTATTTATAACAGCTGTACTTGCATGGAATACAGCAAAAGCACAAACAAACATTAATGATTACAAATATGTAATTGTGCCAAATACATTTGATTTTTTAAGGGAACCAGATCAATATAGATTAAATACACTTACCAAACTTCTTTTTGAAAAACATGGTTTTACTACCATCATGGAAAAAGATACATTTCCAGATGAAGCTATTTCTAATGGTTGTTTAGCGTTACATGCCGATGTACTTAAAGAATCTGGCGTTTTTAATTCTAAGCTAAAAATAGAACTTAAGGATTGTCAGAATAATATTGTTTTTGTTAGTAACATAGGGAAGTCTAAGGAGAAAAGTTATGAAGTAGCTTATAATTTAGCCTTGCGTGAAGCTTTTAAATCTTTTGATACTTTTAAATACCAATACAAAGAAAATGAAAAGATTCTAAGTTATGGTAAAAAAGATTCTCAAGAAAGTATAGACGAAATTGAAAAGCTAAAAGAAGAAATCAAAAGCTTAAAAGAAGAAAAAGAAGTTATAACAGAAGTTACTAACGAAGCTGTTTCGGTTAAAAAGGAAGATGTAAAAAAGACCGTGCAAAAGGAAATCGTAGTAGAAAATTCTGTTAAAAAGGAAACAAAAGATATAGCTATTTTATATGCACAAAAAGCGGACAATGGTTTTCAGTTAGTCGATAGCACGCCTAAAGTCCTTTATAAAATTAAAAAAACAGGAATGCAAAATGTGTATTTAGTGGAAGGTAAAGACGCTATTCTTTACCAATTAAATAGCAATTGGGTTTTAGAGTATTATGACAACGGAAAGCTGCAAACGAAAACACTAACTATTAAATTCTAGTTTTAGGAAAAAACTAATAACCATATTTGTCTTTCCAACGTTGTTTTAAAAACTCTCTATGTGCATTTTCCCTGGCATTATTACTAGGATCATAAAGTTTGGTGTTTTTAATTTCGTCTGGTAAGAATTCTTGTTTCGCAAAATTATTTTCGTAGTTATGGGCATATTTATAGTTGTCTCCATAACCTAGTTCTTGCATGAGTTTGGTTGGTGCATTTCTAATTTCTAAAGGCACAGATAAATCTCCCGTTTCCCTAACTAATTGTTGCGCTTTACCAATAGCTTGATAGGCAGCGTTACTTTTTGGCGAACAAGCTAAATACGTTGCACATTGGCTTAGTATAATTCTAGATTCTGGATAGCCAATAGTAGAAACAGCCTGAAACGTATTATTTGCAATTACTAAAGCCGTTGGGTTGGCATTACCAATATCTTCACTAGCGGCAATTAATAATCGTCTAGCAATAAATTTCACATCTTCTCCGCCTTCAATCATTCGGGCTAACCAATAAACAGCGCCATTAGGATCGCTACCGCGAATCGATTTTATAAATGCCGAAATAATATCATAGTGCTGTTCTCCTGTTTTATCATAACGTACTGTATTGTTTTGTACTTTCTCTAAAACACTATCGTTTGTAATAATAACTTCGTCGCTTTCTTCGGCATTGACAAGTAGCTCAAAAATATTTAAAAGTTTCCTTGCGTCACCTCCAGATAGCTTTAATAAGGCATCTGTTTCTTTAAGCGTTATATTCTTTTTAGAGATGTACTCATCTTTTTCTATAGCACGCTTTAAAAGGCTTTCTAAATCGTTTTTATCGAATGCTTTTAAGATATAAACTTGACAGCGTGACAAAAGCGCAGATATAACCTCAAAACTGGGATTCTCTGTGGTAGCACCGATTAAAGTAACCCAACCTTTTTCTACGGCTTGTAAAAGGGAATCTTGCTGCGATTTGCTAAACCTATGAATTTCATCAATAAACAAAATGGGGTTTTTGGTAGTGAATAGTCCGCCACTTTGTTTCGCCTTTTCAATAACTTCTCGTACATCTTTTACGCCAGAGTTTATTGCACTCAAGGTATAAAAAGGTCTGCCAGATTCATTAGCAATAATGTTGGCAAGTGTGGTTTTTCCAATTCCTGGAGGTCCCCAAAGTATCAAAGAAGGAATTAAACCTAATTTTATCTGTTTGGTTAAGGACCCATTTTCACCAATCAAATGGGCTTGACTAATATAGTCTTCTAAAGATTTAGGTCTTAAACGTTCTGCTAATGGTTCATTCATAAATGTAAAATTACAAATTCCTTTGTATGCGGGAATCTCTTTTGTGTATTTTTAATGATCAATATGACAATTTAACACACCAAATACTATTGGACAGTAAATTGCTATCTTTAAAATATGCAAGAACAGTTTAAATTTACAACAGGCGTTTTAGGGTATCCAATAGCATTTGTGTTAGTGCTTTGGATTGTCTTTTGGTTCGAAATACGTTTTCATGTAAATTTGAATAGCCACGGGATCTATCCTAAAAAAGTTTCTGGATTACAAGGCGTATTGTTTAGTCCATTTATTCACTCTGGGATAAAACATTTGTATTCTAATACGATTCCGCTTTTTGTACTATCTACAGCCTTATTTTATTTCTATAGACCAATTGCTTGGAAAGTGCTCTTTTACGGTATTTTACTTTCGGGTTTCCTTACTTGGAGTATTGGTAGACCTTCCTATCATATAGGCGCAAGCGGACTTATTTATGTTCTTGTGAGTTTTACTTTTTTTAAAGGAATTTTGGCGAAACATTACCGTTTGATTGCTCTTTCCTTATTAATTATATTTCTATATGGTAGTATGGTTTGGTATACCATGCCAATTGAAAAAGGAATCTCTTGGGAAGGACACTTGTCTGGTTTAATAACCGGATTGCTCTTCGCTTTTATTTTTCGGAAAGAAATTGCAAAGCCTAAAAAATATGTTTGGGAACATAAAGATTTCAATGAAGACGACGATCCTTTTTTGAAACATTTTGATGCAGACGGAAACTTTGTAGCGCTAGAAGAACCAGTATCGGAACCTGAAAATGAGGTAGAAACGAATATGAATAATACTTCCGAAAAGGAGGGAAGTCCTACCTTTCGATATGTTTTCAAAGAAAATAAAGACTAGCCTTGCGGAAGACTACATACGTTGTCTAACCGCTTCATATAGAAAAGCACCACAAGCAACAGAAACATTTAAAGATTCTATTTCGCCAAGTAAAGGTAATTTCGCTTTAGTATCTACTAGTTTTAAAACCGAAGGATTTATACCACGACCTTCACTTCCCATAATAATGGCACAAGGTTCTTTAAACGATACATCAAAAAGTGTATTATCGGTTTTTTCTGTAGCAGCAATTACTTTTATACCGGAAGCTTGTAAAAGAAACAGTGCATCTTTTATATGATCTACTTTACAAATAGGAATTTTAAAAACTGCTCCAGCACTTGTTTTTATAGTATCTCCATTTACCGGAGCACTACCACTTTTTTGAATGATTATACCGTCTACGCCAGTACATTCTGCAGTTCGTATAATGGCACCAAAATTTCGTACATCACTTAATTGGTCTAGAAGTAAAAATAAAGGTGTTTTACCAGATTCGGTAACTTGCATTACAAGATCTTCTAAGTTATAAAATGCTATAGGAGAGATTTGAGCAACTACCCCTTGATGGTTACTTTTAGTAAAGCGGTTTAATTTCTCTACAGGAACATAAGAAGTGTTAATTCCTTCTTTTCTAATTAAAGATTCTAGTTCATGAGAGAGCTCTCCTTTAAGTCCTTTTTGAATAAAAACTTTATCAATAGCTTTTTTAGCGTTTATTGCTTCAATAACTGCTCTTATACCAAATATTTGTGTACTGTTTTCCATTGTGACAAAGGTATAAAAAAACCACCGCTGTTGCGGTGGTTTTTAGCTAACAAATTATTGTTTTATTATTTTTTTACTAATTACTTTATGATTGCTGTAGATTTGAGCCAAATAGATACCTTGAGCTAGATTAGATAAGTCGATCTGATTCGCATTTTGAATGGAAAGTACTTTTTTTCCCATCATAGAATATAAATCAATTTTTGTAATAGATTCCTGTGAACTAATATTAATTATACTACTGGTTGGATTCGGATATATCGTTACTTCTGCAAAAATGTTATCGGAAACACTTAAAATAGAACAGTTACTTAAGTCAGGGTTTGTTTCAATGGGTGTTGTAGGCGTTAAATCACGACCAGCAAAGGCAACAAAGTCTACGGGAAACCGTAGTGCTCTAAAAACCAAATTAGCAGATGGGGCATGTCCTTGCGATAATATGCCATTGGCAGAATCTGGATTTACGTATTCCCAAACTATGGTATTGGTTTGATCGATTTCAAAGAAGTAGCCAGAATCTCCATCACAAATAAGGGTATTTCCATTTGGTAGTCGTTGTGCACCAGAAAGAATAGAAGAGAAGAAGTTTGCTGGATCAACAGGATCAATATACGTCCAATCGTAGGCCGAAGGTCCATACCCGTTTACTGCGTCAAATATGTAAACACCTGGAGCACTAACTGGTGGATTTAATATGTCTACTGTAGAATGACGAATGGAGTTACCATTGTTAAATACCATAATTTTACCAGCGTCGTTTAAACCATTAGGTATCCAATGGGGATAATGTTGACTAAATAATTTTTGATCGGATGCATCACCAGTATCGTAAGAAATAGGATTTCCCCATCGGTATAGAAAATCGCCACCTTTACCATAAGTACCACCAGAACTGGCAGCGGCTTCGGCAGTAGTTGTAGAATGATCAATAATGTAAAGTTCACTTAAGATCCTAGAACTCAAAATGATTTGATCTAATTCTTCGTTGTACTGAATAGAATTAAAATGCAACCAATTGGCATATCCATTATTATTATTTAAAAAATTAAAGTCTAAACGTTCTGGATGGTCACTAATCACGCCATAATTAGCTTTGGTAATATCAAAATCCTGAACTAAATGATCTTTTACATTCCATTGCCAAACAATATTTGCGGTGTCTGTACCAAGAATAGGTTCTAATTCTAAGATTTGTTCATTAAATATTTTGCCTTCTATAATTAAGGAAGGATCTCTTCCGGCCGCTATTGCTTCTGCTTGAGTCATTGTGGAAACAGCTAACATTAGTACGTTGCCATTAGGTAACGGATAAATATCATGATGTTGCGAAATTTGAGAAGAGGAATACGTGTATTCCCATAATAAATTACTATCCCAATCAAATAATTCTATTTTACCACCAACACCACCAAAAGTAATATCCGGATTTGTTATTTTACCAGTACGTAATAAATTCCCATTTTCTAAAAGGTACTCGGAAGCTGCAGGGAAAAAAGTACTTGTCCATTGATGCACTCTTTCACCACAATTATTGATAAGATAGGTTTCTGTAGAAGTGTTTGGACTAAATAGGGTATAGCCATTATAAGATTCTTGGTTATTTGTTTTTACACCTACTGTATTTTGACTAAAGGCAAATAAAGCAGGGAAAATTATAAAGAATAAATATAATTTTTCTTTCATTTTATTTTTGTTTAAATAAAAAAGCCACCTATGTAGGTGGCTTTTAAATATGTTAATCAATATCGATTATAGAATTAAGGACAAACGTTAGTTCCTGAGGTGATTATACCATCAGTAGGAATACCTGAGTAATCCATTGTTCCTTCTTCCCAAAATGTTCCATCAGGAGCAGTTAAAGAGAAATAGTTTTCACTTTCCCATCCTGGAGCAGCACCTGTTCCACCACCTGATACATATTTGAATTCATAATCAGCACCATCGGTTATATCGATAAGAAAAGTATTAGAAACGTTGTCGTCTTCAGAATATTGAGTAGTAACTCCTTCTGAAGTAAGTTCAACATAACCACCATTCCATCCATCTCCGTAAGTATCTGAAGTAACTAAAGTCCAAACACAAGAAACATAGTTCTCAAGAGTAAATGTAATTTCCTGAGGAGTTGAGTTTGCATTTAAAACAGTATCTCCAATTCTTAACGTGAAAGTTTCTGTTGGTTCAAGATCGGTATCTCTATAGATTGTTACTGTACCAGTAACGAAATCTGAAGAACCTTTAGAAATACGTAGAGAATGATCGAAATCAAAATCTTCATGTTCTGTTGCTGTTCCTCCAACTAGAGAAACAGGTACGTATGTATCAACGAATTGAGCATCAGATAACTGAACAGTATACGAATACGTAATATCTGTTTCCACTGTAGTTACGTTATTTCCAAAAGGAATATCGTAATTTACAATTGGATTAGTATTTTCGTTAATACTATCGTTGGTAGCGTCATCAGAATCACAACTTGTAAAAACTAACAAGGTTGCAGCTAATAATGACAATGATAATTTTATTTTTTTCATAATTAATTGATTTAATTTTAGTTAATTATTGTCTAACGTAAGTTGAAATGTAGCTAGAAGCTGCCCAAGTAAAAAAGGTGTTAGTATTATTAAGTAATAATACCCCTGAAGCTTGATCCCAAGATCCACCAGTAATACATCCAATACCATTACTTGTACAATATGCCGTTCCACCATCATAATTATCTGCAGAAACTACACCTCCACAACCAACATCGAAAGTTCCAGGATTAGTGATGTCATTTGTAGAACAGAAATCTAATAATCCACCATCACCATGTGTCACTGCCCAACTACCATCTGAATTTTGTGTTATTTCCACAATTTCAGAAGAAGCACATACTGCATTTGTCATAACATATGTTCCAGCTAAATCATAGGAACAGTTTATTGTTAAGTTAAATCTACCTGTACTATTAAATTGGTAAACTTGACCATCCGTTTTAGTTACTTGAACAACAAATTTTACAACATCTCCAATACGTAGGTCAGCTTCTGTTAAACCACTACCTTCTAAAAATTCAGCAATAGTATTTAAAGTAACATTTAATGGTAAAGTAGTAGATTGTCCAACAACTACTGTGGTACCATTATTTATTTGCTTTGTTACTTCAACAGAGCTTACTGAGCTTAAATCTCCTTCTGTAAGGATAACGTTTAAGTCTAAAGCTGTTTCTGCTAATGTTACAGCTGCGTCAGCTAAATCAACGCCACTTTCTGGAGAACCTAATAGCGCTCCACTAGATTGCGTAGATACATCTACTAGAAATCCTGCTTCTCCTGAACCTTCAATAGATTCATCGTAATCGTCAGTACAATTAAACACAGATAGTGTAATTGCAAGTAATACTAATATATTTTTTATATTTTTCATTTTTTCTTTTTTTTTGATTATTGCCAGAATAACGTAGAAGTTAACTCATCACCATTGTTTAAAGTTGCTTTAGCAGCATTATAACTTTCTTGGTTTAAAGATACTTCCGTTGTTGGGTAATATAATCTAGTTGGAATAGTTGATATAGCACCTTCAATTGCAGGAGTTAAAGCAGGAAATCCTGTTCTTCTCCATTCCGTCCAAGTTTCAAAACCTTGACCAAATAATGCAATCCAAACTTGCGTTGCAATTTTTTCTCTTGCATTAGCTTGATTTAACAAGTTAATAGTAGCAGCATAACCTGCAGCTCCTGCAACACCATTAAAATCAAAGTTGGCAGCAATACCTTCATCCATATACGTTTTAGCAGCAGTAATACCACCAGCAATTTTACCTTCATTAGCTGCTTCAGCCATAAGTAATTTTAATTGCGCATAAGACATGATTACACCAGGTAATGTTGGGTCTAAATATTTATCTCCTAAAGGACTAATGTTTCCATAAGTATACCCTAAAGCTTCGTTAGGTAAATTGGAATAACCAGAAGGTTTTCCAACAATGTTTCCATCAGCGTTTAAACCAGCATACACATCTAACCTAGGATCGTTAAGACCAGTTAAGATATCTACAACTGCAGAATTAATTTTGTATTCTGCTCTGTTTCCATCTACTATAGTTTCATAAATTGGATTCGCATCTGGAGCTAATGCAGTATACACGAATTCTGCACTATCAGCATTAGAAGCAAACATAGCACCTTCGGTAACTAAAGCTTGTAATTGAGCAGCAGATCCATTAGAACGCATTAACGCTTTGAACTTTAAAGAGTTCCCTAATTTTACCCATTTAGATACATCTCCTGCATATAATAAATCAGAAGTAGCAGTTATCTCACCAGTACCAGAAGCTAATAAAGCATCTGCTTGATCTAACATCGCTATAACACCTGCATATACTTCTTCAGAAGTACTGTAAGCTGGTTGTTCGATACTTGGGTTTAATGCTTCAGCAAATGGTATTGGCCCGTATAAATCGGTTAAGATTTGAAAAGTGTTCGCTTGCATGATTAAAGATACAGCTTGTAAGTTTGTGTTACCTTCTGTTTCTGCTAATTCATACATAGATTTTGCATCACTTAATACATCTGCATAAAGATTATTCCATATACCATCTATTACACCACGTCTAGGCACGTATCGTGCTTCATCGTTGTACTGTACTTTAGACCAATGTTGTGCCCAACATTCACCCATATCTCCACCACCTTGGGCGTTATAGATAACATTTTGGTTAATTCTAATGATATTACCTAATAATAAATGTGCCGGAACTTCCGTCGCATTATCAGGATCTGTATTTACTTCTCCGAAGTCACTATCACAGCTAGCAATAACTAATGATAAAAATAGGAGAAAAATTATTTTTGTGTTTTTCATGATTTTTTTTTTTAGAATGATAAGTTAACATTAAATCCAATACTACGAGCTGATGGGATTTGACCAAATTCTTGACCTTGTTGTCCATTAGCACTACTGAAACCAGTTTCTGGATCAATGTGTGGTACGTTAGAATATAATATAGCTAGGTTTCTTCCTACTACAGCAAATTTAGCGTTAGTAATAAAAGTTCCTTTTAGTAAACTTTGAGGTAATGAATACCCTAGAGATACAGATCTTAATTTTACATAAGAAGCATCAAAAATAGCACTTTCTTCAACACCATTACCAAAAGCAGCTTGGTTGAATGCTTTAGCAGGAGCTACTACTGTATTAGGAACATATCCACCTGCACCATCAGACATAACACCGTTACCTACAATACCAGTTTCTCTACCTTCAAGAGTTTCATCTAAAACACCAGCATATCTACCCCAAGCATAACTCATACTGTGTAATTCACCACCAATTTTAGCGTCAACTAATGTACTTAATGTAATTCCTTTATACTCCATGTTAATACTCATACCACCTGTCCAATCTGGTGCTATATCTCCTAATACTTTGTATTCTGAATCTACAACAGCTAATCCATTTTGGTAAATTACTTGTCCAGAATCATCTCTTTCAAAGTCTCTACCTACAAGAACTCCATAAGGTAGTCCTGGTCTAGCTTCTAATCTAGCTCCCCATTGACCTCCTAAGATATAAGAATCTAAACCTCCTAATGAAATTACTTCATTTTCGTTTTTAGCCCAGTTTAAATCTACTCCAAGGTTAAAGTTGTCATTTTGTACGATAGTTGCACCTAAAGATAATTCAATACCTTTATTAGACATTTCTCCTGCATTTTTCCAAGCACTTGTTTGTCCTGTTGCTGCAGTTAATTGAATAGGTAAAATTAAGTCTTCACTTAATTGATCATAGTAAGTTGCACTAAATTTAATTCTACTTTTAAACATTCTTACATCAATACCAGCTTCAAAACCAGTTACAGACTCAGGAGTTAAATCATCATTAAACCTTGTGTTAGGAGTAGATGCTAAGTTACCAAAAGCATTATTTGCTAAATTATAGGTTTGATTTAAGTTGTATGGTCCTAATGCACCAGTACTACCTACTTTAGACCAACCACCTCTTACTTTTAAGTAATCGATTTTAGATCCATCTAAGTCCACCATATCTGAAACAATTGCAGATAAAGAAACAGAAGGGTAAAAGAAAGAATTGTTTTGTACAGGCAATACTGAAGCCCAGTCATTTCTTCCAGAGAATTCTAAGAATAAGTAATCGTTATATCCAATAGATCCAAATCCGTACACACTATTAATTCTTCTATTACTAGTAGTATTGAAGTATGTTGGTGTTGCACCAGTTTTGATATTAGATAAGTTATATAAACCAGGTAACTCTAATTGAGTAGCTTCACCAATTAAAGAAGAATAATTTCTTTTCATTCCATTGGTACCAGCATTAAGAGATAAGCTAAAGCTTTCTGATAAATCGGTGTTATAAGATAATAATAACTCTATGTTAGTTTCATCATAATCTCTTTTGAATTCTGCGTAGTAACCATCAGGGTTCTCGTTAGATCCTTGTGCTTTAATTCTTTTTTCAGATTGTGTATATTGATCTCTACTGTATTTTGTAGTGATAGAAAATTTATCTGAGAAATCATAAGTAAAGAAAATATTACCAACGAAACGATTTTTATCAAATGTGTTTCTGTTGTTTTCTAATACCCAGTAAGGATTGTTTTGGAAGTTTGCATTCCAGTTTAATGGAGTACCTTCTGCTGCTGTACCTACTGCTGCTAATGGTAAGTTTCTCCAATCTTTAAAATCTGAGAAATTAACCTGTCTTGCAGACCAGATAAACTGTTGCATTGGGTTTTCATTTGTATAACCACCAATTGGTAAGTTATCACTTTCTGTATTGATATAACTTACAGACATTCCTGCATGGAACTTTTTACCTAAATCCATTTTACCGTTGAAACCAAGGTTTAATCTATTAAGTTCTGTAAAAGGTAACATACCATCTTGTTCAGACTTACCTAAAGAGAATCTCATGGATCCTTTTTCACCACCTGAAGTTACAGTAATACTGTTACTTAAAGCAACTCCTGTATCAAAAAAGTCTTTTACGTTATCTGGATGCGATACCCATGGTAAAGCTTGACCTCCGTTTAATTGAGAATCCCATTGGATAAATTCTAATCCTGTATCTAAAGCTGGACCCCAACTTTCATCAACACCATCATTAATACCACCATTAGCACCATCTACAAACTCGAAATAACTATTATCTGAACCTTGTCCATAAGAGTTTTGGTAAGAAGGTAATTTTAAAGGGTTAGAAAAACTTGCGTTAGAATTAACACTAACAGAGAAAGAACCATCTTTACTACTACCAGACTTGGTAGTAATTACGATAACTCCATTTGCTCCACGTACACCGTATAAAGCAGCAGCATTAGGCCCCTTTAATACAGAAATAGACTCAATGTCATCTGGATTGATATCCGAAGCACCATTTGGTAAATCAGCTCCACCAGTAGAAGTTGCTCCACTATAAGAAGAGTTATCTAAAGGCACACCATCGACAACAAATAAAGGTTGGTTGTTTCCTGTAATAGTAGAGTTACCTCTTAATACTATTCTTGAAGAAGCACCTACACTACCTGAACTGTTTGTAACTTGGATACCTGCAGCTTTACCAGAAAGTGCATTTACTAAGTTACCTTCTCTAGCTTCAGTAAGACCTTCACCAGATACTTTTTGTACTGAATAACCAATTGCTTTCTCAGATTTTTTAATACCAAGAGCAGTTACAACAACTTCATCTAAAGTGTTGTCTGGTTCTAAAGAAGCATCTATTTTGTTAGATGCACCTACAGTTTTTGTTTGGTTTGAATAACCAACATAACTAAAAATTAAAACATCACCTTGTTTTGCATTAATGGTATAATTACCATCAAAATCCGTTGATGCCCCAGTAGTAGTTCCTTGAATAATTACAGTTGCCGTTGGAAGAGGCAAACCGTTTTCATCAGAAACTGTTCCCGAAATTGTTTTTTCTTGTGCAAACGTAAATTGCACAACAAACGCCAGTAATAGCGTTAAAATTCCACTAAACTTTGTTTTCATTTTATATTTTATTTGAATTAGTCTATGCCAAAAATCATAATAAAAAGTTAATAAAACAATAATAATTGGTTAAAATTTTGATTTTTTTTTCAAAACAACACTTTTATGGCCAATATTTAGTTAAAAAATAGCTGTTAAGCTTAGGTGTATTTTGGAATTCGAGAATTTAAATTTCTGATTTTCGCTTTTACCATTAGCGTAGTTGAATTTGAGTAATCCAGCTTTAGTTAATAGCCCAAAACCAAAGCCAAAACCATATAGTTTTTCCTTTTGGATGGTTAAGTCGTTTTCTAAGTAAGCAAAATCAATAATGGAGTGTATATATAAGGAGTTACTTAGTTGGTATCGGTATTCGGTGTTGGTTAGCGCATATAACGAAGCAGTAAGACTGTTTTCTTCAAAACCTCGTATCGAGTTTATACCACCAAATCGAAATAACTCATTTTCTAAATAGTTCTCCGAAAATAAACCAGAACCATTAATTCGTATATAGGCACTGTTTTTATTGTTTAAGTTAAAAATCTTAAAAGCATCTATATATAATAGTGTTTGATTTTCAGTGGTATTTGTAAAGCTTCTTTTTCCATTGCCCACTTCAATTGCTAAAAATAGATTCTTGTTAAATAGAAAGTTGTTTTGAAGTTTATTGTAGGTAAACCTTAAATTGTACATGTTGGAGTTGTAGTCTTGTATTTCTGGCAAACTATTTACTTCGCTTAGGAGACTGTTAGATTGTGTACTATTAATTCCGAGGTGAATTTTTGTTTGCGGATTTATTTGATAAAATAATTTAGCAATTTGATTCACGGTGGTAAAGGATGAATCTTTCTTGAAAATTTGTAAACCAACTTCAGCGCCCAGTGGAGAATTAAATAAATAAGGTAAGCTTAAATTAGCGTTGAATGTTTTTTGATCATTTTCATCACTCTTATAAATCAGTTGAAAAGATTCTCCAGTATTTAGATTGTTGTTAAGATTTAAATTAAGGTATCCATTAAAATCAATTTTGCTGGTGGCTTCATTGGTTCCAAATCCTAAAAATCCATCAAAGTTATTGCTTTTTGCTTTTTTTAGATAGAGATATAAGATAGTCGAGTCTTTTGTAAATAAAACTTCGGGTTCTTTAATCTGACTTGCAAATTTTAATTCTTTTAGTACCTCGGTCTTTTTTTTGATTTCAGAAAGATTGAATGTTTTGTTCCTTTTTAATTTTAAATAATGGTTTAAATAAGATTTCGGGAATTTCTCATAACCCTTTAAAATAATTTTATCGATACTTCTTTTATTGGAAGTTTCTTTTAAAGCTAAAGATGCCTGTAGAGAGGTTTTGTTTTTTATAGAAATATCTTGAAGTTGAATTTCACTAAAAGGAAAACCTAGATCGCTAATTTTGGTGTTTATGGAATAAAGGGAATTTTCGATACTATTAAAAGGTAAAACGAAATAGTCATCATAAACTTGGTTGGAAACTTGTTGAAGAATAGATTTTTTAACAAAAGCTTCTTCGTAATATATATGGATGTCCTTATATATATGTTTTAAACGGAAAAATGCTAAATAGGAGGAATCGTTTTCTTTCTTTAATCTTTTGAATTCGTTTTCAATATATCCAATTTGGAATAAATTTTTCTGAAGCGAATCTACTTCCTGTTTAATAGTGTTTAAATCGATATGCGTCTTTCGGTAAGAAATAGAATCTAGAATGTGGGTTTCGAATTCAGATTCTCCAACAACTTTTAAATGGAAGTTTTGACTAATGGCTTCCGAAGAAAATAGAATACATACAATAAACGATAAAAAGAAAGATTTAGACACAGGTTTATGAAAACTTTTTTATTGTGTAAATCTAACGGAAAAACAACATATTTAATATAGATGGAAACCTAAATTTTAATTTAAGTGAAAAATTAATGCGTTGTAGTTTGATATTTTTAAATTAATTGTTACATTTGCAGCCCTCTAAGAAGAGGACTTTAAAAAATTATATATAATATATATGCCAACAATTTCACAATTAGTACGAAAAGGAAGAGCCAAAATAACCAAGAAGAGTAAATCGGCTGCTTTAGATTCGTGTCCACAAAGACGTGGTGTGTGTACTCGTGTTTACACGACGACACCTAAAAAACCTAACTCAGCAATGCGTAAGGTAGCAAGGGTTCGTTTAACAAACGGTAACGAGGTTAATGCATACATCGGTGGTGAAGGACACAATTTACAAGAGCACTCGATAGTATTGGTTAGAGGTGGAAGGGTAAAAGATTTGCCAGGAGTTAGATATCACATCGTTCGTGGTGCCTTAGACACAGCAGGTGTTGCAGGTAGAACGCAACGTAGATCTAAGTATGGTGCAAAACGCCCTAAGAAGTAATTTAAACTTTAAGAAGAAGACATGAGAAAAAGAGCAGCGAAGAAAAGACCGCTTTTGCCAGATCCAAAATTTAACGACCAGTTAGTAACTCGTTTCGTTAATATGATGATGTGGGATGGTAAAAAGTCTATAGCTTTTAAAGTATTTTATGATGCAATAGCTATCGTAGAAGAAAAGAAAACAGACGACGAGAAGACAGCTTTAGAAATTTGGAAAGAAGCGTTATCTAACGTTATGCCTCACGTAGAAGTACGTAGTCGTAGAGTAGGTGGTGCAACATTTCAAATTCCAATGCAAATCCGTCCAGATAGAAAAGTATCTACAGCAATGAAGTGGTTAATTAGTTATTCTCGTAAAAGAAATGAGAAATCTATGGCACAACGTTTAGCTTCAGAGGTTTTAGCAGCAGCTAAAGAAGAAGGAGCAGCTGTTAAAAAGCGTACTGACACGCATAAAATGGCAGAAGCAAATAAAGCATTCTCTCACTTTAGATTTTAAGAAATGGCAAGAGATTTAAAATATACAAGAAATATTGGAATTGCTGCTCATATTGATGCTGGTAAAACAACAACAACAGAGCGTATTCTTTATTATACAGGAGTTTCACATAAAATTGGTGAAGTACATGATGGTGCTGCGACAATGGACTGGATGGAGCAAGAGCAAGAACGTGGTATTACTATTACGTCTGCTGCTACAACATGTACATGGCAGTTTCCAAAGGAGAACGCTCAAGTTCTTCCAGATACAAAGGATTATCACTTTAATATTATTGATACTCCAGGTCACGTAGATTTTACGGTAGAAGTAAATCGTTCTTTACGTGTATTAGATGGTTTAGTATTCTTATTTAGTGCAGTTGATGGTGTTGAGCCGCAATCTGAAACTAACTGGAGACTAGCAGATAACTATAAAGTGCCAAGAATTGGTTTCGTTAATAAAATGGACCGTCAAGGATCTGATTTTATGATGGTTTGTGGTCAAGTTAAAGAAATGTTAGGTTCTAATGCAGTACCTATTGTTTTAAACATTGGTGACGAAGAGAACTTTAAAGGTATCGTTGATTTAGTTAAGAATAGAGCGATCGTTTGGCATGAAGAAGGTATGGGAGCAACATTTGATGTTGTTGATATTCCTGAAGAGCTAAAAGAAGAAGCTAGAGTTCTTCGTGGTAAACTTATTGAAGAAGTAGCAAGTTACGACGAGAATTTATTAGAAAAATACATGGAAGATGAAAATTCTATTACAGAAGAAGAGGTGCATGCTGCACTTAGAGCTGCTGTAATGGATATGGCTATCATTCCAATGATTTGTGGTTCTGCATTTAAAAACAAAGGGGTACAGTTCTTATTAGATGCTGTATGTCGTTACTTACCTTCTCCTATGGATAAGGAAGGTATTGTTGGTGTGAACCCAGAAACAGATAAAGAAGAGATTCGTAAGCCTAGTGTAGACGAGCCTTTTGCGGCATTAGCTTTTAAAATTGCTACCGATCCTTTCGTAGGACGTTTAGCTTTCTTTAGAGCATATTCTGGTCGTTTAGATGCAGGTTCTTATGTGTTAAATAACCGTTCTGGTAAAAAAGAACGTATTTCACGTATCTACCAAATGCATGCAAACAAGCAAAATGCAATTGATTATATAGAAGCTGGAGATATTGGTGCTGCTGTTGGATTTAAATCTATCAAAACAGGAGATACATTATCTGCTCAAGACCATCCTATTGTTCTTGAATCTATGGACTTCCCAGATCCAGTAATTGGTATCGCGGTAGAACCTAAGACAAAAGCGGATGTAGATAAATTAGGAATGGGCTTAGCTAAATTAGCTGAAGAAGATCCTACGTTTACTGTACGTTCAGACGAAGCTTCAGGACAGACTATTATTTCAGGAATGGGTGAACTTCACTTAGATGTAATTGTAGATCGTTTAAGACGTGAGTTTAAAGTAGAAGTCAATCAAGGGCAACCACAAGTGGAATATAAAGAGGCTATTACACAAGCTGCTGATCATAGAGAAGTTTATAAGAAACAATCTGGTGGTCGTGGTAAGTTTGCTGATATCGTATTTACGATTGAACCAGCAGACGAAGGTGTTGTAGGTCTTCAATTTGAATCTGTAATTAAAGGTGGTAACGTTCCTAAAGAATTTATCCCTTCTATTGAAAAAGGATTTAAAATGGCAATGGCTAACGGACCATTAGCAGGTTTTGAAGTAGACGCAATGAAAGTTACATTAAGAGATGGATCTTATCACGATGTCGATTCAGATCAGTTATCATTCGAATTAGCAGCTAAACTTGGATTTAAAAATTCAGCAAAAGCAGCTAAAGCGGTTATAATGGAACCAATCATGAAATTGGAGGTGATTACACCAGAAGAAAACATGGGTGATATTGTTGGTGATTTAAATAGAAGAAGAGGTCAAATGAGTGATATGGGTGATAGAGCTGGTGCAAAAACTGTAAAAGCTACTGTGCCATTATCTGAAATGTTCGGTTATGTAACTACATTAAGAACATTATCATCTGGTAGAGCAACTTCTACTATGGAATTTTCACACTATGCAGAAACACCTTCAAATGTATCTGAAGAAGTTATCAAAGCAGCTAAAGGAGAACAATCTTAAAAAGTTAAGAAAATGAGTCAAAAAATTAGAATCAAATTAAAGTCTTACGATCATAACTTAGTAGACAAGTCTGCTGAAAAGATTGTAAAAACGGTAAAAAGTACAGGTGCTGTTGTAACTGGACCAATTCCATTACCAACACACAAGAAGATTTTCACTGTATTACGTTCACCTCACGTAAACAAGAAGTCAAGAGAACAATTTCAATTAAGCTCTTATAAGCGTTTATTAGATATTTACTCTTCATCTTCTAAAACAATTGACGCTCTAATGAAATTAGAGTTGCCAAGTGGTGTTGAAGTAGAGATCAAAGTTTAAGTTTAAACTTACATGTCCTTAACGATGGTTAAGGAAAAACGGTAAAAATACAATTCAAGGCTGAAACGTATTTTTCAGCCTTGTTTTTTTATAAATAGTAACAAATAAATAAATAATAATATGTCTGGGTTAATTGGAAAGAAAATCGGTATGACCAGCATCTTTGATGAAAACGGGAAAAATATTCCTTGTACAGTAATCGAAGCTGGGCCATGTATCGTTACCCAAGTCAGAACTGAAGAAGTTGATGGTTATGAAGCCATTCAACTTGGTTTCGATGACGCGACAGAAAAGAGCGCTACTAAAGCTGACTTAGGTCATGCTAAAAAAGCGGGTACTTCTGTTAAGCGTAAAATCGTTGAATTTCAAGGTTTTGATGCGGAGTACAAATTAGGAGATGCTATAACAGTAGAACACTTTACAGAAGGTGAGTTTGTTGATGTAGCTGGAACTTCAAAAGGTAAAGGATTTCAAGGGGTTGTAAAACGTCATGGATTTGCCGGAGTTGGTCAAGCAACGCACGGTCAACACAACCGTTTAAGAGCTCCAGGTTCTATTGGTGCTGCTTCATATCCTGCGAGAGTATTCAAGGGAATGAAAATGGCAGGTAGAATGGGTGGAGACACAGTAAAAGTTCAAAATTTAAGAGTTTTAAAAGTAGTTGCTGATAAGAATCTACTTGTGGTTAAAGGATGTGTTCCTGGTCATAAAAACGCTTATGTAATTATTAGAAAATAATGAAAGTAGCAGTTGTAGATATTAACGGAAAAGACACAGGAAGAAAGGTAGACCTTTCTAAAGATGTGTTTGCTATTGAACCTAATAATCATGCTGTATATTTGGATGTTAAGCAATACTTAGCAAATCAAAGACAAGGTACTCATAAAGCTAAAGAAAGAGCTGAGATTACTGGAAGTACACGTAAGATTAAAAAGCAAAAAGGAACAGGTACAGCAAGAGCTGGATCTATTAAGTCAGGAGTTTTTAGAGGTGGAGGTCGTATGTTCGGTCCAAGACCAAGAAACTATAGCTTTAAATTAAACAAAAACCTTAAGCGTTTAGCTCGTAAATCAGCTTTAAGTATTAAGGCTAGTGAGAAGTCAATTGTAGTATTAGAGGATTTAAACTTCGATACACCAAAGACCAAAAATTTCACTGCAGTTTTAAAAGCTTTAGGACTAGAAAACAAAAAATCACTGTTTGTGTTGGGTGCGTCAAATAATAATGTATATTTGTCGTCACGCAATTTAAAAGGCACTGAAGTGTTAATAAACTCAGAGTTAAGCACTTACAAGATTTTAAATGCAAATCAAGTAGTTCTTTTAGAGAGTTCTTTAGAAGGAATTGAAACGAATTTAAGTAAATAAGAAACAAATGAATATCTTAATTAAACCGATAATCACAGAAAAAGCGACAGCAAATAGCGAGTTAAACAACTGCTATACTTTTCAAGTGAATACAAAGGCGAACAAGGTAGAAATTAAAAAAGCAGTGGAAGCTGCTTATGGAGTTTCTGTTGAAAAAGTTCGTACTATAAATGTCCGTCCAGATAGAAGTACTAAGTTTACAAAAACTGGTATTCAACATGGTAAAACAAATGCTGTTAAAAAAGCAATTGTACAACTGGCGGAAGGTGAGATCATTGATTTATACACTAACATGTAATTAAAGACAAATGTCAGTAAGAAAATTAAAACCAATCACACCAGGACAGCGATTTAGAGTAGTAAACGGATTTGACGCCATTACTACTGATAAGCCGGAGAAAAGTTTATTAGCTCCGAATAAAAGGTCTGGTGGTAGAAACAGTCAAGGAAGAATGACGATGCGCTATATAGGTGGAGGTCATAAACGTAAGTATCGTATTATCGATTTTAAACGTGACAAAGCAGGAGTTCCTGGTGAAGTTATGTCTATTCAATACGATCCAAATAGAACCGCTTTTATCGCATTATTGAATTATCAAGATGGCGAGAAAAGATACATTATTGCTCAAAATGGCTTACAAGTAGGCCAAACAGTAGTGTCAGGTGATACAGCAGGTCCAGAAATTGGAAACGCAATGCCTTTAGGTAAAATACCTTTAGGAACTATTATTTCTTGTTTAGAGTTACGTCCAGGTCAAGGAGCTGTTATGGCTCGTAGTGCTGGAGCTTTTGCTCAATTAATGGCAAGAGATGGTAAGTTTGCAACTGTAAAATTACCTTCAGGTGAAACACGTTTAGTGTTAGTAACTTGTATGGCTACAATAGGGGTAGTTTCTAACTCAGATCATCAATTGTTAGTGTCAGGTAAGGCTGGTAGAACAAGATGGTTAGGTAGACGTCCACGTACTAGACCAGTAGTAATGAATCCTGTCGATCATCCAATGGGTGGTGGAGAAGGAAAATCTTCTGGAGGACATCCTCGTTCTAGAAATGGTATACCTGCTAAAGGTTATAGAACCCGTTCTAAAACAAAAGCGAGTAATAAATATATTGTAGAACGTAGAAAGAAATAAGATATGTCAAGATCATTAAAAAAAGGACCTTACGTTCATTATAAACTAGAAAAGAAAGTTGCAGCTAATGTAGATGCTAACAAAAAGACAGTAATCAAAACTTGGTCAAGAGCAAGTATGATTACTCCAGATTTTGTTGGGCAAACAATAGCAGTGCATAACGGTCGTCAATTTGTACCAGTTTACGTAACAGAAAACATGGTAGGACATAAGTTAGGAGAATTTTCACCAACAAGATCTTTTAGAGGTCACGCTGGTGCTAAAAATAAAGGTAAAAAGTAGAGCTATGGGAAGTCGTAAAAAACAAATGGCAGACGCTATTAAGGAAGCAAAAAAGGAAATCGCTTTTGCAAAACTTAATAACTGTCCTACATCACCAAGAAAAATGCGTTTAGTAGCCGATTTAGTAAGAGGTGAACGCGTAGAAAAGGCACTTAACATATTAAAATTTAGCCAAAAAGAAGCTTCAAATCGTTTAGAAACATTATTGTTGTCTGCAATTGCAAACTGGCAAGCTAAAAACGAAGATGCAAGCATAGAAGAAGCTGAATTATTTGTTAAAGAGATTAGAGTAGATGGCGGATCTATGTTAAAAAGATTACGTCCAGCACCTCAAGGTCGCGCACACAGAATTAGAAAACGTTCAAACCACGTAACAATAGTGGTAGGAGCTAACAATAACACACAAAGCTAAGGTAGATATGGGACAAAAAACAAATCCAATCGGAAATCGCTTAGGAATTATCAGAGGATGGGAATCTAACTGGTATGGAGGAAACGATTATGGTGACAAACTTGCTGAAGATTATAAAATCAGAGAGTATGTTCATGCACGTTTATCTAAAGCTAGTGTTTCAAGAGTAATTATTGAAAGAACTTTAAAACTTGTAACCGTTACTATCACTACTGCTAGACCTGGTATTATTATTGGGAAAGGTGGACAAGAGGTAGACAAGTTAAAAGAAGAACTTAAGAAAATTACAGGTAAAGAGGTTCAAATAAACATTTTTGAAATCAAAAGACCAGAACTTGACGCATTTTTAGTAGGATCGAGTATTGCTCGTCAAATTGAAAACAGAATTTCATACAGACGTGCTATCAAGATGGCAATTGCTGCTACAATGCGAATGAATGCTGAAGGAATTAAAATTCAAATTAGTGGTCGTTTAAATGGTGCTGAAATGGCACGATCGGAACACTACAAAGATGGACGTATTCCTTTATCAACCTTCAGAGCCGATATTGACTATGCTTTAGTTGAGGCACACACTACTTATGGTAGATTGGGTGTAAAAGTATGGATCATGAAAGGTGAAGTATATGGTAAAAGAGAACTTTCTCCGCTTGTTGGATTATCTAAGAAGCAAGGAAAAGGTGGAAGAGGCGGAAGAGATAACAAGAATCAATCTCGTCGTAGAAAGTAATTTTTTAAAGAAAAGACAAAATGTTACAGCCTAAAAAAACAAAATTTAGAAAAATGCAAAAGGGACGTATGAAGGGGAACTCTGGTAGAGGTCACCAATTATCATACGGTACTTTTGGAATAAAATCATTAGATTCAAACTTTTTAACTTCACGTCAAATTGAAGCTGCACGTATTGCTGCTACTCGTTACATGAAAAGAGAAGGATCTTTGTGGATAAAAATCTTTCCAGATAAGCCAATCACAAAGAAACCTCTTGAAGTACGTATGGGTAAAGGTAAAGGTGCCGTTGAATATTGGGCAGCGGTTGTTAAACCGGGAAGAATATTATTCGAAATTGGTGGTGTGCCATTAGAAGTAGCGCAAGAAGCATTACGTTTAGCAGCACAAAAATTACCAGTTAAAACTAAGTTTGTAATTGCTAGAGATTATCAAGCATAATAATTTAAGATGATGAAACAATCAGAAGTTAAAGAATTATCTATTGCTGAGTTACAAGAGAAACTTAGTGAGACAAGAAAAAGTTATTCAGACCTTAAAATGGCTCATGTAGTATCTCCTTTAGAGAATCCAATTCAATTACGTTCGGTAAGAAGAGCGGTAGCTAGAATTGCGACTGAATTAACTAAAAGAGAATTACAATAATTCAGCTGAAAAGATGGAAAAAAGAAACTTAAGAAAAGAACGTGTAGGAGTAGTTACTAGTAACAAAATGATGAAATCAATCGTTGTTGCAGAAGTAAAAAAAGTAAAACATCCTATGTATGGTAAGTTCGTGTTAAAAACAAAAAAATATGTTGCACACGACGAAACAAACGACTGTAATATTGGAGATACAGTAAAGATCATGGAAACAAGACCTTTATCTAAATCGAAATGTTGGAGATTAGTTGAAATAATTGAAAGAGCTAAATAATTATGGTACAAACAGAATCAAGATTAAAGGTAGCTGATAACACTGGAGCAAAAGAGGTTTTAACCATTCGTGTTCTAGGTGGTACAAAAAGAAGATACGCATCTGTAGGTGACAAAATCGTTGTCGCTGTAAAAGACGCAACTCCTAATGGAAACATTAAAAAAGGAGCTGTTTCTACTGCAGTTGTAGTACGTACTAAGAAAGAAGTAAGACGTCCAGACGGATCTTATATAAGATTTGATGACAATGCTTGTGTGCTTTTAAACCCAACGGGTGAAATGAGAGGAACACGTGTATTTGGACCTGTTGCTAGAGAACTTCGTGATAAACAATTCATGAAAATTGTATCATTAGCACCAGAAGTGCTTTAAGACAATATATTAAGATGACAAAGCTTAAAATAAAATCAGGAGATACTATTAGAGTAATTGCTGGAGATCATAAAGGATCAGAAGGTAAAGTACTTAAAGTATTAACCGATAAGAACAAAGCGATCGTTGAGGGAGTAAACATGGTAAAGAAACATACTAAACCAAGTGCTCAAAGTCCTCAAGGTGGAATCGTAGAAAAAGAAGCTGCAATTCAAATTTCTAACTTATCATTGTTAACTTCGAAAGGAGAAACAACAAGAGTTGGTTATAGAATGGAAGGCGATAAGAAAGTAAGATTTTCAAAAAAATCTAATGAAGTAATATAGTTATGGCATATTCACCAAGACTTAAAGAAGAGTATAAAAGCAAAATAATTGCTGCTCTTACAGAAGAATTTAGTTATAAAAATGTAATGGAAGTTCCAAAACTTAAAAAGATAGTTTTATCTAAAGGAGTTGGAGCTGCAGTTGCAGATAAAAAGTTAATCGACTACGCGTTAGAAGAATTAACAACTATAACTGGACAAAAAGCTATAGCAACAATTTCTAAGAAGGATGTTGCTACATTTAAATTACGTAAAGGGATGCCAATTGGGGCAAAAGTAACTTTACGTGGGGAAAGAATGTATGAGTTTTTAGACCGTTTTATTACATCTGCCTTACCTCGTGTAAGAGATTTTAACGGAATTAAAGCTACTGGATTTGACGGAAGAGGTAACTACAACTTAGGAGTTGTAGAACAAATTATCTTTCCAGAGATTAATATCGATAAGGTAAACAAAATCTCAGGAATGGATATTACATTTGTAACTTCTGCAGAAACAGATAAAGAAGCAAAATCATTATTAACAGAACTAGGGTTACCTTTTCAAAAGAACTAAGTTATGGCTAAAGAATCAATGAAAGCCCGCGAGGTGAAAAGAGCAAATACAGTAGCAAAGTATGCTGAGAAACGTAAAGCTTTAAAAGAAGCTGGAGATTACGAAGCATTACAAAAGTTACCTAAAAACGCTTCACCTGTGCGTATGCATAATAGATGTAAATTAACAGGAAGACCTAAAGGATACATGCGTACCTTTGGTATTTCTCGTGTTACATTTAGAGAAATGGCAAATCAAGGGTTAATCCCAGGAGTTAGAAAAGCAAGTTGGTAAAATTAAATATAAACAGATTTTAGGTTCAACACCAACGTTGAAAACCAAGATCACAAAATCAATTAGTTATGTACACAGATCCAATAGCGGATTATTTAACTAGAGTTAGAAATGCGGTAAGAGCAAACCACAGAGTGGTTGAAATTCCTGCTTCTAACTTGAAGAAAGAAATTACTAAAATATTATTCGATCAAGGATATATTTTAAGTTACAAGTTTGATGATTCTTCAGTACAAGGAACAATTAAAATTGCCCTTAAGTACAATAAAGAAACAAAAGAACCAGTAATCAAGAAAATTCAAAGAATAAGTAAACCAGGTTTACGTAAGTATGCAAGTTCTAAAGAATTACCTAGAATATTAAATGGTCTTGGTATTGCCATCGTTTCTACTTCTCATGGAGTAATGACGGGTAAACAAGCAACTAGAGATAATGTAGGTGGTGAAGTACTTTGTTACGTTTACTAATTTAAAGCCCAAAAGAAATGTCAAGAATAGGAAATAATCCGGTAGCCATTCCAGAAGGCGTAACAGTAGACATTAAAGATAATGTTGTTACTGTAAAAGGTAAATTAGGAGAATTAACACAAAACTTTGATACTATTGAAATCAAAGTTGAAGATGGTAACGTAATGGTTACACGTTCTTCAGACTCAAAAGATCAAAAAGCAAAACATGGTTTATATAGATCATTAATGCATAATATGATTGAAGGTGTATCTAAAGGATGGACCAAAAATCTAGAGTTAGTAGGTGTAGGATATAGAGCATCAAACCAAGGGCAAAAATTAGATTTAGCTTTAGGTTTTTCGCATAACATAGTATTGGATATCGCTCCAGAAGTGCAAATCGAAACGGTTTCAGACAAAGGAAAAAATCCAATTATAAAATTAACATCTTTCGACAAACAATTAGTTGGTCAAGTTGCTGCAAAAATACGTGGCTTCCGTAGACCAGAACCTTACAAAGGAAAAGGTGTGAAGTTTGTTGGAGAAGTACTAAGAAGAAAAGCAGGTAAATCAGCTTAATAAGTAAGTTATGGCACTATCAAAATTCGAAAGAAGAATAAGAATAAAAAACAGAATCCGTAAGACTGTATCAGGTACAGGATCTAGACCGAGATTATCTGTTTTTAGAAGTAATAAAGAAATTTATGCTCAAATAGTTGATGATGAAACTGGTAATACTATCAGTGCTGCATCTTCAAGAGATAAAGACATTAGTTCTGCAAAAGGAAATAAAACAGAAATAGCTACATTAGTAGGGAAAGCTGTTGCCGAAAAAGCAATGAAAGCTGGTATTAATACGATCTCTTTTGATAGAGGTGGTTATATTTATCACGGTAGAGTAAAATCATTAGCTGATGGAGCTAGAGAAGCAGGACTTAAATTCTAAGAAATTATGTATCAAAAATTCAAAAGCGCAGAGCTAGTTAAACCAAGTGGATTAGATCTAAAAGATCGTTTAGTTGGTGTACAAAGAGTTACTAAAGTAACTAAAGGTGGTAGAGCATTTGGTTTTTCAGCAATTGTAGTGGTTGGTGATGAAGCAGGTGTAGTAGGACACGGTTTAGGAAAGTCTAAAGATGTTGCTAGTGCAATTGCAAAAGCAGTAGAAGACGCAAAGAAAAACCTAGTTCGTATTCCTTTAATAAAAAGTACCTTACCACATGAACAAAAAGGGAAATTTGGTGGAGCAAGAGTAAACATTATTCCTGCAGCTCCTGGTACAGGAGTAATTGCTGGTGGAGCTGTAAGAACAGTTCTTGAGGCAGTTGGAGTACATGATGTATTATCAAAATCTCAAGGTTCATCAAATCCTCATAACGTAGTAAAAGCAACTTTTGATGCTTTATTACAATTAAGAGATGCAAGAACAATTGCTCGTGATAGAGGAATTTCTCTTGAAAAAGTTTTTAAAGGATAATAAAGGAAAACGATGGCAAAGATAAAAGTAAAAAAAGTAAAGAGTGCAATCAATCGTACGCAAAGACAAAAGAGAACATTATTAGCTCTTGGTCTTAAAAAGATTGGTCAAGTAGTAGAGCACGATGCCACACCAAATATCCTTGGTATGGTTGCTAAAGTTTCACATTTAGTTTCTGTTGAAGAAGCAAAATAATATAACACTTACAAATGGATTTAAGTAATTTAAAACCTGCAGAAGGTTCAGTAAAAAATCAAGGTAAACGTATAGGTCGTGGACAAGGTTCTGGAAAAGGTGGTACTGCAACACGTGGTCACAAAGGAGCTAAATCTCGTTCTGGTTACTCTAAGAAAGTTGGTTTTGAAGGAGGTCAAATGCCTATCCAACGTCGTGTACCTAAATTTGGTTTTACTAATATTAACCGTAAAGAATATCAAGGTGTAAACTTAGATAAACTACAACAGTTAATTGATGACAAAGTAATTAAAGATACTCTTGATTTAGATACAATGATAACGTTACGTTTAGCTGGCAAAAATGAGCTAGTTAAAATATTAGGACGTGGTGAATTAAAATCTAAGTTAACAGTAACAGCTCATAAATTTACAGCAACTGCCAAAGCAGCTATCGAAGCGGCTGGAGGAGAAGCAGTAACTTTATAATTAATTAAGAAGCATGAAATTTATAGAGACATTAAAAAATGTTTGGAAAATTGAAGAACTAAGAAACCGAATTATCTTAACATTAGGTTTACTTTTAGTATATCGTTTCGGAGCACAGGTAGTACTTCCAGGTATTGACGCTTCACAATTAGAAGGTATACAAGGTAATACAGAAGATGGTTTATTAGGTTTATTAAATGCATTTACAGGTGGGGCATTCGCTAATGCATCTGTGTTTGCTCTTGGTATCATGCCCTACATTTCTGCTTCTATTGTAGTACAGTTAATGGGAATAGCAATTCCTTATTTACAAAAACTACAGAAAGAAGGAGCAAGTGGACAAAAGAAGATCACGCAAATAACAAGATGGTTAACCATTGGAATCTGTTTAGTGCAGGCTCCTGGTTATTTAGCAAGTTTACCTGCTTTAGGTATCCCACAGTCGGCCTTTTTATTAGGACAAGGTGGTTTATTCTACTTCTCTTCTGTTATCATTTTAGTAACAGGATGTGTATTTGCAATGTGGTTAGGTGAGAAGATTACAGATAAAGGTATTGGTAATGGAATTTCATTATTAATTATGGTTGGTATTATAGCTACTTTACCTAAAAACTTCTTATTAAATGCATCTTCTAGATTAGAAGGAAATAACGTCATGTTAATTCTTTTCGAACTAGTAATTTGGTTAGCAATTATTGCAGCATGTATCATGTTAGTAATGGCGGTTAGAAAAATTGCAGTACAATACGCAAGAAGAACAGCATCTGGCGGATACGAGAAAAACGTATTTGGTGGTGCAAGACAATTTATTCCATTAAAGCTGAATGCTTCAGGGGTAATGCCAATTATATTTGCTCAAGCAATTATGTTTGTACCAGGTTTAATAGGTGGATCTTCTTTCTTAAAAGATACAGCAAGTGGACAATGGATGCAGACAAATTTTTCAGATATGTTTGGTTTCTGGTATAACTTAATATTTGCTTTATTAATTATAATATTTACTTATTTTTATACGGCAATTACGGTACCTACAAATAAAATGGCGGATGATCTTAAACGTAGCGGAGGATTTATTCCTGGTATACGTCCTGGATCGGAAACTTCAGAATATTTGGATAAAATAATGTCACAAATAACATTACCTGGTTCTATATTTTTAGCACTTATTGCTGTGTTCCCAGCATTCATAGTTAAGCTAATGAACGTACAATCTGGTTGGGCCTTATTTTTTGGTGGTACATCACTATTAATTATGGTTGGAGTTGCAATTGACACTATGCAACAAGTAAATTCATACTTGTTAAATAGACACTATGATGGCTTGATGAAAACTGGTAAGAATAGAAAAGCAGTAGCTTAATTTATATACTATGGCAAAACAAGCAGCAATAGAACAAGACGGAACCATTATAGAAGCATTATCAAATGCTATGTTTCGTGTTGAATTAGAAAATGGTCACATTGTGACAGCACACATCTCCGGTAAAATGCGTATGCATTATATTAAATTATTACCAGGAGATAAAGTAAAATTAGAAATGAGTCCTTATGATTTAACTAAGGCTCGTATAACTTATAGATACTAATACCAATACGATGAAAGTAAGAGCATCAGTTAAAAAAAGAAGCGTAGATTGCAAAATAGTGCGTAGAAAAGGTAGACTTTACGTGATTAACAAAAAGAATCCTAGATTCAAACAAAGACAAGGGTAATTATGGCAAGAATTGCAGGTGTAGACATACCAAAACAGAAAAGAGGAGTAATCTCTCTAACTTATATCTACGGAGTAGGTAGAAGCAGATCAAAAGAAATTTTAGCAGAAGCTAAAGTTGATGAAAGTATTAAAGTTCAAGATTGGGACGATGACCAAATAGCAGCCATTCGTGATGCTGTTGGTACGTTTACAATTGAAGGTGAATTGCGTTCTGAAACACAATTAAACATTAAGCGATTAATGGATATTGGATGTTACAGAGGTATTCGTCATAGATCTGGTCTTCCATTAAGAGGACAACGTACGAAAAACAACTCTAGAACTAGAAAAGGTAGAAGAAAAACTGTTGCTAACAAGAAGAAAGCAACAAAATAATAACATAGTCTTTAGTCTTTAGACGTTGGAAAGAATCTGTTTGAAATTAAGGTTTAGGATTCTAGCGACTATTAACTAATACTAAAAGCTAAAATAATATGGCAAAGTCAAGTACTAAAAAACGTAAAGTTATAGTAGATGCTGTTGGAGAAGTACACATTACGGCTTCTTTTAATAACATCATTATTTCACTTACCAACAAAAAAGGAGACGTGATTTCATGGTCTTCTGCTGGTAAAATGGGGTTTAGAGGTTCTAAAAAGAATACTCCTTATGCAGCACAATTAGCTGCAGAAGATGCTGCAGGTGTAGCAAAAGAAGCAGGTTTAAAGAAAGTGAAAGCTTACGTTAAAGGACCTGGAAATGGTAGAGAATCTGCTATTCGTTCTATCCACAATTTAGGAATAGAAGTAACAGAAATTATTGATGTTACTCCATTACCTCATAATGGATGTCGTCCTCCAAAACGTAGAAGAGTATAATTTATATATCTAAAATTTAATAGCAACTGTAATTATATAGTTGCTATTAGATTTTTTATGCGTAAATTTGCAAACTGAAAAATATTAATAACAAGTATCAACAAGAGATCAACGTTTGTCGAAGGATAAGATTAAGACCTTAATTCACAAACACTCTTAAAAAAAACAATTTGAAATGGCAAGATATACTGGTCCTAAAACTAAAATAGCACGTAAATTTGGCGAAGCTATATTTGGAGAAGATAAATCTTTTGAAAAAAGAAATTACCCTCCAGGGCAACACGGAAACGCTAGACGTCGTGGAAAGAAATCGGAGTACGCAATCCAGTTAATGGAAAAACAAAAAGCTAAATATACTTATGGTATTTTAGAGCGTCAATTTAGAGGTTTATTCAAAAAAGCTACAGCTGCACAAGGTATTACAGGTGAAGTTTTATTACAACTTTGCGAGTCTAGATTAGACAACGTAGTATATAGAATGGGGATCTCTCCTTCTAGAAGCGGAGCAAGACAATTAGTATCTCATAGACATATTACTGTAAATGGTGGATTAGTAAATATTCCTTCATATTCTTTAAAAGCTGGAGATGTTGTTGCAGTTAGAGAAAAATCTAAATCACTTGAAGCTATTGATAGATCTTTATCAAATTCAAGTAATGTATACGAATGGATTACATGGAATAACGATACTAAGCAAGGAACTTATGTTTCTGTACCTGCTAGACTTCAAATTCCAGAAAACATAAACGAGCAGTTTATCGTTGAGTTGTATTCTAAATAATAATTAATCATATTGGTATTTAGCCAAAGGATTTGTTTGTGTTCTTCAAACTTATAAATCGCGCAACTAAATAACAATTAAAACGAAGAACAATATGGCAGTATTTAATTTTCAAAAGCCTGATAAAGTAATCATGATTGATTCTACTGATTTCGAAGGTAAATTCGAATTCAGACCACTAGAACCAGGTTATGGATTAACAGTTGGAAATGCTTTAAGAAGAGTTTTACTTTCTTCTTTAGAAGGATTCGCTATCACTTCCGTGAGAATGGAAGGTGTAGATCATGAATTTTCTACCATTGCAGGTGTAGTGGAAGACGTAACAGAAATGATATTGAACTTAAAACAAATGCGTTTTAAGCGTCAAATAGAAGATGTAGATAACGAGTCTGTATCTATTTCTATATCTGGTCAAGAACAAATTACAGCTGGTGATTTTCAGAAATTTATTTCAGGATTCCAAGTATTAAATTCAGAATTAGTAATCTGTAATTTAGATCCTAAAGTGAATATTAACATGGAAATTACAATTGAAAAAGGAAGAGGTTATGTTCCTGCAGAAGAAAATAAAAAATCATCTGCACCAATAGGTACTATCTTTACAGATTCAATTTATACACCAATTAAAAATGTTAAGTATAGCATTGAGAATTTTCGTGTAGAACAAAAAACAGATTACGAAAAATTAGTTTTCGAAATCATTACAGATGGTTCTATTACCCCTCAAGATGCTTTAACCGAAGGTGCTAAAACTTTAATTCACCACTTCATGTTATTCTCTGATGAGCGTATCACATTAGAAGCAGATGAAATTGCACAAACAGAAACTTATGATGAAGAATCACTTCACATGAGACAACTGCTTAAAACAAAATTAGTAGATATGGATTTATCTGTACGTGCTCTTAATTGTTTAAAGGCTGCAGAAGTAGATACTTTAGGAGACTTAGTTTCTTTTAATAAAAACGACTTAATGAAGTTCCGTAACTTTGGTAAAAAATCATTAACAGAGCTTGAAGAGCTTGTAAATGTTAAAGGTTTAAACTTTGGAATGGACCTTTCAAAATATAAATTAGATAAAGATTAATTACTTCATATTTTGCTCCTCAATAGTGAGTTAGAGCAAGATGAAGCTAAAACAAAAATGTCATGAGACACGGAAAAAAAGTAAATCACTTAGGTAGACAAACAGCCCACAGAAAAGCAATGTTAGCTAATATGGCTTGTTCTTTAATAGAGCACAAACGTATTAATACAACAGTAGCAAAAGCTAAAGCTTTAAAAGGATTTGTTGAACCATTGATCACAAAATCTAAAGCTGACACTACGCACAATAGACGTATCGTTATGTCTAGATTAAGACAGAAAGAAGCAGTAACTGAACTATTTAGAGAAGTTGCTACTAAAATTGGAGATCGTCCAGGTGGTTATACACGTATTATCAAACTTGGAAACAGACTTGGTGATAACGCTGATATGGCAATGATCGAACTTGTAGATTACAATGAAATTTACAATGCAGATAAAAAAGCTAAGAAAACAACACGTAGAAGTAGAAGAGGTGGAAACAAAGATGTTGCTCCTGCTGTAGAGACTAAAGCTACAAACGAAGAAGAATAATATAACATTTTTTTAACAGTGTATAAAAGGCAAACTTATTTAAGTTTGCCTTTTTTTTTATAGATTTACGTACACAAAAAACAAATCATGAAAAAATTATTTTTAATTGCATTTCTAGCAAGTGCGACATTCGCTTTTGCGCAAACTACTTCTGAAATTCTTCCAGATGGAGGAGGTAACAACAGTAGTGATCTTCAAAATATTAATAGTAGAAGTGGGTTTTGGATTAACTCTACAACTTCAAATAATGTAGATGGTACCTACTATCTGTATGATAATTGGGTGAATAAAGCACAAGTGTATGTTTCAAGCGGTAAAGGTTATAATATTCCAAATTGTAATTTCAATGTAAAATTTAATCGTTTTGAGGCCCTTTTAGAGAATGATACGAAAGGTAAAGTTTTTGCATTCAACACTAGAGATGTGACTAAAGTAAGAATTGGTCCTAAAACTTTTGTTACTAAGGCAATTGATAAAGGAGCAACGTACTTATTAGAGGTAATTCAAGTAGGTGAGAAGCTTGCTTTGTATAAAGCATATGATTCAAGTATTATTGAGGCAAGAATCAACCCTATGACACAAGAAGCTATGGGGAATAACAAGGTAGATATTGTATCTAGTTATTATGTGGAAAAAGATGGTAATATGGAGCTTATTAAAATGAAGAAATCTTCGGTATTAAAATTAATGGCTAATAAAAAAGGAGAAATGAAAACTTTCCTTAAAGAGAATAAATTATCTCTTTCGGAAGATACAGATCTTTTTAAAATATTCGATCATTACAATGCACTATAAATCGTTGTAATACAAGTGGTATAAAAAAAAGGATAAACTATTTTAGTTTATCCTTTTTTTTATGTCTTTTTTTAAGAAGGTATAGGAGTAACATTTTAAGGATTGCGTATTTGTTTTCCAAACAAATCTTCTTTTTATAGTAAAGTAATAGTTCATGCGGTAAAGTTGTTTATTATATATCTTTTGTATTACTCGGACTTTTCTACTAAAGATATTTTTTTCTAATATTTTGGTTATGTCCACTTACATGAGGTATAAACGGAAAGATGGAAGGGACATGAGGTATATATACTTAAGGTTCTTTTGATTTTCCTTTAAATTTTTAAGAGAACTAACATAATATTACTTACATTTAAAGTAAAATATATACATTATGAAAAAATTATTGAGTTTATCACTTTTATTTTGCACGAGTATTTTATTCGCACAAACGAGTTCTAGTACTATTATTGGAAGTGGAGGAGGAAATAAAATTAGTGATCTTTTTGCTAATGATAACATGAATACTAACAGTGGTTTCTGGATAACTACAGTAACTTCTGGCGATATGGATGGTTCCTCTTATCTTTATCATAACTGGATTAATAGAGGTCAAATTTATGATAGTACAGGGAAAGGGTATAACATACCAAATTGTAATTTTAATATAAGTTCTAATAGAATTGAAGCACTTTTAAATGAAGATAGTGCTGAAAAAGTTTTTGTGTTCAATACCAGAGATTTAAAAAAAGTTAGAATAGGCCTTAAAACGTTTGTAAATAAAAATATAGATAAAGGACCAAATTATTTATTAGAAGTAATTCAAGAAGGAGATAAGATTGCTTTATATAAATCACATAAGACTGTAGTTATTGTTGCAGAAGTTAACCCGATGACAAAGCAAAAAATGGGTAAGGATAAAATCACAATAGAAAATAGTTACTATGTTGAAAAAGATGGTAAAATCGAAGAGGTTAAGATGAAAAAGTCTAACCTGTTAAAACTAATGTCGAATAAAAAAAAGGAAGTGAATAGCTTTATGAAAGAGAATAAACTTGGCACATCTAAGGAAGCAGATCTTTTTAAAACTTTCCAATATTATAACACATTATAATAATTGTTAATAAGCATTAATAATATAAAGGATAAACTATTTTAGTTTATCCTTTTTTTTATGCAATTTTGCAAACCAAACAACACCACAAAAACTACACAATGAAATACCAATCTCTTAGAAAAGCAATAATTCTATTAGCAGATGGAACCATTTTTCATGGTAAAGCAGTTGCTAATAAAGAAGGTACTGCCTTTGGCGAAGTATGCTTTAATACTGGAATGACAGGTTATCAAGAAATTTTTACAGATCCTTCTTACTTCGGACAACTTATGGTTACTACCAATGCACATATTGGTAACTATGGTACTAAAGCAGAAGAGGTAGAATCAGACGCTATCAAAATTTCAGGACTCATCTGTAAGAATTTTAGCTATGACTATTCTCGAGATGCCGCAGATGCTTCCTTAGAAGAATTTTTAGAAAAAAATAACCTTCTTGCTATTTCAGATATTGATACAAGAGCACTTGTGAGCTATATTAGAGATAATGGAGCAATGAATGCCGTGATATCTACAGATGTTGAAAATGTAGCTGCACTTAAAGAGCAGTTAGCACAGATTCCAAACATGCAAGGTTTAGAATTAGCTTCTAAAGTTTCTACTAAAGAACCTTATTTCTATGGAGATGAAAATGCAAGCTTGAAAATAGCAGCTTTAGATATAGGAATTAAAAAGAACATCCTTCGTAATTTAGCAAAAAGAGATGCATACATAAAAGTATTTCCGTACAATGCTAAGTTTGAAGAACTAGAAGCATGGAGTCCAGATGGATATTTCTTATCTAACGGGCCAGGAGATCCAGAGCCTTTGGTCGAAGCACAGCAAGTCGCTAGAGAAATTATTAAAAGAGATTTACCATTATTCGGTATCTGTTTAGGGCATCAAGTAATTGCACTAGCAAACGGAATATCTACTTTTAAAATGCATAACGGACATAGAGGTATTAATCATCCAGTAAAGAATTTAATTTCAGGAAAAGGAGAAATCACTTCCCAAAATCATGGATTTGCTGTGAATAGAGAAGAAACAGAAGCGCATCCAGATCTAGAAATTACACACATTCATCTTAATGATGATACTGTGGCAGGAATTAAAATGAAAAGTAAAAACTGTTTTTCAGTACAATACCATCCAGAAGCAAGTCCTGGACCACATGATTCCTCTTATTTATTTGATCAGTTTATTGAAAATATTAAATCTAAATAATACAAAAAAGACAATGAAAATAGTAATTCATTGTCTTTTTTGTTTTACTAAAACGTTATCGAAACAATTTTAAACAATTCTTTAATTAACTTATACTCTAAAAGAGAATTAAAAAGTAAATTTGAAGAACAAAAACATATTTTATGAGCATTATAATAAATATTCACGCAAGACAAATTTTTGATTCAAGAGGAAACCCAACGGTAGAAGTTGATGTTATAACAGAAAATGGCTTCTTAGGAAGAGCTGCCGTACCATCTGGAGCTTCTACAGGAGAACACGAAGCTGTAGAGTTACGTGATGGCGGAAAAGCATATATGGGAAAAGGTGTTTCTAAAGCTGTAAAAAATGTGAATACTATAATTGCAGAAGAATTATTAGGTGTTTCCGTTTTTGACCAAAATGATATCGATCAAATTATGATTGATTTAGATGGTACACCAAACAAATCAAAATTAGGAGCAAACGCTATTTTAGGAGTTTCTTTAGCTGCTGCAAAAGCTGCTGCCAATGAGTTAGCCTTACCTTTATACAGATATGTTGGTGGTGTAAGTGCAAATACGCTTCCAGTTCCAATGATGAATATTATTAATGGTGGTTCACATAGTGATGCGCCAATCGCATTTCAAGAATTTATGGTAATGCCTGTAAAAGCTAAAAACTTTACACATGCCATGCAAATGGGAACAGAGATTTTTCACAACCTAAAAAAGGTATTACACGATAGAGGTTTAAGTACTGCTGTAGGAGACGAAGGTGGTTTTGCACCAAACTTAGAAGGTGGTACAGAAGATGCTTTAGAAACAATAGCTAAAGCCGTAGGTAATGCTGGATATACTTTAGGTGATGATGTTATGATTGCTTTAGATTGCGCTGCCGCGGAATTTTTTGTAGACGGAAAATATGATTACACCAAGTTTGAAGGAGACAAAGGAAAAATAAGAACCAGTAAAGAACAAGCAGATTACTTAGCAGAATTAGCTGCTAAATACCCAATAATTTCTGTCGAAGATGGAATGGACGAAAACGATTGGGAAGGTTGGAAATACTTAACAGAAAAAATAGGAGATAAAGTACAGTTAGTTGGTGACGATTTATTTGTTACAAACGTAGAACGTTTATCTCGCGGAATAGAAAATGACACCGCAAATTCTATTTTAATAAAAGTAAATCAAATTGGTACCTTAACCGAAACTATTGCAGCCGTAAATATGGCGCATAATGCTGGTTATACATCTGTAATGTCACACAGATCTGGAGAAACAGAAGATAATACTATTGCAGATTTAGCAGTAGCTTTAAACTGTGGTCAAATTAAAACAGGATCTGCTTCTCGTAGTGATAGAATGGCAAAATACAACCAATTACTTCGTATAGAAGAAGAATTGAATACGGTTGCTTATTACCCGAAAGAGAAAGCATTTAAAATAAAATAATACTATTTATAGTCATAGTTTGAAGTGCTTATTTGTATAAAAATAAGCACTTTTTTTATACCATCAATTTTTATACTATTAATATTGTCTGTTTTTCTCAAGGGAAAGTATTTAAACTAAATTAGTTAGTGTAATTTGATTTATTTAGTATTTTTGCAATTAATTGAGGATAGTAATGTTGCTATTCGATTAGTTAAGAAGATAGTTATGAAAAAAAAATACTTTTATTGCATATTAATTTCATTCATTTATAGTTTTAGTTTCTCTCAAGATTTACCGCCAGGATTTGCTGTTGTAGAGGTAACTGATGATGTTGAAAATGCAAGTTGTTTTGCTTTTATTGATGAAAATAATATTCTTATTGCTAAACAGAATGGAGAAATTTATTTACATTCTAATGGAGCTACTTCGGTAGAACCAATAGTGCATATACCAACTATTAACACTACGATTAGTGGAGATAGAGGATTAGCTTCTATTGCTGTAGATCCTGATTATCCAAGTTCACCGTATGTATATATAACGTACACTGTACAAGAAGCAACTAATAATGTAGTTTCTAGATTTACTTATATTAATGGTGTTTTAGATTTGTCTTCCGAGTTAGTACTTATAGAATTAAGTCCTCTTCAATATAGATGGCATGTTGGTGGAGCAATCGTTTTTGATGATGCTGGTCATTTATTCACTACTACAGGAGAAAATAGTATTCCAAGTAATGCTCAAAATATTAATAATACCCATGGAAAAGTATTACGTATTAATAAAGATGGGAGTATACCAACAGATAACCCGTATTACGGAAGTGGAGGGGCAAGTGATTTATTCTGGGGAATAGGATTAAGAAACCCGTATACCATGGCAATTCATAAAGCTACTAATACCATTTATATTAATGATGTTGGTGAAGTTGCTTGGGAAGAGATTAATAACGCTACAGTTGCTAATAGAAATTTTGGTTGGCCATTAGAAGAGGGGCCTAATAGTACTACAACTTCTACTTACGACGCTCCTTCTTATGCTTATGAGCACCCAGGAGTTGTTAGCGATGTTACCGGTTATGCAATTACAGGAGGAGCATTTTATGATCCTGCAGTTCCGAAATATCCAGCGGAGTACGTCAATAAATATTTCTTTTTAGAATTTTCTAATAAATGGATTAACATGATAGATCCTTACGATGATCTTTCAGATGGACATGACCATATCCATGATCTTAGTAGTACTAGAGAAACTTTCGCTACAGATATACCTAGAGGTGGAATATATCTTACTACTAGTCCAGATGGTTATTTGTATTTCTTTAGTAGAATCGATAATATTTTATATAAAATTGAATACACAGATTCAGATATTCCAGTAATTATTCAAGAAGAGGAAGATACTATTACTATGGATGGCGAAAGGACTACTTTTAACGTTATAGCTGCTGGTGCTCCAGATTTAACGTATCAATGGTATAAAAATGGAGTGCAAATTGGTAATGCACCAAATGCTGCGATTTATAGAATATGGACAACAACCATGGCTAGTGCGGGAACGTATCAAGTAAAAGTATTTAATTCTTTTGGAGAAGTATGGAGTGAAACTTTCGATTTAACTGTAATTCCTTATAATGAAGCAGCTACAGTTACAGTGTCGGCTTCATCCCCAATAAATGGTAATATGTATCAAGCAGGAGAAACTATAGATTTTTCTGCTACTGCAACAGATCCCGAGATTGGAGTAGTTCCTGCAGCAAATTATACATGGTATGTTGAATTTCATCATAATGATCATTTACACGATGGACCGGCTATAGCAACAGGAGTAGATAGTGGAACATTTGTTATTCCAGATGTAGGAGAGACTTCTTCAAACGTTTGGTATAGAATTATTGCAAAAGTTACAGATGATATAGGACAAGAATCGGAAGCATATGCAGAAGTACAACCTTTAACCACAGATGTTACTTTTATAACCGAACCAGCAGGTCTTGAAGTTAGTATTGAAGGACCAGGAATTGTTACTCCTTTTACTGAAAATTTTGTACAACATCTTAGATTACCAGTTGGTGCACCAGTACAGACAGTAGCAGGCGTTACCGGTGTTTATAGATTAAGTCATTGGTCAGAGACGGTAACAGATAATTTGTATTTAATACCAGACAATGATATTACAGTAACAGCAGTTTTTGAGGCTTGTACAAATCCAGATAATATTCCATCATTAACGTATACAGAAACTCCTGGAGGTATTCAATTTAATTGGGGTACTACAAACACGGTATGTAATCAAGGTTTTACTTTAGAAAACATGGTTTCCTCTGAACTTTTTACTGTTTTTGCTAATAATGAGACTAGTAATTATAGTCAAATAGTAACTGGTTTAGATCCAAATACGCAATATCAATTTAGAGTGAGAGCATATAACGAGTATGGTTTTTCAGATTATACTTATATCTCTTTTACACTAGGATTAGATACTTTTAATCCATTAAGTAGTATTCATGTTTATCCGAATCCTGCTAAAGATTTTATTACTTTAGCTGGCTTGAATGACGAAAAAGAGTATAATATTGATATGTATTCTATTCTAGGTCAATCTGTTTTTAGCACACTAAATAAAAGCAAAAATGGAAACGAACTTCAGTTGGATATATCAAAATTAACTAAAGGTGTGTATTTCTTAAAGTTGTCGGCTAATGAAAAGCAAAAAACGTTTAAGATCATTAAGGAATAATAATTCCAATCTTTAAAAAAAAGTGCTTATTTGTATAAAATAAGCATTTTTTTTATGCCATCAATTTTTTCAATATTAATATTGTTAAAAGCTTTGTTAATTCGCTTTAAAAATTGAGTGGTTTTTCGTAATTTAGCATTCCGCAAAACAAATAATATTCAAAATTAAATATGTCAAAAACAGCTACATTAGAAATTGATGGAAAAAAATACGAGTTTCCTTTAATAAAAGGAACAGAGAACGAAGTTGCTATAGATATTAAAACGCTAAGAGGAGTAACTGGAGGAGTAACAACAATAGATCCTGGTTTTAAAAATACTGGTTCTTGTGAAAGTGCCATCACGTTCTTAAATGGTGAAGAAGGTATTTTAAGATACAGAGGTTATTCTATTGAAGAATTAGCAGAAAAAGCTGATTTTCTAGAAGTAGCATTTTTGTTGATATTTGGTGAGTTACCAAATAAAGAAGAGTTAGAGAAATTTCAAAAAGACATTAAAGAACAATCTGTTGTTGATGATGACATAAAGAAAATTTTAGACGCTTTTCCTAAGTCTGCACACCCAATGGGCGTTTTATCTTCTTTAACAAGTGCTTTAACAGCATTTAATCCTGCTTCTGTGAATGTAGATTCTGAAGAAGAGATGTATAAAAGTGTAGTGAGAATATTAGGTAAGTTTCCAGTATTAGTAGCTTGGACAATGCGTAAAAAAACAAGGGTTACCATTAGATTATGGTGATAACTCTTTAGGTTATGTAGAAAACATCTTAAAAATGATGTTTAAAAAACCAAACGAAGAATATGTACAAAATCCAATTTTAGTTAATGCTTTAGATAAGTTATTAATTTTACATGCAGATCATGAGCAAAACTGTTCTACGTCTACAGTACGTATCGTTGGTTCTGCGCATACCGGTTTATTTGCATCTATTTCTTCAGGTATTTCTGCACTTTGGGGACCACTTCATGGTGGTGCAAACCAAGCGGTTTTAGAAATGTTAAGTGGTATTGAAGAAGATGGTGGAGATACTAAAAAATACATGGCGAAAGCGAAAGACAAGGATGATGCTTTCCGTTTAATGGGATTCGGACATAGAGTATATAAAAACTTTGACCCAAGAGCAAAAATTATTAAAGTTGCTGCGGATGAAGTTTTAGGTGACCTTGGAGTAGAAGATCCAATTTTAGATATCGCTAAAGGTTTAGAAAAAGAAGCTTTAGAAGATAAATACTTTGTAGATAGAAAATTATATCCAAATGTAGATTTCTACTCTGGAATTATTTACAGAGGTATGGGAATACCAACAGATATGTTTACCGTAATGTTTGCACTTGGTAGATTACCAGGTTGGATTGCACAATGGCGTGAAATGCGTTTACGTAAAGAACCAATTGGTAGACCAAGGCAAATTTATATCGGAGAAACGCAAAGAGCTTTCAAAGACATAAAAAACAGATAAGATTAAATACTTATAATATAAAAAAAGCTTCATAAGAAATTATGAAGCTTTTTTATATCTTTACATTATGCTAAAACTAAACGTAAAAAACGAAACATCTAGACTAAGAGCAGTGGTTCTTGGTACTGCAATAAGTAATGGTCCAACACCAAGTCTGGCCGAAGCTTATGATCCTAAATCTGCACTACATATAAAAGCAGGAACCTATCCTGTTGAAGCAGATATGGTTAAAGAAATGGAAGCGGTTGCTAACGTTTTTAAGAAATATGATGTAACAGTTTACAGACCAGAATTAATAGAAAATTGTAACCAAATTTTTGCAAGAGATATTGCGTTTGTAATAGATGATGTTTTTGTAAAAGCAAATATTTTGCCAGATAGAGAAGAAGAGTTGGACGCGATACAATATGTAGTTGATAAAGTAAATCCTGCTAAAGTTATTCGTCCGCCAGAAGAAGTGCATATTGAAGGTGGTGACGTGATGCTTTGGAATGATTATATTTTTGTTGGTACCTATAGAGAAGAAGATTATGCAGATTATATTGTAGCTAGAACCAACATACAAGGTGTTGCTTTTTTAGAAAAAACCTTTCCGCATAAAAAAGTAAAGTCCTTTAATCTTAGAAAATCGCAAACCAATCCAAGAGATAATGCATTGCATTTAGATTGCTGTTTTCAACCCGTAGGAACCAATAAAGCAATCTTACATAAAGAAGGTTTTTTGGAAGAGGAAGAATATGAATGGTTGTTAAACTACTTCGGAAAAGAAAACTGCTTCATTATATCAAAAGAGGAAATGTTTAATATGAATAGTAACGTATTCTCTATTTCGGAAGAAGTAGTTATTTCTGAAAAAAACTTCACCAGATTAAACACTTGGTTACGTGAAAACGGAATTACGGTAGAAGAAGTACCTTATGCTGAAATAGCAAAGCAAGAAGGCTTGCTACGTTGTAGTACGATGCCTTTAATTAGAGATTAACTAAAACTGAACTCTTAAACTAGCGTTTGGCGTAAAACCTAAAGAGTGATTATCTACCTCCATGGTTTGCTCGGTATTGTTTGGATCGACTATATAATACCGATGGATGACATTGTTTTGATTGGTGATATTTTTAACACCAACTCGTAAGGACGTTTCTAAACCTGGAGAAAGATTAAATGTATAGCTTAACGAAGCGTCTAGACGTTTAAAAGCGTCTAGGTTTTCATTATTTGGTACATCGTAATTGACAAAATAAAAACTTCCGTTTTGGGATGTTTCATTACCTTCCAAAGGTTTTGTATACGGCAGTCCAGATCTATAAATTCCTCCTAAAGAAACTTCTAAGTTTTCTAAAATACTATAGTTAAATGCTAAAGAAACAGAATGTCTAATATCGGCATTATTAGGAAAAGTACTAGGTGTAAAATCTTCGAACTTGTAATCGTTTTTACTAAAGGTATAGCTAATCCAAGTGCTGTACTTTGTTTTGGTTAGATTCGTTAAGAATTCAACGCCTTTTGCCGTATAATTTCCTGTAGCGTTTAGATATTGAAAGTTGTTATAAAATCCTTGGTTAGATACGGTAATCCCATCTACTTTTTTATAAAAACTAGTAAGGTCTATATAGAAATTATTTTTTTTAAATTCGAATCCAAAAGAACCTTGCTTACTTGTTGTTATTGGTATACTTTCTTCGTTAGCTAAAATCCATCGTCTGTTTTCAACACCTAAAAAGTCATCTTGAAAATCTATTATTTGGTTTGTAGATTGGTTTTTAAATTCACCTTCTACTTTTAAAGCAATATTCTTGGTAAGCTTTTGTCTAAAATTTATTCTAGGTTCTATTAGTAGTTTACTAAACTTTTGAAAGTAATTAAAACGTACACCAACTCTTAAATAAGTATTATTCTTTTTATATTCCCCTTCCGAGAAAAAAGCATGATTTAATAGTACATCTTTTTTTTCTTTCAAGTAAGAAGGCGCACTAACAAAAGTGTTATTTAAAATTCCTGTTTCATTAAATTGGTAGCCATTTAATAACGAAAAATTTTCAGTAACAGCAAAGTAAGAGTTCAGTTTTAATCCAGTTTCTAATACTTCATTACCTTGCTGTAAGCGTTGGTCTGTTTGCACTCTATAGTCATCTGCATTTACAGTATATTTAGACGAGTAACCAATTAGTTTTGTTTTAAATCTTTTACTCCATTGCGCTTGCCAATTTCCGCCAAATCCTAAATTCTCTTGTGATAAATTACTGTTTTTAGATATAGTTTCCTCTTCCGTGTTCGTAATAGTTTCCTCGTAATCTAAATTATTATGAATGCCAATAATGTTAGCACGAAACTTATGTTTTTCGTTTAGATCAAATAATAATTTTGCGGAGTAATCATAAAAGAAGAAATCGGAAGAAGTACTCGTTTCATTAGCAGTTTGTGTGCTAATATCGCTATCTTGAAAACTTCTCTCAAAATAATTATCATAAGTTGGAGTACTTAGATAGTCTGTAAAAGAACGACGGCCAGACACATGAAGTTCTAGTTTTTTAGAAATAGGAATTTGTAAAAAAGCATCAGCACTTATTAAATTTAGGCCTGCTCCTCCAGATAGTGTATTGGTTAAATCGTCTTTAGTACTCATGTTAATTGTACTAGAAACACCACCGCTAAATTCGCTACTTGTTCCGTTTTTTGTAACGATTACTTTGTTGGTTAGATTAGGATTGTACGCAGAAATTAATCCGAAGAAATGCCCAGAATGATACATTTTAATAGCATCCCAAATAATTAAATTTTGATCGTTAGTTCCGCCTCTTACATTTATATTGGCTATACTTTCGTTAGCACTTTCAACGCCAGGAAGCGCTTGGATAGACTCTAGAATATCTGGTTCAATTAACCCTGGAAGTATGCCAAATTTTTCCGTATTTAAAATCGTACTACCATCTAATCGTTTTTGTAAACCTGTGGTTAAAAATTTAGTAATGATAATTTGGTTGAGTTCTTCGTTAATTTCCTTTAAAACAATGGTATTACAATTATTGTCTTTATTAAAAAAGTCAGTTGCTTTTAGTTGTTTGGTCTCAAAACCTAAATAGGAAATACTTATTAAAGCGGTACTTGCTACCTCGGTAAGTTTAAATTTGCCAACGTAATTAGTAGCTGTTCCTGTTTGTGTGTTCGTAATAATAATAGAGGCACCTAATAACGGTTCGTTGTTTTCTTGTGCTAGTACAATACCACAAATATCGATGGTTTTATTCACCACAGATACAGTTATATATCGGGCATCTAGTACCTTAAAGTTTAGTAAGGTTTTGGTGTTTAAATACGCAATGGTTTGGTTTAAGGTGTTTTCTTCGGAAGGGTTTTCAATAAATACATGTTTTACATCATCTACCGAATAAGAAAACTTCACATCAAACTTTTCTTCTAGTGCAATTAGGATAGAAGTAAGCGCACTTTTTTCTGCAGTAGTTTGGCTATAACTGATACAAGTAAAAAAGAGTAGTATATAAAAAATACATTTATTGAACTTCATAATTTTTAAAAGTAACATTTTTACCAGTAATAGTATAGCTTAGTTTTAACGGAATTGTTACAGATTGTAATGCTATTTCTTTGTTGCTATGTGTAAAAGTACCTGTAAACAATTGGTTTTTGTCTACATTAGTTGCATCAATTTGAATAGTATATTGTCTTTCTAGTTCTTCAATTACTTGGCTTAAAGGGATATTGGTAAAGCTAGATTCTTGTTGTAGCCAAGAAGGATTTGTAGCATGAATATCTTTAAGTTCTATCCGGTTATTTAATATTCTAAAAGACTTTCCTTTCGGCAGTTTTACGGTTTCATTATTATAGGTAACACTAACCAAACCTTCATAACAAGTAACTTCAAAATAGTTTTCTCTTTCTTTTACATTAAACTGTGTTCCTAAAACTTGAACCATTCCAGCATCTGTATGTACAGAGAATGTTTTTCCTTTTGCTACTTTAAAAAAGGCTTCACCATCTAGTTCTAAACTTCTATTCTCTTTCCATGCTTTTTTATCGTAACTTAATTTAGAAGCTGCATTTAAAATAACTTCAGAGTTATCTGGTAGCTGTACGGTTTCTGTTTGTGCAATGGTAGTTTCAAAAGATTGCGTGTTATTAAAAAATAAAAAGTAGGACGAGGTAAGCATAATTGCAAAAACGGCAGCTATTCTATAAAATGGTTTGAAATTTAACGTTCTAACTTTTGGGTCTTTTTTACTAAGCTTTCTGTTTTTAAAATCTTCTAAAGCTTTTTGTGCATCTATTTCTGGAGCTTCTAGTTGCGAAGCATAATGTTCTATTTTATGAAGTGTTTCTAAATTTTGAGACGCACTTAAATCGGCAATCTCTTGTTTAGATAACTCTTGGTTAAACCATTTTAATATGTCTTTTTCTTGTTTCATTCTTAGCGTTCTATTAATAAGACAATTACCATTGTATTTTCCCTACTATAGATCTTAAATATTTTCTATTTGTAATCGTAAAGCTTTTAATGCTCCCGACATTCTTTTTTCGACTGCCTTTTGTGAGAGGTTTAAAATTTCAGCAATTTCTTTATATTTTTTACCGTCAATTCTATTCATTAAAAAAACTTCACGTTGCCCTTCGGTTAAAGCAGCAATAGCATTTTGTAGTTTGGTTTTAAATTCTTCTTCTTCTAATAAGTATTCCGGACTCTGGTTATTGGTGTCTAAATATGGGGCTGCTTTTGCATATGCCATGACCACTTTATTATGCTTAATGTTATTTAGAAATAAATTATTTACAGTGGTAAATAAATAGGTTTTGGCTTTTGTAAAATCAATTTTAGAACAGTTTTCCCAAATTTTAGAAAATGCATCTTGAACTAAATCTAGTGCATAATCTTTATCTCCGCATTTGTAATATGCAAAATTGTTTACTGCTTGAACCTGTTTTAAATAGAAAGAATTAAAATGAGATTCTTCGCATAGGTTATTAGTAGTTTGGGTCATTTATTAATAGAATATTAAAGTTGAAAGATAATATATTTTTAAAGAAGTAGGGTAAAATGATTTTCAAATGTCTTAGTAGCATAAGAACATAAAAACAAAATTATCATGGGCGACAGAACATTAGAATTTATAGAAATTACTTTAATCGTATTTGTAATGGCATTACTTATTACCTGCATAATACTTTTAAAAGAAATTCAATAAAAGAGGTAGGGTAAATATAAATAGGATTGTCTTAGTAATAGAAAACGAAAAAATCGTTAAATAAATAAAGTTAAATTTGTAAACATTAAAAAATTATGAAAAGTTTAAAATTAATTACCGCAATAGTATGTGTAGCATTATTTTCATTGATGTCATGTCAAGATGAAATTGATAATGAAAATGGAAATAACCCAAACACGAATAACGCAGATTCCGAAACTGCAAATAACCTAACAAGAACATCCATGTTTGATGGTTCTTTTGATGATTTTTTAGATGGCGTTTCCTGCTCTTCTATTTTACTACCAGTTACAGCTATTGTTAATGGAACATCTCTTACTATTATAAACGAAGCAGATTACACACAAGTTATTAATATTTTAGGAGCGTTTAATACAGATGATGATACGGTAGTACTTCAATTCCCGTTAACGGTTACTTTAAGTAATTATACAGAAGTAGTGGTTACAAGCCAAGGAGAATATGATGCGTTAGTAGATGCCTGTGAAGCAACGGAAGCGGCTGGAGAAGCAGCAATATCATGTTTAGATATCGACTTTCCTTTTACTATTTTAACCTATAGTTTGAACCTAGAACAAACAGGAAGTGTTGTACTAGAGTCAGAACAAGAACTATATGCGTATATGAATAGTTTTAGTGATGACGAGTTATTTTCTATTAGTTATCCTATAAATTTATCTTTTACCAGTGGCACTTCTACAACTATAAGTAGTGATTCAGAATTACAAGCAAGTATTAACGATTGTCTGAATGATGAAGAAACTATAGATGAAGCGGAAGAAGATGCAGATGCTTTAGAAGAAATTTTAGTAGATGGTCTTTTTCAAGTGGAATCTTTTATTAATACAGGAATAAACACCGCTAATGACTATGCCGAATTTACTATAGATTTTGCAAATGATTTAAGTGTAGTTGCTGAAAATACCGTGAATGTAACCGTAAACGATGTGCAAGGTACTTATGAAGTAAGCTCGCAAATGGAAGTTTATTTAGACTTGAACTTTACAGGTAATGCTACCTTTAGTCTTTTAAATAATGAATGGATGGTAACGAGTTATAGTAGTACTTCTATTACATTGCAAAGCAATACCAATGCGGCCATCACATTAGTGCTGACTCAAATATAAAAGGAAGTGAAAATCATTAATAAAACAGCTGTTAGATTTCTAGTGGCTGTTTATTAGAAACACATAAAATGAAAAAATTAATACTTGTACTAAGTCTTTTACTAATAGTAGTTGCTTGTACTACAGATGCATCTTCAAATAGCGATGCAAACAATAATAATACAAGTGCTAACCAACAGGTAACGGGAAGCGCATCTAATGATTTATTGTCGGATGCAACCTATACAAGTATGCGTATTGAATTAGTTTATGTGGAAGGTTTTGAGCCTTCGCAAACCGCAATAAATAATTTTGTTGCTTTTCTAGAAGCAAGAACCTATAAACCAAACGGAATAACGGTAGAAAAAAGAGAAATAGCTTCTCCTGGAAATGCGCCATATACCAACACAGAAATAAGCGCCATTGAAGATGCAAATAGAACGGCTTATAATACCGAAGATCAAATAGCGGTTTGGGCTTTTTTTGCAGATGGAGCCTCTGCTAATGATACCAATAGTGGTGTCGTTTTAGGTACCGCATATAGAAATACTTCCTTTGTGATTTACGAAGAAACGATTCACGGATTTAGCGATAGCGCTTTTGAACCGAGTAGAAGTTTGTTAGAAACGACAGTGATTATGCATGAGTTCGGACATGTTTTAGGGTTAACAAACTTAGGAGCAGATCTACAATCCGATCATGAAGATGCAGCACATCCAAAACATTGTGATGTAGAATCTTGTTTAATGTATTGGTCGGCCGAAACTGGAGATGGCATTGCTAATTTAGTTTCCGGAGGATCAGCTCCACAATTAGACGCACAATGTATTGCAGATTTGCAGGCTAACGGCGGAAAATAATTTATAAAATTTAAGAAAAATGAAAAAAGGATATTTAATAACTATAGCATTGCTATGTCTAGTTTTTACTAGTAATGCACAAGAAGAAAATACAAATTCATCTAACTTTGGTTTAAAAGGAGGATATAATCTAGCGGCAGTACATTTTGATGGCGACGGAGAAACAGGACAAAGACATGGTTTTCATCTTGGCTTTTACGGAGAGTCTTTTGTTTCCAACAACTTTGCCATTCAATTAGAATTATTGTATTCACAACAAGGCTACGAAATAAACAACGATAGCGGAACGTTTACGCAAAAGCTAGATTACATAAATGCGCCATTAATGTTTAAAGTGTATCCAGATAATAATTTTTTCTTAGAAGTTGGTCCGCAAATAGGTTACGCTATTTCACATAAAGAAACTTTTGATAGTAGCTTTAACCTTTTTGATACTTCTCAAGAATTTGAACCTAATAGATTAGATTGGGGATTTAATTTTGGTGGCGGATTTAAAACAGATTCTGGAATTAGTCTTGGTCTAAGATACCATTTAGGATTAGGAGATATTTACGATGAAGATGCAAGTCCGAAAAATAGAGTATGGCAATTTTCAATTGGGTTCGATTTATAGATGAAAATTAGAATTAATTAGTTTAGCTTTGCTCTGCTAAAAAGAAAAAAAATGCAACAAACAACAAATACTATATTGATGATTCGTCCTATTAATTTCAGGAGGAATGAGCAAACTGCAGTAAATAACTTCTACCAAAAAGAAGCAGACAATGTATTGCCAGAAACCGAGAATGTAAAAGCGCAAAGAGAGTTTGATGCGTATGTAGAAAAGTTGCGTAGCATTGGGGTTCAGGTTGTTGTAATTAGTGATACGGAAGCGTTTGATACTCCAGATTCTATTTTTCCTAACAATTGGATTTCTTTTCATGAAAACGGAACCGTTGGTATATACCCAATGTTTGCCGAAAACAGAAGAAACGAAAGACGCGAAGACGTTTTAGAGGAATTAGAAAAACAAGGCTTTGTCATTGAAAATATTGTAGATTATACAAGTGCAGAAGATGAAGGTGTTTTTCTAGAAGGAACAGGAAGTTTACTTTTAGATCGAGAAAATAGTATTGCATATTGCGCTTTATCTGCGCGTGCAGACGAAGCATTGTTTATCGAATTCTGTGAAGATTTTGAGTATACTCCAGTAGTGTTTTCTGCAAACCAAACGGTTAATGGGAAACGCGAAGCTATTTATCATACCAATGTAATGATGTGTTTGGCAGAAACTTTTGCTGTGATATGTTTAGATACTATAGATGATAAAAAAGAACGTAAAAACGTTATTAAGCATTTACAACAAAGTGGTAAAGAAGTTATTGCAATAACCGAAGAGCAAGTCAGTAATTTTGCGGGTAATATGTTACAAGTAAAAGGTAAAGACGATAAACGCTTTTTAATTATGAGTCAAGCTGCTCATGATTGTTTAACTCCAGCGCAAATTAAGACGATTACAAAACATTGCGAAATGGTAAGTAGTAGTTTAGATACTATTGAATCTTGTGGTGGTGGAAGCGCACGTTGTATGATGGCAGAAGTGTTTTTGCCTAAAAATTAAACGCCTCCAGTAGGATTTGTTTTTGGTAATTCGATATAAAAAGTACTACCAACCTCTTCGGTGCTTTCTACCCAAATTTTACCGTGATTAAGTTCTACTAGTTCTTTACAAATAGTTAAACCTAATCCAGTACCTTTTTCGTTTTTAGTACCAATAGTAGTAAACGTATTGCTTTTAAATAACTGGTCTTGGTTTTCTTTAGAAATACCAACGCCAGTATCGCCAATGCTAATTAAAGATTGTCCGTTACTAATATGGTTTTGAATAGTAATAGTATCACCAGATTTACAAAATTTTACAGCGTTAGTAAGTAGGTTCTGTACAATAATTTCAACCATACTTCTGTCAGCATAAATAAAATCATGTAAAGAATTGTCTTCTATCTTAATATTTTTCTTTTCTGTTTTTTGTTCGATAAGTTTTAATTTATCTAAAAATACTTCTTGTACATCAAACAAGCTTGGCTTAGATTCTAAGGATTGCATTTGTGATTTGGACCAATTTAATAGATTGAATAAAAGTAAAGAGGCATTATTTGCATTCTCACTTAATTCTGGTAATAAATGATTAAACTCATCTTTGCTTAAGGAACCATCTTTTAATAAGTCTATAAATCCTTTAATAGAGGTCAAGGAGTCTTTTAAATCATGAGATACTATAGAAAATAGTTTGTCTTTTACCTTATTAATATCTTCTAAGTTTTTAGTCTGATCTAAAATAGCTTCGTTTTGGATATTGATTTGCTTGTTTTTATCTTCTAATTCTTTAGTGTATTTAATACTGTTGTTTCGTTTTAAGTAAATTAAAATTAAAAACGTAGAAACTACAAGTAGCGCAAGTAGTAACGAGTAAAAAATAAGATTTAATCGGTCTATTTGTTCTTGACTAGCTTTCTTTTCTTCTTCATGCTGACTAATTAATGCTTGATTCGCAGCATTACTAGTTGTGTTTAAATCTGAATTTTCAACAGGAACTATTGCCGGATTTTTTTCGGTTTCTTTTTCTTTAGCGGAAGCATTTTTTTGCTGTTGCTTCTCCACTTTGTTTTTAAGCTCATAATGCCTTCTTTGCCAGATATAAGCTAGTTTGAAATTGTTTTCTACCGAATCTAGTTTCGCTCTTAAGTCATAATTTTTTATTAGCTGTTCTTCATCTTGTACTGTTCTAGCTAAAGTAGTGGCTTCATATAGTAAACGTTCGGCAACAATTGGTTTCCTTTCTCTTAAATATAATTCTCCAGAAGTATTAAGTCCTATTAAAATACCATGATCATTGTTAAGTCTTCTATTTAATCGTAGACCTTGTGTGATATATTCTTTCGCCTGATCTAAATTATTAAGGGAAAGATAAGAACTTCCTATTTTTGTGAGCACATCACCTCTTAATATCGTATCACTAGTATCTATACTTGCAAGTACATTATTGAAATAATAAATAGCTTTTTGATATTCTTTTTTGTTGTAAAATAAATCTCCTAGACTTTTATTGGTTTGTATGATTTCTTCGTCTTTGCCAAGAGATTGCTCTAAATCTAGCGTTTTTTTGTAAAAGGTAATCGCCAGATCATAAGCTTCCATTTTATCATAAGCCGTTGCTAAATTTCTATAAGCATCACAAAGCTCTTCCTTTAAATCACGCTTTTCAAGTATCTCTATTGCAGACAGAGAAAATTGCAAACCTTTGTCGTAGTTACCTCTGGCAATCTCTATTAAACCAATACTATTATTAATTTTAGCAATTCCTAAAGTGTCAGATAATGCAATGTAAAGGTCTTTAGATTTGGTGTAATTATCAATGGCATTAAGGTAATCTTCTTTTTTTGCAAAAATTAGCGCTTTGTAATACGTGATTTCAGCAATACCTGCAGTATAATTTAAATCATTAGATAGTTTTTCACTTTCTCTAATAAATTGTAATGCTTTGTTGTAGTCTTTTGTGTCGTATAATAACTTAATGATCTGTAAAGACGTATTAATCTTTGTAGTGTCCGGTTTCTGAAACGCTAGTTGAATAGTAAGATTGTCAAGGTCCTCGTTTTGCGAGAAGCTCGAAAGCGTACTAAGACAAAAAATAAGAGTAATCAGTTTCCTCATTTAATACATTTACAAGAGTAAGGTATCAACTAAGAGTCTTTTTTGAGGGAATCAAAAACGCTTTGTTAAATTATAATTAGTTATTAAAAAATATCCAGTTTTTTAAGGATCGGATAAAATCCTTGGAAGACAAAACTCACTAAAACAGATTGAATAAACTAATTAAAGCGATTTAATGCAGAAAAATTAGATAAAGTGAGAGTTTATTTTGATACGGAATAATTTTACAGACAAAACACTAAAAACAAGGACAAAAGGGGCTTAGTTTTTACTCTAAAAAAGTAATAAATTATCGTTTTTCATATTTTAGTTTATTGTTTTTAGCAAATATTTTCAGCAATAAAATGCTATATTTGCAACCTTAAAATGAAAAGCAAAATGAGCCTTCAAAACACATTATCCAATCATATAAAACAAGCGGTCACATCTATTTATAAAGTAGATTTAGAAACGGTAGAATTTCAAGCAACTAGAAAAGAGTTTGCTGGAGATATTACGGTTGTGGTTTTTCCTATGTTACGCGCAATTAAAGGAAACCCAATGCAAATAGGGGAAGCTATTGGTAATTACTTGGTTGAAAATGTGGAAGACGTGAAAGCTTTTAATGTGGTTAAAGGTTTTTTAAATGTAGAAATTAATGAAGGCTATTATGTAGATTTTTTCAACACTATAAAAAGCGATTCTACTTTTGGTTTTGTAAAACCTGCTGCAAATGAAAAGGCAGTAATGGTGGAGTATTCTTCTCCTAATACCAATAAACCTTTGCATTTAGGGCATGTACGTAATAACTTATTAGGATATAGTGTTGCCGAAATTATTAAAGCTTCTGGTAAAAAAGTGTACAAAACACAGATTATTAATGACAGAGGGATTCATATTTGTAAATCTATGTTGGCTTGGCAACGTTTTGGTAATAACGAAACGCCAGAATCTACAGGATTAAAAGGCGATAAGTTAGTTGGTAATTACTATGTGAAGTTTGACCAAGAATATAAAAAGGAAATTCAAGATTTAATAGCCAAAGGGCAAACCGAAGACGAAGCAAAAAAGAATGCTCCAATTTTATTAGAAGCACAACAAATGCTTATAAAATGGGAAGCAGGTGATGAAGAAATCGTTGCACTTTGGACTAAGATGAACAATTGGGTGTATGACGGATTTAATATTACCTATAAGAATTTAGGCGTAGATTTTGATACTTTATACCACGAAAGCAAAACCTATTTGTTAGGAAAAGAATTTGTTGCCGAAGGTTTAAAAACAGGCGTTTTCTTTGCAAAAGAAGATGGTTCTGTTTGGTGTGATTTGACTGAAGATGGTTTAGACGAAAAAATTGTATTGCGTAGTGATGGTACTGCGGTGTATATGACCCAAGATATTGGTACTGCAATACAACGTGTAAAAGATTATCCAGATGTTGGAGGGATGGTATATACCGTTGGTAATGAGCAAGATTATCACTTTCAAGTATTGTTTTTAATTCTGAAGAAACTCGGATTCGATTGGGCTAAAAACCTATTTCATTTAAGTTACGGAATGGTAGATTTACCTTCCGGAAAAATGAAAAGTAGAGAAGGAACGGTTGTAGATGCAGATGATTTAATTACAGAAATGGCTAATACTGCTGGCGAAATTTCACAAGAACTTGGGAAATTAGAAAGCTATTCCACCGAAGAAAAACAAGAGCTTTACAAAACTATTGGTCTTGGTGCCTTAAAATATTACATATTAAAAGTGGATCCTAAAAAACGTATTTTATTTGATCCTAAAAGTTCTATCGACTTTCAAGGTAATACAGGACCTTTTATACAATATACGTACGCAAGAATACAATCTATTTTACGCAAGGCTGATGTAGATGCTACAGTCACACTGAGCGCAAAAGAAGTTTCGCTACACGAAAAAGAAAAAGAATTAATTAAACAATTACAGCTTTTTCCAGAAGTTATACAAAACGCAGCAGTAAATCATAGTCCTGCTTTAGTGGCAAATTACACCTATGATTTGGTAAAAGAATTTAACTCTTTTTACCAAAATGTATCTATTCTTGGGGCAGACACAGCAAATGAAAAAGTGTTTAGAGTACAATTAGCACAAGCTGTTTCTAATACGATTAAAAATGCTTTTAGTTTATTGGGAGTTCAGGTTCCAGAACGTATGTAGCAAAATTCCTGCGTAGGCAGGAATCTTAAGAAATAAGATATTGACTTTTAAAAATTTGCATCATTTTATGATCAAAGTATGTATGGTCAATTTTTAAATAATTCTTTTGAATACCATAGGTTTCAAAACCAATTTTTGCGTAAATATTTGCCGCTTTTTCATTGCTAACTAGAACATCAATTTCTATTTGTTCTATACCTTCTATTTTAAAAGCTTCCTCTAATGTCTCCTTTATAATATGAAACCCAATATTTTTACCCTGATGGTCTTGATTTACATAGACTTGAATAATGATTCCTCTGTGGTCTGTTTTTCTTCTTTCATATCTTCTAAATCCAGAAATACCAACTAATTGGTTTTTATAAAAAGCACCAATAACAAAGTTGTCACTGTTAGACTGCTCAATATAAGGTTGAAAAAATAGCTTAGGCTTCGTTTTTTCATCTGGATAATTAGAAGTGAAATTATTAGGGAATTTTTTCAAACATTGCAGTCTAATTTCTCGATACGCATTAGATTCTTCTGGGAGTAGTTTTCGAATTTGAATTTCCATAATACTATTGATTATAATTTATTGGAAAGCATTTTGAAAGGATTTAAATCTAACTCAGAAAAAGGAATATCATAATCTGTTAGCTACGTTCTGTCTATTTTCTCTCTTCCCATTCTAATGTTAAACATTGTTTTTACTTTCAGGTAAACGAAGTTAGCTGTTTTTTTTCACTAAGTCAAATAGATAAACTATTTTTGCTTTCATGCAAAACACGCTTCAAAATCACATTCCAGCGCAAGCGATACCTTATGTTTTAAACTTATTAAAACAGGATAATTTGGTCGTTAAAATAAAAAAAGAACGTAAAACCAGACATGGCGATTACAGAAGACTTCCAAATAACAAACACCAAATAACGATTAATGCAAATCTAAATAGTTACCGATTTTTAATTACTTTAATTCATGAAATTGCACATTTAGAAGCTTTTACTAAGTATGGGAGATTTATAAAACCACACGGTAAAGAGTGGAAGCAAACCTTTCAACATTTAATGCTTCCTGTTTTAAACCCGGAAGTGTTTCCAATGCAATTATTGCCTTTATTAGCACGGCACTTTAAAAATCCAAAAGCTTCAAGCGACACAGATACGCAATTGGCCTTAGCTTTAAAGCAATTCGACGAACCAAATGATAAGCACTATGTTTTTCAAGTACCTTTGGGTACATCTTTTAAGCTTTACAACGGTAAAGTGTTTACTAAAGGACAAAAACGAGTTAAACGTATTGAGTGTATAGAAGTTGCATCTGGAAAAATGTATCTTTTTAATCCCAATGCTGAAGTAGAATTATTAAATTAGTAATATGAACAAAAATAATTATGCCATATTAATGGCTGGAGGAGTAGGATCAAGATTTTGGCCAATAAGCACCAAAGAATTTCCAAAACAGTTTCATGATATGTTAGGAACTGGAGAAACGCTTATTCAAAAAACATTCCATCGCTTAGCCAAAATAATTCCGCAAGAGAATATATTCATATTAACTAATGAAATTTATAATGATTTGGTGTTTGCCCAATTGCCTCAAGTAACCAAACGTCAAGTAGTTTTAGAGCCTGCAATGCGTAATACAGCTCCTTGTATTTTGTATGCTTCTTTAAAAATTCAGAAAGAAAATAAAGATGCAGTTATGATTGTTGCGCCAAGTGACCATTGGATTGAAGATGAAAATGCATTCACACAAAACGTACAACAAGCTTTTGATTTTTGTGCAGAAAATGATGCACTAATGACTCTTGGTATTCAGCCTACATTTCCGAATACAGGATTTGGGTATATCGAGTTTGATAAAGAAACTAAGGATGCCATTAAAACGGTAGAACAGTTTAGAGAAAAACCAGATTACAAAACAGCTAAAGAGTTTATTGCGCAAGGTAATTTTTTATGGAATGCAGGTATTTTCATGTGGAGTGCAAATAGTGTGGTAAATGCTTTTAAAAATAATCAACCAGAATTATTTAGTCTGTTCGAGCAAGGTTACGATGTATATAACACCGATTTTGAAGATGATTTTATTCTGGAGAATTACGCTAAAGCGGAAAACATTTCGGTAGATTATGCCATCATGGAAAAATCGGAAAATGTATATGTATTGCCTGCTACCTTTGATTGGAATGATTTAGGAACTTGGGGAAGCTTGTATGATAAGTTAGATAAAGACGAAAACAACAATGCGGTTGTAAATGCTAGAACACTTACTGAAGATGCTTCCGGAAACATGATACGTACCAAAAAAGATAAAATTGTGGTAGTTGATGGTTTACAAGATTATATAATTGTAGATAAAGACGAAGTTTTGCTTATATTTCCGAAAGCAAAGGAACAAGATATTAAAAAGGTACTCCAAAAGGTGAAAGATAATTTTGGTGAGAATTATGGTTAATTATGAGCGAAGAAAATAAATTTAATTTTTCTGAAGAAGAAAATACAGCCAAAGAAAACACTGCTAAGGAAAATACAGCTAAAGAGAACATCGCTAAAGATGAAGCTGTAAAGCAATCTAAAAAGGCAGTACAAGATGGTGCAAAAGGTTTATTGCAAAGTATCAAACAGTTTTTTAGTGAGCTTTTAGACTTTAGAGAAGACACCGATAGAGATGCTACTATTGAAGCTATAAAATTAGATATTCCTTTTAAAGGCGCAACGGCTTGGATTTTAATATGCTCTATTTTTGTGGCATCGGTTGGTTTAAATGCAAATTCTACAGCAGTTGTTATTGGAGCCATGTTAATTTCGCCATTAATGGGACCAATTCTTGGTATCGGACTTTCAGTTGCCATTAATGATATTGATACCTTAAAAAAATCACTAATCAATTTTGGTGTCATGATTTTGTTAAGTGTACTTACGGCATTTTTATTTTTTAAGTTCTTTCCGTTACAAGAACAATCTTCAGAGTTGTTAGCCAGAACAAAACCAGATATTCGTGATGTTTTGATAGCCTTCTTTGGTGGTCTAGCCTTAATTATTGCGAGAACAAAAAAAGGGACTATAGCCTCTGTTATTTTTGGTGTAGCAATTGCCACAGCATTAATGCCGCCTTTATGTACGGTTGGTTACGGATTGGCATATGCAATGAATGATGATTTTTCCGTAGGAATACAATTTGCTACAGGAGCCATGTATTTGTTTACTATAAACACCATATTTATTGCTTTAGCTACATTTTTAGTGCTTAAAGTACTTCGTTTTCCTATGCTTAAATATGCGAACTCGGCAAAACGGAAACGTATTTCTAGATTGGCTTCGTTTGTGGCTATTTTAGTCATGATTCCTGCAGTACTTACTTTTTTAAATGTATTACGTGAAAGTAATTTTACGAATGACGCAAAACGTTTTATTTCGCATGAGTTAGAAGCATTACCTAATGCCAACTATATTAAAAAGAATGCTACTTATATTTATAACCCTACCGATATTTCTACTATTGAATTAACCACTTTTGGAGCAGATGAAATCCCGGAAGCTACCGTTGCCGTTTTAGAACAACGTTTTAACAATTACAATGCTTTAAAAGATGTTAAGTTACAAGTAAATCAAGTAAAAAATAGAATAGTTAATAACCTGGAATATATGGAAGAATTGCGTACTCGGGATTCTTTAGACCTAATGACGCAACAACAAAAAATCACGTATCTAGAGGATAAAGTGAGAACCTTATCTCAGTTTGAACATGAGCATATTCCTTTTGAAGAACTAAGTAGAGAAGTGAAAATTAACTACGAAACGGTAGAGCAATTTTCTTATGCGAATGTTATCAATTCTAACTTTTCAAAAATAGATACACTTGCCGTTTTTACCGTGAAATGGAATGATTCTTTAACGACTCCTGAAAGCAGAATAAAGGATAAATCGAAATTAGAAAACTGGTTAAAATTAAAGTTGAAACTAGATACTTTGGTGGTGAAGCAGAAGTAGGTTTGTTTAAAAATTCCAGATATGAGAAAAATTGTAAGATTGTCTGTTTGGGTTGTTTTTTTAATTTTTTTTATTGGTACAATTGCATTTGGAATAATATCTCAAGTAATTGAAATTATTACAGGAACTGATAATTTTAACACCATTTTTTCCATAGGGATTCTAGGGGCTTTAATAGCATTTATTATGTATGGTTTATTTTTCTTAATCCCATTACTTTTCTTTTTAATAATAAGCACTTCCTTGTTTATCAACAACACATCTAGAATGATGAAAGTTGGAAATTTATTCTTTTCAGAATTTATTCTCATCGGAATTTTATTCACTTATTTTGCTATCAAGCATAATTATCCAAGCTGGTATTTTTTTATTGCAATATTTGGAATAAGTCAATTTTGGAGATACAATCTCATTAAAAAAGAATCTCAGAACTTATAAATTTGAAGTTTTAATTTACTGTACAGTGTACACTGAACACTATTTCTTATGCTCTTCCAAGTACATTTTACGTACTTTCTTAAAAAGTTCAGACGAGTATACAAAGTCCGTTACGACTTCATTATCGGTAATAAAAATGTTTTCTTTAGAACCTTCCCAAGCTTTTAAACCATCTTTTAAAAACACAATTTTTTCACCAATTTCCATTACAGAATTCATGTCATGTGTATTAATAATGGTAGTGATATCGTATTCGTCTGTAATTTCTTGAATCAAGTTATCAATAACAATTGCTGTCTTTGGGTCTAATCCAGAATTTGGTTCATCACAAAACAAATACTTCGGATTGTTTACAATTGCTCTAGCAATAGCGACACGTTTTTGCATTCCACCAGAAGCTTCACTAGGCATTTTATTATGCGCATCGGGAAGATTAACACGTTTTAAAACAAAATTCACACGATCTTCCATTTCGCTTTTACTTTGCTTGGTAAACATGCGTAGCGGAAACATTACGTTTTCTGCAATTGTCATAGAATCAAATAAAGCAGAGCCTTGAAAAACCATTCCCATTTCACTACGTAAATCTCGTTTTTGGTCTGTGCTTAGTTCTGAATATATCTTACCATCATAAGAAATAGATCCTTCATCTTTTTCAAATAATCCTAAAAGACATTTTAAAAAAACCGTTTTACCAGAGCCACTTTGCCCAATAACTAAACTGGTTTTTCCATTTTCAAAAGTGGTAGTAATTCCTTTTAAAATATGAGAATCTCCAAACGACTTATGTATATTTTTAACTTCTATCATTAGCTTAACAACATTTGGGTTAGTATATAATTTAAAAGAATAATAACCACACTGGTCCAAACAAAAGCAGTGGTACTTGCTTTACCAACTTCTAGTGCGCCACCTTTCATATAGAAACCATGAAAAGAAGGTATAGTTGCTAAAAGAAAAGCAAAGGCGAAGGTTTTAATAAATGCATAAGCAATATGAAAGGGTATAAAATCGGTTTGAATACCAACAATATAATCATCTATAGAACTATAACCACCAAAAAAACAGGCTGCCATTCCGCCAACAATACCTAAAAACATGGCTATAGAAATTACAAAAGGATACAACATAAGTGCAATAAACTTAGGGAAAACTAAATAGTTAACGGCATTAATACCCATAACTTCTAAAGCATCAATTTGTTCTGTAACGCGCATGGTACCTATACTAGAGGTAATAAATGAACCCACTTTTCCTGCCATAATGATAGAAATAAAAGTTGGTGCAAATTCTAATATAATCGATTGCCTAGTTGCAAAACCAACTAGATACTTTGGGATTAAAGGATTGTCAATGTTTAATGCAGTTTGTATAGTAACTACACCACCAACAAAAAAGGATATAAATGCTACAATACCAAGAGAACCCATGATTAGATCATCTATATCTTTAAAGATTAATGTTTTCATTACAGACCATTTTGTTGGTTTGCGAAACATGTCTTTAATCATTAAAAAATAAGCTCCTATATTATGAAGGTATGTCATAAATAAATTTGTTAACGCTAAAGTATAAAACTATGACGTATTTAACGATAAATTAATTGAAAAAGGAAAATTTAAAAGCTATAAATCTGTATTTTTGAAGTTATAAATCTAATCATACTATTATGAAATCTTTATTATACGTTTTTGTTTTTGCATTATTTTTTAGCTGCAAAGCACAAACAGAGTACACAGCACAAACAAGTCAAGTAGGTAAAACAGCAACTACAACCGATGAAAACTCTAGGCCAAAACTAGTGGTTGGTATTGTTGTAGATCAAATGCGTTACGATTATTTAACGCGTTTTTACAGTAAGTTTGGTGATGGTGGTTTTAAGAAATTAATGAATCAAGGTTTTAATTGTAAAAACAATCACTATAATTATATCCCAACGTATACAGGACCTGGACATACTTCGGTTTATACGGGAACAACACCAAAGTATCATGGCATAATTGCTAATAATTGGTACGATAAAGAAATTAAAGAAATGGTGTATTGTGCAGGAGATGATACGGAAAAATCTGTTGGTACAGAAGCTACTGCTGGCCAAATGTCGCCACGTAGAATGAAAACAACAACCTTTGCAGATGAAAACAGATTGTTTACGCAAATGCGAGGAAAAACGATTGGAATTTCTATGAAAGATAGAGGTGCCATTTTACCAGCAGGACATACTGCAAATGCTGCGTATTGGTTTCACGGAAGAGATGAAGGAAATTGGATTACAAGTACTTTTTATAGAAGTGATTTACCAAAATGGGTTCTGGATTTTAATACTTCGGAAGCTGCAGAATCGTACATGAAACCATGGAATACATTATACGATATTAATACATATATAGAAAGTGGAAGCGATTTAAATACTTTTGAAGGTGGTTTTAAAGGAAAAGAAACAGCAACATTTCCATACGATTTAAAAGCATTAAGCAAAGAAAATAGAGGATTCGATATTTTAAAAGCTACAGCCTACGGAAACGCTTTAACTACAGATTTTGCTATTGCAGCAATTGATGGAGAACAACTAGGGCAAGATGCTATTACAGATGTTTTAGCGGTTAGTTTTTCTAGTACAGATTATGTTGGACATAATTTTGGTGTAAACTCTAAAGAAATTCAAGATACCTACTTGCGTTTAGATCAAGATTTAGAACGTTTAATTAATGCTTTAGATGCTAAAGTAGGAAAAGGGGAGTACACGTTATTTTTAACATCAGATCATGGAGCAGTAGATGTACCATCGTATTTACAAAGTGTTCATATTCCTGCTGGATATTTTAGTTCTAAAGATTTTAAAAGCAAGTTAAATACTTTTATTACAAAACGTTTTGGAGCAAGTGATTTATTAGAAAACGGAAGTAACAACCAAATATTTTTAAATAGAGAGCGCATTGCATTACTAGGTTTAGATCTAGAAACGGTACAAGAAGCGTTAGTGAATGAAATAATTACTTATAAGAATATAGATAAAGTATATTCTGCAAACACGATGCGAACTACAGATTTTACTAGCGGAATAGAGGAATTATTGCAAAATGGGTTCAATCAGAAGCGTTCTGGTGACGTTTTAGTAGTTTATGATCCTGCGGTAATTTCATATGGCAAAACAGGTTCTACACATGGTTCTGGTTTGAACTATGATACACATGTGCCTCTTTTATTCTACGGAAAAGGAATTAACCAAGGAAGCTCTTTTCAAAAAACATATATTACAGATGTAGCGCCAACCATTTCCGCACTTTTAGGAACTAGCTTTCCTAATGGAGCAACAGGAATTCCTTTGGAGTTTGTGATTGAAGAATAGATAAATACTTGCGAAGGCAGGGATTTAATAAAAAAAAGAAGCGTTTTATAAAGTAGTAATTTACTTTGTAAAACGCTTTTTATTTTAAACACTAATTCTTTCTTATGAAGGCAGGAATCTAATCGAAAAAAACTGGAGAATGATTTATTTTTCAGAAGTAAAAGAAACGCTTATAGCTTTTTAAGCTTACTTTCTGTTTTAATAAACAAGAAAATAACAGAACCAATTATTAAAATAGCACTTATTATTTTTTCTAAATCGTCTTGAATATTAAAGAAGATATTTAAAGAGGAAATGAGTACAAGAGCAATGCCAAGAACCGTTAATAGTTTTGCAGAATATTTTTGAGAGAAATCCCAATTCTGTTGGTTTTCCATAGAACGTCGCGTTCTATACCCATAAAGCGGATTGATTTTCTTTGGTGGAAATACCTGCATAAGAATTCCTGTTATTATAAAAATAATGCCAACTAATGCTGGTATTTCTAACAAGAAATCTAGAACTATCATTTTCTATAGAGAAAGTAATTATTTACTAAGTCTATGTAGGTTTGTTTTGCTTCGTCTTGGGTAATCTTTTGAATTTGAAATAAAGCATTTGTTTTAAATGCGTTTATTATTTCCTTCTTGCTACTAGGTCTGCTGTAGTCATTAGTAGATTTTTTATAGTATGCGTATAGACGTAACAATAGGTCTGCAGGAAAAGGCTCTTTATGCGCATTTATTCTTGCAACAGCATCTCTAAACGTTATTTCTAATTCTTCAGAAGTCATTATTTTTCTGCTATAATACTTTCACCACCACGAACTTTTTGATTCAGTGAAACTTTAATTTTAGTATCTAAAGGTAAATATAAATCTACTCTCGAACCAAATTTAATAAAACCAGAGTCGCTACCTTGTATGGCAGCATCTCCTTCTTTTGCATAATTTACAATACGTTTCGCTAATGCTCCAGCAACTTGTCTGTATAATACTTGACCATAAGAAGTGTTTTCTACAACTACTGTAGTACGTTCGTTTTCTTCACTAGACTTAGGATGCCATGCTACTAGAAATTTTCCAGGATGGTATTTACTGAAGACTACTTTACCTTTAATCGGGTAACGAGTTACGTGCACATTTAGTGGCGACATAAAAACACTTACTTGTAATCTTTTTTCATTAAAAAATTCTTTTTCAAAAACTTCTTCAATAACAACCACTTTACCATCTACAGGTGAAACTACATTATTGTCATTGTGAACTGTATTTCTTTTAGGGTTTCTAAAAAACTGAAGTATTAAATATAAGAATACGCCAACTACAGCAAATAATGCTATTTGAAGCCAATGTATGCCAACAAACTTATCTATTAACAAACAGAAAACAACTACTAGTATAAATGTAATTGTTATGATTTTATAACCTTCTTTATGAAACATAATGTAAAATTCTTAAAAATAAATAAATAAAAGGAGCAGCAAATATAATACTATCAAACCTATCTAACAATCCGCCATGTCCTGGCATAATTACACCACTATCTTTTACTTTGGCTTGACGCTTAAATTTAGACTCTATTAAATCGCCTAAAGTACCAAAGACGCTAACTATAATACTTAAAATTAGCCAGTACGTAAAAGTTAATGTGTGTGTGTATTCTGCAATAAAATAACTAGATATACATGCAAATAGTAAACCTCCAAGAAAGCCTTCTACTGTTTTTTTAGGGGATATACTTGGGAAAAGTTTTTGTTTTCCAAAACGCGATCCAACCAAATAAGCAAAAGTATCATTAACCCAAACTAATATGAAACAACCCAATAATATATTCGGATTGTATATGGTAAAGTAATTAGCAATAAGTATTAAAAACACAAATGCACTTGAAATATAAAAGGTAGTAAGAATAAATCTTTTAGAACTAAAAAGAGGAATTGTTTTTTCTGAAAACAAATCTTTAATTAAAAATAAAAGAACAAAAATAGAAATCACTTGTAGTATTTGTGTGGCTTCATCTAGTCCTACAGAAGACTGCATTACTAATTGCCAATAGCCAAAAATAAAATAGATGATAGTGAAAACAATATAGGAGATAAAACCTTTTAACTGAATTAGCTTTTTAAATTCAGCTAAACAAATAAGACCAAAAACAAAGAATAGAAGTATTAATGCATGTTTATTATACAAAGAAAGGACTAGTAATAGTACATAAATTAATCCTGAAAATGCGCGTATAGCAATGTCTTTCATCTATTGGTTTTGGTTTTTTTTAAAGGACAGATACAATGTTTCTACTGTTTTTATTTACTAGTAGTGCATGCGTTTCTTTTGCATTTCCTACTAAAGATCTTCTAAAAGCAGCAAATATAGGTTTTTTGAACTACTTCCATAGGTTAAGAAGTCTTTTTCATCACAAGATTTAAAGTGCTTAATGGTTGTAATGTTTGTAGGAATTCTTTGTTTGTTTTTCTTTTTAATTCCTTTTAAACCTTCTCCAATGTTTTCTACAATTTGACTTGTGGTAGAGAATACAATGAAGTTGTCTGGTAATTCATTTAACTTCTTTTCTGCAATTTGATTAGAGGAAATAAGTAAAGAGCCATCATCTGCAATAAGATTTTCACAGGTGGTAAGCATATATTCTGCTTGCGAGATAGTTTTGGTAATTTTTAAATTAGAGTTAGAAAATTTGTCTTTTAAATTTTCATCTAATATAAATGCGCTAGCGTCTTGCCAGTCATTCTCACTAATAATTTGATGCATGCAATCAAAAACTTCGTTTAAATTTTCGCAATACAAGAATTTACCGCCATTAGATTTAAAGTTTATAGTAAACTTTTCATCTATTGGTAGCTTTATTTCTGGCATGTATTTGCCACGTTTGTCCGATTGTAATTCTTCCTCTTGTTTATCAGATTTGGAACCAAAAATTTTTCTAAAAAGGCTCATTTAAATTATAGCTGATTATGCTTTAGCTATGGCGTTTTTCAAAGATAAAAAATCTTAAACTAACCAATGGGCTAATTTAAGATTTTAAATTAATGTTAACATTTTATTTGGAAAAAATTACTTATTTAATATAGGTTCTTTTTCCGTGTCAAAAGGTCGTTTTCCTAAAAGTTCTTCTAAATCATCTTTAAAAATAACTTCTCTTTCTATAAGTCTACTAGCTAATTTGTCTAGCACATCTCTTTTAGATTCTAATAGTGTTAATGCGCGTTGAAACTGCGTTTCAATAATGTTTTTAATTTCACTATCAATTAACTCTGCTGTTTTCTCACTATATGGTTTTACAAATCCGCCTTCTCCTGCTGGATCGTAATAGGTTATGTTTCCTACTTTTTCGTTTAATCCATAAATCATAACCATCGCTTTTGCTTTTTTGGTTACGCTTTCTAAATCGCTTAAAGCACCAGTAGATATTTGATTAAAGACTATTTTTTCAGCAGCACGTCCTCCCATAGTTACACATATTTCATCTAGAAATTTCTCTGTTCTAGTAATATATGCTTCTTGTGGCAAGTACCAAGCGGCACCCAAAGATCTTCCTCTAGGTACAATAGTTACTTTTACTAATGGATCTGCATGTTCTAAAAACCAACTTACTGCTGCGTGACCAGCTTCGTGGTATGCAATAGTTTTCTTTTCTTCCACAGAAAAAAGATTACTTCTTCTTTCAAGACCACCAACAATTCTATCCACAGCGTCTAAGAAATCTTGTTTCTCTACTGCTTTTTTGTTTGTTCTGGCAGCTATTAGTGCCGCTTCGTTACAAAGGTTAGCTATGTCTGCTCCAGAAAATCCTGGTGTTTGTTTTGCTAAAAAGTCGATATCTAGTCCTTCTACCTTTTTAAGAGGTCTTAAATGCACATCAAAAATGGCACGTCTTTCGGTTAAATTAGGTAAGTCTACAAAAATTTGTCTGTCAAAACGTCCAGCACGCATTAATGCTTTATCTAAAATATCTGCTCTGTTGGTTGCAGCGATTACAATCACATTGGTATTTGTTCCAAAACCATCCATTTCTGTCAGTAATTGGTTTAATGTGTTTTCACGCTCGTCATTACTTCCAGACATTGCGTTTTTACCTCTAGCACGACCAATAGCATCTATTTCATCAATAAAAATAATTGCAGGTGATTTTTCTTTGGCTTGTTTAAATAAATCTCTAACACGAGAAGCACCAACACCAACAAACATTTCTACAAAGTCAGATCCAGATAGAGAAAAGAAAGGCACTTTCGCTTCTCCAGCTACTGCTTTTGCTAATAAGGTTTTTCCTGTTCCTGGAGGTCCTACTAGTAATGCTCCTTTTGGTATTTTACCACCAAGTGAAGTATATTTTTCTGGGCTTTTTAAGAAGTCTACAATTTCTTGAACTTCTTCTTTAGCTCCTTCTAAACCAGCAACATCTTTAAAGGATGTTTTTACCTCTGTGTTTTCATCAAAAAGTTTTGCTTTAGATTTACCAATATTAAATATTTGTCCACCAGCACCGCCACCAGAACCTCCAGACATGCGTCGCATAATAAATACCCAAACACCAATTAAAAGTACAAATGGTATTAGACCAATAATTAAATCTCCCCAAGCATTAGAAACCGTTTTATTACTTAAAATATCGTATTTACCAATTGCCTTAAGGTCGTTTTCAAAGTTTTGCAAGTCACCAATCTCAAAACTATAGTTTGGTAATTTTGTAGAACTAGGTATAAAACTAGAAGGTTTAGATTTTTTGTGTGTTTCTTTGTCTTGCGCTTCTTTTGTTAAATAAACATTTGCTTCATGTCTATTTATTATTTCCACTTTTGCTACCTCATTATCTTTTGCGTATTCAAAAAATTGTGAAGGAGTAATCGTTTTAGCGTCTTGTAAACCACTTCCGTTTAAAAATTGCATTGCAATAATAATGGCTATTACGCCACCATAAATCCAATAGTAATTAAACTTAGGTTTTTTGCTATTTGTATTTTTTTCGTTTGCCATATGTATTTCCCACAAAAGTGGTAATCCTGTTTAGTAGTTAGATTCTATAACTGTAGTTTTTGCGTCTCCCCAAAGACTTTCAATGTCATAATACTCTCTAATGTGTTTTTGAAATACGTGAACAACAACGTTTACATAATCCATTAAAACCCATTCGGCATTATCTAAACCTTCAATATGCCAAGGTTTATCTTTTAAATCTTTGCTAACTTTTTTCTGTACAGAATTAACAATCGCACTTACTTGTGTGTTAGAAGTACCTTCACAAACTATAAAATAGTCACAAACTGTGTTTTCTATTTCTCGTAAATCTAGAATATTTATATTTTGTCCTTTTACATCTTCAATTCCAGATAAAATTCCTGCAATTAGTTGGTCTGGATTTGTTTGTTCTTTTGTCATTAATATGAATTAAATTTGTGCAAAGTTATTATTTTTTTAGTTCTTTATAGTGTTAAAAATCTATAAGATTTAAAACCACTAATATAATGCGTATAATCAAACTTAATGCCATCAACTCTACGAATACTTTTTTAAAAGAATTAAGTAGTGAAGAAACGGTTCTAGATTATACAGTTGTACAGACAGATTACCAAACGAATGGTCGTGGACAAATGGGGACTTTATGGAATGCTAATTCTGGTGAAAACCTTATGTTTAGTGTGTTTAAAGATGTTTCTTTTTTAAATTTCGAACAACATTTTTATATAAGTATCTCTGTTTCAATTGCTCTTATTAAGACGCTCGAAAAACATCAAATTTCTAAATTAAGTATTAAATGGCCGAACGACATTTTGTCAGAAAATAAAAAGATTTGTGGTGTTTTAATTGAAAACAGCATCAAACAAAGCCGATTTAAAGACTCTATTATAGGAATTGGTCTAAATGTAAATCAAACTAATTTTGAAAACTTACCACAAGCATCGTCCTTACAATTATTAACAGGAATCGTTTTTAATGTAGACGAAATCTTATTTGATTTTATTGAAAATCTGAAGCATTACTTTGCCATTTTAGAAAAAGGAAGTTTGGAAACATTGAAAACTACCTATGAAAACTATCTGTTTAGAAAAAAGAAACCTTCTACGTTTAAAGACATAGAAGGTGTAATGTTTTCTGGTATTATTCAATCTGTTTCTCAAAACGGAAACCTTCAAGTACTTTTAGAAGACAACATTTTAAAAGAATACGATTTAAAAGAAATTAAACTGTTGTACTAAACAGCTTCTGGCATATTAGCAGCCAAAGTCTCAATAAATTTGCTAATTGGCTTTTTTATCATCATTCCCATCATGGCATTAAACTCACCAGCAAAAGCTAATTGTACTTCACTAGAGTTTTCTGTAATTTCAATAATATTTGCTGTTAAAGAAAAGTCTAGCTTACCGCCAGCTGCACCTAAAACAATTTTATTCGGAGCTTCTGTTTCTTTCTTTTTTAGAACAATTTCTGGCATACCTTTTAAAGCAAAAAGAAATTTGTCTTCACCTAAAACTTCAAATTTGCTAATGTTTTCTGGCATTAAACTTTCAAAGTTTTTTACATCGCATAAAAAATCAAAAGTTTCTTGTGCAGATTTTTGAATGGTTGCTTTTGGAGATTGTAAATTCATTGTATTTTGTGTTGTTATTAATTTAGTTGTTTATTGTGTTTACAATATAACAATATTTGTGTTACTTCAAAAAGCATTCCATTCACTAGGATTTGCATTCCAATCCGATAAAGTTTGTAATTGGTCCTCTGTAATATACTTCGTGTCTAAAGCTTGCTCTAGCAGATTTTCGTAATTACTTAGTGTATGTAAGGTGACGTTTTCTTCCTTGAAATTTTCATCTGCAATAGCAAAACCATAAGAAAAAATGGCTACCATTCCTTTTACATTTACTTTCGCTTCTTTTAGAGCTCTAACGGCATTTAAGCTACTTTTTCCTGTGCTGATTAAATCTTCAACAACAACAACGTTTTGTCCAGATTCGATAAATCCTTCAATTTGGTTTTTTCTACCATGTGATTTTGCTTCGGGTCTTACATAAACAAAAGGAAGTCCTAAATATTCTGCAACCAACATACCAATACCTATGGCACCAGTAGCAACTCCAGCAATTACATCTGGTTTACCATATTGAGATTCAATATGTTTTCCCATCGTTTCACGAATGTAATTTCGTATTGGAGGAAAGGATAAAATGATTCTGTTGTCGCAGTAGATAGGAGATTTCCATCCAGAAGCCCAAGTAAATGGTTCTTTCGGGCTAAGTTTTATGGCATTAATTTGCAATAAAACTTCTGCGGTTTTTTTGGCGGTGTCTTTGTTAAAAATCATAGTTACAAAACTACATATAAATTTAATTTTAATGCTATTTGTTTTGTGCAAAAAAATGATATTTTTACAAAACTAAACCAAACTAAAATAATGTATCAAGTTTTTGTAAGCGATAAACCTATAGTACTTACTAATATTGTAGAAAAAGAATCTGGTTTTAAAAACTATTTGCTTGACTCTGTGGATATTGACAAAGTAATAAAAGAGCTTAATACCACTTCCTTGAAAGAAGTTAGGCTTATCCATAAGAAGCCGGAAAAGCTTCTTAAAAAGTTTTTGAAACTGTTGCCAAATGTGGTTGCTGGTGGAGGAAAAGTCTTTAATGATGCAGGCGAAATTCTTTTTATTTATAGAAATGATAAATGGGATTTACCGAAAGGAAAAGCTGAAAAACACGAGACCATCGAAGAAACTGCTGTGCGTGAAGTTGCAGAAGAAACTGGAGTTGCTGGTTTAAAAATAGTGAAGCCTTTACAAACGACCTATCATATTTTTAAACGTAACGGTAAGCACAGAATAAAGATTACCTATTGGTTTGAAATGAAAACTAGTTTTAAAGGAGATCTATATCCTCAAGAAAATGAAGGTATCACGAAGGTCGAATGGTTAAATACAGACCAAAGCAAAAAAGCTTTAGAAAATAGCTATGCTAATATTAAACTGTTGGTGTAGTAATACTATTTTTGATTGCTGAAAAAAGCACTGCTTTCAATGTACTGTCCATAATGTTATTGGTAGCGAATTTCTGATTAACTTCTAGTTCAATACCAATATAGTTTTTGTGCAACTGCTTGCGTAAATGGGTTGTAAATCCGTCTGCTTTTCCTAAATACGGATAGTTAAACCTAACGTTTAACCTGTTATCTAACTTTAATATTTCTTTTTTTAAATGCATACTGAATGCTTTTTCCGAAGCATTTCTAGAATCGTATAACAAGCCTATATCACAATCTCTTTTTTTGTTATTTAAAATAGGGGTAAAGGAATGCACAGAAATATGCACTACTTTTTTATTTGGATTCAACTGCTTGGCTAGCAAAGCTTCCAATGCTTCTCTATATTCTAAATAATAACGAGAAATGAGTTTTTCTTTTTCGTTTTCTGAAAGTTGCTTCGAAAATTCGGAAAATAAATTTTTATGATGCAGACTTCTGTTTAATTCAATTAATAGCCGACTGGTTTCGCTGTATTCGGAAAAATTAGCGAGAGATTTCAAATGATTAAATAGATCTAAAGCTCCTAAATCATAACCGCGATGCGTATCTAAAACCGCTTCATGATTAGCAAAATACGATTGATATTGCATGGGGATTTTATTTCCGCCATGCTCACAAGTTAGCAACATTTTCATGGGATAAATAGACTGTTTTCCTGTAAGCAGGAAGCTAGTTTATTGTAGATTTGTTTGATGTTTTTTTCTGAATAATCTTCGTTTACCGCTTTTAATATTCTCGTGGCTAAAGTGCCTTCCTTTAAAATAATATCTAATGCTTCATAATGCGATGCATCTATATTTGGTTTTGCAATGTCATAAAGATATTTCCATACATTTTGAACGGTTGTGCTATCTTCTAATTGAAACAATTCTAAATATTCTATATTAGAAATGGTATAGGTTTCTGCATCTTTAATAATCGGATTTAAAATAGCAAATAGATCTTGTTTTAACCATTTTTTTTGTTGCTGTAAAGAGCCTAGTTTTTTGTTAACTAATAGTTTTAAAACTTCAATGATTAGTACGCAAATAGCAATGTCTGCTTTCGGACTTTCTTGAATGTCTACCAAGCGAATTTCAATCGCATTCCTGTCAAATCTAGCAATTGCTCCGCGAGAGTTTAAAAAATGATGATCTAGAATTTTCTTGGTATCATATGGTCTTATCGCTCTTTGTATCGGTTCAAAAATAGTGGCATAATAATCCACTTTACTAAAAACACGTTCCGGAATTACTAAACCTGTCATCTCCGGGATTTCCTTTTGGTTGGTTTTGTAGTATTCTAAACGGGTATCTTTAAAGCCTGTCTTTTTTCCTTCTAAAATAGGGGAGCTTGCGCTTAAACCAGGGATTAATGGTAATATAATTCGTATGGCAGCATGCAGTTTTTCAAACTCTTTATCATCGTAAAAAGGTAAATTGATATGCGTGCTTTGTACATTACTCCAACCATGACCTTTGCAATTAAAAATACGATTATACAGTTCGTATACTTCACTATAACTATGTTTCCAAAGTTGTGTGTCTGTCAACGGATTCATTAAAGGATGACATGCTGTTGGTAATAGTTGGGAGTTTTCCGCTTTTAAAAGCTGGTTAATCTCCATAACATTGGTGTGAAATAAACTGGATAATACATTTAAATCTGCCGTTGGCCCGTTGGTTTTTAATTCAATAACATGCGCAACCAATTCATTGCTCCAAGCAATTTTTCCGTTGTCAATATCCGCAGAAAGCTTTCCTGCTTTTTTTGTTAATAAAGTATCTACAATAGGAGCCACTTTAAAGCTATTATTGTTAATTAGCATGTATTCTAATTCTATTCCAAAAACTTCGAACAAATGGTATCTTTTACTCATGATTAAAGGAGTCTGTTTTTAAATGCGGAAAGTATTTCGGTGTACACCAAATCGCCATAATGCAAATCTTCTACACCAAAATCAATATTTGGGTTATCGTTAATTTCAATAACCATTGGTTTGTTATTTACTACTTTAATGTCAATGCCATATAATCCTTTACCAATAAGTCGTGCCGATTTTAAAGCCATATCTAAAACCTTTTTTGGTACATCTTCAATGGATAAACAATCAGCATCGCCATCTTGATCATTTTTCTTCTTTGCTTTCCAGTTATATATTTGCCAATGTCCTTTTGCCATATAATATTTACAAGCATAAAAAGGTTTGTCGTCTATAATACCAATGCGCCAATCGTAATCGGAAGGGCAAAATTCTTGCGCAATAATAAGATCCGATTCTTTAAGCATTTCATTGACTAAAGTATAGTATTCGGCTTCTGTTTTTGCTTTTTTTACGCCGAATGAAAAAGTAGAATCAGGTGCTTTTAAAACACAAGGCAAACCAACTTCTTTGAGCACTTGATCTCTATTGTCTTTATGAACAATAACCGTTTTCGGGGTATCTATATTGGCATTGTTTAATGCTTCTGCCATATACACTTTATTACAGCATTTTAATATAGCATCCGGATAATCAATAATAGCAATACCTTCTTGTTGCGCTTTTCGTGCAAAGGCATAGGCTTCGTTGTTTACTTCTGTACTTTGACGAATAAATAATGCATCAAAAGAAGATAAACGCGAAAGGTCTTTAGGTTCAATGACTTCAGCATAAATATTCATTTTCTCCGCAATATCCATAAACTTCTTTATAGCTTTTGCGTTACTTGGTGGTGCAGGATCTTTTGGGTTTACTAAAATGGCTAAATCAAAATCAGATTTTGTCAGTTTTGGCGTGTCATAGCGTTTTTTTGCAAAATACTGATTCGCAAATTCATGCACACTTTCTAGATGTTCCTCGGGAATTTCAGATTCTGAAATAGCTTTGATACTTTGTATGTTCCATTTGGTGTTATGACTAAAGTTTACACGTAAAAATGGAACCTGAAAGTGTTTGTAAAATAAACCGCTTAACTCCTTGTATTTTTGGGCTACGTTTTGTCCGAAATAAATACTTAAAGTAAACTCGCGAGATTTAATGTTTTTTAAACTTTGCTGAATAACATCATCAAACTCATCAGAAACTATTCGAACTAGTTTTAAGGTTTTTAAATCCACAATGTTTTTTACAGTTGGGATTGCTAAATGTCCTCTGGCTTCTGCTAAAAGCGATACATAATAGCCTTTAGATTGGTAGGAGTAATCTTTACAAAGGTTAAATATTCTAGCCTTTTTTAAAAGGGAGAATTTAGGGTTCGTAAGATACTCTTGTGAGGAAATTACAGTAATATTCTCAATCGAAAAATTCCATTTTTCAGGTTGATTGACAACAATGTATTTGTTCATTAAAAGCGATAATCGCGATATAGATTTTAAACAAAATTAAATTATTTTTCCATTGGTTTTACAAAAGCATAAAAATATTTTTAATTCTTTTAAAGGTCTTTATTTCAGACGATAAACAGGATATTGCAAATGTGCTTTTTCATAGTTTTTACTCTGTTTATGTAGCCAATCTAATTGTGCATACCAATTATTTGCAAAATCTTTATTATATGATTTTTTTATATTAAATGCAATTTGCAATTTTGGATTACTTGCTAAAAGCGCTTTCGCTTTGTCTTCCCAAACATAAGGGGAGAAACCTTCTTTTTGTTGTAAAATGGTATCGAAGAAATTCCAATTAAAAAAGGAATCTGGCGCTTGTGGTTCTAAGGTTTCCAGTAAATAACGAAGCGCTCTTTGATTGGTGTTAATAATATAATCGCCTTTACGGAAAGTAACTTTATCTGTAGAAGATTTTACAGACGTATTATAATGTTGGTAATGTCCTTCATAAGGTGATTTTCTAGTTTCAAAAGTATCCATTTTATACGATTCTACTTCTATAACGGTATCGTTTGCTAATTCCGTTATTTCTACTTGATTTCGTTTTAGTAAATCCATTACGTGCCACCAACCTTTAGGAATGATATAAGCACTTGGAATGGTGACGCTATCTTTTGGTTTAAAATAATTTTGATACGTTACTTCTTTTGTAAATGGTTTGCTTCTGTCAAATTTTAAGCGTTCTTTTCCCGTAACATCACTAGGTATGCGATTGCCTTCAAAACCTTTAAAGTTTAAAGTAGATGTTTTTGTAGTGTCTACTTCCCAGTTTAATGGATATGTTTTGTTAGTTATAAATTTTTGGTGAATGTTGGTACGAATTGTTTTAATGTTTTCACCATCCGCTTCCGTGATTTCTAGCATAATTTTTAGTAATTCATACGTTCCTTCGACTCGTTGTTTGTATGGTTTTAGCATGTGCGTTTCTACCATCATTCCTAAAGTGTTAAACAAAGTCGTGTAACCTGTAGAGTATCTAGGCGAATCCATAAACTGGCTAAATCCAGATTCTGGCGTTTTATTAAAAACATTTACATAAGGCGTAATATCCCAGTTTTTTTCGGAAAGCTTTTTTTCCAGTTTTGGCATCATTTCCGTATGTAAATAATTGCCTAAAGCACCACTTAATTTGTTGTGTTGTGTAAATAAATGTGTCAATGTATATTGGTAATCTGCTCCGTTACTTACATGATTATCTATAAATACATCTGGTTGTACAAGGTGAAAAATTTGTGCAAATGCCCTTGCGTTTTTGGTATCACTCTTTATAAAGTCTCTGTTTAAATCGTAATTTCTAGCGTTTCCTCTAAAGCCATATTCCTTTGGTCCGTTTTGGTTCGTTCTAGTTGTGGCGTTTCGATTTAGACTTCCGCCAACATTATAAACAAGAATAGTCACTAAAACTGTGTTTTGTGGCGTTTCTGATTTGTCTTGAACAATATCACGAAATAACATCATAGTGGCATCAATACCATCGGATTCTCCTGGATGAATGCCGTTGTTTATTAATAGAATACGTTTGTTTTTTCTTATTTCTGAAAAATTAAAATTCTTTTCGGGGTTTAATATAACCATATGTAAAGGTTCTCCAGAATCTGTTTCTCCTATCGCTTCCATGGAAATTTCAGGATAGGTTTTTGCTAATTGCGAATAGTAATTTATTACTTCTCGATAGGTTGCGGTTTCTGTGCCTTCACTTTTTTCAAAAACAGTAGTAAAATCAAAATTAGGCTTGCTTTTTTCAGATTTACAAGCTGTAATTAATAGGAATAAGAAAATTATTTTCTTCATCTTCAAACGTTTTAGTAGATTGTTGAAGGACAAATATAGTAATATGCACTTGCGTTTCTGTTAATTAACAGTACTTTTGCTCCTTCAAAAATAAATAGATGACAGAGTTTATAAGAAAAATAGTGCCGAATGCAAAGGATGATGTATTAGCCGGAATAACGGTGTCTTTAGCTATGATTCCAGAAGTGGTTGCATTTGCATTTGTTGCACAAATAGATCCTTTAATGGCATTGTCTGGTGCATTTATTATTGGTTTGATTACCGCTATTTTTGGAGGAAGACCAGGATTAATATCTGGAGCAGCAGGAGCCGTTGCCGTAATTTTTGTTAGCATGATAGCAGACGGACATACAAAAGGTATGTTAATGGATACACCTATTGAAAATATGGGTTTTTTCTACCTTATGGCTTGTGTTGTTTTAATGGGGTTAATACAAATTCTAGCAGGTGTTTTTAAGCTTGGACGCTTTGTGCGTTTAATTCCGCATCCCGTAATGATGGGCTTTGTTAATGGTTTGTCGATCGTTATTTTTATGGCACAAGTAAAAATGTTTTCGCATAAATCGATGGAGGTTTCAGATGCAGGTGTAAAAGAATATGTAGGTACTTATATGCAAGGATCGGAGTTGTATGTTATGATTGGATTAGTATTATTGACTATGGGAATCATTTGGGGTTTACCTAAAATCACAAAAAAACTACCAGCCGCATTAACAGCCATTTTAGTTACCAGTTTAATTGTTATTGGTTTTAATATGGATGTTTCCACAGTAGGATCTTATATTATTGAAGGAGGAGGAACTGGTTTAAAAGGAGAATTTCCTACACCAAATATGGACCTTTGGGAAAAATTACCATTTAATTTAGATACGTTGAAATTTATTGCACTACCTGCGTTTTTAGCAGCTTCGGTTGGTTTAATCGAATCTTTAATGACCATGAATTTAGTCGATGAATTAACAGAAACTAGAGGGAACGGAAACAGAGAATGTGTAGCGCAAGGAGCTGGAAATATTGTTTCTGGTTTATTTGGAGGAACTGGAGGTTGTGGTATGATTGGTCAAACCGTAATTAATATAAATGCTGGCGGACGCGGAAGATTATCAGGTATCATGATGGCTGTAACTTTACTATCCTTCATTCTCTTTGCAGATAAATTAATAGAAATGGTGCCTATTGCAGCTTTAGTGGGTGTGATGTTTATGATGGTTATTGAAACTTTTGCATGGTCTAGTTTTAGAATATTAAAGAAAATACCAATGGCGGATGCTATTGTGCTTATTACAGTATCTTTAGTTACTGTATTTGTAGATTTAGCAGTTGCAGTATTTGTAGGTGTAATTATTTCGGCTTTAGTATTTGCATGGGAAAATGCGAAGAAAATTAGAGCTAGAAAACGTATACGAGAAGATGGTACTAAGGTGTACGAAATTTGGGGGCCACTTTTCTTTGGAAGTATTCAAGCATTTAACGATAAGTTTGATGTTAAAAATGATCCTGAAAAAGTAGAAATTGATTTTGTAGAATCTCGTATTAGTGATCATTCTGCTATTGAAGCTATTTTTAACTTAGTAGAAAAATATGAAGCAGAAGGAAAAAGTATTCAGTTAAAACACCTGAGTGAAGACTGTAAGGTGTTGCTTTATAAATCTAGTCCTAAGTTTAGAGATGTAGTTGTTGAAGATATAGATGATCCAAGGTATCATCTAGCAGCAAACCCCGAAGATTTTCCAAAACCTCTTTCTGAATATAAGTTTTAATCGTTAAAAAAACGTTGTCTAATTTGAATTTTATCGATTAAGTGTATTTTTTTACGTTAAAATGTTTTACGTTTGCATTATTATATTCCCTAAATTTAACCTATGACACGTTTGGTATTTGTGGTTATACTTCTTATAACCACGCCTTTATTTCTCCAATCGCAAGAGATTCGCGATAAAGAAGTTGATTCTATCCATAGTGTGCTCTTACATATAAACGACTTAAATAATAAGGGAGAATACGGTAAAGCTATAGAGCTAGCTAAGCAAACCTTAGAATATATAGAAGGTTCAAAAAGATACGAACTTATAGGTAAAGCCCTTAATGGTCTAGCATATTCTTATGCCGAATTAAAGGATAAAGACAAAGCTTTTGAATATTCTTTTAAAGCACGCGATTACTTTATAAAAACAAAAGATACATTAAGTATTGTTTTGATATATAATGATATTGGCGTGACTTATGAAGATTTTGGTATGATTGAAGAAGCCAATAAAGCATATAAACAAGCGGTTGATATTGCAAAACTAGCTAAGCCTCATAGATATTTAATTTATCCAAAAGTTAATGTTGGTAAAAACTTAATAGAGTATTCTAAGAATTATAAAGAAGGTTTAGCGTATTTAGATAAAGCGATGTACTCTTCGAAAGAACTAGGCTTAGACGAAAAAAGTGATCATATTTTTGGCGAGATTTATTTGAGTTATTCTTATGCATATCATAAATTAAAACGCTTTGACGAGTCTGAAATCTATTTTCAAAAAGCGATAGATTTAGCTAATAGCGAAAAGTATTTACATAGTAAAGAAGAAATATATAGAAAAAAAACAAAGTTATATAAAGAGGATGAAAATTACGAACAAGCTCTTAATATGATGGATAAATATCTTGAAATTAAGGATTCTATAAATAAGTTGAATAATATGTCTCTGGCTAAAACCATAGAAGCAAGATATAAAGTAAAGGAGAGTGAAGAGAAGCTAAGCTATCTAACAAAAGAAAAAAATATTAAAGAAGCGCAATTGGTGAAATCTAACCGATTTATGGTGCTTCTTAGTATCTTAATAGCACTGTTAGTTTTAACGACCTATTGGACTATAAAAAAGAATAGAGAATTACAAATAGCTCGAGATGTTGCAGAAAATTTATCTAAAGTTAAAAGTGATTTTTATTCCGAAATTAGCCATGAGCTAAGAACACCTTTATATGCAGTTATTGAGTTATCTAATCTATTACAAAAAGAGGATCTTAATGTCGAACATAAAGAGTATTTGGAATCTCTTCAGTTTTCTGGAAATCAATTATTATCCTTGATTAACAATGTTTTAGAACTTAATAAAATGGATTCCCAAACCATTAAAATAGAGCAATCCAAATTCTGTCTAAAAGATATTATATCTAGTACTATTGATAGTATTGAGTTTGCATTACATGAAAGTAATAATGTGATTTTTTTAGATTATGATGATACAATCCCTGAAAAACTTGTTGGTGACTCCTTAAAACTAACCCAAATCTTTATAAATCTGATTTCTAATGCTATAAAATTTACCAATAATGGGGAAATTACGGTAAGTATTAAAAAGATGAAAGAGAGTGATCAAGATGTGAAAATTCACTTTGAAGTAATAGATACTGGTCTTGGTATTGCAAAAGAAAAACAAAGCTTAGTATTTGAAAACTTCTACCAAGAACATGCTAAAATAGAAAAGTCATATAGAGGAACCGGATTAGGATTGTCTATCGTGAAAGAGGTATTAAAAGCAATGGGAAGCGAGATAAAAATAGAAAGTGAAGAAGGAAAAGGTAGTACTTTCTATTTTGATTTGATATTTAATAAAAGTGAAGAAACCAATCGTTTAGATGATTTGTTTCCAAACCAATTAGAGGCTCTTGAAGGAAATCGAATTTTAATTGTAGATGATAATAAAATTAATCAACTAGTAACTAGGAAAGTGTTGGATCATTTAAAAATTAAATCTATAACTGTAGATTCAGGGATAAAAGCTATTGCATTGATTAAAAAAGAAAAGTTTGATTGCGTGTTAATGGATTTGCATATGCCACAATTAGATGGTTATGAAACAACAAAACGTATAAGAGAATTTAATACAGAAATACCTATTGTTGCTTTAACAGCGGCATCGATAGAGGATGTGGAAGGGAAAATTAAGGAACAAGATATGAATGGATATGTATTAAAACCTTTTAATACTTCAGACTTTGTCGCAACGCTGCATGATGCTATATATCAGGAAAGTGTATCCTTATAGTTTTACTCTAACGCTATCTGGAACTAAAACCGTATAATCCCCATTATTTCTTATCACTTCTCTAACAATACTAGAACTTATATAAGAGGTTCTTGCTGCAGTTAAAAGGAAAACAGTTTCTATTTTAGATAGTTTTCTATTGGTATGTGCAATTGCTTTTTCAAATTCAAAATCAGCAGGGTTTCTTAATCCACGTAATATAAATTGAGCTTTTACTACTTTACAAAAGTCAATGGTTAAACCTTTATAAGTTACCACCTTTACTTTTGGTTCGTCTTTAAAGGATTCTTCTAAAAAACGCTTTCTTTCTTCCAAAGAAAACATATACTTTTTTTCTGAGTTTACACCAATAGCAACAATCACTTCATCAAAAAGTTTTACACCGCGTTTAATGATATCGTAATGTCCTAGTGTTATTGGATCGAATGATCCTGGAAAAAGTGCTCTTTTCATATTTATTTTCTGCGAAAGCAGGAATCTCATTTAAAGTTATCAATTGAATTCTTGAGTCTCAAATTTACAATTTACTTATTGCCTTTCTAATTCTGTAAACCTAAATGTTTGAAACTTGTTGTTTAGGGACTTACAGTGCTATTTATTTTTCATTTCCGAGTAATCGGAAATCCTTTCTTTTTAATTTAAAATCGCTATTATCAAATATAATAATTTATTATCTGAATACTGCCACTGTAATCCGCATACTACTTTAATGCCTCCACAATAGCATTATCAAATAATTCAGGAAGTGCTATTCCTGCAACTGCTGCTTGTTGTGGTAAAATGCTTTGTTTGGTTAAACCAGGAATTGTATTTACTTCTAATAAATGTGGTTCGCCATCTTTAAAAATATATTCGCTTCTACTAAAACCTTTCATTTTTAAAATCTCGTAAACCTTTTTTGCTAAAACATTTACTTTTTCTTCTTGTTCTTGGGTTAATCTGGCCGGAGTAATTTCTTGCGATTCGCCTAAATACTTTGCCTTATAATCAAAAAAATCATTGTTAGATACAATTTCGGTAATTGGTAATACTTTGGTTTCACCTTTATAAGTAATTACACCAACAGAAACTTCTGTTCCATCTAAAAAAGATTCTACAATAATCTCATCATCTTCTTTAAAAGCAACGTCAATGGCGTTTTGTAAGTCTTCTTTTTTGTAAACTTTAGTAATCCCAAAACTACTTCCTGCTTTATTGGCTTTTACAAAACAAGGCAGATTTACTTTTTTTACAATCGCATCTTCATCAATAGTATCCCCAAGATTTATATAAAAACTTTCCGCAGTTTTAATGCCATATGGTTTTAAAATACTTAAGCAATCGCGTTTATTAAACGTTACGCTCGCTTGGTACATATCACAACTAGTTTGTGGTAAATTAAGTAGTTTAAAGTACGCTTGCATGTAGCCATCTTCGCCCGGAGAACCATGAATTGCATTAAAAACACAGTCAAAAGTTGTTTTTTTGCCGGCAATAGTCACCGAAAAATCATTTTTATCTATTGCAAATTCGCTATTGTTGGCATCTACATAAACCCATTTATCCTTAAAAATGTGTACTCTATAAACGTTATATTTTTTAGCGTCAAGTAGCTCATAGACAACGTTTCCGCTTTTTAAAGAGATTTCATATTCGCTAGAATATCCTCCCATTATAATGGCAATGTTTTTCTTCATATTAATAACAAACGATGAAAATAATCGTTAAGCTAAAATATCATTAATTAATCAAAAGTAAAAACAGTTCTGTTTTTATATCTTTGCCAATCTAAAATAAGATCATGAGCATAGTTAAATTTATTACCAGTAAAACGTTTTTAAAACAATTAGCGTTAGCCATTTTAGCTATAGCAGTACTGACTTTTCTTATGTTAAGATGGTTGAGCTATACCACTAATCATGGTAATTTTGAAACCGTTCCAGAATTAAAAGGAAAATCTATTGCAGTAGCAGAAATAGAGCTAAAGGAGAATAATTTGGTAATGCAAATTCAGGATTCCGCAAATTTCAATCCGAAATACCCTAAGTTTTCGGTAATAGATCAAGATCCACCATCTGGAGAAAAAGTAAAAGAAGACCGAAAAATTTACTTAACATTAAATCCTTCTGGTTACCGAAAAATACAAGTTCCCGATTTAAGAGAACGTACCTTCCGACAAGCAAAACCAATGTTAGAAGCCTTAGGGTTTACTATTGGTAAAATAACGTATATTGATTACTTAGGTACAGATGAAGTGGTACGACTAAGCTTTGAAGGAAAAAAAATAAATGCAGGAGACTTACTGCCAAAAACTTCTAAAATAGATTTAGTTTTAGGAAACGGAAAAAGACCATAGTCTAAATTAAATCTAATGATTACAAGATAATCGCTTACGGTTATCTTAAGCACAGTCGAAAGACAAAACGAATAATGACAGAAGATTACACACCAGAAAGCCAAGACCAAAAAGATTCTCTTTATGAGCATCACGCATTTACTGTAGATAAAGGACAAGCGCCTTTACGAATCGATAAATATTTAATGAATCGCATAGAGAATGCCATTCGTAACAAAATACAAACGGCAGCCAAAAATGGAAATATTTTTGTAAATGATGAAGCCGTAAAATCCAGTTATAAAGTAAAACCTTCTGACGAAATTCGTGTCATGTTCGAACATCCACCTTTCGAAAATTTATTGGTTGGTGAAGATATTCCATTAGATGTAGTTTATGAAGATGACGAACTACTTGTAGTAAACAAACCAGCAGGAATGGTGGTGCATCCCGGACATGGTAATTATTCTGGGACGCTTATAAATGCGCTTATTCACAGATTTGATAATCTGCCAAATAACTCCAGCGAACGTCCAGGATTAGTACATCGAATTGATAAGGATACTAGCGGACTTCTAGTGGTTGCTAAAACTGAAGAAGCCATGGCGCATCTTTCTAGCCAATTTGCCAAAAAAACCAGCGAGCGTGAATACGTAGCACTAGTTTGGGGAAATATGGATGAAGACGAAGGCACCATAGAAGGTAATATTGGGAGACACCAAAAAAATAGATTACAAAATACGGTCTATTTGGATGATGAAGAAGGAAACGGAAAACCTGCAGTGACGCATTATAAAGTAATCGAGCGTTTAGGCTATATTACTATGGTGGCTTGTAAATTAGAAACCGGTAGAACGCATCAAATTCGTGTGCACATGAAGCATATTGGTCACACCCTTTTTAATGATGAGCGTTATGGTGGGAACCTCATTTTAAAAGGAACCACATTTACCAAATACAAGCAATTTGTAGATAACTGTTTTAAAATATTACCAAGACAAGCGCTACATGCAAAAACCTTAGGATTTGTACACCCAAAAACAAATGAGTTTATGCGTTTCGAGTCCGAAATCCCAGAAGATATCCAACAATGTATCGAGAAGTGGAGACACTATTCGAAGCATGTAGATCATTAATAAATAAGTATGTAAAGAATAGGTTTGCCCAACGGAACGAATGTGAAGTTGGGCGTTCCATTTTTATACCTACAAGGTTTTTAAAACCTCGCAGGAAAAAAATGTCGTGCTTTTCGTTAAATCTTTTTTTCGTGTTCTCGATACAATGCTCCTTTGGTCGCATCACTCGAACGGACACAAAAAAAGGATATCACTGCAATCACTAACGCAAATTCCATTTCATAGTTAAATTATATTTTAGCTTATAAAATTACTATTGCTTCAACATTCTTTAATTGTGTGCTATTTGTAAATTCGTAAAGAAGTTATGAAATAATAAATGATATTATTTCGTACTTGAAATTCCGACATAGTCGGAAAACATCAAAATTCAGAAATAAAGAACGAAGAGATGAAGATGCGAAGCGCAGCTTCAAGCATGCAATCTCGAAAGAGAATGTTGCTTTAGCAATTTCCTAATTTTGATTGTGATCTTTTGGTTCGTTTTGCATCAAGGCAAAATGAACATAAAGAAATTAATTATATAGTAAACACTTATACAAGCATAGAATATTTCAGTTTACATATTTAAAAAGTAAAGAAGTAAGTTGTAAATTTGAGGGTAAAGAAATAGATTTTTACTTAAATGATGAGATTTCCGTTTTCACGGAAATGAAAAAAACAATTTTCAATGAAACTAGTACTATCCCCAGCAAAGTCCTTGGATTTTGAAACGCAATTGCCAACCACAAAAAGCACAGAAGCTACTTTTTTAAACGAAGCCGAACGCTTAAATAAACTGTTAAAAAAGAAATCAGCAAAAAGCTTATCTACGCTTATGCATATTTCCGATAATTTAGGACAACTAAATTACGAGCGTAATCAAGAATGGCAATTACCGTTTACCAAAGAAAATGCAAGACCTGCAGTCTATACTTTTTCGGGAGATGTCTATAAAGGTTTAAATGCGCATACCATTCCGGCAGAAAAACTAGATACTTTACAAGATACCGTTCGTATCCTTTCCGGTTTATATGGTGTTTTAAAACCCTTAGATTTAATGCAAGCTTACCGACTAGAAATGGGCACAAAAATGCCTGTTGGTAAAAATAAAAATCTATACGAGTTCTGGAAAAAGAAAGTGACACAAGCTTTAAACGAAGAACTAGAAGAAGACGAACTATTTTTAAACCTTGCAAGTAACGAGTATTTTAAAGCGATAGATGTGAAAGCTTTAAAAGTACCCGTAATTACTGCTAATTTTAAAGATTTAAAGAACGGAGAATATAAAGTGATTTCGTTTTTTGCAAAACAAGCTAGAGGTTCTATGGCTAGATATATTGTAGATACAAATGCTAAAACCACAGAAGATTTAAAAGGCTTCCATTATGAAGGTTATGGTTTTAGCGAGGCAATGTCTACAGAAAAAGACTTAGTGTTTATTAGATAATTAAGCCTTTGCTTTTTTAGTGATATCGATTTTAGTTTCCGGTTTAATACGTTTTTTAATTCGTGGTCTTCTGGCACCAAAAGTTCCTCTATTTATTTTTCCGCGTTTTGTTTTTTTATCTCCTTTTCCCATGAATATTTATTTTTATTTCTCTTAATAAGAGGATTTATAATTTCAAATAAAATACAAAACATTTAGCTTTTACTTTACTATTTTAACATTTTATAATAAACCAGTTATTCATTTATGTACTACTACGTAATACTTGCTTTGCAAGCCTATTGTATTTATCATCTTATTAAAAATAGAAATCCGTACTACTGGATATTCTTAATTATATTTTTGCCATTTATTGGGTGTCTTATTTACTTAATAACACAAGTTTATAATAAACGGGATGCAGAAAAAGTGACCAGCGAAATTGTGACGCTTATTAATCCTACCAAAAGAATCAAAGATTTAGAAAAGAAACTGGAGTTTTCCGAAACATTTCAGAATAGAATAAATCTTGCAGATGCGTATTTAGGAAATAAAGATTATCAAAAGGCGATTACTAATTATGAATTGGCATTAGATAGTGATTATCAAAATGACTTTTATGTGATTCAGAATTTAATTACTTGTTACTACAATACCGAATCGTATAAGGACGTGATTCGTTATTCTGAAAAAATCATAGCGCATCCTGAATTCAAAAAATCTAAAATGCCGTTTTTTTACGGATTGGCGCTAGAGCAATTAGAAAGAGTAGAAGAAGCAGAAACACAATTACGAGTAATGGATGTTCGCTATTCGAATTACGATGAGCGTTTGGTTTTAGCAAAATTTTTAATGGCTAAAAATAAAACGGAAGATGCTAAAGAGATCTTAAATGAAATAAAGATCGAATCGGAACATATGACAAAAATGAATAAAAAAATATATAGAGCTACAATTAATGAAGTCGAAAGATTATTAAGTTCTTTATAATAAAATCACAGATTCCTGCCTTGGCAGAATGATAAAATCATGTTCTTACACAAACATCCATACCCGCCATTTATACAAAAAGATACTAAGAAATTAATTGTTGGTACTTTGCCGCCTCCGCGTTTTAGTGTTGGAGAGCTTTTAGAAAAAGATGTGAATTTCTGTTATGGTAGTTACTACAACTCCTTGTGGTTATATATTGAAAAGATTCACGGTTTAAGTTTGCGTTATGATAATTCACAAGAAGCAATAGATGAGCGTAAAGCGTTTCTTATAAAACATCAAATTGGTGTTTGTGATATTGTAGCAAGTGCAGAACGGGAAAAGATAGATGCTTCCGATTTAGGCATGCAAAATATTCAGCTTCGTAATGTAATCGATTATATTAAAAAACATCCATGCATTGAAACCTTATTGTTTATTGGAGGAAACAGTAAAAATGGTCCGGAGTATTTCTTCCGAAAACACATAAAAGAACATAATATAAAATTAGAATTGATTTCTAATGAAGTGCCAAGAATACATCAATTCGTCATTCCAATAGAAAACGAAATGATACCTCGAGCGCAGTCGAGAGATCTTAAAGCAAGAATAATTAAAACGGTATCCTTAACCTCTTCTTCAGGTTCTGCAAATAGAGCGATTGGTAGCATGCCTTTATACAAACATCTAAAAGCTAGTAATGCTGCATTTAATACCTTCGATTTTAGAGTGATGCAGTATCGGGAATATTTGTAATCATAAGATTATTTTTGTAACTACTTGAAATATAATCGTGTGTGTTTGATTGCTGTTTTTTTTATGAAAAATTATGACTATATTTAATTTTAATTTCTAAAGGGAAAATCATGAAAAAATCAATCCATCTTGCAATGTTACTTTTGTTTGCGTTTACACTCTTTTCTTCTACCTGTTCGTCTGATGATGACGATGGAAACAGTAACGACAATTCAGCTGAAATAAATGCTATTGAGAATAGTATGGAATCTGGAAATTGGTCTATCACGTATTTTTACGATACAGATAGTGATGAAACAAGTGATTTTACTGGGTATACCTTTAATTTTGCAGCTAATGGTGTTTTAACTGCCACAAACGGAACCAATACATATACGGGTTCTTGGTCTGTGACCGACGATAGTAGTAGCAGTAGTAGTAGCGATAATGATATCGATTTTAATATTTCTTTCGTTTCACCTCCAGATTTTGAAGAATTAAGTGATGATTGGGATATTATTTCATATAGTTCTACAGAAATAAAACTTATTGATGTTAGTGGCGGAAATGGAGGGACAGACTATCTTACTTTTCAAAAGTAATTTAAAATGGATCCTATAGTTTGAGTTACTTATTGTAAAGGCTATGCATTTATTTATCTGTTTAGTTTTTAAGAACAGTAATATCAAGCATAATTGTAATCTAAAAATACACACGAAAACTTACATTTGGTGTAATGCCTAAGGATTGGTTTTCTACTTTCGAAATGTTGTTATCTGCATCCAGAACATAGTATCTATTAATCGTGTTATTGGTATTTAAAAGATTCCAAACAGAAGCACCAATTTTGGCCTGAACTCCTTCCGAAATTTTTAAATCTTTTGTTACCGAAAAATCGACACGTAAATAATCTTTTAAATAATCACTGTTTGGTACATTGTAATTAATGTTACCTGAAGTAATGGTGTTGTCAGGTTTGGTATATGGTTTCCCAGAATGCCAATTTACACCTAAGGCAAACTGGAATTTGTTTACAGTGTAGGTATTAGAGAAATTAACGGCATGCGTGATGTCAGCATTATTAGGAAAAGGGTTTCCGTTATTCAAGTTCTTAAATGTATAATCGTTTTTGCTATACGAATAACTTAACCATGTATTCAAATTGGTAAACTGTTTGTTGATTAAAAAATCGACTCCCTTTACTTGATAGCTTCCTATCGCTTTTATATACTGAAACTGGTTTTGAAAGCCTTGGCTTCTGGTGGTGATGCCGTCGACTTCTTTATAAAAAGCTTCCGCACTAATTAGTAATTTATTCTTATTGTAGTTTAATCCTAGTGATACTTGTTTGCTTTTTATAATTGGAATATCGCTGTTGTTTGCTAAAATCCAACGACGTTTTTCGATTCCTAAAAAATCATTCTGTAAATCGATGATTTGTGAGGTCGTCTGACTTTTAAATTCTCCAAGAAGTTCTACTCTAAAATGATTTGCAAACCGTTGGCTAAAACTTATTCTTGGTTCTGCTAAAAAAGCGTCTAATTTCGGAATGTAGTTAAATCGTATTCCAGCTTTTGCGTTGGTGTTTTTGTTGTTAGATATTAGTTGGCCTTCCGCGAAAGCGGAATGACTTCTAATAACTTCCTTGATATAACTTCTAAAGACTGGGTTATTAATGTTTTCTAGATTGCTAATGCCAACTTCAAAAAACTGATAGCCAATTTGAAGGTCGGTGTTTTTATTAATATGCCATTTAGTGTCTAGTTTCAAGGCGTTATCAAATACTTTGTTTTCTTGAATTAAACGTTGGTCATTCAGGATATCAAAATTCTTGGCATCTAATTCGTAGTTAGAAAGCGATACGTGTAGGTTGGAACTTAATTTAGAATGCCATTTTCTGGTGTAGCTAATGCCACTTGCCAAATTACGCTGAATAAGTGTACTGTTTAAAGATTCGTTAATATTGTTTATTGTGGATTGTTCTTCGTAATCTAAATTATTATGAATGGTTAAAAAACTAATTTGGAGTTTGTCTTTTTTAGAAAGGTTTAATAGCAGTTTTCCCGAGAAATCATAAAAGTAAAAGTTTTCGTTTTTAGAGATCGTATTGTTTTGAGCTTCCTGATTACTTTCAAAATCGGAATCTTGAAAAATGCGTTTAAAATACTGCTTGTAGGTTGGCGCAGTTACTAAATCGGTAAATGAACGTCTTGCCGAAAGTTGTAATTCTGCATGTTTACCAATTGGCGCTTTGGCATATCCATCTGCATGCACTAAATTAAAACCAGCTCCAGCTTTAAAATCATTTTGAATTGTGTTCGATAATTGCATGTCTATCACACTCGAAACGCCATCTCCATATTTCGCTGAGGTTCCGTTTTTAGATACATTTACTTGCTTGGTTAAATACGGATTGAATGCAGATATCAGTCCGAAAAAATGACCAGATTGATACATTTTAATACCATCCCAAAGGATGAGGTTTTGGTCGTGTGTTCCACCTCTAATATTAATGTTCGAAACCGTTTCATCGACACTTAAAACGCCAGGAAGTGCTTGGATGGTTTGCAATACATCTGGTTCTATTAAACCTGGTAAAATGCCAAATTGTTCTGGTTTTATGGTAATACTTCCTGTGGTGTTTTTATTTATTCCTGTGGTTAAATAGTTAGTGATTACTACTTCTTCTAACTTCTGAATGGTAAAAGGTTGCACTTCTTGTCTAGCAATGGTAATAAACTGCTTGTTTAGTTTGTTAAACTGTAATTGCGTTTGTTTTTCTAAAGCAGTTAGAATTGCCTCTAAGTTTTCATTGCGATCCAAAAACACGTCAATATTTTTAATCGTGCTATCGGCATAAGAAAAACTAACTTTAAATTGTTGTTCGATTATAGCCAATACTTGCGCTAGAGGTTGCTTTTTGTTTTGCGAAAAAACAGTCGAGTACCCCAAAAAAAAGAAAATTAATAATAGCGCAATTTTTAGCGGTTTATTCACGCGATAAAATAATGGTTTTGTTGGTTTTTTTATAGCTTAATTGTAAAGGTTGCGTAATCGATTTTAGTGCAATATCTATGTTTTTATGTGTGAATTTCCCAGTAAATAAAGTACTTGTCTCTATATTGGAAGTTTCAAATTTAACGTTGTATTGTCTTTCAAACTCTGCTAAAACTTCACTTAATGGTACGCTGGAAAAAGCACTAATATGGTTTAGCCATTCTGGTTGTTTGACGTTAGTGGTTGTAGCTGTTGTCATGTTTCCATTTAATATTAAAAAAGAAACGCCAGCTTTTAAAATAGACTTTCCGGTATTATAGTTTATTTGAACGGTGCCTTCATAACAAACTACTTCAAAATAATCCGTACGTTGTTTTACATTAAATTGAGTGCCTAAAACAGTTATGGTTCCTGCATCTGTTTTTACCTGAAACGTGCTGCCTTTTTCCACTTTAAAAAAAGCTTCACCATCTAGTGTAATGGTTCTCTTTGTATTCCAATTCTTTTTATTGAAGCTGATTTCTGAAAGTGCATTTAAATGTACAGACGAATGATCCGGAAGCTCGATAGTCGATTTTTCAGCATAATCTGTAGTAAAAGAACTATCTAAAGTTGTGGTGTAATAATAGCTACCCAAACAAATAGCTAGAATAGCGGCTATTTTGAGTATGGGTTGAAACCATTTCTTTGCTGTAGATCTTTTCGCATTTATACCGAGTAACGTGGTTTCTAAAACAGCCTCGGTATTAAATTCTGGTGCTTTAAAACCTTTGCTGTATTTGGCTAATTTAGTTAACGACTCATAATCTTCAAGCGCTTCAAATGCTTCAAGTTCTTGCGGACTTAAGTCGTTATCTAACCATTTTAAAATTAATTCTTCTTTATTCATTGTATGCTATTCAAGTATATAACAAGTAAGGTTTAAAAACTCCTACCTCAAAATTAAAATTATTATTCCTTTAAAAACAGGAATCATAATTCGTCAATATCTTCTCGTAATTTTTTTAAGGCACCATAAATTCGTTTTTCAACTGCTTTGGTGCTAATATCTAAAAGCGATGCAATTTCTTTAAATCGTTTTCCTTCCACACGATTCATTAAAAAAGCAACACGTTGTGCTTCGGTTAAATTCGCAATGGCATTTTCTAGTTTTTTGCGGTATTCCTTTTCTTCCATTAAAAACTCTGGAGACTCGTTAGAATGTTCGGTTGGTTTTATTTTCTGATGTTTTAAAACTACTTTTTGATGTGCAACGGCATTCAGCATTAAATTATTTGCTACCGTGTATAAATAGCTTTTCGCTTTTTCAGGAGAAACGGTACTGCAATTCTGCCAAAGTTTTATAAAAGCATCTTGTACTTTATCTTTAGGGTTTAAATGATCCCCAAACTTGTAATATAAGTAACCATGCAAGTCTTTAGCATATTTGTGAAACAGGCTATTGAAACGGTTTTCATTACAGACATTATTGTTTAAAGACTTTTGCATTTAGATGTAAAAAGGTTTCTGCAAAGTAGGAACAATTTTTTTTAAAAGTCAAGGTAGGAGTTTTTTAAACGAAGATGTTATAGTAGTATACAGCAATTAAAAGTTGCTATGAAAAGAAACAATTATTAATAAAAAACGAAACCATGAAAACCATCCATTCCAAATTTCTCCTTTTTTTATTCTTACTTTTTTTGATGTTATTTTCAGCATGTCAAGAAGAAGTCGTAGAAATTACAGAGCCCGATAATGAAGAAACGATTGCACCAAATTCCAATTTGGCTAATTTAATGCGTAATGTAGCTTCCAATGATGGCTCTAGAGATAATATTATAGATTATGCCAATTGCTTAGAGGTTGCTTTACCGGTAACCGTTACTGCAAATGGCGTAACAATAACTATAGAAAGTATTACAGATTATGATGCGTTAGAAACTATTTTAGACGCTTTTGCAAATGATGATGACGATGTAGAAATAGCGTTTCCAATAACGGTTATTTTTAACGATTATTCCGAATTGGTTATTAATAGTCAAACCGAATTAGAAGCACAAATAGAAAATTGTAATGATGAAGATGAAGAAGATGACGATATAGAATGTATCGATTTTCAATTTCCTATTACCATTTCCATGTATAATACAGGTTTTCAGGTTATAGATACGGTTACCATAAATGATGATGAAGCCTTATATGCTTTTATTGAAAATTTAGATGGAGGAGTTTTAGCTAGTATAAACTTTCCTGTTACTATGGTGTTAGCTAACGGAGATACCGTTGTTGTAGAAAACAATGCAGAAATGGAAGCTGCTATTGAAGCCGCAGAAGATACTTGCGATGAAGATGATGATTACGATTGGAATGACGATGATGGAGATGATGATTGCACTGAAGCGTATATTGCGTCTTCATTGATAGAATGTCATTGGAATTATGTTACAAGCTTATATTCACCTTTTGTTGCAGAATATTTTGTCTTTTTAGCAGATGGGACCGCAGAAATTTATAACGATGTAACTGGTGATTTGGTAACTACAGGAACTTGGAGTTTGTCTTCAGATAGCGATATTACTTCTTTAAACCTTGAGTTTAATTTAGAGCCATATGCGTCTTTAGATATCGTTTGGGAAATGATTTCATGTGATGATGATAGATTTGAATTCTTTAATGGAAATAATAATTTAGTGTTAGAACAGGATTGCGAAAATGATGAGATAGAAGATTGTAATGTAAACCTTGCCGAATTAGAGGACTTGTTATTAGCATGTAATATTACAGCGCCAACCTATGATGCGTCCGGTAATATTTTAGATGAAAATTATTTAATGTTTGATGCTAATGGAGAAGTAACTGTTAATGGAGAACCAGCTGTAACAGAATTTGGCTCTTGGTCTCTTTTGGAAACGAATTCTGGTTATACATTAACGATTGGTGGATTGTCTACTTTTGATCTGTTAAATGGAGAATGGTTGCTTTTGGGTTGTGATGAAGATGCATTTATCTTTAGTCAGGAAACAAATTCAGGTAATGTAATTACTATGGAGCTCGAGCAAGATTGTGAAGATTGCAACAATCCTGAAGTTCTAACTAATGATTTAATAATATACATGCCGTTTGCAGAAGAAGCTCACGATTTAATAAGTGGTTTTAATGCAGAAAACAGTACCAACACATTTGTAGAAGATAGAGCAGGAAACTCTTCTTGTGCTATAGCTTTTACCGGAAATGACACTTTTGAGATTCCTGTAAATACAAACAGTGAGCTGGAACAAGGAGATCGTTTTTCTATTAGTTTATGGTTTAAAATGCAAAATACAGAGGCTGGAGATTTAGAGCTGTTTTTTAGATCACCAGGAAATGCAACACAAGGATTTCAATTGGGAGTTTATGATTTAAATACGCCTTTGTTTTCAGATAATACAAGCTTTTATCTTTGGGATAATGACTGGAATGGTGAAGTAGATGTAGCATGGGAAAACACCGATTGGCATCATCTAGTACTAACAGTCGATGGCGATAATACGGTTAGATTATATAGAGATGGTGTACAAAGAAATATCGATGAGAATTCGAGTTTAAATATTGGTTCTCAAGCTTCAGATAGATACATCATTGGGGAAGGTTTTGTTGGTCACCTGGATGACTTAAGAGTGTATAAAAGAACTTTAAGTCCAAACGAAGTAGGAGAATTATTTAATTTAGAAGGGGAATGTTATACCTGTTTATAAGAGAGGTTTAACGAGTGAATTATTGATAAAAAAGAGGCTTCTTAAAAGAAGTCTCTTTTTTTTATTTTTAATTGTGAAAACTAAAATAGAGGCAGTTGTTTTTTATGGATGTGGTAAATATGCTTTAATTCCAATTAAACAAGCTTTTCCATTAAAGAAAAACAAAATATTTCTTTACTTTTGCAACTATTGAAATAAAAAAAATATGTTTAATAATTTAAGTGAAAAGTTAGATAAAGCGTTACATGTACTAAAAGGGCATGGAAGCATTACAGAAGTTAATGTTGCCGAAACTCTAAAAGAAGTACGTAGAGCGTTACTAGATGCCGATGTTAACTTTAAAATTGCTAAAGATTTTACCAATAAAGTAAAAGAAAAAGCACTTGGACAAAACGTTTTAACAAGCTTACAGCCAGGACAATTAATGGTGAAGATTGTTAAAGACGAACTTACCCAGTTAATGGGTGGAGATGTAGAAGGTCTTAATTTATCTGGAACACCAAGTATTATTTTAATGTCTGGTTTACAAGGTTCTGGTAAAACAACTTTTTCTGGTAAACTGGCCAATTATCTTAAAAATAAAAAAACAAAGAAACCTTTATTGGTAGCTTGTGATGTATATCGTCCAGCAGCCGTAGATCAATTACATGTTGTAGGAGATCAAATTAAAGTAGAGGTTTTTAGCGATAGAGGAAATACAGATCCTGTAGCCATTGCACAAGCAGGTATTGCACATGCAAAAGCAAACGGACATAACGTTGTTATTATAGATACTGCAGGTCGTTTGGCTGTAGATGAAGCCATGATGGCCGAAATATCTAATATCCATAAAGCTATTCAGCCACAAGAAACCTTGTTTGTTGTAGATTCTATGACAGGTCAAGATGCGGTAAATACTGCAAAAACCTTCAATGATATTTTAAACTTTGACGGTGTAATCCTTACCAAATTAGATGGGGATACACGTGGTGGAGCAGCAATTTCTATTAAGTCGGTTGTAAACAAACCAATTAAATTTATTGGTACTGGTGAAAAAATGGAAGCAATTGATGTTTTCTATCCTTCACGTATGGCAGATCGTATTCTTGGAATGGGAGATGTTGTATCTCTTGTAGAAAGAGCACAAGAGCAGTTTGATGAAGATGAAGCACGTAAGTTGCAAAAGAAAATTGCCAAAAATCAATTTGGTTTTGATGATTTCTTAAAGCAAATTCAGCAAATCAAGAAAATGGGGAACATGAAAGACCTTATTGGAATGATTCCTGGCGCTGGAAAAATGATGAAAGATGTAGATATAGATGATGATGCTTTTAAAGGTATTGAAGCTATAATTCATTCTATGACAGTAAAAGAACGTACCAACCCATCTATTATAGACGCAAGTCGTAAAAAGAGAATTGGAAAAGGATCTGGTACTTCGGTTCAAGAAGTAAATCAGTTGCTAAAACAATTCAACCAAATGTCGAAAATGATGAAGATGATGCAAGGTGGAGGCGGAAAACGTATGATGCAAGCAATGAAGAACATGAAGTAATTTCATGTTTTTTTTGTTTGTAATATACCCTGGATATAAAATGTGTCACCTCGAGCGCAGTCGAGAGGTCTCATTTCTAATTTGATATTAAACTAGGTATCGACTGCGTTCGACCTGACAGATTTAAAACAACAACATGACAATCTTAGACGGAAAAAAAGTAAGTAACGACATTAAAGACGAAATTACCGATCAGGTGAAAAAAATGGTTGCTAAAGGCGAAAAAGTGCCACATTTAGCTGCAATTATAGTTGGTAATGATGGTGCAAGTTTAACCTATGTTGCTAGTAAAGTTCGTGCTTGTGAACGTGTTGGTTTTGAGTCTACCATGGTAAGATTGTCTAATACTACAAGTGAAGTTGAATTATTAGATAAAATTGAAGAATTAAACGAGGATCCTAATATTGATGGTTTTATTATTCAATTACCGTTACCGCCACAAATTAATACACAAAAAGTATTAATGGCTGTAAATCCAGATAAAGATGTAGACGGGTTTCACCCAATGAATTTTGGTAAAATGGCATTAGATATGTCTACTTTTATTCCTGCTACTCCTTTTGGAATTCTTGAATTAATGGATCGTTATGGTGTTGAAACTAAAGGAAAACACACTGTTGTAATTGGTCGTTCGCATATTGTTGGTAGACCAATGAGTATTTTAATGGGAAGAAAAGGTTTTCCGGGAAACTCTACAGTAACGCTTACACATAGTCATACTAAAAATATTACACAAATTACAAGTCAAGCAGATATTATTATCTCCGCATTAGGAGTGCCAAACTTCTTAAAAGCAGAAATGGTAAAAGATGATGTTGTAATCATTGATGTTGGTATTACTCGTGTTCCAGATGAAACTGCTGCCAAAGGTTATGTAATAACAGGAGATGTTGATTTTGAAAACGTAAGTAAAAAAGCGAGTTATATCACGCCAGTTCCAGGTGGAGTAGGACCGATGACGATTGCTATGTTGCTTAAAAATACACTTTTAGCTAGAGAAAGACATATGCAATAAACTACTTATATTGCAGTATGAATTTTCTATTTATTTTATTAATAAACATACAGCGAGTAACTATTGGTAGTGTACAACATGTACTACCAATAGTACTCGCTGTTTTGTTTTGTGTCGTTTTGTTTCGTTTGGCTAAAAGACGAGCTCAAAAACAAAAAGAAGTCCTATTTCAAGCTTTAGGTGTTTTTGTTTCTTTAACCATTATTGTTTTTCATAGTTACAAAATTAGCCAAGGGGATTATTCTGTTTCGGTAGATTTACCTTTGTATTTATGTAGTTTTTTAGCTTTGATTATTCCTGTTTTTACATACTATAGAAAATATTGGATGTATGAAATTTTATTATTTTGGATTATTGCAGGAACCTCGCAAGGAGTGATTACCCCAGATATTGCGGTGGGTTATCCTAGTTTCGACTTTTTTAGATATTGGATTGCGCACTTGGGCTTGTTAACCATTATTTTTTACGCCACTTTTGTTTTAAGAATGCGACCAAAACTAAAAAGTGTTTTTAAATCGCTTGTTGCAATACAAGGCTATTTAATTGCTTCGTTTGGTATAAATGCGCTTTTAGGTGGTAACTATTCGTATTTAAATAGAAAACCAGCATCAGCTTCGGTTTTAGATTATTTACCAGAATGGCCTTATTATATTATAGTCGTTGAGGTATTTTTGATTCCGTTATTTCTACTTATTTACCTGCCTTTTTATGTAACAAGAAAGAAGACTACTTCGCAAATAACTGACTCTTATCTTTAAACGCTTTAAACTCTAAAGCATTACCAGAAGGATCCTTGAAAAACATAGTTGCTTGTTCGCCTACTAATCCTTCAAAACGAATATATGGTGCAATAATAAAGGGTATGTTTTTTTGTTTTAAGTCTTCCGCGAAAGCGTGAAAAACATCCCAATCTAAAACAACACCATAATGCGGTATTGGCACTGCTTTGCCATCTACAGCATTGGTTGGAACTTCCTCATTAGTTTGTGTCTTGTAGTGAATAACTAATTGGTGTCCAAAGAAATTGAAATCTACCCAATGATCACTACTTCTGCCTTCTTCACAGTTTAAAACCTCTCTGTAAAATGTTCTACAGGCTTCTAAGTTATGCACAGGAATTGCAATGTGAAATGGAGAAAGTTTAGCCATTGTTTTCTAGATAGGTTTTTGTTGAACTTTCTAAAAGAGAATTTAGATCTTCTAATTCTTCGGTAGTAAATTCTCTATATTCACCAACAGGAACATCTAATTTTATGTTCATAATACGAACACGTTTTAAACTATTTACTTCGTAGTTTAAATATTCGCACATGCGACGAATTTGTCTGTTTAAACCCTGAGTTAATATAATTTTAAACTTGTAAGTTCCTAATTTTTCAACAATACAGGATTTGGTAGTTCTGTCTAATTCTTCTAAGTAAATACCATTAGACATTCTTTCTATAAATGTTTGTGAAATCGCTTTGTCAACGGTTACAATATATTCTTTATCGTGATTATTGCTTGCGCGAAGTATTTTATTTACAATATCGCCGTCGTCGGTAAGAAAAATTAAACCTTCACTTGGTTTATCTAATCGGCCAATAGGAAATATGCGTTTTGGGTATTTTATAAAGTCTATAATATTATCTTTTTCGACTCTAGTGTCAGTAGTACAAACAATACCAACAGGTTTATTAAATGCTAAATACGTAAAAGAGTCTTTAGTATTTACAATCGCCTTTCCGTCTACATGAACTTCATCATTTGGAGCGATTTTAGTTCCCATTTCTGGTACAACACCATTAATAGTTACTCTTCCAGCTTCAATAAGTCGGTCTGCTTCTCTACGAGAGCAATAACCAACTTCGCTTAAATATTTGTTTATACGTTTAAGATTCTCTTCCATTTGGCAAAGATACTATAAGTTTAATCACTTTATGAAATTTAAAAGGCGAGACTCTAGCTTAATTAGTGATGTATTTATTAATATACTCGGTTATGGTTTCATTGTTTAAAGAATGACCAAAACCTTGAGTGGTTATTAATTGCGCATTTAAATAATTTTGTTCAAAATGTTTTGCGTCTTGATACGGGATAATTCTATCGCGCTCATCGTGTATTAAAAGAGCTGAGGTCTTAATTTCTTTAGTAAAATCTCCAGCAGAAAAATAAGCAGGTAAGTGGCCGTATTTTTCTAATACGATTTGCCCCATTTGTTTGTCTACTTTTTTATTGTACCCCATCATTTGTACATAGCGATTAAAAACACCAGTAAAGTTGGAAGGAGCTCCCAATAAAACTAGTTTTTCTAAGGCTGTATTTTGGTATTTATGCTGATAAAATACCGTTGCCATACCGCCAACCGAATGACCAATAATGATATCTGGATTAAATTTTTTAGAAACGATATTTATAAATTCAGAATATAGAATAGCATTGAAGTTTTTACTTCCAGAACGACCATGTGCAGGTGCGTCTAAAGCAATGATGTTATAATTTTGAGCTTTTAAATTTTCAATTAGCGGTCGCCATCTTGTAGCGTTGCTTTCCCAGCCATGTGCTAGTAATATTGTTTTGTTTTTACCAAGCCATCTGTAAGTCATGATGTTTAAGCCTTCGTGTTCTAATTCTTCTTTAAAGGCAGTGTCTAAAAAGTCGATCTCTTTTTCGTTAAGTTTTTTTCCTTTTAAAGGTTTAGAAAATAAGGATAGTGCTAGGTTTCCTGCTGCTTTAGGGGAAATGTAGCTTATTATATTAATAAGTAAGCCAATGGTTTTAGATATGAAATTCATTTTTAATCTTCTCTGTTTACTAAATTTATAGAAAATGCGGGAAGGCAAATAGCTATATATTCGCACGCAATGGTAAATGGGTTAGAATACTGAACACGAGTATTCTTATTAATTTTTATCGATTGTCCGGCTTCTAAAATTACAACTTCGTCTTCAATTATAAATTGTTTTTTGCCTTTAATTATATAGGTGTATTCATCAAACTCTGGCGTTTGAAAAGGTTCACTCCAGCCTGCAGGAGCAATCATACGCGCTATACTTATTTGTGGATCCTTGTTGGTCGCTAAACCAAAGTGTTCTTCTATAACTTTTCCGTCTGTTGTAGGAACAACAAATGGGGAATCCTGTATGGAGTATTTCTTTTTCATAATGTAAAAAAGTCTTTTAATAGTATATACGTAACTTTTAGAGTAATAGTTTTATTTTAAAGGCTTACGTTTAATCATTCCTCCTTTTAAATCTTTTACGATACCAATGGTGACAAAGGCATTTTTATCTATTTTATCTATTTCGGTGTAAAGTTTTGCTAGTTCAAGCCTTGTCATTACAGTGTAAATAATGTCTTTGTCGTAACTTTTTCCGTGTACACCAAAACCACCTTTTCCTGCATATATTGTGCAAGCTCTGCGTAGTTTTTCTGTAACCATGATTCTAATTTCCTCGTGTTTTTCAGAAATAATAGTAATACCAACATATTCTTCAACACCATCTACCACAAAATCAACCGTTTTAGCCGCAGACAAATAGGTTAATATCGCATAAAGTGCCGTTTCAATGGATAAAACATAAGCACCAAAAGAAAAAATAACAATATTTATAAGTAATAAGACATCACCCACGGTGATAGACATTTTTCGACTTAAGTATATGGCTAAAACTTCTGTGCCATCTATAACGCTGCCACCACGCATGGCTAAGCCAATTCCTAAGCCTAGAAAGAAACCACCAAATACAGCGATTAATAACTTGTCTTCTGTGATTGTTGGGTAATCTACAAAGTGAACTACCAGTGCCAAAAATGTAATAGCAATAACGCTTTTAAGGGCAAATTTCTTACCTATAGTTTGGGTTGCAAGTATAAGGAATGGAATGTTTACTATAAGCAGTAAAATGCCAAGAGATAAAGAGGTTATGTTTTGAAGAAGTAACGAAATACCTGTTGCACCACCATCTATAAAATGGTTTGGTAATAAGAAACCTTTTAAGCCAAATCCTGCAGAAAATACACCAATAATTATAAAAATAGATTCTTTTATAGCGTGTGAAAATTCTACTTTGATGTTATCAATAACAGGAGTTATTTGTGTTTGCGTATATGGTGTAGGAGCCTGTTTAGCTTTAAGCCTTTGCTTAGCTATATCTACTAATAATTTACCAAATAGTGGATTCATAACGCTTTAATATTAATTCCAACCGATCATGAAATGTTTAATTTTTGCGGTGTCAGGAATCTGTATTGCTTCAATTTTCTTATTGACATCCATGCGTAATTCTGAAGGTAACTCCATTTTGTCAATGGTGAAAAATCCATTGATATCATTTACAAAGACCACAACGTTTCTTAATGTATTTTGAATACTAGAAATGGTATAGTGGTTTTTAATATCTCCAAATGTACTCGAAGTATTTAATCCTTTTGCCGTTTTGTATCTTGGGTCTACTACTTTAATGGTAGTAATAGTAGCCGTAGAATCTAAGGCTTGGTTAGGCGAAAGTATTAATAATTGTTTTCCTGTTTTGTCATAAATTTTTATGTCATTGATGCTTCCTGTAAACTCATCGCCATCAATTTGTTTGACAACAGAATCATTAGCGTAAATAGCTTCAATATCTTTTACTTGTGTAGAGTCTGTTAAAAGACCAATGTTGTTTTTAGAGATTAAAAATGGATTAACTTCTTTTTTGCAGGAAGTAAAAACGATACTTAGTATGCAAAGCGTAAAAATGATGTTTTTCATATTTGTTTTCCGAGAAAGCGGTATTCTTATTTGTTTTTTATTTCCGTGAAAACGGAAAACGTATTGTTTGTTATTTTATGTTTATTTTATTCTGAAACTTTAACGAAAGCCTACAGTACTTTTTTTAGAATCCCGAAAACAGAACGAATAAAGGTCGCGCTTGTAAGTACTTTTATAATCGGATTCATTCTCGTACTGCTTCTACTAGAGCTGGAACGTGTCGTCTTTTTTTGTTCCTTTTCTTTCGCTTCTCTAGCGTCTTCTTCAATTTGCAATGCTTCCGCTTTTTCAATCTTTTTATTCAACATTTCATAAGCCGATTCTCTATCTATGGTTTCGTTATATTTCATAACTAGTTTAGAATCGTCTAAAAGATTGTTTAATTCTGTTTCTGTCAGTACATCCATCCTGCTCATTGGCGCACGAAGCATCGTTGCAGCAAGTGGTGTTGGTCTTCCTTTTTCGTCTAAAGCAGAAACCAAAGCCTCTCCAATTCCTAAGGAAGTTAAAATTTCGGCAGTATCATAATATTCGGTGTCGGGATAGTTTTGTGCCGCAAGTTTTATTGCTTTTCTATCTTTTGCCGTAAAAGCACGTAAGGCATGTTGTATTTTTAGACCTAACTGACTTAAAACACCTTCTGGAACATCGGTTGGATTTTGGGTTACAAAGTATAAACCAATTCCTTTACTACGTATCAATTTTACGATGCTTTCAATTTGATTCAATAATGCCTTGGAAGCTTCATTAAAAATAAGATGCGCTTCGTCTATAAACATGATTAGTTTTGGCTCGTCTGCATCTCCTTGTTCTGGGAACGTTTCATAAACTTCAGCCAATAAGCTTAACATGAATGTAGAGAATAATTTGGGCTTATCTTGAATATCTGTTAAACGGATAATATTGATATATCCTTTGCCATCTCTTGTGGTACGGACTAAATCTTCCACATCAAAGCTTTTTTCTCCAAAGAAAAGTTCTCCGCCTTGCTGCTCAATTTCTACCACTTTACGTAAGATTGCTCCTGTCGATGCAGAAGAAATTCTACCATAGGCATCCGAGAATTCTTCTTTTCCTTCTTTGGTAGCGTATTGTAATATTTTTTTGAAATCTTTTAAGTCTAATAAAGGAAGCTTGTTGTCGTCACAATATTTAAAAATAACAGCAACAACACCAGATTGTGTATCGGATAAATCTAAAATTCTAGATAATAAAACTGGTCCGAACTCACTAACTGTAGCACGTAAGCGAACGCCTTCTTGTTCAGAAAGGGACATGATTTCTACAGGAAATCCTTTTGCTTCAAAAGGTAAACCTATTTTAGCATGACGTTCATCTATTTTAGCATGGCCAGGACTTGGTTGTGCTAAACCACTTAAATCCCCTTTAATATCCATTAGTAAAACAGGGATTCCTTTTTCGCTTAAATTTTCAGCTAAAACCTGCAGTGTTTTTGTCTTTCCTGTTCCTGTAGCTCCAGCAATTAAACCATGTCTATTCATGGTTTTTAAAGGTATTTTGACAAAAGCATCTTTAAGAGTTTCTCCATCTAGCATTGCAGAACCTAAGGTTATAAAATCTCCTTTGGTTGTGTTTCCTTCTTCTATGTGTTTAAAAAAATCGTCCTGTCTGCTCATAGTATTCTTCAAAATTTGCATAAAAATAGTAATCTTTAATGTAAAACCTTTTAAAAAAGCAAGCAACTTTTCAACTAAAAGGTCCAAATGTCTTAAGTGCTAAGTGCCTTATCTTTTTATTTGTAAAATGAACCCAGAGCTTTTTAACTTTAAATATTTTAAGCACTATTAAACTTTAAATACTTAAATAACTATCTTTGCAAGCTATGACAAGAAGTGAAAGACAAGAGTTACTGGATAAAGGTTTATTATTACCTTTAATGGAAGAGTTTTATACTATTCAAGGAGAAGGTTTTCATAAAGGAACAGCTGCATATTTTGTAAGAATTGGTGGTTGTGATGTTGGTTGCCATTGGTGTGACGTTAAAGAAAGCTGGTTGCCAGAATTGCATCCTGCTACAGAAACCATTAAAATAGCCGAAAATGCTGCAAAGTACAGTGAAACCATTGTAGTTACAGGAGGAGAACCTTTAATGTGGAATATGGATCCGTTAACCAATGCGTTAAAAGAAAGAGGATTGCAAGTACATATTGAGACTTCTGGTGCATATAAGTTAACTGGGATTTGGGATTGGATTTGCCTTTCACCAAAAAAGAATAAACTTCCAACCGAAGAAGTGTATGCGCAAGCACACGAACTAAAGTGTATTATCTATAATATGGATGATTTTAAGTTTGCCGAAGAGCAAGCAGCAAAAGTAAATAAAGATTGCATTTTATATTTACAACCAGAATGGAGTAAACGCGATAAAGTAGTACCGCAAATTGTAGATTATGTGATGGCAAACCCAAAATGGAAAGTCTCTTTACAGACACATAAATATTTAAATATACCGTAATAAAAAAGCCTTAGAATAATTCTAAGGCTTTTTTTGTATACTATTATTGTATGTTTCTTATTTGGTAAATGGAACAGCTACTACTGTGGTATCCCAGCCTAAAAACATATCTACTCCTTTGTCACTTTCTTTAAAAGCTATAGAAAAAGCTTCAATAGATTTTTTACTAGATCCAACAGGAACTGTGATTCTTGCTACATCGTTAGCTTCTTCGTAAAAATAACTTCCCCAAGCATTTAAGTCCGAGTTGATAATGATAGTCCATTCTTTTTCTCCTGGAATAGTTGCTAAAGAATAGGTTCCAGCTTTTACTAAAGTGCTTCCTAATTTCATGTCTGTATATAACGTGATTTCAGCAGCTTCATTAGCTCCAGTACGCCAAACTTTACCATTTGGAGCAAGTTTGTCTAAACCTCTTTCTTTTAATTGTGGTCTACTATAAACTACTTTTATTAATTTGTCTGGGTTCTTGTAATCTGTAGGGAATGCTGCAGCATCCATCGGACTCTTGTCTAACCCAACAAAATCTTGAGCATTCGTGTTTAGAGAGAAAAGCATTAAAAATGCCATTGCAGTGGTTGTAAGTAATGTTGGTGTTTTCATAATTTGTTTTTATATATTATTGAATGTTTAGATATACTATCTACGTAGTAAACCATACTTAAAGTCGTAATTGAAAGTTAAAGTTTACAATTTTATAAGAAATAGTAGTAAATATATTTATTGTAGTTTCAGTTTTGTTTAAAAAGTTTTATTTTTGTTATTAAATGAAAGCATTTAAGTGTTTTGTGTTTTTAATATGAAACAACATTCGCATATTTGCTTCAGTAATTATAACAATAAAGAATAAAAAATTAAAATATATAAGTTATGTGTGGAATTGTATGTGCTTTCGACCTTAAACAAAAGAGTGAAGATTTAAGACCTCAGGTTTTAGAAATGTCTAAAACTATTCGTCATCGCGGACCAGATTGGTCTGGGATTTATAGTGATGATAAAGCCATTTTGGCGCATGAGCGTTTAGCAATTGTAGATCCAGCTTCTGGAAAACAACCTTTGTTTAGTCCAGATAATAAACTGGTTTTAGCAGCAAATGGTGAAATATATAACCACAGAGAATTACGTAAGCAGTTTGAAGGAAAGTATGATTTTCAAACACAAAGTGATTGCGAAGTTATTTTAGCATTATACCAAGAAAAAGGAGTGGACTTTGTAGATGAAATGAATGGGATCTTCGGATTCGCAATTTATGACGTGGAGAAAGACGAATATTTTATTGCTCGTGATCATATGGGAATTATTCCTTTATATATTGGTTGGGATCAAAACGGAACTTTTTATGTGGCTTCCGAATTAAAAGCATTAGAAGGAATTTGTACAAAAATCGAATTATTTCCTCCAGGGCATTATATGTCTAGTAAAGATGGTGAATTTGTAAAATGGTACAACAGAGATTGGAGTGAGTACGATGCAGTAAAAGATAACGAAACAAGTATCGCAGAAGTTAAAAAAGCTTTAGAGGCGGCAGTGCACAGACAGTTAATGAGTGATGTACCTTATGGTGTATTATTATCTGGAGGATTAGATTCTTCGGTAGTGTCAGCAATTGCAAAAAAATATGCGCAAAAACGTGTGGAGAGTGATGATACTTCAGATGCTTGGTATCCACAAACACATTCCTTTGCTGTAGGATTAGAAGGTTCTCCAGATTTGGCTGCAGCACAAAAAGTAGCAGATCATATTGGAACCGTGCACCATGAAATTAAATTCACAATCCAAGAAGGTTTAGATGCTATTAAAGATGTGATTTATAACATTGAAACCTATGATATTACTACGATTCGTTCTTCTACACCAATGTATTTAATGGCTAGAGTTATTAAGTCTATGGGAATTAAAATGGTATTATCTGGTGAAGGAGCAGATGAAATTTTTGGAGGTTATTTATACTTTCATAAAGCGCCAAACGCACAAGAATTTCATGAAGAAACAGTTAGAAAATTAGATAAATTACACATGTACGATTGTTTAAGAGCAAACAAAAGTTTAGCTGCTTGGGGAATTGAAGGTCGTGTACCATTTTTAGATAAAGAATTTATGGATGTTGCTATGCGCATCAATCCGCAAGATAAAATGATTAACGGAGAACGCATGGAGAAATGGGTGGTTCGTAAAGCATTTGAAGATATGTTACCAGAAAGTGTAGCTTGGAGACAAAAAGAACAATTTAGTGACGGTGTTGGTTATAGTTGGATTGATACCCTTAAAGACATGGTAGACGAAGCAATAACCGATGAGCAAATGGCAAATGCTAAATTCCGTTTTCCAATTCAAACACCACAAAACAAAGAAGAATTTTATTACCGTTCTATTTTTGAAGAACATTTCCCGAGTGATGCAGCAGCATTGAGCGTGCCGCAAGAGGCAAGTGTGGCTTGTAGTACTGCTACTGCTTTAGAATGGGATGAAGCGTTTAAAAACATGAATGAGCCTTCTGGTCGTGCTATTGCAAACGTGCATGATAAGTCTTATGCAACGTCTTAATTAGAAGATTTTGTATTCAATAGGTATAGATTATAGCATTAAAAACCTCGCTTCTGCGAGGTTTTTTTATTGACGTTAAGATTCTTAATAATAATTAGGTTAAAGTTTAGTAGGTTGCATCCTGTGCTTATAGTTATCGCTTGAGGTGATTTCGTTTTTTAATTTACAAGAGTATTCGTGAGATCTATATCTGGAGTCAAATGCTCAATTCTATCAATAACTCTAAACAGTTTTGTTTTGTCTAGTGGTTTTGTAATGCAGTCAATAAAACCTGCATTAAAAACCTTGCTATTTATTTCTGTAGAGGAGTATGCTGTATGCGCAATTACAGGTAAAAAGGGTTTAAATGTTTTTATTATTTCTCTTGCTTCAAAACCTCCCATTATTGGCATTTTCATATCCATGATTACTAATTGAATCGAATCGTTTTCTTTACATATTTCTACAGCTTCTTTTCCGTTTTTGGCTCGTATAACGTGGTAGTTTCTAATTTTCATTACTTTTTTTATCAGCATGAAATTAATCTCATCATCTTCGGCAATAAGAATATTTAAAGGTTTTATTTTATCTTCTGTTTTAAGAGCAACTTCTGTTATAGGTTGTGCGGCTAGCCTATTTAACTTTAATGGCACGGTGAATGAAAATGTAGAGCCAAAATTCTCTGTAGATTCTAACCAGATTTCGCCACCTAACATTTCAATGTATGCTTTAGAAATAGCTAGCCCTAGACCTAAACCGCTTAAGTTGATTGTTTTGTCATTTTGTATTCTGTTAAACCGAATAAAAATATTTTTAGTATCTTCTTTTGACATGCCAATACCGGTATCGGTAATGTAAAATTCTAAGGCACTTTTTTGAGTACTTATTTTGTAGCTAAAATTGACGCTTCCTTTTTCACTGTATTTAATAGCATTGTTTAAAAGGTTGACTATTATTTGTCGTAATTTGGTTTCATCACTTATTAATTGATATACAACAGCATGTTTTGGTTTGTCAAAAAACAATCGCAAAGGTTTGTTTTTAGGGATTGTAATTTCGACTGCTTGTTTTATTTCTAATAATGTTTCGTCTAAATTAAAAGCTTTTAAATTGGGAGTTACTTGGTTGGTATCAATTTTAGACATTTCAATTAAATCATCTATAATGGATACCAAATTTTTTCCACTTCGCTTAATAACATTAATATAATCCACTCGTTCCGCCTCCGATGGGTTCTGAGTACTCAATAAATCAGAAAACCCTAGAATAGCATTCATTGGCGTTCTTATTTCATGCGATAGGTTGGTTAAAAAAGAAGCTTTTAATAAGTCACTTTCTTCCGCTTTTTCTTTCGCTTTTTGAAGTTCTTCTTTTTGTAAATAACTTTTAAATATAAAATGACCTATTTTATTGAAATTTCCATCGGTATTAAAGTGAGACAATAAATTGAAATCATTAGAGTTTATAGCGTGAATAATTAAGTCAAAAGGCTGTTTCACTACTTTTATGAAGCGAAAAGTGATAAATAAAATAACAGCTATTGCGCTAAATATGAAGGAGCTAATAAATAATGTGCTATTCTCTTTTTGAAAATAAAAAAAGAGAACATTATACGTTATAAATAAAAATAAGGAGCTAGCTATAGGTATTAAAAACCTGATTAGGGCAGGGTTGAAAAATTTCATTTAATGTAGATTAGGAGCTCCAATATAATAAAATAAAACCGATTTGTACTTTATTGAAAGATTAGCGCTTTAGTGTCTGTTTAATATCGGATAAATTACGAAGTATTTTATCGAAAGACGTTCAAATAAGAGTTCTAACGTGTTTTTGTTGTTTTGTTTTTTTTAAGAGTTGATTGAAAAATGAAAATCGACTGTAAGCTAGTTTTTAGCCCTTCTAAGGTCTTTTTTATGTTTTTAACAAATGTTAATAATTATCGTGTTAAATCGATGAAAAGCTTTTAAAACGCATCAAAATTATGTATCTTTGGTTGTATTCAAAAGGATGCTGTAAAGCGTCTTTTTTTATGCTTTAAATAATAGAAAACAGATCATAAATAACATATAAATATGAGCGAAAAAAAAGAAGAGTTTAACAAACATAATTATTCTGCTGATAGTATTCAAGCGCTGGAAGGAATGGAGCACGTACGTATGCGTCCTTCTATGTATATTGGAGATGTTGGTACTCGTGGTTTACACCATTTGGTATATGAAGTTGTAGATAACTCGATTGATGAAGCATTAGCTGGACACTGTGATAATATTACAGTAACTATTAATGAGGATAACTCGATTACCACAGAAGATGATGGTCGTGGTATTCCTGTAGATTTACATAAAAAAGAAGGTGTTTCTGCGCTGCAAGTTGTAATGACTAAAATTGGTGCAGGTGGAAAGTTCGATAAAGATTCCTATAAAGTATCTGGTGGACTTCACGGAGTTGGTGTAAGTTGTGTAAATGCATTATCCGAACATTTACGTGCTACCGTTTATAGAGATGGTAAAATTTGGGAACAAGAGTATTCTAAAGGAAAAGCACTTTATCCGGTAAAAGCAATTGGCGATACCGATAAAAGAGGAACAACAGTTACTTTTAAACCAGATCCTACAATATTTACCCAAACTTTAGAGTATAACTACGATACTTTGGCTAGTAGAATGCGTGAGTTAGCGTTCTTGAATAAAGGAATTACGGTGCATTTAATTGATATGAGACGTACCAAAGAAGATGGTTCTTTTGAAGGAGAAACATTTCATTCGGAAGAAGGTCTTAAAGAATTTATCAAGTTTTTAGATGCAACAAGAGAACCTTTAATGAAAGAAGTTATTTCTTTTGAAGGGGAAAAGAATGGTGTGCCAGTAGAGGTTGCCATGATTTATAATACATCTTATGCAGAAAATTTACACTCGTATGTAAATAATATTAATACACATGAAGGTGGTACACACCTTTCTGGTTTCCGTCGTGGTTTAACACATACCCTTAAAAAGTATGCGGATGAATCTGGAATGTTAGACAAATTAAAGTTTGATATTGCTGGAGATGATTTCCGTGAAGGACTAACAGCTATTATTTCTGTAAAAGTACAAGAGCCTCAATTTGAGGGACAAACAAAAACAAAATTAGGTAACCGTGAAGTTTCTGCAGCTGTAAGTCAGTCGGTGTCAGAAATGCTAACAAACTACTTAGAAGAGCATCCAGACGACGCTAAAATTATTGTGCAAAAAGTAATTCTTGCAGCACAAGCGCGTCACGCAGCACAAAAAGCGCGTGAAATGGTACAGCGTAAAACAGTAATGAGTATTGGTGGTTTACCAGGGAAATTATCCGATTGTTCCGAACAAGATCCTGCAAAATGTGAAGTATACTTAGTCGAGGGAGATTCGGCAGGTGGAACTGCAAAACAAGGTCGTGATAGAGCATTCCAAGCTATTTTGCCATTACGTGGTAAGATTCTAAATGTAGAAAAAGCGATGACACATAAGGTGTTTGAAAATGAAGAGATTAAAAATATCTTTACCGCTTTAGGTGTTACTATTGGTACAGAAGAAGATAGTAAAGCTTTAAATCTTTCTAAATTAAGATATCATAAAATAGTAATCATGTGTGATGCCGATATTGATGGTTCGCACATTGAAACGTTAATTTTAACGTTCTTCTTTAGATACATGAAAGAGTTGATAGAAAATGGTCACATTTATATTGCAACACCACCTTTATATTTAGTTAAAAAAGGTGCGAAAAAACAATATGCTTGGAGTGATGAAGAACGTATCGCTATTATGGAAGAATTTGGAGAATCTTCAAAAATACAACGTTATAAAGGTCTTGGGGAAATGAATGCATCGCAACTTTGGGATACAACCATGAATCCAGAATTTAGAACTTTACGTCAAATTTATATTGATAATGGAGTAGAAGCAGATCGTGTATTCTCTATGTTAATGGGGGATGAAGTTCCACCTCGTAGAGAGTTTATCGAGAAAAATGCAATCTATGCAAATATTGATGCATAATTTGTCTTTAAAAGTATTCTACAGGTTTTCTAAAACCATGTAGGTATTTTTTAATTTATATTTAAAACCTGTAAAGTTTCATTGCTTTACAGGTTTTTTTTAGGTCCAATACCTAGGATTCTAATATTTCATAAATGCATCGCGTAAGCTGTAAAAAGAGTTCGCACAGCATCGATATATTTTCCTATTTATTATTTCTAGGAATTGTGCATTAAATGCCTTCTTATTAGAATATAGGAATAAAAGTATAGGTTAAAAGATTATCTTTGAGGCGGATAGACTGATTTCAGGAATTCATTTCCGATAATTACGATATCCATATACAAGAGTAACCAACCAATAAAACCACTATAAATGAAAAAGCTGCTGCTATTAAGCTTTCTTTTACTGATGTCTTATTTTACAAAAGCACAAGAACATTGTGCACAAGACATTTACCAACAAAAAATTTATGAAGAAAATCCTTCTTTAAGGCCAGAAAACAATTTGGCATACCAAGAGTTGGAAGAATTTACTAGAACATTTCAGTCTCGTTCTAATAATCAAAGAGATTGGAATATTGCAGACCTTGTTATTGGAACAGATTACATTATTCCTGTTGTGGTTCATGTGATACACAACAACGGACCAGAAAATATTTCAGATGCTGCAGTAAAACGTTCCATAGAGATGTTAAATATATTTTTTGCAGGTGAATCTGCTTTCGATAAAAATATTGATCCAGAATTTGCTGCGGTTAGAGGGGCTTTTACAGAAAAAAAATTAAAATTTGTTTTGGCTAATTTTGATCCAAATGGAAATCCTACTAATGGAATCGATAGACAAGTAGATCCAACGTATACCTACGAAGGTGACAACCCCACCATGAGATTTACTTACCATTGGCCAAGAGATCAATATTTTAATATCTATGTTGTAGCACAATCTTGGACTTCAAGTTCAAGTTCTGGTTATGCTACTTTTCCTCCGAGTGTAGATGGTCCTGAAAATGCCTATTTAGATGGACATGTAATGTCGGCTTGGGCCTATGGCGAGCATGGAGAAATGTGGCAAACTTGGTATCATAATTTAGCTCATGAAGTTGGTCACTGGTTAAATGTCTATCATATTTGGGCGAATGCTGGAGGAAATGGAAATACATATTATTGTAATGAGGATGATTCTGTTTTAGATACACCAAATACGAAAGGAAATGGTTTGTATGATTTGGATGCTTTTCCAGGAGCTGGTGTTGTCTTTAATTGTTCTACAAAAGATAATTATACCAATATGATGGATTATACTTCTGCAACCTACGCTATGTTTACTAATGGTCAAAAAACACGTATGGAAGCGGCATTAAATTCTACTGTAGCACAAAGAAATAGTTTATGGCAAACGGCAAATGTTTTGGCAAAACTATATGGCTGTACAACTGGTGTAGATACCGATGGAGATCGTATTCCCGATATTTGTGATGTATGTCCAAATGATATTAATAATGATAGTGATGGTGATGGTGTTTGTGATGAATTCGATCAATGTATGGGATATCCGGATATTAATTTAGATGGGAATCCAGCAGCTATGGATGCCTGCGATCCATTAACGCCAATAATCAATTTTAATTCCGAAACGGTATTGTCTTATGATGCTACAAAAGATAAAGGTGTGTCTATTAATTATAATAATGGAGCCACGCTGCATGTCTCGATAAACGGATGGAAAGCCATTGCAATAAATTATAACATTACACCTTCAACGATGTTAGAATTTGATTTTAAAAGTACCATTGATGGGGAATCTCATTTTATTGGTATGGATGATGATTTGAGTTTAGATCCGCTTATAGCATTTAAATTATATGGTACAGAAAGCATTCCGGAAACCGCTGTTTATAATATGGATTATGATACCTATCAAGATTCCGATTTGTATACTTATAAGCATTACTCCATCCCAATAGGAACATTATTTACAGGTACAGCACCATATTTATTCTTTTCGGCAGGAAATGACGAATATATCGAAGCTTGGAATACTGGTGGTAACTATTATCCTGGAGGAGGACGCTACAATGACGCTACTTCATTCTTTAGAAATGTAAAGCTTTATCAAACGGAAACTTTATCTGTGGCAAATCAAGATGTTACGCCATATATCACCGTGTATCCTAATCCTGCACAAAATGAGATTACCGTTACTTTAAATAATGGCATCACTTTAGAAGCTGCAACCATATTAGATGTAAATGGACGTGTAGTACAATCCCATAAATTTAATAATCTAACACAAGAGAATATCAACATTAGTACTCTTTCGGCTGGTGTGTATTTTATAAAAATACAATCTAACAGTGGGATAGGTGTGAAAAGAATAATAAAAAACTAAAATTCATTTATTTTATATCCAATAGCGATGATGTATTCCTATAAAACATGTGTCCTTTTAGCCTTTTTTAGTGTCTTTCTATTTACTTGTGAAAATAAAGAAGGATTAAAAAATAGTGCTAAAAATCTAAATGAATCTGAATTAAAGATAGAGCAAACAGACGGTGTTTCTTTAACTTCTTTTGAAACAGATTCTATAGCTAAATTAGTACTTAGCAAAACAGGTGGATATCCTTTAAATTCCGAAAGAAGAAGAAATATTTTAGATTCAGCAATAGCAAAACATCCAAAAATTGCGTATCTCTATCAACAAAGAGCGATGCCTTTATATAAAGAAGATAAAGACGAATTGGGTTTGCCTTTTCTGGAAAAAGCAGCAGCGCTAGATCCTGAAAAATGGATAGATTACATGGCTTTTATGAAATGTATTTTTTCTAAAAACTATAAAGATGCTATTGTAGATTTTAATAAAGCTTTAGAATTAAATGGCGAATCTTATGTGATGGATCATTCCTATTATTTTTATTTGGGATTATGTAACCTGCAATTAAATGCATTTGAAAAAGCAAAAGATTTTTTTGAAAAAAGTATCGCACAATCCGTTAAAGAAGACGGTGAAGAATGGATTCATTTTACCGATTTAATGTACTTAGGAATTGCGAATTACGAATTAAATAATTTTGAAGAAGCTATTAAAATATTTGATGAAGCATTACTTCTTCAGCCAAAATTTAGTGATGTAAAATATTATAAAGCAATATGCTTAGGAAGGATAGGAGAAATAGAAAAAGCAGAAAAGACGTTTATAGAAGCTAAAGAAGATTTTATAAACGATGACATTATGTATGAAGACAATACCATATATGAACGTTATCCATATCAAGTACGTAAAAGTTGGTTTGGTTTATAGAACTTATCTTGGTAAAAGTCATTAGAAATCGTTAATTTTACACCTATAATAAATCAACACAAATTAAAAACATAAAAAATGAAAGTAACAGTAGTAGGAGCAGGAGCAGTAGGAGCAAGTTGTGCAGAATATATTGCTATTAAAAACTTTGCTTCAGAAGTAGTTTTATTAGACATTAAAGAAGGTTTTGCGGAAGGTAAAGCAATGGATTTAATGCAAACTGCATCTTTAAACGGATTCGATACAAAAATAACAGGAATTACTAATGATTATTCTAAAACAGCAGGTTCTGATGTTTGTGTAATTACTTCTGGTATTCCTAGAAAACCAGGTATGACTCGTGAAGAGTTAATTGGTATTAACGCAGGAATTGTAAAAATGGTGTCTTCTAGCTTAATAGAACATTCGCCTAATACAATTATTATTGTGGTATCTAATCCAATGGATACAATGACTTACTTAGTACATAAAACTACTGGTTTACCAAAAAGTAAAATTATTGGAATGGGAGGAGCTTTAGATTCTGCTCGTTTTAAATACAGATTAGCAGAAGCTTTAGGTGCACCTATTAGTGATGTAGACGGAATGGTAATTGGTGGACATAGTGATAAAGGTATGGTGCCATTAATTGGTAAAGCCGTAAGAAACAGTGTTGTTGTTTCTGAGTTTTTATCAGAAGAACGTATGGATCAAGTAGTACAAGATACTAAAGTTGGTGGTGCAACACTTACCGGTTTATTAGGTACTTCTGCTTGGTATGCTCCAGGAGCTGCGGTATCTGGAATGGTACAAGCAATTGCTTGTGATACTAAAAAGATTTTCCCTTGTTCTGCTTTATTAGATGGCGAATTCGGATTAAGCGATTTAGCAATTGGTGTTCCTTGCATTTTAGGTGCTAACGGAATTGAAAAAATTGTTGAAATTAGCTTAACAGATGCTGAAAAAGCAAAATTAGCAGAATCTGCTGAAGGTGTAAAAGCAACTAACGGATTATTAGAGTTATAATCCAATAATACCTATTAAAATAAAAACCTCAATAACAATAGTTGTTGAGGTTTTTTGTTTTTAACTTGTAAATTAGTAAGTTGTAGTACGTAAAAAAGGAATAATTTAAAATAAGAAAAATGAAAAAATATCTATTTGTTTTATTAGTAGCTTTTAGCTTTTCTGCTATAGCTCAAGATGCATTATTGGAAGGTGTTGTTACTTCTAAAATGACCATGTCTAGTGAGAATCCTGATGTGCAAGCACAATTAGCAATGATTGGGGATATAAAGTCTGTAACCTATTTTAAGGATAATAAAACACGTACCGAAGTGAATAATCCAATGACCGGTGAAGCTGTCAATATTATTGATTCTGAAACTAAAAAAATGTTGGCGATGATGAATAACCCTATGGTTGGAGGAAAACAATATGCCATAACAGATATAGCGAAACCTAGCGAAGAAGATTTAAAAGACATGACAATTACGAAAGGAGATGAAACAAAAACCATTCTTGGTTATGTATGTAATGTGTATCAGGTTGTGATGAATAAAGATGGTGTGAATATGACAATGGATATTTTTTCTACCGAGCAAATTAATGCTGTAAATCAACAAACAACATCTTTTGGAGCCGATTTTAAAGGCTTTCCTATGTATATGAAAATGACCATGAACCAAATGGGAATGGACATTATTATGATTAACGAAGTAACCGAGGTTAAGGAAGAAACTGTAGATTCCGAAAAATTTAATATGACGCCATTAGAAGGCTACAAAAAAGTAGATAAATTACCAGGGATGTAAGTAAATTACACCACTTTGGAGTTTTATTTTATAGGTCTGAGATGTTTATTAAACACCTCAGACTTTTTTTTATAGATATACTATCTTATTTTCTTATATTTGGCGCATGAAAAAGTGGTACATCTGTACTTTATTTATTGCTTTTACCTTACTAGGTTATATTAGTAAGGAGCAATCTGCTTTGCCAAATCAGAAGATTGTATTGCAATTTTCGGACGCTACTATTACTTCTTTAGAAATTGAAAACACCGTTACCATTGTAAAAAAGCAATTGTTCGACTTAGGTGTAGACAATATTCAAATTCATAAAATTGAAAACAATCAACTAAAAATCACCTATTATAGTGATGCAGATGTTGTTAGTGTAAAAAGTAAACTTTCTAAAGAAAGAAGTCTAGCAATAGATTATTCGTCGAACTCTAAAGAGCAAAGTCCTAAGGTTCCTTCGTCTAAAGAAAATTACAACCTAGATGTTTTTAAGATCCAAGATGGCAATGACGCCAATTCTGGTTTTGATGGTAAAGTTGCTATAGAACTTAAAATAGAAAGCGATCGCTATTCTAATCCTAATGTGCATTTTTCGGTTTGTTCTATACCAGAAAACGAGATAAATACATACACACAAGTTGCGTATAAAGTAAATACAAATATTGCAATAGCAATAGATAATACTTCGTATAAAATTCCTGAAGTTAGAGCAGGACCCAATACAAATACTACTTCATAAAACTAGCCAGCGTTTTCTTGTTACCTATTCTATGTGTAAAAGAGAACCAGCTAACACCAATAACTTTTAAAGTTTAATAGGTGTAACATTACATTTAAACATAAAAAAGAGTCAATAAGCTACACGTAAATTATATATTTGCACGTTCAAAAAATTGACCATAAAAAAATATACAAATGCAAAACAAAGGATTAGTAAAATTATTTGCACTATTGTTTGGTTTGGTAAGTATTTACCAACTATCATTCACGTTTAAAAACAGTAGTATAGAAAGCAATGCAGCAGCTTATGCAAAGGGAGATTCTGTAAAAGAAAACACGTACTTAGATTCGCTAGCTAACGAAGAAGTGTATAACATTGGAATAGCAAAATATACCTATAATGAGGTAAAAGAAAATGCGATGAACTTAGGACTTGACCTTAAAGGTGGAGTTAACGTTATATTACAAGTTTCTGTAAAAGATATATTAAAAGGATTAGCTAATAATACAACAGATCCTATTTTTAATAAAGCATTAGATGATGCTTCAGAGCTTCAGAAAAACAGTCAGAACACATATTTAGAAGATTTTTATACTTCTTTCGAAGCTATAAAAGGAGATGCTAAATTAGCTTCGCCAGACATATTTTATACGAGAGCTTTAGATGGTGAGATTGATGGAAATATGACCGATTCTGAGGTGAAGCCAGTAATCTCAAGAAAAATTGATGAGTCTATTGTTTCGGCTTTCGAAGTATTACGTAAACGTATTGATGAGTTTGGTGTAACATCTCCAAATATTCAACGTATGGGGAACTCAGGACGTATCTTAGTAGAATTACCAGGAGTTAAAGATGCAGAGCGTGCTACTAAATTATTACAAAGTACTGCGCAATTAGAGTTTTGGGATGTGTATAACAAAACAATCTTCAATAGCTTTTTAGTAGAAGCGAATGAAACGATTAAAAGCATTCAAAAATCGAATGAAGTAAATACAGAAGAAGTAAAAGAAACTTCAGCAGAAGAAGATAAGATTGCAGACCTTTTAGGAGACGATCCAGATTCTACAGCTGTTGTTGTAAATCCGCTTTTAGATAAATTAATTGGTTCTCAAGACCCAGCAGCAATTGCTTTAGTTAATATTAACGATAGAGAAATTATTAGTGAGTATTTAAATATGCCACAAGTAAGAAACTTACTTCCTGCAGAACAACGTTATGTGAAATTCGCATTCGGAAAACAAAAAGGAGATAGTGAGTTAGTAGACTTATATGCATTAATTGCAAATAGAGAAAACGTACCAGAATTAGGTGGTGGCGTTGTTGTAGATGCAAGACAAGATTATGATCCTTTAGGAAAGCCTCTTGTAAGCATGCAAATGAATGGTAAAGGAGCTAAGATCTGGGAAGAAATGACTGGAAGAGCTTTTACACAAAGAAGCCAAATCGCTATTGTTTTAGATGACGTAGTATATTCTGCACCTGGAGTAACAACAGGAGCAATTGCAGGTGGTAACTCTCAAATTTCTGGAAACTTCACACTGAATGAAGCAACCGATTTAGCAAACGTTTTAAGAGCAGGTAAATTACCAGCTAGAGCAGATATTATTCAAAGTGATGTAGTTGGTCCTTCTTTAGGACAAGAAGCTATTGATAGTGGTAAAATGTCTTTCGCAATTGCATTGGCATTAGTATTAGTATGGATGTTTTTATACTACGGTAAAGCTGGTTTATTTGCAGATATTGCAATGGCATTAAATATCTTATTAATATTTGGTATCCTTTCTGGTTTAGGAGCTGTATTAACGCTTCCTGGAATTGCAGGTATCGTATTAACTATTGGTATGTCTGTAGATGCAAACGTACTTATTTTTGAGCGTATTCGAGAAGAACTCGCTAAAGGTAAAGATCAAGCTACTTCTATAAAAGATGGTTTTTCAAACGCACTTTCTTCTATTTTAGATGCCAACGTTACAACAGGTTTAACGGCTTTAATTTTATTCGTATTTGGTACAGGACCAATTAAAGGTTTTGCAACTACATTAATTATTGGTATTGCAACTTCATTATTTACTGCAATCTTTATTACAAGATTATTAGTAGATTGGTATTCTAATAAAGGAGGGAAATTAGACTTCTCAACAAGCTTAACTAAAAACTTATTTAGAAATATAAATATCGATTTCTTAAAGAAACGTAAGATCGCTTATATTGTTTCTGGAGTTTTTATTCTTTTAAGTTTAGGTTCTTTATTTACAAATAAATTAGATCAAGGTGTAGATTTCGTCGGAGGTAGAACATACCAAGTACGTTTTGAGCAACCAGTAAGCGCTTCAGAAATTGCGGGAGTACTTTCTGCTGAAGAAGTCTTCGGTAGTGCAGATGCAAAATTAATTGGTACAAGTAATGATGTGAAAATTACTACGAAGTATAAGATTAATGAAGCTTCTTCAGAAGTAGATGAAGAAATCAGACATAAATTATTTAACGCATTACAACCACATTTATCTAACATTAGTTATGATGACTTTATCAATCTTAACGATGAGGATAAACAAATTGGTGTAATGGAATCTTACAAAGTAAGTCCTTCTATTGCAGATGATATTAAAAGAGCTTCATTCTGGGCAATTTTAGGATCTCTAATCGTAGTATTCTTATATATCTTATTCCGTTTCAAAAGATGGCAATTCTCACTTGGTGCAGTAGCAGCAGTATTTCATGATGTATTAATTGTATTAGGTGTATTTTCTCTTACATACAAATTCATGCCATTTACAATGGAAATTGACCAAGCATTTATCGCAGCAATCTTAACGGTAATTGGTTACTCATTAAATGATACAGTAGTTGTATTTGATAGAATTAGAGAATTCTTCAACGAACATACTACTTGGGATTTTGACAAAGTAATTAACGCATCATTAAGCAGTACATTAAGTAGAACATTAAATACTTCTTTAACTACTTTAGTAGTATTATTAGCAATCTTTATCTTTGGTGGAGATTCTATTAGAGGATTTATGTTCGCATTAATTGTAGGTGTAGTAGTAGGTACATACTCTTCATTATTTATTGCAACGCCAATCATGTACGATTCTGTAAAAAGAGCTGGTGCAACAGATGCATTAAAAATTAAAGAAAAAGAAGACGAAGCGTTAGAAGCGTAAGCAACTAATCCTTTTATATATTAAAAAACCTTTCCGTGTTATGCGGAAAGGTTTTTTTATTTCTTCTCGTTTAATTCTTTGGGCGTTACCCTACTTCGTAAAGACTCCGTAGCGTCAGGCTTTCCGCTGTATCTTTTGTTTTTGGTATTGCAAGAAAGATATTCTTTCTTAGCAAGTCTATATGTGCTTTTAAAATGCCGTTCTATCCAAAACAAAAGGATGCCGCATCAATCCTTAACGCGAGGCCTATTTGTTTTCTTTCGCCTTCGGACTAAACTTATTGACAAAGGAAGTTAAGTTAGTCGCATAACCTACCATAAGTTGTGGGTAAACTTCATAGTTTTGTGTGTGGTAAAAAGCACCTAACCTAGCAAAAACACCGCCTTTTTTTCCTTTTTCTGGATTTGTAAGCCAGTAAAAATCTGCCTTGATATTAACAACGTTATATTGAAATCCAAAATGCTCAACACCATTGTCTACCATGGTTTCTTTTATATTTATATCACCTATACTATTTGCTCCACTATAGGATAGTTTATTTAAGCTTACACTTATATCTGCTCCAAAGTTGGTTTGTGGTCTTATTTCTACATTGAAATAAGGACCATGGCTAGTTGATATTAAAGAAGAAATACTTGCATCATCTTTGGCTTCTTCTCCTGTACCAGAATTAATTTCAGTGATATTAAGTGCCGTTCTATAAAATGTACCTTGATAACCTAAAGAAATATGGGAGAAAAAACGTTTCGCTTCATGAGATAGCACGTCTAGATGTAAGGTTCCATTAATATTGTTTTTGGTTAATAAATCAAAATTACTAAAGTTGCCGTTTTCTGTACTGTTTTTGGTGATTTCAATAGTTCTAAAAGTATCATTAGACCCATTATAAAGTGCAATATTAGCTTCGGCAAGAACTTGTCTGAAAACCGTATAGTTGACGCCTTTGAATGTTGAGTTTTTTTGGTTTAATGGTAAAAGTAATTTCGCTTGCGCATTAACCAGACTGTTGCTATTGTTGTTGTCAAAAGCCATAACGTCAGTGAAGAGAACAGCCGTAAAGAAATCAAAAAATTGTCTTTGTATAACAGGTTGTACTAAAGTGTCTTTGTCAAAATGTAACTCATCATTAGCTATAGAATAATTAAAGTGCTGGTCAGAGTCAAAATCAAAGACGTCATTATAATCTAGTTCATAACAAGTGTTTTTATCCGTTTTAAATGGCGTCTTACTTCCGTAATTATTAAAAAAACGAATGGGAACGCTAAAGTTATTATTGACTACTGTTACTTTATCATCATTTATATATCCTTCTAATACGATAGTTGAAGCTTTATTGTTGAAAAAATTAATATATGCTTTCTTAATATTAAGAACATCGTCCGTTTTAGCGATGTTTTCTTGGTCTTGACCAATATTAGGGCATTTGTCCGGACCTTTAGTTAACTTAACTTTGTTGTTTAAAGTTATTTTACCGGAATATTGCGCAGGCTCTCCATCAATTATTTCTGTTGTTGTTCGTAAGGCTTTTTTTTTCTTTTTTATCTTTTCTAAAAGCGCATCTAATTTTGCTGTTTCTGGTTCAGAAAGTACATAGCCATCAGGAAGTGTGTCTAGCTTTTTTATTAAAGGAATAATAGTATTGGAAACAATAGTACTGTCTATGTCATAGGTGAAATTAATACTGCTTTGCGCATTTTGTCCAGCATTATTTATAATTTGAATTTTAAATGTTGCTGATTTTATTTCTGCTTTAACTTCATAATTGTTTTTATTAATAGTTACAACATCAACAGTCTCATATTCTTGACTGTAACAATAAAAACTAAATAGTAGTACGAGTAAGGTGGATAATTTTTTCATGGTTTAAAAGATTGATTAGCAGGTTAAAAGTACTAAAAAAGGAATAAACCAAAATACCCAATATTAGGTATTTTGAAAAAAAGAGCTATTTAAAAAACTAATTGCTATCTATCCAGTTTTCAGTTAGTTGCCAAAGGGAAGCTTTAAATTGTTCTCTAAAAAAACCAAAGTGTTGCACATCTTCTATTTGTAAATCTTCAGGAATAAGATGTCTTCTGTCTACTTTTGTATTTGTGAATTTGGAAGCTAACCAATCTACAGCGCCTTTTGGAGCATAGGTATCTCTAGGGAAACTAAGTGATAACACTGGGCATTTTATATTAGAGAATTGCAAATCGGTAAATGCACTAAACATATATTCCGGATGGATTCCCCATTTTCGCCATTGATAGACTACGCGTTTTGGAACGTTTTCAAATAGGCCTAGTTTTTTAGCTGGGAAATAACCAAATATAGGCGTTGTTAATGGGATCAAAGCATACCAAAAGACTAGCATTCTAATCTTAGAAAAACCTTGAAAATATTTCCAGTAACCGGTTTGTGATGCAATCGTGATTATAGAATCTACCAGATGTATTTCTGGGTTTAAACCAATAAGTTGTCCGCCAATATTATGCGTTATTAGAGTTAATTGGTGTTGTGGATGGTTTTGCTTCGCTAATGTTAAAACAGCAGCTTGATCTAGAGCCCAAGTGTGTAAATCGGCAGTGTTTTGTTTTAAATTTTGAGAACTAGATTTTCCGATTCCATAATAGTCAAAAGTATAAACTGTAAATCCTAAAGCGCTAAAATGAAGCGCAAATTTGGAATAGAATTTTTGTAAAACTCCTGTAGCAGAAGATATAACGATGCTTTTATTGTTTGTTTTTTCAGGTAGAAATATGGACACATGAATAACATGTCCGGCAGCAGTTGTTAAAGATAAACCGCTACTATTGTTTTTCATTTATTTCAGTATATTCTATGCGGTCTCCAACTTCTAAAAGCCATTTTTCCGATAGTCCAGCATTGATTTCTAAAACGTATTGCGCAGGAACTCTGGATGGAAGGGAAGTTTCATCAAAAGGCTTCGCGTTTTCTTGAAAACTAACAATATGTTTATGGTTGTCTAGATATATTAGGTCTAAAGGAATTCTGGTGTTTTTCATATAGAAAAAACGCTCGCGCATCGTTGGGAAAACAAATAGCATTCCTTGATTGTTTTGCATCGTATTACGATACATCAATCCGGTTTGCACATCATAATCTGTGTCTGCAATTTCGATGTTTATTGTAGTGACAATAGAATCTGTAGCCGCTTTATAAAGGGTAAGCGTTCCTTCTTTTTTAAAGGGAACTTCAATTGGTTCTATGTCTTTTTTTTCATCTTTACAAGCGCTTAAAAATAACGTAGCACATAAAATAGTTGTGGCAAGTATTCTAAATTTCATAGTGTTTTATTTTACCGCATTTTTTGGTTTGTAAACAAACATAAAGTATAAACCAATGATAACAAATGGTATACTTAACCATTGTCCTGTATTTAAAGCCCAAGTTGCACGATCATCTACCTGCGCTTCTTTAACAAATTCTACAAAGAATCTTACTGTCCAAAGCATTACTAAAAATAGTCCAAATAAGAATCCGGTTTGCTTGTCTTTATTCGTTTTGGTATAGAAATACCAAAGGATTAAAAACACAAATATGTAACTAAAAGATTCGTATAATTGAGCAGGATGTCTAAAAGGAACAGCGTCTAATAAGTTTTGAAATTGCGGATTGTTAGCAATCGCATTATATGCTTCCTTAGGCGTTTTCATTCCGGTGAGTTGCATCGCTTCATATTTGTTGTATTGCTCTTGAATAAAACGAACACCAAAAGGGGAATCTGTTACTTTTCCTATGATTTCAGAATTGATAAAATTCCCTAAACGAATAAAAATAGCTCCACTTGCAACAGGAATTACAACTCTGTCTAAAATCCACATTAGTGATTTATAGTTATATTTTCTTCGGTATAAATACATACCAATTATTATTCCAATCGCAGCTCCATGACTTGCTAGTCCTTGAAAACCTGTAAACTCAAATTTTGGTACAAAACGGAAGGGTAAAAAGATGCTAAAAAAATCTTGAGTAATAAGCTCCGATTGGTAAAAAATAACATGCCCTAAACGCGCTCCAAGCATAGTTGCGATAATGGTATATAAAAAAAGAGGGTCTAAATACTCTTCTTTTATGTTATCTCTTTTAAAGATGCGTTTCATGATTTGCAATCCTAATAGAAATGCAACAATCCACATAAGGCTATAGAAATGTAATGTGAAAACGCCAAAAATATCAAGTCCACTTAATGGATTCCAATCGAATGTTAAAAAATGCATATATTTTATTTTGAAAACGTAAATATAACGGATTATAAAGACTTAGGTCGTTAAGGAAATACTATTTTTTTTGTGCGTCCTCCTTTTCAGGAAGAGGGAGATTTCTCGACAAGTTCGAAATGACAATAATGAATACGAATGCTTGGCTTATGTCATTCCGACTGCAATGGGGGAATCTCTGTTTTTATTTGTCATCCTTTTCAGGAACAGGATCGTAACCAGAACGTCCCCAAGGATGACAACTAAAAATCCTTTTTAATGCCAGTTTTCCGCCTTTTAAAAAACCATGTTTTTCTAAAGCTTCTTTCGTGTAGTGAGAACACGTTGGTTGAAACCTACACGTGGAAGGTGTAAGTGGCGAAATTAATGTTTGATAGACTTTAATTAAGAATAAGAAAGGAGCAATTAGTATTTTTTTCATATTCATTTTAGCCCAAAGCATAAATAGTTAAAAGCGCATTACGAAACTAGTTAGTCGAAAAGCTAGTTCCTTCTCTACCATCTTTAAGTTGAATACCAACAGCAGCTAATTCGTCTCTAATTTTATCAGACATAGCAAAGTCTTTGTTTGCTTTAGCTTCTTGACGTAGTTTCATTAAGATGTCCATGGCACCAGAAAGTTTATCTGTTCCTTTTTCGTCTTTGCTAACATTTTTAAGTCCAAGAATCTCAAAAACAAAACTGTTTATCGTATTTTTTAATACCTCTAAATCTTCCTTTGTAATGGTTGCACTTTCGTCTTTAATCTGATTGATGTATTTAACCGCTTCAAATAAAGTAGCAATTAAAATAGGAGTATTAAAGTCATCATTCATGGCATCATAACACTTCTGTGTCCAATCGGAAACATTAAATGTCGATGTATTAGATGTTGCTAAAGTATCTAATGCGTTAATGGCATCTAAAAGTTTGTGAAATCCTTTTTCACTTGCTAATAATCCATTATCTGTTAAATCTAAAACACTTCTGTACGAAGCTTGCATCATAAAAAACCGAACCACACTTGGGCTGTACGCCTTAGACATGATGTCGTTTTGTCCAGAAAGTAATTCGGCAGGATTTATATAATTTCCTGTCGATTTACTCATTCTAGCGCCATTAAGTTCTAACATATTGGCATGCATCCAGTATTTTACAGGGTCTTTTCCTTTAGCGGCTTTGTTTTGTGCAATTTCACATTCGTGATGTGGGAATTTTAAATCCATACCACCACCATGAATATCAAAATAGTCACCAAGATATTTGGTGCTCATTGCTGTACACTCTAAATGCCAACCAGGAAAACCATCACTCCAAGGAGAAGGCCAACGCATGATGTGTGTTGGTTCTGCTTTCTTCCAAAGTGCAAAATCTTGTGGGTTTTTCTTATCACTTTGTCCGTCTAATTCACGTGTATTGTGAATTAAATCTTCTAGTTTACGTTTGCTTAATATTCCGTAGTCATTCGTTTGATTGTACTTGTGTACATCAAAATAAACAGAACCATTAACTTCATATCCAAAACCGTTGTCTATAATGGTTTGAATAAGATCAATCTGCTCTATAATATGGCCAGTTGCAGTCGGTTCTATGCTTGGCGGAAGAAAATTAAAAGTGTTGAGTACGTTATGAAAATCTACAGTATAACGCTGTACAATTTCCATCGGTTCAATAGCCTCTAATCTTGCTTTTTTAGTAATTTTATCTTCACCAACATCTGCGTCATTTTCCAAATGTCCAGCATCTGTAATGTTTCTTACGTAACGTACTTTATAACCTAAATGTAATAGGTAACGAAAAATCATATCAAAAGACATAAACGTTCTTACATTTCCCAAATGCACATTGCTGTAAACCGTAGGTCCACAAACGTACATTCCAACATAACCATCTGTTATAGGTTTAAATTGTTCTTTTTTACCAGAAAGGGAATTGTATATTTCTATGTTTTGCTTTTGTGAAATTTGCATTGTTGTTTCGTTTTTACGCGTTGGCCATGAAGTTGAATAGTTAGCTACAATTTCAACTTAAAAAGTAGTATCTAATTTAATATAATCTAAGAATTCTCTACGAGTTTCCGTTTCCTTGAATTTACCTCCAAATTCACTAGTTACGGTACTAGAATCTACGTCTCTAATTCCTCTAGAATTCACACATAAATGTTTTGCGTCAATAACGCAGGCAACATCTTGAGTGTTTAATACTTCTTGTAGTTCTTTTACAATTTGAATGGTTAAACGTTCTTGTACTTGCGGTCTATTTGAAAAATAGTCTACAATACGATTCATTTTAGATAAGCCAACAACAGTTCCGTTAGAAATGTATGCAACATGTGCTCTACCAACAATAGGAAGTAAATGGTGTTCGCAAGTAGAATACACCGTAATGTTTTTTTCTACAAGCATTTCGCCATATTTGTACTTGTTATCAAAAGTAGAAGCGCTAGGTTTATTTTTAGGGTCTAAACCACTAAATATTTCCTTAACGAACATTTTGGCAACTCTATTTGGTGTTCCTTTTAAGCTGTCATCTGTTAAGTCAAGACCTAATGTTTCCATGATATGTCTAACATCGTCTTTAATACTATCTATTTTTTCCTCATTCGTAAGTGCAAAAGCATCTTTACGCATTGGTGTGTTTGTAGATGTACCAACATGGTTATCTCCTAAGGTGTTAAATTCGTCTAATTTGCTGTCCAATTTCATGAAAAATAATAATAATTATAATTTACAAAGATAAGTAATTCCCACTTGTTATAGTTTGAATTGAAGTAGAATTAATTTATAATCGATTTCGTTTTTTTGCTTATTTTTTAATACCTTTTAATGCTAATTGCCTTAAGTTAAGTATTTTGCGATGTAATAGAGGTTTTTCTAATTGCTTAAAAAATGTCAAGTCCTTTTTTTATGAAGAGATTTTTTGTTGTTATTTGTTTATTTGTTGTTCAGCTTGCAATTGCTCAAGGGCCTGGTTGTTCTAACGTGGATGCTGGGCCTGCACAAATAAATTTAGATTGCACCACGACTTGTACCGACTTGACTGCCACTTTTCTTGCAACAGGAGAAACTACATTTTATACTATTTCATCAATACCTTATGCGCCTCCATCTTCTTTTTCAGGGTTAGATAATCAATTATTTTTAACGGACGACTATTGGTCAGATGTAATAACATTGCCTTTTGAATTTTGTTTTTTTGGCAATCAACATAATCAATTGTTGATTGGAGCCAATGGTGTGTTAAGCTTTCAATTAGCATACGCAAATTCGAATAGTGCATTCCTTTTTACCGATATATTACCAGATAATTCAAATCAAACCCTTGCTGAAGCTAACATTTTTGGTGCTGGTCATGATTTGGGACCTGGGTTAAATTTTACGAATGAAATTGGTTGGGAAATTCAAGGAACTTACCCTTGTAGAAGATTTGTTGTTGCTTATTATAATGTGCCTCACGTTTTATGCTCTACCATTTTAACTACGCAAATGATTGTGCTTTATGAGGGTACAAATACTATCGAGGTATATATAGAAGAAAAACCAACATGTGACGCTTGGGTTTATGGAAATGGAATTGTTGGTATACAAAATGATAATGGTACGCAGGCATTTCCAGCTCCTGGAAGAAATACTACGAATTGGATTGGATCGGATGAAGCATGGCGTTTTACGCCTAGTGGAACACCAAATTATAGTGTAACTTGGTTTGATGGCGCAAATCTACCAATTGGTAATACTTCAACAACAACCGTTTGTCCAGCGACAGATGAAACTTTTACGGTAGAAGTAGAGTATACGAACTGTGATGGTACCATGTTTACCGATAGTGATACTATTGATGTTGTTGTAAATACTGGAGGCAGTGCATCTTTTGCCATGACCGCAACCTGTGATGGCGGAACAGCAAATATCACTGGAGATCTTGGAGGAACCTTTGCTTTTAATCCAATACCAACCGATGGCGCAACAATAAATGCAACTAGCGGAACGGTAACTAATGGGATTTCAGGAACGACCTATACGATAGAATATACCAGTCCGGGAACTTGTGGGTCAAACAGCACAGAAACAGTAACCGTTTTAACAACAGGAGATGCTTCGTTTAACATGACAGCAACCTGCGATGGCGGAACAGTAAATATCACTGGAGATCTTGGCGGAATTTTTGCTTTTAATCCAATACCAACGGATGGCGCAACAATAAATGGAACTAATGGAACGGTAACTAACGGAATTTCAGGAACGACCTATACAGTAGAATATACCAGTCCTGGAACTTGCGGAACAAGCAGCACAGAAACAGTAACTGTTTTAACTTCAGG
>CANNAC010000005.1 GCA_947502495.1 uncultured Flavobacteriaceae bacterium | reverse complement strand
AATCGTTTTGATCTTTTGGTTCGTTTTGCATCAAGGCAAAATGAACAGAACAAACACAACTAACATTAGCAAATGCATGGCATTAACGAATACCTATTTAAACAACAAGAAACCATGAGTAACTCCTAACAAATCGTTTTGATCTTTTGGGTAGCCTGTCCTGAGCATAGTCGAAGGGTTTTGCATCAAGAACTGCGAGCACATCATGAGTACTTAAACAATAAGTATAAACGAATACAAAAGGAACCGAATACAAAACCTACACTAATATTAAACCCTAACATCCAAAAAACCAACCCCAATCATACTATTAATCTCATAAGCTTCACCATCAATAACCTCATAAAACCGTAGACCAAGAACAGCAATACCAACAAAATCAGGAACAACAATCGTATCCATAGTAATCTCAAAAAACGTACTTGCATCAGTAAGATCCATAAAATAAGTAGAAGAAGCCATCATAGAAGCATCTAAAAGATCAAAGTTAAAATCTAAAATACCAATTGTGAAACCTACATGCGTAGCTGTTTTTGGGGATGGGTATCGGCCAACATCAAATCCAGAAACCTTGAACTGCTGTAAAGACCAATTAAAAGTAGCATGTTCAAGTACAGCTTGCAGCATAGTATGCCAAGGGGTAACCTCAAAAGTACGAAGCAGACGTTGTCCTTTCGTTGTATTTAACCCCTCACGAACGTTACGGCTTCCACGCTCGGAAACCACATCTAAAGCCTTTATACTAGTAAAAAGAGTCATCATTCTGGCATGTAGCTTCGCGTGTTTGTAACCTTTTAAAAATGGCATTAAAGCTAATCTAAACGCTTTTTTAATCGAACTACATTGCCCAAATTCACTAGCGTTTTCTCGAACACGTTGCATATTAGGTTGGCGACGTATGGCTTCGCCATTAAAGCCGCCTCCTGCCTTTCTGGCGTAGCCAACCCCGTTAATAACGTAAAAATTAACGACGCCTAAAGTACCTGTAACCTTAAATAAACCTTTTTGTCGTGCCATGGTATGTCTAAGGTACTGATTATTAATGAGATATCAAATAGGTATAGCGTATGTATAGCATATGTTATACCTAGATACTCTTTGGGTACTCTATAGATACTACATGTCTACTTCATGTGGAGTTCGTTTAAGATTGGGACTGTGCTAAGAATAAAGAAAGGCTTCCTTTTTACATAAAAAATAAACCCTTACAAACAAAAGGGTATGGGCTTTTTGCAAATAAATAAGGATTGCATATCTCATCGTGGTTATCTAATACAAGCATAGAAAACCAAATCCAGCGTTGCTTGATTTGTGTTTTTTGTTTTATAAAAAATGCCAAAGTAAAACTTTGCGTTTTGTTAAGAGATAAACGCTAACGTTATGTATTTTCTTAGAGTAAGGGATTGCATATCCCATCGAGGTTATCCAATACAAGCATAGAAAACCAAATCCAGCGTTGCTTGATTTGTGTTTTTTGTTTTATGAAAAATGCTAAAGTGAAACTTTGCATTTTGTATAAAACAAAAAAACCATAACTTTCGTTATGGTTTTCCTTTTGCGGAGAATGAGGGATTCGAACCCCCGGAGGTGTGACCCTCAACAGTTTTCAAGACTGCCGCATTCGACCACTCTGCCAATTCTCCTTGAGTGCCTCATTGGATATTCTCCAAATGCGAGTGCAAATATATAATCCTTTTTAGTAGTTACCAATTAAAAAGTGAAGTTTTATTACTTTTTTTTTATTCTTCCCTAATAAGTTTTTCCAGAACTTGGTTATTAAGTCATTACAAATAGTATTTTTGCCAAAATAAGTAATTAGAATGAATATAATAGACCATTTATCTTGGCGATATGCAACAAAATCCTTCAATCCAGAGCTGCTCGTTAATAAAGAAGCACTACAAATACTCTGTGATGCCTTCAACCTAACAGCTACATCTTATGGCTTACAGCCTATAAAATTGGTGGTTATTCAAGATAAGCAGTTACAAGCAGATTTAGTAGAGCATTCTATGCATCAGCAACAAGTAGCGCAAGCATCGCAAATATTAGTATTTTGTATCGAAACCAATATTGACAAAGAATTCATATTAAATTATTTTAGTAGAATTAAAGAGATACGCGATACGCCAGATGCTATTTTAAATCCGTTTCGTGACTTTTTAGTAGAAGATTTTTCTAATAAAGAACAAGAAGCTATTGAAGATTGGGCAACCAAGCAGGCATATCTTGCGATGGGAAACATGCTAACCGTTTGTGCAACGCAAGGCATTGATTCTTGTCCGATGGAAGGCTTTAGCCCAGATAAATACGACGAGATCTTAGACTTAAAAACCAAAGGATTAAAGTCGGTATTAATAATGCCAATTGGGTATCGCGCAGAAGATGATATGTTTTCGGGATTAAAAAAAGTAAGAAAAGCGGTTTCCGAATCGGTAATCCTACACCAACAATAAATTGGCAAGATTGTTGTTATATTAAAAAAAAATATACATTTGTATAAATCACCATATCCATTTTTAAGATGAAAAATCTAATTCTAATAGTCGCTTTTGCCTTTGTAAGTAGTGTTTTTTCACAAGAAGAAGAAATGTCTAACCTCAATTGGTTAACAGATATTAACGAAGCAAAATCGGTGTCTTCCAAAGAGAAAAAACCCATTTTAGTATATTTCACAGGAAGCGATTGGTGTCCTCCTTGTAAAATGCTGAAAGAAGATTTTTTCAATTCCCCAGCATTTGAAGAGAAAGCAAAAAGTATGGTGCTTTTAATGGTAGATATGCCAAGAAGAATAGATATCATCTCTGCAGAACAAAAGGAGAAAAATATAGCACTAGTACATAAGTATAATAAAAACGGTAGTTACCCAAATATTGTTGCGCTTAACGCAAGTGGAAAGGTTATAGGCGAAATTTCGGGATATACCTTTTTAAGAGAAACAGATAGACACGATGCGTTTGTAGATTCGGTATTAGAGAATTACTAAACAAATTAAATTTTTAAAAAGCGTCACAACGAATAGTTTTGACGCTTTTTTTATTCCTTATATTAAACGTAAATTTGCAATAACAATCACAATAAACTATGCCTGGATTTGAACTCTTTGGAGATAAAGAACGTAAAGAAGTAAACGATGTACTAGAAAATGGTGTGCTGATGCGCTATGGTTTCGATGCCATGCGAAACGGACATTGGAAAGCAAAAGAATTAGAACAAGCTTTACAAGATAAATTGCAAGTACAACATGCACAATTAGTGTCTAGTGGTACGGCTGCAGTTTCTATTGCAATGGCTGCTGCAGGAATTGGAGCAGGAGATGAGGTTATCATGCCGACATTTACTTTTGTTGCCAGTTTTGAAGCTATTATGATGCTTGGTGCTGTTCCTGTTTTAGTGGATATCGATGATACGCTAACTTTAAATCCGGAAGCAGTACAAAAAGCAATTACACCAAATACAAAAGCGGTTATGCCGGTCCACATGTGTGGAAGTATGGCAAATCTAGATGCTTTAAAAAATATTTGTGAGAAGAATAATTTAATATTAATCGAAGATTCTTCACAAGCAACAGGAGCAACCTATAAAGGGAAACCTCTTGGTAGTATTGGTGATTTGGGATGTTTATCTTTAGATTTTGTAAAAATAATTACCGCTGGTGAAGGTGGTGTGGTACTAACTAATAATCCGAAATATGCATTGCATGCCGATCATTTTAGTGATCATGGGCATGACCATAAAGGAAGCGATAGAGGTGCAGAAACACATCCTTTTTTAGGATATAACTTCCGTATTTCCGAATTACACGCTGCAGTTGGTTTGGCACAAATTAATAGATTAGATGAATTTGTAGCGATTCAGAAAAAAAACTATACCATTCTTCGTGATGCTTTAGCGCAAATTCCGGAAGTCGTTTTTAGAACCGTTCCGGAAGGAGGAGAAGAAAGCTATTCGTTTTTAAGTTTCTTTTTAAGCGATTTAGAAACCACCAGAAAAGCTTCAGCTGCATTAAAAGAAAATGGTATCGATGCTTGTTTTCACTATTATGACAACCAATGGCATTATATTAGAAAATGGCAACATCTTAAAGATTTAAAAACATTATATCCTGTTCCTGCGGAAGTAAAAAAAGGATTGAAATACCTAGAAACTGCAGATTATTCCGTGTCAGACGATTTTATAGCTAGAAATATTTCTTGCTTAATAAAATTATCTTGGACGGAAGAAGAAGTAAAACTTCGTGCAGAAAAAATGGTTGCAGCAATTCGTGCTTCGATTTAAATTATATCTATAAATTCTTCAAATCCCTTTTAGGCTGTTGCTTGAAAGGGATTTTTTTGTTTTGAATAATTCACTTTTAAATTGTTAACCTTTCGGAATAAAGAAATATGAAAGGACAAACATTTAAATGCTATTAACCATGAAATTATTAAAAAACAGAAAATCAATCCCTTTATTAGTAACCATGCTTACCGTTATACTTGTGTCTTGCAGTTTAGATACAGATGAAATTAACGAGGAGCAAGAACAACAACAATCTACTTCATTAGCCGACTTACAAGGGCATTGGATTCGGGTTGGCGGTAATAATCCCGTAAATAATGGATTAAAAGTAAATGTGCAAAACAATACAGGTGTAGTTGTAGATCCACAACAATCTGGTTTTAGTACTGGAGATGTAAAATGGGATGCCATTTTTGGTCTTGGATCTGGAGATTATGAACACCAAGAATTAGGAAGCGATTATAACTATTATCCGGCAACCATAAAATACGGTGTAGATGATACTTTGCGTATAGATGTAAATCATTCCGGAATTGGAAACATTCAAAAGTGGGTTCGCGAGGCCAATTTTACACCACAAAGTGTTTTTCTAGAGGAATTACGAGGGAATTGGATTCGCGTAGGAGGTAACAACCCAACTAATAATGGTGTTGTGGTAAATGTTGCTGAAGATACAGGAACCATAACAGATGCTTCCTTATCCGAATTTAATCTAGGAGATATCAAGTGGAAAGAAGTATATGCTTTAGATGCTAATAGTTTTATATATGAAGAACTTGGTAGTGATTATAATTATTACCCAGCTTCAATGGAAATTGGTGTAGCCGATACCTTGAGAATTTCTGTAAACTATAGTGGTTCTGGTAATATTCAAAAATGGGTACGACAGTAAATGCTGTTTTCATTTAACAAAAAACACTAAATATTAAATCCCTTTTAAGTAATAGCTTAGAGGGGATTTTTTTGTTTCAGAAATATAAATCTGTATTGTTAACCTTTTGATTTTTAAAATATAAATAGGAAGTAAATAGCTATTAATCCATTAAATAAAAATCAAAAATCATGAACTATTTTTACAAAAACTACGAATTCAAAAAGAGATGTAAATATCTCGCGAGTAAAAAAGCACTCACTTTAGTTATTACCTTACTGTTAACGCTAAGTAGTATTGCCCAAAATGGGATCAACTATAAAGCGGTTATTAAAGACGCAACCGGTAATGTGATGGTGTCATCCCCAGTAAGTATTCAGTTTACCATATATGAAGGTATTGCGCTTACTAATAATGTATATCAAGAAAGCCATACTTTAAATACCGATGTCAACGGTATGATTATCGTTAATATGGGGGAAGGCATAAGTGGAGATAATTTTTCAACAATTGCTTGGGAAAACGATGATCACTATTTAAACGTGCAGGTAAATGTTGGGGCTGGCTTAGTCGACTTAGGAACCACACAATTTAAAACGGTGCCTTATGCTCTAGTCGCTAAAAATCTTGAAAATGCAATTTGGGAAACCAATGGTATAAATGCTTTTTATAATGATGGGAAAGTGGGGATTGGTACCAATACACCTCTTGCAGAACTAGATGTAAAGGGGACTGGATTTACAAAAGCTCGTGTGACTTCTGTATCGGAAACGGCATCGCTACAACTTTTTCGACCTGGAGCATCAAATATAGATTGGTCCTTCAATAATGCTACAAATAATGAACTTCAGATTGCAAGCTCTAATGATGATATATTATCTGGAGCGGTGAGATTGCGTTTAAAATCTAATGGAGATATTATTATGGCACAAAATGAAGGGCGTGTTGGTATAGGAACTTTTACACCTGTAAACCCTTTATCGGTACTGCAAACTTCAGGTACAGCAAATACCGTTCGTATTGAAAGTTTGGACCAACCTACAGGAAAAGATCTTATCGAACTTATTGTGCCTGCTGGATCTACATCGGGATCGCAATTTATAGAAATGCAAAATGGGGGGGATATTGTTGCGGCTGTAAATAGTGATGGCTCTGCTAAGTTTAAATCGGTACAGTTTGAAGATGATACCACGCAAACCACAGCAGCTATTGGTCCGGTAGCTTATGGCTTTGTGGGAACTACAGGAGGTGTTTTATCTGGTTCGGGGAACTACAGTGCTTCTTGGGTTGCAGCAAGTAGTAGATATGAAATTGCGATTACTGGAGAGAGCTATTTCTGGACGCTCTATACTACTAACGTTACGGGAGCTTCTTCTGCTATTGAAAAAACACGGGTATCTAGCTCTGCAGGGAAATTAGTAGTGTATCTATATGACGATACAGGAGCATCCATTCAAGGTAATTTTCAGTTTACCACGTATAAATAATAATTCCATAATCTAAAACATAAAATTATGAAAACAGTCTTAATCTTAGTATGCCTTTGGACGTATACTATATGTAGTACAGCGCAAACTATAGATACGTTTAGTGTCGATAGTGGAGGTGCTTCGGTAAGCGCAGGTAACATAAGTATACTTTATACTATTGGAGAAGTGCATGTACAAGAGTTAAACACAGAACAAGTTAAGCTTTCTGAAGGCTTTATAAACTCCAATTTTAAAATAAAAATAGATCCAAAACTGTTTTTGCAAGGACCGCTTTTAAGTCCAGCAATCTCAGGTTTAATGAATGATAATTTACGTGCTTCGTTACTACCAACTACTAGTCCGTACGCAGATGCTGCTAGTTGTAACGCTTCGGTATTTACCGTTACAGGAAACAATGCCATTGTAGATTGGGTTTGGGTAGAGCTTAGAGCTGCCAATGATAATACCAAAGTGATTAACGGTAAATCGGCACTCGTACAGCGTGATGGAGATGTGGTTGCTGTAGATGGTGTAAGTCCTTTACTTATGCATGCGGCAGCAACCAATTACTATGTAGTGGTAAACCATAGAAATCATTTAGGAGCTATGAGTGCATCTACTATTGATCTATCGACAGATACTGCAACGGTAGTCAATTTCAAGAGCAGTAGTTTTACCACCTTTGGTAATCATGCGCAAACTACGCTCGCTTCTGGAGATATGGCACTTTGGGCAGGGAATGCAAATGGCGATACTGCGGTTCGTTATTTGGGTGGTGGTAATGACACTAACTTTATTAAAGATGAAGTGTTAAACCATCCTAATAATGCTTCCGGAGTTAATTTAATTCCGTTTTCGGGATATAATAATGCAGATCTTAATTTAGATGGAACCGTACGCTATTTAGGAGCTAATAATGATACCAATATCATAAAGGACATTATTTTGAATCATCCCAGTAACGAATCCGATTCCAATTTATTTCTATTGCTAAGTCAGATTTCAAATTAAAAAAACAAACTATTTTAAAATTTACAATTATGAAAAAACAATATATAACTTTCGTTTTTACCTTATTAACTATAATGCTTCAAGCGCAAGATGCTTATCAGTATAGTTTAAGTTTTCTTGGCGTAAATACGGCAACAGACAATTATCAAATGGCTTTGATAGCGACTCCTAATTTTGATGCACCAAATGGGAATACTGCAGATCTTGGTGCTGCTTTTTATGTACCAGAAGGATTAGGGATTTCCATTGGTAATTTTCAAGCAGCAAATTCTGGTATTCCTGCTAGTGAATGGATTGGTTACAGTAGTGGGACCAGTGGCGGACAAGAACTTTTTCAAATATTGAGAGTTCCAGGTGTTACTAATTATTTTATAGATGCAGAAAATGGCGTGCCAATACAATTGGCTGTATTCGATGTTATCGCGGTACCAAACCCAACAACGGGAACTATAATATTGGCTGCTAATGATGATCCTTTTGTGGTGTCTACTTTTTCTGAAAACTTTTTAAATGTAAGTTTTACAGGAACGACTAGTAATTATTTCGGAGCACATGATCCGGCGGCGAATAGTATTAATTTTGAAACCTTGTCTGTAGATGAAATATGGGTTCCAGATAATGTAAAGCTTTCGGTATATCCTAATCCGGCATCTAATGTGATTCATATATCCGCTTCTTTTCCAGTAGAGAAAGTAGCCGTTTATGATGTGATGGGAAAACTGGTTTTAAGTAGTACCGATACCAAACAAATTCAAGTGCATACCCTAAATGCAGGAATGTATTTGTTGAAAATATATGCGAACCAACAAACGATAACGAGGAAAGTGATTATCGAATAACCTATTAAAAACGCTATTAATCGAAACAATTAGGGGAACTATTTTAGCTTACACTAGAATAGTTCCCCTTTTATATGTTGTAATTAATAGGCTTAATACCCTACATATTCTACAATCTCTAATCCATATCCAATCATACCAACTCGTTTGGTTTGTTGTGTGTTCGAGATTAATTTTAGTTTATGAATATTTAAATCGTGTAGAATTTGTGCGCCAATACCAAAATCTTTAGAATCCATTTCAATACTAGGAGCTTTTACTACTTCACCTTCTGTTTGTGTTTCTTTTAAAATACTTAATCGTTTTAAAAGATTCATCGATTGCGATTGCTGATTGATAAAAATAACAGCACCTTTTCCAGCATCGTTAATTACCTTAAACATATCGTCTAGTTTTTCATCTGCATTGTTGGTTAATGTACCAAGAATGTCATTGTTAACTAGCGTAGAGTTTACACGTGTTAAAACGGTTTCGTTGGCAGACCAAGAACCTTTGGTTAATGCAATATGAATTTGATCGTTTGTGGTTTGGTGATACGCTCTTAAACGAAAGTTTCCAAAACGCGTTTCAATATTAAAGTCTTCTTTTTTCTCTATTAACGAATCGTGCTCCATACGGTAAGCAACAAGGTCTTCGATAGAAATAATTTTTAAGTCGAATTTCTTAGCCACTTTTACCAATTGTGGTAAACGTGCCATGGTTCCGTCTTCATTTAAAATTTCCACTAAAATTCCAGCGGGTTTTAAACCAGCTAAACGTGCTAAATCTACAGAAGCTTCGGTATGTCCTGTTCTACGTAAAACACCTCCGTTTTTGGCACGTAAAGGAAAAATATGTCCTGGACGACCCAAATCCTGTGGTTTGGTATCTTCTTTTACTAAAAACTCAATAGTTTTAGATCTGTCGTGTACCGAAATTCCGGTAGTACATCCATGTCCTATTAAATCTACAGATACTGTAAATGGCGTGTGGTGTAAAACCGTGTTGTTTTGTACCATCAAATCCAAATGTAATTCTTCACAGCGATCTTCGGTTAATGGTGCGCAAATTAATCCACGACCATGTGTAGCCATAAAATTAATCATCTCTGGAGTTACTTTTTCTGCGGCAGCTATAAAATCGCCTTCGTTTTCTCTGTCTTCATCATCTACAACAATAATAACTTTACCGTTTTTAATATCGGCTATGGCTGCTTCAATAGTATCTAGAGTGTACTCTTTTTTATTGCTTTCTTTTGTTGGTGTTATCATGTTACAAAGGTATTCTTATTTTAATGTATTAGAAAAGTCTTCCGTAATTTTATTTCTTCTTAAAAAATGAGTCAGCGGATAAAAAACGTAACCCAAAAGAAGTATTATCGGGTTCTTTGCGTTGGTTTTTTCCTTTATTAAAGCATACATCGCATTCCTATTTAAAAACGATTTTATATAGTAAATAAGTAGCATTACAAAAGAAATAATACTTAGTTCTACTGCCGCTGAAGCAAAATTAGGAAGCTTATTGTTCTTAAATACGAGGAATAGAATAATAAAAAGGAAGCCTGTGATATAGAATGTTAATGCCGTTTTAGAATGAAAACGATATGCTGTAAAAATAGATTGCAATCTATCTACATCTTCTGCTTTAATTAAGCTTTTTTCGGTATTCGTGATTTCTTCTTTGTCGGAAGCAGATTTAATTTTAAAGACTTTTTTGATAGGTTCAATAATATGATCAAACTCAAATAAACCTCTATCTGCCGTTGCTCTTCGGGTTAGGAATACACCTAAAGGAAACATAATAATCGTAGAAATCCAAGGTGCAAGTACCGGATTTATACTTCCGTCATTTGCACTGTTTTTTGCGAAAATACCAATAAAGTGATAGGTTAAAAATAATAGAATTGCAATTACCATCGGTAAACCAATGCCACCTTTTCTAATTAATGCACCAAGAGGAGCACCAACAAAAAACAGGATAACACAAGCAAAGCCTAGTGCAAATTTTTCATGAAATGCTACAATATGCTTGTTGTAATTTGTCTTTTTTCCTTGTAAGAATTTGTCTTTAGAGCTAATAATTTGCCTTGTACTATTCGTGGTATTTAATGCTAAGTCAATTAGTTGTAGCTTCTTTTTTGTGTCGTACAAACTTAAAACATCCCCATTAAATACGGTATCTTTTTTTACCTTCAAACCATTATCTAAGGATCCAATTTGTGATCTTAGGTATAGATTATCAGAAAGTGCATCGTATTCTTTTTGGTTTTCAACGCTAAGGGAATCTATAGTATAGTTTAGATCACTTATGTTAAGCATACTGTATTTATCGGAAATATTTTTTTCGTCTAAATCCTGATTGTTTTCTTCAGACAAGTCCATGTTGACCGTATACTTTTTAAAAGAAGTCTTTACTAAAGGTTTTCTTTCTCTTTCCTTAAAGCTTTTAGGAGGTGTATCGTCATAAAAATAACCATCGTGTAATATTAATTGTAAAACGCTAGACTTGTCGTTACCAATAAGTTCTCCTGTTTTTGAAATAATAGTGATATGGTTTTTGTTACCTCCAGAAGTGCTACTTTTTTTATGTATTACAACACCTTTAAGGTCTTTTCCGTTGACACCGCTTTTTTCTTCTACCTTAATATTAATATCGCCAACATCATTAAATTGACCTTCGGCAATAACCATTGCGGGTTTTAATTTTTTAATATTATTACGTAAATTATAGGAATTATATTCGCCCCACGGAATTACGTTATTGCTAAAAAAGAAAGTGGTAATACCAAGAATACCAATAAAAATTCCCAAACCGGTCATGGCACGCTGTAATGAAATACCAGTAGATTTCATGGCTGCAAACTCATAGTTTTCGGCAAAATTACCAAATACCATAATGGAAGCAAGCAGAATAGTTAGTGGTAATACTAACGGAATTAACTTTGGAGAGTAATACAGTAAGAACTTTAAAACGACAATTAAGTCTAAGTCTTTACCTGCTAATTCTTTGATAAATAGCCAGATGGTTTGTAAAACAAAAATCAGCATGAGTATTAAAAACACGCTGATAAAGGTTTTGAGATAAGTGCTTAAAATGTATCGGTCTAATATTTTCACACTTTAAATGTATTGCTATTCTTTATGATTAATTTAATCTAATTTTTCGATGTAGTAGTCTTCAAACTTACTTTCGTCAAAGGTAAATAAGGTTTTTGAAATAGTCTCATTAGTTTTAAAAGAATTAACGGTTAAAGTGGTTTTTGTTCCATTTTTACCGGTTTCAATTAAATTGTAGATATGTTTTGTTTGCGCATCTATTCCTAAAAGTACCGATTTGATTTCCGAATTAGAATCTATAGGAATTAATTTTACATACTGGATTTTTCTTCCTTGTACATTTTGAACAATATCCATGGTGTAGGTAAAGCCATCTTCATAAAAAGATAACATCTTACTTGGTGTGATGCTTCCTTCGTCATCCATCGCTTCGGTAGAAATGGTTACTTGTTCGTCTTCAGGACTAATACTATATAGCGTCTTTCCGTTATAAATTCTAGTAATTCCAAGGATGTTTAGTTTAAACTTTTCGCCTTGCATCACCACATCGCCGCGCGTTTCTTGTTTAATATCTTCTGCAGTATTATGCAGCACATATTTAAAGTCGATGCTAATGTTATCGTAACTTCTTACCTTTTGAGATACTTCGTCTAATAAGGTTTTTGCATCATTTTGTGCAAAACTGATACTACTTAATAAAATGGTAAATATGAAAATTAACTTCTTCATAATAAATGTTTGTTTTTCTATTTTGTTATAAACTTTCGTTTGCTAATAATTGGTCGAGACTTACTAAATCTGGAACTAAAACTTGTCTTGCTTTACTACCTTCAAAACCGCCAACAATTCCGGCGGCTTCTAATTGGTCTATTAAACGTCCTGCACGATTGTATCCTAATTTAAGCTTACGCTGTAATAAGGACGCAGAACCTTGTTGTGCGATAACAATAAGTTCGGCAGCTTCACGAAATAGTTTATCTCTGTCTGAGATATCTATATCAAGACTTGTGCCACTTTCTTCACCAACATACTCTGGAAGTAAATGTGCATCTGGATATGCTTTTTGTGCGCCAATAAAATCGACAATTCGTTCTACTTCTGGGGTGTCTACAAAAGCACATTGTATACGTACTAACTCATTACCTTGCGTGTACAGCATATCTCCACGACCAATAAGTTGGTCTGCTCCAGAACCATCTAAAATAGTTCTAGAATCGATCTTACTCGTTACTCTAAAAGCTATTCTCGCTGGGAAATTGGCTTTAATAATACCTGTAATTACATTTACAGAAGGTCTTTGTGTTGCAATAATTAAATGGATACCAATGGCACGAGCTAATTGTGCTAAACGTGCTACCGGCGTTTCCACTTCTTTACCAGCAGTCATAATTAAATCGGCAAACTCATCGACCACCAATACAATATATGGTAAAAATGCATGCCCATCATTCGGATTTAATTTACGTGCTTTAAATTTGGTGTTATATTCTACAATGTTACGACATAATGCATTTTTAAGCATTTCATAACGATTGTCCATTTCTATACAAAGTGAATTAAGCGTATTAATTACTTTGGCATTATCGGTGATAATAGCTTCTGCTTCATCTGGAAGTTTTGCTAAATAATGACGTTCTATTTTATTAAATAAAGTAAGCTCTACTTTTTTAGGATCGACCAAAACAAACTTCACTTCTGCAGGATGTTTTTTGTAAAGTAAGGAAGTAAGTACCGCATTTAAACCTACCGATTTTCCTTGTCCTGTTGCACCAGCCATTAGCATGTGTGGCATTTTGGCAAGATCGACAACAAAGGTTTCATTACTAATGGTTTTTCCAAAAGCAATTGGTAATTGCATATCTGATTTCTGAAACTTTTGCGATGCGATTACAGATCGCATAGAAACGATGGTTGAATTTTTGTTTGGTACCTCAATACCAATAGTCCCTTTTCCAGGAATTGGTGCAATAATACGAATACCTAAAGCCGAAAGCGATAAGGCAATATCATCTTCTAAGTTTTTAATTTTTGAAATACGAATTCCTGCTTCAGGAACAATTTCATAAAGCGTAACCGTTGGTCCAATAGTAGCCTTAATACTAGCAATACCAATTTTATAATTATTTAAGGTTTCAACAATTCTATTTTTGTTGTCTTCTAGTTCTTCTTGGTTGATAGAAATACCTTCGTTATCGTACTTTTTTAATAAATCTAAAGGCGGAAATTGGTAATTACTAAGTTCTAAAGTGGGGTCAAATTGCCCAAAATCTTCTACGAGTTTGTTTGCTAGATTGTCTGTTTCCGAAACTTCTTCGGCAACTTTTTCTACTTCCATAGCTAGCTCTTCTTCCTCGATTTCTTCTTCTTTTGCTATTTCTACTTTAAATGCTTCCGTGGTAACTACAGGTTTCACCTCTTTTTTAACTTCCGGTTTGCTTAGCGTTATTTCTTCTTTTTCTAAAGGAACATTAAATGCTGCTTTTATTTCTTCCGCTTCCGCAGTTAAGTCATTATCTAAAGGAGTGAATTCTTCTTTAAAATCCTCCATCTCGTCATTAATTCCTTTTTTCGCTTTACGGAACACTTTTTTAAACGTGTCTACCGTCATTTTAAAACGAGTAGCCAAATACGTGATTAAACCAAACACAAGTAAAAGTGCTGTTCCTATTTTACCAATATAATCTTGTAGATAAGAATTGATTTCAAAACCAATAACACCTCCTAATAAATCGTTTTTATGCGCAAAGAAACCGAATAGGATAGATAACCAAATAACGATTAATGTGCCCCAAAACCAATGTTTTCCTAGTTTTTCTTTTTTAAGATTTAGTAAAACATAAACACCAGAAAGAAATAGTAAGCCCGAAAATATAAAGGACGAAACACCAAAACCGCGTTGTATAAAAAAGTCGCTTAACCAAACGCCAGATTTGCTTAACCAGTTTTGCGTTTCTACGTTTCTAGAAGCAAACTCAGATAAGGTACTTTGGTCTGCCTTTCCTGTAAAAAAGAAAGATAGAAAAGCGATAAAAAGCAATAAGCCAAGTATTATTAATAAGCTACCTAAAACCAATTTTTGTTGACTAGATAACTTAAAACTTGGCGCTTTTAATGTTTTAGTTTTCTTGGTGGTAGTCTTTGTAGTCTTCGTTTTCTTTTTTGCCATAGGTATTTTCCACAAAAGTGAAAATCTTTAAATTTCTAATTTTTGCTGAATATATTTTCAGATTGTTTTCGTCTAGATTGAAAACAAAAATACAAATTACAAATGGTAACGAAACTTTATTCTAAAAAATTGTAAACAATGTTTTCAAGAATAGGTAGTTTGCTTCCTGCTATTAAAAAATTTTCGGAATATATATAAGGCAACCTATCATAGATGCTGCAATTGCAAAAATAAAAACAGCGCCAGCGGCAAGGTCTTTTATCAGTCCGATTTTAGTATGATGTTCTGGGTGAATAAAATCGGCAATCTCTTCAATAGCAGTATTGACGCCTTCTAATGCTAAGATAAGCGCAATACATAATATTTGTAGTATCCATTCTGTAGTAGAAATTTGGTAATAGAAACCTAGAATGGTCATTAGTATACCAATACAAAATTGGACTTTAATACTATTTTCTGTAGTAATTAATAAGAAGGCACCTTTAAAAGCGTATTTCACACTTTTAAGTCTGTTTACAAGAAAAGATTCTTTTTTTGTCATTATACAACTTTTAAAGGGACCTACCTTTTTTATGAATATATTATTTTAAAGCTTCTAATGCCGCTTTATAATTTGGCTCATCCACAATTTCTTGTACTTGTTCGGTATGTGTAATTATTCCGTTTTCGTCTATTACCACTACACAACGAGAATGTAAAGTATCTAAAGGACCATTAACAAAATTTAAACCATAGTTTTTTCCGAAGCTTCCATCTTTATAATCGGATAGATTTACTACATTTTCTAAACCCTCAGCACCGCAAAAACGTGCTTGAGCAAATGGTAAATCGTGAGAGATACAAAGTACTTTGGTGTTATCTAATGTGCTCGCTTCTTTATTGAATGTTCTAACAGATTGTGCACAAGTTCCTGTATCTACACTAGGGAAGATGTTTAATACTACTTTGCTGCCTGCAAAATCAGAAAGCGATTTGCTTCCTAAATCTGTTGTTGTTAATGTAAAATTAGGTGCTTTGCTGCCAACTTTTGGTAATTCTCCAGAAGTTTGTATTGGGTTTCCTTTTAAGGTTACTGTTGCCATATATATGAAATTTAATTAAAATATAAATTTAAGAATAATTAGATGTTTAAACTATTTGTTTTCTTTTTTTTTGAATTTTTATTCCTTTTAAATATTTCCTAGAAATCGATACTTTACTCTTTTATTTAATAGATTTTTTTTAGTAAAACCTTGAGTTTTATGGATTCGTTAAGATTTCATTTAAAATGCAATTCAATTTGAAGATGCTTTTTTTGTTTTAATAGATTGGTTTCTTTAACTTTAAGGACGTGCTAAATTAATAACAATAAGTATTTATTATGATAAAATAAAAACAATCAATTTTATTTATAGTATTTAAACTGGTTAATAGAGTAAATTTATCAAAAATTAAATAATAATAAAGAGATATAATATGGATCATTCTAATAATGGAGACGCAAGTAAATGTCCTTTTATGCAAGGTGCAATTACTACAACCGAAAAAACGGTAACCGATTGGTGGCCAAACACCCTTAATTTAGACATTTTACATCAACATGATGCAAAAACAAATCCGTTAGGAGTAGATTTTGATTATCACGAAGAGTTAAAAAAACTAGATGTAGATGCACTTAAAAAAGATCTTCATGAATTTATGACAGATTCTCAAGATTGGTGGCCCGCAGATTGGGGACATTATGGAGGATTAATGATTAGAATGGCATGGCATGCTGCGGGTTCTTATAGGTTAGCAGATGGACGTGGAGGTGGAGGAACCGGTAACCAACGTTTTGCTCCTTTAAACTCTTGGCCAGACAATGCTAGTTTAGATAAGGCTAGACGTTTACTTTGGCCAATCAAGAAAAAGTTTGGTAATACAGTAAGTTGGGCCGATCTTATTATTTTGGCCGGAACCATTGCTTATGATAGTATGGGACTAAAAACTTACGGTTTTGCATTTGGACGTGAAGATGTATGGCACCCAGAAAAAGATGTGTATTGGGGAGCAGAAAAAGAATGGTTAGCACCTAGTGATGAACGTTATGGAAATGTAGATCGTCCAGATACTATGGAAAATCCGTTAGCGGCAGTTCAAATGGGATTAATTTACGTAAACCCAGAAGGTGTAAACGGTAAACCAGATCCGTTAAAAACGGCTTTACAAGTTAGAGAAACGTTTAAACGTATGGCTATGAACGATGAGGAAACGGTTGCTTTAACTGCTGGTGGACATACCGTTGGTAAAACACACGGAAATGGCGACGCTAGTATTCTAGGTCCAGATCCAGAAAGTGCAGATGTAGAAGAGCAAGGTTTAGGTTGGTCTAATCCAACAAAATCAGGTAAAGGGAGATACACGGTTACTAGTGGTTTAGAAGGTGCTTGGACCACACACCCAACCAAATGGGATAACGGCTTTTTTGAAATGCTATTTAACCACGAATGGGAATTACGTAAAAGTCCAGCAGGAGCTTTCCAATGGGAGCCGGTAAATATTAAAGAAGAAGATAAGCCTGTAGATGTGGAAGATTTGACCACGAAGCATAATCCAATGATGACAGATGCCGATATGGCAATGAAAATGGATCCTATTTATAAAGAGATTTCATTACGATTTAAGAACGATTTTGATGCGTTTTCGGATGCTTTTGCTCGTGCTTGGTTTAAATTAACACATCGTGACATGGGACCAAAAGACCGTTGGTTTGGACCAGATGTACCACAAGAAGATTTAATTTGGCAAGATCCAATTCCTAAAGGAAATTATAATTATGATGTTGCTGCTGTTAAAGCTAAAATTGCAAGTACCAGTTTAAGTATTTCTGAACTAGTTTCTACCGCTTGGGATAGTGCTAGAACTTATAGAGGATCTGATTTTAGAGGAGGAACCAATGGAGCTCGTATTCGTTTAGAGCCTCAAAAAAACTGGGAAGGTAATGAACCAAAACAGTTACAAAAGGTATTGTCTGTTTTAGAACCTATTGCTGCAGAATTTGGTATAAGCATTGCAGATACTATTGTTTTAGCTGGTAATGTTGGTGTAGAAAAAGCGATTAAGAATGCAGGTGTAAATGTTAGCGTTCCTTTTGCTCCAGGTAGAGGGGATGCTTCACAAGAAATGACAGATGTCGCATCTTTTGAGTCTATGGAACCACTTGCAGATGGGTACAGAAATTGGCAGAAAAAGGAGTATGTAGTTAGTCCAGAAGAAATATTATTAGATAAAACACAATTATTAGGACTTACAGCAGGTGAAATGACTGTTTTAGTAGGAGGTATGCGTGTTATGGGAACCAATTATGGTGGTACAAAACATGGTGTGTTTACAGATAATGAAGGTGCATTAACTAATGATTTCTTTGTAAACCTTACCGATATGATTTACGAGTGGAAACCACAAGGAAACGGTATTTACGAAATTAAAAATCGTAAAACAGGTGAAACCAAGTTTACAGCAACTCGTGTAGATTTAGTGTTTGGTTCTAATTCTATTTTACGTGCTTATGCCGAAGTATATGCCCAAGATGATAGTAAAGAAAAGTTTGTAAAAGACTTTGTTGCAGCTTGGACTAAAGTAATGAATGCGAATCGTTTTGATTTAAAATAAAAGAAAGAATAGTGATTTTAAAAGGAGTGGATTTAAAAATCCATTCCTTTTTTATTGAAAAAAAGTATACCATGAAAAATATAGAACAGGTTTTTGAAAGCATAAAAAACAAAGACAATAGCACTTTAAAAGCATTGTTATCTGAAAACCCAAGACTAGCCGAAGCAAAAGACCAACGTGGTTTTACGCCATTAATTTTAGCTACGTATTTTGATAATGAAGCTGCTACTAAAATACTAGTAGAAAACAAAGCGCCAATTAACGATAAAGATGCTTCTGGAAACACCGCTTTAATAGGTGTGAGTTTTAAAGGGAATGTCGCTTTTGCGAAGTATTTAATTGAAAATGGAGCAGATATAAATGCCGTAAATAACCACGGAACCACTGCCTTAACCTTTGCTACACAATATGATAAAGTAGCCATTGTGAAGTTGCTTTTAGAGCATAAAGCAGATGTTTCTATTAAAGATAATGAGGATAAAACGGCTTTAGATTATGCGGAAGATAAAGGGTTTACAGAAATTGCTACACTCTTAAAATAAAGAAGTATATTCTTAATGAAAACGGCGTTTAAAATTGGATTTGTTCCTTTTTTAAACGCCGTTTTATTTGTTTTAGAAAGGTGTTACCTCCAATTTTTACTTTTCGCCATAGCCTATGATTGCCGAATGTGGAAAAGAATAGCCATTCCCCTTTTTAAAAGCATCACAGTTTGTAATGAAGTCGTTTTTAATATCCTTTTGTTTCCCTTCTGGAAAGAGATGTAAATTCCCCCAATCCCAACAACCATTTATCAAAGGATCGAGCGAATCCATATGCCAACTGGTATCTAGTTTTTCTAACTGGAAATTTTTTAAACTAGCCTTTGTTGCAATGTTATTATAGGTATCAAAATCGGTAACCCCAAATAGTGGTCCGTGTGGAAGTGCAGATAATTCGTGATGCTTTGCAAAGGCTTGAAAAAAAGCACCTAAGGAACTTTGTTCTTCATTGGCTCCCCAAACGGCGAAAGCAAATTTTCCGTTAGGTTTTAAAACTCTATGAATTTCTTTAAAAACGGTATTTGGTTCTGCAAAATGATGCACAACAAAATTGGCGATTACCACATCCATACTGTTATCTTCTAGTGGCATATTCTCGGCATCCGATTGTTTAAAAGTCAGATTTGGATGCGAAGCATTCGCTTGGTCAATCATTTTTTGAGAAAAATCGATTCCAATAACTTTTGCTCCGCCTTCGCTAATTTTACTTGTGGAGTTTCCTGCAGCACAACCAATGTCTAAGACCTTAAGATTGGCGTCTACTTTTGTTTTTCGTAATAATAGCGGAAGTGTTTCATTGGTTAAAGTTGCCCAAGTGTCGTTATAACTTGGTGCGCATCTCGACCAAGTTTCTAATTCGTATTCGTATACTGCTTTGTGGTTTGGTTGTTCCATAATATTACCTTTTTTATATGATTCATGTTTCAAGTCTTAGGGACCAAGTATGTATGCAATGATTTTTTGAAAAGAAAATAAGACAAATTAAAATTGTAACTATCTTATTTTGACTAATATACGTAATTTATTTGATATGTAATTGGGAATTGTTATTTCTTGTATACGCCACTTTTAAGTTCTAGTTTCTCAGCTTTTAAATGGGCTAGTAGATTACTTAATTTTGGTTTTATTGTTTCTCCCATTAAGACGTTTAGTCCCATTTTTGGAAGTCCGGAAACTTGCAGTTTAGCAAAAAGCGCTTCAAAAAAAGCAATACCAGCTTCGGTTTGATTGGTAGTTTGTTCTTTGGTTAAACCAAGAGCTGTTAGAAAAGCATCCATTTCTTCTGCTTGAAATAGGAAACTTTGGTTTGCAGTACTTGCCCAAGGCATTGGATAACTTACTGCTTCCTTTCCTTTTTTTAAAATCTCGTAATACAGAAAATGGCCACCAGGTTTTAATACGCGATGTATTTCGGAATAAAATTGTTTCTTATCCGGAATATTCATTTGTACGTGTTGCGTCCAAACCACATCAAAAGCGTCATTCTCAAAAGGAAGATGGGCAGCGTCTCCTAGTATAAAAGTGGTTTTGTTTTGCAGATGGACCAGTTCGGAAAGTTTAGTCGCTGTTCGAATGTATTCGGTACTTATATCTATTCCTGTGGTCTGACAATTATGTTCTTCGGCAAGCATTCTACAAGGTCCGCCTAATCCGCAACCTACATCCAAAACATGCAGGCCGTTTAGGTTAATACTATTGGCAAGTTCTTTAGATACGGCGGCACCTCGCACGTGAAACTCATCTACACCAGCAATATCCGATCTTTTTACATGGTTTAAAGCAATGTTTTGTTCTTTAAGACGCTGGACGATGTTTTCATAAAGTCCTTCTTGAAGATAATGGTTTTCAATACTTTGGTTTAAACTTTCCATGCTGCTTGATTTTGATGTATTTTCCCTCCGGTTATGAATGCTTAACTAATTTAGGGAATAAAAATGGAATGGGGAATTGGTGTTGGTTTATTGAAGTAGGATAGATTAGTAATTAATTTTATGCGGTGTTAGCAAACGTTATTCGAGATTTTCTTTGAATTTATTTTTTTCTTCATTCATTAATTTCCCTCTTGACTTTTTGTTTAATAGTCTAAATGAATTTCTAAATGAATTATGGTTATTAAAAAACAGATTAAATAGAATCATAATAAAACCAGTTATTATAATTGATATAATTTTTGCTGTTTTATTTATTGTATTACTATCTCTAAATATTAAAACTAAAATAATTACTAAAATAAAAGATATAAATGCTAATAAATGAATGAGATATTTCTTTTTTATTTTTCTCCAATGAGATATAAATTTTAAGTTAATATTTTCTTCTGTAATTTTTGAAATTAAATTTGGTTCCAAAAATGTTTTTATTTCTGTAGAATTAAAAATTTCATTTAAAATTCCATTGATTACAGAATAGCTGTTAATACAAACATTTAATGGGTAATGTGAATGTTCTTTTTTAAAATATTTTTGATTAATATTAATTAATTCATTAAGTTTAGTTTTAATGAATTTTTTGGTTTCAATTAATTCTGTAATTGCTCTTTTTTCTGTAATAAATACTTCTTCAACATTTAAATGAATAGCACTATCCTTTTTGTTGACAATTAAATCTAATTCTCGTATCGAATTGTATATTAGATCTATTTCAAAATTTTCAAGTCCAGAATAACTATATCCTTCGCCTGATTGCATTCCTATACCTTTTTCTGTATAATCAGGTTTAATATCAGTTTTAGCTCTTTTTAAGTATTCGGAGTTTTGATTAATATATCTTTGGAGAATTTCCCTTGTTTTTTCTAGTCCCATTAAAATTTATTTTCTATACTAACTTTATCTTCAAATTCGATATCTGTATCATAAAATGTAGTAAGATGCTTAATTGCTTTATAAACTCTTAAAGCAGAATCTTTTTCTTGAAAAATAAACAAAATATTAGAAACTCCTTCTTTACAATATAGTTGTAAGTTATACCATTTTTGTGAGTTTTTCTCTTTTGGATATAATATAATTCTATAAATATTTTCAACATTAGTTCGCTGATAATAAGGAGAAGTGTCATCTGATTCCTCCATCCAAGTTAATTTAGTTACTTCGTCATTTTCAGAAACAAAAAATTTTAATTGATAACCAGAAAAATTATTATAGTATTTGGCATTGTCTTGAAGTATTTCAGGATAGGTATCTAACCATTCTATTGTTTCTGTTTTACTTTGTGCAATTGAGAAATTCAATCCGACTAGAAATACTACTATTGTTAATATTATTTTCTTCATTCTATTTTTTAATGATTGCTAACGGTCTAGTATAAGAATATTAGCGGATTTTGAAACGCTAATTTTTCGATTAAACACAGACCTTTTTTATATTTATTTATTTTCGTTTTAGCGATTAAACCGCTATTATTTTTATACATTGTTGTAAACTGGCTATATTCCGTTCAGCTTGGTTTTCCAATGTTTTTCTATTAGTTCAAATGTGAGCTTTGGCGTAAAAGCTCTTTTTTTTTTCTTTAGGGTTGGGGTTTTTGAGCGTTGGTAAAAAAAATAGATGTGCTTGAACATTGCTTCGGCTTATAAGTTTTCTTCTTGTTTAGTTTTCCACCATTGTTTTAATTCAATAAGTTTTGGTTCTCCAATATTTATTAAAGCTTTTCCTCCTTCTAGTTTTGCTAATTGCGCGTTTAATTTAACTTCACTATTAACACTACCAAGGAATGGAATAATTCTTTTTGCAGATTTATCTTTGACATTTGCACATATAGGAAATTGAATTTGTGACATAAAATTAAAATCTTTATAAATAAAATCTTGAGTTTCTTGAGCAATTAAAATTATAATAATACCCATTGAACGCAATTCTCTCAACATTGACTCAATTACTGGTCTAGCATTTTTATGTTGTAAAAAATTCTGTGCTTCATCAATAATAATAATATGTTTTAAAGCTTTTATATTATTTGTAACAGTCGTATCTCCTGATTTTTTAATACTGTCGTACATAAATTTCAAAAGATTAAAAGTTACAAATTGCTTAATTTCTTTTGTAACCTCTGAAGGCATTGAAATATATGTGCTTTGATTGAAAATAGAATAAGATTTGGATTCATCATATATTCCAGAGTTTATAAGTTGTTGAATAACACTTGTTGTCGTATCAAATTTACCCTTATTTTTTTCTAAAATACTTTCTAATAAATCTTCTAATGATGGAGAAGAGTTATTGTCGAAATAATAATCTTTAATTTCTCTAACTAAACTAGCTGATTGAACTTGCCTAATATCCTTAAAAAATGTTCTTAAATCACTTGCAAAAGATTCTATATAATTTTGGTTACTTAAATCATAATTCTTTAAAGGACTAAAAGGAAAACCGCTTTGATGTTTTATATCAAGAAAGTTAGATTTTGTTGCTGTTAGAAAAGAATCAAGTTTTTCCTTTGAATCTGTGCCTTTGAAGTCAAAAAAGGTGAAATTTAATTCATAATTTGTTTGTTTCGAAATTTGGTAAATTATATCAAATACAAGCTGGGTTTTTCCAGAACCTGTTGTTCCAGCAATTCCGAAATGACGACTTGTATATTCTGTTTCATCATTTATTTTAATTTTAATAGGATCACCATTTAGTTCATTTCCAAGATATAGTTCAATAGGTTTATTTGTGCTATTGATATTAAAAAAATCCGATTCTACTTCTTTTGGATTAGCAATATGTACATTTGAACTTCTTTTTGATAAACCTTTTTTTATAGGTTTAAGTAAGTATGAGATGTGATCGCCTTTAGTAATATCTCCATTATTTAATTCTTTATTCCATATCTCTAAACCATCTTTTAAGTGAAGTTTATACAATTTTATAAATTCATTATCTGAAAGTTCTTTATTATAATGTTGGTCAAAAATTGTTTTATAGAGTTTAAAATTGTCTATATCATTAATTAAACGACCAAATATATTACTCGTTGGAGTATATTCTCTACCATTTTGAGGTAGGTTGTCTTCTCCTTCATTAAAAACAGAACCCTTTTCAATACTTAATGACAAGGCAATTCTACCTGTAATTGTATCTCTTTTGAAATTATAGATATTAGTTATTCTATCTAATAATTCTGTACTCTCTATATCTATTTTAAATCTAATCATTGCTTTTAGTATTGAAATAACCGTTTCTTAAAGTTGTATTAGCTCCATCATTGTAAAGTAGATATGATTTTGAAACATTATCAGATATATCGTTAAATCTTTTTGGAGTTATCTCACTGTTAGTTGAAAATAGCACAACTTGTTCGGAAAGAGATGGATAATATTTTTTGGTAATATTATCTCTATGTTCTTCGTCAAGTCTACCAAGAGGCGTATCTATAAAAATTGGTAAACTTTGAATAGATTCGTTTAAAATTGCTTTTATAAGGCAAGATATATATATTTGTTTTTCTCCAGATGATAGGCTTTCTTTCCTTATTTCGTTATCATCTTGATCTAATAAAGTAATTTTCATCCCTTGACCTTTGGCTAGAGTTATTACTTTTACATCCTCAATAAATCGACTACTATTTTCTTTAGTATTTAATTTATGCATCAACACTTTTAATTCATTAAGAATAGTTTTTTCTAAACTCTTTTCGTGATTTTTTTTCAGTTCTTCGAGGAATGAATTTAAGACATCAATGTATTTTAAACTTTCATTTATTTTAAGTTTATTTTGAGCATTGATATCTACCTTTTTTACTAAACCTGTTAGTTCCTGTTGCAAACGAAGAATATCCTTTTTTAACTTTAAAATCTGTTGATTGTTTTCTCCAATCTTTCTATTATTTTCAGTTATGTTATAATCTGCTGTTTCTTTTTTAGCAGAATAGTCTAACACCAGCTCGTCTTCTAAATCAGCATCAACTTTACTTAACGTTTTGTTTAATTCGGAAATTTTAATTTTAGTTGTGTTAAAATCTTCAATTGTTGATTCAAATAAATTTTTAGATTGTGTGTTTACTAGTTTAATTGCATCTGTAATTAATTTCTTTTCTGCATTATTTAAATCGTGTTCAAATTCCAATTCTTGAAATTCACCATTTTCATTAAATAATTCGGAGCCTAGTTTTTGTGCTTTTTCATAGTAAAATAACTTGTCTTTAAGTGACAATGATGAATTTTCTGGCTCTGGAGGTTTATTGAATAAAAGCTCAATAAAATTTTCTATTTTTTCTGAATTTTCCTTCGAAGTACCTTGAGATATTTCATTTTTTTCTTGAATTTCAATTTGTTCGTTTACAGCTTCAAGTTTTCCTGTTAGAATAGCTAAAGGAATAATTTCGCTCAATTCATTAAAACGATCACCTAATTCTAATTCTTTTTTCTTTAATTTTTCAATATCGAGTAATATAGCTTCTCTATCAAAAGTAGAATTACCTTGTTTGCTATGTTGTGAAATTAAACTGTCGAATCTTCTAACATTCTTTTTCAATTCATCTATTTCTTTTTGAAGTTCTGCATTTTTTTCTTCCAAACCTTCTTCACCAGAAATTTGATTTTCAGAAAGTTCAATAATTTTTTCTCTATCAATAATTTGTTCTTGTAAGTTTTTTTTAGCTCCTTGCTTTTTGAGGTTATTTATATAAAACTCAATATCTTCAATGAGTGTATCATATATGTCTAATCCCAAAATTTTACCTAGTGCATCATTTATAAAACTTCCTTCTTCTTTAATAGATAAATTTGCGATTTCCGAAATTTTTTCAGCATCAAAAAAGACAAATTTTGCTGCATCTAAAGGGATTATATAATCATTTATAAAATTTATTTTATCGGATTGTTCATCAAAAATCTCGATATGAGAAATTGGGTCTATAATAGAAAGAGTTTCATTCATATTAGAAACATTAAATGTTCTAGATATGATTACACTTTCAGAATTAGAATTTAGTTTTTTTAATTCGGGAAGTTCAATATCTGTAACTTGAATACTAACGGAAAAATTATCAATATTTTCTTTTTTTGCTTTCCAATTAATTGATTGTTGCATAAAAGAGGAGTAATTTTTTTCTTTCTGTATCTCCTTTTTAAAGTTATCATCAATTTTAGCAATATTATCACCATATAAGCACCAAACTATAGATAAAAGAAAATTTGTTTTTCCATAACCATTTCGACCACCAATAACAACAATGTTTTGTTCTAAATTAGTGGTTAAGTCAACATTAACGGAATTGTAATATTGCCTAAAATTATTTATTTCTATATTTGAGAACTTCATTTTACAGCTTTATTTATAGTGTCATCAATTGTTTGTTGATGATAGTTTCTTCTAGAATGTAATTTTTTTGTTTTAACAGAGTCTAAAAGGAGATTCAAAGATTTATAATCAACATTTTTTTCAATGCTTATTTCTTTTAGCCTTTCGGATTGTTGAATTTTCGTTTCTTTTATTTTCATAATGTTATATTAAGACTAGTTAATATGTTTAAGGATTCTTTATTTGTAAGGTGATAATTAATATACAGATAATTGAGCATTTCTCCTTCAGTATTTATCTTCTGGTTTTTTATTAAACCGCTTATTTTTTTCCCTAGTTGGATAGGTAAATTTTCATATTTTTTTAAATTATATAAATTCTTTTTTATCGCAAGACCAATAAACTTTTGATTAAAAATTATAAAACTATTATAGGGATCTAATTTTAAATTTGTGATTACATTCCTTTCATTGGTTGGCTCTCTATATTTATGTATTTCATTTAAAATCTCAATAACATGAATTGGAGTTTGTGATTCTTCTAAAAGTTCAGTTATTATATCTTTAATTGTTCCTCCTCTTATATTATCTCTTGAATTTTCCCATCTTTTTAACCCAAAAGTACTACTTCTTCCAAAATAGATTATTTCATCGCTCCTCTGACAGCTACCTCTTAAAGCTTCTTCACTTTTTGTAGCACCAGGATATTCTTTTTCAATCCAATTATATATTGTATTTAATTTAGAAGGCTCTCCAATATTTTCTAGAGCTTCAATTATGTATTCTGGAACTTGTTTTACGGTATTTCTTTTGAATGTTAGATTGTCATATAAATCTATATACAATTCAAACTCATCATTAATTATTTTTTCTCCAATCGGAAATGCTGAATCTAAAATCTCAATATTATTGTTAGTTAAGAATCTTGACAAGTAACTTTTAAAATTAAAAGAATAAGATTCTTCGATCCGGTCACTTATCCTATTTTCAATATCGTCAGCTAAAGCAACAAAATTTATTTCAGAAACTATTTCCTTTTTTATTAAGTAAAAATTAATCCAATTATGTCTATTTCGAGCATTAAAATATTGAGGCTGTAGTACATCTTCATTATTTCCAATTAATGAGAAATTATCAAATAAATAGACAGATAATATGTAGGTAATATACTCTGTGGAAAAATTTGTCTTATTTGTAATATTAATAAGTTCAACGATATCTGTACTTATTTCAATATGATTGGAATCAATATCGATATTATATTTTTGGAATAAATCATCATTGAAGTTTTGAATAAATAAGAGCTTGTTATATAGGTTGTCAATACATATTTTCCTTATTTGTCTTACTCTTTCTCTAGTCAAGTTGACTTCATCAGCAATATCGTCAAGAGTTAATTCTATCTGATTTTGATATATTTTAAAAGCTTTTTTAACTATGATTGTATGTGTCTTATCAAATAAAGCATTATTATCTAATAAAAAATCTGTAAGTAAGAAAACTGATTCTGATTCGAGTATTACACTAGGGATTTTTGAAATAGAATAGGTGCGTTGAATTAAAAAATTATTCTTTAATGAAATTAATTGTTTTTCGTCATTTGATTGACTTACTTCAATCAAGAAATCTTTTATTATAGAAATGTATATTCCTATTTCTGGAATGCATTTAGCTCCAATATTTCTTATGTTTTTAATTGCAAAATTTTCGGAAAGCAATATTTTTTCAGCAAAGTTTTTAATCTTTAAATTATTTTTCAAGTGAAGTAATATTCCATTTTTACTTCTTACTGTAAGACTATTTGTATTTACAAGAATGAAACTATTTATTACTTCTCTTTGAACCCTTGTTAATTCTGAAATTATTGTTTTGAGAGGGTTTTCTTTATTATTTTCAAGTTCTTGGGTTTCGAGATATTCGCCTTGATATTTGTTGCATAATTCAATTAGTTCTTCATTAGATTTTTTTCCGCAATTTCGAAGGTTGTCAAAGGATTTTCTCTTGTAAAAATATTCTTTTAAATCTTTAACTGAATTTAAGTTATTGTATTTACAAACGTGATATGATCGTACACTTATTTCTTCTTTTTTATAAATTTCGTCTATTGTCATTCTTAATATGTGCAGATTCTTTTATTACAATTTGAATTATCTAAAATACATTTAATTTTTTTATTCAGTTTACGGTTTTCCTCAATTTTCTTTCAGCGTTGGCAAGATTAGGCTCTTTTGGTTTTTTAGCTTTGGATTTAGGCTTTGGCAAAAACCAAATGTGCCTAATGTTCGGTTGTATTAAGCTTGTTTACAACTCGTTATATCATCACTTCTATTGCTTGTATCCCAAAAATACAACAGAGGATTCTAGGGCTATTATTCATATAAGCCTGTAAAGGCAAGCACCCAAGTTAGCATTTATTCCTCAATCATAAAATACGTAGAACTACGTATTTTTATCCCGCAAGGCCAAGTTATAAAACGCTCTATAAACTATTTTACGGTAAACCGTAATCCCTATAAAAAAAGCATAAAAAACCACCAAGCTTTCGCATAGCAGTTTTGTATACACCCAATCTTCGTTACCTTTGAAAGAATGAATAAGAAAATAGTAATTATTGGCGCTGGACTTTCGGGTTTGTATTTGGGATATAGATTAAAAAAAGAAGGTTTTTTAGTACGTATTCTAGAAGCGAATACTAGAATTGGCGGAAGAATTTTCACCAAAAACGTGCATGATACCCATGTAGAATTAGGTGCAACCTGGTTATGGAAATACAATGAAGAACTATTAAAATTGTGTAGCGAATTAAACATTACCTTATTTGAACAAGACATGCGTGGTGATGCTTTATTTGAAGCAACAAGTGCGAATGCAGTACAACGTTTTCAGCTTCCACAAAATCAAGAAATAAGTTATCGAATTGCTGGTGGTACGCGTGTTCTTTTAGAGCAATTAGCCATGGATTTTTCTAAAGAGGAATTGTTGTTCAATCAAAAAGTACAGCAAATGAATACCACAGAAAGTGGGGTAGAAGTTCTTACGGAAAACACCGCTTTTGCTGCAGATCTTGTGGTTTCTACAATACCACCAAAAGTATTGGTACATAGCGTGGCGTTTTCTCCCGCATTAGATAGCAATTTGATACAAGTTGCCAAGCATACACATACCTGGATGAAGGATGCCATTAAGTTTGCATTGGTGTATAAAAGTGCCTTCTGGAAAGAAAAAGGGTTGTCTGGTGTTGGTTTTAGTAATGTCGGTCCGTTTACAGAAATGTATGATCATACTGATTTGGAGCATAAACACTTTGCATTAATGGGTTTTTTACATGGTGCTTTAGCTACCGAAACCAAAGCCTATAGAGAAGAAAAAGTACGGGAACAGCTTTTTAAGTTTTTTGGGGAAGATGGAAGTAATTATCTTTCGTATGAAGAAAAGAATTGGAGCGAAGAACCTTTAGTTGCCACAGCGGATTCTGGATTTATAAGTCCGCACGAAAACAACGGCCATCCCATATATCAAAAAGCATATGTAAAGGATCGTTTTTTTATTGCAGGTTCGGAAACGTCACCAAGTTATGGAGGCTATATGGAAGGTGCTATTTATAGAGGGAACCAAATCGTAGCACAGATAAAAAGGGGATTGGTATAAGTTAAAAAGTGTTCTGCCCTTTTTTTTGTTTTTTGATTATTTCAAATATCCCCAAAGTAAAAATTGCAATTAGCACTCCTTGTAGAAATAGCATTCCAATACCAAAAAAGAATACGTCTATTAATTCTGTATTGCTATTGCCGGGTAAATAGTCTCGATGAAAACTTGTCACGATTATCACGAAGCGTTCAAAATACATACCGCTTTTCATAGCAAATGCGACTAACAGCACATACCAAAATTTGGACGCTAATTTTTTATTGAATAAAGTAAGCGGTAAAATGGAAGCAGATAAAAGCATGATCCAATATGCAAATGCATAAGGTCCTGTTGCTCGATTAATAAAAGCATATTCCTCTGGATGCATAGCTATTTCAATAAAATAAAAAATAAAGGTGACTATGGTATAAATAAGTATTGTCCAGCGAATTAAATACAGCGTTTTTTTTGTTTCAAATCGATTTTTAAAGCAGCGTTCGATAACCATTAAAGTCAGAATTATTGGAATCAGACAGTAAATGAGATTTATATCTATTAGTTCCAATATTCTTTTATATAATTCCATTTTTTGTTTTTCGTAGAATGTTTTTCAAAGTATACTATTCTTTGTTTACGCACTAATCTACGGATTATTTTTAAGTATTGTTCGCAAATGTTTTCATCCCATTAAAATTATTTTAATACATGAATCATTGTCTTGGCTGGCAGGTTTCCTTTACCAAATGGATTAACCTCAATAGCCTTGCAATTAGGGAGTAACTCATGAATCTGTGTAACGAAATTATCGATGTCATGGCCTTTTAAAACTTGACATTTATTTGCGTCATTTAAAAAGATACTAAAACCAAATTTAGATACCGCATACATTTTAAGTATGGTTTTGCTATTTTCATGCTTTTGATCTTCCTGAATAACGGAAAGACTACCAATAGAAAAGGACCAATCGAAAATATGATTATCCAATGGGAATAATAAAAAGTCTCCACAAACAAATTTTGCCATAGGATCATTTAGATATTTGGTATTGGCATAGGAAAAAAAGTCTTCTAATATTTCAATACCATAATAGTTGCCATCAAATCCTCTTGTATGCCTTAGAAAGGAAAGAAATCCACCCAATCCAGCGCCTACATCCAGGACACTTTTGATTTCTTTATCATGAAGAAAAGCATAAGACGAGGCAGCACTATAACTTTCATTAGCAGAATCTTTAGAACGCCATCCTACGGAGCGACTTTCTTGTTCTTTCTTTGGAATACCTTGAGATATAATAGAGGGTTTCTTGCTGTAAAACTTTTGTATTCTTTCCTTTCTAGTCATGCATTTATCAAATATTTGTTAACCATGTTGTTTATGATTAATCGCGTGTTTAAGTAACTAATTTTGCAAATACAATCTGAATACAAAATCCGGAAAGATTTTCCGTGTAGGCGAGTACCTAACAATTAATAATACCTGATGTTTGCCTTTCGTTATTTTTTATTATTTAATTCTGAATTAATTAAAGTCATTATATGGAGAATCTCCAATTTCAGATCTTTATTATATTTATTTACGTCATTAGACATTCTTAATTTCATTGCAAATAGATTTCGTATTCTAGAATTATTTAAAATCAAATTATAATCGTTTTCTATTTCATTTTCAATATTTAATTCCGGTATACTACGTTTTGTTAAACGGATAAAATTAATATCATTTTCTGCAATATTATCAATTCTAATTTGTTGAACATTCGTTCGGTCATTCGTTAGTTCTTTTAGATCCCCTAAACTCATTTCTAAATCAGTGAATTTTTTTCTTAGATTTTTGTTTTTAATAAGGCCAATTTTACCTGTGTTTTTATAATCTGAATATGCATTTATGACTGGAATAGTGCCTCCTAAACTCCAAAGACCATGACTAAAAACGGAATCTAAATCCATAGTTTTTTTTAATTCGGAGTTGTTGGATTGATAATTGATTAGAAAAAGTAAGGCCTTTTTCAATTCTTGTTCCGTCAAAATATTAGTTTCTGATTGCTTTTTTGCTAGTTCCAAATCTTCATGAAGGCTATTTAATATCAAAACCTCTTCCATGTTCCTTTTTCTATTCTCATTCCAATTATTAATTTGTAACGCAATTAATATTCCAATAACCACGAGTACAATTTCTCCAATAGCATATTTTAGGTATTTGCCAGTTTTACCTTCTAAAAGTAAATTTTGTCTAATTTTACGAAAGAACTGAATCATATTTTTAAAGCGGGTTTTTAAGACGACCGCAAGCGGCTATCTCAACCAAAGGTCTACTAGATCTTTGATTTTGTTTTACTAAATTGTGTTTCGATACTCTAAAGAATTTTATCATTTGGTTCTGATTTTTGTCCTATTACTGCCAACGTATTATATTATCACTTTTGTCGATTAACCCCTGTAAATACGAAGGGAGATAATAAGTCTATTGTTTAGGTAAATCCGTACGCATACAAGTTAGTTTTTATTTGTCTATTATAAAACACGTAGTTCTACGTATTTTTCTATTATTGAGCGTGTTGCGGTGGTTTGTGTTGTCTGTTTTGTGCTACGCATCATTGCTAAATAAAAAGCATAAAAAAACCACCAAGCTTTCACAAAGTGGTTTTTAAAAACCATTAATAGGTTTGTTTTATTATATGTGTAGCGCTATTGATGTCCTTTTTACCACGGACCATTTTTGGTTACATTAACAAAGGATTGGCCGTCATAACGAAATAGTCCCATATAACCGCCAAGCCATAGTCGTCCGTCTTTATCTTCAAAAGCGCATTGAATCGCGTTGCTAGTAAGTCCGTGTTGGAAATTAAAATTGGTAAGGGATTTTTCATTGTAGCGGTACACCCCAAAACTTTCAATAGGAAACCATATTTGACCAGCGGTATCTTCGAATAAACTCCAGACTTCGGTGCCACTTTCTCTTTGTTTGGTAGGCAAGCTGGTGAAGATTTTTCCGTCCCAATAACAAACACCTTTGTAATGCGTAGCAAACCAAATATTTCCTTTTTTATCTTCTAAAATATCATTTACCGAATTGTTACATAAGCCGTCCTTTTCCGAAATATTGGTTAAAGCTTTTCCGTCATACACAAATGCACCTTTATTGGTGCCAAACCACACTTGGCCCTTGCTGTCTTCCATAATACTGTGTACTATTTTCTTGCTAGTAACACCTCGGTTATAATCGGGTTCTGTTTCTGGGAGTTCGAAAGTGGTGAATGTTTTTCCGTTAAAACAAGATACGCCTTGCAAGGTACCTATCCATATTATTCCTTTACTATCTATAAAAAGGCTCCACACATTATTGTGAATTAGGCCATCCTTTTCGCTGTAATTTTTAAAGGCATCGCCATCGTATTTGGTTAGTCCTCTTTCGGTACCAAACCAGATGTTTCCGGTGTTATCTTCTACAATTCCGCGAACGGCACTACCTCCAAGTCCGTTGTTAACAGAAAAATATTCTAGTGTATGGCCATTGTATCTAGCAACGCCATCGCCATTAGTACCAAACCAAAAATGATCTTTTTTATCTTGAAATATTCGACGTACAAATGGGCTAATTTGATCGTCGATGGAAGCTTCTAGAAATGGAAAGTTTACCGGAAGGCTTTCTTTTACAACCGTATCTTTTGTAAGACTATTTGTATAAGATTCTATAGGAATCTCTTGTTGGATAGGTAATTGCTTTTGTTCTTTACAAGCACTTAATAATACGAAAAGCATAAGGGTAAAAAGGGAGGCTATTCCTTTTCTGTTTTTGGTGTGAAGGTTTATGAAACAAGGTATTCCCATTTTGTTATGTGGTTTTAGATTCTGTATCGTGTATACGAGTAAGGTACATTATTAGGGTATTACATGCAAAGTAAAACGAAGTTAGCAGAAATTGGTAAAAACTCAAACTGTATTGGAAACAAAAAAACACCTTGTTTCCATAAAATGGTTTTCATTATAAATTTGGCAGGGACAACGAGTAAGGATAACAATAACAAAATAACTTTGAATTATTTTGAAGACAAGTCATTTAAGGAGTATGAAAATTACCATTCATATGCCAAAACAAAGTGTAAAAGTTTTGAAAAGGGGAAGCATGTGAAAATATAAAAGATTGAATAACTGAGATTTATCATTTTAAGCAATGATTATTATGATGATATTTGATGGAAACAAAAATCTAAAATATTATGGAAAATAAGGAACATGCTAAATTTGTAGACAAAATTACGGAAGCTCTAAAAAAGAGTGCTGTAGAAATAGAAGAATTTCAAGTACAAGCAGCTTTGGGTAAAGCAGAAGCACAGGATAAGTATGAAGAGCTTAAAAAGAAATTTAACCTATTTATACATGATAGTAAATTTAAAATAGAATCAGGAAAAGAAAAGATAGAGGACATTAATAAAAAAATGGACGAACTTCGTGTTCAATTGGCTTTAGGAAAAGCAGAAACAAAGGAAGCTTTTGCTAAGCAAAAGAAGCAATTGTTGTTATCGATTCATGAAATTGAGGTTAAGATTAAAACGAACAAAAAACTTAGCCATATGTATGCCTTAGTACTTGTAGAAATCGAAAAATTTAAGATACAACTAGAGGTGTTGGAAGATCATTTTAAAGATAGTACCGTTGGTGCTAAAGAATCTTTTGAAAAAGGAAAGCAGGAATTTAACAGCTATATCGAAAAATTCAAGGCTAAGTACGCGAAAAAAGAAGAAACGAAATGGGAGCATTTTCAAGGAGAAGTTTCACAAGCTTTCAGTCATTTAAAAATGGCATTTTCTAAACCTTAATTATTAATTATAAACCTAAAAAAGCACAATGGTAACATTGTGCTTTTTTAGGTTTAAATCCTTTATCAAAGTTACGTGTTACGGTGGAGTAGCGTAGACCTTTACTCTTTATTGTCGTAATCCCCTTTACTGACATTACGTAGCATTCCATAAGCCAAAATTAGCGTTATTACTATGCATACCACACCAATTATAGAATAGCCTTTCCATAGCGGTTCTACTTCTGAGATAATAAACAGCGAAGCGCCAATAATTAAGGCTGCCATTATAAAAGCAGTAACCAGTTGCTTGGTTACGCGTTGCATGGTATGCACCATTGGATCGATACCTTTGTGTGTTAAATCTACTTTTACTTGTCCGCTATTAATTTTTCGGATTGCATTTTTTAAATCCCTTGGGAATTCTTCCATATAGTTACCAAACTCGTAAAGCGAATTCAGTGTTTTTTCTCCTATTCTTGTAGGGTTAAATTTTTTGGCTACAATCTTTATTAAATAGGGACGAACCATTGCAAATTGATCCAGTTCTGGGTCTAGTTTTTGTATGACACCTTCAATAGTAACCAGTGATCTTGCAAAAAGGAAAAAATGAGATGGTACTTTTAAACCGTGAGCAATAATTATATCCTTTAGTTCTAGCATAATTGTGCTCATTTCATTTTTATGAACTGCTCTAACATAATGGTTTTCTACAAACTCGTTAATATCAAATTCTAACGCTCTCATATTAGTTATAGACGTATTGCTTGATAAATGTTGCAAAGCGCGAATTATCTTTTTTACATCTTTTTTGGTAATAGCCATAAATAACTGACCAAATGTTATAATATCTCTTGGCAGAATACTGCCCATCATACCAAAATCTAAATAGCAAATATGACCGTTAGGTAATACCAATAAATTACCTGGATGCGGATCTGCGTGAAAGAAACCGTACTCAAAAATTTGTTTGAAGTAACTTTTAGCCAAACGTCTTGCAATAATTTTACAATCAAACCCTTTTTCTTCTAATACTTTTATTTTGTTAATTTTGATGCCATCTATAAATTCTAAAGCAAGGACTTTAGCTGTTGTATATTTTTGATACACTTTTGGTGCGTGGGCAAACTGTGTTCTATCCTCATCTTGTGTAATGTTATTATAAAACCGTTGCACGTTTATAGACTCATGAATAAAATCTAGTTCTTTTAAAATAGACGCTTCAAAGTTTCTTACTAAACCAAGCGGGTCAAAACTTTTTATAGAAGGAATACGTTTTTCAAGTACCTCGGCAATGGAGTACATCACTTTTATATCTTCTATAATAGTTTCTTTAATGCCAGGACGTTGTATTTTTAAAGCAACACGATCTCCAGAATGCAAGGTTGCAATATGTACTTGAGCGATGGATGCAGAAGCAAATGGTTTTGGATCAAACCAGGCAAATAAGTTGTTCACGTTATCCTTTAATTCAGATTCCACCATATCCTTTGCTTCATTTTCAAGCATTGGTGGTACGTTGTCTTGTAGTTTTTCTAATTCTTGCACTAACTCTAAAGGAATCAAGTCTGGATGGCTACTCATTATCTGGCCAAACTTTACAAATGTGGGACCTAATTCTTCACACACCAAGCGCATTTTTGCCCACTTAGAATACATTTTTGCGTGCTTTCTGGAAGCTTGAGGTATTATATGTTGAACAATTGTAAAGCGTTTGCTTTTTTCAAGATAATGTACAAGGTCTTCAAAACCATATTTGATTAGAACCCGTAGAATTTGATTATATCTTGAGGCCGATCGGTATTTGTTTTTTATTGCAGTGAAACCTTTCATATTATTCTTTAGTTTCTATATGGTTTAAACGTGCTTCCAATAAGGCAATGGCTTTGTCTGCTTTGTCGAGTTTTTCATTCAATCCCTTGATTTCATCTAAATGAGCGATGTTTACTTTTTTATAAAACTGAACAACTACTTCTTCAATTTTATGTTCTAGTTCTTCTTTTACCTGACTTGTTTTTTGGATTATTTTATCCATGAATTCAAGCTCTTCACCATTTTCATCAACTTCAGAATTGGAAGCCATTTTATTAATATTGTCTTTTCCTTTTTCAGAAAACTCATTCAATCTGTCTATGAAATGGGTGTCTTTTGCCAAATAATATAGGCTGGAAGATAAGGTGAATAGTTCTAGTAAGGTTTTAGTTTTCATGATGTTGCGTATTTATTTTTGCCCTTTATATTACAATATATTAGGATAAGTCCAATTTAAATATGATTTAAATCAGCTAAGAGTTTTAAGTCTGTGTTTTCAAGATTGAAAAAGGAAGTGGTTATCGGTTTTTAATTGTTTACGCTTAGGAAAGTTACGGTTAGCATAAATTAGTTAAAGAAAACGAACCAGAGGAAAATCCATGGGATTTCCCGAGTAGATAGAGCAGCAGTAATTAATTTAAATAAAAAAAACCACCTTGCTTTCGCAAAGTGGTTTCTTAAATACTAATTTTTCTTTTTCAATTATTTATCAATGGAACCTAAAACACGTTTCATAAAGTTGTTTACTGCATCTTTTTTAGTTGCACCTTCTTTAATCATTTTGTTCACTTCAATTGCGCCATACATATTAGAGATTAATTCTCCAATAACGTCTAGTTCATCATCTTTTAAGGAAGGAACTTCGGTTAAGGCTTCTAGGGTTTCAATGGTTTCGACGATATAGTCTTCGTCATTGTCTTCTATAAATTGTGCTAAGTGTTTTATTACTGGTAATTTCATTGAAAATATTTATTTTTTCATTTCCGTGAACCTGCCTATCGGCAGGCAGGCTCGGAAACCTGTATTGTTTTAAAAGTTGTTCTCGATACAATTCCGATAAAAAATCGGAATCACTCGAACTGACATTTCTATTTAAAAAATTGTTTTCGTTAGAATTCCGATAAAAAAATGGAATCACTCGAACTGACGTTTTTTTACTTCCGCGAAAGCGAAAACAATATTATGCTACTTCGTCTACTAATTCTTTTAAAACGTCAAATTTGTTAGTCTGTACTTGATTTACAAATGCGCCAGCTTTAAATGTAGCGAAGGTTGGTAAATTATCTACGGTAGCTAATTTTCTAGATTCCGGAAATTTTTCCGCGTCAGCGATAACAAATGTGATATTTTCTAACTCGCCAGCTAATTTTTTAACTTTTGGTTTCATAATACGACAGTTACCACACCAAGTTGCAGAATATTGCACAACAACAGTATCGTTAGTAGCAATTATTTCGGCTAGATTATCTTGACTTAATTCTTGAACCATGATGAATTAGTTTACGTGATTTGCTAAATATGCAGCAGTACCTAATCTATCTGCGCTCATTGCATCTTTACCTTCTTCCCAGTTTGCAGGACAAACTTCTCCTTTTTCTTGAACGTGTGTTAATGCATCGATAATACGTAAAAATTCGTTTACGTTTCTACCAATTGGCATGTTGTTGATACCTTCGTGTTGTACCACACCATCTTCATCAATTACGTAAGTTGCTCTGTATGTTACGTTGTCACCATCTACAGTTACCACACCAGTTTCTTCGTTATATTTTTCGTTAGTGATATCTAAAATACCTAAAGTATTTGCTAGGTTACGGTTAGAATCTGCTAAGATTGGGTAAGTAACTCCTTCAATTCCACCATTATCTTTTGGTGTATTTAACCATGCAAAGTGTACTTCTGGAGTATCACAAGAAGCACCAATTACAATCGTGTTTCTTTTTGCAAATTCTTCTTTAGCTGCTTCAAAAGCATGTAATTCTGTTGGACAAACAAAAGTAAAATCTTTTGGGTACCAGAATAATAATACTTTTTTCTTGTTATTTTTTGCTTCTTCAAGAACGTTTAATTTGAAAGTATCTCCCATTTCGTTCATTGCATCCACATTTAAATCTGGGAACTGTTTTCCTACTATAGCCATTATTTTAAAATTTTATAAATTATTATATTGTGTTTTCCGTGTGCAAAGATACATTGCAACATCAAAAAAACAAGCCTAATAAAATTTTTAAATCTTATTAGGCTATAAATTTTAGTTATAGTAAAATGAAAAAGTAATAGCTTGTTGCTATTTAGATTTCAGCTGTCTTATTTTAATATTTAGTGCCGCAAAAAACAAGGTTGTAAACGGACTTAGCCAGTTAAAAATGGCATATACAAAGTATTCACCAACACCAACACCTAAAACACCAGATTGGTATGCACCACAGGTATTCCAAGGAATAAGAACCGAAGTTACCGTACCCGAATCTTCTAGCGTTCGACTTAAGTTTTCTGGGGCAAGATTTTTGTCTTCGTATGCTTTTTTAAACATTTTTCCAGGAATTACAATTGCTAAATATTGATCACTAGCAATGGCATTTAATCCTAAACAACTAATTACGGTACTTGCAAATAAACCAAATACGGTAGTTGCTAATTTTAAAAGTTCTTTGGTGATTCTTGCTAAGGCACCAATGGCATCCATGATACCTCCAAAAACCATAGCACAGCAAATTAAAAAGATAGTCCAAAGCATGCCTTTCATTCCTCCAGAACTAAATAAATCATTTAATTTTTCATTATCTGTAGTTATTTGTGTGTCGGTGAAAATGGCATTAGTAATTGCCGAAAAGTTAGAATCCGATAAACCATTTAAAACATCCATTTGAAAAACAAAAGCAAAAACAGCGGCTAATAAAACACCGGCACCAAGTGCTATTAAAGGTTTTGTTTTAAGTAGGATTAAAGCGATTACACCTAATGGCACTAAAAATAATAAAGGCGTAATATTAAAAGTGCTTTTGATACTAGCAAGTAAACCGCTAATATCTGCGCTTCCTGTGGTATCAATAGTTGCACTCATTATAGCAAATGCAATTAGCGTAATAATTATAGTTGGTACTGTTGTAATGGTCATGTATCTAATATGCGTAAACAAATCTGTTCCAGCCATGGCAGGAGCAAGGTTTGTAGTATCACTTAAAGGTGACATTTTATCTCCAAAATAAGCACCAGAGATTACTGCTCCGGCAATCATTCCTGGGTTTATACCTAATGCAGAACCAATACCCACAAGTGCAATACCTACGGTTGCAGAGGTGGTCCATGAACTTCCAGTAGCAATAGATATGATAGCACAAATAATTACGGAAGCTGGCAAAAATATCGCTGGACTTAATACTTGTAATCCGTAATAAACCATCGCAGGAATTACACCACTTACTAGCCAAGTTCCTGCTAATGCACCAACAAGAAAGAGTATCATAATGGGAGCGAAGACACTTTTAAGGTTTTCCCAAATTTCTTTAACCATTCGTAAAGGCGAAACTTTATTTAGTAAACCATCAATAAAAGCAACAAATCCTCCAATTAATAAAATGATTTGGTTGGAGTATTCTCCAAACATTTCACCATCTGCAAAAAAGATATTATAGGCTAATAAGCCCATTAAAATGACAACAGGAACAAGCGCTTCCCATATATTTAGTTCTTTGTTGTCAATAATTTTTTGGTCTTGAATATTAATTTCGGAAAGATTATCGTCTTTATGCATCAATTAGTTGGTTTAAGAAATGTAATGTTACGATTTTCGTATAAAGTATGCAAATGGAATAATAGAACCTTTTATACGATGTTTAAATGCTTTTTATATCTCTAGAGGATGGAAGAACATATGACGCTTTTTTACCAAATTAAATCTCTTTAAGCATTATCAATAGCTACCTATATCTCCTTTTTAATAAAAGCAGGAGTCTTTTTTTTTGTTGTATGTAGCTTGTATTTAGTGGTTTATGGTGTTGTTTTATTTGCTATTGATTGTTGTGTTTTATGCTTTTACAAAACCTAAAAAATGTGTACGGTTTTATAAGATAAAAGATTATTTTTGAAGTCCAAATCAATAACTTAATCTAAAATTATGAAAAAAATTACATTACATTCTTTATTAATTTTATGTGCCTTATTATTAAATAACAGCATGTATTCTCAAACATTAATCAAGCAAGAAGGCTTTGAGGATCCTGATTATTCAGGATATACTACTTCTACACCTTTTTTGGACTATACAGGTAGTGATTATTTTTTAAGAGGAAATAATGACAGTACTTGTCCTACTTGTTGGACGAATATTTCAAATTACGAAGGTTCTAATTTCTTACTATGGGAAGATTTTGATGGCTATGTTGGTGGAGATGGCACAATAACAATTACACTAGATCCAATTAATATTTCTAATTATTTAAATATGGAGCTTAGTATTGGAATGGCAGCACCAGATGCAACATATAACAGATACGAAGCACAAGATTTCATAATGGTGGAATACCAAGTGGATGGCGGAGCATGGATACGAGCGCATTATGCTTCTGGAGGACCAGAGGGAGGAAATACAGCAGGAAGATTTAGGTATGATGATAATCGTGATGGTTCTTATAATGCTTTGGAAACAGTAATTGAAACATCTATGGTGTACTTTAATGCGAATTTAAATAGTATTTCAGGGTATAGTGTAGCTGGTAGCTCTATGAATATTAGGGTTACAGCATTAAGTGGTGTACAAGAAGAAATGGCTATTGACAATATTCGTTTAACAGGAACATTCACTTTATCTGCAGAAGAGAATGCAATGGAGAGTTTGGCTGTATATCCAAACCCTGCTTACCATACAATTACATTAAGAAATCCGAAGCAATTGGTTTTAAACAACCTGAATTTATATGATTTAAGAGGAAGGCTAGTAAAATCGATTCCTTTAAATTCTGGTTCTTTAGAAGAAACTATGGATGTTTCTAATTTAGAATCAGGAGTTTACTTATTAGAAATTCAAAGTAATAATGGAACACTTGCTAAGAGAATAATTAAAAAATAAGGATACTAATACGTTAGTAGTACTACCATTAAAAATCCGTTGAAAATATCGCAACGGATTTTTTTATGCACTATTATTTTATTTCCTTGTTTTAAGAAATAGATTAGAATTAAACCATTTGCTATTATAGAATATCTAATGATTCCATGCAACCTTTCATCATTTCATAAGTACGTTCTATATCTGCATCTAATCCGATAGAAAAACGTATTAAGCCATCACTTAATCCCATGGCAGCTTGTTCGTCTTCTGGTATTTCGGAAGAAGTAGAACTTCCAGGAGCAGAGAATAAGGTTTTATAAAAGCCTAAACTAACCGCTAAATAGCCCAGGTTTTTTTCTTGCATTAATTCCATTAAAGCATTCGCTTTATCAATAGAACCAACATCGATAGTTAGCATACCACCAAAACCGTATTTATCATTCATCATCGATTTAAATAAGTCATGTGAAGGATGCGATGCTAAACCAGGATATACTGTTTTTAGACCTAGATTTTCAAATCTTTCCGCTAAATACGAAGCATTCAAACTATGTTGTTGCATTCTAATATGAAGCGTTCTTAAGTTTTTTAATACCGAAGCTGCGCGTAAACTGTCCATGGTAGCACCTAGAAGCATGCAAGCGCCATCGTTTACATTTCGTAAATCGTTAATAAATTCTTGGGTACCACAAACCACACCACCAACCGTATCGGAAGATCCATTGATGAATTTGGTTAAACTATGTATTACCACATCTGCGCCTAATTCTGCAGGAGAAATAGATAAAGGCGAAAAGGTATTATCTACTACTAGTTTCAGGTTGTGTTTTTTCGCTAATTTTGCTAATCCTACAATATCTGCAACTTCTAATAATGGGTTGCTTACCGATTCGCAGTATAAAATTTTTGTAGTGGAAGTAATAGCAGCTTCGACAATATCTAATTTTGTAATATCTACAAACGAGGTAGAAACATTAAAACGCGGCGTAAAGTTTTTTAAGAACGCGTAGGTTCCTCCGTAAATCGTTCTACTAGAAACAATATGATCGCCAGAACCACATAATTGTAAAATTACTGGAGTAATTGCACCCATTCCGGAAGCAGTAACGTTTGCTGTTTCTGTACCTTCCATGGCAGCAAGTGCTTCGCCTAAATATAAATTAGAAGGCGTAGAATGACGGGAATATAAGTAACATCCATCTGCATTACCTTCAAAAGTATCGAACATGGTTTTTGCCGATAAGAACGTATAAGTAGAGGAATCTGAAATGGAAGGGTTTACACCTCCAAACTCTCCAAAGTATTGAAGATCTTGAATATTATTTGCTGGTTTAAATGCCATAATGGTACATTGATTTAGTTTATATCGTTGTAAATTTCTATATTATTAGATTAATTATCAATAGATGAGTGATTATTTAGATTTTAAATCTATTATTTAATACTTTAGTAGTTTAATACAGGTTTGAAATGGAGTAATATCTGTTTTTCCTGAAAATTTTTCGATATGACTTTTGATACGATAGATAAAAAACTAATTCAGCTTTTACAAGAAGATAGCAAGCAGACTAACAAAGCGCTATCTAATAAATTAAATCTTTCGGTTACTGCAGTATATGAAAGAATAAAAAAGTTGGAAAATCAAGGTGTTATTAATAAGTATGTTGCTCTAGTAAATAAAGAAAAAGTAGCAAAATCTTTTGTTGCTTTCTGCCATGTAAAACTTACGCAACACTCCCAGAATTATGTAATTGAATTTGAAAAAGAGGTCGCAGATTTACAAGAGGTTTTAGAGTGTTATCATATTAGTGGCGATTACGATTACCTTTTAAAAGTATTGGTAAAAGACATGGAAGCTTTTAGAGAATTTATGGTAAATCGACTAACTAAAATTAATCATATTGGAAGTACGCATAGTATGTTTATGATTAATGAAGTAAAACATACTACAGCAATTACAGTGTAAGTCTAAAAGCATATAATTTTCATAAAATTATGGAAAACAGGATATCTTAAAATGATATAAATAGTATATTTAAAGTATGATAAGCTGACTTAGGTTTTATTTTATTGTGAATCAGTGATATACGAATGCTATGAAAAAACTTTTACTTCTATTAGTGCTAACTTTAGTTTTAACTTCCTGTGCAAATACTAAAAAATACAATACCCAAATAAGGTCTTTACATTCGGTGGCATCTTTACAAAACGATGTAGATAAAGTCTACACACAATTAAAGAGGCACCATCCCAATCTTCATTTATATATTTCGGAAGAACGCTTAGATTTTAAGATGGATAGCTTAAAAAAGAGTATCGATAAACCGCTAACGAGTTACGCGTTTTACGCAAAAATTGGGCCGGTTATAGGTAGTATTAGACAAGGACATATTAATGTGTTTGCACCAAAAAAACGCTTTAAAAGAAAAGAGTATAAAGCGCTTTCTAAAAAAGAATTTACATTTAACGACTTAGATTTTGATTACTTAGAAGATACTCTTTTAGTGACCAATACCAGATCTAAAGATTCTTTTTTGGTAGGAAGTGAAGTGGTTAAAATAGAAGATGAAAAAATTTCAGACTTAATAGCGAAATATAAAACGCAAATAACTTCTGATGGGTATAACACCACATTACAGGATAGAGTTTTAGGAAAAAGATTTGCAGGGTATTACAATAGTGATAAATATTTTATAGATAGTTTACAAGTTACTTTTAAAAAGGAAGACTCTTTGTTTCAAAAGGTTTTTATGCGCGTAAATAAAGATAAAAAAAACAAGGATACGATACCGAGTGATAGCATAAAAAAAGAAGTAGTCGTTAAACTTACTAAGGAACAGCGTAAAGAAAAGAAACAAAAAGCAAAAATTGAGAGAAAGCATAATGAGTTATATGGTTATAATAAAACAAGGGATGAGTATATTAGAGATATAGCCTTTATAGGAAAAGATAGTAGCGTTGCCTACATGAAAATAAGAGGTTTCATGGGAGGAAAATATAAGAAGTTTTATGAAGCCAGTTTTGAACAAATAGATTCTGTAAAAGCAGAAAATCTAATCATTGATTTACGCAATAATGGAGGAGGAAGTCTAGCCGAAATTGCAGAATTGTATGCGTACTTAGCAGATAAACCATTTCAGTTTCTGGAAGCAGGAGAAGTAAATAGCAGAGTGCCCTTTTTAAAAATGGCAATGTCGAATACTTCTTCTACCGGAACTATAATTTTTGCAGGTTTATTTTCTCCTTTTATAGCGGTACATAATGTGTTGAAAACTAAAAAGAAAGACGGTAAATTATATTATAAATTTAAGCAAAGCAAATTAGCAGAACCTAAAGAAAATAATTTTAAAGGAGATGTTTATGTGTTAATTAATGGGCATTCCTTTTCTGCATCCTCTGTTCTGTCCAATCAATTGCAAGCAAGTAATAGGGCTGTTTTTGTTGGTGAAGAAACCGGAGGCGCATACAACTCGACCGTTGCAGGTATTTTTAAAATCTATGAATTACCAGAAACAAAATTGAAAATTAGAATAGGTTTAATGGAATTAGAAACACCATATAAACAGGAGCCAGGTGGTTATGGTGTGAAACCAGATCATGTGATTTTACCAACTCTTAAAGATAGAAGAGAAAATAATGATCCGGAGTTAAATTGGATTTTAAATACGATTGAAAACAAAAAGGAGTAAGACTTTTACTATAAAACCACCTTTACGAATAGTGCTATTTAATGCTGTTTTTTGTACCTTTAAGTATGCAACCTAACCTTTATAGATATATCGAGTTCTTTATTCTTTTTATATTACTTCCAGTAAGTTATGTTTTTTTATATCCTGTTTATTTGAAGCTTAGTCTGGGGTTAATTGGCTTTGGTTATGTGCTTTATATTTTACTTAAAGTAGAGAAAAACAAGTTTAAAATAAAACCGAATTTAAACTGGATTCGTTTCTGGAAAATGACCTTGCTGAAAACATTTCTAATAGCCATTTTAACTATATTATTTGTATGGTTTACAAGTAGAGAAAGTCTTTTTGGTGTGCTATTAAATAAGCCTTTTTTATGGATTGGTATTTTATTTTTTTACAGCGTTTTTTCGGTGTATCCACAAGAGTTGTTATATCGGACTTTTTATTTTCAGCGGTATGAGAAATTATTTAAAAGTGAGGTTGTACTCTTCTTCGTAAATGCGGTTGTGTTTTCGTTAGCACATTTATTTTTTAAAAATATTTTAGTATTAATCATGACATTTTTAGGCGGAATATTTTTTGCAATAACCTATAAAAAAACAAAATCTACACTTTTAGTTTCTATCGAGCATGCCATTTATGGTTGCTGGTTATTTACGGTTGGTATGGGAGAAATGCTTGGGTTTCCTAGTTAAAAAAGAATCTGTGTTGCTAGCGCGCTAGTATTGTAATGGAATTTTGATTGTGGTAACCACGCCTTTTTGAGATTTTAGTGTTTTAAAGGTGTAGCTGTATTGATTCTTATAAAGTGTTTTCAATCGTTCGATACTGTTTTTAATTCCGATACCTTGGTTTTCTGTTTTGTTTTTATCTAATATTTTGCCGTTATTTTCAATCTGAATAGTAAGTTTTTGTTTGCTTTTAGATACCTTAATTTTAATTTCTAAATTAGTATGATTTGCAGAATAGCCATGTTTAATAGAGTTCTCTAGAATAGGTTGAATAATTAAGCTTGGTATTAAAGCATTTTGTACATCTTCTTCCATATCCATTGAAATAGACAAATGATCGGAAAATCGAATCCGCATAATTTCGATATACTTTTTTAAAATCACCAATTCTCGTTTTACAGGTATAGTATCTTCATGTTTGACAACAATAATCTCTCTTAATAAATCGCCTAAATACGATATCATATCTTGTGCTTTTTTTGGCGATTGCGATATTAAGGAAGAGATACTATGTAAGGTGTTAAATAAGAAATGCGGATCTAGTTGCGCTTTTAGCATTTCTAATTTTGCATTGGTTAATTGCTGTGTTAGCTGCACTTGTAGTAATTCTATTTTTACAATTCGGGTAATATAATAATAGCAATATATAATGCTTACAAAACCAACATAGCCTAAAAAATGAAGGTTAGAACTTGTAATAGCTTCTAGAAAAAAATCGGTACCATTTATGGAATCCAAAGTTCTTTTTCCTGTAATAATCTGAAAAGCATATAGAAAAATATAAATAGTTAGAATGTAAAGGATAGAAAAGAGGAAATGCATTACAACTACATATTTCCAGGTATACTTTTTTTCGAACATTATCTTCGTAATGAGTATGATTAATAGTATAATTGGAGGTATAATAAATAGGTTTGTAATGAGAGGTTCTATTAGGATGTCTTTCCAGCTTAATCTAGAATAAGCAGCTATGTTGTTTAACTTTAATATTACGCCTTTAGAAAGATAGAAGATGTGGTATAATAACACATAGCCTAATAGAATGTAGAATAATTTTTTATCTATATATTTCTTCATTTTCTAACACCTATCTTAATTAGAAATGCTTTTTTATAACCTCGGCTTATTCTAAATTGTTTTAAATCTTTCATTCTAACATCTATTTCTCCAAAACTAGAATGGATTAACTCTTTTATAAAGGAAACGTTTATAATTGTAGAACGATGAATTCTACTAAAAAGACCATCTTCTAAATCCAATAGAATATTAGACATGGAATGACGCAATAGATATTTATCTTCTTTTGTGAAAATTTCTATGTAGCTATTCGAAGCTGTTATATAAATTATTTGATGCGGTTCAATAAAGACTGTTTTGTTTTTTAACGGAATAGGAATCGTCTTTTTAGAGGCTATTGGTTTTTGTTCTTTAGTCTGAATATAGGCAAGAAGCGATTGCATTTTGTGTTGTAGAAAATCGGAATCCTTAGATTTAAAAGTTTCTAAAACCTTGTTTATAGATTTATAAAATCGGTCTTCATTAAAGGGTTTTAACAAATAGTCGAAGGCAAAATAATCATAAGCCTTAAGCGAAAAGCTGTCAAATGCTGTAGCGAAAATAACCATAGGAGCATGTATAGAAATCGCTTCTAATACATCAAAACCTGTCATGTCTTTTAGTTTAATGTCTAGAAAAATTAAATCCGGTTTATGTAAATTAATCAAATCTATAGCAGCTCTTCCCGTACCACATTGTCCAATAATTTCAAATGATGTTCTAGGTAATAATAGCCTTTCAATCATTTGTCTGGCTAAAGGTTCGTCATCAATTATTAACGTAGAGATTTTCATTTATAGTAAATATAAAACAGTGTTTTAAAATAGATCTAGTCCAATTTATAGAAAAAAAACGGATAAATTTTAATATAGAATATCTCTTAATGAGGCTAATATGTTATTCACTTCAAAATTTAGGTAGTCCGCAACAAAAGAAGGTTGGTTTACATCATTTTCGATAAAAGATATAGAATAAGGTAATAATTTTAAAAAGGCAATCCACTATATGGACTAATTGTTTCACGGATTATTAATTTAAAGATACGGATTATGAAAAATTTTTACTTGTTATTATTTCTGTTATTTACTATAACTACAAACGCGCAAAGAGTTACTACTTATTTAGATGCACCAGATGCTATGGTTGATGATGCGCTTGTGCTAGATTCGCAAGGGAATTTGTATGGCTCCAGTTTTTATGGAGGAACGGTTACTAAAGTTGCACCAGATGGCACGGTAACACCATTTGTTAGCGGATTAATATATGCTAATGGATTAGCTGTGGATTCTCATGATAATGTTTTTGTAGCAGCCTACGCCGAAGGTTCTATTAATAAATATGATAGTGATGGAAATTTATTGCAAGTATTTCCTGTAGATGGCTATCCTTCCGGACTTATTAAAGCACACCGAAGTGATAATATGATATATACCGAAGTAGCGAGTCATAGTGTCATCGAATTATCTGTAGAAGATGGCTCTGTAACCGTATTGTATCAAGGAGATCCTTTAAGCACGCCTGTAGGGTTAGCGTATAACCAAAGAGGCGATTTGTATATCGGTAATTATGTAAGTAGAGAAATCTATAAATTAACCGCTAGAAGAGGACAACTTCGATATGTTGCTACCGTTCCTAGTTCAGATAATGATTTTCCATACTTAGCATTTATTGCGTATGCCAACGGATCTTTGTATGGTACGATATATGGCGAACATAAAATTTATAAAATACATCCTAGAAGAATAGATCGCGTAGAAATATATGCAGGAAGTACTTCTGGAAATATGGATGGAAATATATCGGAAGCTACTTTTGCATATCCATCGGGACTTGTTTTTAATAGGTCGGGGAATACATTATACGTTTCTCAATTTGATGGTTTTGGTCATATTCGAAAAATTAAGAAAGGGCATCGTCATGGTCACGGCCATCATAAAGCAGAAGAAAAGGCGATAAGTATTAAAGTATATCCTAATCCAGCAACCGATTTTATACATATTGTAGAGCACTCCGAAACAAAAGAAAATAAAATATTCCAGATAAAACTATATCGCATTTCGGATGGTAAATTAGTAATCAATCAAGAAAAGAAGAGTGTAAATGGTACTTATTCTTTACCCATATTAGGATTGAAAAAAGGGTTTTATGAGTTGTTTGTTTCCTCAGGAAAAGGAATAGAAACGAAAAGAATATGGATCCATTAAAAAGAAACAATTTGCTGCTCCTTTTTAATTGTGCAGTATAACGGCTTGCTTTCTGAAGCATAGAGAAAAACAAGATGTATAGATTAATAATATATTTTATAAATTGCTAGCTATTCTAAAATAGTTAGCAATTTGTATTTATGAAATTCACTCAAATTAAAGAACAGTACAAGTCTATTTTCGAGTCTTATGATGCGCCATCTTTAGAAACGCACATTCAAAAGATTATAGACTTGGATTTTTATTTACCGTATAGTTCTACTTTTTACTGTATCACGAATACGCAAGATCTTACTTTCGAATATGTAAGCAAAAATTTTAAATCTTGTTTAGGTATTGACGCGAATGACTTAAAAGCAAAAGGAATGCGGTATTTTTGGAGTAGAATTCATCCAGAGGATATTGATGTTTGGTTGCATGCCTTAAATAGCTTAATGCAGTTTACCATTGGCGAAATACCAGCAGATAAAAGGAAGCATGCAAATTACACATGGAATTATAGATTAAAAAATGCAAAAGGGGATTATGTAAATATTATTCAAAACACAACGCCATTAGCCTTTGATTCGGATATGAAACCCATTATAGGTTTAGCGCATTACACGGTTTTAGATGCTAAAATAAAAATGCAAATAACGGCTTCAGCAAAGCTATTAAATGATAATAATGAATACGAAACCATATACTTTAATAACCATTCGCAAAAACTATTGCATGGCGGAATAAGTAATAGAGAGCGTGATGTTATTCGATTATTGGTGCAAAATCAAAGTAGTAAACAAATTTCAGAAAATTTAAATATTAGCTCACATACGGTAGATACACATCGAAGGAATATTCTTAAAAAGTTAAATATCTCTTCTACAGGAGAATTAGTAGGGATGTTAAAAGCAAATAAAAATTTAATTTAGTTAAATTCTTGTAAATTACTCAAATTGAGTATTGTGGCTTTTTATGAGAAACGTGTAATTTGTATTGCTATTAATCAGTTTTAGGGAAATACGCCTATTCTAAAGTTTAATTTTTTTTATTCTTAAGAATAGGCTATTTATTTTTAATAGTTTTATCCTTCCTTTTCTTTCCCATACAAATTCTATTAAATTTCGTTAATCGTAATTCGTAAAACATAAATCAATGTTGTACTTTTGCTTTAGTTTCCGCGAAAGTGGAAATCTTTTAAATATAAAAAGAAATTATTATGAGTAAATACGATGTAGCAATAATAGGTTCAGGACCTGGAGGATATGTAGCAGCAATACGTTGCGCGCAATTAGGAATGAAAACTGCAATTATCGAAAAATATTCTACACTTGGAGGAACCTGTTTAAATGTTGGTTGTATTCCAAGTAAAGCACTTTTAGATTCTTCACATCATTACGAAGATGCTGTTAAGCATTTTGAAGAACATGGTATCGATATTCCAGGAGAAATAAAAGTGAATTTAAAGCAGATGATTGCAAGAAAGCAATCTGTTGTAGATCAAACTACAGGCGGAATTGATTTCTTAATGAAGAAAAACAAGATCGATGTTTATGTTGGTATAGGAAGCTTTAAAGATGCAACACATATTACCATTACTGGGGAAGAAACTACAGAAATTGAAGCTAAAAATACTATTATAGCAACAGGATCTAAACCTTCAACATTACCATTTATAAAATTAGATAAAGAACGCGTAATTACTTCTACCGAAGCTTTAAAACTTAAAGAAATTCCAAAACATTTAATCGTAATTGGTGGTGGCGTTATCGGGTTAGAACTTGGTCAAGTATATAAAAGATTAGGTGCCGAAGTATCTGTTGTAGAATATATGGATAGAATCTTACCAACTATGGATTCTGGTATTTCTAAAGAATTAAACAAAGTTTTAAAGAAGCAGAAATTTAAGATTAATACTTCACATAAAGTAAAATCTGTTGAGCGTAATGGCGATGAAGTTATTGTGAAAGCAGATAACAAAAAAGGAGAAGAAGTAACTTTTACTGGAGATTATGTTTTAGTATCTGTTGGGCGTCATGCATATACAGATGGTTTAAATCTAGAAGCTGCCGGAGTAAAATTAACAGAAAGAGGAAAAGTAGAAGTAAATGAGCATTTACAAACTAGCGCTTCTAATATTTACGCGATTGGTGATGTTATTAAAGGAGCAATGCTTGCACATAAATCGGAAGAAGAAGGTGTTTTTGTTGCCGAAACTTTAGCCGGACAAAAACCACATATCGATTATAACTTAATTCCTGGTATTGTGTACACATGGCCAGAAGTAGCTTCTGTTGGTAAAACGGAAGAACAATTAAAAGAAGCAGCTGTAGAATATAAAGTAGGTCAATTTCCAATGCGTGCTTTAGGTAGAAGTAGAGCGAGTATGGATTTAGACGGATTTGTAAAAATTCTTGCAGATAAGTCTACTGATGAAATTTTAGGAGTACACATGGTTGGAGCACGTGCTGCAGATATGATTGCAGAAGCAGTTGTAGCTATGGAATACAGAGCATCTGCAGAAGATGTATCGCGTATGTCTCATGCACATCCAACATTTACAGAAGCAATAAAAGAAGCAGCGTTAGCAGCTAACGATAGAGCTTTACATATCTAACACAAGTTCCTGCGAAGGCAGGAATCTCATTATAGAAAACGACCAACTTATTTACAAAAAGTAATTTAAGTTGGTCGTTTTTATTTATTTAATACTTTTCTAGTAAGGCCAAAACCTCCTTTTTATAACTTCTGCTAATTGGCAATGCTTTTTCTTTTATAGTAACGTGTTCATTGGTAAATGAAGTGATATAATGTAACGAAACGATAAATGATCTATGGATTCGTAAAAAGGTATTCGATGGTAATTTTGCTTCAATAGCACTAATCGTTTCGCGCGTAACAATGGTTTCGTTTGCTAAATGAATCTTTATATAATCGCTATAACTTTCTACATATAGAATCGCTTCAAAATCTACTTTTAGCATGCGTCTGTCGGAACGGACAAACATAAAATCGGCTGTTTCTGTTTCTTTTGGTGTGTCTACTTTCGTAGTACTATACACTTCAAAATACGTGTTTACTGCTTTTAATAAACGCGCAAACGGAATGGGTTTTAGTAGATAATCTACAGCTTGTAATTCAAAACCTTCTACCGCATAATCTCTATATGCAGTCGTAAAAATAATTTTAATGTCTTTGTTTATCGATTTCGCAAAAGAGATTCCAGAAATCTCAGGCATATTAATATCCAGAAAAACCAAATCGATGGTATGATTGCTAATTACATTAAAGGCTTCCATCGCATTACTGCAACTTGCGACAACGTTTATATTGTCGATTTTAGAAAGATGCGTAGCTATAATTTCTCTAGCAATAGCTTCGTCATCCACAATCAGGCAGTATATGTTTTTTTCGTTTTGCAATTAGTTATTGTTTAGTTTTAAAGCTACTTTAAATTGGTTTTCTGAAGTATCAATTGCTAAGTCGTACTTATTCTTATAGAGTAAATCTAACCTTTTTTTTATGTTCTGCAAACCAATACCTTTATTTGCATTTTCAGGAATAGCACTAGTGTTTTTAATGGAAAAAAGAATGTTTTCTGGAGTAGTAGCTAATGCAATGTCAATTTTTAGAACGCCATTTTTTATGCTTCCATGTTTAAAACTGTTTTCTATAAAAGGAAGCAAAAGCATAGGGGCTATTTTGGTGGTTTCATTAATGTCTTCGCTATTAAAAGTAATATCTAAGGTATTATTAAAGCGCATTTTTTCTAAAGCGATATAATCTTTTATATGATTTATTTCATCCGCTAAAAGCACAAAAGGTTTATCTACTTGATACAGTAAATAATCTAATAAATTGGAAAGCTTTAATATCATTTCTGGTGTTTCATCTGCTTTTTTTAAAGCGAAACCATACATGGTATTTAAAGTGTTAAACAAAAAATGGGGATGAATTTGCATCTTTAAATAGTGCAATTCTTGTTCTTTTAATTTTAGCTGACTATCGAGTATTTTAGTTTCTAATGCTTTGGTTTTTTCGGCATGGTTTAAATTTAATTTTAATAATTTAAAAGCACTAACCAAAACCACCACGATGTAAACTGCTGTGGTAATTAAAATGATGTTTCTCGTTAACGGATTCATATCCGCATAATTAAAATTGGATACATATATCAGACTAAAAAAAACGGAAACCATGATTAAATATCCCGAAATAATTAACGTGTAGACGCTGTATAAAACAAATCGGAAATACCTTTTGGCGACTAAATAATCTGGTATTAGTTTGTATATGGAAACATAGGTCGTTGCTATCGTTATTGGTAATAAAAATAAGGAAAACGATAAGGTTTCTTCATAATTTTTACTACCAACACCAAAAAAATAAGTAAAGAACAAGAGCACAACACCCCAGAAAATGATGTGAAGTATTATTTGTCCTATTTTATTTAAAATGTCTTTTTTGGTAAACATCTAGTGGTTTAATTTTTTGGTTTACATTTTGTTAATTCGAGTGAATTTCATGTTTTTTCGAACATGAAATTGGTATCGAGAATCCGTAATTTATTTAAATATTAGTTATTGTAAACGATTTTTTTATCCCAAATTACTCGAGCTTAGAAATGCATATTTTTTTACACCAAAATATACAGTCTTTGTAATTTACAATAATACTATAATTTTTGCGCGATTATATTTTTTGTAGACGAATAACAGATTTAGTACTTGTTTTAACAAGATGGTTGTTTTAATTGCTAAACAAGTCACTCGTCGCAAATAAAATTATTGTAGATCTTTCTTTTTTACGTTTGTAGCATGTTTAATTTAAAACCGTACCAATGAAAAAAACACTTATAATATTGCTGTTTATTATCGCTTATACTAGTTCTAAAGCGCAAAATTTTGAGCAGTTAGATCAATTTTTAGAAGTCCTTCATGCAAATAATAAACTCATGGGAAGTTTATCTATTTTAAAAGATGGCAAATCTGTTTACCATAAATCGTTAGGGTATCAATCTATTACTTCGGAAGGAAAAATACCAAATACGATTGCTTCTAAATTTAGAATTGGCTCGGTAACAAAGACATTTACAGCCGTTATGATTTTTCAACTTGTAGATGAAGGAAAGATAAAGCTAGATGAAAAATTATCGAATTACTTTCCTGAAATTCCAAATGCTTCAAAAATTACAATTGCTAATATGCTAAATCATAGTAGCGGATTGTTTAATATTCCTAGAGATGAAAATTTTAACGAACATAAGCCTATTACTCAAAATGAAATGCTAGCTTTAATTAAATCGCATGCCGTAGATTTTCAGCCAAACGAAAAAAATGAATACAGTAATACCAATTTTATTCTACTTGGGTATATTTTAGAAAAGATAGATAATACATCCTATAAAGACATTCTAGAAAAACGTATTGTTAATAAGCTACAATTAAAAAACACCTATTATGGCGATGTAATTAACCCAAAAAATAACGAGTGTTTATCTTACTATTATGAAGAGGATGCTTCTTTACATGAAACGAATCAAGCGCATTTAAGTAATCCTGGTGGTGCTGGTGCAATCGTTTCTAATCCTGAGGATTTAGTGGTTTTTATGGATGCATTGTTTACTAATAAATTGATGTCCAAAAAGAGTTTTGAAAAGATGACAACTATAAAAGACGAATATGGAAGCGGTATTATGAGTGCAGAAAAAAACGGACAAACCATTTTTGCTCACAATGGATCCATCGATTCTTTTAAGTCCATGGAGATGTATATTCCAGCAACTAAAACCGCAATTGCTTTTACTGCGAATGCTTTAGATTTTGGGTTAATGCCAATTATGTTTAATGCGATGGCAACCATGCAAGGGGAAGCATTATTTATTCCAAATTTCAATACTATTCGTTTAACAGAAACAGAGTTGAAACAATATGAAGGTATTTATTCTTGTGAAGGTTTACCATTTAATTTAGTGTTTAAATCCAACGGTAAAGCATTGCAAGGTGGTCCAGAAGGAAGAGATTTAAAAATATTAGACGCAACTAGTGTCCATGCGTTTGAATTAGATTTAGGTGTGGTCTTAAAATTTAATGTAAAAGAACAAACCTTGCTGTTTAATCAAGCTGGCGAAACACCAAAAAAATGCTTTAAAAAAGGATAGAGAAGAATTAGCTATTTTAGCTTCGGTTGTTTACGGAGCTAAATTGGTTATCTATCGCATTTTAATTTTTAAATCGACAAACTAATTTATGTTTGTTATATATCTAACGAATAAAACTAATACTTATGAAATTTTTAACCATTCAAATTGCAGATCGTTTTGAAGAAGGAGGATTCTTTATGATGACCTTAATACTAATCTGTTTATTACTTTCTATTTTCTTTTTAATTAAAGGATTTATGGATCTAAAGAAGAATAATGCGGTTTCCAAAAAGATGCTAAAACTAGCAACAGATAGTAGCCTTCTCGGGTTGGTTATTGGCTTTTTTGCTTCTGTTTTCGGATTAATTTCGGCATTCGATTCTTTAGAAGCAATGGGAAATGCAGATCCAGCGGTTTTTGCTGGAGGACTAAAAGTGTCTTTATTAACAGCGCTATTTGGGTTACTAACTTTTATTATTGCTAGAATTGGAATTCTTCTTTTAAGAGTATTGCAAAAAGAATAATCTTAGATGTGAAAATTAGTATTTATATCAAAACATTCATCAAAACATCCATCAAAATGCGAATAGCTTTATATATTCTTTTCTTTATTCTGTGCCAACATGCAGTGCGTGCGCAAGAAAGCCGATTTATATTTCAAGAAAGCACAATAGACAGTATATACTCTAATACACTGAAGGAAACGCGATCTATTTATGTGCAATTACCAGAAAGCTACGTGGTGAATGCTAATCAAAAATATCCCGTAGCTTATATTATCGATGGCGAAGTATTTCTACCAACAGTACGTAATGTTCTAGAATATTATAGTGGTGGTTTTATGCCAGAAATGGTGCTGGTAGGTATTTCTAATGCCGAAAATAGAACTCGAGATTTAACACCTTCAAAAATTAGTACTAAATATGGAATGCCTTTTAATGACGAAAATGGCGAAGCAGATAATTTCTTGCAATTTATAAGCGAAGAACTTATTCCGTATGTAGAAAGCAAATATCCAGTGACGAACTATAGAACGTTAATCGGTCATTCGTATGGCGGTTTATTTGCCATCTATTCACTAATGCATACACCAGAATTATTTGCGAATTATGTGAGTGTGGATCCCAGTTTAGATTGGGATAATGAACTAATTTTGAAACAAGCCGAAGACTTTTTTGCAACGAATAGTTTGAAAAATAAAGCGTTGTATATTTCTTTAAGCGGACAATTACACATGCAAAATTCAGAAATCACGATCGATAATGTAATGCAAGACACAAGCGATTTTACCGCTTTTCCTCGGGCGAATATTTCATTCTCTAATTGGATTAAGAAAAATAAAGAAAACGGATTGGATTATACCTGGCAATTTTATCCTAAGGACTTACATGGAACCATACCTTTACCTTCTATAAGGGATGGTTTATTAGCTGTTTTTGAATGGTTTCAGATGGAAAACACAGATCAAATCAACGCCTTTGATACTTCCAAGGAAACGCTATTCCGTATTATAAAATATAGAGAAAATAAGCTGAAAGCACATTTTGGCTATTTGGAAGCGCCATATCCCGAAGATCTTTTAAATATGTCTGGCTATATGAATATGGAAATGAATCAACCCGAAAAAGCAAAGATGTACTTTGAATTGGCAATTGCTTACTATCCGGAAAGTGCGAATGCCTATGATTCCTTTTCCGAATATTATGAATCCCAAGAGGACTATGATAATGCTATAAAATTAGGGCGCAAAGCTTTTGAAATTAGCGGAAGTGATTATCATAAAAAGCGAATAGAAACGCTTAAAGCAAAAAAACTATAATTCCCGAATTAAATCTTTGATACGAAGGCGTTTGTTGTAATTGTGTTCATTAACATCTCTGACAAAACAGTAGATGTTTATTTTTTTATTTGCTACTTTTTCAGAAAGTTGTGCCACAGTAAAAGGACCAAATTCTTCGGCTTTTTCAATATAGTAAAACTCGTGATCCGATATTAAACTTGCTGCTTTTTCCTTGTATTTATTATGAAGAAATTGCTGTACGTCTTCCAAAGTATTTAAGGTTTCCGAAGCGCTTCCTTCGTTAATAAAAACAGCGCAATCATCGGTTTGTGTTCGGTTTAAAACTAAAATATCTTCGTCTTTAAAATATGCTTTTACGGTTGTTTTTCCGTCTTCCGTTACAATAGAAAAAGTGTTTTTAACTTCAATACACCAAGAAGTTTCTGTAGTAGTTTCGTTTTGTGTGATATGAAGCGTGTTTTCATCCTTAAAAATATAAACCGCCTTTTTATTTGTAATGCCATTTACTAAAACCCAATGCTGATTTAAGAACAAATTTTCATAATGGGTGTCATGATGAAAAGGTTCTAGGTTAGGAAATAAATTAAAAATAGCAGTAGACATAAAATACCTTTAGTTAGTTTTAAGTGTAACGAGAATGGAAAGATAATATTTTATTAAAAAAAAACCATGACCGAAGACCGAAGACAAATGATGGATGCTATAATCCACAAACTGCCTAATAAAAACACAACGTATTATTGGATTACAATTCCTCTAATTAAAATAAATCAGCAATGGAAGCAAAACCAACTGCGAACTGAACACTACCACAAAACACTAAGCGCTATCGCTTCTTGTTCTTGTTGTGTTTCGCATAATTCTTATCCCCACGCGTTTTAGGCTTTTTGTATTTTGCAGCAATTTTGAATTTATACGAACCTCCTAAGTTTTCTTTCGAATTCTTTTCCGATTTTTCGTGGAAAGCTGGTCCGGGAGCATCTTCGTCTTTTAAGCGTTTATGCGGATTGTTATGCTCTTTAATTTGTGGTCTTTCTTCTTCTATTAATTCATCCGAAATTTGCACTTCGTCAGGAAAAGCAACAAAAGGAATTTCCATTTGCATTAATTCTTCGATATTCTCGATGTATTCTTGCTCTTTTTCTGTAGAAAAAATAATAGATTGACCTTCACGTTCTGCACGACCAGTTCTACCAATTCTGTGCATGTAATTCTCAGGGAAATCTGGAGTATCAAAATTGATAACATGACTTACATTATCAATATCTAATCCACGAGCCATTACATCTGTAGCTACTAAAATTCGATTAAAACCTTCTCTAAATTGCTCGATACTACGCAATCTGTAGTTTTGTGTTTTGTTAGAGTGAATCACACAAAGTTCTTCATGAAACTCTTCGTCTAGAGCTTCAAACAAACGGTCTGCCATTTTTTTATAGGCAACAAAAATTAAAACTTTATTAAATGCTTCGGTATCTTGAAGCAAATGTTTTAATAAATTCAGTTTGGTATGAAAGTTTGGTGTCGTGTATTTTGATTGTGAAATATTATCTAACGGTGTACCAGAAACGGCAATAGAAACACGTTCTGGTTTAATAAAGAAATCGTTAATAAGTTCACTTACATCTTCTGTCATAGTTGCAGAAAACATGATGTTCTGCCTTTTTTCAGGAAGAATATCAAAAATATTTATAAGCTGATGTCTAAACCCAAGATCTAGCATCACATCGACTTCATCAATTACTAATTTTTGTATCGATTTTAACTGTAAAACTCTAGATAAAGCTAAATCGTACATTCTACCAGGAGTCGCTACTAGAATATCAATACCATCTGCAATCGCTTGCTTTTGCGTATTAATATTGGTTCCACCATAAACACCTAATACACGATTATTTATGTATTTGGAAAGCTTTTCAATTTCATCCACCACTTGTACAACCAATTCTCTAGTTGGTACTAAAACTAATACTCTAGGGTTTTCTTGTTTCGAATAGGAAAGGTTTTTTAAAATAGGTAACATGTAAGCAAAAGTTTTACCTGTTCCTGTTTGTGCAATACCAACCATATCTTTTCCGCTGGAAACAACATTAAATGCTTCTGCCTGAATAGGCGTTGGTGTTGTAAAACCTAAATCGTCTAAAGCGTTGTATAAAGGTGTGTTTAAGTTTAAATCTCTAAAAGTACTCATCGTTTTCTTATAAGTTGCAAAGCTACTACTTATATATTTATTACACTAAATGCGCTTTATGTATTTCTATGGCGTATTTCGCTTTAAAATTACGGTTGGCATCTAGCTTTATAATGCCTGCTTTAGCCGTTATATCTTGGTTTGTGGATTCTAAATCGGCATAACCTATCCACGGTTCTATGCAAACATAGTCGGCGTTTGGTTTTGCCCAAAGACCTAAATGCGGAAAATCTGCGTGTGTAACAGTTAAAATAGCTCCTTTTGTTTTGCTGTGTAGCGTTACTTTTCTAGACTTTAAATCTTTAAAAATAAGCGCGTCTTTGTTAAATAGAGTATAATCTAATGGTATCGCATTGGTATGGTTAAAGACTGGTTTTGTAGTATCTGTAAGTAACCCATTTTGAGTGTTTAGTAAGTAGGTTTCTGCAGTTTCGTTGTGTTCAAAGACCAAACTATAATCGGTGTATTTTTCAATAGAATATAGAGGACACTTAAAAGCTGGATGCCCGCCAAGAGAGAAATACATAGCCTTGTCATCTAGATTTATAATTTCATGACTAACGGTTAATACGTTGTTTTCTAAAGTATAAGTGATCGCATAGCTGAATTTAAACGGATACATTTTTAGTAACTCCGTATTGTATGTAAGCTGAAAAGTGAGACTGTTTCCCGTTTCTTTAATACATTCTATAGCGGTATTATGTCTAATAAAACCATGTTTTGGCATGGTATAGGTTTTATGGTCAAATACAAATGCATTGTCTTTTAAACCGCCAATTACAGGAAAAAGGTTAGGAGCGAAGCTTCCCCAAATAGTAGGATCTGCATGCCACATAAATTGGTTGTTGTTTTTTACGGAAGAAATTTCACAAAGTTCTGCGCCAATTTTTCGGATCGCAATTTTTAGTAAGCCATTGGATATCTGATACATTTAAAAAAGGATTTAATCTAATCCCGAAAAGATATTATTTTTTAACTATTCTGATTAACTTTACGCGTAATATTTTTTTATTGAGAACAACAACTACACATAAACCAAAGTCTATTAATGCTTTTAAAAATCAGTTATTGATTTGGAGCCAGCAATTTGATGATGTCGTTTGGTTAGATTCAAATAACCATAAATCGAAATACGCAAGCTACGATGCGGTTTTGGCGGTAGATGCTTTTACAAGTATTCAAACCGATTATACCGATGGTTTTATAAAACTGAAGGAATATCAATCCATCACCAACGATTGGATTTTTGGCTATCTAACCTATGATCTTAAAAATGATGTAGAGGAATTGAAATCTGCAAATTTTGATGGTTTACAGTTTCCGGATTTATGTTTTTTTCAGCCCAAAAAAATATTTTTGATTAAAGGAAAAACAGTAAAGATTAAATACCTAAATGCGGTAGATGATGAATTGGAAGAAGATTTAAAAAGCATCTGTCATTGTGAGGACGAAGGACGTGGCAATCTGCCAAAGAATATAAAGATCAAACTCCGTATTCACAAAGACGAATATTTCCGTAAGCTCGATAAAATGCTTGCGCATATCCATCGTGGAGATATTTACGAAGCTAATTTTTGTCAGGAATTTTATGCCGAAGAAACAGAAATTAATCCGCTAGAAACCTACAACAAACTCAATGCTATTTCACAAGCGCCTTTTGCAACTTTTTGTAAAATGAGCGATAAGTATATTTTGTCTGCTTCCCCAGAACGCTATATAAAAAAGAAAGGCAACACCGTTATTTCTCAACCTATAAAAGGAACCGCAAAACGCAGTACCAATCCTAACGAAGATCAAGCTTTAAAATACGAATTAAAGCATGACGATAAAGAACGTAGTGAAAACATAATGATTGTAGATTTAGTCCGGAATGATTTGTCTAAAACTGCAAAAAAAGGAAGCGTTAAAGTAAAAGAGTTGTGTAAAATATATTCGTTTGATCAAGTACATCAAATGATTTCTACGGTAGTTTCCAAAGTAAAAAAAACGACACATCCAGTAGATATTATCCAAACCACTTTCCCAATGGGAAGCATGACAGGAGCGCCAAAAGTTTCGGCAATGCATGTTATTGAAGATTTAGAAGAAACCAAACGTGGTGTGTATTCTGGAGCTGTTGGCTATTTTTCGCCAAAAGGGAATTTCGATTTTAATGTGGTTATTCGTAGTATTTTATACAACGCAACCAATAAATATGTTTCGTATTCTGTTGGCGGAGCAATAACAGCTAAAAGCGTACCTTTAAAAGAATATGAAGAATGCTTGGTGAAGGCCAAAGCAATGCGTGAAGTTTTAGAAAATTAATGGATATGGTACATAATACATTGCAGTTAACTATAGATAAACAGCTTTTACATGCGGAATATTGGCAACCAGAAAACCCAAAAGCAACTGTCGTTTTATTGCACGGCATGGGCGAACATTTAGGTCGTTATAAAGCCTTTGTTATTCCAAAATTAATCGCAAATAATTACGCAGTTTTGGCGTATGATCAAATCGGACATGGCAAAACAGTCGGTAAAAGAGGACATGTAGCCAGTTACCAAATGTTATTAGATTGTTTAAATAAAGCAGCTATAGAAGCGAAAAAACGTAACCCAAACCTGCCTGTTTTTCTTTATGGACATAGTATGGGCGGAAATGTGGTGCTTAATTACGCACTTAAATATCAATCCCAAATTAAAGGAGTAGTTGCTACTAGTCCGTTGTTGCGCTTAGCATTTAATCCGCCTAAATGGAAAGTCGCTCTAGGTCGCTTTATGTTGCATATCTTACCAGGTATTACCTTACCAAGCGAGTTAGATGCTTCCGGAATTTCTAGAGATAAAGCCGAAGTAGCACGTTATCAAAAAGATCCTCTTATTCACGATAAAATTAGTCCAATGTATTCCTTTCCTGTTTTTGACGCAGGGGAATATGCTATTGCGAATGCCGATAAATTAAATATTCCAACGCTAGTTTGCCATGGTACAGGAGATAAAATTACAAGTTGGGAAGCTTCCAAAGCCTTTACCGAAAATACGAAGAAAGCAGAACTAAAACTTTTTGAAGATGGCTATCATGAATTGCATTATGATTTTTGTAAAGAAGAATTAATGGATACTATAATTGGTTGGTTGGATGCTAAGTTGATTAATGAAATAATATAAGAGAAAAAGAATACTTCGGAAGTCAAAAGTTAAATGTTTAAATTTGTGGAATGCAGCCGTTTTAAAAGAAATGAAATCGCTTTCCATGGAAATAAAGAAAATGCTTAACGTTTTAATTAAAAAGTTACTTAACTAATGCCTTGTGCCTAATCCCTTTTAACTTGTTTCAAAAAATCCAAAAACATATCACCCAAAACCTTCCTTTCCTAGAAGAAAGCAAACTACTTATTGCTATTTCTGGAGGATTAGATTCTGTGGTTTTAACGCATGTATGCCATCGTGCAAATCTGAATTTTGCATTAGCACATTGTAATTTTAATTTACGAGGAAGCGAAAGTGATGCCGATCAAGATTTTGTTTTACAATTAGCCAAAGATTTAGAAGTAGAAGTTTTTACCCAAAGTTTTGATACAAATAATTTTGCGGAAACACATAAAGTTTCCACGCAAATGGCAGCTCGAGAGTTGCGTTATGATTGGTTTGAAGCATTATGTGAGCAACTACATTTCGATTATATTTTAACGGCGCATCATGCCGATGATAACCTGGAAACTTTTTTAATCAACCTTACTAGAGGAACAGGATTAGACGGGCTTACAGGAATTCCGGAAGTGAATGAAAACGTAGTAAGACCATTATTAAAGTGTACCAGAGAAGAAATAGAAAGCTTTGCGAAAAGCAATAATTATAAATGGCGAGAAGATAGTAGTAACGCTTCCACAAAGTATTTACGAAACAAATTACGTCATGATGTAATTCCCGTTTTAAAGGAAATGAACTCCGAATTACTTCCAAACTTTGAAACCACACAAAACAATTTACAAGATTCTAAAAGCATTATTGAAGATGCTATCACGGGAATCCAGAAAAAGGTGGTTTCGGTAGAAGATGACATTATAAAATTCCATATTGCTAAGCTTCAGAAACTATCGAATACCAAAGCTTATTTGTTTGAATTGCTTAAGGAATTCGGATTTACAGCTTGGAATGATGTGTACCATTTATTAGATGCACAATCTGGAAAACAAGTGTTTTCTAACACACACAGATTATTAAAAGACAGAGAATATTTATTGCTAACCGAAATCAATAATGTGATATCGAACGATAGCGAAACATCTATTTTTATTTCAGAAAACGACAAACAAATAAAAACCGATTTAGGCGTTTTGTCTTTAGAAAGCGCAGAAGAAATTAACGAATTAAACGCTGCAACGATTTATGTTGATAAAGATTTGTTAAAGTTTCCGTTATCGGTAAGAAAATGGGAAAAAGGCGACTATTTTTACCCTTTAGGTATGCAAGGCAAAAAGAAGCTGAGTAAGTTTTTTAAAGATGAAAAATACTCTTTAGTAGAAAAAGAAAAAGCTTTCGTTTTGTGTGCTAACGGAGATGTTGTTTGGGTGCTCCATAAACGAGCAGACAATCGATATAAAGTCACAGAAAAGACAAAAAACATATTAAAAATCACATTACAATAATGAAGCATTTTTTACTCGTACTACTTACATTTTTTTCCTTTAGCCAATCTTTTGCTCAACTAACACCAGTAAAATGGTCGACAGAAGTAGAAAAAGTTTCAGAAACAGAATATAATCTTATTTACCAAGCCGAAATAGATACATATTGGCATTTATACTCACAACATTTACCAGAAGGCGGCGCATTACCAACAGAGTTTGAATTTGATTCTATTGCACAAACGCAAGACTTTAAACGAATTGGTGAAGTTTTAGAAAGTCAGAGTATCACAAAATTTGATAAAGTCTTTCAAATGGATTTGACCTATTTTGATGGTTCGGCAACGTTCACACAAAAAATAGAAGTATTAGATCCAGATGTTACCACTATTTCTTCCGAAGTATTTTTTCAAGCCTGTGATGACGAAAAGTGTATTTTTGATAGTGAAGTTTTAAATTTTGAACTTCCTAGGGATTCTAATACTGCCAATTCCAATATTCTAGATCCCGTAAAATGGACGACAAATATTTCACAAATAGAAGATAATTTGTATGAGATTGCATACGAAGCAAGTATAGATAAAGACTGGCATTTTTACTCGCAAAAGGTTGTAGAGGATTCCGAATTAGGTCCAATACCAACCGAATTCAGTTTTAATAATACGTCACAAGATTATGAATTGGTCGGTGATTTAGAAGAATCTAAGACCAAAGAAGTTTTTGAACAAGCGTTTCAAATGAAAGTGCGCTATTTTGAAAACAAAGCCGTTTTTAAACAGAAATTTAAAGTTTTAAATGCTGAATTAAAAACGATAGAAGCAGAAGTTTTTTACCAGGCATGTGATGCCGTAAAATGTCTTGCACCAACGACCTATACATTTACAACGAATTTAGATGGAAGTTCTAATGCAGAAGCTTCTACTGCTATCGATGCCAGAAGTAAAGAACTATCCGATAAATTACAACTTAATGTAACCGGTTGGGAAAAATATGAAAAAGAAGAAGTTAAAGAAAAATCCAATTTTGGTATTTTTGTTCTTGGTTTTCTTGGTGGTTTAATCGCCTTATTAACACCTTGTGTGTTTCCTATGATTCCGTTAACGGTTTCTTTTTTTACAAAAAGTGCAAGTAATTCGCAAAAAGGATTAGCAAATGCCATGCTTTACGGTTTGTTTATTCTAATCATTTATGTGCTTTTAAGCTTGCCATTTCACTTTTTAGATTCGTTAAATCCAGAGATATTAAATACCATTTCGACTAACGTATGGTTAAATATTATCTTCTTTATCATACTCGCATTTTTTGCATTCTCGTTCTTTGGTTTTTATGAAATCACCTTACCAGCATCTTGGGGAAATAAAATGGATTCGGCATCTAACGTTGGCGGAATAATCGGTATTTTCTTTATGGCATTAACACTTGCTATTGTTTCGTTTTCTTGTACAGGACCAATTTTAGGTTCGTTATTGGCAGGATCTTTAACTAGTGATGGAGGCGCGATGCAACTGACTATGGGAATGACTGGTTTCGGACTAGCATTAGCATTACCATTTACTTTATTTGCGATGTTCCCAAAATGGTTAAACGCATTGCCAAAATCTGGTGGTTGGTTGAATACTGTTAAAGTGGTTCTAGGATTTTTAGAATTAGGAATGGCTTTTAAATTCTTATCTAATGCCGATTTAGTAAAACATTGGGGACTTTTAAAACGGGAAGTATTTATTGGTATCTGGATTGTTCTAGGAATTGGTTTATTACTATATTTATTAGGGAAAATTAAGTTTCCACATGATAGTCCGCTAAAAAAATTAAGCTTCGGTAGAATCTCTTTCGCTGTTCTAGTAGGTGCATTTGTAGTGTATTTAATTCCGGGTTTAACCAATACCGAACACGCAAACTTAAAGCTGTTAAGTGGTTTTCCGCCACCTTTACCGTACAGTTTATATGAAAAAGATTCCGATTGTCCTTTAGGCTTAAACTGCTATAAAGATTTAGAAGAAGGCGTTGCTGCAGCTAAAGCGGAAAACAAACCAATCATGTTAGATTTTACAGGTTGGGCTTGTGTGAATTGCCGTAAAATGGAAGAGCAAGTTTGGAGTAAAGACAAGATTTATAATGTTTTAAATGAAGAATATATTATTATCTCTTTATATGTAGATGATAGAAAAGAATTGGAAGAAAATGAACAATTTCAGTTTTTGAAGCATAACGGAAGCATTAAAAATATTAAGACCATTGGCGATAAATGGGCAACTTTACAAACCCTAAATTTTCAGAATAACTCACAACCATTTTATGTGTTATTAAACCATGATATGGAATTGTTAAATCATACCACAGCATATACGCCAAATGCAGAAGAGTACTATGATTGGCTAGTGAAAGGAGTTGCCAATTTTAAGGAGTGATAAATCATATTGTCACTTCGAGTGATTTGTGAGGAACGAACAAATAGTATCGAGAAGCGCAGTGATTTGTGAGGAACGAACAAATAGTATCGAGAAGATGAGAGCTTTCAATTTTTATAGGAGTTGTTAGAGGAATAACATCACTACAAAACAGAACAAGTATAAATGTGAAAAAGGAATCTACCAATAGAGTATTAGATTCCTTTTTTCAAAGGAATAAACATGAAATTACAAGGAAACATAGTAGACATACAAAACAAACGAATCTATAAAGGAGAAATTACCATTACCGATGGTAAAATTGCTTCTATTGTAGAAAAAGAACATGCTGTTAATCATTATATACTTCCAGGTTTTGTAGATGCACATATTCATATAGAAAGTTCTATGTTGGTACCAAGTGAGTTTGCAAAACTAGCAGTACAACATGGTACGGTTTCTACCGTTTCCGATCCGCACGAAATAGCAAATGTTTTAGGAGTTCCAGGCGTGGAGTTTATGATTGAAAACGGAAAGAAAGTGCCGCTAAAATTCAACTTTGGAGCACCAAGTTGTGTACCAGCAACCAGTTTTGAATCTGCAGGAGCCATTATCGATTCGGAAGACATTAAGAAATTAATGGAAAATCCAGATATTAAATATCTCGCCGAAATGATGAATTATCCAGGCGTTTTATTTGATGATGAAGAAGTCCTTAAAAAAATAGCACACGCAAAACAAAACAATAAACCGGTTGATGGTCATGCTCCAGGCGTTAGAGGAAAAGATATTACCAAATATATAGCTGCAGGAATTTATACCGATCATGAGTGTTTTACCTATGATGAAGCTTTAGAGAAACTACAAAAAGGAATGAAAATTCTAATTCGTGAAGGAAGCGCAGCAAAAAACTTTGAAGCCTTAATCGATTTAATGCCAGAACATTTTGAAAACATGATGTTTTGTAGTGATGATAAACATCCAGACGATTTAATTATTTCGCATATTAACGCATTATGTGCAAGAGCAGTAGCCAAAAACATAGATGTTTTTCAAGTATTGCAAGCAGCATGTATAAATCCTGTAAAGCACTATAATTTAGATGTTGGTTTACTGCAAGTAGGCGATGCTGCAGATTGTATTGTAGTCGAAGATTTAAAAGATTTTAAAACGCTTCAGACTTATATTGATGGCGAATTGGTGTATGACTTCGGAAAAGTACATATTAAAGATGTCGCTTTTAAAAATCTTAATAATTTCAATACGGAAAAGAAAAATATTTCCGATTTTAAATTCGATTCTTCCGCAGAAAAAATTAGAGTGATTGAAGCTTTAGAAGGACAATTAGTAACTAATGAACTTATTGAAGAAGCGACTATAGAAAACGGGAATTTAGTTTCTAATACCGCAACAGATATCTTGAAAATGACGGTCGTAAATCGCTATAATAACGATAAACCTGCCATTGCGTTTATTAAAAATTTCGGATTAAAAGAAGGCGCAATCGCAAGTTCTGTTGGTCACGATTCTCATAATATTATTGCAGTTGGTGTTTCTGACGAAGCCATTTGTAAAGCGGTAAATCTAATCATAGAAAATAAAGGAGGAATTTGTGCTATAAGCGATTCCGAAGAGAAAATAGTAGCACTTCCCGTTGCAGGAATCATGAGCGATCAAGATGGCGCAACTATTGGTAAAGATTATGCCGCGCTGGATAAAATGGCAAAACAATTAGGGAGCACATTACATGCGCCTTATATGACTTTATCTTTTATGGCTTTACTAGTAATTCCGGACTTAAAACTAAGCGACAAAGGACTATTTAGTGGTACCGATTTTAAATTTACTAGTTTAGAAGTCTAATGCCAATACTTAACACCACATACAAACCTTCCATTTTTTTTAGAAACGGAAATGTTGCTACCATTTATTCTGGTATACTTCGCAAAGTAAAATTGGTTCAAAAACGAGAGCGATTAACGCTTAGTGATGGCGATTTTATTGACTTAGATTGGAGTTATACCAAAGAGAAATCGGAAAAACTAATTATTGTTTTACATGGTTTAGAAGGCAATGCGCAACGACCTTATGTTACTGGTCCTGCAAAACTTTTTAATGAAAATGGCGTAGATGCTGTTTGTGTTAATTTTAGAGGTTGTAGCGGAGAACCGAACTTAAAATACAAAAGCTATCATTCTGGTGCAACCGAAGATTTACACGAAGTTATTCTACATATTTTAGAAAGTAAAAATTACACAGAAATCTATATCAATGGCTTTAGCCTTGGCGGAAATATTGCCTTAAAATACTTAGGCGAAGAACGAGTTATTCCAAAGGAAATAAAAGGAGCTATTGCTATTTCTGTACCTTGTTTTTTAGAAGGTTCTGCCAATGAATTACACAAGCTGAAAAACAAGCCGTATGCCATCCGATTTAAAAAACACCTAGTAGATAAGTTAAAACCGAAACTGCTTCAGTTTCCAGATAAAATCTCCTCGCAAGAAGTGGATTCTATTAAATTATTAAGAGATTTTGATACGGTTTATACCTCTAAAGCACATGGCTTTAAAGATGCAAAAGACTATTATACAAAATCTAGCTGTCTGCAATTTCTGCCAAATATAAAAGTACCTACTTTGGTCATAAATGCTTTAAACGATTCGTTTTTATCTCCAGAATGTTATCCCATAAAAGAAGCAAAAAACAACGAAAATTTACATTTAGAAATGCCTAATTTTGGAGGTCATGTTGGCTTTATTCAAAAAGGCGAATATTACTATAACGAACTTCGAGCTTTAGCGTTTGTTTCGCAATTATAAAAGGGGTTGCATTATCTATGATTTTTAAGTGAAAAAACATTAAAAATTAAGTTTTTACAATCATAAATTAGCGTAAATTCATTGTTTAAAAATCATTGAAAAGGATGAAACCTAAATAGTTGGTATTCTCTTATATTATTTCTAAATTAGTTTATCCTTAAAGAAATTATTTACCTGCATATGATGACTTTAATGTTTTTTAATCATTAAAAGTAATAAACAAACTTAATAGATATGTCCGATTATGTATTTTCCAATACACTAAAAGAAGCAATTCATATAGCACAAGCGGTTGCAAAAGAATATGCCCACAAACAATACGCATCTGCACATTTACTAAAAGCATTAATGCATAAAAATATAGGTTTGATTAGCTATTTAGATAGTATCGGTCAAGACGGTTATTATGTAGAAGAATGGGCCGAAGTACGACTAGAATCTTTACCAAAAACCACAAAAATTCCGGAGAATCCTTCTGGAGATAGTTCTGTAGAAGCTGTTTTATATGAAGCAGACAATATAAAGCTAAAATTAGGTTTAGAAGAAGTAACAGAACATTGTGTGCTTATTGCACTTTGTACTCCTGGCGTTGGTTTTACATTCGAACAATTAAAATCATTTTCTTTGACACCAAATGAGATTATTGATAATTTGGGAGTGAAAGAAAGTACGTCGCATACTTCTGCAGGAAAATCTACTACTTCTAATGCAAATAAAGCGGTAGGCACAAGTACACTTGCGCAATATTGTATCGATAAAACCTTAAAAGCAAGTAACAATGAGTTGGATGCTATTTCAGGTAGAGAATCGGAAATAAAAATGATTGCCGAAATTTTAGGAAGAAGATCCAAACCAAACGTATTAATTCTTGGTGATCCAGGAGTTGGTAAAACAGTTTTGTTTAACGGATTAGCCTATGCATCTGTAAATAATAATGTGCCAGAACATTTAAAAAGTGCTAGGATTTTTGAATTAGATTTTATCCATTTAGTTTCTGGAGCAGGTTATAAAGGAGAAATTGAAGACCGTTTAAAAAAGGTAATTGAAGAGATTAAACAATTTCCGAAAGCTATTTTGTTGGTAGATGAAATTAATAATCTAACCGATAAAAATCAAGGAAATCAAGGATTAGCCAATTTACTGAAATCGGAATTATCTAAAGGAGAGCTTACCGTAATTGGTACAGCTACTAATGATGCTTTTAGAAAACATATAGAAGTAGATGAAGGGTTATCGCGTCAATTTGAAACGGTAAGATTGCTAGAGCCAAATGAAGATGAAGCACATAGAATGATACAAAATACCGTGTCCTATTATACAGAGCATCATGATTTAGAGATAGATACCGAAACCATACAAGAAGCGATACGACTAGCAAAACGATATAATAAAGAAAGAAGTTTACCAGATTCTGCAATCGATTTAATCGATAGAACGATGTCTGCTGCAAAATATATGATTGAAACTTCTGTCGATGAAATTAATAGTATTCAAGAGAATTTAGAAGTACTTAAAAATAATAAAGAATTAAAAAAGGAAGCGGTTTTAAAAGAACAAATTTGGGAATATGCTTTAATGAAAAACAGATTAAGTTATTTGTTATTCGATGAGTTAGGAGATGAGAACCATTTTGAAAAAGTAAAAACACCAAAGCAAGGATTTACCGCTTTAGATAAAATTTTAAAACAATTATTAGAAATAGCTTCGCAAGAAAAAACGGCGATTAATAAAAACGATGTTGCTTCTACTATAGCAAACAAAACAGGAATACCAACAGGTAAATTACAAGCCGACGAAAAAGAAAGACTTCTTAATATGGAAGAAGTTTTACAACGACGAGTAATAGGTCAAGACCACGCTATTAGTGTGATCACTTCGGCAGTTTTAGAATCGCGTTCTGGTTTAAGTAAACCTGGATTACCAGTCGGTTCTTTTTTCTTTTCTGGACCAACAGGAACCGGAAAAACAGAGTTAGCAAAATCCTTAGCAGAGTTTTTATTTCAAGACGAAAATGCCATTATTCGTTTTGATATGAGTGAGTTTAAAGAAGAACATTCTGCAGCCTTATTATATGGAGCACCTCCAGGATATGTAGGGTATGAAGAAGGTGGGTTACTAGTAAATAAAATAAGACAAAAACCATATTCTATTGTTCTTTTTGACGAAATAGAAAAGGCACATCCTTCGGTTTTTGATATTTTTCTTCAAATATTAGATGAAGGAAAACTAAGCGACAGATTAGGAAAAGTAGGAGATTTTTCAAACGCAGTGGTTTTATTTACCTCTAATATTGGAAGTCAGCATATTGTAGAATCTTTTGATGAAGGAATTATTCCTAAATCTAATGATTTATTAGAAATAATGGGAAGCTATTTTAGACCAGAATTTTTAGGAAGATTAACCGAAATTATTCCGTTTTCGCCAATAACCAAAGAAAATGTAGTGAAGATTTTTAAAATTCAATTAAAAGGATTGCTTAAAGCTTTAGAGAAACAAGAAATCACTTTAAACATATCCGAAAAAGCAATGACATATCTTGCCGAAAAAGGCTTTACACCAAAATATGGAGCAAGACCTTTACGTGGTGTGATTAGAACAGACTTACGCTCGCCATTATCTAAAATGATAATATCTGGAGAGATTACAAAAGGAGCAAAAGTTTCACTAGATATGAATGCTAAAAAAGAATTAAAGTGGCAATATAAATAAGTTGAAAAACTAATAATTTGCTTATATTTATCATTATTAAAGAATTAATTAAACCAAAAGAATATGGATACTTACGGAATTGGTGGTACAGAAGTAAAAACAGATGCTAATGAAGCCATTCAAGAAATACCTCAAAACAGAACGCTCTTTGTTGAAAAATTAACACAAGATCAACCAATAAAGCCAGAAGTTGTAACAGGATTAAAAACGGTAGAAGAAGTTTTTGAACATTACAAGCCTGAAGTAGAAGTAGAGTTTGAAGATACGGATGGTGTTGGTAGAAAAGAAAACTTAAATTTTAAAAATTTAGGAGACTTTGGCGGAAAAGGAATTACAAAACAAAGCAAGTTTTTAAAAGACCTGAACACAGAAAAAGATCAGTACATAAAAATTGTAAAGCAATTAAAAACAAATAAAATTTTAAAAACAGCTTTAGAAAACCCTGAGGCAAAAGCATCTTTATTAGAAGCTATGAGAGCATTACTAACAGAAATTGAAGAAAGCAAATAATTATGTCAAAAGCACAACAACAATTTTCTCCAGTAGAAAATCCAGCACAGTATTTAAAAGAAAAGAGTGAACAACTTGCTAAGTATGGAGGTTTTGACCTGTTAGAATCATGTATTGAAGGGGTTCAAAATATGAATCCAGAACGTAAAGCTCGTAAACGTATCTTTCTTACCGAACAAGCGAAGAAAGAAGATAGAGAACAGCTTAAAAAAGTATTAGAGATTTGGTCTTCTGTTTTATCCGAATCGGAAAGCATTCCAGAAATGGTAGAAGCTTCAGAAACGAAGTCGAAAACGGCTAATGATTCTTTAAAGAAAAACTTACATAGTGCACTAGAAGCTACTAATGACTTAGAGAGATCTTATCGATCTATGGCATTATTTTATAAAAATACAGAATCGGATAAGTTGAAAAACATATCGATAATGAATGCAGAACTAGAACAAGTTAAAGATCTAGATAATACGCGATTTATTGATGCTGTAGCAGAAGAATTAAAATCTACTTATGACCGTTTAGATTTAAGAGATAATTACGGATTATTAGTAATTCCTGGTTATTTAGGATCGAACAAAGTGGTTGAAAAATGGGCTAAAATTGCATATGAAAATAAAGCAATGTTAGTAACCGATTTTGAGCATTTAGATGAGCCGGATGATGTTATGGAAATGTTTGAAGCTGCTAATTTAACAAGTGGAGACAAATATAAGTCTAACGTAATCATGGCTTGTAACTGGTTAGTTGGTAGAGCAAAAGTAGATGAGGTAGGAGAGGAAGATGATTTATATGTTCCGCCAGCAGGTGCTTTAGCAGGTAAAATTTACCAAACCTTAATGTCTCAGGTTACTGCAGGTAAAAAGTTTGGTGGTATTAATGAAATAGATGGGGTACGTTTTGATCTTAAAAAGAGTGAAATCGCACATTTAGAAAAAATGGGATTAGTACCAATGGTTAATGAATATGGTAAAGTAATGGCATTCTCTGCTAAAACTTTATTTAATGGAGATAACCTTGGTTTACAAACCTATTCTGTAGTTAGAGTATTTGATTATGTAACTAAAGTATTAATGGATTTCTTAAACCGTCGTGCTTTTGAAAACTTTAATGCAAAAACTAGAAAAGAATTAATGGGACAAATCGTTAAGTTTTTAGATGGTATTACAGGACCAGATAAACTTATTGAAGATTTCTCTATCAAAAGATTTGAACAAGATCCTAATCAGAAAGATCGTGTGTTTTTAGATATACACATGAAACCTTACTTTCCAGCCAAAAACTTTATGATTAAAATGGATGGTCAAAAAGGAGATGATGGTACAGAATGGGATGCAGATTATGAGCAACAATAGAAAGCAATTGCGAAATTAATTGCATGCTGTAATTTATATTAAAAAAGCACCGTTAGAAATAATTTTCTAACGGTGCTTTTTTTTGTACCGTATTTAAGTGCAGTACTTTTTTATTCGTAAAACTGAATAGTTTCGTAATCTCCTAAAGGAGTTATTGTTTTAAGGATTGCATTTTTTATGCTTTGCATTTCTACATCTGTAACCATAAAATTTCTTGCAAATACAAGATAGATAGTATCTTCTTGATATACCCATATCCAATTAATGGTCTTAAAATGAATTTCTGCTTCTTTATATTTTTTAAGGCTTTCAAAAGCAGATTTTGCTTTTTCCGTATCGGTATATTGCCATTGTTGTATGGAAATATAATCGGATTTTGTATTCGTTTTCGGAACAACAAGCGCATAGTTAATAGATGCTACCGCTAGAAAGTCTTCATTTTTAAAATCGGAAGCCAATGTTTTTAAGAAGCCTTTTGATCGATAAATGGTTTTCGTTTCTTCTAATTCGTTCCCGTCTTTATTAAAAGGATATGCTACAAAATCAGATTGGATATTATTTGTAATGGAAGAAACCAATTCGGTAGTTTCCATTTGTGAAAAAGAAGCCCGATATACAGGTATGGTATCTTCTATCTTATTGGTTATCGTTTCTTTTGGTTTGATTTCTTCCGCAGGTACTTCTGTATTTACATTCTTTTTGCAACCAATTAATAGAAGTAGTACTACTATAATATGTATTCTAAAATTCATCGTATTTAATTTAAGTCTTTTTTAATGCTGGTTTGGTAGCGTGCATATAGGTTATTTTTACATACCTATTTGTGCTTGCTTCCATTAAGGTTTTACAATCAGCTAATTCTTTAATTAAGTTATTAAATTTATCCCATTCACCAACGCCGCAAATTTCAATACAACCAATAGATCCATAAATGCCACCTAAAGGTTTTTCTGGACCGCGATGCACAAAAAAACCATCATAGACTCGCCATGCCATTTCTTCCATAGTAGTAATGTAATTCCATTTTAAGGTGTACGATTGTGCATCTTGTAAACCTACCATGTGCGCATTAATTGTTTGGGTTCTTTTAACACCAAAACGTATTGCTTTAAATTTAGTTTCTATGGCATTGCCAGCTTTATCTGTACCTTTTACCTTTACAATGTATAAAGGAACTTCATAGGTTGTTCTATCTGGTCTGTATGGATAGCTAGATAATTTTGCTATACCATTTTTTGAATTGGTTACTGTAACAAAAACTTTGTGCATTTTATCTTTAAGTTTTTGAAGTTTTAAATTGCATTTTAAAACTTTCTAATTGTACGAATTAATTTACTAATTTATAAAATACCTATCAATAGATAGTTACGTTTTTATTTTTTAATTGAAAAATTTGATGTGTGTCGTTAACCTTAAATGTTTTGTTTCATTAAAATAGTAATGTAACCTTTTAGAGTGAAATAAAAATGACGCCATTACAATACAAATCACAGTATCTTCATTTAAGAGTTCTTGAGAGATTATTACAAACTACTTTAGATCAAGACTGTCAAATAAGAACAACTTCTGTTCATATAAGTAAGTATAGAAGTGCTGGAAATACTTCAAGTACTATAACTGCTACAAGTTCTAGAAGTGCAATAGAATCTGCTGTAAATTTAATTGAAAAAAGGAGGATTATTGGTTTAATTAGACAAACGGGTAATAATGGATTAGATCGTGAAGCTGTTTCTAAATGCTTTCATGGAAAGGGTAGTGTAGCAGATTGTCAGAAAACAGTAACTGCGCTTGTCGCAGTACATGCTACCGATCATTTACAGTCTTATTGTGATCAATATTTAGGAACAGATTGTTCTGGATTTGTAAATAGTTATTTTAGTAGTGTACATGGCGTACCAGCAAAAGCGATACGTTTTTATTTTACTAGAGGAAGAAGAAATCAAAGAATCCGTTTTAATGATTTTAAAAATAATGATGTATTAATATGGTGTGATGTTCATGGCAATAATAATGATGCTAATGAAAAAGCAGAACATATAGCAATTATTAATACCGTAAGAGGAATTAGTACCAATGAGTTGCAAGCTTTGGTTGTAGAATCTACAGGAACGTTTGGCTTAGTACATTCTAATTACACTTTTTTTAATACTAGAATACCAGAGGTATATAGAATTTTTAGACCATTAAAACCAGGTATTACAAATTATGTAAAGGTGGTACCAGCACTTTTACAATAAAAAAATGGGTGTATTTATGCTAAATCTATGATGACAGAATGCTATTTCAAATAACATTTGTATAATAAAAGTAAATTAAAAAGGCACACTTTTTATAGTGTACCAGTGTTTTATTTTTAATGCGAAATACAATTAGTCCCGCTTTGCAAATGCGCGCCAGCTGGATACTGTTGCTTAAAATGTCGCCATTTTGGTTTTCTTTCCACTCGTGTAATGGTACGTTGCCATCCCAAAGCCATTTTGTGGTGGTACTTTTAAAAGTTTTAGAAAGTCTTCTTCCTAAAGCATCGTATGTAAAATGTACTTATTCTTTATCTGGGAAATTAACGTATATCTCTTAATAAAATTTCTTTTAATGTTTTTTTGCGTTTGTCTGTTATAATTATTTTATCCTTTTCGATAATAATATCTTTAAATCGATACTCAAAAGCTATTTCGTCTGGATCTGTTTCTAGAATTATTTCATCGTAAATTCCTTTTTTATCTTCTTTTACTTTTAGAGATAATTCAAATTTTTCAATAGTCAGAGAACAGTGTAATTCTGCAGTAATTTTTCTGGTTTTATCTATTTTCTTTTTAAATATCCATTCGTTGACGAATTTTTTATTTTCAAGTTCTTTGTATGATTCTAAAATTTCAGATGAAGGAAAAATATATTTAGATTGAGCTTTTTCAAAAGCCATTAAAATGTACTTATAAAGTAATTCTCTATAACTTTCGTTATTATTAATTGTGTCGTATTCATTTTTATCAAATGGTAGAACTATATGTAATGATTTATTTGATGATATTTCAGGCTCTACATTCATGAATCTATTTTCATAACCATAACGCAGTGAAATTGCTATAGCTTTAAATTCTTCGGATTCAAATTTTAATTGTTGTAAACAATTTCTTTCTATATAATTAAAAATATGTCGCGATTTCTTTTTAAAAGAATAGCAATAGGAAATAGTTTCTTTATTACCACCATCAATCTGCAGTTGTATACCTATATTTTTTAAAATCATATTATGGTCTTGAATGTTTATCAATTTGTAATGTTTCTCTGTGTAAATCTGCATTTTCAACTTCCCAATCTAATATTTTTCCTCTCGCACCTTCTCCGCTATCTATTTTCTTAACAACGTCTGTACTATAAGGAGCTCTTGGGTCATTCTTATCTTTGTTCCAATCTCTTGCTTGTTTTTCCGCTCTTGAAGATTTTTTATCTTTTCTTATTCGACCACTACTAACACCAGTTTTTACAACGTTTCCATTCTTATCATAGATTTCGTAACCATGTTGTGCTTTAGTATTTCTTCTATCATTAGCATGGTATTTTTTTGAAGCATAAGTTTTAGTCAATCCAGAAAAATCTACATAGCGATTAGGATTATTTACATAAGCATAAAAATTATCCTCACCAGAACCTAGTCCAATCGGATCCTTTGATATATACCTACCATCCTCAGGATCATAATACCTAAATCTATTATAAGCTAATTCAATTTCCGCATCATAATATTGCCCTTGATACATAAAAGGACAACTAGTATTGTCTCCAGTAATTACTTTACCAAAGGTATCTAAAGAGCGTTCCCAAACTTGTTCGCCTTCGGCATTATGCATGCTTGTTGGCGTACCAAGATGGTCTGCTAAAATACTATATTCTTTATTATTTTTTAGTTTTGCAGTAGGAATAAACACCACGCGCCAGCCGTATCTTCGTTAAAAAAGTCCACAGGACTTTTTCTTAACACTCGATAGTCTTCAAAAACCCAAGTTACAATGCCGTTATCGCCAACGGTACTGTTGCTTAAAATGTCGCCATTTTGGTTTTCTTTCCACTCGTGTAATGGTACGTTGCCATCCCAAAGCCATTTTGTGGTTGTACTTTTAAAAGTTTTAGAAAGTCTTCTTCCTAAAGCATCGTACGTAAAATGGACTTGTAATTTATCTGGACGTATTACAGTTTGTAACATACCAGCATCATTCCACTGGTATTGCCAATGGTCTTTTTTACTTCTAAAAATACTACTGCTTCCTTTGTACTTTTCAATTAAAAAACCGTCTGCATCGTATTTGTAATTCCAGCTTCCTTTTTTCTCTAATCGTCCGCCTTGGCTGTATTCTCTATCGTTATTACTAGTGGTTTCGTACAGGTTACCAACATTATCTGAGCTACGTACTTGTTTTTAAAACATTTGTAAATAAAAAAGGCACACTTTTAAAAGTGTGCCAATGTTAAATTATGTTTAATGTAAACTACAATAAGTCACGCTTTACAAAAGCGCGCCAGGGTTGTGGATATGTCGCGCGAGTTGGGAGTTTCGGATATGTCGCGCGAGTGGTGGTTGGTATCATTAGTTTAAACAGATAAAGTTTTTAAAGTTTCTTTTTTTCTGTTGAAAAATTCTACTTTATCATTACTAATCCATTTTATTCCACCTAGTAATGGGAAATATTTTGGGTAACCTGGAGATGTTTCAGCTACCATTTCTCTTTTTTGAAGAATTTCATCTTTATCTAATATATCTAAATATATTTTGAAAATATCCATTTCGTGCTCTACCCATATTCCAGCTTTATGTTTTCTATTTTTTGAACTCTTTAATTTTCCAAAATAATAATGATTTTTGTAATTTAAGGCCTTACATTTTTCAGCAATGGAGTTAATCAAGGCCATATCTATTTCAGTTTTCTTACTGAATTCTTCAAAAGCATCTATAATATATTTTAATATAAATTTTGATTTTTCAGTATTAGAAAGAGCTAAATAGGCACTCAAACTATTAAAAGGTAATGCATTGAATACATTTACAATGTCGTCTATTGGTGATGACCTAAATTCTAATTGTTTTTGATTACCCGTAAAATCTATGTTGATTTTTTCTATTTTCCCACCAACTTTCAATTTAGAATCTGATAACAATCTTAAAAATAAATCTACATCTTTATGTGTTGATGAATTTGCTAATTTTACTTGCTCTTGAGTCTCATTGCCATAATATTTTAAGTCAGTAAACCCTATACTAATATCTTTAATCATCTTAATGCTGTTGGTTTTGGACGTTTATTATATTTTGGTGGTCTATCATTATTTGAGTAAAAATCATCAACTTTAGCTTGTTCTACATCTAAAGCATCAACTCTGCTTATATCGTCATCTAAAAGTTTAGTGCTAATATCATCTACATCAATACCTTCTTGTTTTGCTATTTTACTTTTCTGACTGTTTGCTCTGTATGATTTTGGGTCGTCTCCTAATGTTTTTTTACCACTACTGATTCCATATTTATAAGTCTTTTTTGTTTTGTTATTGTAAATCTCATAAACATGATTTTTCTTTTTACTTTTTTTACTATTAGCATGATAGCTTTTTGCTAACCCATAGATATCCAATTCATCATTTGGATCATTAATATATGAGTATAAATTCTTCTCTCCACTAAACAACCCAATAGGATCCACACTAATATACCTACCATCCTCAGGATCATAATACCTAAATCTATTATAAGCTAATTCAATTTCCGCATCATAATATTGCCCTTGGTACATAAAAGGGCAACTACTATTATCTCCAGTAATTACTTTACCAAAAGTGTCTAAAGAGCGTTCCCAAACTTGTTCGCCTTCGGCATTATGCATGCTTGTTGGCGTACCAAGATGGTCTGCTAAAATACTATATTCTTTATTATTTTTTAGTTTTGCAGTTGGAATAAAACTATTTTCCTCAAAAACCCAAGTAACAATTCCATCATCACCAACACTACTATTACTTAAAATATCTCCTTGCGCGTTTTCTTTCCATTCGTGTAATGGTACGTTACCATCCCAAAGCCATTTTGTTGTTGTGCTTTTAAAAGTTTTAGAAAGTCTTCTTCCTAAAGCATCGTACGTAAAATGGACTTGTAATTTATCTGGACGTATTACAGTTTGTAACATACCAGCATCATTCCACTGGTATTGCCAATGGTCTTTTTTACTTCTAAAAATACTACTGCTTCCTTTGTACTTTTCAATTAAAAAACCGTCTGCATCGTATTTGTAGTTCCAGCTTCCTTTTTTCTCTAATCGTCCGCCTTGGCTATATTCTCTATCGTTATTACTTGTAGTTTCGTACAGGTTACCAACATTATCTGAGCTACGTACTTGCTGTTCGCCATTTTGAAAATTAGCCATTTCTAAATGACCAGTAGGCGTGTAGCTATATTTGGTGATGCCTTGTTTGCTATCGTCTGTTTTTTGTAAACGATCGTTAATTCCCCAAGTATATCTACGTTGGTGCTTTTTCTGCTCTTTGTTGCGCGTTTGCTGTGTGGTTAGTCTACCAATATTATCATAACTAAATTGTTGTTCTAGTTTTCCTGGTAGTAATCGTTCTAGCTCAAAACCTAAACTATCATGTTTGTATTGTGCTTCCCAATTATTGCTATTTTGACTTGCCGTTAAATTGGCTAGATTACCAAAGGTATCATGCGCATAATTAATATGTGCATCCAAACTACTTTCTAATTGTGTACGTACACCTAAATTATTGTATTGGTTGGTGATGCTTTGTTTGTTTACTTCTTCTTTAGTAATTAAACCTAAGGTGTTGCGTGTAAAAACAACTTCGGCATCGTTATTTATAGCATTTAGTAATTGACCAGCAGGATTGTAGTTAAAGACTTGCGTGTTCTCATTACCGTAATCTATTTCTGTAATTCTGCTAGAAGCATCATACATGTACTTTACTTTTTTACCACTTGCTTTGGTAAGTTCTAAAACACGACCAGCAAGATCTCGTTTAAAGTGTTTGGTAGCTTCGTCAAAACTTTGTTCTTTGGTAACATTACCAACGCTATCTAAGGTAAAGGTATATGGATTTCCTTTTTCGTTTATAATTTTGGTAAGCTGCTCTTCGGTATCGTAATAATAATACGTGGTACCACGATTATCACTACGTCTGGTCATTTTCCACATACCAGAATAGCTGTAATTTACTTCTTGGTGTGTGTCTTGGTATTTTAAAAGGTTGTCTATACCATCGTATTTTAGATGGATTTTGTTTCCATCAAAATTAGAGACTTCGGTAACTCTACTAACTAAATCAAAACCTTTGGTTTGTATTGCTCCTTTAGGGTTGGTGACTTTTATGCTATTTCCTAAAATATCATATTTATAGGAAGATACATTGCCTAAACCGTCCCGAATTTCTTTAATATTATATTGTGCATCATAGAACAGATTTGTGGTGTTACCCAATACATCTGTAATAATCTGTAGTAATCCGTCTTGATAGTGCATTACAGAGCTTGCACCTAACGGATTGGTGCGTTTAATCACGTTGCCTTGTGCATCATATTCCCATTTCCAGATACCACCATTGGCATCTTTTATTTTTATAGGAAGTCTTTCTAGGCTTTGTTTTAAGCTGTATTCTGTTTCTACAATGGCTCCCGCAGGATCTATGCTTTGTATTTGGTTTCCTAAATCGTCATAACTATATAAATAGCAATTACCTAAAGGATCTGTAATAGAGGTTAGTTGGTTATCTTCATCATATAGCCATTTATTTATAGCGCCATTTGGTTCTACTTTTTTATGGACTAATCCGCCTCTGTGATAATATTCTGTAACATGACCTAAACTGTTTTCTACTTTAGTTAAACCATCGTAAAATTCTAATTTGTGGTTGTAAATATTATTGTCTCCCCAGGTTTGTATACAACGTGAGCCAATTTCTTTTCCGTCATATCTAAAAAACCATTTTAAACCATTTCTCCAGGTTTCTTTAACCATTAAATAGCCCTCATATTCAAAATGCATACTATCACCAACCGCATTGGTTTGTTGTAGCATATTGCCTTTTGCGTCATATACATAACTAGCAATGGTGAATTTTTGACCTATAAATTCAGGATGCGGCGCAGTAATTTGCGTAATGCGTCCATCTTTATCATTGGTTACTTGAAGTACACGATGTGCCGCATCTGTAATTTGAATTAAGTGTCCTTCTTTATTATAGTTAAACTGAATACTAAAGTTGTTGGCATTTACAATACTTCGAAGCTTTTGTACGCCGTTAAATTTTTCTGTTGTGAAATGGTAGTATAGATCTTCGTTGATATCCCAAACATGGTATGCACCACTATCGTTAATACGAAGCTCCATTTGTTCCCCTTTTCTAAAGGTTGGAGTAGCGGTTGTAGGTTTTCTAAAAGCTAATGGTCTACCGTCTGGCATTCGTAAAGAGACGTTATTTTCGGCTTCATCTTCTACAATAGCAATATCATAACTGTGATGCCATCCGTTTCCTAAAGGGCCTTTATAATCGCTTTCTGCATACCAAGAACGTTCCCATGATAGCGGAATTGGACCTGGAAGGAAGAAATCTTCTTCATCTGTAAAAAACATTCCAGAAGCTACATCTACTGGATGTCCTGTTTTAGTACATAATTTTTTATGTAGTTTATTCGCTAGTTTACTATTTCCTAAAGTTTTGTTGATGGCACCATGACCAACTTTAGCGGCTAGTTTATTAAAGTGTCTGCCAAAAGCACCTTTAACGGCTTTGGTTAACAGCGCCATAGGATTAAAAGGCGCAGGAATAGGACTAGTAATAATAGATTGTGCCATTGGAATAGGCATTACTACACTTGTAGGTAAATACAAGGTCATTTTTTCTTTTGAACCTCCAGAGGTATTTTTACTTTTTCTTGTAGCATGCACAGACGGCATCCCAAAAGGAAGCGATTGACAACTAAGGTGTAAGTGCATTCCACCACCAGCAATAGGGTCATTATCTGCTAAAGCAAATAAACTACCTAGCATGGCGTGACCTGTATTAGTAGGAGGAAGCGGAGCAAAGGTTGCGCCCATTGGAAAATGGGGAACGCTTTTTGTTGGTGTTCCGGCAACGGTTCTTGGTATAAAACCACCAATTTTCACGGTAGCTCCAATCATACCAACCACCATGCTAAACCCAGTATTTACCAGTTCTGCTTTTTTATGATCGTTTGTTGCTTGTTGTTGTGCTTCTGTTGCTTTTTCTCCTGCTTTAGGGCCTTCTGGGGCTGGTGGCGGTGGCGCAATAAAAGAAGCAAGAGCAGCGGCTATAAAGTCTTCTGCTTTAAATAGCATCCCGATATATGGATGTGGCATTGGTATAGGAGCAGGAGCAGGCGGTATCATAACCGTATGCACGTCAATACCTACAACAGGATCCATTTGTTTGGTTATAGGAAAGCTAGCAATACCTTTCATGCCTAATGCAGCCATTGCTGGTAGTAATACAGATTGGGCGATATTGTCTACCGTACCTGTAAGTGCACTAAAGGTTTGTATTCCTGTATCTACCGCATTTAAGTTGTGCGCTGTATCTGCAGTACTATCACTAAGATTTTCATTTTGAGAAATAGCATCACGTTCTTTGTCGCCTTTTTTAAAGCCGTCAATTTGCGCTCCAGTAGTAAGGCTTATTTGCTCGCTTACATTATCAAAATATGATTTATCTGTTGGCATAGATACGTGTTGTTAATTGTGTTTTAATAATTAATTTCTATAAATTACTAAGCCTATTACTAAAGCGATTAATGCGATTGTAAAATAAATAATAGCCATTACTGTTTTTCCAGACAGCTTGTTATTGGTTAGATTACTTAAGTTTTGTAAAGATTTTTTTTCTCCCTTATCTAATAGAAAGTTTTCTTTATAAAAGGCACTAAATACTAGTGCTATTATAAAAATACTAGCTAAGATTTTTTTGATCGGTATGTTGTTAAAAAATGCTTCCACTTTTATGAAATATTATATAAATATTGTTGGTATTCCTTTTAATAGGTAATTACTATTTATATAACTCTGGATTATAATTAAAATAGCCATATAAACAGATTATAACACCTATTAGCATAATGGATCCATAAATAATACGCACCGTTTTTCTACCAAATGCATTAATAAAATATGCGATATTAAAATAACCTCCACCAGGTTCAACTACCCAGTCCCAGTCTAATATTAGTCCTAATATAATGAACAGAAAAACGCCTATACCTAATAAATAGCCATATTGCGGATTTGATGTCATTACTTCTGTGATTTGTTCCATTTTTATTGTTTTATTTTTTTACTTAGTTTTCCGAATTCTTCGATAGTTTCTTCCCATTGTTCTCCAAAAAGCGGGGTCATATCTTGGTCCATTTGGTCATCGCTTAAAAATTGATTTCTACTATACTCTTTCAATAGTTGTTGTACTACTAACGGATAGGTAGAAGACCTTGCTAAATCTGCTCCTAAAGCATCTTTTAAATGATATGCTTGTAAATAGTATTGTATAGATTCATCATTTAAGCTTGATTTTTTAGCCATATAACCTGCTAAACGCAAAGATTCACATTGCATTAAATAATCTTTTGCTGTTGCATACGCCTTTGCTGCTAACTCGTAATCCTTAACCGATTTGTCTTTATTCTTTTTTAGTTGGTGTAGCGCGCCTCTACCCAAATGGGTTTGACCAATAAGACGATAAGCCATTTCTGGTTTTAATAGGTCTTTAGATATTAATGCAGTTTCTACCGCTTTATTAGAAAAGTAAAGCGCGTCGTCATAATTTTTATAACCTAATTGATCATTGTATAAAATGGTATATACCGTAACTATTTGCATGAGCCAATGTGCGTCTTCTTTAAGTGCTTTGGTAGCTATATCTAAGCAGTTTTTTGCTGCGTGCTGTACTTTTTTTTCGTCTCTTTCTTTTACGCCATTTATTAGTTTGGCTAGATTTGCTCGATATGGTGTTTCGGTTGCAGTAGGATTTCCTAGTGCCGCCATTTGTTCTATTGCAGCGTCGATGTTAAAATCTGGTTCAATAGTATATACTTCTTCCGGATAGTTTTCTGCTAAAGTATTGTAAATAGGATTTTCTCTAGTATCGTCAATTCCTATAATAAGATGCGATTCCATATCACTCTCCAATACTGCAGTAAAAAAATCTGTTGCGTTTTTTTCTGAAATAGATTGTATTAATAGCACAATGCTAATTTTTACTTTTTTTTCTGGTTGTAAGTAATTTGCAAAACTATTTAGGTTTTTTATAAGTAGTTGTGCAGGATTTTCAGGATTGCCTAGGCTGTAATCTGCTTTCCAAGTAATGGTTTCAAATTTTATAGCGTCTGGAATTTCGGCAGTGTTCCAATTATTTATTTCTTCTTCTAGTTCTTCTAATAACGCTTTACCATAAGCTTCAGGTGAATTAAATGGAGATGTTAAAATCATTACAAAATCTTGCTGATTAGAGTCTACTGCAAGCATGTATTGGTAGTAGGCTCCCAACATATCTTCTTCATCTTCTGCCGCTAAAACGCGAACAATTTTGACTTTAGCCGTGTTTATAGCCAATGTCCATTTTAGGAGCATTTGATCTACGCGCTCTTGTATGGGATTATTCTGACTCATTTTAGTTGAGTTTAATAATAGTCCCTTCTACCGAGGTAGTACCAGAAGAACTTAGTGTTGCTTTCGCTGTTCCTGTTATTTTAACTTCCACACCACCGCTTACGTTAACTTCTTTTCCTCCGTTAATAGAAACTTCGTCTCCACTAACAATACTAACTTCTGATCCTCCATTAATAGAAACTTCGTCTCCACTAACAATGCTAACTTCTGATGCACCGTTTATAGAAACTTCATCATCACTAGCAATACTAACTTCGGATGGCGCAAAAATAGAAACTTCGCTAGATGCAGCTGTAATACTAATATTCCCACTACCATCTAAAACGATAGAACTACCAGCTTTATCCTGAATGGTTATACTACCATCTTCGTCATTTAATTTAAAAAATGAACCGCTTTTACTCATTAGCATTTTTATATGGTTGCTAGAGTTTGCGCTTCCTTCTGGCGGAATGGCATTCGAGTTATAAACACCTCCCATTACAAAAGGAACTTCTGCATTACTGCCTTCAAAGTCTACTAGAACTTCATCATTTACTTCTGGGATAAAGAAAAAACCTTGTCCTTGTGAGGCACTTGGCGATATATTACGTATCCAAGGTGTTGTTAATCCGTCTTTCTTTTGCCAAACAAATTGCACTTTTATTCTTCCCATTCCTTCAGGATCATGATTTTCTATCACTTTAGCTACTTGGCTTTGTGCCATAGGAAATGCATTAATTTCTGTTTTCGGATATGTTTTTATGTTAGAAGAAGTCGCTTCAAAAAAGTTTTCATATTCTCCATTACTAGAGTAGGAGTGTGTCACTTTTGTAATGATATAATTATTTTGAGATACTTTTACTGTTGTTGCTAACATTACGCCAGGATTATCAGAAGTACCGTTGATTTTCACTTGATTGGCTTGTAGTGCGTTTTGTTGCAGTTCTACATATTTATCTAATCTGCTTTTCGCATTGGTATCATCAGAAATGTTAACCCAAATCTTTGTTGGGTTTGCATAAATGTCTTTTGAGCTATCGTTAACTACACCAAAATAGCCATTGCTAGATTTGCTGGATGAAGCGGATTCTTTTTCATGAACATCATCTGTAAGATAGTCATTGGTATAATAATTAAAGTTTTGAGGTATGGGAACTAAAGAGGTATTTAGGTCTTGTAGATCTCTACCAAGTATTAGTTCTAATTCTTCGGATTCTGTGTCTACACCAAACATTAATTCTTCCCCGTCATAGTACATCCATTCTCCATTTCTGGCAGCCATGCGTTGTGCAAATTTAAAGCAGCTTTCATTGTATTGTACGGTATAGGTTAATGGCTCTGAAAGGTCTGAATTTTGTGTATTTATTTTTAATCTAGAAGTGTCATAATTGCTAAAAGTATCTTCCATGATATCTATGAAACTTTTGTCATTGAAAGAAGTATGATGCGGACCATCATCTGCAATTATTGTAGGACTTTGTGCTTTTATTAAAATTAAGTCACCTGCATTAGAATACAGTCCTTTTTGATAACTTAATCCTGTTATAATTCCTTTAAACTTTAGGGTACCATGAAAACTTATACCTGCATAAGATTTAGTTTCTATAGTAATTATGGTTCCCAAGAGTTCTTCCATTTCTTGGTTGTTTTCCCCACAAAATTTTTCAATAGTTTCTAACAAACAATATAAATCTAGTGTGTGGTGTTCCCCAATTTCTTGATGTAAACTACAACTATTATAGTAAGGAAGTTTATTTCCGTTTATATGTATATGTGTTGTTGAAAGAATAGCCATTGTTAAAAAGTTTGTAATTAAGAAGTATTAATTTATGCCCATTCCAGGATTACGATATAAGCTATCGTCTAACTCTAAGGATTCTACTGCTAAAACTAAGCTAGTAGACATTGGGGTTTTACTATTATTTTCAAAAGATTCATTATAATTAATACAAAAAGCCCCCGTAAATTTTAAAGTTCTTGAGCTTGCCATTGCATCTCTTTTATAAAAAATGATCTCGCCATCTTTTTGTTCGTACGGACTAATGCTCCATGCAAAAAAACCAGAATTACTAGAAGATTCAATTAATATATGTAAATGATTAATTGTTGGCATACCTGTTGGTCTACTAGAACCATGGTGTACTTGTTGGGCAACATCAAAAGAAAATGAAAGTACATTATACTCTTGATCATCTATACTTAATTTTGCTAAAAAAGACATGACCTGTGATTTATATTAATTAATGGTGTAGCATAAATTTAAGGAGTGGGTTTACACTCCTTAAATTTTGAATGTATTATAATGAAATACGAAATTATGAAGTCCACTCGTTAATGTGCTCTCCGTTTCCTATACCTATAGTTTTTGCCGAAATAACTACAGTTTCAGCCATAGGATTGTCTCCTGAATGGTCGAATTTTTCGCTATAATTGATCATGTAAGCTTCTGTGAATTTTAATTCTTTAGCTTTGGCATCTGTATCTCTTTTTAAGAAAGTAATAGATCCGTCTTTACGTTCAAAGTTGTTGAACATCCAATCTGATAAAGATGTATCTGCAGTAGATTCTACAGTGATTTTAATTTTACCTCCTCTAGTTATAGAAGAAGGGCGTCCGGTTGCGTCAGTTTCTTGGTGCAGCTCATAACTACAGTTTAGTACGTTGTACTCTTTTCCACCAACATTTAGTTTTGATTTAAATGACATAATAATTGAATTTTAATTAATAATTAACAAATGATAAAAAGGTTTTTGAACTATTTATAATTGTAGTGTTTTACTAAGTACCACAATTTTTAAAAAGCTATAACTTAATTTATTTACTATTTAATACTCTCTAAAATAAAAAGTTAACACAAAGGCACTTTTTATTTTATTTATTTTTTATGCAGGTCATTAGAAATACTAATATTTCTAAAGATTCGGTGTACTGTATTTTATTTATTTACTCTTTGACAAACAATGACATCATTTTCATGAATATCATTATTTACTACTGTTTTTTCAAAATTGATATGCTTTATGTTTCCTAACCAATTGGGTTTAAAATAGAAAACCCATTCTTGAGGTTGCATGTTATTAGGATCTAGATACTCTATGGTACTTTCTGGATGTCTTTCATTATAATCATTAATGAAGAAATAAAAGAGTTTGCCAAACTCCATATTTTCAGGAGCTTTTATTCTAAAGTTTGTGATTTCATTAATCTCGAATTTTTTCTGAAACTCAAAACTAATAACAGCCGGATTTGTTAATTCGTTTTTTGTTGGATCTTTAATACTTCCATCTAAAGGAAATAACCATTTTTTATATACAGGTACAGGAATGCTAAAGGCAAACTGATACAGTTTTTGAAATAAAAATGGCGTGATAAAACATAAACTTGTTCCTAAAAATAAAATGCTGAAATTTGGTCTAAATCTATGTACTACATTCATGTAAGCGATAAGACCAATACATAATATAATTATAGTAAATAGTAGCTCGTAAAATATTCCAGATTTATCTTTCTTTAAGTCAGGAAAGTATTTATCCATTACATGTAGGTGTAAAATACCTAGTCCAAAAAACACAAGTTGAATACCAATAAAACTGTTTAGTGGCGTGTCATTTAAAACAAAATGTGAGCTAAGTAAGGCAGTAAGAGCAAAGGTTACAAGAATAAAAAGTAAGTATAGTATTGCTGCCTTTTTGTTTTTGTTAAAGATCGCTCGTATCTTTTTCATTAAACCAAGAATAATAGAGCTAATAAAAAACAAGCCTAAACTTAGTTTAAACATGTTTCCGTTCATTATATGGGTTAATGCATTCATACCTTGTATAATTATATTAATGTTGTTAAACCTATTATTGGTTCTTTTTCTTTACTTAATAAAAAACCATCTTTAAGGTTAACTTTAAATGATGTTTTTATTTCTACCTCTATTGGAAAAAAATAATCATAAAAAACATTTAAGAATTTTGTAAAGCCGTCTTTTTGTAAATAATCTTCAATATTATCTTCTAAAACTGGTCCGATTTCCACTTGATAAACTGGTTGTAAAATCGAATCCTTTTTATTGGTTAGGGTAAAACTGGTACCCAAATAATTATCTGTACTATTTAACTTACGTTTAAAAGTTGTTTTTGGACTATATACTTTCTTAATTTTTACTTTTTTATTGATAATATTTTCTAAACAAAGACTAGTGAGTTCTAAATCTCCAGCTATTTTGTAACTATATGGCAATAGTTTTAATAATTTAAGTAAATACTTTTTAGGGATAGATGCATCTACTTTCCAGAATTTTATTAAAAATTCATCTTCTAAATTTAGAAAATTATTTAGTAAATCTTGTTCTTTACTTTCAATTTTCAATTTCTGACTAAAAAACTCATTTTCCAATGGTGAAAAAAAGTGTCGAGCTTTAATTTCTTCCTCTTTATAGGTTTTTCTTAACTCTGAAAAACCAATGCTACCTTTAGAGGTATCTTTGGTATGAAATAAACCTTCTGGTAAATGATCATACAAACCGTTTCTACTTAGGTTTATATGTAGTTTACCATCTTCATCTACATTACCAAAATCTAAGATGTCTCTTCTGTGAGACCTTTTAAAGGTGCTTTTGTTCTTTATTATTATATCATCTTCATGAATAGTTGTGTTCTTTTTCAAGTCGGCAACTATTACTTCCGCTTTTAAGTTTTGATAAACAGAAATTAGTTCTTCAAATATTGCTTCTAATTCATCTGTATTCATACCACTGTTTCCTTTTTTATCTTCTTCCTCCAGCTACAAACCTTTTTGTCCAAAACGAATCTGTTAAATTGCTTATTTGTACTCCAGATAAACCATTGTCTTTGGTGTAAGAAGTTGCATGTACAAAATAGCCGTTATGAAGAAATATGCCAACATGAACAATCACTTCTTTGTTTTCACCAGAACCTTCAAAGAAAATTAAATCGCCTTCACGTAAGAATTTTTTCAGTGAAAACTTATCGGTTAGTTTAGAGTCGAATTGTTTTTGAGCGGTACGTTCTAAGTAAATATCATAAACACTAGTGTAAAGTCTTTGTGTAAATGAAGAGCAATCAATACCTTCTCTAGTTTCTCCACCTAATACATATTTTGTTCCGTCCCAACTATCAATAAACTCGTATAATTTAGAATTCGATATTGTTTCAGGAGTGACATCTAGTTTAGCTCCATATTTTATTTGCAAGCTAGTTACTTCTGCTATTACAGGTAAAGGAGTTTCTTCTATAGGTGTAGTGTTTTCTATATTTAGTTCGTTATTGTCTTTTTTGTTTTTAAGAAGTTTTTTCTTTTGCTTTTCTAAGGTTTTATCTCTTTTTTCTTTTTCCTTTTGAGATTCTTTAAGAAACTTATCTTTTTCTTTCTGAGATTTCTTTTCTTCTTTTTGTTGTGCCTTTATCGCTTTCTCTCTTCTTTTTCTTTCTTGTTTGTTAACTTCAATTTTAACATTATCTAGTATAATATTTTTACCAGGACTCACTTGAATAAGTATGTATTTGGTAACATAACCATCCTTAGTAATGGTTACTACATGGTCTCCACTAGGGATGTCTTTTAATATATTAAATGCACCATTTAAATCTGTTCGTTGAGCAATAGCTGTGCCTTCAATTGCTACAATAGCATTTGTAACATTGAGAGATGTATCTTCTTCTATTACAACACCTTTAAAAGAATTTTGTGCATGAGTAAAAGTGGCAGCTAAAAGGGTTATGAAAAGAAGGAATTTATTATTCATAAAACGTGTTTTGATAATTAATGTTTTTTTAAAATTAATGTTAACTAACATTAAAAAATAATATTAAATAAAAGTAATAAATAAATGTATTTAAACAATGTTTAATCTATGATTTGTAGAAAAAATCGTCAATTAAATTCTTTTTGTATTTAAAACACAAAAATCTGAAATTTTAGTATAATTAATATTCTATATTTACTTTTACAAAATTATGAGTAAGCGCTTTTACAAATTACCAATTAAACCGGATAGCTTTTTTACTAAAAAAGAGCATGATACATGTGATATAAAACAATCTATAGCGCATTATATTCATTTAATAAATACAACATCTTTTGGGGAGTGTACTTTTGATGAAACCTTTGGTAGTTCTATCTGGGAGTTAGACTTTGATAATTTAAAGAGTGCTAACAAATTAAAATCTTTAATTAAAGACTCTATTGAAGATTCTATAAAGGCACATGAGAAAAGACTAACCAATATTAGTGTTCAAGTAAAAATTAAACAAGAAGAAATTTTAAGCACAGACGCAGCAAATAGAATTAAAAAAAGAGTAGACCTTGTAATTAGAGCTAAAGTAAAACAAACTAACGAAGACTTTAAGTATGTAGAATACTTTTATATAGGGCCTTTGTCATATCAATAAATTTACCTAATGAAAACAGAATCTTTCGAACATATAAAAAACAGAATGGTAAAAAAAGCAGCCTCTATTTGGGGAGTAGCTGCTAATGAAATTGAAACGTCCTTTGATCCTGTAGTGTCTTTATTAATTTCGGCTTGTGCTTCTGAAATTTTAAAAATTGAGGCCGAGTTAAACGAATCTCAAAATAGGGTTACAGAAAAGTTAGTGCAGCTAATGACCCCAGAAACGGCAATAGGCTCTAAACCTGCTCATGCTATTTTACACGCAAACACCTTAGACGATAAAGTAAACATAAAACCAGAATATCAATTTTATTTTAAAAAGAGAACTACTGAAAAAAAAGGTTCGCAAAAACTAAAAAACATTTTCTTTTCTCCTGTTCAAGATTTTAACCTTATTAATGCTAATGTTAAATATCTAGCTAGCGGAAACAAATGCTTTAGTTTGGATGGAAAAAAAGAAAAAACTAGAATAACTAAAAAAACGGATAAAGAAGAATTGCCAGCTTCTACCATTTATTTAGGAATAGAAAGTAATTTAAAAGCGTTGCCTTTACAAGATATTTCCATGTATTTTGAAATAGATGATATGGATAATAGCGAAATGTTTTATCACTATTTAAAACATGCAAAATGGTCTATTAATAATGCCGAATTAAAAATAGAAGAAGGCTTTTACAATAGTAGTAGGTTAAATAAAATTGAGCTACAATCCATCTTCAAAGAAGTTTCTAGAAATACACAAAATATAAAAAGTCAAGTATTACAATTTTATAAAAAAAATTATATCACTATAAAAGATGTGAAGTCTTATAAAGCTTCCGCTTGTGATGATTTAACAGATTTTATTACCGTAAACCAACTAGAAATTCCTGAAAATATAACTTGGCTAAAAATTGAGTTTTCAAGAGTGTTAAGTAATACTATATTGCAAAAACTGCATTGTTCTTTAAATGCTTTTCCTGTTTTAAATAGGGAATTGAATTCTTTTACATACCAAGTTAAAAACTATATTAATATTTTACCTATTAAGACAGAAGATTACTTTTTAGATGTGAAGTCTATTGTGAATACCAATGGCGAAACATATATTCCAAAACTTCAAGACGCCTTAAATACAGGGAAAGGTAATTATACGGTAAGAGGAAATAATGTTGGTAAACTAGACCAACGCGGAGCAAAAGAATATCTAATTCATTTAATTGAATTACTTAAAGATGAAAGTGCTTCCTTTTCGTTTTTAAACAATGATTTTTTACATACTAATCTTAAAAACTTAAATCAGTTAATTTCGTTATTAGAGAAAAAAGTAGCTGCAACAAAAGAGAATCTTACCGAAAGTAATTATATCACTTTAGAGCCATATAGTAAAAAGGAAAACTTATTAATAGATTACTGGACAACCAACGGAGACGAAGCAAATAATATTAAATCCGGAAATGATATAGAGGTTTACAAGGCAATTGGAATAAAACAAAAAGGCAGTTACTTATTAACCACTACCTTCAATGGGCGAAACAATTTAAACATGGAAGAGCGTTTAAACGCTTACAGACGTTCTTTGCTCTCTAGAGATAGAATTGTAACCAAAGAAGATATTAAAGCGTTATGCTATGAGTTATATAACGATAAAATTGAAGCAGTAGAAATAAAAAAAGGATACACCAATAGTATTGAGGTTAATAAAGGAATAACACAATGTATCGAAATTGAACTGTATCCTAATAAAAAAATAAAATTTGAACAAAAAGAATGGGATTCACTCAATAGTAATTTGCTGCTCTTTTTAGAAAAAAAATCTTTAAATATATTTCCATATAAAATAAAAACAGTAAATTAATCCTTAATTTTATAGGGTTGAAAAATTAATACTACAATGAAAAATACATCCACACATCTAGATAAATCAGTCATTTATATTTTCTTGATAGTCTTTTTTTTATCTGCATCTATGTTTGCTTATAAATATTCAAAATATGCACCTTGTGAAGATGTAAGTTTTAATATTAATACCAATGATTATACCATAGGTTCGTTAATTAAATTCGAAGACTTTACCGATAATGCAACAAATTGGGAATGGGATTTTGGAGATAATTCCATTGTTTCTACGCAAAAAAAACCATTACATATTTATAAAGAACCAGGAGAGTATAATGTAAGATTACTAGTAAATGGTATTTGTGAGCAATCGGAACGCATCACCATATTAGAGAAAAAAGAACTTTTAGATTCTACAAAATTTCCAGTGTTCAATATCCCAAAAACCATTCGTGTTGGCCGTACATTAACGGTAGAAGACAAAACAGAAAATGCCTCTAGTTGGGAATGGAGATTTGGTGAAACTGCAGATGCAAATTCAAAAACAAAACTGGCATCCTATATATATAAAGAACCAGGATTTAAAACTATATCCTTAATTGTAAATGGGGAAATAAAATATATTTCTAAACAAAAAATTGAAGTATTACCTCTAAGAGAAGTAGTAAAGAATACCTTTGATGATATACCAGATGCGCCTTCTAAGTCTGCTTGGGATATTAAAGAAGAACCAGAGTCAACCATTAAAGATAAGCCTAACACTCCAAAATTAGTACCTTATATTGGGCATGAAGATTTTAAGAAAAAACTTATTCTTGTTTCTAAAGAAGAAATGAGTCCAAACCAATTTGTGGATTACTTTTGTGGAGATATAAATAAACCAATAATTGCAAATGGTAAGAACACCACATTTTTAGTCTTTTGCGAACAGATTAAAGACAAAAAATTAAAAATTAAAAATTTCGAAATCTTTAGAGATAAAGGATCTAATTGTATAAAAACAATTACTATAGATTATAAAAAAGGATTTGGAATATTTTAAAGCAAGAAAGAATGAACGCACAAGATAAACATAGAGTAAATTGGATTGATGGAATGAAAATTAATAAAGATCACTTTATTGATTTTGAGGAATCTATGATTTATGCCATTAAAAACTCCGAACAAAAACAAATAACACCAGTAAGTTACGGACTATTACCAGATTTTTCAGAACAAGGAAGCGCAATAGATTTATTAATTTCTATAGATGGTCAAAGCACCATAGAAGTTATCCTTAATAAGTGTCATGCCATTACCTTAGGTGGGTATCAAATTAATATTTCAGAAAAAACAAAACCGCTATTAGAGCAATCTGGTTACATTTTAAAACAGCAATACGATGTTGGTACCGAAGATAATGAGTTTTATATTGTACTTACCGTAAACCCATATCAGAGAGTTCCAGTTGGTGATGCAGATCCTAATGAAGAACCGCCAAGACATCCTTACGTATTACCAGAATATAAATTAGATGTTCTCGCAAGTAGCGAAGTTTCTAAAAGAGAACTTGGTTTACATCATATAACGATTGGTAAAATAATAGTAAAAGATGGTACGCCAAGATTAGTCGATAACTTTATACCGCCATGTAGATCTATTCAAAGCCATGCAGACCTAAAATTTACATTTCAAGAAATTGTTACCTTTTTTAACCTGATGGAATCTTATGCGATGCATATTATTCAAAAAATATATCAGAAAAAACAAGCGAACGATTTATCACATATGGTACTTCATATTTCGCAACGGGTATTAGAAAATTTAAACCGAAGTATTCCTGAATTTAGAATGCAAGATAAGTATGAGCCGCCAATTGTAATGATTAATAAACTTTCTGGTTTAGCAAGAGTTATCAAAAGTAGTTTAGATGTCTATGTAGGAACAGGGAAAGAAGAATTACTAAATTATCTAACAGATTGGTGCGATTTAAATCAAGGTGCTTTTGAAAACGTTTTAGTCGAAATGTTAGAAATTAAATACGAACATACAGATATTAATGAAGCACTATTAAAAGTGTCTTCCTTTTCTAAACTGATGCTTTCTCTATTTAAAAAGTTAAACGAATTAGATTACATCGGTAAAAAATCAGATTCTACCATTTTTGTAAAAGAAGAAGTAGTAGATAATGTAGAAGTTAAAAACAGAAGAAGTTTTCTCTTAGATTAATAAAATACTAAAATAAATTATTTATGAAACCAAAAAATAGTAAAGATAGACGTGCTTCCTTTTTAAAATTTTTAGCACTTTTTGTTATAACTATTACTGCTATTTTATTTGCGGTATACTTTAATTTTAAAGTACCAAATAAAGAAAATGCAATATTAAAAGACCAAGTGAAATCTGTAGAAAAGGAAATGATTTTTCAGGATGGTTTTTCAAAAGAAATGAAAAGTATTCGTGGTATGATTGATTCTTTAGAAATTAAAGGAGCAAATTTATCGTACCAAAACTCTTTAATTAGTGGGAAATTAGTGGACTTACAAAAAACGATTCCGACTAAAGATTCTACCTATAGATATGATATGTATACTGGTATAATATCTGTATATGCTGAGCTTTTAGACGGTAAAATTCAATTAAGCGAATTAAAAGATTCTAAAGCAACTATTGACGAATATAAAATAGCTTTAGAAAAAGCAAGATCAGATTTTAAACAATGCGAAAGAGATTTATACATTGCTAGAGGATCTAATTAAAAAAGTGTTTTTAATATATAAGCAAACCTTTCCATAATCGGAAAGGTTTTTTATTACCAGCAATTTTCATACATTTATAGAAAATAGTCTATAATGTTAAAAAAAGTCTATGCAAGTGCGGTATTTGGTGTGGAAGCTTCTACAGTAACCGTCGAAGTAAATGTTGATTCCGGAATTGGTTACCATTTAGTTGGTTTGCCAGACAATGCTATTAAAGAAAGTAACTACCGAATTGCTGCTGCATTACAAAATAATGGGTTTAAAATTCCAGGGAAAAAGATAATTATAAATATGTCTCCTGCAGATTTACGAAAGGAGGGAAGTGCTTACGATTTAACACTTGCTGTTGGAATTTTAGTTGCAACCAAACAAATTCAAGCCGAAAACTTAGAAGATTTCCTCATCATGGGAGAGCTTTCCTTAGATGGAAGTTTACAACCAATACGAGGCGCTTTGCCAATTGCTATTAAAGCAAAAGAAGAAGGTTTTAAAGGATTTATACTTCCTGTACAAAATGCAAAAGAAGCAGCCATAGTCGATGATTTACAAGTTTTTGGAGTAGATAATATAAAACAAGTAATTGATTATTTTGATAAAGGAGAAGCATTAGAACAAACCATAATTGATACTAAAAAAGAATTTGAGAAAAATTTAGATTTCCCAGAGTTTGATTTTAGTGATGTAAAAGGACAAGAGTCTATAAAACGCTGTATGGAAATTGCAGCTGCAGGAGGACACAACATTATTTTAATTGGTCCGCCAGGAGCTGGAAAAACCATGCTTGCTAAAAGATTGCCTAGTATTTTGCCGCCAATGACCATTCATGAAGCATTAGAAACCACAAAAATACATAGTGTTGTTGGTAGAGTAAAAGCCAATGCGGGTATTATGGCGCAAAGGCCGTTTCGTAGCCCACATCATACTATTTCGAATGTAGCACTTGTTGGCGGCGGAAGTTATCCGCAACCCGGAGAAATTTCATTATCACATAATGGGGTTTTATTTCTGGATGAATTGCCTGAATTTAAACGGGAAGTTTTAGAAGTAATGCGACAACCTTTAGAAGACAGAGAGGTTACTATTTCTAGAGCAAAGTTTACAGTAACCTATCCATCTTCATTTATGTTAGTTGCAAGTATGAATCCTAGTCCGAGTGGTTATTTTAACGATCCTGGCGCGCCTGTAACTTCCAGTCCGGCAGAAATGCAACGCTATTTAAGCAAGGTTTCTGGGCCTTTGTTAGATAGAATTGATATACATATAGAAGTAACTCCTGTTCCTTTTGAAAAACTTTCCGAAGAACGAAAAGGCGAAACTTCTGTAGAAATAAGAAAACGAGTTACTGCCGCTAGAGCGCTTCAAACATTGCGTTTTGAAGATTCAGATGTTGTTCATTATAATGCGCAAATGAATACCAAGCAAATACGGAAATATTGTATTTTAGATGCAGCTTCTAAAGTATTATTAAAAACAGCAATGGAACGTTTAAATCTTTCCGCAAGAGCGTACGACAGAATCTTAAAAGTTTCAAGAAGCATCGCAGATTTGGAAGGTCAACAAGAAATAAACGGGGCGCATATTAGTGAAGCCATTCAATACCGAAGCTTAGATCGAGAAGGATGGTTGGGGTAAAACACGAGGCAAATCGTACTCTTTTTTATACTTTTAGAATACGTAGTCTGATGTAAGAAAACAGATTTATTAAAGAATATGGAAGTATTGAGATTGAACGTTATTTGAGCTAGTTTTTTTGTTACCTTTATAGAGCTATTAATTAATATATAACTTATGAAAAAATTATTATTACTACTACTAGGTTTTGCTATTGGATTTTTGATATGTTATTTTTATTTCTGTAACTCAAAAACAAATATACATATGACAACACCAAAAGGAATTATTACATCGGAAGAAGCAATTGCTTTGGATAAAGCTTTCGATTCTAGACATAAATTAATTAGTGATTCTATTGTTGGACGACCAGACAACCGATCTTCTTGGTGGTCTATAGAAGACATGGAAGGTTTTATTGAACATGCAAAAACGCAAAGTAAAGAGTTGGGATACGACATGAATGGGATTCGTGTGTATTTAGGAGCGCATGCAGACGAAGGAAAAACAGTAGGGTATACAACCATGTTTATGGTGCCAACTGGTAATGCTTCTTTGTCGGAAGGAAAAGTGCTTTCTGCTGCTCCTGGTAACGGAGATATTCCTGGTGGAGATGGATTAAATGGAGGAGAAGAAGGAGAACCACCCGCATCTAACTATCCGCAATAATCATTTTATATGGTAGAGTTCTTATTAGAAAATAAGAGTTTTTTAACAAAAGGATTTGAAATAATGGCAGCTGTAGTTGGGATACTTTATTTTAAAAAGTATAGGCATACAGCTGCCAAGTATTTTATATATATCCTTATTTATATTGCTGTATTAGAACTTATTGGGTCTTATACTGTTTATGTTGATAACTATGGGTTTTTAAGTGATATTAAAGACATTTTAAAAGGTACTTTGTTTGAGAGAAATGCTTGGTATTATACTTTTTTTTGGAAAATAGGTGCTATTATATTGTTCTCCAGTTACTACCAGAAGATTCTTAAAAAGGATTATTTTATAAAACTGCTTAGGTGGTCTTCCTATACTTTTTTAATTATTTCATTTGTTCTTATCTTTTCCGATAGTACACGGTTTTTTAAAGGTAGTTTTCCTGTAATTAGTATATTAGGAGCTATAATTATTATGGAATGTGCCGTTTTTTATTTTTTTGAAATATTACAGAGTGAAAAAGTTTTAATATTTTATAAATCCATAAACTTTTATATTAGTTCCTCTATTCTATTATTTTGGTTAACCTACACTCCTTTAATCTTTTTTTCAAAGTATTACACCGTAGAAGACCTTGAATATGTAAATTTAAGAAAGCTTATCATTTTGGCGGCAATTGGTTGTATGTATACCACATTTGCAATTGGCTTGATAATCTCTGAACCAGACATAATTAAAGAAGATAATATTGAATGATTTTTTTTAAAGGAAATCCATTTTATTACATATGTTATTCATGCAAAGTTGCGTGTTACATACCGAATAGGATTAATGATTTAAAATAAATCTTTATTTGAATATACGTATGGATGAATTTTTAATAAAAAATTATAGTTTAATAACTAAGTCAGTAGAAATAGTAGCTGCTCTTGTAGGGATTATTTGTTATAATAAATTTAAAAATTCAAATGTTAAATATTTTATTTATTTTTTAATTTATGTTGTTTTAATTGAAAATATTGGTAGCTACACGATATACTTAGATGAATATGCCTTTTTTAGTGAATGGAAAGAAATTATAGAAAATACTAGGTTTAAAACCAATCATTGGTGGTTTTCTATATTTTGGAGCATGTTAAGTACTTTATTTTATGCCTTTTATTTTAATAAAGTATTAAAAAAAAAACATTACAAAAAAGCAGTAAATTATGTAACGGTAGCGTTTATTTTTAGTAGTTTATTGTATATGCTATTCTATACAGAAATGTTTTTTAATTCACCTTCTTCATTCATTATGGTTTTTTCATCGTTACTCATTACGTTAATAATTATCTTGTATTTTGTTGAAGTTTTAAATAGTAATAGAATTATAGCATTTTATAAATCTATGAATTTTTATATTGCAACTCCAATGTTTATTTGGAGTATAATATTAACTCCGTTGGTTTTTTATGATATGTATTTTAATACTTCCGATTGGAATTTTATACTATTAAAATGGCAAATTTATTTATTTACGAATATATTTATGTACACTAGCTTTACTATAGGCTTGTTAATAACAAAACCGGATTATGATTAACTTTTTATTACAAATACAACATACAGAAAGAATTGTTTCTACAAGCGCAGAACGCTACCTTTTAGTTTATATGATAGGTGTTTTGTTAATTGTAACTTCTCTAGTTGTTATCTTTTTTATTGTTTTTCAGAAAAGAAAAAATAAGCTATTGTTAGATAAAATTAAACAGCAAAAAGCATTTGATGAAGAAATATCTAGAACACAAACCGAAATACAAGAACAAACTTTAAAAAATATAGGTTGGGAGTTGCATGATAATGTTGGGCAGCTTTTATCGGTAGCAAGTATGCAATTAAGTATTTTAGGCACGCAGGTTTCTCCAGATATTAAAGAAAATATTAAAGAAACTACAAATATTGTTAGAGAGAGTTTAAAAGAGGTACGATCGCTTTCTAAATCGCTTAATAACGAAGTAATATTAAATATTGGTTTTGAAAAATCTATAACTAACGAATTAGATAGATTAAAACGAATGAAATTTACTAGCGCAGAATTACATGTTAAAGGAAACACTATTCCTATAGAAAATAAAAAACATGAAATAATAATGTTTAGAATTCTTCAAGAGTTTTTCTCGAATTCTGTAAAATACTCGGAAGCAAAAAACCTTAAAGTAAAGTTAGACTATGAAAACGAAAACTTGTGCATTCAAGCTAGTGATGATGGTAAAGGTTTTAATGTTGAAACTGCAGAAAAAGGATCTGGATTATTAAACATGAAGAGTAGAGCTGCACTTATTAACGCTACATTTAACTTAACCTCAAAAATTGGTGAAGGTGTTACATTAACTATAGACTATCCATTAAGTTAAAATTACTATATAAATTTAGATGTTTTTTTGAAAAGTTATATTCTAATAAAAAGTTGCGCATTTCGAACTAATTTATACAAGCATCCCAAATGGCATCTTTTGGTAATGGAGCGGTTATATTAATCTCTTCCTTAGAAACAGGATGTATAAAAACTATTTTTCTAGCATGTAAATGTATACCTGCATCTTTATTACTTCTATCAAATCCGTATTTTAAATCCCCTTTTATAGCGCAACCAATACTAGATAGTTGGGAACGTATTTGATGGTGTCTACCCGTTTCAAGATTTACTTCTAGTAGATAATAGTTATCTAATTTTTTTAAAGTCTGATAATGAAGTACAGCGTGTTTACTATCTGAAACTTCTTTTATATACGCAGTAGATTTGTTGTTTTTCGGATTTTTTTTTAACCAATGTGTTAGTGTGTCACTATTTTTTGGTGGCGCGTTTTTTACCACTGCCCAATAGGTTTTACTAATATCTTTGGAAACAAAAAGCTTGTTTAATCTGGGTAAAACCTTACTCGTTTTAGCAAAAATCACTAAGCCAGTTGTCGGTCGGTCTAGTCTGTGTACCGTTCCTAAATAGACGTTTCCAGGTTTGTTATATTTATCTTTAATATATTCTTTAACCACATCACTTAATGGTTTATCTCCTGTTTTATCGCCTTGCACAAGATCTCCAGCACGCTTGTTTACAATAACAATGTGATTGTCTTCGTAAATAACTTGAAGATTATTTTTATTCGATAAGATTTTTTCTGAAGGTCTTCCCACAAATACTTGAATAATTTTTATTTACTGAATACGGACGGTCCACTGAACACTAGTACTGCTCTTCGTCATTAGGGAAATCACCACTTTTTACATCAGCACCATATTGGGTAAATGCACTCGTCATTTCTTCGTATAAATTCATGTATCGTCTTAAAAAACGCGGATTGAATTCATGGGTCATTCCAATCATATCATGGGTAACCAAAACTTGACCATCTACACCATTTCCAGCACCAATACCAATTACAGGAATAGAAACACTGGCTGCAACTTCTTTTGCTAGTTTAGCAGGTATTTTTTCTAAAACAATAGCAAAGCATCCCGCTTTTTCAAGCATTAAAGCATCATCTTTAAGTTGTTGTGCTTCTTGTTCTTCTTTAGCACGTACCGTATACGTACCAAATTTATATATAGATTGCGGCGTTAGACCTAAATGCCCCATAACAGGAATTCCTGCATTTAATATTCTTTTTATAGATTCTTTAACTTCTTTTCCACCTTCCATCTTTACCGCATGACCTCCAGATTCTTTCATGATTCTAATGGCAGAACGTAAAGCTTCTTTTGGGTCACTTTGGTAGCTACCAAAAGGTAAGTCTACAACAACTAAAGCTCTATGTATTGCTCTAACTACAGAAGACGCATGATAAATCATTTGATCTAAAGTGATAGGTAATGTCGTTTCGTGACCAGCCATTACGTTACTGGCAGAATCACCAACCAAAATAACATCTATTCCTGCACCATCTACAATTTTAGCCATGGTATAATCGTATGCAGTCAACATAGAGATTTTCTCCCCATGTTTCTTCATGTCAACTAATGATTTTACAGTTACTCTTTTATATTCCTTTTTTGCTACAGACATCTGTTTAAGTATAATTTGATAGAATGTAAAAGTACTAAATTAAGTGTATAATGTTAAACTTTTCTTTATAGAGCTCTTAAAATATTAATCTTCAATTATTTTAGACTAAAATTTAAGAATATGGCAAGAGTGATACTGTTTTTAGTAATGATAATTTCAGGAAGTATTGTAGCGCAACATACCCATCCACAAGAGGACGTAAAGAATTCCATTGAAACCTTTTTTGAAGGCTTCCATAAAGGAGATACTACTTTAATGAAATCTGTAATGACCGATAAACTTATCACGCAAACAGCATTTAAAAATAAGGAAGGAAAAGATATTTTAGTAACCGAAGAGGCTTCCAAACTAATTAAAGCAATAGCAACAAGGCCAGCAGACCAGAAATGGGAGGAACGTTTATTAGATTTTAAAATCCAAGTGGATGGTAATATGGCTAATGCTTGGGTGCCTTATGCGTTTTGGTATAATGATACTTTTAGCCATTGTGGTGTTAATTCTTTTCAGTTGTTTCATGATAACGGACAATGGAAAATCACCTATTTAATAGACACAAGAAGAAAAGAAGACTGTCAAGATTAGTTTAACAATCTGCCATATTTACGCTAACAGCTAAGCCACCTTCGCTAGTTTCTTTATATTTTGTATTCATATCTTTGGCAGTTTCCCACATGGTAGCTACTACTTTGTCAAAGGGAACTTTTACATGGTTAGGATCGGTATCTAAGGCTAATTCTGCTGCATTAATCGCTTTAATTGCTCCCATAGCATTACGTTCTATACAAGGTATTTGTACTAATCCACCAATAGGATCACAGGTAAGGCCTAAATGATGTTCCATAGCAATTTCCGAAGCTACTAAAACCTGTTCAGGCGTTCCACCAAGTAATTCGGTTAAAGCGCCAGCTGCCATTGCAGAACTCACTCCAATTTCTGCTTGACATCCTCCCATTGCAGCACTAATAGTTGCTCCTTTTTTAAAGATGCTTCCTATTTCTCCAGCAACTAATAGAAAACGTTTTATGTCTTCAAAATTACCATCGTGGTTTTCAATAACCAGATAATACATTAAAACGGCAGGGATTACTCCAGCGCTTCCGTTTGTAGGTGCCGTTACAACACGACCTAAAGATGCGTTAACTTCGTTTACAGCTAGCGCAAAACAACTTACCCATTTTAATATTTGTCTAAATTTAACTTCGGTATTTCGTATGGAATAAAGCCATTCCACATGTGTGGTATATTGTTTTTCGCCTTTTAACTTTTGATGCATGTCATACGCACGACGTCTTACATTTAAACCACCAGGAAGATTCCCTTCGGTATGGCAGCCAAGATACATACATTCTAACATGGTGTCCCAAATACGCTGCAATTCCTTGTCGATTTCTTCCGAAGAGCGAATCGATTTTTCATTTTCTAAAACCACTTGCGAAATAGGTAGTCCTAAGTTTTTACAAAATTGTAAAAGCTCCGTTCCTTTATCTATAGGATAGGGGAATGAACATTTTATTTCAAAATTTCGTTTTGAGTTTCGTCGTTCTTCTTTAACCACAAAACCACCACCAATGGAGTAGAAGGTAGACTTCTTTTTCTTGCCATCTATTACTGCCGTAAATGCCATTCCGTTAGAATGAAAGGGTAAAAACTTTCTGTTGAAAGTAATGTCTTCCGAAGGATTAAAAGAAACGGTTTTTTCGGCATTAAAAGATAAGGTGCTCGTTTCCTTAATGGCAGAAATGATTTCTGGAATTTTTTCCGTTGGAATAGTTTCTGGATCCAATCCACATAAACCTAACATTACAGCATAATCTGTAGCATGTCCTTTTCCGGTTAAAGACAAAGAACCGTAAAGATCTACTTGAATACCTTCTATCTTGTCAAAAGTATTATTTGCTTTTAATTCAAGTATCCAACGTTCTGCTGCTCGCCAAGGACCTAAAGTGTGGGAACTAGAAGGACCAACACCTATTTTTAACATATCAAAAACCGAAATACATTCCATTTACTATAACCTTTTAAAGTTGGGGTAAATATACATTTTGTTATAGAAGTTACTTATAGAATATGGCTTATATTTATTAAAAGAAAGGTATAAATATAGTTTTAGAGCAATATTAAATTATCTATTATGGCAGATTTTATTTTGTATATTTTATAACGTCATAATAATTAGTAACATCGATGTTTTTACTGTTTACAAAATCGACAGGCAATACAACTATTCTAAAAGTTTGGTCTAAAGTGTCACCAGAAAGTAAATTGTTATAATTAAATGTGGAAGGTGCATCTATAAAAATGGTTACAAAATCAAAATTGTGTTCAAAGTTATATTGAAATTCGACACCAAAATTAGTATAAACAGTTTCAGGAAGGGGTTTCCATATATCATATCCACCAGATTGACCTAAAAGACGATAAACTAAAACCATATCTGTATCATACAAGTCAATACTCAAAGGGATTTCTACGGTTTGTTGATAATTGTTTGTAGCGACTAAATTAATCGTTCTTTCAAAAGATTTACCTAGAAAAATACCACCATCTTCTCCATCTTCTCCTTGACAAGAAGTTAATAATAATGCAAACACAAATAATACCGATACAATTTTTTTCATAATTCAATTTTTGCTTAAAGTTACAAATAGCTTTTAATATTACTTGTTAAAAAATTATAAATAAAAGGATTTAACAATTTTATGACATCGTGTCAGTCATATTGTATTGGCATAATCATTGACTATTACATTATGATTTAAAAAATAAATTTCAACACCAAAGTTTCTGTGAAAACGGAAATCTGTATAAACAAATATTAAAATTATGAGTAAAATTATTGGAATCGATTTAGGAACAACAAACTCTTGCGTTTCTGTAATGGAAGGTAACGAACCAGTTGTAATCCCAAACGCGGAAGGTAAAAGAACAACACCATCCGTTATCGCTTTTGTAGAAGGCGGTGAAATTAAAGTTGGTGATCCAGCAAAACGTCAAGCAGTTACAAACCCTACAAAAACGGTTTATTCTATTAAACGTTTTATGGGTAACAAGTATTCTGATTCTAAAAAAGAAGCAGAACGTGTACCATACAAAGTGGTAAAAGGAGATAATGATACACCTCGTGTAGATATTGATGGTCGTTTATACACGCCTCAAGAATTATCTGCTATGATTCTTCAAAAAATGAAGAAAACGGCTGAAGATTATTTAGGTACAGATGTAACAGAAGCAGTAATTACTGTTCCAGCTTATTTTAACGATGCACAACGTCAAGCGACTAAAGAAGCTGGTGAAATTGCAGGTTTAAAAGTACGTCGTATTATCAACGAGCCTACAGCAGCAGCTTTAGCTTATGGTATGGACAAAAAAGGAACAGACCAAAAAATAGTAGTATTTGATTTTGGAGGAGGAACACATGATGTATCTATCTTAGAATTAGGAGATGGTGTATTTGAAGTACTTTCTACAGATGGAGATACGCATTTAGGTGGAGATGATGTAGATCAAAAAATTATTGATTGGTTAGCAGACGAATTTAATTCGGAAGAAGGTATTGACTTACGTAAAGACCCAATGGCTTTACAACGTATTAAAGAAGCTTCAGAAAAAGCGAAGATTGAATTATCATCTTCTGCACAAACGGAGATTAATTTACCTTACGTTACAGCTACTGCTTCAGGACCTAAACACTTAGTTAGAACATTAACGAAAGCTAAATTTGAGCAATTAATTGACGATTTAGTAAAACGTACTATTGAGCCTTGTCAAACTGCTTTAAAAGCAGCAGGTTTATCAAAATCTGATATTGACGAAGTTATTCTTGTTGGTGGATCAACACGTATTCCAGCAGTACAAGAAGCAGTAGAGAAATTCTTCGGAAAAACACCAAGTAAAGGTGTAAATCCTGATGAAGTTGTTTCTTTAGGAGCAGGAATTCAAGGTGGTGTTTTATCTGGAGATGTTAAAGATGTATTACTTTTAGATGTAACACCTTTATCTCTTGGTATTGAAACAATGGGTAATGTAATGACAAAACTTATTGAAGCAAATACTACGATTCCAACTAAGAAAAGTCAAGTGTTCTCAACAGCAGCAGATAACCAACCTTCGGTAGAAATTCATGTACTACAAGGAGAAAGATCTATGGCTGCAGATAATAATACTATTGGACGTTTTCATTTAGACGGAATTCCACCAGCACAACGTGGTACTCCTCAAATTGAAGTAACATTTGATATTGATGCAAACGGAATTATTAAAGTTTCTGCAGGAGATAAAGCTACTGGTAAGACACAAGATATTCGTATTGAAGCATCTTCTGGATTAACAGAAGAAGAAATTAAGAAAATGAAAGCAGATGCAGAAGAAAATGCAGAAGCAGATGCTAAAGCAGCAGAAAACGCTCAAAAATTGAATGAAGCGGATTCTATGATTTTCCAAACGGAAAAACAATTAAAAGAATTTGGTGATAAAATATCAGAAGATAAAAAAGCACCAGTGGAAGCAGCTTTAGAAGAACTTAAAAAAGCGTATGAAACTAAAGATGTAGCGGTAATTTCTCCAGCTTTAGATACTTTAAACGAAGCTTGGAAAGTTGCTAGTGAAGAAATGTATAAAGCACAAGCAGAAGCGCAAGGTGGAGCAGATGCTGGCCCAGATGCAAACGCTGGAACAGATTCAAAAGAAGAAAGCGACGTAGAAGACGTAGACTTCGAAGAAGTGAAATAATACATCATGTTGTCATGCTGAACTCGTTTCAGTATCTCATCATAAAAATTGAAAAACGCAATCCTTCATTGGATTGCGTTTTTTTTGCTTTTATATAAATCAAAATAAACTATGCATGCATAGTTTATTTATTATTATATTTGCGAGACAATTCCTAAACCTTTGTGCCGAATTGTACGAATAAAATTTTCAGTTTAATATAATAAGACAACCACTTTTGTGGGAAATAGATATGGAAACCAAACTTACACAACTCTTAGATATAAAGTACCCAATAATTCAAGCGCCAATGTTTTTGGTCTCTAATGTTGCCATGGTAACAGAAGCCATGAAAGGAGGTATTGCAGGTTGTATTCCAGCACTTAATTATAGAACTTTAGAAGAGTTAAGAGCTTCTTTAAAAGAATTAAAAGCGAATAAAGTAGAAGGTGGTTCTTTTGGTTTTAATTTAATTGTAAATAAATCAAACATAAAATACAAAGAACAATTACGCGTGATTTGCGAAGAAGGTTGTGATTTTATTATCACTTCTTTAGGTAGCCCAGAGGAAACCATAAATCAAGCACACAAAGCGGGTATAAAAGTTTTTTGTGATGTTACCGATTTGCGTTTTGCGAAAAAAGTAGAGGAATTAGGCGCAGATGCTGCAATTGCGGTGAACAACCAGGCTGGCGGACATAGAGGTAATTTATCTCCCGAAGCATTAACCAATCAATTAAGTAAGGCATTACATATTCCTGTAATTTCTGCAGGTGGCGTTGGTTGTAAAGCAGATATCGATACCATGTTAAGTTATGGTGCATCTGGAGTTTCTGTTGGTAGTCCGTTTATCGCGTCTATAGAAGCAGGAGTAACGCAAGAGTATAAACAAGCTTGTGTAGATTATGGAGAGAAAGATATTGTAATGACAGAACGCATTTCTGGAACGCCATGTACTGTTATCAATACACCTTACGTAGAGAAAATAGGAACAAAGCAAACGTGGTTAGAAACCGTTTTAAATAAAAATAAGAAATTAAAAAAATGGGTTAAAATGGTTCGTTTTTCTATTGGTATGAAAGCTGCAGAAAATGCTGCAACAAAAGCGACCTACAAAACCGTTTGGGTAGCAGGACCAAGTATAGAATACACGAAAGAGATTTTACCGACTATAGATATTGTTAGAAATTTGACGCATTAATTAAAATTAATTCTTTTTACGTTTATAGTAAAACCAAATAATTAGTACGGTTAGTATAGCTAGAATAAGCCAGAAAAACAGGAACTTAAATACATTATTTGACATTGGGTTTATAGAAGAAGCATTGGAGTTAATCTCATCTTTGGGTATAAAAAGAGTAAATCCAAAAGATTTATCAGCCTTGTTTATATCGTTTTGATATTGCTTAAATTCATTTGGTTTTATATAGCTATTCTGAATTTTTAGGTATGACTTAACATCTACTTCATTTTTCTTTTTATTGTATTTCACTTCCCAGTCGTAATAAAAAATATCCGAACTTACTAATTCATTCATATTTTCAATATGCCATGGTTCAGGAAGTTTTATTTTGAAATTATGTTGTCTAGAAACCGGATAGACTAAGTCTACTTCATATTTTCTGTTTTCCTTTGTTGGGATGTATAATAAACCAATAAGACTTGCTGGAGTAAAAGTGGCAGAAATATGGTCTTCTTTAAATTGCATAGGACTCCAAATACTATCCATTTTATACGCTTCAAAAGTGGTGAATTCGTTATCTATTAAATTATCTGTAAACTCCGGAATTTTGGTCGATTTAATATTAAAATAATAATTAGAATAAAAATCCTCATATTCCTTAGAAATCGAATTTATGCCGTTATTTTTAAAATAATTCCGCATATTATCCGCTTCACCATCGGTATATGTTGTAACTACATTTAATACAGCTCCTTTATTTATATCTTCCAGTATGTATTCTTCATTGGTAGTAACCGTATTAGAAGATTTAGAAATTATAGTATCAAAATCGGTAACTCCTGGTTTTAGAACTAAACCAAACTCATAATTAGGGAAATGCGTGTTTTTAAAAGTTCCTCCTTGATTTGTAGAAGTAGGATCATAATATAAAATGTTTTCTGCGGCATCGATAACTTTTACTACACAATGGTCAAAAAAGATAGGAGAAGGCAAAAGCTCTTCCTTAATAGTATGTTTTAAATAGGTATTTAAAAGCATTGGGTACGACTCAATTCCTAACTGATTCAGCATAGTAACCATTAGCAAACTTTTATCTTTACAGTCACCAAATCGTTGCTTAAAAACTTTATTAGGATTGTTAGGCTTATAGCTTCCTATGCCAAGTTCATAGCCTAAATATCTGATGTCATTTTGAACAAAATTTAAAATGGCTTTAATTTTTTGGCCTTCAGTTTTATATTTTTTACCTATTCCACTTATTTCTAATGCTAGTGCTTTGTCTATTTTGTAATTAGAATTATAGGTGTTATTTCCCCAATGAACAACTTCTTCCCAGCTTTCATAATCACTAATCACAAGAGTAGGATAGGTCATTTTCCAGGCTGGAATGGCATCTTCATAATCAAATTTTTCAGGTGTGTTAACAGTCCATTGGTAATTGTTTAAACCATTTTTAACGCTTATTTCTGGTTGAATATCTGTATTAATGGTTTTATAATTTATATCGTTTTTTGTGAATAATGCCACATGAATTTTTCCTATTGGTACATTATCATTTAAATAAAAGATATCACTGTATTTGTTATTATGTATAGGATTAAACCCAATAATAGAATAGCTGCAATCTATAATATCATTGGTTCTTACATCCGATAAATTAATCATAGCACTAAGAGAACCATCATATAAATAATTCTCCGCATTTAATTCTCTTCTAATAACTTGAAAATCATTGGCGTTCAATTTATTTATAATTTGGTTATCTCTAGTTATGGTTAGCTTATGAAAGATTAATTTTTGATATAATGGGTCATAAGATACATTTATATTGGAAGCAGATTGTATACCAACATTATCTGTTATTTTAGTCGTAAACCTATAGTAATATTGCTGTGTTGGTATGTGTACTTGATAATCTGCAAGTAACATTAAAGTACCATCCGATAAATCATCATAATTTATATTTGGTGTTGTACTATAGTCTTGATGAATTAACCAGGAAGGATTTTCTTTCGTTATAACTTTTATTTGGGAAATAGCGTTGTTGCAGAAAAAGACTAAAAATAGTAGGGTAAGTATGTTTTTCAAAGTATAGGTTTTAAAAGCAAAGATGCTATTTTAAGTTTAAACCAAAAAATTAAGAATGCCTTGGAACGGATTTCTTTCAGATAAAGTCCGTGTTTCAAAAAAATGTTTCGTTTTTGTTGTAACTTATTGGTACTGTTAGTCGTCCTATATTTTTAATCAATCAAAAACTATCATCATGAAAAAACAATCAAAACACCATTCTCGTAAAACCAGTGCTTTTATCGTATTAGCATTATTATTTTTTGTCCAAGTAACTTTCGGACAAGTTAAAGAAGCCCAAGTAACCAAGTTAATTAATACCTACACAGCCTACAAAACCTTTAATGGTTCTGTTTTAATCGCAGAAAAAGGAAAGGTTATCTACAAAAAAGGCTTCGGGTTTGCTAATATGGAATGGGATATTCCAAATGCCCCAGATACCAAACACAGATTAGGTTCGATTAGCAAGCAATTTACAGGCATGTTAATTCTGCAATTAGCAGAAGCTGGTAAAATAGACTTACAAGCTCCTATAACAAAGTACCTTCCGGACTACCCAAAAGCAAATGGCGATAAAATTACCACGCATCACCTATTAACGCATACTTCCGGAATCCCTAACTACACATCCTTTCCAGATTTTTTCAAAAATAAAAGTAGAGATCCGTATACACCAACGGCGTTTGTAAAAGAGTTTTCTGAAATGGATTTAGATTTCGCTCCAGGAGAAAGATTTAGCTATAGTAATTCTGGTTATTTTCTTTTAGGTGTTTTAATTGAAGAAATTTCAGGAAAAACATACGAGCAAATGTTGCAAGAAAAGATATTCACACCTTTAAATATGAAAGGTTCCGGATTTGATCATCATGCAAACATTTTAAAAAATAGAGCAACAGGTTATGAGAAAAAGGGCGATGGATTTGTAAATTCTAGTTATTTAGACATGTCTATTCCGTATGCTGCGGGATCTTTGTACGCTACTGCGGAAGACTTATATCTTTGGGATCAAGCTTTATATACCAATAAATTACTTTCTAAAGAATCTATGGATTTGTTTTTTGGAGAACATATTAAAGCCGGAAAGGGACATTATGGCTATGGTTGGTTTATTGGTAGTGAGGCTATTGGAAACACCGAAGAAACCATCGAAACCATAAGTCATGGTGGCGGAATTAACGGATTTAATACTTTGATTTCTAGAGCACCATCCGATAAATCTTTAATTGTACTCTTAAATAATACAGGTGGCGCTCCACTGAATGATATGGCCGAAGCTATTCGCGGTATTTTATATAATAAATCGTACGATTTTCCTAAAAAATCGGTAGCAACTGCTTTTGCAAATGCGATAGATTCTAAAGGGATAGATGCCGCAGTAGAATACTATAATACAATTAAATCTTCTAGTGATTATCATTTAAGCGAAAGCGATATGAATAGTGTTGGCTATCAATTATTACAATCTGAAAAAGTAGATCAAGCGGTTACCGTTTTTAAAATTATTGTAGATGCTTTTCCAAAATCATTTAATGCATATGACAGTTATGCGGAAGCTTTAATGACCAAAGGAAACAAGGAATTAGCGATTGAAAACTATAGAAAGTCAGTAGAAATGAACCCAAATAATCAAAACGGTATTGATTTTTTAAAGAAGCTAGGAGCAGATGTTTCCGATTTAGAGAAGGAAGTTGTTGTGGCAGAAGACATTTTACAAAGTTATGTTGGTAAATACGAATTAATGCCAGAATTTATAATCGAAATTATAAAAGAAGGAACCCAACTAAAAACCCAAGCAACCGGACAACCCGTTTTTGATATTTTTGCAAAATCGGATAACGTATTTTATTTAAAGGTAGTTGCGGCACAATTAACGTTTAATAAAAATGCAGCAGGAGAAATAGAAAGTGTAACGCTTTTACAAGGAGGAAGAGAAATGACAGGTAAGAAATTATAAAACAGACATTTTTAAATAGTAAAAACCCTTGAAAATATTCAAGGGTTTTTTATTTCTAATAATTGGATGTTTTTTTTTTTACTAATGGAGAATATAACACATTAAGCAAAACCTTCAAAAATACCAGCCTTTATTCCTGGCCATTCTTCTTTTAAAATACCATAGCAGCAAGTACTTCGTTTAAAACCATCTAACATTAAAGTGTCTTTTCGTAAAATACCTTCTATTGTTGCTCCAATTTTCTCTACCGCTTTTCTAGATTTTATATTGCGTTCATCTATTCGGAATTCTACTTTATCAAATTCTAAAGTTTCAAATGCATACCGTAGCATTAAAAATTTCATTTGTGTATTTAATCCAGAACCTTGAAAGTCTGTACCAATCCAAGTCCAACCAATATGCAATACTTTATTTTTATAATGGATTAAACCAAACCTGGTACAACCTGCATAGGCTTGTTTTTTCTTATCGTAAATAATAAAAGGAATTGCTGTTTTTTGGTAATAGCTATCTACAGCTTGTTGTACATATGCTTTTAATTTTTCAGGAGTTGAAATGGCACTAGGCGAGTAGTAGATTAAATCCTTTTCTCCTGCAATTGCTGCTACATGTTCGTAATTGCTCCAATCTAAAAGCGTGAGTTTTACGTATTGGTTTTCTAGTTGCGGTGCTTTCATATTCATTTCCCACGAAGGCAGGAACCTTTTTATTTTTAGTTCTATTTAACTACTTTATCTGTTTTACTTTTTTTGTCCTTATGAACTCGATTCAGAATCCACGTTTATAGAGACCGGAAATCTTTTTATTCTTTAATTCCTTTCCTTTTTTTAGTTTTAAAATTGTCCCCTTGAGGGGCCTTTAGGGGTGTTTTTAAACCAACCCTTTTATCAAATCCACATTCACCACATGTTTTCCTTCAAATGGAATAATATGCAAATGCTCACCAAACAATTCTTTTGCTCTTTGGGTTTCGTGTGTAATGCGTTCTTCGTTTAAATATTCGTCTTCTGTCCCATAAATCATGGATACTTTTGCATGTAAAAAAGCAAAATTTTCAGGTTCTAATTCTTTTGGTATCCCACCAGAATGCAAGATAAGCTGCGCACATTGTAGTTTCCGTTTTGCAACATACCTTGTAGCAATACTAACACCTTGTGAGTATCCTAAAACGATGAGGTTTAGGTTTTCTGGTATCTTTTCAGCTTCTAAAATAGCATCCAAATTACGCATCACGTTCTCGGTTTCTTTTATCGTATTTTCCTTCGTTAACCAACTTGCTCCAACATGTTTAAATTTTGGCGGACTATAGAATTTACTTTGTGCTTGCGGCGCAATAATATAGTTTTCGTCTTTATTTAATCCTTCAAAATACCTTAAAAAATACCTGCTTAAATAACCCATGCCGTGACAAACAAACCAAACATTTTTAGTTTTGTCGGTTAGGCTATTTAAAGTAGCATAACTATTGGTAGTTGTGTATGAAATTTCTTTTTCTTCTAAATTCATTTTGTACTTTTACAATCCGACAATAAAAATACATTATTTATATGCAATTATCTAAAGAAAGCATTTTAGCAAAAGCAAATGCAGCGAGTAAAAACACCCTAATGGAAACATTAAATATTGAAATGGTGGACTATGGCGAAGATTTTTTAGTAGCAAGAATGCCTGTCGATTCTAGAGTATATCAACCAGATGGTGTTTTACATGGAGGCGCAACGGCAGCTTTGGCAGAAAGTGTTGGTAGTTTTGCTTCCCATGTTTTTATAGATACAGAAAAAATGTTTGTCCGTGGTTTAGAGATTACAGCAAATCATTTAAAAAGTGTGTCTGAAGGTTTTGTATACGCAAAAGCTACTTTTTTGCACAAAGGAAGAACGACTCAATTATTGGATATTAGAGTGACAGATGATCATGATAATTTGGTGTCTATTTGCAGATTATCTACTATCTCATTACCTAAAAAGAAATAGGTTTCCGTTTTCACGGAAATGAAACACATATCATTCATGCAAATCTCCGAATTTTTAGAAATTGCCCAGAATCATTTTGACGATGCTTTGCCTTTTGTGCTGTATCGCAAACCGAAAGCTTCCGTTATAAAAGGAATTTTTCAAAATAATGATTCGGTGTATACTTCTAAAGATCTAACCGAAAGTGGTTTTGTCTTCGCGCCTTTCAACGCAGAAAAGCAAACGGTTTTAATGCCGTTTTCCGCATCTGAAACATTGGAATCTAGATTTATTATTTCAGAATTTACAACGGAAGATGCACCAGAGAAAATTGAAGTTCAACCGGAAGAAGAAAGTGTATTTGCGGAAGCAGAATACTTTCATGTTAATTTGGTTTCCAATGCAATTCAAGCAATAGAAAAAAAGAACTTAAAGAAAGTAGTCGTTTCCAGAAAGGAAGAAGTAAAGCTTAGGGAAAGCAATCCGATGCAACTTTTTAAACGCTTATTAGCACAATATCCAACCGCTTTTGTGTATTGTTGGTATCATCCAAAAATTGGATTATGGCTTGGCGCAACTCCGGAAACCTTATTAAGTGTTACTGGAAATAGGTTTACCACCATGGCTTTGGCAGGAACACAAACCTATCAGGGAGACGATACTCCAACTTGGGAAGCCAAAGAAACCGAAGAACAACAGTTAGTAACCGATTATTTAATTGCTAGTTTAGAATCTTCGGTAAGCAATATAACGATAGCAGATACAGAAACTTTAAAAGCAGGAAATTTACTGCATATAAAAACTCGAGTTTCGGGTATTTTAAACTCCAATTTAAAGGAAGTTGTAATGGCTTTACATCCAACTCCAGCTGTGTGCGGATTACCAAAAATGGCTGCGAAGGAATTTATTTTAAAGAATGAAAACTATAATCGAGAATTTTACACTGGGTTTTTAGGGGAAATAAATAGTAAAGAAAAAATGGCTAGAAATACCAATCGCAGAAATGTAGAAAATAACGCATATTCGGCAATAAAAACGGTGTCTAACCTGTATGTGAATTTGCGTTGTATGCAGTTAACAGATGTACAAGCAAGTATTTATGTTGGTGGCGGAATTACTAAAGACTCTATTCCCGAAAAGGAATGGCAGGAAACGGTGAATAAAACCCAAACGATTAAGGCTATTTTGTAATCTAACGAAGAATTTATCTTTATTTTTTAGGTATTACTGAAAAATATAAAACTAAAATATTATCGGGTATTAGTAGCAAAAAGTTACATTTGTATATCGCTTTTTTTCGTAATTTAAAAAGATTCCCATTTCATGGGAAGTACGCATGAAACACCCAAAAATTCCTTTAGCGCAAACCGTTATTCAACTTTGTAAGGCAAAGCATATAAACCATATTGTTATTTCTCCAGGAAGTAGAAATGCACCGTTAACCATTGGTTTTACGCATGATGACTATTTTACATGTTATAGTGTTGTAGATGAGCGTTGCGCGGCCTTTTTTGCTTTAGGTATTGCACAACAAATTCAAAAGCCTGTTGCTGTACTTTGCTCTTCTGGTAGTGCATTATTAAATTATTATCCCGCGATAGCAGAAGCTTTTTATAGTAATATTCCGGTGATAGTTTTGTCGGCAGATAGACCAAAACATTTAATAGGAATTGGTGATGGGCAAACCATTAATCAAGAAAATGTATATGAAAATCACATCTTGTATTCTGCCAATTTAAAGCAAGATTTGAAAGCCGAAAATAGCTTTGTTCAAAATGAAGAATTACCAATTTTTAAGAATATTGAAAACAAATTAGAAAAGCTTTTAGGTTTGCAACAAAATATTCAGACGCAAAACGAAACGGAAATAAATGAAGCTTTAAATATTGCAATACACAAAAAAGGTCCTGTACATATTAATATTCCATTAGACGAGCCTTTATACGAAATTGTGGATGCCTTAATGGTAAATCCTAAAGTAATAGAGGTAACTAAGAAAGTGAATAAAATAGAAGAACTTCAGTTGTCCAATTTGGTTAGCGATTGGTATACTGCGAAAAAGAAAATGGTTGTTGTTGGTGTAAATGGACCAAATACTATAGAACAAAAATGGTTAGACGAACTTGCAGAAGATGAAAGTGTCGTTGTGTTTACCGAAACCACTTCTAATATACATCATCGACATTTTTTTAATAGTATAGATAAAGTTATTGCTCCTTTAGATGAAGAAGCATTTAAAGCTTTACAACCAGATATTCTTGTCACTTTTGGCGGATTAATTGTATCCAAAAAAATTAAAGCCTTTTTAAGAAAACACAAGCCTAAACACCATTGGCATATTGGAACAGAAAAAGCTAACGATACTTTTTTCTGTTTAGAACAACATATAAAAACAACGCCAAATCAGTTTTTTACACAGTTTTTTCAAGAAGTAACACATCTCACAAAAAGTGATTACCAAGCATATTGGACCGCCATTAAAAAAGATAGAAAAAAGAAGCATAACGCGTATTTTGAAAATATAGCGTTTTCCGATTTGAAAGCATTTAAGTCTGTCTTAAAATCCATTCCAGATCATACCGTTTTGCAATTAAGTAATAGCTCTACCATTAGATATGCACAACTATTTCCTATAAATAAAACATTAGAAGTCTTCTGTAATAGAGGAACTAGCGGAATAGATGGTAGTACAAGTACCGCAGTTGGTTGTGCAGTTGCCAATACAAAGCAAACTGTTTTTATCACTGGAGATTTAAGTTTCTTCTATGATAGCAATGCCCTTTGGAATAACTACATTCCTAGTCATTTTAGAATTATTGTTATTAACAATCAAGGTGGTGGTATTTTTAGAATCCTTCCAGGAGATAAGAATTCTGAAAATTTCGATACTTTTTTCGAAACCAAACATCAGTTATCGGCAAAACATTTAAGTGATATGTATGGTTTTACTTATGAAAGTGCTGCTAATCCAGAAGAACTAAAAATTGCTTTGTCTTCCTTTTATGTAGAAACAGGAACTCCTAAAATTTTAGAAGTCTTTACACCAAGAACCGTTAACGATACGACATTGTTACATTATTTTAAAGCTTTAAAGTAGTTAGTCGGTTGATTCTGTGTTTTATCGAGTAAATCAAGTGTTTCATAATTTATTAATATTGAAAAATGCTTAAATACCTTATCTTTAGGATACTGAAAACAATCAATAACTATAAAAATAGAATAACATGAGTAAAAGAGATGATTTAATTGTAAAGTATGCTGCAGATTTAAAAGACAAAATTGGTGTAACTCCAGATATGGATTTACTAACGAAAGTAACTATTGGTTGTGGACCATCTATTTACAATGCAGATGCAGCAACAGTTTCTGGATCTGATGCATCAGAACTAGCAACGGTTAAAAATAATTTTTTAATTAAAAAATTAGGTTTAGCAGATACTCCAGATTTAGACAAAGCTATTGATTCTGTAATGGAAAAATATGGTAAATCTAATAGAAGTAAATACAGAGCAGTTGTATATTACTTACTAACACAACATTTTAAAAAAGAGGCTATTTATAACTAGACTTTTTTTACTAAATATATGGAAGCGCTACAGGAATGTGGCGCTTTTTTGTTTTCTAGTAATTTCGTTTTTAAAAAATTACATTTTTGAATTTTAATATCCTTACTTTTGCAGCATGATACATTTAGGAGAATACAATACGCTTACTATTATACGTGAAACAGAACCAGGATTATTCTTGAGTGATGAAGATGACAATGAAGTTTTACTGCCAAATAGATATGTGCCAAATGAATTTAAAATTTGGGACAAGCTAGAAGTATTTATCTATTTAGATAATCAAGAACGTTTAGTCGCAGTTACAGATAGACCATATATACAACGCAATGAATTTGCTTTATTGCGCTGTAATGAAGAAACAAAACATGGAGCTTTTCTAGATTGGGGAATGGTTAAAGAATTATTCTGCCCTTTTAAAGAACAAGCCTATGATATGAAAAAAGGTGGTTGGTATTTGGTGTTTTGTTATCTAGACGAAGAGACCAATAGGTTAGTAGCTTCTAGTAAAACCAATCAGTTTTTAGATAATAAAGAATTGACCGTTGCAGAATATGATGAAGTAGATTTAATAGCTTCTCATAAAAGTGATATTGGTTGGAATGTTATTATCAATAAAAAACATTCTGGTTTAATTTATACCGATAATATTTTTCAAGATATTAGTGTTGGAGATAAGTTAAAAGGAATTGTTAAGAAAATAAGACCAGGAAACAAAATAGATATTATTTTAGGTCAAGTGGGCTATAGAAATATAGAACCAAATGCAGAAATAATCATGAGCTATCTTCAAGATAATAATGGTTTTTTAAAGCTAACAGATAAATCGAGTCCAGAAGTTATTAAAGAAGTACTGCAAATGAGTAAAAAAAGCTTTAAAAAGGCTTTAGGTAATTTATATAAGCAGAAACTTGTAACCATCAAAGAAGACGGTATTCATCTCATTTAAAAAGATATTTAATCATCTTTTCTCGATGTTGTTTGTTTTTCTAAATTCAATTCTCTAGCCCAATTAATCGCTTCATAAATATTATGGAAGCGCTCTAGTTTAGAGTTAAAAAATAGCATTTCGATAACAACGCTTACCATGGAATTTTCGGTATAGGATACCACGGCTAGACCATTTATTTTTCTGCCAGAATTAAAAAAATTATGCCAGCCTAAGGGATTTATAGAATATTGGTTTATCCTGTTTGATATAAGGCATATAGTAGCTTCTTTACCATAATAGTTTGTTGCTATTTCTATAACTTCTTTTACAATTCCCCAGTTATAATCGACACCTTCGTTAACTTCAGAAATAATAAAACCTTCACAGAAGTAATATACGCCATGCTCAAAAACATGCGTGTGTTCTATAATTTCTTTTAGGTCGGTATCTGTAATTTTCATTAATACTATTTTATAAAATTAATAATAACAAATAGCTTAAAAAAGATTAAGCTATTTGTTTGTAGGTTCTATAAAATGTTAGATACACTAACAAGATAAAAAGATTGGTTTTTAGGGCAAAAAAGTAAAGGAGGCTTGAGGTAGATTAAATTAGTTTTTAGGTGTTACTAATTATGTTTAGGGAGTTTTTAATCTACCTTATTCAAGCGGTCCTCTTATCAGTAATATTTGAAATACTATCAATTGCATCATGTAAGCTTTTAAAGCATTCCGATTTACATTTAATAAATATCTGCTCTAATTTTGCATTCGAATAAGCCAATTCATTATAATAAACAAAAGAGACTTTTTTTAACGCATTTGCATTTTCATTTTTGTAAAAATCGAACCAATATGTTGGTTCCACAGAGTAATTATTTATTCTATTAGATATTACATGTATATTCGTATTTGGTCCATAATGATCAAAAATTAATTTTGTTAATTCAAAAGAAGACTCCGAGCTATATAGCTCACCTTCATTGATTTCGGTAACGACAAATTCGTTAAAAAAGTAAACGAGACCAAATCTGGTAACTTGAATACCTTCTATTAAGGGAGCGAATTTTGAATCAATTAATTTCATAGTGATTATTAGTGTGGTACAAAATTAGGTCCTATCCCTCTTATTGTCAGTGCTTTAATTTTTATTTATAATAAACACGATGAAATACTTAAAAAGCAGACGAAACACGTCTTTGATGTAGGAAATTACTACATATATATATAGTAGTAATATATAGGTTGTTGTTTTACAGTGTTTTGTGTGTGATTTTCGGATTATTGAAATGTATGTTTTAATGCCGTGATTTAAATAATAAAAAAATGTATTTTTACAGTCTAATAAAAGAACATGAGCCAAATAGATTGGAAAACCGCTAAAGAGTATGAAGACATTACTTACAAAAAATGTAATGGTGTTGCAAGAATTGCTTTCAATAGACCAGATATAAGAAATGCATTTAGACCAAAAACTACAAAAGAATTGTATGATGCATTTTATGATGCAGGAGAAGATACCAGTATAGGTGTGGTTCTATTATCTGCCGAAGGACCTTCTACCAAAGATGGTATTTGGAGCTTTTGCTCAGGAGGAGACCAAAAAGCAAGAGGTCATCAAGGTTATGTTGGTGAAGATGGATATCACAGACTAAATATTTTGGAAGTACAGCGTTTAATTCGTTTTATGCCAAAAGCGGTAATTGCTGTCGTTCCTGGTTGGGCTGTTGGTGGCGGACATAGTTTACATGTGGTTTGTGATTTAACACTTGCTAGTAAAGAACACGCTATTTTTAAACAAACAGATGCAGATGTCACTAGTTTTGATGGTGGTTATGGTTCTGCGTATTTAGCCAAAATGGTCGGACAAAAAAGAGCTCGTGAAATCTTTTTCTTAGGAAGAAATTATTCTGCACAAGAAGCGTATGAAATGGGAATGGTAAATGCCGTTATTCCACATAACGATTTAGAAGACACCGCTTTTGAATGGGCGCAAGAAATATTAGAAAAATCGCCAACATCTATTAAAATGTTGAAATTCGCAATGAATTTAACAGACGATGGTATGGTTGGTCAGCAAGTATTTGCTGGTGAAGCTACACGTTTAGCATATATGACAGATGAAGCAAAAGAAGGTCGTGATGCCTTTTTAGAAAAACGTAAGCCAAACTTTCCAAAAAAATGGATTCCATAATTTATGAGTACATTTAAATATTGGGTACAAGCTGCAAGATTAAGAACCTTACCGCTTTCTGTTTCCGGAATTATTGTAGGTTCTTCGTTGGCTGCATATAATGGTTTTTTTGATTGGCAAATTTTCATTTTTGCTATATTAACTACCATTAGTCTTCAGGTGCTTTCTAATTTTGCAAATGATTATGGGGATGGCGTAAAAGGAACAGATAATGAAGATAGAATTGGTCCGGAGCGCGCTTTACAAAGCGGAAATATCTCTGCAGAACAAATGCTGGAAGCCATAAAAAAGAATATTCTTGTTTGCATTGTTCTTTCCTTAGGTTTAATTTATTCTGCCTTTGGCTCTAAACATTTAGTATATGCTTTAGTCTTTTTTGTTATTGGTTTACTTTCTATTTATGCTGCTATTAAGTATACCATGGGAAGTAATGCGTATGGCTATAAAGGATTAGGGGATGTTTTTGTGTTTCTGTTTTTTGGTTTAGTTAGCGTAATAGGTAGCTATGTTTTATATAGTAAACAAATAGATCATGTTACTTTTTTACCTGCCTGTACTTTAGGTTTGTTGAGTGCTGCAGTATTAAACCTGAATAATATGAGAGATATTGATTCGGATAGAAAAGCAGAAAAAAATACACTGGTTGTTAAACTAGGTAGTAATAAAGCGAAGAAGTATCATTACTTTTTAATTGTTTCTGCAATAATTTCATCGGTACTATTCGGAATTCTTTATTATAATTCGATGTTTAATTTCTTATTCTTTATTGCGTATATTCCGTTATTCTTGCATTTGAAAAAGGTGAAAAACAATACAGAGCCAGTTGCTTTAGATCCCGAATTGAAAAAATTAGCGCTAACCACATTTTTATTAGCAATTCTTTTAGCAGTAGGACATTTATTGTAATCTATTTCTTATTTAATTATGGAAAAGCCTAGATTTAGGACGCTATGTGTTTGTAAATCAAATAATTATATGTATATTTAATATGTTGAATACCAGAGTAGTATAAAATACGAAGGTATTAACTTCAATTTTGGGGATTGAAAAACTCAGACAAATTCTACAATATGTCTGAGTTTTTTTTGTAATTTTCTTTTCTAAAAAATAATTATGAAAATCACATTTTACGGGCATGCTAGTTTAGGTATTCAAATAGAAGATATATACATTCTTGTGGATCCTTTTATAACAGGAAATCCGAAAGCTGCACATATAGATATTAATACATTACAAGCAGATTATATATTACTTACCCATGCACATCAAGATCATATTTTAGATGTGGAAGCTATTGCGAACCGCACAGACGCTGTAATTGTTTCTAATTTTGAAATCGTTACGCATTTCCAAAACCTAGGTTTAGAAGGGCATCCTATGAATCATGGAGGAACTTGGGATTTTGAATTTGGAAGTCTTAAATATGTAAACGCTATTCATACTTCGTCTTTTCCAGATGGGAAATATGGCGGACAACCAGGTGGCTTTGTTCTTGAAAGCGAACATAAAAATATTTATATCGCTGGAGATACTGCGTTAACTATGGATATGAAATTGATTCCACTACAAACCAAATTAGATTTAGCCATTTTACCTATTGGTGATAATTTTACTATGGGAATTACCGACGCTATTCTTGCTAGTGATTTCGTGGAATGTGATAAAATTTTAGGCTATCATTTTGATACTTTTGGCTATATAGAAATTGACCATGAAGCAGCAAAAAAAGAATTCTTTAATAAGGATAAAGATTTAATGCTGTTGGAAATTGGGGATAGTATTGAGCTTTAAGTTTTAAATACATGGAGGAAGTAATTAAATTTACAATAGGAGCTTTACTAATAATTCTCAGTATCGATTTATTTAATAAATTTAGGAATAGATTTCTTATCGAAAGAAAAAAAGAAGATTATATAAATATGTCTTTTACCATAGAATTTATTGGAGGAGCATTTGTATTACCTATTGTTGGTATTAGTTTAATTTATGATTCTCTTTAATTTATATGGATTAATTAATGTTAGAATTAGTAACAGGATTATTAGCAGAATTTGGACTTCTTCGTGAAGATTATAAGCATCGTAAAAAGGTGAAAGCAAAGGAAAAAGAAGATGGCGTAAAAAGGCCATTCCAACGTTACTTTTTGCAACCAAGCGCATTAATATTCTTTTTTTTATTACTATTTACTGTTATTGCTTCTTTTCTATTTACGATGTATCAACACAATTCTATTTATCCAGAGAAAACAAGAACCGAGTTAGTTAAAATTACGGAATGGACTGAAAAGTGGAAAGAAAATTATGGTCGCTATCCTACAGAATTAAATGAAATTATAGGGAATAATCCTATAATGCAAGATTGGAAAAGGGATGCATGGAATCGTGCTTATAAATACATACAAACGGAAAACCCAATCGGTTTTAAAATAATATCTGCAGGATCAGATGGGCAATTTGATACGGAAGACGATATTACATTAGAATAAAAACGTGTTTTAATTTAAACGAATCAACTTTCCAAATCCTCTAAAGCCATCGTATAATCATACTGCAAATCTTCATGTAAACCAGAAATAATCTTTTTTATGGCTGCTATTTGTCGGTCGTAAATATTGGTAAGCGTAACGTTTCTTTTTATAGAAGGTTTAAAATCCTTAAGCTTTTGACAGAAGTAGAGTAGTAGTTCTACTTCCGTTTCCTTTTTTAATGAATACCGACTAAATTTTTTAATAAGTCTTAATATTTTTCGGACACTCTTTTTAATATAGAAATAGCTATCCGTATTTATCGTTTCAAACTGTGTATCTATTTCCTGTTTTACGTTTTCAATATAACTAGCTTCATCATGTGCTTCAAAAAGCAAATAAGTTAGCAGTTCCTTATTTTCCTTTTTAAAGCGAGATAGACGTAAACAAAGCTCCATTAACTCTTCGGTAGAGTTATGCTTCAGTTCGTCTTTAAGTTGTTTTACAGTAGCTGTTTTCATCTTTACTTTCCTCTAAAATGGGAATCTATTTTTAGTTAGCACAATCTTTATACTCTTCTAGTATTTGTTTTAAGTTTTCCTTTTCAGAAAGATCAAACTCTTTGTTTTTAATGTCTTCCGATAGACTAGAACAGTTAGAAATATATGCTGCTAAAGCGTCGGATAGTTTATCATTATTTCTATTGTCTATCATAAATCCATCTTCCTTATCTGAAAATTTTAAAACATAGGTTCCGTTTTCTCCGGGTTTGCTTAGTAGCATATTGCCATCTACCGTTTCTTCCACTCGATAGAAATACGAATTGTTGAATCCGAAATTAGTAGCATTTGCAATTTTCTTCATGGTATTCCCTTTTGTTTTTAAACCATAAAAACATTTTTCTACACCATTATCCATCGCACAAAAGTAAACATTGTCTTTTGCTGCGAATTTTTTAATGCGTGTTCTTCCTTTATCATTTTGGTATTTTATGCTCACATTTTTCCCGTAATTATCTATAGAAGAAGCATCATAAACATTAGGTTCTTCTTGATTTGGGTTTAATTCTAGTTGCTCAAAAACGGCATAGATAGTTCCTTCATATTTCACGCCTTCGGTATCGGTAATAAAACCAGAAACACCATAAAGATTAATGCTGTTTTCTTTAGCTACCTTTACTTTTGCTTTGTGTATTGCCGCATTATTTGCTTTTGCTTGTCGGCCAAAGGTATAGCCTTTCAGTAATAATTCTTCCACTAATAATTGTGCAAAGCTTCTTGAAAACTTACCCGTTAACATGGTTCTTGAGCCATAATCGTAAGTGAAAGTATCTCCAGAATAGATTAGTACATGAATAGAAGTATCTGTATTCGATGTTTTTTTAGTTTGTGCTACAGAAATTCGGTCTAAATCTGTGATGGTATATACATTATCCTGAAACGATGCATGACCAACGATGTTTGTACTTTGAAAACCACCAAATAAAATAGTACCATCGTCTTTTACAAAAGGATTGTACTTACGCATTAAGGTCTTTTTTAGTGCTTCTTTATTTTCTAAATCGGCAATGTCACCAGCATATTTTTCGCTTAAAGATTCTCTTTCTTCAGCAAAGAAAGTCGCAACGTTTTCTTTATTAATTCCGTTGGCATCTATTAGATTATATTTTTCGGAAAGCAAACGAACCATTATTTTTTTAGCACTAAAGGATACTTTTAGAATTTCGAATGGAATTTCGGTTTTTACACCTTCGTTACTAATAACTTCTACCCATTGAAAACCTTCTATTTTATATTCTTCTTCGCCATGAAAAATAGCGTCAAAAGCTTTATCCCCATTTAAATAAGAGAAATGGTATGTTTTATCTTTAGAATCAAAATTGGCAACCGCAGTATCATCGAATAGAAGTTGTCCTTTTTTAATTTTTATTTTCTGTCCGAAAGTTACTAATGGTAAAAGGAGCAGGATACATAATATGTTTTTCATAAACGGTTTTGTTTTTCTATATAGACGTTGACAAATACAAAAACTAAGCAAGAAGGTTTTTGTATTATTTTATAGTCTGTTATTAGGAATGCATATTATTCCTATTGCATTTTGTAATGCTGTTTTATGGTTTTTTTTACACGAAATAATCGAACAATACCAATTAGAAATATCACTGGAGAAATGGCAACTAGCGTAATGCCAAAAGTTTTTAGCTCACTAAAAAGATCTAGTTTTAAAATGGCAATTCCTGTACCTAGAATAACTAGAAAAGTTCTAAAATACGCTAAAAACGTACGTTCATTTGCAAGTTTGGTTCTCTCAATTGCTAGCCAATCTCTAGTCGTTAATTTGTCTTCTTCTTTCATTTAAATACTATCCTTTTAATAAATTTACACTTACGGTTGCTAAATCGTTGTCTGGAAATCTCGAAAAATAATTCTTATCTGGTTGCAATCCAACTTCGGTTGCTATTTTATTAAAAACGTCCACTTCTAAAATGAATTGATCACTATAACCATGTGTAGCATCGTAGGCTGTTGCGGCAGTTTTACCAATATTGCTAGCAGTGAATTTAGGATTTATAGTATGCAATTCAATAATTAATAAACCAAATTGCTCTACATAAGGTTTCCATTTTAGAAAATGCTCTCGTAAAGAATCTTCGACCAAATTATTGCTGATGCGTTTTCCTTGACTAGCATAAGCTCCTGTAGATGTACTTATTTTATTGCTAAGCACTTCTGGAGTTTCCCAAATTCTATTATGATCTAAAAAGGTACGCACATTTAGTAAATCTTTAAGGGCAATATTATAATCTTCTTTAAGGTCTTTTGCTAATAAATCGGGTCTTCCAATATCGCCCCAAATTACTTTTGCCCAAATATCGGCTTTGATTAAATTAGCTCTAGTTACTTTTAATGCTGCGGGATTAAAATCTGCTCCAACCAATAATAATGGATGTTCTTCCAACATTTTGCCGCGTAAGGTTTGGTGTTCAATGACATCAAAAATATGATTTATAAAAGCACCATTACCACAACCCATATCTAGAATACCTTTTGGTTGTTCGTCAATAGGTTTGTTAAAGAGTTTAATAATTACTTGGTCTATTACTTTAAAGTAGGTAGAATGCGCACCACCACTTCCCCAAACATTCATTTCTCGGTGTACGTGTTTCTCTGTTTCGTCTGGTGTACTTGTTTTTAGCACTAAAGGATTACCAAAAAGTAATTCATCTAATTGTAAAAAGGTGGGTAGATACGAAACGGTTACGCCGTAAGCACTTGCTCGTTTTGCGAAAAACAGTCCTTGATCTGTAAATTGATAGGTGTTTTTCTTTTTAGTAAACCAGCCTAAATGTGAAAAGAAATCTAATATTTTTTTAAAGCTTTCTGGGTCTTTGTGATATTCTTCCGCAGTAAAACAAGCTTCCATAAAGTATTTATGAAACAAACCATTTACACCCAACATGACAATGATAGGAGCAACGATACAACCTTCAATATGTTTTAAAACTTGTTGTTCTATTTCGCTTTCCGCTTGTAAGTCGAAGTTGTTTTGATACTTCTTAAATACACGTTCTAAAGCGATAAAAGCATCTGCACCAATATGTTTTTCTGGGAATGTAGCCGAATAGGAGAGCAGCTTTACCGCATCTTCATATAAAGGAGCTAGTTGAAAAGCTTCCTCGCTATTTGCATTTATTTGATATATAACTTGATTGGTCGTATTATCTATATGTTGTACCAACCAACCTTGTGAAGCCAAAACGCGTAATGCAATGTTTAAATAGCCTTCATTTGCTTCAAAATGAGAAGTGATTTCTTCAATAGTCACTTTTTTGTTCTTCAGTAAAAAATCGAAAATCCCTTTTTTATAAAGCGCAAAAGAAGTGGTAGCTGTAGCAATACCGTCTATGTGCCTAAAAATGGTTCCGCGAAGTTGTTCTTTATCTGTTTTGGTTAGCATATATTCTTCAGATTGATTTCCTATAAATATAAAAAAAACCTTCCAAGAAATATTGAAAGGTTTGTTAATTGATTTGAAAATATAAAGTTATCTCAATTCTGGGAAATCACTAGGATTAGTCTCATGCATTACTTTATAAACAGCTTCAAAAATATCTTCAAGAGATGGTTTAGAGAAATAATCCCCATCGGTACCATAAGCAGGACGATGACTTTTAGCAGTTAACGTTTGCGGTTTACTATCTAAATGCTCGTATCCATTTTGTGTGTTTAATATTTCGTTTAAAATATAAGCAGAAGCTCCTCCAGGAACATCTTCGTCTATAACCATAAGACGATTTGTTTTGGCTATACTTTTTACAATATCATGATTGAGGTCAAAAGGTAATAAGGATTGAATGTCGATTACTTCTGCATCAATACCAACTTCTGTTAATTCTTTTGCGGCCTGTACTACCATATTTAATGTAGAACCATAAGAAACTAATGTAATATCACTTCCTTCTTTAACCGTTTCTACAACACCTAATGGTGTTTTAAATGCACCAATATTATTTGGCATTTTTTCTTTTAATCTATAGCCATTTAAGCATTCTACAATTAAAGCAGGTTCGTCACTTTCTAATAACGTATTATAGAAACCAGCAGCTTTAGTCATGTTTCTTGGTACTAAAACATGAATACCACGAACCAAGTTAATAACGCCACCCATTTGCGAACCAGAATGCCAAATACCTTCTAATCTATGTCCACGAGTACGAATAATTAATGGTGCTTTTTGTCGCCCTTGTGTTCTATAATGTAGTGTTGCTAAATCATCACTCATTATTTGTAAAGCGTATAAAATGTAGTCTAAGTATTGTATTTCGGCAATTGGTCTTAAACCACGCATTGCCATCCCAATTCCTTGTCCTAAAATAGTTGCTTCACGAATTCCAACATCGGAAACACGTAAATCGCCATATTTTTCTTGCATTCCTTCTAGACCTTGGTTTACATCACCAATATGTCCTGCATCTTCACCAAAAACTAAAACTTCTGGGTATTTTGTAAAAAGGGCATCAAAATTATCTCTAATTACTAATCGTCCATCTACTAACTTCGCATCATCGCTATAGGTTGGTTTTACTTCTTTTACCTGTAAAGCGGAAAGCTTCGATTCACTATGTAAATGCGAACTGTATTTAGGTTGTATTTTATCTATATATGTATTTATCCAGTTAGAAACTTGTGTTTTTTCTGAAGAATTTTCATTAAGTACATAACGTAACGCTTTTCTTGCTGCTGAAAGGCTATCTTTTCTTATAGGCTCTACAATTGCAACTAAGTCGTTTGTAAGTTTTGTTATAAAAGCTTTGTTAGCGCTAGATTTAGCAAGCTTTTCTAAAAGTACAATAAGTTCACTACGTTCTTGGATAATAGGATTGCTATAAGCAAGCCAAGCTGCTTTTTTAGCTTCGCGGACTTCCTTTTTAATGTTTTTTTCGATGGTTCTAAGTTCATCTTTAGTTGCAAAATTATTTGCAATTATCCATTCGCGCATTTTAAGGTTACAGTCATTCTCTGCTTCCCAATTAAGGCGATCGGTGTCTTTATAACGCTCATGCGATCCCGAAGTAGAATGTCCTTGTGGTTGTGTTAATTCATTTACGTGAATTAAAACAGGAACATGTTGTGTTCTTGCTACTTGAGCAGCTTTTTGGTAGGTATCTACTAAAGCAGGATAATCCCAACCTTTTACTCTTAAAATTTCGTAACCGTTAGTGCCTTTCTCTCGTTGAAATCCTTTTAAAATTTCAGAAATGCTTTCTTTGGTTGTTTGGTGTCTTGCGTGTACTGAGATTCCGTATTCATCATCCCAAACACTCATTACCATTGGTACTTGTAAAACGCCGGCTGCATTTATAGTTTCAAAAAACAAACCTTCACTGGTACTTGCATTACCAATAGTTCCCCAAGCGACTTCATTTCCTTTCTCTGAAAAATTAGTAGTATCTATTCCTTCTACGTTTCTATAGATTTTAGAAGCTTGTGCTAAACCTAGTAAACGAGGCATTTGCCCTGCAGTAGGAGAGATGTCTGCACTAGAATTTTTTTGTTTTGTAAGATCGTTCCAATTTCCATTTTCGTCTAAACTATGGGTTGCAAAATGCCCTCCCATTTGTCTTCCTGCCGACATTGGATCGTGTTTAATATCTGTATGCGCATATAAACCTGCGAAAAATTGTTGGATGGTTAATTCACCAATTGCCATCATGAAGGTTTGATCGCGGTAGTAACCAGATCTAAAGTCTCCATTTTTAAAAGCTTTAGCCCAAGCAAGTTGTGGTATTTCTTTACCATCACCAAAAATTCCAAATTTCGCTTTTCCCGTAAGTACTTCACGACGACCTAGTAAACTGCATTCTCTCGAGGTTACAGCAATGGTGTAGTCTTTTAAAACTTCCGTTTTAAAATCGTTAAAAGAAATGTCTTCTATTACCTCTGGATTTGTTGTCATTTTAGATGCTTTCATATAGTTACAAATTTAAGAATAATAAAGGGTTTTTGCAATATGGAAAAGTCTTAAAAAATTGTGAAATTACTAGCTGTAAGTAGTTTTTGTTGTGTATTGTTGAAAATAATGTAATTAAATGCCTTTTCGCTGAATATATTTTAAACCGTTTTTACTTATTTCTGTTTTTGTTATCTCTATAAAAATGTTGTATTTTTATACTGGATAACAGGGGCATTATTATGGAAGTATGGAATGAAAATTGGAAGATTGCATTAATAAGTTTGCTTATTAGTCCAATGGTATCCAAAATGATTAAAAGTATATCGAATGCACATGTAGAAATAAGTTTCGTGCTTGTTGCACCTATATTATTTTTTGTTTTATTCCGTTTTCAGAAAAAGAAAAGCAATTAATACCAACGTCTTCTAAACAATCCTAACAGCGATTGTATATCTGCTGTGAATTTGAAACGTATTTTTTGACTGTATTGCGGTTGTGCTATTTCCCAACCAAGATTAGAATACACAGGAAAGTAGATTTCAAAATAATCTTCTACTAGATTTACTCGTACACCAGAATCGTATACAAATTTCGCGTTTTGGTGTTTGTTTTTTAAAGTTCCTAAATCACCGTATGCATGAATATATTGCCAAATCGATGTGCTAATGTTTGTGGTTGCCATCCATTGATTCGCATAAGGGACTTCTAGTTTCGACTTAAATCCTCCTTCTGCAATAATTAATTCCTGACTAAAAAGTCCGGTGCTTTCCGATCTTCCTAAATAGCTATAATCAAATAAATAATCTGTTGGTCTATCTAATGCAAAGCTGAAATAATTGTTATTCGCTTCGTTTTTATTCTTTAAAAATGCTCCTGCAAAGAAACGTACACTTAGTTGCCTGTTGTTTTGATATAGTTTTCTGTATTCGTAATTAAAAGACACTTTGCTAAATGTTTGGGAAGCTTGAAAGTCTGCAAACCAACTAGAGTGTTCAATTAATCCAGGGTTTTTATTTATATATCTTACATTAAATACGTTGTAGTTTGGTGTCGCTTCTTCTAATAAAATATTATCGACATCTTCGTCTCTATGTATGCTAACATATCTAAAATTTAAGTAGCCTCTTTTATTTGCACGTAAATTTTTAGTATCTCTAAAATGTAGTGTTATAGATGGCTTTATAGAGGTTACAAATAGGTCTGGTGCATAACTATCATAGCTTCCTGTTAGTACATATTGTATTTTAAATAAGTTTCTGTTGGTTGCGTTATATTGATGATATACTAGATTTCCAGATCCAGTGATAGAATTCGATTTTAAACCATATTGCGGTGCAACTTTATAGGTCAAGTCTTTTTTAAGCATGGTTTTATTGTATGCTTTTGTACCTACAACAATTCCGTCATATATATTATTAAACTCTAAAATAGGCATAATTAATACTTGATTATATCTCGTATCTTCTACATCTTTTAAAAGTCTTATTTGTATTGGTTTATTTAATAAGGAAGCCGTTAAAGACTTCGTGTTATTTCTATTATTTAATTCTGGTGTTCGTTTATCTTGATTAATTACCAGTTTTGTAGCCTCGTTTTTTGCAAGTGTAATGGTATCTAGATGTTTGTTACTTTCTATCCATGTTTTAGATACAATACTATCTTTTTGCATAGCAAATAACGAAGTAGGCATACTTGTTTTGCTTTTATTTTTAACAATTACCGTGATCGAATCTTTACCTTTATCAACTGTTTTAATGGTGTAATCTATTTTTTTGGAAGTCTTAAGGTACTCCTCGAAAAACCAATCAATATCTTTAGATGCTTTGGGTTTTATAAAGTTTTCAAAATCTTTTGTAGAGGTTGCTTTTAGTTTTTGATTGGACACAAAATCAAGAATCGATTTGTCTAAATCTAGGTTTTCGTCGAAGCTATTTAAGTATTCTAAACCAATTGCAGCCTTATTGGGGTTTGCTATATTCTTGTTGAATTTTAATAAAGAATCTTTAGGCATAGTAAGCGGTTGGTCTTGATAACCTCTAGCCATATTCATATACAAAAGACTGTACTGATCATTAAAATTAAGCTGAGCAGCATGAAAAGATTTTATTCCCCAAATTTTAGAAAGTGTTCCGAAAATTTTCTTTTCTGGGTAATATTCATCTACATATTTTTTTAAATAATAGATTTGTAAACCATCAATTAGCCATTGGTCTTTTCTCGGGTTTATAAGAAGTGTGTTTTCTAAATAATTATATAATACTGTTTTTAAAAGCTTCAATTCATACTGGAAACTATCTGGAAAAGGACGAAAAAAGTCTGGTAATAAATTTAGTCCGTATATAGGTTTCTTTTTATAATCGGTATTGGAAACCAATAAACGCTTATGCGGATAATCTCCCAGGTTTTTAGTAATAAATCCAGCTACTTTATCGGTTAATATAACTCTTTCTACTTGGGCTATGTTTTCGTCATCAATACTAGATACCACACTAAAATAATCGGTTTCTACGGTATTAAATTTTGGCTCTTGTAATAGGAATAATTTGGTGTTGATTCGATCCTTTCCTTCTAAGATGGTTGTAATCGTGTTGTTTTCTTTTATACTTTCGGTTTCATTTAGTTCTGAAGTTAAAATATAACGTTCGGGATAGGTGATTTCGAAAGTGTGATCTGCCTTAGGAATATAAGCGTCTTCTAAATCTTTATTACTAAAGTATTGCCAAGTACCATCATAAATAGCAGGAGTAATGTACCAATATTTTATTGTAATATTATTATCGTTGTAAATACCATGGCGAGTAAATTTGGCATTAGGTATCTGTACTAAATAATTTAGGTGAAGGGTATAGGTTTCGTTTGGTGCTAAAGGCGTATTCAGTTTTACTTTTATAATATCGAGCTGCTCTTTTAGTCTTTCATGCGTTACATCTTGGTTATCTTGCTGTAACGAAGTAATTACAGTATAACCTCTATCTTCATTTTTTGCAAAGTGAAAATCGTTTTTATATTCTTCGGCAAAACGTTTTGCCAATGGTGTCGTTTTTGTAGCATAACTATTAGCCCAATCGGTTAAATAAATATACTCTAAAGTGCTATCTGTGGTGTTTTGATATTGAATAGTTTGTGCTATTTTTATCTTTTTATTTTCCACATCAAAAGTAGCCTTAAGGTCAATGCTGTTTTGACCAAAGCTATAAAAATTCACTAAAGTGAATAGGGCAATAAGTAGGTTTTTATTTCTCAATTTACTTTCACAAACTTTAATGGTTCTACATTCAAATTAGGAATTGTCATGTAATATAAACCTTTATATAAATTAGAAACGTCCTTATTAAGTATTTCTATATTATTTATCGGAATTGTTTTTACTAACAGACCTAAAGAGTTAAAAATGTTTGGTTTTTTGTTGGTGAATGATGGATGGTTGGTTTGTAAATTTAAAGTATTAGAAATTAAATTTCTGCCAATTATTTCATAATAAATGAAATGCGTGTCTTCTACAGGAATTAAATTGATATTTGTTTCTGAAACCGTTTTACTGTTTTCGGAAGGTACTATAAAAGGAAACCTACAATCTAATCTGTTTGTCGCTGTATCTAAATTAGAAGTGCTTCTGGTACATGTTGTAGAAGCCTTTATATACCGAATATACCAAGAGTTTGTGTTCTTGGCGTTTCGCGTTTGTAATGATGGATTTGCCGAATTATAAACCATAAGATTAAAGGTGTCTAACGCAAAGACACCTTTAATACTTAGTATACTTAGAAAAACTAGTAGTAGGTTTTTTTTCATGCTTCCTTTCCACGAAAGTGAAAATCTTATTTATTTAAGAGTAAAACACTTTAGAAGTTTGGACTAAATCCAGACTTTTTATAAAAAGCATCTAAAATATTGATGACTTCATCTTCGGTATCTACAAGGTGAATTAGGTCTAAATCTTTAGCACTAATGTTGCTAAACTTATCTAATAAGGTAGCTTTTACCCAGTCTAATAAACCTTCCCAGAAATCGGTACCAACTAGAATGATAGGGAATTTTTCAATTTTATTGGTTTGTATTAAAGTGATTGCTTCAAACAATTCATCTAAAGTTCCAAATCCTCCAGGCATAACTACAAATCCTTGTGAGTATTTTACAAACATTACTTTACGTACAAAGAAGTAATCGAAATCTAAACTCTTATCGTGATCGATATACGGATTGTCATGTTGTTCAAAAGGTAATTCGATATTTAAACCAACAGATGTTCCTCCACCAAGATGTGCACCTTTGTTACCAGCTTCCATAATTCCTGGTCCACCACCAGTAATTACACCGTAACCGTGATCTACAATTTTATGTGCTACTTTTTCTGTTAACTTATAATATTTATCTTCTGGTTTTGTTCTTGCAGATCCAAAAATGGAAACACAAGGTCCAATTCTACTTAATTTTTCATAACCATTAACAAATTCTCCCATGATTTTAAAAATCGCCCAAGAATCATTTGTTTTACTTTCATTCCAACCTTTATGGTGCTGTTCTTTTCTCATCTATTCTAATATTTATTTTTAGTATTTTGTTTTTTCGGCAACTTGCTAATTTAATTCTTTTTTTAGCACACCAACAAAACTAGATACTATTTATTTTAGTTCAATTCTTTCTTTAAAAACTTCGCTGTATAGCTGGTTTTATGTTTTGCCACTTTTTCTGGAGTACCTTCTACTATAATTTCACCACCATTTTTTCCGCCTTCATAACCAATATCTATCACGTGGTCTACGGTTTTAATAACATCTAGATTGTGTTCAATAATTAAAACAGTATTTCCTTTATTTGCCAGTTTGTTAAGTACAATCATTAACACTCTAATATCTTCAAAATGCAATCCTGTAGTAGGTTCATCTAAAATGTAAAAAGTATTTCCGGTATCGCGTTTGCTTAATTCTGTAGCTAATTTAATTCGCTGTGCTTCTCCACCAGAAAGCGTAGTACTTTGTTGTCCTAATGTGATATATCCTAAACCAACATCTTTAATGGTTTTTAGTTTTTTATGAATCTTCGGAATGTGCTCAAAGAACTCCACAGCTTCATTCATTGTCATGTTTAAAACATCACTAATATTCTTTCCCTTATAACGAATCTCTAATGTTTCACGATTAAAACGCTTGCCTTGGCAGGTTTCACATTCGACATAAACATCTGGAAGGAAATTCATTTCAATAACACGTAAACCTCCACCTTGACAGGTTTCACAACGTCCTCCTTTTACATTAAAACTAAATCTTCCCGGTTTATAACCACGAATCATAGCTTCTGGAATTTTAGCAAACAAACTACGTACTTCGCTAAAAGTACCAGTATATGTTGCAGGATTACTACGTGGTGTTCTACCAATTGGCGATTGATTAATGTCGATTACTTTATCTATATGTTCTAAACCTTTTATGCTTTTGTATGGCATTGGTTTTTTAACACCATTAAAATAATAAGCATTAAGAATAGGGTAGAGCGTTTCATTAATTAAAGTAGATTTTCCACTACCAGAAACACCAGTAACACCAATCATTTTTCCCAAAGGAAATTTAACCGAAACATTTTTTAAGTTATTTCCGGTACAGCCTTTAAGCTCCATGAATTTTCCGTTACCTTCTCTGCGCGTTTTAGGAACTTCAATTTGCTTGGTTCCATTAAGATAATCTGCCGTAAGTGTATGGTGTTTTAAAACTTCTTCTGGAGTACCTTGGCTAATAATTTCGCCACCATGTTTTCCGGCATGCGGACCGATATCAATCACGTGATCTGCACGTAAAATCATATCTTTATCGTGCTCTACAACAATTACTGAGTTTCCAACATCGCGTAAAGCAACCAAAGAATTTATTAGTTTTTCATTATCGCGCTGATGCAAACCAATACTAGGTTCGTCTAAAATATATAATACACCAACTAGCTGTGATCCAATTTGTGTCGCCAATCGAATACGTTGTGCTTCACCACCAGAAAGCGTTTTAGAGCTTCGGTTTACAGAAAGATAATCTAAACCAACATCCAACAAAAATTGGAGTCTGTTCGTTATTTCTTTAATAATTTCTTCTGCAATTTTGAATTGTTTTTTGGAAAGGCTTTTTGGTAATTCTTTAAACCATTCCGCTAAATCAACAATATCTTTGTTTGCCAGTTCGGCAATATTTTGATCGTTTATTTTGAAATATAGAGATTCTTGACGTAAACGCGCGCCGTGGCATTCGCTACAATCTACTTTATCCATATAGTCTTTTGCCCAACGTTTTAAAGAAGTAGAATCTGCGTTCGCATATTGGTTTTCTATAAAGTTGGCAACCCCTTCAAAATCTATTTTATAATCTCTTTTTATACCAAGTGTTTTGCTATCTACGGTGAATTTTTCATTTCCACCATACAAAATCATTTGTTTTGCTTCTTCAGGTATACTTTTATACGCATCGCTAATTTTAAAATTATAACGCTGTGCTATTAGTTCTAACTGTTTAAAAATCCAAGAGTTTTTTTCTGGTCCATGCGGTGCAAGTGCACCATTTTTAATGGAAAGTGAATCGTCTGGAATTATTTTACTTTCGTTTACTTGATACAGCGTTCCAATACCACTACATTTCGGACAAGCACCTTTTGGGGAATTGAATGAAAAGTTATTCGGTTCTGGATTAGGATAAGAAATTCCAGAACTAGGACACATTAAACTTCTACTGAAGAATCGCGTTTCGTTCGTATCTTGATCTAAAACCATTAATACATCATTACCATGATACATGGCGGTGTTTATGGTTTCGGTTAAGCGTTTATCATTATCTACAGATGCATCAATCTTCAATCTATCGATTACAATTTCAATATCATGATTCTTGTATCTGTCCAGCTTCATCCCTTTTACAAGGTCTTTTATCTCGCCATCGGCTCTTACTTTCACAAAACCTTGCTTGGCAATTTGCTCAAATAACTCTCTGTAATGCCCTTTACGAGAACGAACTACAGGAGCAAGAATGTTTATGCGTTTTCCAGAAAAACTCTCTATGATTAGCGATTTTATTTGCTCGTCATTATAGCTCACCATTTTTTCTCCCGTATTATAACTGTAGGCATCACTCGCTCTTGCGAAAAGCAAACGCATAAAATCATAAATTTCGGTAATGGTACCAACAGTAGACCGTGGCGACTTACTGGTTGTTTTTTGCTCGATAGCAATTACTGGGGAAAGTCCGTCAATTTTATCCACATCCGGACGCTCTAAACCGCCAAGAAATTGTCTTGCGTAGGCAGAGAATGTTTCTATATATCTACGTTGCCCTTCGGCATAAATGGTGTCAAAAGCCAATGAGGATTTTCCACTACCAGACAATCCGGTAATAACCACTAGTTTTTCTCTAGGAATAGTAACATCAATGTTCTTTAAATTATGAACACGAGCACCTTGAACTTCAATATTTTCTTCGAATTTGGACATAAATTTGCAAAGTTGCAAAGATACGATTTTTGTTAGTATAATAGAAGGGAACCTTATGCTAAGAATTTATTAAATATTTGTTGCTATTTTTTTAGTTTTTGTAATTCCTAAAAAAAAGAAAAGCCCCAAAACATAGGTTTTAGAGCTTTCTTTATTTGGTTGACTATTAATTATTCGATAATCAATTTCTTTGTAATTCTTTTGCCACCATCTATAACTGTCATTAAGTACATTCCTGAACTAACGTTGTTTAAAGAAATGGTTTCATTAAATCTAGATGTTGCATTGTAGTTTTTGTTGTAAACTAATCTTCCTGAAATATCATATACGTTAACATTTATGTTTTCTCCAGAATTAGAATCAAATGCTAAAGAGAAGTTTCCTTTATTCGGATTTGGATATAAAGCAAAGTTGCTTAATTCTAAACTTCCTGTACCTAATGTTACCTCTGTAGTTGTAGTACAAAGTTCCACAGACCATTCGTTTACAACCCCAGCGTCTCCATTAAAGAAATCAACAAAAACCAAATTCCATGTTCCAGAAGGGTTATTACCAATAAATCCTGTCATTGGACTTGCTGGAGCATAGGTTCCTGTAGTTGGGGAAGCACACATTATTGCTGGTTCACCATCTTTAAGTGTGACATCTATATTTGTGTATTGTGCGTCATTACAAGTTCTTGCCCAAATATTAGAAAAACCACCTCCATTAGGGGTTTGTAATTGCATGATTAAATCTCCAATATAACCATGTGTAACATCAACACTTATTCTAACATCTGTAATTGGAGTGGTTTCTGTAACGTTTACAGGTATAAAAACAGGAGTTCCCTGCATATTTGCGCCAGCACCATCTGGAATTGCAGTTGCTATTGCTCCTGTAGTGTAGGTGTTACAATTTGTAGTTGTTACTACAGTTGCACCTATAGAAAAGGATTTTGACATAGCAAAAAAGATGTTTCCTACAGCTTCAATTTTAATTCTACAAAATGGTTCTTGTCCTGTTGGAAGTGTAATAGATTCTGAACCATCATTAGGTGTGTTACCTGCTAAAGTACTTGTAAATGTTTGTCCGCCATCTACCGACAATAAGATATTTACATTTGCTGTATTAATACCATTGGCAGTTGTTCCTGCAACATCCCAAGTAATGGTAGTTGTAGATCCAGAACTAAAGCTTTCATTGGTAGTGCTCGGTGCAGTAACGATAAAAGGACCTGTATTTGCAGTGGTTACTGTCATATCATCTCTGTTGGTTTGTCCACCATTTGGAGAATCATTGTCTCTAACCGTTAAGGCAAAATCCATAGTTCTAGCTACATTAGGAACTACTTCCCATGTAGATGTTAAGTTATCGTTTAAAATATAATTCAATTCTGGGAATGTACGATCTCCAGTTGTCTTTGGAGAATACGATCTAAATTGAGGGTCTGTTGTGCTTGTTGTAGAAGGAACGTTAGTGGAAACACCAACATCTGTTTGTTCCCAACAATAGGATAATGTGGTTCCGTCAGGATCGGTAGCGGTTCCTGTTAACGTAAATGCTGTTCCGTAAGGAATCGTGTAATCACCTCCTGCATTTGCAGTAGGAGCAGTGTTTCCATTAGGTGTATCTGTAGAGCACGTTGGTTCTCCTGGAGGTGTGATACGTGTCCACATTTCATCAATACTAATGGCATGAAAATGATCATCACTATTTCCTTGTACATTGTCTGAACCACAAATACCAGCATATGCCATTATGGTTGTTCCACTTCCTGGTTCTACAGCAGTTGTAGCGCTTCTATTTCCGCCAGAACAACTTCCTTGTCCACCATTGAATGTATGGTTTGCACCAAACTGATGTCCCATTTCATGGGCTACAAAGTCTACATCAAAAGGGTCGCCAACTGGATTTGGAGATCCTGTAACACCTCTTGCTTTAGCATTACTGTAGCAAATACCACCACGAGCAGCTAATCCACCACCACCAGTAGTAAATACATGTCCAATATCGTAGTTTGCTGTACCTATATTAGCGTCAACTATGCTTTGGTTTTCATTAATTAATGAGTTTGCGTCATCATCAGTAAATCCATCATTTTCAGCTAAAAATATAATACTTGTATTATCCACTAAAGTCATTGTAGTAGATAAATCTCTTTCAAAAATAGCATTAACTCTAGTCATTGTAACGTTCATTGCAGCTAAAACAGTAGCTCTTTTTACTGCATCTGTTGCAGAAGCTTGGCCAGCTGCGTTAATGTGATAGTTTGCATATTCTTGCGTACATGCTAAAGCTAAACGAAAGGTTCTTAAGACTCCATCGTTTGCATTTCTAGCGCTAGAACTAGTCTCTGTATTCCTGTTTTCGGTAGTGTCATCTACAAGACATCCAATTCTTTCTTTTAAATTAGCATATAGATTTCCTTTGGTATACATCACGTAGTTCTTTAGATCTTTGGTTAATGGATCTATGTAAAACGTTTGCCCGATAGCATGAACGGTTGCATGGAAACCAAAAACGGTTGTAGAAAAACGAAGGATAGTTCCCGTTTTGTCTTTACTAACACCAACATAAGATTGAATTTCTGGATGATGGATAGCTAATTCTGAATCTAAAATAGAAGCATTATATACTTCGAAATTTTCCATTTCTCCTGCTGCTCCAGGAAATTGGATGACAACATTTGAACTTGAATTTAGATCTCTTTTAGGAGCTTCAGACAGTAGTTGTTTTAATCCGTTTAAGTCAAGTGTATAGATATCATATACAGAAGGTGTGGATTTTCGTTCTAGTAATTGGTCTTGGTTTAAATTAGTGTTATTTGATACTTTCCAAAAAGATTTTCCTTGGGAAAAACTAATCAAAGGAAGAAAAAAGAAAACAATTAGGTATTTTTTTATCATGATTTATGGTTGTTATGTTTACTCAAAAATAACTATTTTAAAATTATAAATTAAGACAAATGGTTATATTTTATATTTTAGTGCTTTGCTTTTTATTTTAAAATAGTTACCAAAAAGTAAAAGGATAACAAGTTTTTAATGAATGTTTTAGTTAGTAAAAAAGGATATGAAAATATTAGGAATAGGATCCAGAATAGACCACAGCGAATTTGGAAAAGGTGTTATAACCAATGTAACCTCTAAACAGTATTGGGTTACTTTTATGGAGAACGGGTTGGAAACCATAGATTTAGATGCCGCGTTTCAAATTATTGAAGCAGCAGAAAACGAAGTCGATACCGTTAGTTTATTTGATGTAGAAAGTAGTTTGGTGCAGATTTTAAAAAAGTGGAGCGATGTATCGGAAATTGTGCCAATTGGCGATAAGTGGAAAGGTGGAAAACTTATTCTGCAACCAGAAGACACTAATCTTAAACCGAAAGAGATTAAAGTGGAAGATTTCTTTCATAAAATAACCATGGTTAGAGACCGACTTCGAGTTATGGAACAAAAGGTGAATTCTAGTAATCTGGAAGCACAAGAAAAAACAGATTTACAACAATATATTACACGTATCTACGGAAGCTTAACCACTTTTAATGTGCTTTTTAAATCTAAAGAACAACAGTTTGTTGGGCAGAAAAGTAAGTAGTTAGTCCCCGTTTGCAGTAAGGATTGGTTTTGCTTAGAATAGATTGTTATAGAAGCTAGTTTTTATAAGCCTGTACTTTCTTTAAGATATTTTTTTGGGTTAAAGCCGTTGCGGTTAAAACACCAGAAAATAATGCCGATCCTATTCCTGCCGTCATAATATCTTGACCAGTTAGATAGAAATTTTTAATTGGTGTTCTAGGCTTCAGAAATTTTTGTCTAAAACGTTTCGGACTATGATCTAATCCGTAAATTTCGCCTTCTTCATAATTCACAAAATGTTGCGTGGTTAAAGGTGTAGATAATTCGTAACAGTCTACTTTTTCTCTAAGGTGTGGTAGTTTTTTGAATAGTGCTTCGAGTAATCGTTTGGCAATTTTTTCTTTTAACTGTTCATAATCTTCGCCTCTTTTTTTCCATTTGGTATCTTTCCATTCGTTAAAAGTATCACTAGGCATAAGCGTAATGATATCAATAGCGCTTTTTCCAGGATATCTATTTGGCCAATCTGGATCTTTAGCAGAAGGAAAAGAAATATAGACAACAGGAAAAGGTTGGTCTGTATCTTTTAAATAACGTGCAATACAAGCATCGTGATCTAAATCTTCGGGATAGATCCAATAATTTGTTTTTGGTAATTTAAGGTCTTCCGGCGAACCTTCTAAACCAATATATAAACAAGCAGAAGCAACCGATCGCTTTACTTTTTGTAATTGTTCTTTTAAGTTGTGTTTTGCTACTATATCTTCGGGAAGTAATTTGTTATACGTGGTCATAATACCAGCACCACTGATAATGTTTTTGGCATAAAAAGATTTACCGTCTTTCATTTTTACACCTTTTGCAGTATTGTTTTCAATAATAACTTCATCGACTTCGGCACTTATTAAAAGTGTTCCTCCAGTTTTTGCTATTACAGGAACTATCGTTTTTACAATTTGAGAGGATCCGCCAACAGGAAAGCTACCACCGGCAAAATAATGTTTTGCAACAGCGGTATGCATGACAAAACTACTTTCTTTTGGTGCTAATCCATAATCGCCATATTGTCCGGTTAAAACTTTAATTAGTTCTTCGTTATCGGTAAGGTTTCTTAATACTTGGTAAGTAGTTTGATCGGAATATTTATTGTAAGGTTTACGCATAAACCCGCCAATTAACTTGCTTAATAATGGCGGAAGGGATTTGTCTAAATAGAATTTCTTACTGGTTTTACTCGCTTTAAAAATAGTATTAATGTATTCGGTGATGGCCTTTTCTTCTTCCGGAAAATAAGAAATCATTTTATTTTTAAAATTGGTAACACCTTTTACAAAATCATATTCTTTATCGCCTATGATGATTTTATCATACACATCTCCCATATCTGCCCATTGTAAATTATCATCAGACACATAACTAAATAGTTTTCTTAAAATGCTTTTTGGGTGTTGCATATCCCCTATGTAGTGAATACCAACATCCCATTCATATCCTCTACGTTTAAAAGTATGTGTAAATCCGCCAGGTTCATAATGGCGTTCTAGAATTAATACTTTTTGTCCTTGTTTTGCTAATAAAGCGCCTGTAGCAAGACTACCAATTCCAGATCCAATAATAATAGCATCATAATTTTCTTGAAGTTCTGGTTTCTTTTTATAAGATTGAATCATAATGGATTTTATTGGTGAATGAATAGTATGAATATAAGTGCGTTCTATTTGGTTTTAATATCTTCAATTTCCAGCCCTAAAACCATCATTTTATGAAAAGTTGGTAGCATGGCTCCGGTTTCGGTCGTTGTCCAATCGCTCCAAGTGGCTTCTAGTCCGTCAATAGGAAGAATGGAAGTCCACATTTTGAAGCTAGTAGGTTTTCCGGAATCGTCTAATAGCCATAAATACGAATCTCCAGGAGTGGAACCACCAGAAGTATAGGTGATTAAAAGGGCATGTTTTCCATTGTCTAAAGTAACCAAACTCCTTTTTGTTCCTGCATCAAAAACTTTATATGGTGCGACTAACCAAAAAGAATCGTTGTTAAAATAGTCTGTTGCTTTTTTAATTAATTCTTCTGCTTCACTTGTTTCTATTTTTGTTTCGCCTAGATATGCTTCGTTTTTAGAAGGATCGTTAAAGTTTAAATCTACTTTGTAGTTTTTCCAATAGACTTGACAAGTGCGTTCTTCTTTATTCCATTTAAAATGATGTCTTTTTTTAAAGGTCCATTCTATATAATCTGTAGCTTCATATTTTTTATGATCTAAGGCATCTAGCATTTTATAAGCTAGAGCATCTGCTTGTTTATCCTGCAGTCCTAAAGGTAATTCTTCGTTATATTTAAAATATAAAAACCCAAAGAATAGGAAGGTTGGTAAGGTTAAGAATATGATTGCTCCAGCAATTATTTTTCCTATTTTTTTTATGCTTGTTTTTTTAGCCACTTGTTTTTGTTTATTTTTTTATGATTTTTATTTTTTCGGATTGTATTCCTACAACGAATATTATCCTATTAATTTTCTAATTGCTTCCCGTTTACTTAATGGTTTTAAATCGTTTTTAGAGACAAATTCAAGAACATCCTTTGGGTTGTATCTACCATATTCTCGAAGTGCCCAACCAATAGCTTTCTGAATGAAAAATTCTTTAGAATCTTTATGCGCTAAACATTGATTAAATAGCAATTCTTTGTTTGTGTTTTCTTTATAACCCAATTGAAAAATAATACTACTTCGGTTTAACCACATATTTTCAGCATTGGAAAAACGACGAATTACTTTCTCGGTTTCGTTGGGATGCAATATAAGATATTTACCTAGTATTTGCTTGGCGATAAAATCTACAGAATCCCACCAAGAATTTGTGGTGATTAGTTTTTCAATATAAATGATATCTTCTTTTTGGTATACTTTTCGGAGTTGTTTTTCGAATAATTCAATAGCACTGAGATGCATTTCTCGTTGTTTGAAATCATATAAATCAAAGGTTAAAGTTCTAATTGTATCTCTAATTTCGAGTCGATTTTTTTCGGCTAAAGGTTTTAATACTTCTCTGCGAAGCTTTGTTTTTAAGCCATATAATTCAAAGTTGTCTTTTAAATAGGATTTCATTTGCGCTGCAAATTCCGGATTAGCATTTTTCCGGAAACTTTCGTCTAATTGTGAGATGAAATTCATTTTTTTTATTCTTCCGATTTCCACTTATTATGCATTTGAAACTACTTTCCTTTAAAAAAAAGAAACTTTTTAATCCTTATTTTTTAAAAACCTACAGCTGCATCATCCCCACGTTTGTCTGCGCCACTTTCTAGTTTTCCGTCTTCTAAAATTAAAATAGCATCTACTTTGCCAATAACAGGAGCATCTTTCTCATTAATCTCATAGCCTTTTAATTCTAACTGTTTTATGGTTTCTATAGCGAAAGAATTTGGTTCCATCATAATCACGTCTGGTAACCATTGGTGGTGAAAACGAGGAACATTTACGGCTTCTTGCATTCCCATTTTATATTCATGTACATTTAAAATGGTTTGCATCACCGAAGTAATAATGGTAGATCCACCAGGAGTACCAACTACCATGTGCAATTTTCCGTTTCTAGTAACAATGGTAGGAGTCATAGAACTTAACATGCGTTTTTCGGGAAGAATGCTATTCGCTTCTGCTCCAATTAATCCGTACACATTTGGAACTCCAGGTTTGCTAGAAAAGTCGTCCATTTCATTATTTAAAAAGAAACCTAATTCGCTACAAAATAGTTTAGAACCAAAACCAGAATTTAAAGTAGTAGTTACAGAAATAGCATTACCAAACGGATCTACAATAGAGTAGTGGGTAGTTTCATCACTTTCGATGATTTCTACTTTTCCATGGGATACTTCTGAAGATTTAGTCGCTTTGTCAAACGAAAAATCTTGCATTCTATCTTGCAGATAAGGAGCACTAATTAGCTGTTCTTGTGGTACATTTACAAAATCAGGATCACCTAGATAAAAACTTCTATCGGCATAAGCACGACGTTCTGCTTCTGTAATAATTTGAATGGCTTTTTGGGAGTTGTGACCAAATTCATCTAAAGGATAAGGTTCAATCATTTTCATGATTTGCGCCAAACAAACGCCACCACTAGAAGGAGGAGACATAGAGATAATATTTAAATCGTCATAAGAAAATGTAATTGGTGTACGCCATTTTGGTTGGTAATTTGCTAGGTCTTCTTCGGTTATAATTCCGCCATTTTCTTGAATGTGTTTTGCTAGTATTTTTGCCGTTTGGCCTTTGTAAAATTCATCGGGACCATTTTGCATGATTCTGGTAAGCGTCTCTGCAAGGCTATTGTATTTGATGGTATCGTTTTCTTTCCAAGCTCTCGTAAATAGAAAATCTTCGGTATTTGTATTTTTAAAATCTGCTTGTTTTTCGGCAATACGTAATTCTTGATTTTTGGTAACGATAACACCTTTTTTGGCAAGGGCAATTACTGGTTTCATAATGGTTTCTATAGATAGTTTTCCAAAACGTTTATGTGCTGCAAAGGTTCCAGCAACGGTTCCAGGAATACCAACAGCAAGTGCGCCACGAGTACTTAAATTAGGAATTACATTACCAAGCGAATCTAAATACATGTTTTTTGTCGCCGCAGCAGGAGCTTTTTCTCTGTAGTCTAAGGCACCAATATCACCATTTTCTAAGCGATAGACCATAAAACCACCACCACCAAGATTTCCAGCGTATGGATATGCAACCGCTAAAGCTAAGTCTGTGGCAAGCATGGCATCAAAAGCGTTTCCGCCTTGTTGCATCATAGCACTTCCTATTTTAGAGGCTTCTTCACGAGCAGAAACAACCATTGCTTTTTCGGTGATTAGTCCCGTAGCTTGTTTTTTAGTTTCCGTTTTACAAGAAAAAAAAGCAATACTAATCAGTAAGATTAAAATGTTGTTTTTCATAATTATTATATTTGGTCTTTGACTGCGCTCAGACTGACATTTTTATTCAATTGTCCTACCGAGAGTAGCCAAAGTGCAATTTATCTATTTTCTATTTCTATCAATTTTTTATTTGAAAACTGAATTAACTCTTCAAAAAAACGTGTAAATTCATCTTCAAATTCGTCATAAAACTCTTGTAGCTCGTTGACTGCTAAATTCATTTTAGAACGATTTTCGGTTCGCTTATTCATTCCGACTAAAACTTTAGAAATCCCTTCAATAGTGGCGTAGCTTAATAACCAATTATCGGCAATCATATGCGGCATCATTTTTTGAATTCGGCTAGGCAAAACTTCAAAATTGTCTTGCAAAGAATCATAAAAAGTATCGACATAGGCATCTAATGGAATATCGGAATAGTTACTCCAGTTTTTGGCAAGAAAGTGATCGTACAAAATATCTACAATAACACCAGCATAGTGTCCGTAATTTTTATGCAATCGTTTGGTACTTTCTCTTACCGTTTTATGTGCATCTGTGAAGGTATCTATTTGTCGGTGTAATAAAATTCCGGTTTGAATTTCTTCTGGAAACTTCAAGTATTTTTTACCTCGAATACCATCGGCAATAAAATTACCAATAGTTACAGATTCGTTATTTCCAGAAAGATAAATGTGCGCTAGAAAATTCATAATATTTCCCATGAAAACGGGAATCTTTTAGTTAGACTTTGTTCTGAGAGTGAATTTACAAATTCATAATATATAAATACAACTTTGAAATACTATATTTGTATTTAAATATAAAATATAATTTATGACCTTAATAAAATCAATTTCTGGAATTAGAGGAACCATCGGAGGACAAGTAGGAGAGAACCTGACGCCAATTGACGCGGTTAAGTTTGCGGGGGCTTATGGTACTTGGCTAAAAGCGCAACGTGATAAAGAAAATTATAAAGTTGTTGTTGGTAGAGATGCTAGAATTTCTGGGGAAATGATTCAGAATTTGGTTATGAATACTTTAGTTGGTCTTGGTATTCATGTGGTAGATGTAGGTTTGTCTACAACGCCAACGGTTGAAATTGCTGTGCCAATGGAGCATGCGGATGGTGGAATTATTTTAACCGCAAGTCATAATCCGAAACAATGGAATGCGTTAAAACTTCTAAATGCGAAAGGCGAATTCTTAAATGGCGTAGAAGGAGAAAAGATTTTAAATATTGCGGAAGCAGATACCATGCAATTTGCAGAAGTAGATGATTTAGGGAAAATAACTCGAAATCAAGCTTACATAGATTTACATATTGATGCTGTTTTAGCTTTAGACTTGGTGAATGTAAAAGCGATAAAGGCTGCTAAATTAAAAGTGGTTGTAGATGGTGTGAATTCTACAGGAGGAATTGCAATTCCGGAATTATTGGAACGTTTAGGAGTACATCCTATAAAGTTATACTGTGAGCCTAATGGGCATTTTCCACACAATCCAGAACCGCTTAAAGAACATTTAACTGACCTATCGGAAATGGTGGTTAAAGAACGTGCAGATTTTGGACTTGTAGTAGATCCGGATGTAGATAGACTAGCATTTATGGATGAAAATGGCGAAATGTTTGGCGAAGAATATACCTTAGTTGCTTGTGCAGATTACGTGTTAAGTAAAACACCAGGAAATACGGTGAGTAATATGAGTTCTTCTAGAGCGTTACGTGATGTTACCGAAAAACATGGAGGAACCTATGAAGCAAGTGCTGTAGGAGAAGTGAATGTGGTCGAATTGATGAAGAAAAATAACGCTGTAATTGGTGGTGAAGGTAATGGCGGAATTATTTATCCGGCAAGCCATTACGGTAGAGATTCTTTAGTTGGTGTTGCTTTGTTTTTAAGTCTTGTAGCGGAAAAAGATATGCAAGTAAGCGAATTACGTAAAACGTATACAAGCTACTTTATGAGTAAAAAGAAAATTCAACTTACCCCACAAATTGATGTGGATGCTATTTTAAAAACGATGGAAGCTCGTTATGCTAAAGAAAACATAACTACTGTGGATGGTGTGAAAATTGATTTCGCAGAAAACTGGGTACACTTACGTAAGAGTAATACAGAACCTATCATTAGAATTTACACAGAAGCAAAATCGCAAGAAGTAGCAGATGCTTTGGCAGATAGATTTATTGGAGAAATAGAGGCAGTTTCTAAATAACGAGCCTTTATAGTATAGAAAAACAGCGTACAAATAATAATACATTTGTACGCTGTTTTTTTATGTGATAAATACAATGCTTTATTGAAATTTAGCAGGAACGTTATCTTTATGTTTCCAGCGTTTATGTGTCCATAAATAATATTCTGGAGCGCTATAAATTTGTTCTTCCACTAGCTTTAAAAACATATCGGTAATTTCGTAGTTTTTATAATCATTTGCATTTTGAGCTAGGGTTGTAAAAGTAGTTTCGTAGTAACCACGTTTTATTTTCTTCACACCAAAGAAGACTACAGAAGAGTCTAAGCGTTTTGCAAGCATTTCTGCTCCCGTATGCACAGGAACTTTAATTCCCATAAAATCATTCCAATGATAGGCTTTATTTACTTTTGGGGATTGGTCAGAGACAAAACCACTAATAGATAATTCGCCATTTTTAATAGACTCCATTAAAACAGGAATGGTTTCTTTTGTGGTAATAAGTTGTGTATTGTATTTGGCTCTTTTTCGTTTTATTAAACGATCAAAATATTTATTTGCTAAACGTTTATAAACACCATATCCTTTATGATTTACGAATTTTTGAGCAATAAAAATCCATTCAAAATTCGCATAATGTGCACACATTAAAACAATGTTTTTATTTTCTTTTTCAAGTTTATGTATTTCTTCAATGTTTTTAAACTTAAAACGTTTCATCATTTCTGCTTCAGAAACGGTTAAAGACTTTACAGATTCTAATATCATATCGCATAAATGATGATAGAATTTTTTAGAAAGTGTAGTGATTTCTTTTTCCGATTTATCAGGAAAAACAAGCGTTAAGTTATACTTTACTGTTTTCTTTCGGTAACCGATAATATAGTATACCAAAAGATATAAAATATCAGAAACAACGTATAAAATTCTAAACGGAAGAATAGAAATAATCCACAAAAGCGGATAAATTAAAATGTAAGCAAGGAATTGCATGAAATAATTTTAGATTTGCAAGAACAAATATATGTTATATTTGATTTAAACGTTTCAAATTTATGGGCAATTTAAGTATTGTAACAATAGTAATTATTGTTGCAAATGTATTAATATCTTACAAAGGGTTTAGTGATTTTAACTTTTTTGAAAAATACAAATTCCAAGTTGGTGGTATTAATCGAGGGGAAAAATTTCGAATGTTTAGTTCTGGATTTTTACATGTAGACACGCAGCATTTATTATTTAACATGCTTACACTATACTTTTTTGCAGATATTGTTGTGCAGGATTTAGGAACCTTAAGTTTTGTTCTTGTGTACGTTGGTAGCTTGATTCTTGGTAGTGTATTATCTTTGTATTTTCATAAAGATGAATATCATTATAGTGCTGTTGGCGCAAGTGGTGCGGTAACCGGAATTTTATATTCGGCAATTTTATTACGACCAGAAATGAGTTTGTATATGTTTTTTGTGCCTATACCAATTCCTGCCTATGTATTTGGAATAGGGTATCTTTTATATTCTATTTACGGCATGAAAACAAGATCTGGAAATATTGGTCACGATGCGCATTTTGGTGGTGCTATTGGCGGTTATGTCATTACGCTACTTTTGGCTACATGGTTATTTGAAACGAATCTACTAATGATTGGTTTGTTGGCAATACCTATAGTATTGTTGTTTGTCTTAAAACGAATGGGTAAGATTTAAAAGGTCTAAACTAAAGCGGAAAAATAAAGTCATTTCGACTAAAGTGGAGATTTTTTTTTATTAGTAATTCGCTAACAAGGTTTTTTGATACTGCTTAAAAGGAAAAATAAAGATATAAAAAATGCTGAAAAATTATTTCAGCATTTTTTATATCTAGTAATTACATTCTGAAATACATTCAGAATATATAAATTTTAATTGTTTTTAGTTTAGCAATGCTGCTACTTTTTCTTCCAGTGCTGGACCTCTTAAGTTTTTAGCAATGATCTTTCCATCAGCATCAATTAAATAAGTTGCAGGAATAGAATTGATATTAAATTGCTTCGCAATAGGATCATTAAAATATTGCAAGTTAGAAACGTGATTCCAGGTTAGTTTATCTTTTTGAATAGCATCCATCCAAGCTTGTTTAGGGTCTTTTTGTTGTGGTGTTCCATCTAAAGAAACACTAATGATTTCTAAACCTTTTTCGTGATATTTATTATATACGTTTACAACGTTTGGATTTTCTTTTCTACAAGGAGCACACCAAGCAGCCCAAAAATCGATAAGTGTAATTTTTCCTTTAATATCATTTAAAGCGATGGTTTCTCCTTCTGGAGTTGGTCCTGAAAAATTAGGTACAACACTACCAATAGCCGTATTTTCGTTGGCTTCAATATAAGTTGCAATTGCTTTTCCTGGTCTTGTGTTTTTTAACGATGCTTCAAAGTTGGTATATAGGTCTTTAATTTTTACAAATTCTATTTTGTTAGACATTAAAGCACGTTCTAAAATAAGTGCAGATAAAACAGCACCATTATTTTCTGTCATAAAAGCTATATCATGAGCATCATTTTCAGCCATGATCGCTTCGTATTTATTACGTAAAACAGACATTTGAGCGGTATCTTTCACGCTTTGGGAAGCTTGAAACTCTTTGGTTAGATTGTTGTTTCTTAATCGCAGTACTTTTATGAATTCTTGGTATTCATTTAGATGGTCATTTTCCTTTCCTCCTTTAATGGTAGACGTGTAAATACTGTCGGAAACAATAGTTAAATCTATAGGTTCATTAGCAACTATAAAAGGAAGACTTCCTCTAACACCATCAATAGTTAAAAAATACATGTCTGGATTTTCTACTTTCCCATTTAAAGTAAAAGTATTATCTGTAACTCTAGCAGAATCTAAAAGAATTTCCTGTCTATTTTCTGTTCTAATTAATTTAACCAAGCTATTATTTTCAGCCTTGTCTACATTTCCATTAACGACAAAACCATCTGTTTTTTCTTTGCCACAAGAAATAATTAAAAGAGAAATACATAATAAGGATAGAATACGTTGCATAAATTATTTTTTGTGCAAATATAACAGTTAATACTTATTTATTTTCAAAATGTAAATATGTTAGTTTTATTTTAACAATTGCTTACTTTTGTCCTATGATATTAAACGACACTATAATTGCATTAGCAACACCTGCAGGAGCTGGAGCAATAGCTGTAATACGACTTTCGGGACCAGAAGCTATAAACATTTGTGCTCCTTTTTTTAAATCTATTCATAACAAAGATTTAAGGAAACAAAAGACGCATACTATTCATTTAGGGCATATTATAGAAAAAACGAAAACGCTGGATGAAGTTTTGGTTTCTGTTTTTAGAAATCCAAAATCCTATACTGGCGAAAATGTAGTCGAAATTTCTTGTCACGGATCTATATTTATTCAGCAAGAAATTATACAATTATTTTTGCGTAATGGTTGCCGAATGGCGAATGCCGGTGAGTTTACTTTACGTGCTTTTTTAAACGGAAAACTAGACCTAAGTCAGGCAGAAGCTGTTGCAGATTTAATCGCGAGTGATAATGAAGCTTCTCACCAAATAGCCATGCAACAAATGCGTGGAGGTTTTTCTTCTGAAATTGCTAAACTACGCGAAGAGCTTTTAAACTTTGCCTCTTTAATTGAGTTAGAGTTAGATTTTGCAGAAGAAGACGTAGAATTTGCAGATCGCGCACAATTTAAATCTTTAGTAGATAGAATTGTTTTTGTTTTAAAACGATTGATAGATAGTTTTGCTGTTGGTAATGTGATTAAAAACGGGATTCCTGTTGCTATAGTTGGAGAACCAAATGTTGGAAAATCTACATTGCTAAATGCTCTTTTAAATGAAGAAAGAGCTATTGTTAGTGAAATTGCAGGAACGACAAGAGATACTATTGAAGATGAAATTGTTATTGGCGGCATTGGCTTCCGATTTATAGATACTGCGGGAATTAGAGAAACTAAAGATGTTGTTGAAAGTATTGGTATTAAGAAAACGTTTGAAAAAATCGAACAAGCGCAAGTAGTCGTTTATTTATTCGATGCTGAAAAATTTAAAACCAATAGCAAAAAGTTTATCGTTGAAATAGAAAAGATAAAAAATAAGTATCCTTTAAAACCATTATTAGTGATTGCTAATAAATTAGATATTCTTTCCGATAGTGAAGTGGAGGCTTTAAAAACTTCTATTGAAAATCTACATTTATTATCTGCAAAAACAGGAATTGGAGTAGAAGAACTAAAGGATAAACTTTTAGGTTTTGTAAATACAGGTGCTTTGCGTAATAATGAAACTATTGTTACTAATTCTAGGCATTATGATGCATTGCTTAAGGCTTTTGAAGAAGTTACTAAAGTAAAATATGGTCTAGAATCTGATTTATCAGGGGATTTACTAGCAATAGATATTAGACAAGCACTTTACCATTTTGGTGAAATTACAGGCGAAATTACAAGTGATGATTTACTTGGTAATATTTTTGCTAATTTCTGTATCGGAAAGTAATTATATCAGCAAACAAACCATTTAAACAATCTCTGATTGTGGTAAAAGTGGAGGGTGTAATTTAGAAGGTCCTATTGATTTTAAGTAATTTCGGCGTTAGAATATTTACAACATTTAAGATTTAAAATAATTTGCATGATGCAAAATAATTATAACTTGCTAAGACAACATTTTGAAGAAATCGTTTCTTTAACTGATGATGAATGGGACTTTGTAAAATCACACTTTGAATATAAAAGCCTTAAAAAACACCAATTTTTAATTCAAGTGGGACAACCTGTAGCTTTTGAATATTGGATTATTAATGGGTTGGTAAAAGCGTATTCCATAGACGAAAAAGGCAAAGAACACATTCTTCAATTTGCCATGGAAAACTATTGGGTAAGCGACCATTGCGCTTTTCAGCATCAAGAACCAGGGACTATTTTTGTGGATTGCCTTGAAGATTCAGAGTTTTTCTGTTTGTCTTTGGAAAACAGGGAAAAGATGTGCTTTGAGGTACCTGCCGTTGCCAATTTTTTCAGAATTAAATCCAACCACGGTTATATCAATCTGCAACAAAGAATCTTGTCTTTACTTACAATGACCGCAGAAAGTAGATATGAGTATCTATTAAACAAACTTCCAAAATTAATACAACGCGTTCCTAAAAAATTAATAGCTTCCTATTTAGGCGTATCCAGAGAGACTTTAAGTCGTTTTAACAGCTAAGAGTGACCTAAATCACTTTTTAAAATTGATGTACATCACAAAAAATCCGTGATGTATGTCCTCGCACACCCCTTGGTTTTCATAGAATTTTGTATCGAACAATTTAATACAATTTATTATGAAAACAACAAAAGGATTATTCTTCATTATTACCATGATTGTTTTAGGATTTACATCTTATGCACAGGAAGGTAAAAGACCATTATCAGGTAACTCTTGCGGCGTTATTAACATTGACGCATATGTTAAGTTACTACCAGAAAACCACAGCGGCATCATCAAAGACATCAGACTAATAGACCGTGAACACGCAGGTGTAAGAATCTTTAGGTTGTATGGTGAAGTGCCTATGCACTACCACGCAAAATCTGATGCCTACCTCTACATTTTAAATGGCAAAGCAGAATTTTACGTAGCCGATAAAGGTCCCGTAGTTGCAGGAAAAGGAGATTTACTTTTTTGGGGCAAAGGTATAGCCCACGGAAACGGAAAAATTTTAGAAGGTCCGTTAGACGTACTCGTTTTTGACGCAATAGCCAGAGACCCAAGCGATGTTATTTGGGTAGACCCATCCACCCAAAAGAAATTTTTAGGCAACTAATCAAATCATATTCAATTTTAAAAAATAAATACAATGAAAATTATAACAGTATTAAAAATAGTCTTGTTAGCATTAGTGATGAATCACGCAATGTTAGCACAAGCACAATTAGAAACCATAGCAACATTTCCTGAGTCTAGACCTGGGAATATTACAGTCTCTAACGACGGAAGAATATTTGTAACAATGAGCGCATTAAGTGCTTCAAAATATATGGTGAAAGAAATTTTGCCAAATGGAGAAGCTATTCCGTTTGGTGATAAAGAATGGATCGTAAAACCAGAAAGCGGAAGTCTAAAAGGTATCAATTCAACCATCGGAATTCAAGCCGATGCTAACGGAATACTTTGGGTGTTGGATATGGGGAACGTAAAGCAAAATCAGGTTTCAAAATTGGTGGGTTTTGATTTGGTAACCGGTAGTGTAACAAAGGTTTTTCCAATTCCAAATACGGTATTATCAACAAAACCTTTTTTACAGGATTTTGTGATTGATGTGAAAAACAACACTGCTGTAATTGCAGATATGACCGATGCTTTAAATCCGCCAATTGCACCAGCTTTTGTCGTGATTAACTTAGAAACGGGTCATATAAGACGAGTTTTGGAAGGTAATGCATCATTTTTACCTGCTGATGAACCTGTGAAAATTCACGGTAGATTAGTCTCTCACAAAAGAAAAGACGGTACTACAATTCAGCCAAGATACCCTTTAAACCCAATTTCTATTGATGATGAAAACAATTTCATCTACTATGGTGCAATGGGAAACACCAAAATCTACCGTATTCCGTCGGCTGTTTTAGCTGATGAAAGTAAGCAAGATAGCGACCTGAATAAATACATCGAGTTTTATGCCAACAAACCAAAATCTGACGGATTTAAAGTGGGTGCAAACGGAAAAGTGTATGTCACCGATGTTGAAAATTCAGCCATTGTAGAAAGTACGCCTGCTGGAATGAAAACCATTGCACAATCCAAAAAAGACTTGTCTTGGCCAGATGGTGTTGCCATACACGGAAACTACTTGTATATCGTAGCAAATCAGCTTCATAATTTACCTTTATTAAATGAAGGGAAAGATGCTAGTAAACCACCTTACTTGGTTTTAAAGATGAAGATTGAAGAATAAGTAACTAAAAAAGTGATGTATGAGCAGTATTAAATGTGACATACATCACTTTAAAATGGTGATGTACATCCTCGCACACCCCTTGCATTAATTAGAAATTTGTATAAGAAATTTAAAAACATATAAAAATGAAAACAATAGTAAATACATTAAAAAAAATGACATTGGCAGCTACACTTTTTACTGCTTTAAGTACAAACGCACAACAAGTACCAACGTCACCTTATGGTGCAGACGATGAAATTGGCGCACTAAACCTTTTGAATGAAGAAACGGTTTTAGATGCCGTAAAATTGGTTAAGAAAGGAAAAGTATATCGCCTAGGAATGGTTGTAAATGCACAAACCGCAGCTTTCCGTCACAGATACTTTCATATTGAAACTTTACAACCTGAAACTGCTGCTGCAGGTTCTAACAAATTTACTTACGTAGATGACCAGTTAATTGGCTGGACAGGTGTTGGTTCACAAATTAATGGATTGGCACATTATGGTAGAGACAATGTACATTATAACGGACATAAAGTAGAAGATTTTTTAACCGTTTCTGGTGTGAAAAAATTAGGTCTAGAAAAATTACCTCCAATCGTAACTAGAGGTATTGTGCTAGATATGCGTTCGTATTACAATCAAGATATTGTAAAAGAAGGTACTGTTTTTTCAGTGGAAGACATTGAAAAAGTAGCCAAAAAACAAGGTATTGAAATCCGTAAAGGTGATGTAGTGCTGTTTTACACAGGATGGACCAAATTAATGGGTAAAGATGACAAACGTTACCTAGCTGGCGGACCTGGAATTGGTACAGAAGCTGCACATTATTTAGGTAAAAAAGGAATTGTAGCTGCAGGCGCAGACAATTGGTCTTTTGAAGCAGTGCCACACGAAAACAGCGCGCTTTCTTTCCCTGTAAATCAAATGATGGCAACTGAATATGGTGTTCAGGTATTAGAAAACATTCTTGTGGATGAGTTGGTTGCTGATAAAGCTTGGGAATTCCTTTTTGTATTAGGTCACCCTTTATATGAAGGCTCTACACAAGTACAAATTAATCCAGTAGCTATTAAATAAGAATAACAAAAAACGATTAGAAATCATGGAAACATCAACTATAAATAAAGACACAACGGTAGCCAAAAAGAAGGGGCTGCCAGCAGCATTATGGGCATTGACCATAAGTGCATTTGCCATAGGAACAACAGAATTTGTAATTGTAGGTCTACTATCTACTGTTGCAAACGATTTAGGCACATCATTAACATCAGCAGGATTATTAGTTAGTTTATATGCTATTGGTGTAGCAATTGGCGCACCAATATTAACCGCTTTAACAGGTAAAATTCCTAGAAAACAATTATTAATGGGTATTATGGTGCTATTTATAATTGGTAACGGATTAGCAGCAATTGCACCAAGTTTTGGATTGCTTCTTTTATCAAGAGTGGTAACAGGTTTTGCACACGGTGTATTTTTCTCTATCGGTTCTACTATTGCTGCAAGTTTAGTACCAAAAGATAAGCGAGCAACTGCTATTTCCATAATGTTTGCAGGTCTTACCGTGGCTATTGTAACTGGTGTACCTTTAGGAACATACATAGGTCAAAATTTTGGGTGGAGAGCAACCTTTATTGGTGTTGCACTATTAGGATTGGTAGGTGCAATAGCTAGTTTAGCTTTAGTTCCTAAAAACATCAAACAATCAGCTCCATTACGTTTTATTGACCAATTAAAAGTGATTAAAAATCCATCTATTTTATTAGTGTTAGCTATAACCGCATTTGGTTATGGTGGTACGTTTGTAACCTTTACATATTTAACGCCATTATTGGAAGAAGTAACCGGTTTCTCTTCAAATATGACTAGTATATTCCTTTTAATTTATGGTATTGCCATCGCTATTGGAAATATTATTGGTGGTAAAGTATCTAATAACAAACCAGGTAAAGCATTATTGGTAATGTTTGCATTACAAGCCATAGTATTGTTTGTTTTATATTTCACAGCTTCTAGTCAGATTTTGGCAATAGTAACGCTATTTTTTATGGGAATACTAGCGTTTTCAAACGTACCAGCATTACAATTATACGTCGTAAAAATGGCTGAAAAATATCTTCCTGGAACAGAAGACGTAGCATCTGCATCAAACATTGCTGCTTTTAACGTCGGTATTGCAATTGGTGCTTATGTAGGCGGAATGGTTGTGGAATCTGATTTAGGTATTGAAGCCACACCATGGGTAGGTGGTATTCTAGTAATGGTAGGTTTCTTGTTGACCCTCGTTTTATTCAAAAAAGAAAAAATATAAATAATATAATGATGACTACATTAAAATTTAGAAATAACGACGAAATGCCAATTTTAGGCTTAGGAACATTTAGATCTGAACCTAATGAAGTGCACAATGCAGTACTTTCTGCTATTAAATTTGGATACAGACATATTGATTGTGCTGCGGCATACGGAAACGAAAAAGAAGTTGGTAATGCCATTGCTGAAGCAATTAAACAGGGTTTGGTTACTCGTAACGATTTATGGGTGACTTCCAAATTATGGAATGCTTCTCACGGCGAAGAGAATATCATTCCAGCGCTTAATCAGACTTTAGAAGATTTACAACTAGAGTATCTAGACCTGTATCTCATCCACTGGCCAGTAGCTTTAAAAAAAGGAACCGAAATGCCAGAAAAAGCATCCGATTTTATTCCTTTATTAGAAGTGCCATTAACCAACACTTGGAAAGGTATGGAAGCTGCTTTAGAGCAAGGTCTTACAAAACATATTGGAGTGAGTAATTTCAATGAAAATCATCTTAAAGAAATAATGGCGACTGCAGTTCATAAACCAGAGATGAATCAGGTTGAAATGCATCCGTTTTTACAGCAAAAAGAATTAAAAGCCTTATGCTCACATTATGATATGCATCTAACAGCTTATGCACCATTAGGTTCACTTGTAGATGAAAACAACACGCTGCGCTTGTTGGAAAATGATACCATAATAAACATCGCTGACTCAAGAAATATGTCGCCAGCACAAGTAGCATTGGCGTATACTATGCAACGAGGCATTGCGGTAATTCCTAAATCTATCAATGAAACGCGATTGCTTCAGAATTTAGAGACTTTAAACCATACGCTTACAGAAGAAGATATGGCGTTGCTGAAGGACTTAGATAAAGGACACCGTTTTATAGATGGGAAATTTTGGGAAGTTGAAAACGGACCATATACCGCAGATAGTATCTGGAATAATTAATCTTAAAAATCATCAGGTGTCCTGTCAGATACCTGATGATTTTAAAAATAAACAACACAATGAATCCATTTGATAAACTATATAAACCAGGTAAAATGACACTTGGTATAGAGTTTCCTTTAGATAACGATTGGTCTTCAGAAGGAAATCGCAAACGTTTGGAGGACAACAGACCTTTTGGCGTTCCAGATATATCTAATCATTTAGCACTGGCACAACAAATTGATGAAGCAGGCTTTGCTGCATTATGGCTGCGAGATGTTCCTATTTACGACCCCAATTTTGGTGATGGTGCGCAATTGTTTGATACTCTTCCGTATTTGGGTTATTTATCTGCAGCAACTAAAAACATTTTACTAGGTACAGCTGCAATTGTATTACCATTACAGCAGCCTATAAAATTGGCAAAAGCTGCTGCTACCATAGAAAATTTAAGTGAAGGTAGACTTTTGTTAGGCTTAGGTTTGGGGGATAGACCTGTAGAGTTCCCAATGTATAACATAGATTATAAAAAAAGACCGGAAATATTTAGAACTAATCTAGATATTATTAAAGAAGCTTGGAAAACGAATAGCGATTTAAAATCTAAGTATGATTTTTTAACAAATGGTATTGAAGTGTATCCGAAACCAACTAAAAACATTCCGCTTGTTGTAGCTGGTCATTCCGGACAAAGTATTAATTGGATTGCCAAAAATGCACAAGCTTGGTTTAATTATCCAAGACCTGTTGCAGAAACTTTAGAAAACAGAAAATATTGGTGTAATGCTTTGTATGATGAAGATCAAGCAGCAAAACCTTATATCACGGCTATACATTTAAACCTGTCTACAGACGACAATGCGACTTTTAAACCACAGCGTTTTGGTGGTACAGTAGGTATTAATCATCTTACAAAATATTTAAAAGCATATGAAAATGTAGGTGTCAACCATATGGCAATAAACCTTAGGAAATCTGAAACTCCAGTTAGTGAAGCAATAACTAAAATTAAAGAAATTGTTTTACCAGAGTTTGATATTTAAGATAATTTATCTATTGTCTTTATGCTATTTTTTTTTGAATTAAAAGGATGTCTATATGTCCTAAGACACCTTTTTATCAACAATATCGTGATTAGGTGTGGTATAGAGAAATAATTATTTACTTAAATAATAGTTTTTTATTGGTGACGCCTTCGTTACTATAAACTCGAACAATACCATAAGCTTGGTTTGTAAAGCTTGTTGTAGGTAATCTCAATGTTTTTGTATTTACATGCTCTTTATTTAATATACGCTTTCCTAAAAGGTTGTATACCTCTAATTTTGAAATATTCTGATTAGACGTTATATAAATTTCTTTAGATTGTCTTAAAAAAGAAACAGAAGTTTCCTTCATATTGTTTTCGTCTACGGCAAGCTGCATAGTATAACTGTTATAAATAGTTCCGTTTGTGTTGTTTCCAAAAGAAATAAAATAACGATTTAAATAGGTTCCTTCATTAACATATTCTTGAAAATCGATCTCCGTAAGTAAAGTGTAGGTGTTGTATAAGGAGTCAAATAAGAAGACATCAATATCTGTTTCAAAATTTTCTAAGGTATCTAGAGATATAGATATATCACCAGCATTAGAAATAAACATACCTAAAGGATATTGGTTAGAGCTATTGAAAGCACCAACACCTTGAATTACGTAACTTTCTTCTTCTATAATCCAGTTAAGGTCATCTGGAAAATCATCTATACTTAATGCGTCGTACCCGTAATCCACGCCGTCGGAAGCGGCATTATTAGGAGTAAAGCCTAAAAGTAAGTGTTTTATATAGCCAGTTGGCATAGTGAAATCGATTCTAACACGCTGAATGTCGCTATAGGCCATAGCTTTTGCTGTGTTCTTGGAAAAGGGATTTGCGCTTATTATTGTGCTAGTTAATAGCACAATAAAGCATAAGTAGGTTTGTTTATTCATTTTGTTAGGTTTTAAATGAATTGATATGATTTGGGACTGCGAAGATATGGGGTTTTAACAAAATAATCTATTAAAAGCATAAATAATCGATGAAATACATGAATTTTTTTTGTGTGTTTAGAATTAAGGATTAATTGTAACCGTATTTTGGCCCTTTATTTTATGCAGTGAGATGCTCTTAAGTGTTCGATACAGTAGACATTTCGATGTCTATGTAACAAAAAAAAAGCGACCCCAAAAGGATCGCTATTTATATTTGTAATTTTGGATGTATTAGTTATTGTTTCACTACAATTTTCTTGTTAATGAGTGCATTATCCGAAGTTCGCACTTTAATTATGTAGGTGCCTTCTGATATTTTATTAACCGGAAGTCTACATTCATGAGATAAAGGTGCATTTGTCCCATTCCATGATTTAACTGTTTGACCCAATAAGTTTACCAAGTAAACTTGTTTAATATCTACAGAAGTTGGCACATTAATATAGATTTCACTAGTTGCAGTTAAATAATTGATTACTACGTTAGAGAATTGCTCGTCAGGCGTATTTAATGCACTTCCATCTTTGAAACTAATAAAGTATCTATCGCTATGACTTCCTGGATCTAGTGCTACTTGATAATTAGTAGTATTGATACGTGTATAGGTTCCTAATAAGGCATCATAAATAAAAACATCAATCTCTTCGTCAAAATTTTCTAATTCTCCTAGTGCAATTTGTATGTTTCCAGAAGTACCTAAATCGATAGTTACAGGATACATATTCTCTGTAGTAAACGCACCAACACCTTGAATAACATATTTTTCACCTTCTATAATGAAGGACATGTCACTTGGATAGTAATCGGTGTTTAAGGCGTCGTAGCCATAATCAAAACCTTCACTAGCTTCATTATTAGGAGTAAAACCTAATAGTAACGGTCTTAGAGCTCCTTCTGGTGAAGTGAAATTTAAACGAACACGTTTTACTAAGTCCGAGGTGTCTATGTCATCGTCTGTTCTTAGGAAAACAGAAGTACTAGGTGTTTCTTTAACAAAAGCCCGTTGGCTGTTATTGAAAGTGATGTTTCCACCATCAGCGTCACCAGTAACATAAAAACCTTGTCCAACCGTAATATGTTTTCTAGGTATTAAACTAACCGATCCAATACTTCCTAAACCAATAGGAGGTGTGGTTGCAGCAACTCCACCCGTTAATGAGTATGTAGCGTATCCACCTTCATAATCTGCAGTAATGTGAGAGGCATTTGTTTTAGAATGTTCCCAGAAATATAAAGGACCTGTGATACTTCCTACATTGTCTAAAATAAATAGATCTGCATCTATTGCTGAAGGATATGGATTACCAACCAAGGCTTCATTTCCGCCAGTTACAGGAGTTGTAATAGTACCATTATTTGGTTGCCCTACAAAGGTGTAATTTTGAAAGTCCGTAATAGGATCTCCAACACCACTACCTTTCATTGTGAATCCAAGACCTACCGGAATATCGTACGTTTGGTTTATTATATTCCAATCTGCATAATTTCCAGCGGTATGGTTTTCATACAAATATAACCAACGGTTACTTAATGTTACTGGGTTTGTACTACCAGTAGCATCATCTGCACCAGTCCAATTTACAGGATTAAGACCGTCATGAAGCGCGCTAATTTGGTAGCTGCTTCCGTTTGTGCTTACAGGAGATCCCCAGTAATTATAATTGAATAGATTGGTTGTTCCTTGTTGATCACGATGCAGTGCTCCGGTTCCCGAATAGTCTACTTCACTTCCCATAGGTTGTAATAATTGGGATTGCCCTTCTAGGTCTAATACACTATCTATATTTAAATAGTTGTTAACCGTTAATACTTGGTCATTATTAATAGTAAACGTATTGGCATCTACTAATAAACCAAGAAGCGTAGTGGCTCTATTACCAGAGGTTACATTATGTTGGGTTCTAACAATGTTCCAGTTTACAGGAGTTCCATTAACTCCGTTTGAGTTAGGAATTTGTTGCACAGTTCCATTAAGCCAAGTCCCTGCAGTAGCCCAGTTACCATTATTACTACTAATATATGGTAAAGGAGCGGTTTCTGCTTGAAGCGTATTCATGTTAATTAGGTTACCAGTAGCCCCTGAAATTGAATTAGTATCCAGTATTCCATTTGAAATATCAGAACTTTGATTCATTTTATAATACCCTAATAAATCTGTATTCCAATTTAAGGGGCCAGATATGTTTTCTGGAATAACAGAACCTCTAACTAAGTTTCCGTTAGGTTCTATTTCTTGGTTCATCATTTCTCTAATTTGCGTTGGGCTTAATGCCGCATTCCAAATCTTAAACTCATCTAGCCAACCGTTAAAATAGTTAGTTGGAGCTTGATTTGTTCGACTCATAGCACCAGCTAAAAAGTCAAAATTATTAGCTACTGGTATTATGCCAGCAGTTGTGTTAATAAGAATTCCATCTATATAAAGTCTATAGGTTCCTGAATTATAAGATACAGCTATATGATACCATCTATTAGCTGTTATACCATTGCCAATAATAGAACCGGCTGCATTCCATCTAAAAGAAATACTATTATTAATTAACCTTAAGTCATACCCTGAATTTAAATTATTAGCGTTTCGTTTAGAAATAATAGTTTGAATATTACCATTAATAGCATTTGGTTTTACCCAAATCTCTAGGCTAAAGTTTCCACCTAGCGTGTAAGAATCATTAAAATTTATATGGTCATTAGTACCATCAAAATCTATTAGTGTACCGCAGTTGTCAGGCATTGTAAAGGAAACAATATCGCTTAATGTACCACATATATTACTATTGGTAGCTAGCCATTCTAGTGTATAAGATCCATTGCTTTCTCCTGTAAAAATAGCATTGGGATCATTTATGTCAGAAAAATTATAACGAACAGGTCCTGAAGTTACAGTCCATTCCCCAATGATTCCAGTTGCAAATGCGGAAGCGGTTAAGGCAATGGAAGTGGAACCACAATTGTTTGTGTCTATTACTATTGAGCCAGCTTCTGCAAGTACAGCTTCTTGAATAGTTACAGTTGTAGAAGCTGATGACTCACCACAACCCATTGTAGAAGGAGTTGTATATGTTATGGTATAAGTTCCTGGAGTACTTGCACTAGGATTAATAGTTCCTGTAGCACTGTTAATGGATAGACCTGTTGGAGTACTGCTGTAAGAGCCTCCTGTATATGCATTGGTTCCATTGAGTGTAGCTGTAATGTTTGAATTGCTTTCACAATAAATACCTGTTCCATAATTGAAAGTACTTATGGTTGCAGGTTGATTCACTGTTATAGTTACAAATTCATTAGTAATGGCATTAGGACAATTATTATTACCAGGATACGTATTTTGATGATATCTCGTTCTATTTAAGGTATAGGTCGTTGTTGTTAATGGTGAAACGGTTAAAGAATAAGTTCCATCTGGTTCAATATCATACCATACATTACCACTTCCATCATTAACTCTAATCTGACTATTTTCGGTGCCTTCAAATGAAATGATAGTGCTATCACCTTCACAAATTGTAGTATCTGAAGAAGTTATTTCTGCTTCGGTTTCTTCTAAGATGTGAATCCGCATTTCATCAAAAACAGGAGCTCCACAATCAGTAATTGAGTCTTCTCCATACGTTTCTAATGTTATGGTTATTACGTCGCCTGGTTGCGCATTTTGAATATAATAAGTATCTGTTTCTGAATTATCATCTACTAAACATCCGAAAAACCATGAAATTAAACATGCATCTTCAGAAAAGGTTCCTCCAGCGCCATTATCATTCCATCCCCAGAATAAAAGAGGTACCCAATCGGCATCTCCATTCATTGTTATTGAGCCATTTCCGTTACTATCTAAATCACTTGCACATAAATAAATGTCGGGACCAGCATTAATACTAGCACTATTATCGTTTATTGCAATTTCAAAGGAATTTGAAGCGCTTCCGCATGGGTTATCTAAAGTTAGGTTTACTGTGTAAGTATTTTGTGTTAATACGGTATTATCAATGTAAACCTCTATTTCATTTCCATTGTTGTTTGTTATTTGCAATTCGCTAGGTACACTCCAATTATAAGATTCAACATTCGAATCAGCAGGAACGGATAGTGTTACCGTTGTTGTTGGACATACTAAACCAGTGGGGCCGCTAATAATAGGTGTGTTTGGTGGATTATCGTAAACATTAATAAGGATGGTATTACTTTCTACTTTTAGCGTACATGGACCAATAGACGCTTCAACAGTGTATGTTCCAAAAGTGAAACCACTTGGAGTATAAATATTTGATGTTGTTGATTGTACTAATGTGCCATCTACATACCAATAATATATTGGTGTAGCAGAACCAATATTTGTTGCTGTAGCGGTAAAAGTTTCAAAACTAGTGCTACATACAGAAGTCTCAGGTGTAGATATCGTTAAATCTGCATTTGAAGGGAAGTCAATTATTGTCACTGTTGCATTACAGATATATACATTACTGGCATTATCAGTAGCAGTAAGTGTTACTGTATTATTACCCAAATCGCCACAATCAAAACTAGTTTGTGAAACACTTAAATTAAATGATGCACATGAGATACCATTATATATATCTTCTGATAAAATGGTGGCATTTCCAGTATTGTCCAATTGAATTGTAATGTTTTGGCAAACTAATATTGGTTCAACTGTAACAGTTTGTGTGCAAGTATCCATTAAACCTGAACCGTCTGTTGCAGTCCATGTTACAATAGTTTCACCAATTGGAAATAAGGAAGGAGCATCATTGGTATATCCTGCTCCACAATTATCTGTTATAGTTGGTATGCCTAAGTTTACACCACTAGCTGAACATAAACCAGAATCAACATTTACAGTTATATCTCCTGGACAACTAATTACTGGCGCTGTTACGTCTTGAACAGTAACGGTTTGGGTACAAGTAGCAGTTAAGCCTGCTGTGTCACTAACTGTCCAAGTTATCGTATGCGTACCAACAGGTAGTGGTAAAGTTAGATCGTTTGTTATCGTTGCGACACCACAATTATCATTTGTAGTTGGCGTTCCTAAAGTAACGGTTGCTGCTTCACAATTAGTATCTGCATTTACTGTAATGTTTGTAGGACAAGTAATCGTTGGTATTTCTACATCTGCTACTATTACGGTAAAAGAACAAATCGTATTATTTCCATGACCATCTGTTGCTGTATATTCTATAGTTGTTGTTCCTATTGGAAATAAGCTACCGGATGTTAAACCAGTTACATCTGTTTGTGTTACGGATACAATCCCACAAGTATCTGTAGCTGTTGGAACGGTGAAATTTACAATAGCTCCACATGCTCTAGCATCATTATTTCTGGAAAGGTTAGAAGGGCAAGAATCGAAAGTTGGAGGTATGGTATCATTAATGATAACATTCTGCGTTTGTGTGATTGTGTTTCCGTTGCCATCATCAAAGGTCCAAATTACTACAGTTGTGCCTTGTGTTGAAATAGGAAAAGTAGTCGTTGTTGTTCCGGTTATTATACCAGAGCAATTATCAGTAGCTGTCGGAGTAGTTAAAGTTGTTACTTCACATTGGGCAGTTACATCGGTAAGTGTTGGTGTTAGAGGATCTGTAGTATCCGCTACAAGCACATTTTGGTTTGCAGTAATAACGTTTCCATTCCCATCATCAAATGTCCAAGTTACTACAGTTGTTCCTTGTGTTGTAATAGGAAAAGTCGTCATTGTAGTACCAGTTATTGTTCCTGCACAAGGATCGGTAGTTGTAGGCGGTGTAATTGAAACAGAACATTGATCAATTATATCCGTTAATATTGGTGTTACAGGATCTGTAGTATCGTCGTAAGTATAGGTTTGTGGTACAGAAATAATGTTTCCGTTACCATCATCAAAAGTCCAGTTTATTATGGAGCTTGCTCCTTCAGAAAACGTTAAAGTGTCTGTCGTTGTTCCGGTAATAGTTCCTGCACAAACATCTGTTGTAGTAGGAATAGTAAGTGTTCCTGTGCAATCTACAGTTACATTATTTAGAGTTGGTGTTATAGGATCTGTAGTATCGTCGTAATTATAAGTTTGTGGTACAGAAATAGAATTTCCGTTACCATCATTAAAAGTCCAGTTTATTATCGAGCTTCCGCCTTCAGAAAAGGTTAAAGTGTCTGTCGTTGTTCCTGTAATAGTTCCTGCACAAACATCTGTTGTAGTAGGAATAGTAAGTGTTCCTGTACAATCTACAGTTACAGCATTTAGAGTTGGTGTTACAGGATTTGTAGTATCGTCGTAATTATAGGTTTGTGGTACAGAAATAATGTTTCCGTTACCATCATCAAAAGTCCAGTTTATTATGGAGCTTGCTCCTTCAGAAAACGTTAAAGTGTCTGTCGTTGTACCAGTAATAGTTCCTGAACAAACATCTGTAGTTGTTGGAGCAGTAAGTGTTCCTGTGCAATCTACAGTTACAGCATTTAGAGTTGGTGTTACAGGATCTGTAGTATCGTCGTAAGTATAGGTTTGTGGTACAGAAATAGAATTTCCGTTATCATCATCAAAAGTCCAGTTTATTATCGTGCTTCCGCCTTCAGAAAACATTAAAGTATCTGTTGTTGTGCCAGTAATAGTTCCTGCACAAACATCTGTAGTTGTTGGAGCAGTAAGTATTCCTGTGCAATCTACCGTTACAGCATTTAGCGTCAGTGTTACAGGATCTGTAGTATCGTTGTAATTATAGGTTTGTGGTACAGAAATAATGTTTCCATTACCATCATCAAAAGTCCAGTTTATTATGGAGCTTGCTCCTTCAGAAAACGCTAAAGTGTCTGTCGTTGTTCCAGTAATAGTTCCTGCACAAACATCTGTAGTTGTTGGAGCAGTAAGTGTTCCTGTGCAATCTACCGTTACAGCATTTAGAATTGGTGTTACAGGATCTGCGGTATCGTTGTAAGTATAGGTTTGTGGTACAGAAATAGAATTTCCATTACCATCATTAAAAGTCCAGTTTATTATGGAGCTTGCTCCTTCAGAAAACGCTAAAGTGTCTGTCGTTGTACCAGTAATAGTTCCTGAACAAACATCTGTAGTTGTTGGGGCAGTAAGTGTTCCTGTGCAATCTACAGTTATAGCATTTAGCGTTGGTGTTACAGGATCTGTAGTATCGTTGTAAGTATAGGTTTGTGGTACAGAAATAGAATTTCCGTTACCATCATTAAAAGTCCAGTTTATTATGGAGCTTCCGCCTTCAGAAAACGCTAAAGTATCTGTTGTTGTACCAGTAATAGTTCCTGCACAAACATCTGTAGTTGTTGGGGCAGTAAGTGTTCCTGTGCAATCTACAGTTATAGCATTTAGCGTTGGTGTTATTGGAGACACATTATCTACAACCGTTACATCAAAAGTACAAGTGTTTCCAGTTGAGGAATTAGTGGCATCACGTTCTTCATAAGTTACAGAAGTTGTACCAACAGGGAAAGTATCGCCATCACCTAAAGGAGTTATTAAAAACATAGAACCTCCAGAAATATCGGTTGTTGGAAGAATAGAAGATACTACCGCGGCACAAGTTCCTGGATCTACATTTACAGTAATGGAAGAACTAGGACAGAAATTAATATTCCTATAAATAGCATGACTTTGATTAGTATGTTCAAAATCAGATATCACAGAGATATACGTACTAAAAGATGGGGTGTATGTGTTAGTTGTCGTTATGCCAAGCGAGTGATTTGAGGCCTTGGCATTTTTCGAAAATCCATTAAAACTATTAATAAAAACAGTTAAAATAAGCGTGTAAAAAACGAATTTTTTATTCATAATAGCGATTATTTGCATAGTAGGTCAAGCCATCGGTGTAATACCATGACTAAATCTTATTCATTAAATAATTTGCTATTAATCTTAATGAGAGTGACAAAAATATACGGAGTTCTGCTTCATAAAGAATTTAATCGTTAAACGACTTAATTACTCTTTAAAGCTTTTTGTAATGCGATGTATGACGTTTTTCATCGGTCTAACATATAGGCTATTCTTATGTGAAATACCAAAACTGTTTTTATGAATTATTTTATATTAAAGTGGGGTTTAAATTTAAAAGAAGCGCATGCACAAATAGCTGTTATTTATGGAAGGCTAAAAAGTTTAATACGATTAGAAGAAAGCGCATATCATATTTAGTACAGAATTAAATAGGTAGTATAATTATTTCGTGATATTATTGACTTATCTTGCAGCCGTTTTATTTGCAGTCCATGCAAGTAATATAAAAGTAATAATCATGGAGAAAAGAAGTAATAGCGAAGACAGAGTTACGCAAATAAATAAGGTAATAGAGAATTACTTTAGTAAGAATACAGATAAAGATTGGATTCCTGCAAAAGACATCATGTTCGATTTAATTGAAGCTGGTGTTTTTACTAAGGATCAGAAAAAAGGCTTACCGCTTAGAAAAGTATTAAGAACTTTAGATAAAGACAATGCCTTAGATACTATACCTTCTGTTCATGCAGAGCGAACAGAAACTGCTGTTTATTGGTATTTGGTAAGAGAAGGAGCTACGTTTCCAGAAAATGAAGCTAGTAGTACTGTTTCTAAAAAAGAAAGATCTAAAGAAGTTAGAGAGAATAGTGATGAATTCTACATTTTAGATCTTTGTGACGATATACTTAAAGAAAAAGCCTCACGTAAACATACCTTTTCATTTTTGTTTGGAGATATGCATAAAAAAGGAAAAACAAGAACAAAATTACCTCTAGCTGCCTTTTATGAAGGTGCTAACTTAGTTGTTGAATTTTCAGAAAAGCAAAATCAAACGAAGGAACATTTAGAAAAACTAGATGTGATGACCGTAAGTGGTATTACCAGAGGAGAACAAATAAAAAAGTACAATAAAAGACGAAGAGATGTTCTTGAAAAAAAGGAAATCCATTTCATAGAAATTGATTATTCTTTATTTGAATGTGATTCTAAAAAGAACCTAAGTCGCGAAAAGGATAAAGATGTAAGACTTCTTAAAAATATACTGAATAAGTATATAAAATAATAGAATTATCTGTTGTTAAGCATTATGATTTTTAAGGTTAAATAAAATTATAATGCTTGACTTATAGAGAATGCATTCCTTTTTTAGAAGCAAATACATAAATGATTGTATCGTTCTACACTAAATTCTTAACCTTCTCAAAAGGTATCTCATTAAAATTGGATACTACTTTGTTTGCTAAAGAATAGTCTTGGTTTTTAGAGTTTAAGCTATCATAACCAATACAATAAATTCCCGCATCAAAGGCTGCTTTAATGCCGCTAGTAGAGTCTTCAATTACCAAACATTCCTTTCTGTTAAATCCGGAAGCTTCTGCAGCATTTATAAATATTTCGGGATGCGGTTTAGATGCTTTTAAATCTGCTCCACTTAATTTAGCAATAAAATATTGGTCTAAATCAAATTTAGTAAACACATTGTTAATAGTAAGCATAGAAGCAGAGGACGCAAGTACTAAGGTGATTCCGTTTTTATGATACTCTTTAATAATGTCATGCACACCATCTATCAATTTTAGGCTAGGATCGTTAAAAAAAAGATCTTTAAAATGATATCTTTTTCTATCCACAAGTTCATTTGCGTTTACGTTCAAATTAAAATGATTACATAATTTTTTACAAACATTTTTTGTCGACTGTCCGGTAAGGCTTTCGTATAAAGCTTTATCTACATGTATGTTGTAGTCGTTAAACATGTTGTGATACGCTTTATGGTGTAGTGGTTCTGTGTCTACAATAACACCATCCATATCAAATAAAACCGCTTTTAACATTTTGTTTTTTTTACGAAGATAAGGGATCGTATATTTTTTTATTCTCTAAAAAATAGAATATTTTGCAAATACAATTTAAGAACATGATCTACACACTGATTTTTATACTCTTTGTCATTTTTGTCTGCTATGCTTTTTATATTATGAAAGCTAAAAAGGTACAAGAAACGCCAAAACATTGGCATGCTATTTTAATGGAAAAAGTGCTGTTTTATAAAAACCTAACTCCCGAGAATCGAGCAATATTTAGAAAACGAATCATGCTTTTTTTAAGTGAAATACATATAGAAGGTGTAGATACAGAAATAGAAGAATTAGATAAAATACTAATTGCTTCTAGTGGTGTTATTCCTGTATTTGGGTTTTCCAATTGGAGCTATAATAACTTAACGGGTATTATTGTTTATCCCGATAGTTTTAATGCGGATTTACAGTTTTCAGATAAAGATGAAAATAAACAAATTCTTGGAATGGTGGGAACAGGTCGTTTTGAAAAGCAAATGATCCTCTCTAAAAAGGCAATCCGATTAGCCTTTAATAACAAAACCGATAAACACAATACACCAGTGCATGAGTTTGTACATTTATTAGATAAAATGGATGGGGAAACCGATGGTATTCCTTCGTTTTTTCTTGGTAAAGAATATATTGCGCCTTGGTTGGGATTAATGCACAAAGAAATGGAAGCTATTAATAACGATGCATCGGATATTAGAAAATATGGAGGGACAAGCGAAATTGAATTTTTTGCAGTAGCCTCAGAGTATTTTTTTGAAAGACCAAAGCTTTTTAAACAAAAGCATCCAGAATTATATGCGATGCTTTCCGTTTGTTTTCAACAGCCCCCAAAGTAATGTTTGTTACACTGGTATGGTAAAATAAAAAGTGGTTCCGATGCCTTCTTTAGATTTCAACCAAATTTTTCCGCCGTGCGATTCTACAATCTTTTTGCAGTGTGCTAAACCAATTCCTGTTCCTTCGTATTTCTCTCTATTATGTAATCGTTGAAAGATAGCAAAGATTCTATCTTGATAATTTTCGGGGATTCCAATACCATTATCTGTGACCGCAAATTGCCAATATTTATGCAATTCTTCATCTTCGGTTTTAATGCATGAAATCATTATGTTAGGCGTAGTGTTTGGATCTATAAATTTAATACCGTTACTTATTAAATTTTGAAATAATAAGCGTATTTCTACATCCGAACCAGTGATTATTGGTAAATGCTTAGTGGTTATTTTTGCATTAGATTTATTTATCATACTACCCAAATCTGTTTTTATAGCTTCAATTAAGTTGGAAGTATGTATGGCGTTGTACTCTTTAATTTTTCCTAATCTAGAATAGTCTAAAAGGGAATCGATAAGGGATTTCATTCTTAAACTAGATTCATTAATAAAGTTTAAACTCATTTGTCCGTCTTCATCTAATTTATCTTCGTATTCATCGAGTAGTAAGACAATTAGTCCGGAGATGGTATTTAGAGGTTCTTTAAGGTCATGACTAGTGATGTAAGCAAATTGTTCTAGCTCTTTATTTTGAGAGGCTAATTTTTGTGTTTGCTTATAAATAACAGCGCTTTTTTGTTTTAATATCTTCAGGTATTTTTTATTAGAAATGTACATTCTATAGATGCTATAAAATGCAATAAGCGTTAACAAAGCTAATGCTGCTAATAAATAATTAAATAATTTTAGTTTGCTTATTTGACTATCATTTTCGTTTAGAATGCCTTGCTTTTTTTCAATATCTTGATATAAGGTAGTTAGAAAATCATTCTGAATTTTAATTTTTTCGTTACTTTCTCTTATCGTTTCGCTTTGCGATTTTAAGGTATCTATTTGTGAATTTATAATTTGCTCTAATTGCTTTTCTATTGCAATTTTATCTTCTATCTGTTTGTTTTGTATTTTATTATACTGATTTAATTGATTTATCCAGTTTTTCTGGTCATTCAATTTAACAGAGATAGTGTCTATTACATTGTTTTTATCTAGAATCGTTTTTGTTTTATCAAGAATTTCTTTTTCACTATTTTTAATAATGACTTCTTGTAAGGCAGAAGTGTCTTTTGTTTGATTTAAACTTTTACTGACGTCTTTATAAAGTAGTTTCCACTTTTGGGAAGAAGTTATCGCATGGCTAGCTAAACTTTCAGCAGTTTGAAAACCTTCTCGCTCTAGGCTATTTCTGTTTATTTCGTATTCAAAAGAATTATCAACATTAACCATGTTAATCATGGAAGCATTATAGTTATAATCTTCTGTAATGAGTAAAATATTTTTATTTGCTATTTTGTTTAGAATGTGGTTTACGTCATAATTATAATGATTATTAACATAGAGCACTTGAATATTTCCTATGTCGTTTATACCATTAAAATTGACAACTTGCACAGGTTTATTAAAAATTCTTCGTTTTAAGGATAAAGATTTTAAGTCAATAATCGTTCTATCGGGACCAAGAACTCCAATTTTAAATTGATCAAGATTATCAAGGTTAGACCAACTTACTTGTTGTACAAAATTAAAAATAAAGATACTTCGTTGTAAACGTTTGATCTCTTCACTATTAGATTCTTGAGATTGTGCAGTAGCATTAAAAAGAAAACAAAAGAACAAAAAAGCTAGAGTAGCTTTTAAACGTAGAGAAGATTTAGTAGTAATTACTATCATAGTTTTAATAAAAATCTAACATAATAATTAGAGCCTTTAACACCAAATTGCTGCACTCTTCTGCTATAAATAAAATTACCATTTTCGGTATTGGCAGAGTGTGTGTGTTTATCTGGATACACATTAAAGATATTTGTTCCTCCAAGTGTGATATTGCATATTTTTTCAAAGGTGTAAGATAGCGCTAAATCTGTTATTAATTTAGAAGAAAATGTTTGGTCTCTAGTTTCTAGTTCTCCAGAAAATTCATTTAATATCCAGTTTTCTTGAACACCATCTTCTGCGTTTACATATTTTACTTTTCCAAAAAAGGTATTTCCTAATTGTATTCTGTATTTATCAAAATGATAGGATATGATAGAATTTACTTTGTAATTTGGTTGCCCAAATTCTACTCGCGCTATATCCTCACGGTTGAATAAAGTGCTTTCTTGACCTTCTAAAAAATCGGAAACTTTATTAAGAGCGATGACTTCGGTTTGTTTTAAATTCCCTGCTAAAGATGCGTTTAACTCACCATTACCAATTTTGTTTTTATAATGTACAGCCACATCTAAACCAATGGTTTTTGTATCTATTGCATTAGAGAAGAATTGAGCAGCACCAACATTAAATGGTTCTAGGGTTGCTTCGTAGCCTTCATCAAATCGTCCAGAAAGGACAATTCTATCTTTAATTTTGATATTGTAATAATCTGCTGTGAAGGATAAGTTTTTAGCTAGTTTACCAGAGAAACCTGCGTTAAAGTGGTTGGAAAGTTCTGGTTTTAAGTTTTTAATTTGAAAAGCTTCTTTAGCAACGGCGCTTTCATTATTAAAAGTTCCTACTTGTACAATTTCTCCATCAATAAACTGTGTACTTATACTTTGAAAATATACTTGGTGTAGCGATGGCGCTCTAAATCCTGTAGATAAACCTAACCTAAAATTTAAATCTTCGGTTATTTTATATCTTCCTGAAAGTTTCCAAATAAATTGGGCTCCAAAATCGTTATAAGCTTCATATCTAGCAGTAGCTTTTAGTAATGTTTCTTTAGATGTATTTACTTCTATATCTATATATCCAGAACTGTTGGTTCTAAATCGGCTTAATTCATTTTCGGGCTGAATACCTGGAAATACTTGAGCGCCAGCAATACTTTGTTGTTCTATACCATCACTATCTATATAGGTGTTGTCTCCATCCAGATAAGAATCTTCTTCACCAGCAATAATGTTATAATTTTCTACACGTAATTCTGCACCAAAAGCAATATTTACGCCATCTAACCAATCATATGCTCTAGAGACATCTAGGTTTGAAGTGTTTTGTTTATAAGAAAAACCACCAGAATAAAAAGTACGAGGAGACGTAATACCTAAGGAGGCATTATTAGAATTATTAACCGTGTAATCTAAAGTGTTAATACCAATAGTATGACTAAAATCTAGATTCCATTCATTTTTCTCACCTCTAAAACCTAATGAAATTGCATCATCTTGTATGTCTGTTAATATTTCGGGAGAAAAACCATCTGGAAATAGTTCGAGAACAACACGATCTACTTCATTTGGAAATCTATAAAAACCTTTTGATGTTCCTTCTCTATAATTTCTTCCTCCATGAAAATAAAATAAAGAATTATTAGAAATAGGAAATTCACCATTAAACGAAAGTGCAAGATTTTGTGTGGAAGCATTACCAATTTCCATGACTCGTTTTCCCGAATAATCATTTTGGTCATAAAAATTATTTGCAGCAATTAAGTCTGCATCTTCATCTGGATCATTAGAATATACTAAACCATTATAATCACCAGCTCTATTGTATGCTTCTCTATTTCTATATTCTCCTGTAATGTTTATAAATCCTTTTTTTCCTACTTCAAAACCAAAATTAGCCGAAAAGTAAGTGGTAAAACCATCTCCTGCCGTAGTTTGTTCTGCGCGTCCTTGTACATCTATAGACTGGGTTTGTTTTTTTAGTATAATATTAATTACACCTGCAATAGCATCCGATCCATACTGTGAGGTTGCTCCATCTCTTAAAATCTCTATTCTTTCAATAGATGCTACAGGAATTGCATTAAAATCGGTACCTACCGTTCCTTTTCCAACGGTTCCATTCACATTTAAAAGGGAGCTGTTATGTCTACGTTTACCATTTACTAATACTAATATTTGATCTGGACCAAGACCTCTTAAGGTTGCAGGATCTATATGATCTGTTCCATCAGATACGGTTTGGTTTGTAGAATGAAAAGAAGGTACTAAATAATGTAATATGTGGCTTAACTCTATTTGCGGCGAGTTCGTAATATCTTGCGGAGAAATAATATCTACAGGTGCTGTTGTTTTTAAAAGGGAGCTTGGTTTTGCTCTAGAACCTAATGAAACAGGTTGTTCTATAGAAAAACCAGTTTCTAAAATAAAATCAAAAACCACTTCTTCACCAGCTTTAATGTGTGCCGATTTGGTTGCCGTTTTATACATAATAAAAGCTACCTGAATAACAACATCGCCTTCTTCAATGTGTAAAACATAATTTCCATTTACATCACTAGTCGTAGATGTATTAGAGCCTTCAATGCTAATTTTAGCACCAGGAAGACTTCCAAATTGATCCGATATCGTTCCTGTTATTTTTGCTTTATTCTGCGAGAATGCAGAAAAGGTAAAAAGTAATATAGTCAAGAAAAATAAAGAACTTTTATGGAGATATGTAAATGAATTATTTAGTTTTAACATGCAATACTAAATTAAGAAAAAATAATTACTTGTAAGTAAATACTTCAAGTATAAAAAGCTTTATAAAGTAAGGAGAAAATTTATGTTTTTTTACTAGAAGCTAATATGTAATGATTTTGCTTAACGTGGTCTAAAATATCTGCGGTTAGTGGCTTATTAATAAAATCTGAAATTATTTTAATTGTTTTAGAACGTTCAAAATCATCTGGATTATTAGACGTAGTCAATAAAATAACTTTAATAGAACTCGTGAAGTTAGGATCAATTTTATTAAATTCTTCTAAAAATTCCCAACCATTCATAGCAGGCATATTAATATCTAGAAATATTAAATCTGGTTTTGATATTAATCCATTCTTGGCATCTTTTAAATAATCTAATGCGTTTTGTCCACTATTAACAGAAGTTACTTGTCCAAAATCATTATGTCTGTTTACAATTTTTTCGTTGTAAAAATTGATAACTTTATCGTCATCAATTAAGAGGGTGCAATCAATGGAGTAATTATTCGTCATATTGCAATTTTAAAAAAATAAATGATTTGTTTCGTATCTATGAATTTTATTTTATTTCTAATCGATGAAAAGCAAATAAAAACGCCGTAAGTGTGTGGTTTTATGCTAATGGGCATATAGTTACTTCAATAATATGGTAATAGTAACGGACACCAAAGATATTTATATAACTTTGTGAAGAACAAAATGGTATTATGTTAGACGAATTACAACAGCATTATGGTTATTTATTTGAAGATGCTTTACTTCAAGAAATTAATAGTGTAGGGACGTATAAAGATATTCCGGAAGATTTTAAACTAATAGAAATTGGAGATTATATAAAATCTATGCCTCTTTTAATAAGCGGAGCCATTAAGATTTTGCGAGAAGATAAAGATGGCGATGAACTTCTTTTGTATTTTATAGAACAAGGAGATACTTGCGCTATGACACTATCTTGCTGTTTGGGTAATTCTAAAAGTGAAATTAGAGCTATTGCCGAAACAGATACCAAGCTCATAATGATCCCTATTGCAAAAATGGAAGAATGGTTGAGTAAATATAAAACCTGGCAACAATTTGTGTTGCAAAGCTACCATAACAGGATGACAGAATTATTTGAAGCTATTGATAGTATTGCTTTTTTAAAAATGGATGAGCGCTTGTTTAAATATTTAAAAGATAAAGCGATGGTGAATCATAATGAGGTTATTATTGTAACCCATCAAAAAATAGCTAGAGATTTACATACTTCAAGAGTGGTAATTTCAAGATTACTTAAAGCATTAGAGAATGCAGGGAAAATTGAACTACATAGAAATAGTATTAAAATTTTAGATATGTAACTCAAGTTACACGCTGTTAATTTATATAAATTACCTTTGCTCTTCATATGGATTTACAACAAATTATAACGTATTTAAGTGCTTTCTTAATTGGAGCAGTATTAGGCCTAATAGGTGGTGGAGGATCCATTCTTACCGTGCCATTATTGGTGTATTTTTTAGGATATAATCCTGTAATAGCTACAGCATATTCTTTATTTGTAGTAGGTTCTTCCTCGTTAGTTGGTGTAATTCAAAAGCATCAAAAAGGGTTAGTAGATTTTAAAACCGGATTAGCATTCTGTTTTCCATCGTTTTTAGCGGTATATATTTCAAGAAGATTTCTTGTCCCAGCAATTCCAGAAACACTTTTTACTATTGGAGATTTTTCTTTAACAAAGGGAATGGCAATCATGGTTTTTTTCGCAATAATCATGTTTTTAGCTGCTTTCTCGATGATTAAATCCAAAAAGAAACAGCAAATTAGTACTAGTACGCAACCCTATTATAAAACTTTTATTCAAGGTGTTATTATCGGTATTATTACAGGTCTTATTGGAGCAGGTGGCGGATTTCTATACGTGCCAGCTTTAGTGCTTTGGGCAGGTTTAGATATGAAAAAAGCCGTGGGTACGTCTTTAATAATAGTTGCTATAAATTCGTTAATTGGTTTTTATGGCGATGTACAAGTATTAGATATAGAATGGACCTTTTTATTAACCTTCTCTTTTATAACTATTATAGGGATTTTAGTAGGTGGTTATTTTTCTAAATTTATATCTAGTAAAAAACTGAAAAAGAGTTTTGGCTGGTTTGTTTTAGCGATGTCTATTTATATCGTTTTAAAGGAATTGGTTTTTTAAGTATGTAACTTGTGTTGCAGAAAAAGAATTAAAACATTCGTAAATTTGAAGAAATAGAATAAGTAAAATGTGTTGCATCGAATACGATCACATTTTTACCGAAATTAAATAGAATTAAAAAATGAACATCAAACAAATTTATACCGGTTGTTTAGCACATGCCGCTTACTATATTGAAAGTAACGGCGAAGCTGCTATAATAGATCCGTTAAGAGAAGTACAACCATATATCGATAGAGCCAAAAAGGACGAAGCAAAAATCAAATATATATTTGAAACACATTTTCATGCAGATTTTGTTTCCGGTCACCTAGATTTAAAAGCCAAATCTGGAGCGCAAATAGTATTTGGTCCTACAGCAAAACCTTCTTATGATGCTATAATAGCTACCGATGGCCAGGTTTTTGAAGTTGGAGATTACAAAATTAAAGTAATCCATACACCAGGACATACCATGGAAAGCACCACCTATTTGCTTATAGATGAAAACGGAAAAGAACACGGTATTGTTACCGGAGACACGCTTTTTATTGGAGATGTTGGTAGGCCCGATTTAGCACAAAAGATTGCTTCCAATTTAACACAAGAAATGCTAGCTGGCTATTTATTTGATTCTTTAAGAAATAAAATAATGACGCTATCTGATGATATTATTGTTTACCCTGCGCATGGTGCAGGATCTGCTTGTGGGAAAAACATGAGTAAAGAAACTACAGATACTTTAGGCAATCAGAAAAAGGTGAATTATGCTTTACGTGCAGATATGACTAAAGCGGAATTTATTACCGAACTTTTAGATGGTTTATCCGAACCACCAGCCTATTTTCCTCAAAACGTAATGATGAATATTGAAGGGTATGAAAGTTTTGATAAAGTAATGATAAAATCACAAAAACCATTAACACCAAAAGCTTTTGAAACGGCTGCTAATGAAACCGAAGCTATTGTTTTAGATGTTCGTCATCAATCCGAATTTATAAAAGGACATATTCCGCGTTCTATTTTTATAGGTATTGATGGAGGATTTGCACCTTGGGTTGGCGCTTTAATAGCAGATGTAAGTCAGCCAATTTTATTAGTTGCTCCAAAGGGCAGAGAAGAAGAAGTAATTACAAGACTTTCACGTGTTGGTTTTGATCAGGTTATTGGTTATCTAGATGGTAGTTTTGAAGCTTGGAAAAAAGACGGTATGGAATACGATTCTTTAACTTCTATCTCTGCCGAAGAATTGGAAAAGCGTTATCCAGATAATAAAGATGTTATTTTTGATGTTAGAAAAGATGGCGAATTCCTTGCAGAACATATTGACGGAGCAAAGCATACTGCGCTAGATTCAATTAATAGCCATTTAAGTGAGTTTCCAGAAAATAAACCTTTCTATATTCACTGTGCTGGTGGTTATAGATCCGTAATTGCCGCTTCTATTTTAAAAAGTAGAGGTATTCATAACTTAATCGATGTTGCTGGTGGTTATGGTGCTATTAAAAAAACAGATATACCAAGAACGGACTTTGTTTGTCCGAGTACATTAAAATAAAAAGATCATTTTTTAGTTAGTGAAAAGCGCGTATTACAGCAATGTAATACGCGCTTTTCTATGTAACAAAGGTTACTTATAATTTATGTTTTATTGATTATATTTATGGTAAATAAAGCCATGCATGAAATACATAATAATCATCACATTTTTAACAACTTTATTAGGTTCAAATAGTTTAGATCGTAATGTTGTTAAAATGCTTTCTTCGGAAGAATTTAAAGCACAAACAGAAAATAATAACGTACAATTAATCGATGTTAGGACTCCTAAAGAATTTCAATCCGGACATATTACTGGAGCTGAAAATATAGATTTTTATTCCGATAAATTTGCTTTCGAATTCAATAAACTAGATAAGGATCAAGCTGTTTATGTGTATTGCAGAAGCGGAAGTAGAAGTAATAAAGCATCCAAAAGGTTAGTAGAATTGGGGTTTATTGAAATCTATGATTTAAAAGGAGGTTTTTTAAACTACAAATAGAATTAAAAAGGAACAGTTCCTTCATGGCGAACACATTTTACCAAAATAAAAAATAAAAAATAAAAATGAATCGAGCTTTTTGGCGAACACATTTTTACCAAAATTTAATAGAATTAAAAAATGAAAACATCCATACTAGTACAAAACTTAAAATGTGGTGGTTGTGCACACACTATTACTACAAAGCTTTCAGAAATTGAAAATATTTCAGATATAAATATAGATGTAGAGGAAAGTAAAGTTTCCTTTAAATATACAAATGAAGCAGACGCTTTTGCAGTAAAAGACAAGCTTAAAACTTTAGGTTATCCTTCCGTAGATGACAATAATAACATAGTATCTAAAGCAAAATCTTTTGTTAGTTGTGCAACAGGGAAACTTTCCACATAAAATAAATTATTATGAAAAATGTAATAGTATGCATGGTCTTTTTAACGTTGATTTTTAGCTGTAATAATTCCAAAAAAGAATATACCGCTTTAGAACAAAAAATGGAATCCAATACCCATCCTGGAAAAAAGCTATTGGAAACCAATTGCTATACATGCCATAGTCCAACAGCAAGTCAAGAAGATCGTATTGGTCCTCCTATGATTGCCATTAAAAAGCATTATATTCAGGAAGGTACTACCAAACAACAATTTATTGCAGATATGCAAGCTTGGATTAAAAACCCAAATGCAGAAGATGCTAAAATGTTTGGAGCAGTAAAACGTTTTGGGGTAATGCCAAAACAGCCTTTTCCAGAGAAAACGATTACTCAAATTGCAGACTATATGTTCGATTTTGATATCGAACAACCAGCATGGTTTGAAGCCCATTTTAATGAAGAAAAAGGCATGCACAAAGGGCAAGGTAATGGAATGGGTAAAGGAAAAGGTATGGGCAATGGAAAAGGCATGCAAAAGCAACAAGCCAACGCTACTTTGGATACATTAAGCTATGCAGAACGTGGTTTAAAATACGCATTGACAACAAAAGCGGTTTTAGGGAAAAACCTAATGGGAACTATCCAAAAAAAAGGAACATTAGAAGCATTAGCTTTTTGCAATGAAAAAGCATATCCCTTAACAGATAGCATGTCTGTAGTACATCATGCAATTATAAAACGTGTTTCCGATAAACCTAGAAACCAAAATAATCTAGCAAATACAAAAGAATTAGCGTATATTAATTCTTTTAAAAACGATATAAAAAATAGTAAAGAACCAGAACCAATTGTAGATGTGTTAGACAATAAAGTACACGTGTATTATCCAATAACAACAAATGCAATGTGTTTACAATGTCATGGGAAACCAGATCAAGATATAAAAAAACCAACAGTGAGTAAACTTGCTAGTTTGTATCCTCAAGATAAAGCTACAGGATATGTTGTTAATGAGGTTAGAGGTATTTGGAGTATAACTTTCGACAAATAAAATAAGTCCGTTATGAGTAAATTTTCAGAATTAATAAATCAAGAAACTCCTGTATTAGTAGATTTTTATGCAGAGTGGTGTGGACCATGTAAAATGATGAGTCCTATTTTAAAAGAGGTTAAAGATAATTTAAAAGATAGAGTATCTATTATTAAGATTGATGTGGATAAAAATCAAGCCCTTGCTGCAAAATACCAAGTTAGAGGTGTGCCAACTATGCTATTGTTTAAAAACGGAAAGCAAGTTTGGAGACAGTCGGGAATGCTTCAAAAAGATGAATTAATAAATGTAATTACAACACCTTATTAATGGATTTATCCGAAGGTTTTTGGGATCATAGATATAAAACCAGTGATATTGGTTGGGATTTGGGCGAAGTTTCTCCGCCATTAAAAAACTATATCAATCAGTTAACCAATAAAGAGCTTAAAATTCTAATTCCAGGAGGCGGGAATAGTTATGAAGCAGAATATCTTCATAATAAAGGTTTTAAAAATGTGTATGTAGTAGATTTATCTAGAACAGCACTCGATAATATAAAATCTAGAGTGCCTTCTTTTCCTACTTCACATCTTATCCAAAAGAATTTTTTTGATGTTGATATGACTTTTGATTTGATTATGGAGCAAACTTTTTTTTGTGCTATAGATCCTAATTTAAGAGCAGCTTATGCAGCAAAAGCATTTGAAATGTTACATGACAATGGTAAAGTGGTAGGCCTGCTTTTTAATGTGCCTTTAAATAAAACGCATCCACCTTTTGGAGGTTGTAAAATGGAATACATAGAGTATTTTAAGCATTATTTTGATACTAAAATAATGGAAGCTTCTTACAATTCTATTACATCAAGACAAGACAAAGAATTGTTTTTTATCATTCAGAAAAAGAATATTATAACCAACGTTTATTAAAAGAATTATTTCATGTAAAATGCGGTATATCTTATATCTATTAGATAAAAAGTTCGAAAACACAAAAATAGGAATGCTTCTTTTTAGCTGATAAAAGTCATATTTATAAATATAAAAAAATATTATTTTTATACTTTAAAAACACTAACACCTATTTTTATGATATCTCAAAGCATTGCATTAGCGAACTGGAATAACGGCGTAATTATGATCGCTATTTTTGGATTAGTTTGTCTAGCTCTAGTTGCTTTTTTAGTAAAATCTATGTCTAATAACGACAGAGATAAAGAAGAGCCTAAAGAAAGATAGTTTTATTTAAAACATTTAATTATAAAAAAAATAGCGCATTTTAAATGCGCTATTTTTTTGTTTATACCAAATCTGGATTAAAATTTATACTGTAAAAATGCGGATAAATTACGACCTGGTTCTGTAATTGGTGTTCTTCCAAAATCTGCTTGGTTGGTAAATGAGAAGTTTAAATGGCTGTTATAAGCTTCGTCTAAAGCATTAAGTACAGCAACACCTAATGTAATATTCTTCATAGGTTTTACTCCAAAACGAACGTCTAAAGTTTGATATCCGTCGGTTTCTGTTTCCCCAAAACTTCTAGAAATATTTTCTTGTTTTGAAACGACATTATATTGTACGCTTCCCCAGAATTTTTCTTTTTGAAATCCTAAACTTAACTTCGTGGTAAGCGGAGGAGTTAAAGGTAAGGACTCTTTTAAATCTTTGTTTTTTGCATATACATAAGCAAACTCTGTTTTAAAATAATAGTCATTTAAAAAATCGACTTGTGCCATAACTTCAAAACCTGTTTTATAGGCTTCGTCTATGTTTTGAAATACTTTCACACTAGTAGGATCTGTTGTAGGATTAAATTTTCTAGTAATGCTAGGGTCTATTACACCAACAATATAGTTTTCAAAGAAAGAATAATAGAAAGACGTTTCGTATTTAAAGCTATTAAAACCATGCTGCAAAGGTTGTCTTCCTTTAAAACCAATTTCAAATTGATTATTAACTTCTGCTTTTAAATTTGGGTTTCCAATATATTCATAAGGATCTTGTCCAACAGTAAAGTGATTAATAAAGCGCTCTATCATATTTGCAGAACGAATTCCGCGACCATACGCAGCCTCTAAAGTGAAATTATCAGAGACTCTGTTTTTAATAGAAACCGTTCCGCTAACATTATGTTCTGTACGTTTTTCTAAGTCATACATAGCAGCAAAATCAGCTTCAGGATCTTGAATGTCTGATGTTACATGATCATAACGAATACCAGCTGTAAATATGGTTTTTGGGTTGCTATTATATTTAACTTCTGTGAATACTCCTAAATCTGTGATATAAGAATCTTGCCAAACCTTATCCTTAAAAGTCATAGGAGTTGGTAAGGGATTCCCATTCATTATTTTAATGAATCGCGTTCTTCCGCCATCTCTAGCAATATGCATGGCATCCAAACCAGAAAACACATTTAGTTTTTCTAAAGGTTTCCAGTTTAATTCTAATTTTCCACCAATGGTTGTTGCATCTACAGCAGAAGCTGCTTCCATCATCATAAAAGTCGGTCTATTGTCATTAGTCATTAAATGATCCACATAACTATAATAGGCTTTTGCAGTTAAAGATTGTGCTACTTCACCAATATTATCCAGTTTATAATCTAAAGATAGAATACTACTATTATCATATTCGGTATCCATTGGCAATGCAGCATGTAGTACATCACGACCAAAAGATTGTCTCCAATGCGCTTGTAAACGTTGCTCATCAGAGAAGTTGTATCCTAGTTTGATTCCGTAATCGGTACTTCTAAAAGATGAAGGGATTTCGGTCCCATCACCATCTTCATAATTACCAAAATCTCTATAACCTGCATTAGCAACGATATCATATTTTTCTTTAATATATTGCAGTTGCGCTAGGTTTACTAAAGAGTTTCCGTTGCTTTCATAACCTGCAGATACTTTTCCGTGTAAACCATAATCTTCATAATCTGGCTTTTGGGTTACCAAATTTACAATTCCTCCAAAAGTCGCTCCGTAACGCACTGTATATGGACCTTTAATGATTTCGATTTTCGCGATTTCTTCAGGAATAATATGTGTGGTTATAGGATCCATTCTATTGGGGCAAGCATGCATTGCTTTTGTTCCTCCATCATATTGAATGTTTAATTGTTCGTATTGTGAAGCTCTAAACGAAGGGTCAATAGCGTAGTTGCCTCTTTTTATTACCGAAAATCCGTTGATGTTATTAAACAAATCGGCAACGTTTTTAGGTTGTACAATTTTTTCGTCATACTTATTGGCAACAACGGTTAATACTGGGTCTTTTTTTAGATTTCCAGTTACAATAACTTCATCTAGTTTGGTTTCTTTTTGTTCTGTACTGTCTTTTTGAATTTCGTTTTGTTCTTGACCAAAAGACATAGCTGTAATTAGGGTGCATAGTAGTACCCCATATAATGTTTTCATATGTAATGTGTTTAATTTTATTTCATTGCTTATGGCAGATTAAACTACCTCTAATTGAATAAAATTATACTCTAGGAGGATGAAAACAAACGTTGGTATTATGAAACGAATATAGATTGGGATAGTCCGTTATATTCTTTTTTTTGCTAAATTCTTTTTGCTGAAAAACAAGAGGTTCCATTGTCATTGAAAATAAGATGAGTTCTTTAAAATCAATAATACTTTCTGGTGTTTTTTGATCCTGATCTTGTGATTGAACCACCTTTTTTAAATGACATTTCCCATTACATTTTAATTCTGGTTTGTCTTTGTTTAAGCAGAAGGTTTCTATAAAACCTACAGTATCCATATTATAATACGCATAGGTTAGCGACACTCTTGTACTATTAAATAGTAGCAATGTGGTTAAACTAATAGCGAATATGTATGTGCTTATTTTCATTGGTACAAAAATAAGAGATAGTGTTTCCTTTAAAGATGATTTTTATCAGGTTTTGAATTAATTCGGATATTTTTGTCCATTATTATAAAGCCTTATAATACTATAAGCTTTTAATATGGTTTAAGTAATAAATGTTACACAGCAAAATGGACTTCTAAAGTAATTTTACAGTATTAATAAATTAAAATATATATACTATGAATTCATTAGAAACAACACAACAAGAAACATCAGTAATGCCAAGAATTGGAGATAAAGCACCTCAATTTACAGCGGTAACCACACAAGGAGATATTAATTATCCTTCAGATTATAAAGGGAAATGGTCTATATTATTTAGCCACCCAGCAGATTTTACTCCTGTTTGTACTTCAGAGTTTATGACGTTTGCGCATTTAGAAGAAAAATTTGAAAAAGCAAATTGTAGCCTAATTGGTTTGTCTATAGATGGTCTATACAGCCACATTGCTTGGTTAAGAACTATTAAAGACAAAATTGAATTTAACGGAATGAAAGACATTGAAGTTAAGTTTCCTTTAATTGAAGATATCTCGATGGAAGTTGCTAAAAAATACGGAATGATTCAACCAGGAGAAAGTAAAACGCAAGCGGTTAGAGCAGTCTTTTTTGTAGATCCAAATGAAACCGTTCGTGCAATTATTTACTATCCATTAAGTTTAGGTCGTAATTTTGATGAGTTATACAGAGCTTTAATAGCAATGCAAACCTCAGACAAATTTAATGTGGCTACTCCAGCAGATTGGAATCCTGGAGATGATGTAATTGTTTCTCCAGCCGGATCTTGTGGTGTTGCTGAAGAGCGCATGACTTCAACAGAAGATTTAGATTGTAAAGACTGGTTTTTCTGTACGAAGAAATTGGATAAAGACGTAGTATTAGATGCTATTCTTAAAAAGTAATTAATTAAAATTTAATAATTTAAAAAAGCCTCTAAAAAGAGGCTTTTTTGTGATAAAAGTGACATAGATTTAAAGCTTTGTGTCGTATTTTTATAGTCTAAAAATTAAAGTATGGAAGACATGATCTTTTACGATAGGTTGCAGTTTGCATTTACTATCACATTCCACTATATATTTCCGCAATTAACTATGGGATTATCTTTATTGATCGTCTTTCTTAAAGGAAAATATTTACTTTCAAAAATTGAAAAATATAATAATGCAGCAAAATTTTTGATGAAAATTTTTGCTATTAATTTTACCATGGGCGTGGTGACCGGAATTCCTATGGAATTTCAATTTGGTACCAATTGGGCTAAATTTTCAGAATTAACAGGAGGAATTATCGGACAAACTTTAGCAATGGAAGGCATGTTTTCTTTCTTTTTAGAATCTTCCTTTTTAGCACTATTTATTTTTGGCGAAAAACTAATGGGACAAAAACTTCACTTCTTAACCGGCTTCTTAGTCTTTTTAGGTTCTTGGGCAAGTGGATGGTTTATTCTAGCTACCAATGCTTGGATGCAGCATCCTGTAGGATATGAAATTTTAGAGAATGGTAAATTTGTTTTAGAAAACTTCGGAGCACTTTTTACGAACCCTTGGTTGCTACCTGCATTTTTACATAATCAAATGGCTTCTGTGGTCACTTCTTCTTTTGTGGTGGCAAGTATAGGTGCTTTTTATATTTTAAGAAATAAACAAGTCGAATACGGAAAGCTATTCTTAAAAGTTGGTGTCGTTTTCGGACTAGTTTCTAGTATTTTAGTTGCTTTTCCAACAGGAGATTGGAATGCTAAAAATGTAGCAAAATACCAACCGGCTTCTTTTGCGGCTATGGAAGGAATTTTTGAAACTGAAGAAGCTGGTGCCGAAATTGTACTCGTTGGACAGCCAAATATGGTAGAAAAAAAGTTGGATAATAAAATTGCAGTGCCTAATATATTAAGCTTTTTAACGCATCAAGATTGGGATAAACAAATCCCAGGAATGGATCAATTTAAAGAAGAAGAATTACCAAGTAATATTCCAGCTCTTTATTATTCGTATCATATAATGGTTGGTTTGGGTACTATATTTATTGGGGTCATGGTATTAGCACTTTTCCTTTTATGGCGAAAAAAATTATACAGCTTTAAACCTTTACTTTGGTTTATTATGTTTCTAGTTCCTTTTCCTTATATCGCTAATATTACTGGTTGGTATACCGCAGAATTAGGAAGACAACCTTACCTCGTTTACGGATTATTAAAAACAAGCGATGGTATTTCTCCAACCGTTTCTTCTGGGAATACTTTATTTACATTACTTGGTTTTGTTGCTTTATATATGCTACTAGGCTTACTGTTTTTAGTACTAGTTGGTAAAACAATTAACCAAGGTCCAAAACCACAAACACATTAAACTATGGAAATATTTTGGTATATAATAATAGGAATTGTTTTAACGATGTTTTTTGTTTTAGATGGCTATGATTTTGGCACCGGAATCATTCATTTATTCTTTGCTAAAAAGGAAAAAGATAAAGAAATAATTGCAAAGTCCGCAGGTCTATTTTGGGATTCTAATGAGGTTTGGCTAGTTGCTGCTGGTGGTATGCTTTTTATGGCTTTCCCTACTTTTTATGCATCGGTTTTTAGCGGATTCTATTTACCACTAATCATCGTCTTATGGTTAATTGTTTTTAGAGCGATTGGTTTAGAATTTAGAGGACAGTTTAAATATCAAATGTGGAAGGATATTTGGGATACCTCTTTTGGCGTTTCTAGTTTATTACTAGCCTTGTTTTTTGGTATTGCTTTAGGTAATATTGTAAGAGGTGTAAATTTAGGAGGTGTTGAAAATGGAATCTCAGCACATGAAGGACATTACTTTTTCTTACCATTATGGAATAGTAGTTTTAGTCCGCTAACCGAAAATCCTGGAGTGATAGACTGGTTTACTATTGTTATTGGGTTAATATCTGTGGTTACTTTAGCAATTCATGGTGCGAATTGGGTGGTTTTAAAAACAAACTCAAGTATCAATAAAAAACTTAAAGGCGTTGTTTTTAAATTAAATGTAACCTTATCTGTACTTACTGTTTTTTCTTTATTTGTATGGCAAATAGTAAATCCGAATTCTTTAGATAATTTTATAGATAAACCCTATTTAATGGTCTTTCCGATGCTTTATTTTACAGGACTAATCGGATTGTTTTTTATCAAAAAAATAAAGAAAGATAGCCATGCTTTTATGTTATCTACCTTATTGATAGTTGGAGGAATTACATCCTCATTAGCATCTCTATTTCCAGTAATATTGCCTTCTGTGAATGATATTCATGAAGATTTAACCATTTATAATACTGCCGCTTCAGAATATGGTTTATCGATAGCATTAACTTGGGGAATTGTGGGCTTTATTCTTCTTTTTGTCTACATGATTATCCAAAAAAGACTCATGGCAGGAAAGGTAGATAAAATGGATTACGGCCATTAGTTTAAATAGACTATTATGACAGAAACATTAATTTCTTTATTAAGTATTCTAATAGGAATTGTTGCCGCTAATCTAACTGGCGCTATCTATAAAAAGTACTCCTTTGGTGTGATAGGAAATACCATTGCTGGTGTTTTTGGAAGCATATTTCTTATTAAATCCTTCGGAAGGCTAGGTTTTGATCCCTTATCAATAATGGATAACGGCATGTTTCATATTTTCTTATTCCTTGTTAATTGTCTGGTTTCCATTTTAGGAGGCGTTTTAGGAGTAATAGTCATGAAGTTAATCTCTAATAAGTTGAATAGATAACCATTAGTGCAGTATACATGATTTAAATCATGTATGCCATTAGAATTCATTATACATTTGTTAATCACTTGGTTAAATCGTATAGTTGAAGTGAAAAAAACAAAAGACGAAGATACACAAGAGCAGATTTTAGAAGCAGCAAAACATATCTTTCAATCTAAAGGAATGGATGGGGCTCGTATGCAAGAGATTGCCGATAAAGCATGGATTAATAAAGCCATGCTTCATTATTATTATTATTATTATTATTATTATTATTACAGAAGTAAACAGTTTTTGTTTGAAGCGGTTTTTAAAAATGCATTTAGCTTATTAGCACCACAATTAAATGCTATTTTAAATGATGATTCTTCTATTGAAGAGAAGGTGAGAAACTTTACAGCAGATTACATAACATTCATTGTTAAACATTCGTATTTACCGAATTTAACCCCATACGATATTTTGTAGAAGTGATGCGAATGGTTATGTTAAAAGGTTCTGGTTTTAGTGATATTCTTCCACAGTTATTAAAAACAACGTTTTATGCTTTTGTAAAGAATGGATTGGCAGTTTGGAGTTACAGGAAGACGAATTAAAATACTTGTGTAACTTAAGTTGCTGTGTACTTTTTTTATTGAAGTTATCTTTAATAAAAATTAACTCACATGTCAAAAATTGTCATTTTAGGAGCCGGAATTGCTGGCCACGTTGCAGCAACGCATTTACGTAGAAAATTACCCCAAAAACACGAAGTTGTTGTGGTATCACCAAACAGTAATTACCAATGGGTGCCGTCTAATATTTGGGTTGGAATTGGAAGAATGAAATCGGAGAAAATCTATTTTCCATTAGCTCCTTTATATAAAAAGAAAGGTATCGGTTATAGGCAAGCCAAAGCGATTTCGTTTTACCCGGAAGGAGATAAAACCGAAGAGAAACCGTATGTTTTATCCGAATATGTAGTAGGAGAGAACAAAGGACTACAAGAAAAAATAACCTACGATTATTTAATTAATGCTACTGGTCCGAAATTAAACTTTGAAGCGACCGAAGGTTTAATTCCTGGCAAAAACAAAGCATATTCTGTTTGTACCTATACGCATGCAGATCACGCTTGGGAAGGTTTAAGTGCCTTAATTCAAGAAATGAAAAAAGGTAAAAAAGCTAAGATATTAATAGGTACAGGACATGCAAAATCTACTTGTCAAGGAGCAGCTTTTGAGTATATTTTAAATGTTGAACAAGAATTACGTAAACATAACGTACGTGATATGGCAGAGGTGACGTGGATTTCTAACGAATACCAATTAGGAGATTTTGGAATGGATGGGATGTTATTAAGCTACGGAAGTATGACTATGAAATCTCATGAAATGGTTGAAATGATTTTTGAAGACAGAGACATTAAATGGATACTTGGCGCGGGAGTTTATAAAGTGGAAGATGGCGTAGCGCATTACGAAAACTTAGAAGGGGAATATAAAATAGAAACCTATGATTTCGCTATGTTGATTCCTGCATTTTCAGGTCATGGTTTTAAAGCTTTTGATAAAAATGAAAACGACATCACAGAAAAACTCTTTAAAGGGTTTATGATTGTTGACGCAGATTATACGCCAAAACCTTACGAAGAATGGTCTGTTAAAGATTGGCCAGAAACGTATCAAAATCCGAGTTATAAAAACATTTTTGCTCCCGGGATTGCATTTGCACCTCCACATGCTATTTCTAAACCAAGAACGAGTAAAAACGGAACCGTGATTTCACCAGCGCCACCAAGAACAGGAATGCCATCTGGTATTACCGCAAAATTGGTTGCAGACAATATTATCGATTCCATAAAAAGTGGAAAAGAATCTTTAAATCACAAAGGGTCTATGGGTAATATGGGAGCCGCTTGTATTGCTTCTGCAGGTTACGGAATGACAACAGGAAGCGGTGTCAGTATTACAACGTATCCAATTGTTCCAGACTATGAAAAATATCCAAAAACACAAGGTAGACAATTAGGAAAGACCTTTGGAGAAATAGGTTTAGCGGGTCATTGGCTAAAATTAGCGTTGCATTATGCTTTTATCTATAAAGCTAAAATGCGACCATTTTGGTGGTTGATTCCTGAATAATAAACAATGAACAGTCACAACAGGCAGTTGCAGTAAAAAAACTAGAAAATAAAACACAAATAAAATGACACAAAGAATATCAAAATATCAAAGATTTAAAATGATGAATCCTGTTATTCAGTTTTTCAAATTCATTTATTTAAGTATAAAAATAATGCTTGTGGTTGCTGGCGGACATGGCGGCACGAGAAAGGTTAACTAATGCGATAGTTTCGTTGTTTTATAAAGATGCTGATGTTATAATATGTACACCCATAGTAACCATCTTAATCTTAATTGTTTTAAATGCTTCTAGATCTAAAGGTTTAGCAGCATCTTCAATAAAAAAGCATTCAAACCCTTCTTTGATAGCGTCACAAATAGAAAAGTAAACACAAATATCGGAAGCAAGACCACAAAAATAGAGTTGGGTTATTCCTTTTTCTTTTAAATAACCATTTAAACCAGTTCGTTTTAAATGGTTATTGTCATAAAAGGCACTATAACTATCGATGTTTTTATCGGTTCCTTTTCTAAAAATAGCTTCGTATTTTGTAGTATTTAATTCCGAATGTAATTTTGCGCCTTCGCTCCCTTGTACGCAGTGTTCTGGCCATAAAATTTGCGTTTTTCCACGCCATTCTATGGTGTCAAAATTAGATTTTCCATCCTGATTTATAGCAAAACTAGAATGGTCTTTTGGATGCCAATCTTGTGTGGCTAATACCAAATCAAATCTATCTTGTATTTTGTTTATTATAGGTATAATTTCATTACCGTTAGGTACGGAAAGAGATCCGCCAGGCATAAAATCATTTTGTGCATCAATGACTAGAAGTGTTTTCATATTTAGCTTTTATGTTGGTTAATTAGATTATTTCGTTCGCTTTTAAGTTGACTACTAAGTCCAATTTTATAGGTATGCGGATTCTGAAAACGTTTATATTCATTGGGAAGTTGTGCTAAACGGGATTGCGAATATTTCGAAATTTCGGTAACCGTTCTAGCAGGTACCACACGTTTACCATGTTCCATTACTAATTCTAATAGAGGTTCTTTTTGTAGCGGACTAATATCTATTTGTTTTGTAATATCAAAAGGGTGTTCCATTTTATCTATCTCACCTTCAGAAAAAATAGCGACCGCATCTGCACCATAAAACATACCATCGGCATCTATCATTCGATACACTTGCTTTTTAAATGGTAGCGATACTTTTATAATGTTTTCAGAGAGTTTAATTCTTGGAGCCCCATTGTATTCCGATAATTTGTAAACACCATCCAGAGCTGCATCCGGTCTTCCGGTAACTAAATTGGTTCCCACACCAAAAACATCAATAGGCGCGTTTTGTTCTTTTAAACTTTTGATAACAAATTCATCTAACTGATTGGAAACTACAATTTTTACATAACCCAAGTCGGCAGCATCCAAAACGGCTCTCGCTTTTTTAGATAAATAGGCTAAATCACCACTGTCTAAACGTATTCCAAACAATTTATCTCCTCTTTCTTCCATTTCTTTTGCCACAATAATAGCATTTGGAAGTCCTAGTTTTAAAGTATTGTACGTATCTATTAACAACACACAGTTTTTAGGTCGTACTTGTGCAAAATCGCGAAAAGCTTCTAGTTCCTTATCATAACTCTGAATAAAAGAATGCGCCATTGTTCCGGTAGATGGAATATTATAATCCTCTGCTGCTTTTACGTTACTAGTACTATCAAAACCGCCAATTGCAGCAGCTCTAGACGCATAATAGCCACCAGTTGCATGTGCACGACGTAATCCCATATCTAATAATATAGCATCTTTAGCACTGTATCGTATTCTGCTTGCCTTGGTTGCAATTAAGGTTTGAAAATTAAGAATATTAAGTAAAAGTGTTTCTATGATTTGTGCTTCAATAATATTGGCTTCTACTTGTAAAATAGGACGGTTAGGAAAAACAATATCTCCTTCTTTGCTAGAGCGAATACTTCCTTTAAAACTGAAATTTTTTAAATACTCTAAAAACTCATTTTCAAATCCTTTTTGCTTTAAGTAAGAGATATCAGAATCTGAAAATTTAAGCGATTCCAGAATATCTAAAACATCTTCTAATCCTGCAAATATGGAATACCCACTATGAAAAGGATTATGACGAAAATAATAATCAAAGACAGCGTTACCATTTGGTTTGGTAACAAAGTAGACTTGCGCCATGGTAATTTGATATAGATCGGTATATGCAGCAGTAATGTCCATAAATGTATAAGTTTAGTTTACAAGATATTCAAAATTTGGAAGACTTCTCATTCCAAGTTTGAAAGCGGTTAATATTTGATCGTTTCGTTGCAATTAATTTCCTTTTAATCGTTGCCATAATTCGGATAGCAGTTTTTTGCCATCCCGATTATTTTTAGGTTCTTCTGTAAATACAACCTTTCCAGAAGTATCTACATCTAGTCTGTATTTAAAAACAAAGTTGTCGGATTTTGGCGTTATACTTAACAATCCAAATCGTAAATCATTAAAATAAAGCGTATTGTCCTTTTTATTAATGGTATACCAACCTTCCGTAATAGTAATCATACGTTTTACGCTTTCATCTTCAACAAGACTTCCTAATAATTCATGATTTTTAGGATAGCTATCAAAATCAATTGGTTGGGTATCAAAAAACGAATAGTTCCCTAGCAAATAAGATTCTTCAGTTTGCACATTGGCACTCCAAAGTATCGTGTTTAAAGGCGAAGGTCTCGTGTCTATATGTAAATACGTTATGTTTTGTGTGGCTAAAGCAGCTTCAAATTTTGTATAGGAAATACCTTTTAAAACTAAGGTTAAAGCCAAATAAGAGGTGCTAATAATTAATCCCATGTTGTTATAAAAACGACGTTTTTCAGAAGTGCGTTTTTGTCGCATAGCTAGAATTAAAAACACCAAAAAAGGTAGGGTATATAAAGGATCAATTACAAATATGTTTTTAAAAGCTAATCGCAAATCAAAAGGCCAAAACAATTGTGTTCCCCAAGTGGTGTGTGCATCTAAAATGGGATGCGTCACAAAGGACCAAAAGAATAACCAAGACCAATTTTTAAAGTTTTTGTAGGTCTCATATCGGGATACAATCCAACCAAAAATAGGTGCGAAAAGTACCGAAAACACAATAGAATGTGTAAATCCGCGATGTATAGCAAGAGCAGAAACAGTGTCTGTAAAGTAAGCTGCAAATACATCAAAATCAGGAATCGTTCCAGCAATAGCACCATAAAGCATCGCTTTGTTTCCAACCTTTTTGCCTAAAACAACTTCTCCTACAGCTGCTCCTAATACTATTTGCGTTAATGAATCCATATAGCATGCAAAAGTAAGGGATAGCAATATAATTATACCAATACTTTGTTTTTTTGATTACTTAATAAAAGTGGTTTATATGTATGCTTTTCTTTGTTTTAAATGTAATTATTTAGTAGTCAGAATTTTATATGATAATTATCAGTGTGTAGACTTTTTGTTTATTCTAACTTTAGAATCATTAATGGTGTTTTAATTCAAATTACTTTTCTTAAGTAACCTATGTTACTGACTAAAGTATATTCCTGAACTATTTTTGTACTGTAAATTAATAATTAATGAAGAAACACATATATATAGCCGTATTACTCTTTGTTTTCAGTGTATCTGTGAAAGCTCAAGAAGTCGTATCTATTACAAAAACGGAAGTTTTATCTAAAGTATCTGAAAATAATACAAGTATAAAAATTTCGGAAGAAGATTTTAATATTGCGAAAGCAGATTACCGACAAACAAATGCCGTGTTTTTACCAAACATTTCGGCTAGTCATACGGGGATTGCAACTACAAATCCGTTAATGGCTTTTGGTTCTAAATTGAATCAAGAAATACTAACGCAAAATGATTTTAGTCCAGCATTATTAAACAATCCTTCGCAGATTGAAAACTACGCAACAAAATTCGAAATTCAGCAACCATTAATTAATGTCGATGGCATCTATCAGCGTAAAGCAGCTAAATCTAAAATGGAAGCGATGTCTTTAAAAACGGAGCGTACAGAAGATTATTTAACGTTTGAAGTCGAGAAAGCATATATGCAATTGCAATTAGCTTACAAAGCAGTTACTGTTTTAGAAAAAGCGTTAGAAGCTGCAAATGCGAATAAAAAATTAGCAGATAACCATTTTGAACAAGGTTATTTACAACGAGCAGATGTATTAAATGTGGAAGTACGTGTCACCGAAGTTCAAAACCAATTACAAACCGCTAAGAGTAATGTGCAAAACGCATCCAATTATTTGTCTTTTTTGATGAATGATGAAAACTATGTGGTGTATTTGCCAACGGATGAACTAACTATTAGCACTTTGGCTTTGGAAGATAAAAATATTTCCGAAAACCGTTCGGATATTAAAGCGATGCTTTTAGCTTCTAATGCTTATGAAGCTATGAATAAGTCAGATAAAATGGCCTTTTTACCAAGGTTGAATGCTTTTGGGAGTTACGAGTTGTATGATGATCAAATTTTTCAAGGCGATGCCAATGGGTATTTATTTGGAGCACAATTAAGTTGGGATATTTTTCAAGGTTCGAAGCGTTTTGGTAAAATGCAAAAAAGTAAAGCCGAATTCGAAAAATCTAAATTAGAATACAAGCAATACGTATCACAAAATAATTTAGAATTAAACAAAGCGAAACGTGCTTTTACTGATGCAGAGAATAAGCTGCAATTAACAACTTTAGCATTAGAACAATCGGAAGAATCTTTAAGAATAAGAACGAATAGATTTAAAGAAGGTTTAGAAAAAACATCCGATTTATTAATTGCCGAAACCAAATATGCACAAAAGCAATTGGAATATTACCAAACCATTTTTGAATTCAATTACGCACAAGCATACGTACAATTTTTAACTAAAGGATAATTAAAAAAATAAGATAATAGCGTTAAGAATCAAGATTGATTTTCTAGAATCCAAATATATAAATACTGTCACACGGAGCGCAGTCGAAGTGTCTTAAATAAAAAATAATAAACATGAAAAAAATATATACCATTCTAACATTTTCTATAGGGCTATTCGTAGCAAGTTGTGGTAGCGAAGAGAAGAAACCAATTGTCGATAATTCGCCAATAATTAGCGTGAAAACGAATCAAGTAGTAGCAAATGGCAACAATCCTTTTTTATCTGTAAGCGGAAAAATTCAAGCTTCCAATAGTGCCGATTTAAGTACTAGAATGATGGGTTACGTTAATCAAGTTCATGTTAATGTTGGAGATAAAGTACGTAAAGGACAGTTATTAGTATCGATTAATAATAGCGATTTACAAGCCAAAAGAGCGCAGGTAAATGCTGGAATAACGGAAGCTAATGCTGCTTTAAAAAATGCGCAAAAAGATTACAATCGTTTTAAAAATTTATTCGCAGATAATAGCGCATCTCAAAAAGAGATGGATGATATGACTGCTAATTTTGAAATGGCAAAAGCTAGAGTAGAAGCAGCCAATCAAATGAAAAACGAAATCAACGCGCAATTTGCTTATAGTAATATAACAGCTCCTTTTAGCGGAACAATTACTAGTAAAAATGTGGAAGCTGGAAATATGGCAAATCCCGGAGTAGTATTAATAAGTATGGAAACGCCAGGGAATTTTGAAGTGATGGCAATGGTTCCGGAAACGGAGATTTCTGCTATTAAAAAAGGAACTGAAGTGGATGTTTTGGTGAAATCTATTCATAAAACGATAAAAGGAAAAGTAGCAGAAGTGAGTTCATCGGCTAAAAATACTGGAGGACAATACTTAGTGAAAATAGATGTAGAGAAAACGGATGCCAATATCTTATCCGGAATGTTTACCACGGTACATTTTCCTGTGGAAAGAAAAGCAACGTCATCTATGGTTTTAATTCCGACGGACGCTATTGTAACCAACGGTCAATTATCTGGTGTGTATACGGTTAGTCAGAGTAATACAGCTCTATTACGTTGGTTGCGTTTAGGTCGAACTTTTGGTGATCAAGTAGAAGTATTATCTGGTTTAAATGCAGATGAGGCTTACATTGTTTCGGCTGAAGGAAAGCTATTCAATGGTGCTAAAATCTCAATGCAATAACTAAAAAGCCGCGTTAAGGATAGCAGTGGAAATCCTTTTTATGTCAGTTCGAGTGAATTTGCCAAAGCAAATTTGTATCGAGAACAAGTAAAAAGATTGTAACGGATAGCCTGTTAAAACGCCCAAAAAAATATAAGTTTTCCACTTTCGTGGGAATAAAAAAGTAAAAATTATGAAAGAAGGAATTGCAGGTAAAATTGCCAAAGTCTTTATGCAGTCGAAGCTAACAGTGCTTTTGATGATTGTATTTATGGTGGTTGGTGTGTACAGTTCGTTTTTAATTCCGCGTGAAGAAGAACCGCAAATTGATGTACCAATGGCAGACATTTTTGTGGGGTATCCAGGAGCAAGTCCTACGGAAGTGGAATCGCGTGTGATTAAGCCTTTAGAGCAATTAATATCGAATATTAAAGGTGTGGAATATGTGTATTCTACGTCGATGAAAGAGCAAGGAATGGTCATCGTACAATTTTATGTTGGCGAAGATATTGAGCGTTCTTTTGTGAAATTATACAACGAAATTAACAAACACATGGATCAAATGCCAGCTGGCGTTACGTTTCCATTGGTGAAAACACGTGCGATTGACGATGTGCCGATGTTAGGTTTAACCTTGTGGAGTGAAAATTACAGCGATTACCAGTTAAGTCAAATGGGGCAAGAGTTGGAAGCTGAAATTAAGAAGATAAACGATGTAGCTGTTACGCATAAAATTGGTGGTAGAGATCGTCAATTACGTGTGGTTTTAGATAAGGATAAATTGGCTGCAAGCGGATTGGATTTCTTGTCGGTTTCCGAAATGATAAAAGCGAATAATAGTCAATTAAGTGCTGGAAGTTTTGATAAAAACGATACCGAATTTTTAGTAAATGCAGGTGCTTTTTTAGCTTCGGTTACCGATGTGGAAAATTTGGTGGTAGGTGTGCAACAAAATCAGCCTATATATTTAAAGCAAGTTGCAAAAATTATTGACGGACCAGAAGTGCCACAAAATTATGTGAGTTTAGGTTTTGGAAAAGGAAGTGTGAAATCTTCGGATTATAAATCGGAATATCCTGCAGTTACCATTTCGGTTGCAAAACGAAAAGGTGCAGATGCGATGAAAATTGCAGAGGTTATTATCGATAAAGTGGAACATTTACGTACTACTTTAATTCCGGATGATGTGCATGTGGAAGTTACAAGAAATTACGGAGAAACAGCATCTCATAAAGTGTCCGAATTACTTTGGCACCTTATTGGTTCTATCTTTGCAGTAACTCTTGTGGTGATGCTAGCAATGGGATGGCGAGGTGGATTGGTCGTGTTTTTATCCGTTCCAATTACGTTTGCTTTGACCTTGTTGAGTTACTATATGATGGATTATACACTAAACCGTATTACTTTATTTGCTTTAGTATTTGTAACCGGAATTGTGGTGGATGACTCGATTATTATTGCCGAAAATATGCACAGGCATTTCAAGATGAAACGCTTGCCTTTTAAACAAGCCGCTTTGTATGCGATAAATGAGGTTGGGAATCCAACCATTTTAGCAACATTTACGGTAATAGCGTCTGTTTTACCTATGGCTTTTGTTTCCGGATTAATGGGGCCATATATGGCACCAATGCCAATTGGAGCATCGATAGCGATGATCTTATCCTTATTTGTAGCATTAACGATCACGCCATATTTAGGCTATATTTTCTTAAGAGAAAAAGATAAGAAAGGAGCAGAAGAGAAACCAGAAAAAGCAGTGGAAGACACGCTTATTTATAGAATTTATAACAGGTTTGAGCGTCCGTTATTAGAAAGTAAAAGAAAACGCTGGTTGTTTTTAGGATTGACTTTTATGGTGTTAATGGCAACGATGGTGTTGTTTTTTACCAAATCGGTTGCAGTAAAAATGCTGCCTTTTGACAATAAGAATGAATTTCAGGTTGTGATTGATATGCCAGAAGGCACAACGCTAGAACGAACAGGAGTTGTAGCGCAAGAGATTTCGCAATACTTAGCAACGCGACCAGAAGTGGTGAATTATCAAAACTACGTTGGTACTTCTGCACCAATTACTTTTAACGGTTTGGTACGTCATTACGATTTACGTGGCGGATCTAATATGGCAGATATCCAAGTGAATTTAGTAGATAAAGGAGAACGTGATATTCAAAGTCATGGCATTGCTAAATTAATGCGTCCCGATATTCAGAAAATTGCAAAAAAGTATAATGCGAATGTGAAGTTAGTGGAAGTGCCGCCAGGACCTCCAGTGTTATCTACTATTGTTGCAGAAGTGTATGGACCAGATTATAACGAGCAGATTAAAATTGCCAATAGTGTTCAAGATATCTTAAAGAACACCGATGATGTGGTCGATATGGATTGGATGGTGGAAGCAGATCAAACCGAATATCAATTCGATATCAATAAAGAAAAAGCCATGTTGTATGGTGTTGCTCCACAACAAATTGCCTTCACGATGAATATGGCATTGTCTAATAGAGCGATTACAACGTTATATGATGAAAATGCGGTGAACCAAGTTGGTTTGGTATTGGCTTTAGATGAAAAGGAGAAATCTACAATTAGTGATATTTCACAATTAAAAGTGAAATCGAAACAAGGTAATATGATTCCTATTGCAGATTTAGTAATCATTACGGAAACGATAGCAGCAAAAAGCATTTATCGTAAAAATCAAAAGCGCGTGGTGTATGTGATGGCAGATATGGCTGGAGAATTAGAAAGTCCGGCGTATGCTATCCTTGGAATGGAAGAAAAGTTAAAAGAAATTCCGTTGCCAAATGGTTATGAATTAAACGAAATGTATTTAGGGCAACCCGATTTTGAAGACAATTACACCGTGAAATGGGATGGAGAATGGCAAATTACTTTAGAGGTATTTAGAGACTTAGGAATTGCCTTTTTAGGAGCTATTATCTTAATATACATCTTAATTGTAGGATGGTTTCAAAACTTTAAAGCACCCATTGTTATGATGGTTGCGATACCGTTATCTTTAATAGGAATTATTCTGGGACACTGGATTATGGGAGCCTTTTTTACGGCAACCTCATTTATAGGTATGATTGCTTTAGCAGGAATTATGGTTAGAAACTCCGTATTACTTATTGACTTTATCAACCTAAGAACTACGGAAGGTGTACCACTAAAACAAGCTTGTATTGAAGCAGGAGCAGTACGTACAACGCCAATTTTACTAACCGCAGGAACGGTGGTTATTGGTGCATTCGTGATACTGTTTGATCCCATTTTTCAAGGGTTAGCAATCTCGTTAATGGGAGGAACAATAGTATCTACTGTATTGACTTTATTGGTGGTTCCATTGGTGTATTATATGATAGAAAAGAAGAATTATAAATAATTAAAAAGAATCAAAATGTTAAATACATATTTTAGAGTTATTGTTGGTGTCATGGTATTATTAAGTGTAGTGCTTTCGGTATATGTGAGTCCGAATTGGATGTGGTTCACTGTGTTTATTGGCGTGAATTTAATACAATCGGCATTTACAAAATGGTGTTTATTAGAAACTATTTTACAAAAATTAGGCGTTAAAAACGAAGGGACAAGTTGTAATGTAAAGTAATTAGACAGATTATTGTTTCATTTAATTTCCATAAAGTAATTTATAGCATGTATTTTTGCTGAAATTTATTTTATGGAATTAATCTTTCAACCATGGCCATGGTATATTTCTGGTTTTTTAATCGCGTGTATAATGCTCGTTTTATTATTAATGGGGAAAAAATTTGGTATGTCTTCCAATTTAAGAACCTTTTGTGTTGCTTGTGGTGCGGGAAAAGCAAGTTCTTTTTTTGAGGTTGATTGGAAATCAGACAAATGGAATTTACTCGTTGTAATAGGAGCGATGCTTGGTGGTTTTGTGGCTTCCCATTATTTATCTAATGGAGAAATGCCTGCCATTAGCGAAGCTACAAAAGTCTCTTTAGCGAATATAAATATCGCATCAGAAAATGGCTATCTACCTCAAGAGTTATTTTCTATTTCCGCTTTAAGCGATATTAAAACCATACTTATTTTAATCGTTGGAGGATTGCTTATTGGTTTTGGCGCTCGTTATGCTGGAGGTTGTACTTCTGGTCACGCTATTTCAGGTTTAAGTAATTTGCAACTACCTTCTTTAATTGCTGTTATTGGCTTTTTTATTGGTGGTTTGTTTATGGTACATGTTTTATTTCCTTTAATTTTTTAATCTATCACAATGAAACAAATTATATATATTCTTATTGGTTTTTTCTTCGGAATAGTAATGTATAAATCGGAAGCTGCTTCGTGGTTTCGTATTTACGAAATGTTCCAATTTCAATCTTTTCACATGTACGGAATAATAGGAACGGCTTTGGCTTTCGGAATCGTATTTGTGCAAGTACTAAAACATTATAAAATAAAATCTATAGATGGTAATCCCATTGTGATTCTTCCTAAAGAAAAATCATTTTCTAGGTATATGATTGGTGGAATCATTTTCGGACTTGGTTGGGCGCTAGCTGGTGCATGTCCGGGACCAATATTTGTACTTGTCGGTGCTGGTTATTTACCTATAGTAATTGTGTTGGCTTCTGCAACGGTAGGTACTTTTTTATACGGTATAATAAAAGATAAATTACCACATTAAATAGCTTATCTTCTTATTTTGTGTAACATTTAATTGTTTTGAGCGTCCTATAAGTATCAATCAATACATCAATCATCATGAGAACAGACAAACAACTTTTAGTAATTGCACATTTAAGTCAACTAATAACTTTAGTTATAGGTTTTGGTAGTTTAATCTTACCACTTATACTTTGGGTTACTCAAAAAGAAAAAGTGCATCAAATGGATGCTCATGGTAAAAACATCATTAATTTTCAGCTGAGTTTAATTGTGTACTGTATAATATGTGTACCATTAATTCTTTTATTTGGATTAGGTCTATTAGGTTTTATTGCCTTAGGAATTATCGCTATAATATTTCCTATTATTAATGCTATTAAAGCAAGTAATGGAGAAACGCCAACCTATCCTTTATCTTTTAATTTTATTAATTAAGATGAAAAAAGAAAGTAAAAGAACAAAATATATTGGACTAGGAATCGCGCTAGGTTCTTCTTTTGGAGTAACTATAGGTTCGGTCATAGGAAGTATAAAGAATGATGTTCCTACTTGGGTTAGTTTCGGAATACTTATAGGAATGGTTCTAGGTTTGGTAATAGCCGTTGTTTACGGAAGCCTAATGCACGAAAAAGCAAACATAGAAGACGATAAAATAGTATAATAAATATCTTTATCTTTTAATTTTATTAGTTAGTTAATTACTTAGATAAAGAAAAACGCAATCTGAAAAGGTTGCGTTTTTTATTTTATAAAAAGAAGTCTAAGCCTTTATTGCTTTATAAAATCAAATGCTGAAAAATCTGCTAATAATAGATTTCCATCAGATGTAAACTCAAAAGTAGTGACTATGTCTTTGTTATCTTGAGATATGGTTAGTATATCCTTATCTACTTTCCAATCGATAGAAACAATATTTGAAATAACACCTTGTTCTGTAGTTTTTTGATCTACTATGTATCCGGTATGGTTTTCCTCAAAGGTTAATTTGTATTCGGAATTGGCTTTAAAATCATGGCGCAACCATTCCCCAATTAAGGCATTGCTTGTGTTGTTACAAGAGAATTGCGTAGCGCAAAGTATAACCAGTAAGAATAGAGATATTCTACTTTTCATTTTTGATGGATTAATTGTTTCATTCCGTTTCAATAACCAGATTTAAGGGAATCATTTTGAGGCTATTGATATGCGTAAAAGTAATAAAAAGAGTACAATATTAAAATAGTAACCGAAAAATAATATGAGAAACAAAAAAAGCAATTCCGAAGAATTGCTTTTCATTATATTACAGTAGTGAAAATCTAGCTATTTAACATCACAGGCATTACTAACATAGTAACTTGCTCACCTTCATCTAATCCATCTACAGGAGTTAAAATTCCAGCTCTGTTTGGTAAACTCATTTCTAATTGTACTTCACCAGAAGTTAGGTTGTTTAACATTTCTGTTAAAAAACGAGAGTTAAAACCAATTTGCATATCGTCTCCTTGATAATCACAAGTTAAACGTTCTTCTGCTTTGTTTGAGTAATCGATATCTTCGGCAGAAATATTAAGTTCTGCTCCAGCGATTTTTAAACGTATTTGGTGGGTTGTTTTGTTAGAGAAAATACTAACACGACGCACAGAGTTTAAAAACTGTGTTCTATCAATACTTAATTTATTCGGATTCTCTTTTGGAATTACCGCTTCGTAGTTAGGATATTTCCCATCAATTAATCGACAAACTAATTCGGTGTTTTCAAAAGTAAACTTCGCATTAGATTCATTGTATTCAATAGTTACAGCATCATCACTAGCAGCTAAAATTCCTTTTAAAAGATTTAAAGGTTTTTTAGGCATAATGAATTCGGCAACTTGGCTAGCTTTTACATCTTCACGAGTGTATTTCACTAATTTGTGTGCATCTGTTGCAACAAAGGTTAAACCTTCGGTAGAAAACTGAAAAAACACACCACTCATTACCGGACGTAAATCATCGTTTCCAGCAGCAAAAATAGTTTTGCTAATTGCTGTTGCTAAAATATCTCCAGAAATAGTTGTAGAACTAGGGTTCTCTAATGCTACAGCTTTTGGAAACTCAGCACCATCTGCATATGCTAATGCATACTTACCATGGTTAGAGCTAATTTCTATCGTGTTATTTTCTTCTACAACAAAAGTTAACGGTTGCTCAGGAAAAGTCTTTAAAGTGTCTAAAAGTAAACGGGCAGGAACTGCAACGCTACCTTCATTATCACTTTCTACATCTAATTTAGAAGACATCGTCGTTTCTAAATCACTCGCAGAAACTGTAAGTTCGTTATAATTTAATTCGAATAGAAAATTATCTAAAATCGGTAAAGTGTTCGAGCTGTTAATTACACCTCCAAGAACTTGCAATTGTTTTAGTAAATAGGTACTTGATACTATAAATTTCATGTATATAATACGTTAATTCGTTTCAATATTGAATAGATACAAATATATTCTAAAGCTAGTGAAAATGGAAACAAACTTATTAACATTTATTCCTGCGAAGGCTGGAAACTTTTTATTGTTTTCTAGATTTTATTTCGCATACTTTTTTCTTCGGAAGAAATTAAAAATAAACCCGAAAACACCTAATAAAACTAATGGTAACAGAATATTTACTATTTGCCATTTTGCTTTTTCGGATGCTACTTTTTTAGGATCTAAAAAGGCTACCGCAATTTCTTTTGTACGAATGTTTATAAGTCCGTCATCGTCTAATAAGTAGTTTACGGCGTTTAGTAGGAATTCTTTGTTTCCGTAGGTTTGTCCAGACCATTTATCAAAACCAAGTTCTTGAGGTCCATTTCTACCTACATCATTTTTAATAACATCTCCATCTGCAATGACAATCATTTTGGTAGATACGCTAGTATTTAATTCCTTTTCTAATGGAAACGGTTTAATCCTATTGTTGTACACCGAAGTGAATTCCCCTTCTAACAACACCGCAAGATTCTGACTCCCTTTATTGTATTGTTTTGGGTCTGGTTCTTTCTGCGTCATTTCTAAACTAACCTCTCGTGGCGTGCCATCTAACTTCGTCAGTCCAGAGCTTTTTAACAGAATCGTTTTGTCTATGTTGTTTTTTAAGGTGTCTATTTGGTTTGCAAAATCAAACTTCACCAAATTTAAATTATTGGTAATAGCATGCTTGCTTTCTGCATTTACTAATGGCGAATAATACCAAGGAAGTTGTTGAAATTGTGATTGACTACCTTCTCCAGAAGCTAAAGTGATTGGAGCAGAGTATAGGTCGTTTACCAAAGACGGATTAATACGAACGCCATACTTAAAAAAGAAATCGGTAAGATTTAAATCTCTAGCTGTTGCAACTCCTTTTCCTGTCGGGTTATACAAACTGTCTTTTTCTATGGCTACAGCATCCAACAACCAAAGGCTTTTTCCGCCTTTCATGGTAAATTGATCTAAGACTAGTTTTTCTTTTTCAGTAAAAGCTTCTGTTGGCTTTGCCGAAATAATTAAATCAAAATCATTTAATGCTTTAGCTGTTTTTTGCGGACTAGCAGCAACGCTATCTAAAGTAAAAGGAGCAATGAAGTAATAGTCGCCAATGGTTTTTACAAAATCGAAAATGTACTTGTCTTCTAATTGATTGTTCCCTCTTAGTATGGCTACTTTGCGTTTTTTCGGATTTACTAATTTACTAAATCCATCTGCAAAAGCATATTCCAAATGCTGTACAGAGTTGGTTACCAATTCTTGTTGTGTCGCTCCAATCTTCGTTTTTACTAACTGGATTTTAACCGTTTCTCCATTATGACTCGCTAAGGCCCAAGGGAATATTACTGCTTGGCTAGACTTACCGCTTTCTTGAACCGTTAATTGCATCGGGATTAAACCGCGATCATTTAACTGCTGCATACTGCGTTCCCGAGTTGCTTCGTCTGCAATCGGATTGATGAAATGAAATTTGATGTTCGCATTTTGTGCTTCAAATTCTTCTAATAGCTGCTTGGTTTCGTTTTTTAGTCGTCTAAATTCCGTAGGAAAATCATCGCCTTCTAAAAATACATCTACTAAAATAGGAGATTCTACCTTATCTATAATCTGTAAAGCAGCATCGCTAATGGTATAGCGTTTGTCTTGCGTTAAATCGTAGCGTTGATATAATCCGCTTTTCGCTGAAAATATATTGAAAACCAAAAGCCCTAAAGGTAATAATAGAAAGATTGCATAGTCTTTTTTGGCAAATGGTTTTGTTTGAATTTTTCTAGAAGTGAAGAAAATAAATAAAACAGTGACACTTAAAAAGTAAACAATATCTCGAGTATCTAAAACACCACGGCTCATGCTTTTATAATGTGCACTCATTCCTAATTGCTCTACAAAAGTGCTAGACATATAGTCGGCAATACCTTGAAAACCAATATAAAAAAGGAAGCATAAAAATACCGAAGTGATAAATGCTACAATTTGATTATCAGTAATACTAGAAGCAAATAAGCCAATTGCGGTATACGCTGCGACTAGAAATAGTAGGCCAAAATAGGAGCCAAGTGTGCTCCCAACATCTAGATTTCCTTGCGGACTACCAAGTTGGTTTACCGTATATACATAAAGTAGTGTTGGTAAAAGCGCAATTAAAATTAATACCAATGCACCAAAATATTTACCAAGTACAATGTGTAATTTACTAATAGGTTTGGTAAGTAAAAGTTCAAGCGTTCCTTGTTTTTTCTCGTCACTAAAACTGCGCATGGTTACTGCAGGAATTAGGAAAATAAGAATCCAAGGTGCAAGTAAAAAGAACGAAGATAAATCGGCAAAGCCATTATCTAGAATATTGAATTCTCCTTTAAATAACCAAAGGAATAAACCGTTTAGCAATAAAAATATAGCAATCACCAAATAACCTATTGGTGAAGCGAAGAAGGAGTTGATTTCTTTTTTAAGTATTGCGAGCATTAATTATTTTTTTAATAATCGAATTCATCATCTATAATTCGATTTTTGTTTTTACGTTGTTTTATAATTTGTTCGGATTTTAATTTTCTTGAAGATTTTTTCTTATCCGTTTTAAAATGCATTTCATTTTCTGCAAACCAAGAACCTTGCTTAATCATAATGCCGTTAAATTGGCAATCTTCATGACCACAGTCATGTTTAGAATACGCTCCAAAATTACGATGTTTAATTTTCTTTTCTTTTAGAATTTTTTCTTGATTCTGTCTTATCTCTTCCCAAACTTGTCTTTCGTCAGCAATAGTTAATTCCTTGCCTAAAGTTGTTAAGTTAAAATAAGTTCTTGGATCTTTCAGCTGATAAAAATGGAAGGTTTTTTCAAAGATAGTATTGGCATAATCTCGTATCTCAATTTTGTCATTAAGATTTAGATTTTCGTTTTCACAAATAGATCGGTATAAACCTAAAGTATTAAAATCTGTGTATTTTTTATAATTATCAATAAATTGAAAGTATTCGCTTTTTTTACATGCATTAAATTTTTTTCCTATTATCATACTGCAATATAATTAATCTAAACGCACCAATTTATCCACACTCCAAGCTTCCGGTTTTCCGTTAAACATAGGTTTTGTTTTCGCCCAGATACCTTTAAATAAATCCGATTGTCTGTAATTTTCTAAATCGGCTTCCGCTTCCCAATAACTATAGGTGAAAAAGATATTGGGATTTGTTTTATCTCGATATAACTCTAAAAAACGACAGCCATCAAAGTTTCGTATATTCTCTTTCTTTGCATTAAAGTTTTTTAAAAATTCTTCAATTTTAGAAGGATCAAAACTCATTTTTACAATACGTACAAACATTTTTAAAAGTTAAAAGTTAAAAGTTTCAAAATTTTAATGTAAAGTTTCGTTTCCTGTATCAAAACTAATTAATATTCTCTATTCTCTATTCTCTATTCTCTATTCTCTATTCTCTATTCTCTATTCTCTATTCTCTATTCTCTAATCATAAAGGCCGAGTAAGCGATAAACTACACTTTATTTATAGTAATAGTTACCGTATCTCTAAGTTGTAAACCCATTAATGTCGAAGCACTACCAACGGTACTTGTATTGCTTTTATACAGTGCAATTTCTAAATAGTTAGAAGAATTAAAGACCACAACACGAGTTCCTTCATCATGTCTTTTTTCTTCCGGAATATCAAAATTTATAATATCACTATATTTTTTATGAATGGTTTTAAACTTATAATTTCTAGCAAATATTTCAAAATCTCTACCTTTTTGTACTTCTTCAAAAAACGATTTTTTAATATTCGTGATAACATTGCCATAATTGTCAATATAAATAACACTTCCTATAATTTGCGTTTTTTCGTCGTTTACAAAAGGATGGATGTTGGTGGTTGGTTTGATATCCGTTATTGCTTTACCAATAACTTCTAAAGTACCACCACGAGCCAAATGTGAAGCCACTTTAACAAACACATCTAGAACAGGGAAACTAGTAACTATTTTATCGTGTATATTAATTTCTACAATTTTCTCCGGTGCAATTTCTGCACAAATCATACTCATAATACCATTATTAGCACAAATAAAATAATGTCCGTCTAATTTAACAGCAATGTGTTTGTTCTCTGGATTTATTTCTGCGTCAATTCCAATAAGATGAATCGTGCCTTTTGGGAAACTACTATATGCATTTTGAATAATATATGCAGCTTCCGGAATATTAAAAGGAGAAACAGAATGGGAGATATCAACAATTTTAACATCAGGAATTTCGCTATAAATAGCTCCTTTTATCGCGCCAGCAAAGTGATCTTTCTCACCAAAGTCAGTCGTTAATGTTATTATTGCCATGAATTATTGTTGATATTTTTTTAACATAACACACCTTAAAATTGTTTAAGTTTGTTTAGCTTTCTAATTGGAAAACAAATCTAATAAAATAGAACAGATTACTATAATTAAATCGATACGCTTTTGAACGAATTAATAATTGAACTTGAAGAAATTACACCAAAAGAATTTTTTGGATCTGGAAACGAAAATATTAAATTATTAAAAAAATACTTTCCAAAATTAAAAATTGTTGCTAGAGGCAATGAAATTAAGGCTTACGGAGAAGAAGAGCTTTTAGATGAGTTCAATAGGCGAATCACCATGTTGATAAAACATTTCGCGAAGTATAACAAGCTAGACGAAAATGTTATAGAGCGTGTTTTAACCAGTAATACCAGCGATGATTATGCTACAACTGCCAAAAGTGGGGAAGCTATTGTACATGGTGTAAACGGAAAAATTATTAAAGCGCAAACGGCAAACCAACGTAAAATGGTGGAGCTTATGCGTAAAAACGATATGGTTTTTGCTATCGGTCCAGCAGGAACAGGAAAAACATATACAGGTGTTGCGTTAGCAGTAAAAGCGTTAAAGAATAAAGAGGTGCGACGTATTATTTTAACGCGTCCTGCAGTAGAAGCTGGAGAGAATCTAGGATTTCTTCCGGGAGATTTAAAAGAAAAATTAGATCCATATATGCAACCTTTATACGATGCCTTGCGCGATATGATTGCTCCAGAAAAGTTGGCACATTATATCGAAAACGGAACCATTCAAATTGCACCATTGGCGTTTATGCGCGGACGAACTTTAGATAACGCATTTGTTATTTTAGACGAAGGCCAAAACACCACGCACGCGCAAATGAAAATGTTTTTAACCCGTATGGGAAAAAACGCAAAGTTCCTTTTAACTGGTGATCCCGGACAAATAGATTTACCGCGTCGTACGGTTTCGGGGCTAAAAGAAGCGCTTTTGGTTTTAAAAGATATTGAAGGCATTGGCATGGTTTTCTTAGACGATAAAGATGTGGTTCGTCATAAATTAGTAAAGAAAGTGATCGCAGCATATCGAAATATTGAAAATCTGGATGGCTAGATTTTTTAGCAGCCAGGAACCTGCTTTCCGCTATATCTTTTTACTTGTTCTCGATACAAATTTGCAAAAAAAGCAAATCCACTCGAACTGACGTAAAAAGGATGCCGCTACAATCAGGGCTAGAAATCGAAACTAAAAAGTTAATTTTGTCATTCTGTACTAGAATTCAGAATCCATAATTTATAAAAAGGAATAAGTAACACAACTAATAGTTCTATGTCATGCTGAGCTAGCGTGCACAGAGCGCAGTCGAAGTGAAGCATCTCAAATAAAGCAAAAAAAATGAGTAATACAATTACAGATACCAACTTTAATTTTCCAAACCAAAAAAGTCTTTACAAAGGAAAAGTAAGAGCCGTTTACAATATTAATGACGAAGAATTAGTCATGATAGCAACAGACAGACTTTCTGCTTTCGATGTGGTAATGCCAAAAGGAATTCCGTACAAAGGACAAATACTAAACCAGATAGCAACCAGCATGATGAAAGCTACCGAAGATGTAGTGCCAAATTGGTTAACCGCAACGCCAGATCCTAATGTGGCTGTCGGACATTTATGTGAGCCTTTTAAAGTAGAAATGGTAATTCGTGGGTACATGTCTGGACATGCAGCAAGAGAATATAAAGCAGGAAAACGCATGCTTTGCGGTGTTGCTATGCCAGAAGGAATGAAAGAAAACGATAAGTTTCCTAACCCAATTATTACACCTGCTACCAAAGCAGAAATGGGAGATCATGACGAAGATATTTCTCGTGAAGATATTCTTGCAAAAGGAATCGTTACCGAAGCAGATTATATTGTTTTAGAAGATTACACCAGAAAATTGTTTCAAAGAGGAACAGAAATTGCAGCATCTCGCGGATTAATTTTAGTAGATACGAAATACGAATTCGGTAAAACGAAAGACGGGAAAATCGTTTTAATTGATGAGATTCATACACCAGATTCTTCGCGTTATTTTTATGCAGATGGTTATCAAGAACGTCAAGATACTGGCGAAGCACAAAAACAATTGTCTAAAGAGTTTGTGCGTCAGTGGTTAATTGCAAACAACTTTCAAGGATTAGAAGGACAAACAGTTCCTGTAATGTCTGACGAATACATAGAAACCGTTTCCGAAAGATATATCGAGCTTTATGAAAAAATCATGGGAGAGACGTTTGTAAAAGCAGATGTTTCTAATATTGATGAACGTATTGAGAAAAACGTTTTAGCGTATTTGGCAAATTAACCAATTATAGTTTTAAATGTAGACCTCACAGGTTTCTAAAACCTGTGAGGTCTTTTTGTAGCTATTTATTTAATACATTTATAAAAAAATAGAATCCTTTGAAAGTATTAGATCAATTTATTGCCGATTTTGCCTCCTTCGTTTGGGGACTTCCATTACTAATTTTATTAATAGGAGGAGGTTTTTACCTTCTTGTTTTATCCCGATTTTTACCATTTCGTTATTTGGGGCATGCCATTCAAGTGCTTCGTGGTAAATATGATAATCCAGAGGATGCAGGAGAAATTTCGCATTTTCAAGCCTTAACAACCGCATTATCTTCTACCATTGGTATGGGGAATATTGCAGGGGTTGCAGTGGCTATTTCTATTGGTGGACCAGGAGCTGTTTTCTGGATGTGGGTTAGTGCTATTATTGGTATGGCGACAAAATTCTTCACTTCAAGTTTGGCAATTATGTACCGAGGAAAAGATAGCGAAGGGAATACGCAAGGTGGACCAATGTATTTTATAATGGAAGGTCTTGGAAAACATTGGAAACCTTTAGCGGTGTTTTTTAGTCTTTGCGGATTAATAGGTGCATTGCCAGTTTTTAATGTGAATCAGTTAACACAAGCGATTAACGATATCGTTTTAATACCAAATGGAGTAACCGTAAATTTTACTTCGAATTTAATAATAGGTCTTGTTTTAGTTGGGATTACTTCCGTAGTGATTTTAGGAGGCTTAAACCGAATTAGTAAAGTAGCATCCAAACTGGTGCCAAGTATGGTATTGCTTTATTTCGTGTTGATAATGATTATTTTATTCGCTAATGCGGAAGTGGTTCCCACGTATTTGAAACTTATTTTTACAGATGCTTTTGCTGCAGAAAACTATAAAGGAGATGCCTTTTTAGGAGGGCTTTTAGGCGGACTGATAATATTAGGTGTACGACGCGGCGCATTTTCTAACGAAGCAGGAATTGGTACAGCACCTTTAGCACACGGAGCAGCAAAAACCAACGAACCAATTCGTGAAGGTTTAGTAGCTATGTTAGGACCAGCAATAGATACGTTAATCGTATGTACATTAACTGCTTTGGCGATTTTGGTAACCGGAGTTTGGCAAACTACCGAAGCGAATGGCGTAAGTCTTACCGCAAATGCCTTTGGTGCAGCAATGCCAACTTATGGTAGGTATTTATTACTGCTTTGTATTGTGGTATTTAGTGTGTCTTCCTTGTTTTCTTATGCCTATTATGGCGGAAAATGTTTATCGTTTTTAATAGGAGATAAAAACAAACATTACTACAACTACTTCTATATTTTAAGTATTATTCTTGGCGCAACCACGTCCTTAGCTTTAATGATTAATTTGATAGATGGCATCTTTGCGTTAATGGCAATACCAACCATGACAGCAACATTAATTTTAGCACCGAGAGTAGTGAAAGAAGCAAAAGCATATTTTAAACGAATGAAATCAAGCGATACTTAAAAGAAGGTTTTAATAGTATATTAGTTACGAATAATTTCCTGCGACTTGAAATTCCGACAACGTCGGAAAATATCAAAATTCAGAAATAAGGAGAAAAATAATGAAGATGCAAGGCGTAGAAATTAAGACTTGTTAATCGAAGCCTTAAATTGCTGCGGCGTCATTAATTCCATTTTCTTAAACTGTCTGTTAAAATAACTCGTGTTATTAAATCCGGATTTAAAAGCAATCTCAGACATTCTAAAATCGGAAGACTCTTTAATTAGTTTTTTCGAAAATTTAATTTTTTCAGAATTTATATAATCAATAGGAGAGATTCCTAATGTGTTTTTAAACTGTTTGTGAAAGTGAGAAGCACTCATGTATGCTTTCTTAGCCAACACATCTACAGACATGTCTTTATTGGTTAAATTTTCTTTAATAAACTTAATAACGGTTCCTATTCTAGTATCATTAAAAACTTGATGTGGATCATTTATTATTAGGGATTTAGCCTTTGTTTGTAATAGTCTGACAATGAGTTCTTGAATCATTAAATCCAGTAATACATCCTTTGATTTGTTGTTATTGGTAAAAGTGTAGGTCAGTCGCTCAATTAAATGATTGACATCGGTATTATTTATTAAATGCGAAGAGGTTTCGTCCAAATCCCAAGTGTTGTTTTCGTTTTCAATAGCTACTTGCTGATTGAATTTTTCAACTACCTCATCAATCTTGAACGCATCAATACCTAAAGCTAAGCATTGCGTAGGGTTTTCTTTGGTTGCTACAGGAAAATCAATGACCATTTCCTTATTGGTTGGCATCACTACAGATTCGCCAGGAAAAAAATCAAAAGGTTCAAAACCGTCAATATGCATAATTTTCTTTCCAGTAAGCATACTAGCTATAATAGGAAAGTTGAACGTTAGGGATATTTTTTCCGCGAAAGCGTGTGTTTCAAAAATATTAAGCTCTGCATAATCTGCACTATACGTGGTTCTGTTCTCCACTAAAGTGGTCAGTTTTCTATGATTTCTATGATGACTTAATAACGATTCCATAATCAATGTTACAAAATTTTAGTTAACAAATCTATTAATAATAGATATGTTCAAAACTATGATAAATACGTGCAAGGTAATTAGGATATGATAAAATAACTTTAACAAAAATAAAGATAATATATTTTTTAGATTAAAAAATTATCTAATTATTAATTTAACAAGAATTTATATGAGTTATTCTAAACCGAAATTTAAAGAGAAATATGGCAATTTTATAAACGGAAAATTTGTAGAACCCATAGGCGGTCAATATTTTGATAATACGTCACCAATCGATAATTCCTTCATTGCAAAATATCCACGTTCTCAAAAAGAAGATGTAGAAATGGCTTTAGATGCAGCAAATGCCGCTAAAGAGGCTTGGGGAAATACTTCGGCAACGGAAAGATCTACCTTATTAAATAAAGTGGCAGATATTATTGAGGCAAATCTAGAAGAGTTTGCGCTTATTGAAACTTGTGATAACGGAAAACCTATTCGAGAAACCTTGAATGCAGATGTTCCTTTGGCAGTAGATCATTGGCGCTATTTTGCAGCTTGTATCCGTTCGGAAGAAGGAAGCGCAACAGAGTTAGATCAAAATACCTTGTCCATGAATATTAAGGAACCTCTAGGTGTTATTGGTCAGATTATTCCTTGGAATTTCCCACTACTAATGCTGTCCTGGAAATTACCTCCAGCTTTAGTTACTGGAAACTGTGTGGTTTTAAAGCCTGCAGAGCAAACGCCTTCTTCAGCTACTTTCTTAATGGAAAAAATAGCAGAAGTATTTCCTCCTGGAGTGATTAATATTGTTCACGGTTTTGGTCCGGAAGCAGGAAAACCATTGGCGTCTAGTGCTAAAGTAGATAAAGTGGCTTTTACAGGAGAAACCACAACCGGACAATTAATCATGCAGTATGCGTCTAAGAATCTAAATCCTGTGACTATGGAATTGGGAGGAAAGTCGCCAAATGTGTTTTTTAATTCGGTGATGGATCATGATGATGCGTTTTTAGATAAAGCGATTGAAGGTGCTGTTTTATTTGCCTTTAATCAAGGAGAAGTATGTACTGCGCCTTCTAGAATTTTAGTGCAAGAAGATATTTATGATGCATTTATGAAGCGTGTTATTGAAAGAACAAATGCTATCATTCAAGACAATCCGTATGATGTGAACACAATGGTTGGTGCGCAAGCATCCAAAGACCAACACGAGAAAATAAAATCCTACATTGAAATAGGAAAAGAAGAAGGTGCAAAAGTGTTATCTGGTGGCGCTGCGAATGAACTTAGTGGGAATCTGGCAAACGGTTTTTATATTAAACCGACTTTATTAGAAGGCCATAATAAAATGCGAGTTTTTCAGGAAGAAATTTTCGGACCAGTAGCTTGTGTAACTAAATTTAAAGATGAAGCGGAAGCTATCGAAATTGCAAACGATACACTTTACGGACTAGGAGCAGGAGTTTGGACACGTGATGCACATCAATTATATCAAATTCCAAGAGCAATAAAAGCTGGTCGTGTTTGGGTAAATTGCTACCACGCATATCCTGCGCATGCACCATTTGGAGGGTATAAAAAATCTGGATTTGGTAGAGAAAACCATGTGATGATGCTTAATTATTATCGTCAGACCAAAAACATGTTAATCTCTTATGATAAAAACAAATTAGGTTTCTTTTAAAATATTTTGATTAATAGCGCTAAAGGCTGAATTGATTTATAATTCAGCCTTTTTTAATACCTTTAAATTATGGAAAGAATAGCAATTACAGAGGCGGCAACAAAAGTGTTAGAGCAGTTAAAAGAAAAGCATGGCGACTTGATTTTTCATCAAAGTGGTGGCTGTTGTGATGGATCTGCACCAATGGTTTTTGAAAAAGGAGATATGTACTTAGATGAAAGCGATATCTTATTAGGAACCTTAAATGAAGTGAATTTTTATATGAACCAAGACCAATTCGAATATTGGAAACATACCCATTTAACCGTAGATGTAACGGAAGGGCGTGGAGCAAGTTTCTCTTTAGAGATTCCGTTAGGACTTCGTTTTTTAATTCATTCCCGTTTATTAACAAAAGAGGAAGAGGCGTTTTTTAATGCATAATGCGCTAGAAGTATAGAAATTTAGATTTTATTAATTTTAGCTCTAAAATTCCAGTTTATTCTTGGTTTTGGAGCTTTTTTTATACTGAAAATTTAAATTTTTAACAGTACGTTTTTATTTTTATTGCTAAATTGATATATTTATGCTAAATTAATATATATGAAGGTAGATTTATGTCCAAATTGTGGATCAGGCCATTACATTAAAAGCGGAATTGTTAACGATAGACAGCGTTATAAGTGTAAAAAGTGCAACTATTTTTTTTCAGTAAATAAGATTGGAAAGAAGATAGATGATTACTACGTTAATAAGTCGCTTCAGTTGTACTTGGAAGGGTTAACCTATCGGGAAATCGAACGTATTCTTGGGATTTCTCATGTTAGTATTATGAACTGGGTCAAGAAGTACAATATTAAACGTCCGTATAATTCTAATTATCATCCAACGTATAAGATTTTAAACGCTTTAGAGTTAGGAGTTTATTTTAGTAATGCCGAAAATATTAAAGGAGCAGGAGTTGTTGTTACCGAGTTAGGGGATAAATTCATGCTTATTAAATGGGAACGATTTAAAGATTAGTATAGTAATTTAACAAAAAGATATATTAATTTTTTGTTAACGGATTGTTTTTTAGAGATTAGTGGTGCACACAAAACCAATTATTACTAACTAATCCTTTAAATAATGAAAAAACAAACCCTTTTATTGGTCGGACTATTATTCTTGTCTTTCCAATTTATCCAAGCTCAAGGCTCTCCAGATTATGATGGCGGTCTTAAGTTTAAACTGAACGAAGAAGGTTCTAAATATCTTCGGCTTATTTCTTGGGCACAAGTTCAAGCAAATTATAATACCGATGAAACATTGGACGCCAACGGAAACGAAAACAGTAAATTAAACTTCAATTTACGTCGTGCTCGTGTTTTAATGTTTGCACAAATCAACAAAGACTTTTTAATTGTAACCCATTTCGGATTAAACAGCTTAACAAGTACTACTTTAAGTCCGACAGGAAAAGGGGATGGTTCACAACTCTTTTTTCATGATGTTTGGGCGCAATATAATGTAGGAGAAAATCATACAGTTGGTGGTGGTCTACATTATTTTAATGGTATTTCCAGATTGAATAATCAAAGTACCTTAAATATGATGACTATGGATAATCATCGCCAATCTTGGGCAACTATTGGATTGTCCGATCAATTTGCACGTCATTTAGGAGTTTTTGCAAAAGGTAAATTTAACAAATTGCAATATCGCGTTGCCATTAACGATGCTGCCAATGCTACTTTGGATTCTCGTACTGCTGTTGCAGGAGGAGAAGCAGTATATAATGGTCGTTCTTCTCTAGGTTCTAAAGATGCGGGTAAAACCTATGCAGGTTATTTTGATTACCATTTCTTCGATCAGGAATCTAATTTTTTACCATATAAAGTCGGAACATACTTAGGTACTAAAAAAGTGTTCAACGTAGGAGCAGGTTTCTTTTTACATCCGAAAGGATCTGTTGTAGATAACGGAACCTTATTAAATCCAGATTTAAAAGGGGAAGATGTTTCCATATTTGCTGTAGATGCTTTTTATGATGCGCCAATAGGAGATAAAGGTAGTGCCATTACTGCGTACGCTGTATTTCAAAATAATGACTACGGAAAAGATTATTTGTATAGTGCTTATGGTACGGGAGATATGCTTTATGCGCATGTTGGTTATGTTTTTAATGGCGATAAAGCAAAAACAAGATTTCAACCTTATGTAAGTTATAGTACCCATAGTTATGATGCTACAAGCGATGACAGAACCTCTTTAGGCGTAGGAGTTAATGCTTTTATGAGTGGTCATAACTCAAAACTAACCTTAGAATATAACAATCAACAATTTGGTGCTGTAGATACAAACACTATTTCACTTCAAGCAATGATATATCTATAAAATAAACAACTATGAGTGATAAACAAGACAACGCAACCGCGTACTGGAAAGAAAACATCAAGTATTTAGCAATATTACTTGTAATATGGTTTGTTGTGTCCTTTGGATGCGGCATATTATTTAGAGAAGAATTAGATACTATTAGACTTGGCGGATTTAAACTAGGATTCTGGTTTGCCCAACAAGGTTCCATTTATGTATTCGTGATTCTAATATTCGTTTACGTAAGGCTAATGAATAAACTGGATAAAAAATACGGTTACGACGAGTAATCCTTAACTAATCTTAATAAAAAAACAAAAATTATGAGTGTACAATTTTGGACATGGTTATTAGTAGGGATTACTTTTGCCTTATATTTTGGAATAGCAATTTGGGCAAGAGCAGGCTCAACAAAAGAATTTTATGTTGCCGGTGGAGGTGTTTCTCCTTTAGCAAATGGTATGGCTACTGCAGCCGATTGGATGAGTGCCGCCTCCTTTATTAGTATGGCAGGAATTATCTCCTTTTCCGGATATGATGGCTCTGTATATTTGATGGGTTGGACTGGTGGATACGTATTACTAGCATTATTGTTAGCACCTTATTTACGTAAGTTTGGAAAGTTTACCGTGCCCGATTTTATTGGAGATCGATATTATTCAAATACCGCTAGAACCGTAGCAGTAATTTGCGCATTAATTGTATCGTTTACGTATGTTGCAGGTCAGATGCGTGGTGTAGGTATTGTGTTTTCTCAATTCTTACAAGTAGATATTAATTTAGGAGTACTTATTGGAATGACCGTAGTACTAACCTTCGCGCTTTTAGGAGGAATGAAAGGAATTACATACACACAAGTAGCACAATATTGTGTCTTAATCTTTGCTTTTATGGTTCCTGCATTTTTCATATCGATGCAAATGACAGGAAATATCATTCCGCAAATAGGAATGGGAGGAAAAGTAGAAGGTGGCGCTTTTCTGTTAGATAAGTTAGATTTATTACATACAGAACTCGGCTTTAATGAATATACAAGTGGGACAAAATCTACTTGGGATGTGTTTGCAATTACTTTAGCATTAATGACAGGAACAGCAGGATTACCTCACGTAATTGTTCGTTTCTTTACAGTGCCTAAAGTGAAAGATGCACGTAAATCTGCAGGATATGCTTTATTCTTAATCGCCATTTTATATACTACAGCACCTGCAATTGCAGTCTTTTCAAGAACAAACTTAATTGAAACGGTAAGTAATAAAGAATATAAAGAAATTCCAGAATGGTTTAAAAATTGGGAAAATACAGGATTAATTGCTTGGGCAGATAAAAATGGAGATGGGAAAATTCAATATGTAGCAGGAAGTGCTTTATCTAGTAAAAAACCGATGTATACCGATGCAAGAGGAGCAAGTGGAGAACGTATGGTATCTAACGCAAGTGATGCTGAAAATGAATTGTATGTAGATAGAGATATCATGGTATTAGCAAATCCAGAAATTGCTAATTTACCAAATTGGGTAATTGCTTTAGTAGCAGCTGGTGGACTTGCGGCAGCATTATCTACTGCGGCAGGATTACTTTTAGTAATTTCTACATCGATTTCTCACGATTTAATTAAAAAACAATTAAAACCAGATATTTCAGATAAAAATGAATTAACAGCAGCAAGAATCTCGATTTTTGTAGCTATTTTAATAGCAGGTTACTTTGGTATTAATCCACCAGGATTTGTAGCAGCAGTCGTCGCGCTCGCCTTTGGTCTCGCCGCAGCCTCCTTTTTCCCAGCGATTATTCTTGGGATTTTCGACAAGCGAATGAATAGTCAAGGTGCTATTTCAGGAATGATTGTAGGAATCGTATTAATGTTATTCTACATGATGAAATTTAAACTCGACATGTTTGGTGGAGGAACAAGTGAAGATTGGTGGTTTGGTACTTCTCCAGAAGGATTTGGTACTATTGCAATGTGCGTAAATATTGTAATATCATTAGTCGTTTCTAGAATGACACCAGCGCCACCACAAGATGTTCAAGATATGGTGGAAAGCATTAGAATACCTTCTGGAGCAGGTGAAGCTTCCAATCATTAAAACTTTGAGTTCTGTCTTATATTCTTTTCGCTTTCGCTGAAAAATATAAAGCTTAATTTAATTTAGTTAGTTTGTAAATCAGCATTACATGTATGTAGTGCTGATTTCTTATATTAGTAAAGTTATTATTTTTTTCGCTTTCGCGGAAATGAAACCAGCCAATCACATGAAAAAACGTCACGAACAAAAGCTAGTCGTATTATCGATAGCATTGTTTTTATTTTTTAATATACCATTCATTCTAGTTTTTAATTTTGAAGGCGCAGTTTTTGGTATTCCAACCTTATACTTTTCTATATTTTCGATTTGGTTATTGTCCATCGTAATTTCATATATCGTATTAAAACGCCATTATGAATAATTACACTTTAATCATTATCATTATCATCTATTTAGCAGTGTTATTTTACATTGCTTTTCTAGCGGAAAAAAAACGCCAAAGTAAATGGGTGAATAATCCATACGTGTACACCTTATCTTTAGCAGTGTATTGTTCTGCTTGGACGTACTACGGAAGCGTTGGAATTGCAGCAAATTCAGGGATTAGTTTTTTACCTATTTATTTAGGTCCTGTTATTGCAGCGCCTTTGTGGATTGTTGTACTCCGTAAAGTCATTCGGATCTCTAAACAACACAAAATTTCATCTATTGCAGATTTTATTTCCTTGCGATATGGAAACAGTAGGTTTCTAGGAGCGCTAGTAACTATTGTTTGTCTCTTCGGGACTTTGCCATATATTTCGTTACAGCTAAAAGCGGTTTCCGAAACTTTTGAAATCATGTCGGATGATACCAGTTATATCTCCACAACAGTAATAGATGATTCTACATTTTATGTTGCTTTATTATTGGCTATTTTTGCTACTTTCTTTGGTACTCAAAATGCGGATGCTTCCGAAAAACATAAAGGAATCATTGCGACCGTGGCTTTTGAGTCCGTTTTAAAACTCGTGTTCTTTCTAGCAATCGGTGTTTATGTTACGTTTTATTTATTTGATGGTACCACAGATATTTATGAGAAAATTTCAGTTACCGAAAACTTTAAAGAACTCACCACACTTGGTGGGATAGAAGATGGTTTTAATTGGTTGTTCTTGATAGGTCTATCTTTTATGGCCATATTTTTATTGCCTAGGCAATTTCAAGTTTCTGTTCTAGAGAATAATAGAGAGAAGCATTTAAAAAAAGCCATTTGGTTATTTCCGTTGTATTTATTGCTTTTTAATCTCTTCGTGATTTTTATTGCGTGGGCAGGAAAGCTCACTTTTGGAAGTACACAAAATGCAGAGTATTATTCCTTGCTACTACCTTTAGAAAACGGAAACTCCTTTTTTGCAACCCTTGTTTTTCTTGGTGGTTTTTCAGCAGTCATTTCTATGGTGATTGTATCTACGTTGGCTTTATCTACAATGGTAAGTAATAACTTGATTATTCCGTATGGTTTTCTAGATAAATTTATTAAAAACCAGCCAGATAGAAACTTAAAATATATTAAGAATATTCGTCGTATTTCTATTTTTACAATCATTATTACTGCATATTTCTTTTATGTCTCCTTTTCAAAAGAGTTGTCATTGTATTCCATTGGGTTGATCTCTTTTGTTATTATTTCGCAATTAGCTCCTTCGTTTTTTATAGGGTTATATTGGAATCGAGGTTCTTCAAAAGCTGCAATTATTGGTATTCTTATAGGTTTTGCCATTGCCGTATATACTTTAGTCTTTCCATTTACATTACGAGAGTTAACAGGAACAGACGATTTTGAGCAATTCGGTTTATTTGGTATAGCCGCATTAAAACCTTACGCCTTATTTGGTATCGATTTTATAAGTCCGCCAGCACATGCTTTCTTTTGGAGTATGACCTTTAATGTAATGAGTTATTTAGTGTTTTCATTAATGGCTAAAGGAAATTATAGAGAGCGTAATTATGCCGAAATGTATGTCGATAGTAACAATTTCACCACGCTTCAAGACAGTGCATTAGTTTGGAAAGGGGAAGCGTATGTTGCAGATATTAAAAATGTATTAGTTCGTTTTTTAGGTGAAAAAAGAGCGTCCAGAGCATTAAATATTTTCTTTACTAAATATAAGTTGCCACAAGACACGCAGCTAGCAGATGCACGATTGATTAATTTTTCTGAAAAACTACTAACAGGAAGTATCGGTTCTGCATCGGCAAAAATACTAATTGCAAGTGTGGTAAAAGAAGAGCAGATTAGTTTGGTGGAAGTACTGAAGATTTTAGAAGAGTCCAAAGAGAATATTGTCAGTAATAAAATGCTTTTAGAAAAATCGAATGAGCTAACACAACTGTCTTCCAAATTGAAAGATGTAAATGAGGAATTGATTTCTAAGGACAAACAAAAAGATGAGTTTTTAGACACGGTTGCACATGAACTAAAAACGCCAATTACGGGTATTCGTGCTGCTACAGAATTGTTGATGGATGAAGAGGATGATATGCCTAAAGAAATAAAGGCACAATTTTTAAAAAATATACTCCAAGATTCCGATCGCTTAGGACGATTAATTCATAATATTTTGGATTTTGAAAAGTTGGAAACTGGACGTCTTAATTTGGATATGCAATATCAGGATATTCAAAAAACCATCACTAAAGCGATTAGTAGTATCTCGCAGATAGCAGCTAAAAAAGAAGTGCAAATAATAAATAAGAATACCCATGCGTTTAGCACGAATTATGATGAAGATCGCATTCTTCAAGTGCTAACCAATTTGCTGTCTAATGCTATTAAGTTTTGTACCGCCAACACCGGAGAAATTATAGTGGATTATAAATTGGGAAATGCCTTTGTTGAAATCTCTGTAACCGACAATGGTAAAGGGATTCCAGAAGAAGATTACGATTTTATTTTTGATAAATTTTATCAATCGCAAGATCAAAATACAAGGAAACCGCAAGGTAGCGGATTGGGTTTAGCAATATCCAAGCAAATAGTAGAAAAGCATCACGGAAAAATTTGGGCAAAAAAAGATGTAAAAAATGGCGCAATACTTGTTTTTACCATACCTTTTAAGTAAATTGTTGTCGTAAAGTATGAAGAATAAAATTTTAATTGTTGACGACGAACCAAATATTGTAATGTCGTTAGAATATACCTTCAAAAAACAAGATTTTGAAGTGTTTATTGCAAGAGATGGAAGTGAGGCTTTAGAGATATTAAAACACCAAATACCAAATGTGGTGTTGTTAGATATTATGATGCCGAATGTAGATGGTTTTCAAACCTTGACACATATAAAAAACACGGAAAGTTTAAAAAATACCAAAGTGGTGTTTTTAACAGCAAAAAATAAAGCTTCAGATATTGAAAAGGGTTTAAAACTAGGAGCAGATAAGTATTTAACAAAACCTTTTTCCGTTAAAAAAATAGTTTCAGAAATACTGGAATTATTAGCATAAAAGTCTTTGTAAGTCTTTTTTTAATATTGGTTTTGTGTGCAAACAAACTAAGTTTAATTAAAGTTTAAAGACATGAAATTTCGCATCAACCCATTAGCGTCAGATATTATAATTAGTATCTACATTTTAGTTACGCTTTTTTTAAGGTTTAAATTCGAAAACGAAACCAACGTAAGTCCTATGCTTTCAATAGTTATGGGTGTTTGTTTTGTGGTTATTATTTGGGCACTTATCAAACTAAAAGTGCTTAATCCTAATTGGTTTGGCTTGTTTAATTCTAAAAAAGCATAGCCATGAAATACCAAGAGTTTTACCAAAAAAGTATTCAATATCCAGAGCAATTCTGGAAAGAACAAGCAGATCAACTCGACTGGTTTACGTCGCCAAAAAGCATTTTGTCTAAAGATAAATATAACTATAGTCAATGGTTTGAAGATGGGGAACTAAACCTTAGCTATTTGTGTATAGACAAACATATAAAAGATGGTTTTGGGGAACAAAATGCTATCCTTTTTGACTCGCCAGTTACAAACACAAAACAGCACATTAACTTCCATCAATTACACCATGAAGTATCTAAACTTGCTGGTGGATTACAACGTTTAGGCTTGCAAAAAGGAGATACATGTATCATTTATATGCCAATGATTCCGCAGGCCGCATTCGCGATGTTAGCATGTGCTAGAATAGGCGTTATTCATTCTGTGGTATTTGGTGGATTTGCACCGCATGAATTAGCAATTCGTATCGATGATTGTAAACCAAAAGTAATTATTACAGCATCCAACGGAATAGAAATAGAACGCATTATTCCGTATAAACCATTTGTAGATGAGGCTATCGCTAAAGCGGAAAACAAACCAGAACATGTGATTGTTTTTGATAGACAATTAGGAGTAGAAATTCCGAAGAAAAACTACGATATAAATTATACAACTTTAGTCGAAGAATCTCCTTCCATCGAAGCTGTTTCCTTAGCATCGACACATCCTTCCTATATATTATATACTTCAGGAACTACTGGAACACCAAAAGGAATTATTAGAGATACTGGTGGTTATGCAACTGCTTTAAAATTTTCTATGAAATACATTTATGGTGTAGACGAAGGTGATACTTTTTGGGCAGCAAGCGATGTAGGCTGGGTTGTAGGGCATAGTTACATTGTGTACGGACCATTATTAAACAGAAATACAACCGTTCTATTTGAAGGAAAACCAATACGTACTCCAGATGCATCCACGTTTTGGAGAGTTATAAGTGAGCATCAAGTAAAAGTAATGTTCACGGCACCAACTGCAATTAGAGCGATAAAAAAGGAAGATCCAGAAGGCCAATTACTAAAGCAATTCGACTTGTCTTGTTTAAAATATCAGTTTTTAGCTGGTGAACGTTGTGATGTAGCCACTTTAACTTGGACCGAAGAACAATTAAAAATTCCCGTAATCGATCATTGGTGGCAAACGGAAAGCGGTTGGCCAATGATTGCAAATATGGTTGGTGTGGCTTTGCAAGAAGTAAAGCCAGGATCTGCAAGTTTTCCTGTGTGCGGTTATGATATTCAAATTTTGAATGAAGAAGGAGAAACAGTCGACTCTAGTGTAGAAGGTTATGTAGCAGTAAAACTACCACTACCACCAGGAACATTAAGTAACCTTTGGGGAAATCCAGAACGCTTTAAAGCGGGTTATTTAGACCGTTTTCCAGGATATTATTTTTCAGGAGATGGCGGTTATAAAGACGAAGATGGTTATGTATTTATTACAGGTCGTGTAGATGATGTTATCAACGTGGCAGGTCACCGATTATCTACGGCAGAAATGGAAGAAATTGTAGCATCACATCCAGCAGTGGCAGAATGTGCCGTTTTTGGTGTGCATTGTGATTTAAAAGGACAAAAGCCATTAGGTCTAATCGTTTTAAAATCTGGCGAAGCTTCCGAAGAAAATCAAATTCAAAAAGAAATTATACAAGAGGTTCGGAAAGAAATTGGTGCAGTTGCCTCTTTTAGAGATGTGTTAGTTGTGCAGCGATTACCAAAAACAAGAAGTGGAAAAATTCTTCGTAAATTGTTACGAAATATCGCAGACGAACAGCAGTATAATATACCATCCACCATTGATGATATAAACATTATAAACGAAATTAAAATGGTATATCAAACCCATCATATTGGGATTCATTAATTAAAAAAACAAATTCAGATAGTATGACTAGCACTTCTTTTGAGGAAAGAAAAAAGGCGGAAGTTATCCTATACATTATATAATTAAACAAATTGTACACGAAGTTAATCGGAGTGTAAGAAAAATATTTAAATCCATACATTATGAGTAATTACCACATTAAACACCTAGAAGAATATTACCAAGTCTATAGAAAATCTGTTAGAAATCCAGAAAATTTTTGGGAAGAAATTGCGGAAGAACATTTTCTATGGCGAAAAAAATGGGATAATGTTTTAAGTTGGGATTTCAAAAAACCAGAGGTAAAATGGTTTGAAGGAGCGCAATTAAACATTACAGAAAATTGCATCGATAGACATTTAGCAACTCGAGGGGACAAAACCGCAATTCTTTTTGAGCCTAATGATCCAAAAGAAGGCGCAGAGCATATTAGTTACAGACAATTATACCATCGTGTAAATCAATTTGCAAATGTTTTAAAAGAACAAGGTGTGAAACGAGGTGATCGTGTTTGTATCTATGTCCCAATGATTCCCGAATTGGCTATTTCTTTATTAGCATGTGCTAGAATAGGAGCAATTCATAATGTGGTATTTGCAGGTTTTTCGGCAAATGCTTTAGCTACTCGAATTAACGATAGCGATTGTAAAATGGTAATTACTAGTGATGGCTCGTATCGCGGTGCAAAAACAATCGATTTAAAAGGTATTGTAGACGAAGCTTTAGAAAGTTGTGATGGTGTAGAAACGGTTTTGGTCGCAAAGCGAATTCATTCGGATATAAACATGAAAGAAGGTCGAGATAAATGGTTGCAACCTTTATTAGATGCAGCTTCCGATCAATGTACAGCAGAAGTTATGCAAGCCGAAGATCCATTATTCATATTATATACTTCAGGTTCTACAGGAAAACCAAAAGGAATGGTACATACCACAGCTGGATATATGGTGTATACAGCATATACGTTTAAAAATGCATTTCAGTATAGAGAAAACGATGTGTATTGGTGTACTGCAGATATTGGTTGGATTACAGGTCACAGTTATATTGTTTACGGTCCGTTAGCAAATGGAGCAACCACCGTATTATTTGAAGGTGTACCAAGCTATCCAGATTTTGGACGTTTTTGGGATATTGTAGAGAAACATAAAGTGAGTCAATTTTACACCGCACCAACAGCAATTCGCGCCTTGGCAAAACAAGGTGTAGAGTTAGTCGAAAAATACGATTTATCTTCCCTTAAAGTTCTAGGAAGTGTAGGAGAACCAATTAACGAAGAAGCTTGGCATTGGTATAATGATAATGTTGGAAAAGGGAAAAGTCCGATTATAGATTCGTGGTGGCAAACCGAAACGGGTGGAATTATGATAACGCCAATTCCGTATGTAACACCAACAAAACCAACCTATGCAACTTTACCATTCATAGGAGTTCAACCTTGTTTAATGGATGAAACTGGCGAAGAATTAAAAGGGAATCAAGTCGAAGGACGTTTATGCATAAAATTCCCTTGGCCAAGTATTGCACGTACTATTTGGGGAAATCACCAACGTTATAAAGAAACCTATTTCTCTACCTATGAAAATAAATATTTTACAGGAGATGGCGCGTTAAGAGATGAGGTTGGTTACTATAGAATAACCGGTCGTGTAGATGATGTTATTATCGTTTCCGGACATAATTTGGGAACAGCACCAATTGAAGATGCTATTAATGAACATCCTGCAGTTTCTGAAAGTGCAATTGTAGGCTTTCCACATGATGTAAAAGGAAGTGCATTATATGGTTATATTACTTTAAAAGATGTTGGAGAAAGTAGAAATCACGATAACCTGCGTATAGAGATTAATCAATTGATTTCTGATCGTATTGGGCCGATAGCAAAACTAAATAAAATTCAATTTACCGAAGGTTTACCAAAAACACGAAGCGGAAAAATCATGCGTCGTATTTTGCGTAAAATTGCCGAAAAAGATACTAGTAATTTAGGCGATATTAGTACGTTACTTAACCCAGAATGTGTTCAGGATATTATGGATAATGCTTTATAGATTTTTATTTGCGTTAAGATAAATATGGATTGCATCACTAGTTAAGCCTTTCTGCCATTACCTTTGTATTATATTAATATTAAAATATAAAAAAAATGAATAGTGATCAATTTGAAGGAAAATGGAAACAGATTAAAGGGGACTTTAAAAAGAAATATGGAAAAGTCACTAAGGATGAGTACACAGAAGCAGAAGGTAGTTTTGAAAAACTAGCGGGTAAAATTCAAGAACGCTACGGAAAATCAAAAGAAGAATTAAAAAATGAAATAGACAATTGGTAGTCCATATAAACCAATTTCAAAAAGTGTTTCTACCTTGTAGAAACACTTTTTTTTTATACTAAAAAGAAGAACGTATTAAATCTAGATTATAGGATTTGTAAATATAATATATTGGTTTTCTGTTTATTATGTTCGTAAGACATGAAATAACAGAAAGGTTTTATCTTTTTTTTGTATATTTATTGCAGTTAATCTTAACTATTTCTTCCTAGAAATAAATTAATAGCACCCCAACTATCTGTATTCAGATGGGGTTGCACGCAAGTACTCAGTTTTTGCGTGTGATGTATATGTTTTATATAAACAGTGATAAGGTGCGAATTATGATTAGAAAAGCAAAGTTTTACGGAAATGAAATTAAAGTGGATAATGTAGATAGTATTCTGCCTATTACATTACAAGCCAAATTTGAATTAAAAACAAGTATTGATGTGTCTTCCAATCGATCGGAAAATAAACCCATTACGGTCTCTTTTGAAGAACACGATTTACTGTCTTTACAGTTTACAGATAATACCGAGTGGATTGGCCATCCCGAAGATATTCAGGAAATATATAACGAAAAAACACTAGAAAAAAGATCTGGAAGTGATGACGATTATTTGTTTGAAACGCAAATAGCCACAGGCGAAAATTCTAGAGGACTTATTAAACGCGCTTTGGTTAAAGTGTTTAGTGTTTTTAAGGCTAAAAAGGTTGCCGAAGTTTCTATGAAAGTTCTTGGGGAAACCTATGATAAAAGAGTACAACCGCATCCAGGTTTATATCAAGTAGATGCTAATTTTAAATTAGTGCCTTATAAAAAAAGCAAACAAGACAAATACCTATTGTTACTTCACGGTACACTTTCTAATACTATAGACGCCTTTGGTAGTTTGAATAGTAGCAATACTTGGCATGATATTATTGGAATTTACGGCGCAAATATTCTAGCATTAGAGCATTATACCTTATCGCAAAGTCCGTTACAAAATGCTTTAGATTTTTTAAATCGCTGTCCAGATGATTGTACGATTGATATATTAAGCCATTCTCGAGGAGGTTTGGTAGCCGATATTCTTGCAAAATGTGATTTTAGAAATTATGTTTCTAAGGTTGGATTTAGTGAAAATGAATTGAGTATTTTAAAAAAGGAAGATCCGTATTCGCATAAACTGATGCTAGATATTAATGCATTGGTGGTTAATAAGCGTATTAAAATAGATAAGGTCGTTCGAGTTGCTGCGCCAGCAAGCGGAACAACTATTCTGTCTAGAAGAGCAGACCACTTTTTTAACCTATTATTAAATGCGGTGTCTATAGCATTTGGTGTTAGAAATCCGATGTATGAAGCTGTAAAATCATTTCTAATGGAATTGATTTCCCAAAAAGAAAATCCCGAAATACTACCAGGATTAAATAGTATGATGCCGGAGTCTTTATTTCAAAAAATGATAAATGCTGCAGATACTACTGTCGCAAGTGAGTTATATGCTATTTCAGGAGATTCGGATGTTTCCGGAGTGAGTTTTAGTTCCTTAAAAGTGATTCTTACAAATCTATTTTACCGCACCGAAAATGATCTCGTAGTAGATACGTATCGTATGGTTCATGGTGTACAGAGAACGAATGGAATACATCTTTTTCTTTCCAAAGGAAGCAATACAAACCATTTCAAATATTTTTCTAATATCAAATCTTGTGAAGCTATACTTCAAGCTTTTAAGGATTCGGAACAAAACCCAGCCACTGTTTACAATGCGGTAATTAATAGTACGGATGCAGATAGAGGCGTTATACTAGATAAATTTTCATTAGATGGTTTTTCACTCAAACCGAGTAATATTTCACGGGATGTTGTCATTATTATCCCCGGAATTATGGGGTCTACACTAGCTAGTGATAACGATGATCAATGGGTGAATATGCGTAATATTAATAAAGGTGCTATTGTCAATAACTTAAATATTAGTGCCGATAATGTGAAGGCTTCCGGGATTATTAAGGATTTTTATTCTAAAATCAGCGAGTATTATTCTGGGAAATATGATGTAATTACGCTAGAATTTGATTGGCGAAAGTCTTTAAAAGGAGCAGCTAAAGAATTAAGCGCGCAATTAGAAATACTAATAGAAGCAAATGCGAATATTAATATTATTGCCCATTCTATGGGAGGATTGGTTGCAAGACAATGCATGATGGATTTTAAAAATGTCTGGGCTGACTTTTCCTATAATAAAAAGAACAAGTTTATCATGTTAGGAACACCATGGATGGGTTCTTATTTAATCATGGAAGTGCTTACTGGTCATAGTAGACGCGTAAAACAATTAGCTGCTTTAGATTTTAGAAATAATAAAAAAGATCTTCTAAAAATATTCTGGAAATATCCTGGTGTATTTGAATTGTTACCCATTGAAAAATATAGTAAAAGACCTTTTTGGGATGCTCAGTTTTGGAAAGATTTAGATAAAGCCGCGAATCTTAAGGACATGCCCGAACCAGGTAGAAATGAGAGGTCTTTAAAAGATTTTAAAGCATTTAGAACTAGTGTACTGGACTTTTTAAAAGATTTAGAAACTCCTGAAAATGAAGACGTTTTTAAGAATATATATTATGTAGCAGGAAAAGCGGAAGAAACAGTATTTGATTATACCTTTAAAAGTAGATTTTTATCCAGTTATGAAAAACTAGTCTATAAAGCGACCTCTTATGGAGATGGAAGTGTTACTTGGCAATCTGGAATTCCGAAACAGCTTCTTGGTAGTACCAATTTATATTATTCTAATACCACGCATGGCGATTTGGCAAATGAGAAATATATTTTTGAAGGTATTGAAGATATCATTGCAACAGGAAGTACCAATAAACTTAGTACGCAACAGCCAAAGTCTAGAAGTGGTGAAGTGATTAGTGAAGTATATCGTTATGCCGAACCGTTGCAAAATCAACAAGAAGTTGTAAAAGCGCTATTTGATACACAGCAAGTTGCAGCCTCGGAAACCGAAATGATAAATGTTAGTGTTATCAATGGGGATTTACGAATATCTTCTTATCCAGTGATGGTTGGCCACTTTTATATGGACCTGATTTTAAGTGCCGAAAAAGCATTAGATAATTATTTAAATAATCGGTTGTCACAGCGTTTAGATATTGGTTATTATCCGGGGCAAGTTGGAGAAAGTGAGGTGTTTTTTAATTTAAAAACGCAACCTAAAGGAGCTGTTATTTGTGGTTTAGGAAGTTCGGATAACTTAACTACTTTCCTCTTAGCCAAAACGGTGAAGTTTGCAACTTTAAAGTATGCCATGTTTATGCGAGATAACTATACGTTGCCAGAAGTTAAAAAATATGGTACAGGACTTTCCGCTATTTTAATCGGTATTGGTTATGGTAAACTGCCATTAGAAGATTCCCTAAAAGGTATTTTACTAGGTATTTCGGCAGCGAATGCATATATAAAAGATAGAGGGGAAGGATTAAAACAAATTAAAGATTTAGAGATTATTAATTACTATGAATCTGTAGCGAGTCAGGCATATTTCAGCTTAAGCAGAATGCAAGATAATGACAACCGAATTTCTATTAATTTAACCAAAGGTGTTTTACGAAGAGCGGGTGCTAAAAAGAAACAACTGTATTCCGACAATAAATATAACTGGTGGTATAACCTTCATATCAATGGGGTTCTAAAAGAAAACAAGGATAGAAATGCGAAAGATAATGTGGTTGGTTTTAAGTATTATTCGTCCAACGGATTGGCAAGAGTAGAACAAGAAATGATTGATATTGGTTTGCATAAAATTAATTTCTTATTACAACAAAAATCCTATCAGTCTATTTGGGATAAAAGGTTATCGAAGGCATTATTTGAAATGTTAGTACCTAATGAGTTTAAAGACACTTTTAGAAACCAAGCCAATATGATTATCAAACTTGATAAGAATGCGGCGCAAATCCCGTGGGAGTTATTACACGATCATGAAACAGGAGAAACGCCGGCAGCTGTAAGTTCTAGTTTTATAAGACAGTTGGTGACAGAAAATGCAACCTATAATTCGCAGGTATCTCTAAATAATAATAATGTTTTTGTTGTTGGTGATCCTAATTATAATAGCGATAATCTGCCACAATTGCCAGCAGCAAAAGAGGAAGCAGAATGGATTGCTAAAAAAATAAATCAATTTGGCTTTGAGACGACTTCTATGATCAATGCTTCCGCAGCACCAATAATGATGGAGTTGTTTAATAAAAAGTATAAAATATTACATTTTGCTGGACATGGTTTATACGATCCAGAAAATAATGAAGTAGGTATCGCAATTGGAGAAAGTATTTGTATCGATCCAGCAACTATAAAACAATTGGGTTATATACCAGAATTTGTCTTTATAAACTGTTGCTATTCTGGAACTATAAATGTCGAAGACGAAAAGTATACCAGAGAGCGTTATCGATTAGCAGCAAATGTAGGAACGCAACTTATAGAAATGGGCGTTAAGGCAATTGTTATTTCTGGTTGGGCAGTTAATGATGCTGCAGCAAAAACTTTTTCGGAAGTCTTTTATAAAAATATGTTAGAAGGAGATACTTTTGGAAGTGCGGTTCAAAAAGCAAGATTGGTCTGTTATCAAAACCATTCGAATACCAGTACTTGGGGCGCGTACCAATGTTACGGAAATCAATTTTACAGGTTTATTACTAGAGGATCCAAGAAAAAAGAAGCTTTTGAATATGTAATTCCTTCCCAGATATATACCGATTTTGATAATCTGTTAATAGCGATTAGAGACCAAAAATACAATAGCAATCAAGCACTTCAAAAATTAGAAGGCTACCTAGAAAAAGTGGAACAGGCGAATTTATTAGATGCTAATATTTTAGAAAAAGAAGCTTTGGTGTATAATGAATTAGGCGAAACAGAAATTGCATTGCAAAAATTTAAAGACCTATTTGTGTACTCTAATGGTAATTTCTCTATTGAAGCTTTAGAGCAATATTGTATTATTAAAACCAATCATTTAGATAGAAAAACGTTGGTCTATGACCTAAAAGAAATCGAGTTTTTAACCTTAGTAGGTAAAAATCCATGCCGACTAAATATTGTAGGAAATGCCTATAAATTAGCATCTACACATTTAGAAACCAATAAAGAAAAAATTGAATACCTTAAAAGAGCATTTGCAATGTACGTGGATTCTTATAAAACATCCATCAATAAATACGATGGCAACAGTTTAGATGCGATGTCTAATTTAATTTTTGTCGGACATATTATAGAGCTTTTAGGAGACGATAAATTGGAAGATGCCATCGCAAATTCGGGAGCTTTCGAAAACAGCGTAGATATAAAATCCTACCTAATAGATTTTCATCAAGAACTAGAAGATTATGATAAAACCGATTTAGACGTTTCTGTGCTTATTGGTATGGCGGAAGCTAATTTTGGATTAATGTTGATAAACAATAAGTTTAAACCAAATATAGAAATAGATATTATCGAAAGATTTAAACATGTATTCCAGCTTTTATATAGTCCGCGATATATTAAAAACGAAATCATTCAAATAGACTTTTTGCTGTATTATATAAAAGACGAAATTATTATCGAACAATTAAATAAAATCAAGCTCGAAATAGAAAAGCTTTTAAATTAATTGGGCATGCCACTTTTCCGCGTAAGCTACAAAGTGTCGGGCTTTCTCTTAAGGTTTATCTTGAGCGCAGCCGAAGGGCTCTCTGCGAGGAGATCAAAGAAGTCGTTCCATACCTAATGCGGAAACAAAAACAATCGACATTGTGAGGAATTGTAAATAGCAAAGCAATTTATTTAAGGATTAAAAGTAAAAAGCCATTACATGTAATGGCTTTTTTTATATTTGTTAAGCAATCAAATTAGGAGCATGAATATACAGCCACTTTTAAATTATATAAGTAAAATAGTAACTTTAACAGACGAAGAAATAACTTTTTTAACCAGTCAGGTTACGTATAGAAAATATTTAAAAGGACAGTATATTTTACAACAAGGAGATATCAATAAATCCGTTTGTTTTGTGGTATCTGGTTGCACCAAAATGTTTTATGTAGATACCGATGGTCAAGAGCATATTCTAATGTTTGCGGTAGAAGATTGGTGGTCTTCCGATCTGGGAAGTTTCATTTCTCAAACGCCTTCCGATTTTAATGTACAATGTATAGAAGATACCGAATGTATCGTGTTTTCCTATAATAACATGGAAGAAACTTATGCGCATATTCCGAAGCTAGAACGTCTCTTTCGTAAAACTATTGAAAAAGCATTTGTCGCTTCACAAAAAAGAATCGTTCGAAATTTTAGTATGTCTGCAAAAGAGCGATATCTCATTTTTAGAGATAGTTATCCCGAAATAGAACAACGTATCCCACAATATATGGTCGCTTCCTATTTAGGGATTACAAAAGAATTTCTAAGCAAAATTAAAAGCCAAATTGCTTTGCAATAAAAAATGTTAATCTACATTAACATCATTTAATAAACTAGGTCATCTTTTCTTTCCCATTGTTGTTCGATCTTTGCGGTATACTTATAAAAATATATAAAGATGAAAACAATTTTAACAGCAATTATAACATTTGCAACATTTTCAACCGCTATACTAGCGCAAAACAAAGACATTAATACTACAGATAGTAAAGTCGTTTGGAAAGGATACAAAGTAACAGGTTCTCATGAAGGAACGATAAACTTACAATCTGGAAATTTAACTTTTAAAGACGAAGTATTAACAGGTGGAACTTTTGTTATCGATATGACAACCATTAGTAGTACCGATCTGGAAGGAGAATACAAAGGGAAATTAGACGGACATTTAAAATCGGATGATTTTTTTGGAGTAAGTAACTTTGCAACAGCAAACTTAGTATTTACTAAAGTAACAGCAACAGGAAAGAACTCGTATGCCGTTACTGGAGATTTAACCATTAAAGGAAAAACAAACCCAGTAACTGTAAATATATCTGTTTACGGAAGTAAAGCAACAGCAACATTAAAAGTAGACAGAACAAAATTTGATGTGAAATATGGTTCTACTAGCTTTTTCGATGATTTAAAAGACAAAGCAATTTATGATGAATTTGATCTTGTAGTTGATTTACAATTCTAAGTTTTAATAAAAACACAAATACAAAAAGCGTCCTAAAAAAGGACGCTTTTTTTGTATTGAAAGCTTAAAAACCTAGTTTAAAAAAATAAAAAACCGTTCTTTGTAGGTAACAAAGAAATATGAAAAACATTAGAGCCTACATAGAAGAAACAGTTACTGTAAACGATGCAGATTGGCAACTGTTTTCTTCTAAACTAATAAAGCGTGAATTCCGTAAAAAAGACATTCTTGTAGAAGTAGGTCAGGTTGAAAATTATATCTCTTTTATAGAATCTGGAATTGCACGTTTTTTAATTCCTAAAGAAGAACAAGAAAAAGAAATTACCTTTGGTTTTTGCTTTGCAAATGAGTTTGTTAGTGCCTATGATTCGTTTATAACCAACAAGCCTTCTAAGTATCAAGTACAAGCGCTAACCAATATGTCTATTTGGAGTATTTCGTATACCGACTTACAAGAAGTATATCAAAAAAGCTTTGTCGGTAATGTGATTGGTCGTATGTCTTCCGAGCGTTTATTTCTTATAAAATCGAAACGCGAACAATCCCTTTTAAATGAAACTGCCGAAGAACGTTATCTAAAGCTTTTCACAGAACGACCAAACTTAATTAAAGAAGTTCCCTTAAAATATATTGCATCTTATATTGGTGTAACCGCACAAGCATTAAGCCGAATTAGAAAACGAATTTCTTAACCTAGGTTCATTGTAATTTCTATAGTATATGCAGACCTTTACATACAAAGTAAACATTATGACTATTCTTATATTTATTGCCATTTTATGGTATACCGGTTTGTTTTTTCAAACCTTCTTTTTACATCGCTATGCTGCGCATCAAACCTTTACTATGTCTAAGTTCGCAGAGCGTGTATGCTTTTTCCTAACTTGGCTATTTCAAGGTTCTAATTATTTAAGTGCTTATGGTTACGGAGTTATGCATAGAATGCATCATGCCTATGCAGATACCGAAAAGGATCCACATTCTCCAAAATATGACGCCAATGTATTTACCATGATGTGGCGTACCAAAAACATCTATCAAGATATCAATCAAAAAAGAATTGCCGTAGCAGATAAGTTTACCAAAAACGTTCCGCAATGGGAATCCTTCGATAAATTTGCAAGTTCTAGAGTATCTCGATTAGTTTGGGTAGTTTTATATACTGCATTTTTTGCTGTATTTGCAACCGCTTGGTGGCAATGGTTGTTTTTACCAGTAGCCTATTTAATGGCACCAATTCATGGTGTGATTATTAACTGGTTTGCACATATTTACGGATATAGAAATTTCGAAGTTTCAGATACTTCAAAAAACCTTTTACCTGTCGATTTTTTAATGATGGGCGAAGGCTACCATAATAACCATCATTCGCATAGCGGACGCGCAAATTTTGGGATAAAATGGCATGAAATTGATCCTACCTATTGCATCATGGTAGTACTAGATAAATTACATTTCATTAAATTGAAAAAGGCTACTAGTTAAAAAACATTTAGGTATCTGCCTGTCACCTCGAGTGATTTGTGAGGAACGAACAAATTGTATCGAGAAGCGCAGTGATTTGTGAGGAACGAACAAATTGTATCGAGAAGCACAGTGATGCTGAGGTACGAAGCATTGTATCGAGAAGTAGGGCATTACCTTTTGCTAAAAAAGGCAAAACGTCGGGCTTTCACTACTCGCTCTCTGTGAGGAGCTCAAACAAACCGTTCAATCCCTAATGCAGAAACAAAAAAAGTAACCCGTAAAGGTTGCTTTTTTTGTTTCTAAAAACGGTTCGTATTAAGTAGTTATCAGTTTTTATAATTCTTCCAAATGTGGTTTTTTATCATATACGGAGTGATTTTTTTTAAGGTGCCATCTGTAATGGGATGTTTTCCATGACTAGTAAAATACTCCAAATCGCCCTTACTATTTTTTCCGTACCATAAATTTTCCTTTCCATCTATTTTAAAAAAAGAGTAGGTAGAATCTGGAGCTATTCTTTTAAAGTTTTCTAAAAGATACATGTCTTTTAAAACGGATTGTAAATCTCCTTTGTCTTCACAAGACACTGTTTCATAATGTGTATTATCTACCCAAATCATGCAGTTTTCTTTTGTATTATCATACGTGATGTAACCAATACAAGAAACTATAATTGTAGAACCGATAAGGCTTAATTTTTTATTTAACCCTATGGATTCTTTTTTAGTATTACTCTTCTTTTGTGACGAAAAACCAGAAAAATTTTCGAAACCTAAATAGGTGCTAAGCACATCTAGGTTAAATGCGTTTGGTTTCGTTTTTTCACCTTCCTTTTTTAGTATATAGCCATCATAATATCGTAATAATGTTCTTTCCGCTATTTTTTCGTCTATAGCATTGTACAAATGTTTTGAAATTCCATATCCAGTAGTTGCATTAGAATCTTCCACCGTTTTTTTAAACACTAAGACCATTAAATTTTCAATTAATACTTCCTTTTTTATTTTATTTATTCTTGTTATTTTCATTTTAAATCACTAGTTATCAGTTGTTTCGTTTTGTGTCAGTATAATGTCAAACAGATGTCATTATGTTGTCACTAATCTTTTTTTTAATCTATCCTTTATTTGCTTCAGAATGGATGCACACCATAGTCGTAATATGGTTTACGAAATATATCCATTCTAAAACGGAGTAGTAAAGTAAAAGGATATTGCCATTTAGGAAGTAACAATAACTGTTTTACTTCTACACTCCAAACTTCCTAAAAAGAGAGACGTCTCTTTAATAATATCGTGTGTGTTGCTATGCAATAAAGCATCGGAGTATAATCTCGGACGGCAACACTTATGTCTAACTTTTAAATATAACAAAATGAAAAAAATATATGTAATTATCCTTACGGTTTTCCTCAATGTAGTTTTATTTTCTTGCACACCAACCAGTATGCAAGAAGATGTTCCCTCTGCTACCGTAGATTGTTGCGATGAAGATGGAGATATAGATCCGCCACCGCCACCACCACCAACAGGAAATGAAGGATAATAGTATGGTTAGTTGAAAAATGTTTATAAATTAGAGGAATGAAATACCTAGTGAAATCATTCCTCTTTTTTTTTGTCTTTTTTCAGACAATTACCATAGAAAAGATCTATTCTCAAAAAATTATGGATAGTAGTTCTTATTATGTTAATCTTATTAATAAACCAAAACTAAATGAAGATCTTGTTACTGGTTTAGGGTATTTTCAAAAACAAAAAAACAAAAACTTAAATAGCGATAGTACATTAGCAGCAGTTTATAACTTAATTTATATAGCTAGAGCAGAAAAAAAAATAGGTGTTTTATATGATAGTGAACAGTCGGCTATCGAAGCTTTAAAATTACTGGATCAATTAGACGAAAATGGCTATAATGAACATCGTATTTCTTTATATAATCATTTAGGAGTTACCAGCAAAGAGCGCTATAAATATAGTATTGCATTAGACTATTTTAGAAAAGTATTAAAAATTGAAAACCGTCCAAAAGAAATAGCTACGATTTTAAATAATATTGGTAATGTATATAAAGAAAAAAAGGAATATTTAGTTGCTATAAATTACTATAAAGAAGCGTATTCTAAAAGTGTTACGATTAAGGATAGTTTAAATCTAGCAAGAGTTTTAGATAATTTAGGAGTAGCGCAATCTAAATTAGATTTACCAGAAGCATTGGGTAATATAAATAAAGGACTTCAATTACGATTAGATAAAAAATTTAAGCAAGGGATTATTTCTAGCTATTCCAGCTTGTCCACATATTATAAAGACCACAAGGATCAAGAAAATGCTTTATTGTATGCAGACAAAGCATTGAATATGGCAACTTTTAGTAAAAACCTTGACTATAAAATAAATGCTTTAGGTAATAAAATGAGTATCCATGAAGATATCGATGTTCTTACTTATAAGCAGTTAATAGATAGTGTAAATACATCCAAAGAGAAAATTAAGAATAGATACGCCGTTGAAAAATATAATTATGATAAGAAAGCAGGGGAACTTAAAATAAATGAACTTAAAAGACAGAATGATCAAAATTTGTTTTTTGTTGGTATGTCTTTTCTGTTATTATGCGCCACTTTTTTATATTTCATTTTAAGAGCGAAACACAAAAAAGAAAAACTAGAACAGGTTTATAATACCGAAACCAGGATATCAAAAAAAGTACATGATGAGGTTGCTAACGATGTCTATCAAGTAATGACAAAGTTGCAAAATAGTGCGTATCACCATGAAGATGTATTAGATGATTTAGAAGATATTTATACAAAGACTAGAGATATTTCTAAAGAGAGTAGCGCTATTAATATGGAACAGAATTTTGAAGACGCAATTACAGATTTACTCTTTAGTTATAAAAGTAATTCCGTAAATGTGATAACCAAAGGTATTGCTACTATAGAATGGGAAACCTTATCCGCAATTAAAAAGGTAGCAATCTATCGCGTATTACAAGAGCTTATGACCAATATGAAAAAGCATAGTCAAGCAAATATAGTGGTGCTCGTCTTTAATAAAGAAAACAAAAAAATAAGCATTAATTATAAAGATAATGGTGTAGGATGCACACTAAAAAAGTATAATGGTTTGCAGAATACGGAAAACCGTATAGAAACTATAAATGGAACTATTACTTTTGATTCTAGTACTAATAATGGTTTTAAAGTAAATATAACAATCTAAACTATGTTTCAAAAAGTTTTAATTTCCGATGACCTTGGAAGCATCAATCAAGGTGTTTTAACAGTGTTAGATAGCATGTCTATTAAAAATGTACAACAAGTACAATATTGTGATGAGGCGTATCTAAGAATAAAAAAAGCCATTTTAGATGATGCTCCTTATGATTTATTAATAACCGATTTATCTTTTGTGACAGATCATAGAGAGGAACAGTTTGCTTCAGGTGAAGAATTAGTAATCGCATTAAAGAAAGAACATCCAGAATTAAAAATAATTGTCTATTCTGTAGAAGACCGTTTACAAAGAGTAAGAAGCTTAATAGGTACACACAAAACCAATGCCTATGTATGTAAAGGAAGAAGGGGTTTAATAGAACTAGGTAAAGCTATTAAAGCAGCATATAATGAAGAGGTCTATGTGTCGCCACAAGTAGAGCAAGCATTAAGTCCTAAAACCAATTTAGAGATAGACGATTTTGATATCGAGTTGGTAAAACTACTTTCTAATGGTTTATCGCAAGATGAAATTAGTGCACACCTCAAATCTAATAATATTACACCAAGTAGTTTAAGTTCGATAGAGAAACGACTAAATAAATTACGCATTCAATTTAAAGCCAATAACGCGATTCACTTAATTGCAATTGTAAAGGATTTAGGGTTGATATAAAAAAACTCTCTTTTACGGGAAACAGTAAAATACACACTAATTATTTGCTTAAAATTGTGAGCTTGTTATTACAATCAGCAAATTAGGGAATGGAAGAGGTAAACAGAAATGCTTGCCTCTTTTTTTGATTACGGTTTGCCGTAAGGATATCCTTTTTAATGGGCTTACGTTTGGTAAATAGTATAGTTATGGAAACATAAAACCATCTTAATTTATTAACTGAAAAAATAGATCAGTTAAAAGATTAAAAGGAAACTAGAGAAATAATAAACGCTGTGGATGATATTTATATATTTGAAAAGGAGTTATTAAATACTGTAAATTATTATCTCGATTAAATTAAAAACAATTAACATATGCCCAAATATTGGTTCTTTTTATTCGTAATTATATTATCTTCTTTTAAATATTCAATTACTAAGTTAAAACCTACAATAATAACAGGGAAAGTTGTTGGTATTATGGATGGCGATACTTTTAAACTACTGACTAAAGATTCTACAATATTAAAAGTACGACTAGCGAATATAGATTGTCCAGAAAAGAAACAAGCATTTTCTACAAAAGCAAAAGAGTTTGTATCCCAAGCTGTTTTTAGTAAACAAGTAACCGTTGAAGTATTAAAAAAAGATAGATATAGACGTTTAATCGCGAATGTATTTTATGGGGATTCTATCCATTTAAATCACCAACTAGTTCAAAACGGATTAGCATGGCATTATGTTAAGTATTCCAAAGATACCATCTTACAAAGTCTAGAAGATCAAGCAAAAGCAAACAAAATAGGATTGTGGCAAGATCCAAACGCTATTTCTCCTTGGGAGTGGAGAGATAATAAAAAGAAAGCATACCAATTAAAAAAGCAGAAAAAAGCAGAAAAAAGAAGAAAAGACGAAGTGAATTAATGCTATATATTTTGCGGGTTTTAAAATCCTTTTTGGAAGGAGGACTTGAAATCGTGCCGATTTTATTGTTGCAGTAAATTTGATTGCCTTGTTTTTCTAAATAAATAACAAATGAAATCTTTAAAATTTCTATTACTAGTTCTATCCTTTGCTTTTGTAAATACAATGGTTGCACAAACCGTTTATACTACAAATACCGGACAGAAATATCATAAATCTAGTTGTCGGTATTTAAAATATTCAAAAAAAGAATATACTTTAGAAAAAGCAATAGCACTTGGTTTTGAAGCTTGCTCGGTTTGTAAGCCAACAAAAAGTAATACGGTATCTACGAATGCTAACGCTTTTTCTTCAAGAGAAAACTCGAGTCCAGCAACCAAAAATACAACTGCAACACAATGCACAGGAAAAACAAAAGCAGGTAAGCGTTGCAAGAGAACTACTAAAAATGCAAGTGGTAGATGTTATCAGCATTAAATACTAGCTGGTAGCTTAGTATTAGCTCTTCGCAACGATGTACAAAAAATAGAAATCTAAATCGTGGAAAGTATACTGTTAAAAACCAGTATATTAAAAATATTTGCATTTAATTTTATAACTTGTCTATTCAATCAAATATATAATTTATGAAAAAAATTACGCTAGTACTTACACTATTCTTTACGTTATTAGCTATAGCGGTTCAAGGTCAAATTTTTCCAACTCCATATTGTGAAATTGTAGATGCTAGTGCTGTTACAGTGGAAGAGATTACATCCGTTTCTTTTGCGGGAACCAGTATTACAAATGCAGATACAAATGCGGTTTTAATAGATGAAACAGCTACTAATATTAATATTTCTCCAGATGAAACCTATACCCTTGAGGTAACGGGAAATACCTATGGTCCTTTTGATACCGATATTGTTGCATTTATAGATTGGAATCAGAATGATATTTTAGACGATACTGGTGAAACCTATCTAATAGGAACACTTTTCAATTCTACAGGAAGTGATGGCACTTCTGTAACTATGGACATAACCGTACCTGTAGATGCTGTACTAGGAGAAACTCGAATTAGAATTACAAAAACCTATCAAGATGCAGATTCTCCAGCAGAGATAAACCCTTGCGGAATACAGTTTAATCCATTTGGTATAGGGATTTATCCTGGTTACGGACAAGCTTTAGATTTTACTTTAGATATAGAAGCGTTGGTTTTTCCAGCTCCGTATTGTGAAATCACAGATGCTAGTGCTGTTACAGTAGAAGAGATTACATCCGTTTCTTTTGCGGGAACCAGTATTACAAATGCAGATACAAATGCGGTTTTAATAGATGAAACAGCTACTAATATTAATATTTCTCCAAACGAAACCTATACCCTTGAGGTAACGGGAAATACCTATGGTCCTTTTGATACCGATATTGTTGCATTTATAGATTGGAATCAGAATGATATTTTAGACGATACTGGTGAAACCTATCCAATAGGAACACTTTTCAATTCTACAGGAAGTGATGGCACTTCTGTAACTATGGACATAACCGTACCTGTAGATGCTGTACTAGGAGAAACTCGAATTAGAATTACAAAAACCTATCAAGATCCAGATTCTCCTGCAGAGGTAAATCCTTGTGGTATACAGTTTAATCCATTTGGTATTGGGATTTATCCAGGCTACGGACAAGCATTAGATTTCACATTGCATATAGCAGTTTTAAGTGTTGATGATTTTGAAATTAAAGCCTTATCTGTATATCCAATACCTACAAAAGATATTTTACATATAAAATACAAATCCGCACTAAGTGCAGTGAAGATTTATAATCTTTTAGGGCAAGAAGTGTATGCAGAAAACACAAACGCTTCTAATTTAGAATTAGACATATCTACGCTTTCCGCCGCTACTTATGTGGTTAAATTAATTACAGAAAAAGGACAACATAATTTTAGAATTATAAAGCAATAGAAGTAGATTAAGATTATTTCACTACATTTAAACTATAATTTAAAAAAGAAACCTAAAAATATATAATCATGGCTAAGTCACAAGATTCAAAGAAAAACGTAAAAAAAGAAGCAGCATTATCACCTAAAGAAAAAAAAGCTGCAAAACTGGCTAAAAAAGCAGCTAAAAAATAATAACTTAAAATAACATAAAAACCGCTCCAATTGGAGTGGTTTTTTGGTATAATGCAATTACCTTTATACTAATTATTAAAAAGCACTAAAACCTATGGACATTAAACTTGCAGTACTTATTGATGGCGATAATATTCCATCAGCTTATGTAAAAGAAATGATGGAGGAGATTGCTAAATACGGTAATCCAACCATAAAACGTATTTATGGCGATTGGACCAAACCACATTTGACTAAATGGAAAAATGTATTGTTAGAAAATGCCATTACGCCAATTCAACAATATGGTTATACTACAGGAAAGAATGCTACAGATTCTGCCATGATTATTGATGCCATGGATGTTTTGTACTCTGGAAAAGTAGATGGTTTTTGTTTGGTTTCTAGTGATAGTGATTTTACACGTCTAGCAACGCGTTTACGTGAAGCAGGAATGCAAGTATTTGGTATTGGTGAAAAGAAAACACCGAATCCTTTTATTGTGGCTTGCGATAAGTTTATATATATCGAGATTCTTAAAAACCAGACGGAAGAAAGTGAATCTGAATCGTCTACCGAAAAGTCTGTGAGTAAAGAAAATAAATACGATAAAATAACGCAGAAAGAAATTAAGTTTATTGCAGCAACTATAGAGGATGTTGCCGACGATGATGGATGGGCTTTTCTTGGTGATGTTGGTAGTTTACTACAAAAAAAACAACCCAATTTTGATTCTAGAAATTACGGGTTTCAAAAACTTACACCCTTAATTAAAACGATTACTAACTTCGAGATAGAACGTCGTGAAGATGCTAGAGGACGTTCGAAACTAATTTATGTAAAGATAAAAGAGGAGAAGCCTAAAGGAAAAGGTAGAAGGGAAGGAAGTAAAAAGGTGTAAGGCAGAATGCAAAAGTGAAAAGGCAAAAGATAAAAGTAAAAAGATGAAAGAGAATGTCATTGCGAGGTACGAAGCAATCTCATTCATGTACATAACCATTGTAAAAAAGTATTGGCTCTTTTCTTTTTTAGAATTTGAAGAAAGAGGAGTTAACAAAAGTGCTTTGCCTTTTTCTTCAAACCATCCGGTTTTAGTTAAAACAAACAAACCACCTTCCTTTAGCTAAAGGAAGGAACTCCAAAACGAGTATGTTTTTTATTAAATTTGAAGCTGTAAATATATCTGGAGGTTTAATACTACTTGAAATCCATGCAAAGCATGGAAACACCAAGAAGGAGAATAAAAGAAGAAAAGTTCCGAAAACAGGAGAACACCGTTTGACGCGGAATTTTCAAAATTGGTTTTTCAGTTTTTTAACTGAAAAAATTCCTTGGCTTGGTCGTGATTTTTTGGTTCGTTTTCATCAAGGAAAAATGAATGTTAAGAAAAAAACAGATCATAAAGTGGTTCGCCTTTTTCTTCAAACCATCCGGTTTTAGTTAAAACAAACAAACCACCTTCCTTTAGCTAAAGAAAGTAACTCTAAAAGGAGTATGTTTTTTTATTAAATTAGAAGCTTTAAATATATCTTGAGGTTTAATACTACTTGAAATCCATGCAAAGCATGGAAACACCAAGACGAAGAATAAAAGAAGAAAAGTTCCGAAAACAGGAGAACACCTATCGACGCGGAATTTTCAAATTGGTTTTTCAGTTTCTTAACTGAAAAAATTCCTTGGCTTGGTCGTGATTTTTTGGTTCGTTTTTCATCAAGGAAAAATGAATGTTAAGAAAAAAAAACAGATCATAAAGTGCTTCGCCTTTTTCTTCAAACCATCCGATTTTTTGTTTTGTATATACTAAATATCTACCAGATATTTTAATTTAAATAGTGTATCCAGACAAAATGAACATAATTAGAAATGTATCGAGAGTAGGATTTTGCCTGAAATTACTTCTCGATACAATTTGTTCATCCTTCACAAATCACTCGAAGTGACAAAAAGATGTATATAATATTTATCCATTTGAGTT
>CANNAC010000004.1 GCA_947502495.1 uncultured Flavobacteriaceae bacterium | reverse complement strand
AGTTTATTCTCGTTTGTTTGATTGAAATCGTTTCCAATTTTAATCTTACGCTGTCAATTCAATATGTGTATGAACTTATTTTCTTGTTTTACTAAGGCTTTAATCTCTTAGCGGGTGCAAATATAAAACCCTTTTTCTAATCTCACAATGTTTTTTATTAAAAAAAATAAAATCTTTTTTCAACCTTTAAAACATAATTTTCTTTAGAACTTTTCCAGCTACTTAACATGTTATTGTTTCCGTAGCGGGGTGCAAATATAGATACCTTTTTCTTTCTGACAATGCCTTTTTTAATCTTTTTTTTGATTATTTTTTTTAAGCCTTTCTACGTCCTTATTTTCAGGTATTTATATCGCAAAGTTTTTTTGAAATAGACCCCTTCTTTCGTTGGATTCGCGTTAAGGATAGTAGCGACATCCTTTTTGGTGTTAATAACATCTATACTTTAATTAAAAACACTCCTTATATATAGGACGCCTCTACTCTATTATAATATGGGAACAAAAAGATATAGCGGATAGCCTGACGTTGGTTCACTCTTTAGTTAACCAACGGAACGCCCTAAAAATCATATCCCAAAACGTACTTCCTTTATTATATCACGTAAAAAAAGGATGTATTGCTCGTATTATATATAGGACATTGTAATACCTTGGTTTTTCAAAATTCTAAATTTATACCTATATATATATTGTGAGTGAATTTTTATACTATTATATTTGTCACTTACATTTAATATTACACAATGATACAGATTACTTTGCCTGATGGGAGCATAAAAGCGTTTGAAGAAAACACTACTCCTATGGATGTTGCTAAAAGTATTAGCGAAGGTTTAGCTAGAAATGTTATTTCGGCTAGTTTTAACGGTACAACTCTTGAAACTTCGACCCCGTTAACCACCGATGGATCTTTGATTCTTTATACATGGAACAACGATGAAGGTAAAACTGCATTCTGGCATTCTAGTGCACACGTACTAGCACAAGCATTAGAGAATCTTTACCCTGGAATAAAACTGACTATAGGTCCTGCAATTGATAATGGATTTTATTATGATGTAGATTTTGGTGAACATGTTGTTTCTGAAAAAGACTTTAAGTCTATTGAAAACAAAATGATAGAGATCGCTCGTGGTAAACATGAGTTCAAAATGAGAGATGCTTCTAAAGCAGAAGCTTTAGCTTTATATAAAGGTAACGAGTACAAAACAGAATTAATAGAAAACCTAGAAGATGGTACTATTACTTTTTGTGATCATGACACGTTTACGGATTTATGTCGCGGTGGACACATTCCGAATACTGGAATTATTAAAGCCGTTAAAATACTATCTGTTGCGGGTGCATATTGGAGAGGTGATGAAAAGAACAAACAACTTACACGTGTGTATGGTACTTCGTTCCCAAAGCAAAAAGAACTTACTGCATATTTAGAGTTATTAGAAGAAGCAAAAAAGAGAGATCATAGAAAACTTGGGAAAGAATTAGAACTTTTTACTTTTTCGCAAAAAGTAGGTCAAGGTTTACCATTATGGTTACCTAAAGGAGCTGCTTTAAGAGAACGTTTAGAAGATTTCTTGAAAAAGGCACAAAAGAAGGCTGGATATGAAATGGTAATCACACCACATATTGGTCAGAAAGAACTATATGTGACTTCTGGTCACTATGAAAAATATGGTGCAGATAGTTTTCAACCCATAACGACACCTAAAGAAGGTGAAGAATTTTTATTAAAACCAATGAATTGTCCGCATCACTGTGAAATATACAATAGTGCACAATGGTCTTATAAAGATTTACCAAAGCGTTTTGCAGAATTTGGTACCGTCTATAGATACGAACAAAGTGGTGAATTACATGGTTTAACTCGCGTACGAGGTTTTACGCAAGATGATGCACATATCTTTTGTACACCAGACCAATTAGACAAAGAGTTTAAAGATGTTATTGATTTAGTTCTTTATGTTTTTGGTTCTTTAGGATTTGAAAATTTTACGGCACAAGTATCTTTAAGAGATCCTGAAACTCCGGAAAAATATATTGGAAGTGATGAAAACTGGAAAAAAGCAGAAGCAGCAATATTAAATGCAGCAATTGACAAAGGTTTAAATTATGTTATAGAAACTGGCGAAGCAGCTTTTTACGGTCCGAAATTAGACTTTATGGTAAAAGATGCGCTTGGTAGACAGTGGCAATTAGGAACCATTCAAGTAGATTATAACTTACCAGAACGTTTTGAATTAAGCTACAAAGGCAGTGATAACGAGCTACACAGGCCGGTAATGATACATCGTGCTCCTTTTGGAAGCATGGAACGTTTTATTGCAATTTTATTAGAGCATACTGCGGGTAATTTCCCACTATGGCTGATGCCAGATCAAGTAATTGTGTTATCAATTAGTGAGAAATATGAAAAATACGCGAAAAATGTTTTAAGTTTGCTAGAAAATAACGAAATTCGCGCATTGATTGACAATAGAAATGAAACGATGGGAAAAAAGATCAGGGAAGCTGAGATGAAGAAAATCCCATATATGATTATTGTTGGTGAAAATGAAGAGCAAGAAGGAAAAATCTCTGTAAGACAACATGGAGGAGAAGATTTAGGCATGATTAGTGTAGAAGCATTCTCGGAAATTGTTGCAACAGAAGTAAATAAGACATTAAAGCAATTTTAAAATAATAAGTTTAACTTAAATATAAAAGTCATAGCAATACGTAGAAGAAGATCATCCTCGCCTAGAGTAATAAAAGAGGACCAACACAGAATTAACTCTAAAATTAGAGCTGAAGAAATTCGGTTAGTAGGAGATAATATTGAAGTAGGTGTATATAAAACAAAGCAAGCTTTAGCAATAGCAGACGAACAAGGTTTAGATCTTGTAGAAATCTCGCCTAAAGCAATACCACCTGTGTGTAAAGTTATGGACTATAAGAAGTTTCTTTATGAACAAAAGAAACGCGACAAAGCTTTAAAATCTAAGGCAACAAAAGTTATTATTAAAGAAATAAGATTTGGTCCCCAAACGGATGATCATGATTATGAATTTAAGAAGAAACATGCCGAAAAGTTTTTAAAAGAAGGAGCTAAATTAAAAGCTTTTGTATTCTTTAAAGGACGTTCTATAATTTTCAAAGAACAAGGACAAATTTTATTATTAAAATTAGCCCAAGATCTAGAAGAATTAGGGAAGGTAGAACAAATGCCAAGATTAGAAGGTAAACGTATGACTATGTTTATCGCTCCAAGAAAGAATAAATAATCCTACACACAGAAGTGTTACGGATTACACGTAATAAAAAAATACGGAATAGTTCCGTATTTTTAAGATAATAAGCGAAATTATAAAACCTAGGAAAAAAATGCCTAAAATGAAAACAAAATCTAGTGCCAAAAAGCGTTTTAAGCTTACAGGTACTGGTAAAATTAAAAGAAAGCACGCCTTTAAGAGTCACATCTTAACAAAGAAGTCTAAAAAGCGTAAGCTTAAATTAACTCATGATGGTTTAGTACATAAAGCAGATGAGAGAAACGTTAAAATCATGTTACGTATTAAGTAATATCGTTTTAATAGGTTAAAACAAATTAATAACCCTGGAGTTAGGCTTCACCTTTACGTAAGTTTTGGTGAATAAAGTATCAAAAATAATAAGATCGCCTACTACAAAAAACAATTAAATTATGCCAAGATCAGTAAATTCAGTAGCGAAGAGAGCCAGAAGAAAAAAGGTTCTTAAGCAAGCAAAAGGTTACTTTGGACGTCGTAAAAACGTTTGGACAGTAGCAAAAAATGCGGTTGACAAAGCGATGCAATATTCGTACAGAGACCGTAGAGTAAAAAAGAGAACATTTCGTGCCTTATGGATCACGCGTATTAACGCGGGAGCTAGAGAACATGGTTTATCTTATTCACAATTCATGGGAAAAGTAAAAGCTAATAATATTGAATTAAACCGTAAGGTTTTAGCTGATTTAGCAATGAACAGCCCAGAAGCTTTTAAAGCAATTGTAGATAAAGTAAAATAGGGCATTTGCCTAAATAATAACATATTTCGCTTATAAAAAATCCGAATCTTAATTGATTCGGATTTTTTTTTGCTTTTTTTCAAAACTTCAAAAACAAAGGTTTTGAAATATAATAAGTATCTTTCGGTATAAAACATATATCCTATGCACCGTATTTCTATTCTTTCGATTCTGTTCCTAGTCTTTACAATTACCGCTTTTAGTCAAGAAGATAACGAAAAGGAAAAAGTGTCTTGGGATATTTCGAACCCGGAAGGTAATTGGGATTTTAAGGAAATTCCTCTTTCCACAGATGAAGGTACTTGGATGAATCTAGATGTAAGTCCGGATGGTTCAAAAATCACATTCGATTTATTGGGTGACATATACATTATGCCTATTCAAGGAGGCAAAGCGACCATTTTAAGAGAAGGTTTAGCCTTTGAAATCCAACCACGTTTTAGTCCGGACGGTAAACAAATTTCATTTACAAGTGATGCAGGCGGAGGCGATAATATCTGGATCATGGATATCGATGGCAGTAATGCAAAGCAAGTCACTAAAGAAAGTTTCCGACTTTTGAATAATGCTGTTTGGACTCCAGATGGAAATTATCTAATCGCCAGAAAACACTTTTCTTCTAGACGATCTTTGGGTGCTGGAGAAATGTGGATGTATCATAAATCTGGTGGAAGCGGACTGCAACTTACCAAAAAGAAGAATGATCAACAGGATGTTAATGAACCTAGTCTATCTTCGGATGGTAAGCATTTATATTACAGTGAAGATGTTTATCCTGGCGGATTTTTTCAGTATAACAAAGATCCTAACCAACAAATCTATGCTATAAATGCCTACGATATGGAAACTGGTAAAACCGAAAGAATTACTGGTGGACCTGGAGGTGCTGCAAGGCCACAAATTTCAAGAGATGGTAAAAAACTAGCTTTTGTAAAACGTGTTCGCACCAAAACGGTATTATATATTCATGATTTAGAAACAGGTGAAGAATGGCCAATTTATGATGCATTGAATAAAGACCAACAAGAAGCGTGGGCAATTTTTGGTGTATATACCAATTTTAGTTGGATGCCAAATAATGAAGATATTGTGTTTTGGTCTGGCGGAAAAATAAACCGTATACATACGAAAACCTTGAAAGTAACAAATATTCCTTTTCAAGCAGACGCTACTATTAAAATAGCGAAAGCCATAGAAGTAGATACTCCTGTTGCCCCAGACACTTTTGACGCTAAAGTGATTCGTCATTTGGTAACCTCTCCAGACGAAAAGACTGTTGTTTTTAATGCGCTAGGTTATTTATGGACCATGAAGATGCCAAACGGAACTCCGAAACGTCTTACTTCTGGGACCGATTTTGAATTTGAGCCAGCCTTTTCTCCCGATGGAAAAAACATTACTTATGTTACCTGGAATGATGAAAACCTTGGAAGTATTCACGCTATTTCTGCAAACGGAGGAAATTCTATAAAGCTAACCAAAGAAAAAGGAATCTATAGAACTCCTGCTTATTCTAAAAACGGAAAACAAATTGTTTTCAAAAAACAATCTGGAAATATTGCTCAAGGAAGGACTTTTGCAAAAAACACAGGTTTGTATGTTATGGATGTTCATGGAAATAATATTCAGTTTATTACCAAAGAAGGAAATTTTCCTGTTTTTAATGCGGAAGATAATCGCATTATATATCAAAAAGGTGCCATGTTTGGTGGTAATCTAACTAAAGAATTAAAAAGTGTTGATTTAAACGGAAAAGAGGAACGTATTTTAATTAAATCGGAACGTGGTAATCGATTGGTTCCAAGTCCGGATGGAAAATGGATCGCTTTTATTCATTTACATAAAGTATATATGGCACCAATGCCACAATCTGGTCAAGCAATAGACTTAACAGATACTTCCAAATTTGTTCCTATCACGCAACTTTCAAAAGATGCAGGTATTAATTTACATTGGTCTACGGATAGTAAAAAGGTACATTGGACTTTAGGAAACATCTACTATACTGCTAAAGCTTCCGAAGAAACCAAATTAACAGAAACTGGAATTACAATTAATATGATTGTAAAAACGGATAAGCCTGAAGGAATAATTGCATTTAAAGGTGCACGACTTATTACTATGGAAGGCGATCAAGTTATTGAAAACGGAACTATTATTATAAAAAATAATAAAATTGAAGCTATTGGAAATGCTTCAGAAATCACAATTCCTTCCGAAGCAAAAGTTTATGATGTTACTGGGAAAACCATTATGCCAGGAATGGTAGATGCACATGCGCATATTGGCGCATTTCGAGCAGGATTAACCACACAAAAACATTGGCAATTTTACGCAAATTTAGCTTTTGGTGTGACTACTTCACATGATCCTTCTGCAAATTCGGAAACTGTTTTTGCGCTTTCCGAATTACAAAAAAATGGAACTTTAGTAGGACCACGCCTCTACTCTACTGGATTTATACTATATGGTGCAGATGGTGATTTTAAGGCAACTATCAATAATTTAGAAGATGCTCGTTCTTCTATTCGTCGCACAAAAGCATTTGGCGCATTGTCGGTTAAAAGTTATAATCAGCCAAGACGAGAGCAGCGTCAGCAAGTATTGCAAGCCGCTCGTGAAGAAGGAATATTTGTGGTTCCCGAAGGAGGATCTACATTTTATCATAACATAACTATGGTTATGGATGGTCATACTGGCGTAGAACATAATATTCCTGTTGCTCCTGTTTATAAGGATGTTTTAGAACTTTGGGGAAATAGTAATGTTGGTTATACGCCAACACTGATTGTAAATTATGGCGGATTAAATGGTGAAGTATATTTCTATCAGCATACCAATGTTTGGGAAAACGAAAAATTACTAAAATTTATGCCAAGAAGTATTATTGATTCTAGATCTAGACATCGTACTATAGCTCCGGAAGAAGAGTACCAAAACGGTCATATTTTAGTTTCTGAAACTTGTAAGGCTTTGGCCGATGCCGGTGTAAAAGTAAATCTTGGCGCGCATGGACAATTACAAGGTCTTGGTGCACATTGGGAATTATGGATGTTACAACAAGGTGGTATGACTAATCATGAAGCGCTAAAAGCTGCAACTATAAATGGTGCAGATTACTTAGGAATGCATGCTGATATTGGTTCTTTAAAATCTGGGAAGTTGGCCGATTTAATTGTAATGAATGATAACCCGCTGGAAGATATTCGAAATTCGGAAAGTATTATTTACACAATGATTAATGGTCGTTTATACGATACGGAAACAATGGATGAAATTGGAAACTATTCGAAAAAGCGAACGCCGTTTTATTGGGAAAACAACAAATACAACGCAGGTTTTCCTTGGAATGAAGACAGTGAAAGTTTTACTCGAGGTGCTTGCGGCTGTCACTTAGGCACACATTAAAAATTAATAAAACCGAATCTTAATGGATTCGGTTTTTTTTTTGTTATACTAGAGTAAATAAATTAGAGAATATATGACGCAAGTAAAAATGGTAATTACAGATATGGATGGCACCTTATTAAATTCCAATCATGAAGTTAGCCGCAGGTTTTTTGATGTTTTTAATGAATTAAAAAAGCAAAACATTTTGTTTGTTGCAGCTAGCGGAAGACCTTATTATAGTATTACCACAAAACTAGCAGCTATTGTGGAAGACATTATTATTGTTGCCGAAAATGGTGGATTAGTTTTAGAAAAAGACACTTTACTTTTATCTAATGCTATTGAAAATGAAAAACTTTCTAAACTTTTTACTATTGTAAATAATCTAGAAAACACTTTTCCTATGTTTTGCACGAAACACCAAGCGTATATAAAAAGAGCTTCTTCAGATATGATTCAAGTGTTTTCGGAATACTATTCGAACTATACCATTATTGATTCTATAGAAGAAATTAAAGATCCAGTGATTAAAATCGCGCTTTATCATGCTACCAATTCGGAAGCAAACATTTATCCATTTGTAAAACATTTATCCCCAGAATATAATGTTGTTGTTTCTGGAAATCATTGGGTAGATATATCGGAAGCACAATCTAACAAAGGGCATGCTTTACGTTTTCTTCAACAAAAGCACGATATAAGTCCTGCAGAAACGATGGCGTTTGGCGATTACAATAATGATTTTGAAATGTTACAAGGTGCAAGTTATAGTTATGCTATGGAAAATGCGCATGAAAATATTAAAGCCATTGCGAATTATCAAACTACAAATAATGATGATTTTGGTGTGGAGCGCATTTTAGAACAATTAGTTTCCGAAGGCAGTTAATACTAAATCTCTTCCGGAAGCATGATTTCTATGTTCACAAAGATAAATACCTTGCCAAATGCCCAAATTCAATTTTCCGTTTGTTATTGGAATTTGAACCGAAGTTCCCATTAAAGATGCTTTAAGATGTGCAGGCATATCATCATCTCCTTCATAGGTATGTTTGTAATAGGGCTGATTTTCTGGAACCATTTTATTGATATGGCTTTCAAAATCTAATCTAACCGTTGGATCTGCATTTTCGTTTATGGTTACACTTGCAGAAGTATGTTTAATAAAAACCTGTAATTGTCCGATTTGAATGTCACTAATTTCTGGTATTACAGATTCTATTTGCTCTGTTATGATATGAAATCCTCTAGAATAAGGTTTGAGTTTTATTTCCTTTTGAAAAAACTTCATGTATTATTTAGAATCGTCTGTTATTTCATCTATAGCGAACTTAAATTCTTCCCAATTAATTAAGCCATCGCCATCTTTATCATAGCCTTCAATAAGTTTTGAAGATACTAAACCACGAATAAATCCGTTAATTTCTGCTTCTTTAAGTAGTTTTACGATTTCACTTTTGGAAAGTTTACCGTCACTATCTTTATCAAAGAAATGAAAAGCTGCTTCTGGAGTTTCAAAATTATTGGTTATTAGTATTTGAATTTTGTTTAGTATGATTTCTTTAGTTGCCATGATATTGTTTTGTTTAAAAGTAATAAATAATAAGTTCTAAAAAAAGATAAACAAAAAAGGCTGCAAAACTACAACCTTTTTTAAATAAAGTAATCTCTTTAATTATTACTATTACTTTAATAAAACAACGAATCCTACTATTAATCGTTTGCTCTCTGTTATTAAAAATATTCAAATAATGAATAATAGCTTATTGCAATAAAAATAATTAATAAAAGAATACCTTATAATAATATGTTTTAAAATGCAGTTATTTATATGTGAATGAATTATTTCTTTTATTTTTTTGTATTCCTTGCTTTATTAATGGAACTGTTTAAAACAAAAAAAAGGGTCGCATTCCTGCGACCCTCCATATAGATTTATGTTGTACTTAATTTTTAATAATTCTTTTCGAAATTTCTCCGAATTCTGTTTTAATTTTCAGTAAATATATTCCGTTACTAAAATGAGATACATCTAATGTGTTTGTTTCTTGGTTATAATTTTCATTATACAATACTCTTCCGTTCATATCATAAACAATTACATGCATTGTATTGCCTAAAGCATTTGAAATAATAAGTATTCCGTTTGTTGGATTAGGATATACACGTATTGTATTTAGTATTGTATAATTAGAAACACCCAATGTTTCTTCTACATTTACAACAATTTCCGAACGCTCACTCTCACAACCATTTTCATTTGTACTAGCTACCCAATAGCTTGTAGCACCAATTGTTGCAGTATCTGGTGTTGGCGCATTAACATCGCCAGTTGCTCCAGTTTCTGTAGCATACCATAATAAACCGGTTCCATTATCACCTGTTGTTGCTGTTAATGGACTTGCCGTATCACCTTCCGTATAGGTTACTGGTGTTGTAACTGTTGGTGCAGAAGGAATTATTGATCCTGTTGTTACTGGAGAACCAGCGAACCAATTAGAAGTCGTTCCTGTTAAATCAAAATTAGTTAAAGTTCCATTATTAGTTCCTGTTGCATCTATAGCTGTAGTTTCTGATGTATTATTTCCTGAATCTATACCTTGATTAAGATTATAATAAGCGACTAATCCTAACTGAGAAGCTTGTAATTCACAATTTTTAGAACCATTAATTTGTTCTTCTGTTCTTGCAATATTCCATATTTTAACTTCATCTATTGACGCGTCTATACCTCTATCTGTAAATTGAGGGTCACGACCTAAATTTAAATTAAAACCACTTTCAACAAAATTAATGGAAAGGTTATTTGAAGCGACTTCAATACCATCTACAAATATTTTTTGAGTAGTACCATCGTACACTCCTGCTATATGATACCAAGTATTTAAACTTATTGTGTTTTGTGGAGAGTTTACTTCATGCCAAGCACCATTTCCTAAATTAAAATTAACAACTCCGTTACCACCAGCTCTTAACATATAACCATAATCACCAGTACCGCTTTTATTAATAATATTTCCTCCCCATTCAGCTCCTGCAAAACTATTAAATTTAATATAAGCCTCTAGAGTTATAGCATACCCTGAGATTTGTAAACTTGCACCATTACCACAATTTACATAATCTATAGCACCTCCAAAATTTAAATGTGTTGCTTGAGGAATTGCATTCACTACCACCACCATTTCTGTTCTTTCACTTTCGCAACCATTATCATTTGTACTAGCTACCCAATATGATGTAGAACCAACTGTTGATGTATCTGGTATTGGTGCATTTGCATCTCCAGTTCCTCCAGATTGTGATGTGTACCACATTAATCCCGTTCCATTAGATCCTGTTGTTGCTGTTAATTGTGAAGCAGTATCTCCTTGCGTATAGGTTACTGGTGTTGCAACTGTTGGTACAGAAGGAAGTATTTCCATTGGCGAACCTGCTAACCAATTAGAAGTCGTTCCTGTTAAATCAAAATTAGTTAAAGTTCCATTATTGGTTCCTGTTGCATCAATAACTGTTGTTTCGGATGCGTTATCTGCTGCACCAATCCCTTGATTAAATTTATAATACGCTACTAGACCAGTTTCGTTACCTTGTAATTCACAATTTTTACCAACATTAATTTGTTCTGCTGTTCTTGCAATATTCCAAATACGCACATCGTCTAATGATGCATCCAATCTTCTAACAGTATCTTGAGGATCTCTCCCTAAGTTTGCATTAAAAGTGGAGTTACCAATATTACCCATTGCAATATTAGTGGAGGCAACCTCAATACCATCGATATAAATTTTTGAGGTAGTACCATTATACACCCCTGCAATATGAAACCAAGTATCTAGAGTAATTGTATTATCTGGCGTAGTTAATTCATACCACCCAAAATTTGCAACAACAAAATTAACAGCACCATTACCACCAGCTCTTAACATATAACCACTAGCATTTGGTGATGCTTTATTAATAATATTACCTAACCAATGTGCAGCACCAAAAGCATTGAATTTTACATAAGCCTCTAAAGTAATTGTATTTCCAGTAATCTCTAAACTTGGTTCGCTACCACAATCTACATAATCATTAGCTCCACCAAAATTAAGGTGTGTTCCTGTTTGTGAAAAGGATAAAAAACTACTGAAGATTATCAGTATAAAAGAAAAATAAATGTGTTTCATAAATTATAAATTTGTTAGTTTAATTAAGGACGCTAAAACTAACTTTTTATCCTATGAAATACAAATAACAAGGGTTGAAATGCAATATTTTGTATATAAATGACTACTTAAATTGTTTTGCGTAGGTTCTAGATAGAGGGATTTCTACACCGTTTATAAATACTGAGTTTGCATTAATACGATGTACTTTCGTTATATTAACAAGATAAGAACGATGTGTTTGTTTAAATATATCTATTGGTAATTGTGCTGCTATCGTATTTAACGATTACCTAGGGGTATACTTCTTTGTGATATTTTGAATGTTGATATAATTTCCATCTGCCACCATATGCTTACACAGATAAATATCCTGCCAAACATCTAAATTTAGGATTTATTATTATCCCTTTTTTAAGCACAAAAAAGGGTCGCATTCCTGCGACCCTCCATATAGATTTATGTTGCACTTAATTTTTAATAATTCTTTTCGAAATTTCTCCGAATTCTGTTTTAATTTTCAATAAATATATTCCGTTACTAAAATGAGATACATCTAATGTGTTTGTTTCTTTGTTATAATTTTCATTATACAATACTCTTCCGTTCATATCATAAACAATTACATGCATTGTATTACCTAAAGCATTTGAAATAGTAAGTATTCCGTTTGTTGGATTAGGATATACACGTATTGTATTTAGTATTATATTATTAGAAACACCTAATGTTTCTTCTACATTTACAACAATTTCCGAACGCTCACTCTCACAACCATTTTCATTTGTACTAGCTACCCAATAGCTTGTAGCACCAATTGTTGCGGTATCTGGTGTTGGCGCATTAACATCGCCAGTTGCTCCAGTTTCTGTAGCATACCATAATAAACCGGTTCCATAAGCTCCTGTTGTTGCTGTTAATGGACTTGCCGTATCACCTTCCGTATAGGTTACTGGTGTTGTAACTGTTGGTGCAGAAGGAATTATTGATCCTGTTGTTACTGGAGAACCAGCGAACCAGTTTGATGTTGCTCCTATTAAATCAAAATTAGTTAACGTTCCATTATTTCCATTTGAAGTTGCATCTAATAAACTTGTTTCCGATGTATTATCAGCTGCGTCATTTCCTTGATTAAATTTATAATAGGCTACTAAACCGGTTTCATTACCTAATAATTCGCAATTTTTAGAATTATTAACTTCCAATTCTGTTCTTGCAACATCCCAAAAGCGTACCTCTTCAATATCCCCATGAAATGCTCTAACTGGACTATAGAAGTCGGATTGGCTTCCTATTAATACTGGATCATTATTTGTTACTATTGGAGTACTAACCGTTTGTGTTCCTTGAAAAATTCCATCTACATATAAACTTTTAACACCATTATCACAAGTTGCAGCAATATGATGCCAATTCCCATCATTGACTGCGATGGTTGAGGCTAAATCATTTTCTGGTCCTGTACCAAATGCAATAAAGTTTGAAAATCCGTATCTATGGATTCTTGGTCCTTCATTTCCTTTAGAAATTACTGTTTGCCATTCTTGTGTAAAAGAATTCACTTTTATCCAACATTCTATTGAAAATGTTGCTGTGAAATCAAAATTCGATTCGTTTGGTAATACAACTTTATCATCAACGCCATCAAAATTTAGATGTGTTGCAGGAATTATTGCATTCACTTCCACCATAATTTCCGTCCTTTCACTCTCACATCCATTTGCATTTGTACTTGATACCCAATATGATGTAGAACCTAAAGTTGAAGTGTCTGGTGTTGGCGTTGTTGTAGAGCCTATACTTCCAGTTTCTGTTGTGTACCATAATAAACCTGTACCGTTTGTACCTGTAGTAGCTGTTAATGGTGACGCATTATCTCCTTGATTATAAGCTACTGGTGTTGAAACCGTTGCTTCAGAAGGCATTATTGATCCTGTTGCTACTGGAGAACCAGCTAACCAGTTTGATGTTGCTCCTGTTAATAAAAAATTAGTTAATGTCCCGTTATTTGTACCAGTTGCATCTATAGCTGTAGTTTCTGATGTATTATTTCCTGAATCTATACCTTGATTAAGATTATAATAAGCGACTAATCCTAACTGAGAAGCTTGTAATTCACAATTTTTAGAGCCATTAATTTGTTCTGCTGTTCTTGCGACATTCCAAATACGAACTTCATCAATAGATCCATTAAATAAGTTACCTGCATCATTAAAAGATCCTATATGAATATCATTACCATTAATTGGAGCCGAAACATTAGTATTTGAATCTATTAAAATTCCGTCTTTATATAATTTTAAGGTTTGAGTGGCGTAATCATAACTAACTGCTACATGATACCAAGTATTTACTGATAATACATTTGAATCTTCTACAGCATTCCAGATACCATTATGACCAGCAGATAACACTCCATTTGGTACCCAAAAAGCATTTTGTCCAAAATTATCTGAGCCTGAAATTATATTACTTGTGCTATTAATTGCATTTATAGAAATCCATGCCTCTTTTGTGTATGACTCTGGCAATATATTACCACAATCAATAAAATCATCCACACCATCAAAATTTAAATGGGTAGCAGGAAGTGGAGCATCTACTGTAACCACAATTTCTGTTCGTTCACTTTCACTTTCACAACCATTTGCGTTAGTACTTGCAACCCAGTATGATGTAGAACCAACTGTTGCTGTACTTGGCGTTGGTGCTGTTGTAGAATCTGTTCCTCCAGTTGCTGTTGTGTACCATAATAATCCTGTACCATTAGCTCCTGTTGTTGCTGTTAATGGCGAAGCTGTAGCTCCTTGAGTATAAACCACAGGTGTTGTTACTGTTGGTGCAGATGGAAGCATAGCTATAGGAGAACCTGCTAACCAGTTACTTGTTGATCCTGATAATGCAAAATTAGTTAAGGTTCCATTATTTCCATTAGAAGTTGCATCTGTAAGTGTTGTTTCTGTAGTATTTTCTAATGGATCTAAACCTTGATTAAATTTATAATAGGCTACTAAACCTGTTTCTGAACCTTGTAGTTCACAATCCTTGGAACCGTTAATTTGTTCTACTGTTCTAGCCACATTCCAAATACGAACATCGTCTAAACTTCCATTTAATGGTTCTATTGTTCCTCCAAAAATACCAAGATACCCACTATTTTCAGGCAACAAAGGAAGATTTACATTAGCTGCGACACGAGAATTTTGTAAAACACCATCTAGGTAGGTTGCAAAAATTTCATTCTTTTCCCATACACATGCAACATGGTGCCATGTATTGTCTTCAATAACCGATTCATCTCCTAACTCTACTCCAGTATTATATCCATCTGTAGAAACTAAAAATAGAGGATTCCCACTTCCCCATCCAGCTGTTATAAAATCATTATAAGCACCATGTGTTTGAAAACGAACTGCGCTTTGCACATTAGTACCTTTAAACCAATATTCAATTGTTATTGCTGTACCACCACTTAATGTGTTATTTACATTGTTTGATAAAACAACGTGGTCATTAGCTCCATCAAAATTTAAATGGGTAGCTGGCACACCTACATATACAATTATGGGTTGTCGCAAACTTTCACAACCATTTAATGTTTGTGTAACCCAATAACTTGTAGCGCCAGCAGAAGATGTTGTTGGTGTAGGTGCAGTTGCAGTACCTGTACCACCACTCGCTGTTGTATACCAAAGTAAGTTAGTACCTGTAGCGGTTAATGGTGAGGCTACATGATTAAGAATATAGGTTATATTAGACACTGTAGGTTTTACAGTTTCACAAAAACTGGGATTTGCATTTAAAGTCGGATAAATAGCGTAATCATCTAAATTAGAAATTTGAAATTCATACGTAGCAGTTTTGTCATATAATGTTGAAGGTGCTAGGCAATATTCAATTTCTGTTCTACTTAGATCATTTAAATATATAGATGAACTGCTACTATAAGACTTAAATACTCCAGGGCTGTAACTACCTGAAGAAATTTGTTGGGTTGTACTAAAACCATCTTCAACATAAGTACTGTTTACAAAATAAAAGTCGGTACTAGTATTATTAGAAACAGCAACCCAACTACCTCCATTTTTACGGTAAAATAAAGGAACTGTTGAGATTGAACCATAATCATTAGAAGTTTCTTTAACTTCAATTCTTAGTCTTAATTGCTCATCAACTAAATTTACAATAGATGGTGTATTAGTGGCAGCTTTCCAGGTTGCAGTTGTTTGATTTCCATTGTCATTTCGCCATCTATAGCCATTCTGTTGATATTCAGGATTCGCAAACAACACAAGACTGTTTGCGAGAAATAACAATAATAATAATTTTTGTTTCATGATTTTTTTAATTTAAATTTTAAAATTAGACTTGTTGCAATAATTAGAATTAAGAGCGAACTAAATAAAAAAGGCATTTTTGTATATATAGTTTCTTCTTTATTTTTATATATTTTTTGTGATATTGTTAGTGGCTTGTTCGATTTTTCCATTGCCAATATTTCTCCTGAAGAGTTAATAAACCCACTTAAACCACAGTTACTACTTATTGCAAAATCTTTTCTAGTTTCTGCTGCAAGAATACGTGCTATATAAAAATGGTGTAAACTAATGTAAGTGTCCTTAAACCAACCATCGTTTGCGACTACAAAAAAGAAATTAGCGCCATTTTTTACTTGTTTATTAACAAAATTTTCTTCTATAGATTCGTTGCAAATTAACATTCCTACTTTGCCTAAATCTGTATCTAATGGCTTTGGTTGACCTACTTTTGCATATGTATATTTTTCACTATAAGCAAATGGGATTTGAAACGTATTAAAAAGTGGTTTTTCAAAACATTCTAATAAAATATTTTTATAGTAAGTACCAATTTTTTGGTTTTTATTGTTGATAAGTAAAACAGAGTTTGCTATGTCGTCTTTTGAATTATTAATTTTTGAATTTAAACCAAAAGCATGAATGGTATTGAAATTTGGCTTGTTATTAATTTTTAATAATTCCTTGATTAAATCATCATTCTCATTATAAACCCATGGAAAAACAGATTCTGGCCAAACTACAAAATCCGGATTATTTTTAGTAGCTTCCTTACAAACTGAAAAATAATTTGAAGCCAATGTATTACCAGTCGATTCAGTCCAACTTACTTTTGGATCAATGTTTCCAGAAACAACGCTCACTTTTACTACATTGGCACGTTGCGTTTCATAAGTAGAAAACATAATAAATCCTACTGCCATACTAAAAACAGGTACAAAAATGGCTACTATTACGTTAATTTTCTGCTTAGACTTTATAAAATTAGCTATAAATACATTGGTAATAATTATTATAAATGTAAGTATTGACACGCCTCCAATAGATGCTAATTGCGATAAATACAAGTTTTTTCCGAGTACAAAACCAATTCTTAAATTTAAAAAAGGAATCCCATGATATACATGGGACAAAACAGATTCAATAAGTACAAAAACAGCTGCAACAGCAATATTATTGATAAAAATTAAATAGTTTTTTTTGTGTTTTCCATTATTTAATTTGCTTAAAACTATTGCAAAAACCGTATAAATAATACCATAAAATACAGATAGTAAAATTGTAACTAAATATCTATAAGAATTTAAAGTAGAATAATCTTTTAAAGCAACTTGAGTCCAATTAAAGAGACATAATCCGTAAATAAAACCAAACAGAAAACCATTTAAGCATATTTGTTTTTTACTTTTTAGAGATACTATATTGTAGATAAATGGCACCCAAGACATACAAACTAAAAATATATTTAGCGTTGTATATGCATAAGCTGAGATTAATGCAGCAATTATAGAAAGAATAAAATATTTTTGTTTCATTAAGACTGTAATAATTTAACACGGATTAAAATTAACTTTTATTCCATAAAATACAGATAACAAGGGTTGAAACGCAATATTTTGTATGTAAATGGCTACTTAAACTGTTTTGCGTAGGTTCTCGATAGAGGAATTTCTATACCATTTATAAACACCGAATTAGTTGAAACACGTTGTATTTTTTTGGTGTTTACGATATAAGATCGATGTGTTTGTTTAAAAATTTCGGAAGGTAATTCTTCTGCAATGGTGTTTAATGATTTTCTAATGGTATATTTTTTTGAAATGGTTTGAATATTTACATAGTTACCTTCGGCAATAAAGTACTTAATATCATTAAAATCTAAACTAATAATATCATAACCATCTTTAAACTGAAACATTTGTGCTTGCTTTTTATACATGGCCAAATTTATAGAAGCCAGTAAATCTACTCTTTTTAAAGGTTTGGTTAAATAGGCATCCGGATTTGTTTTTAAAGCATCCTCCATTAAGGCCAAATCGTGCTGTCCTGTAATAAAAATAATGGTTGCGTTACTATTCTTCACTTTCGCTAATTCTATTCCCGAATGGACACCTTTTAAATTAATGTCCATTAAAATAATATCTGGTAAAAAAGAAGCCATCTCGGTTATAGCTACTTCTTTGGTATTTGCAATTTTAATATTAGAAAAGTCTTCTTCTTGTAGCAGTTCTTCTATATATTCTGCAATAATAACATCATCTTCTACAATAAGAATTTTAGTTTTTTGTAGCTTAATCATTATTGATTTTTTTTACGATAGAAAATGAAAATCCATTTTCTGTACTAATTTTATAATTCATTTCTAATTGACGACAGATTTTATCTATCAGTTTAGGTTTAATTGTTTTATTGAAATTATCGTTTCCATTATCTGCATAATCAAAAAACAAGACACCATTGGTATATTTTAATTCAAAATGAATGGCTTTATTATCTTGTTTGTTAAACGCATATTTTATGGAATTTATTAATAATTCGGTAAGCAACAACCCAAGGTACATTGCTAGATCTGTTGGCATTTCAATGAAAGGGACTTTAAAATTGGTTTGAATATCATTTTCTTGAAAGACATCAAAAAAACTAACCTTTACATCATTTAAATAACTACCAATATCCACCTTCTTCTTATCTTCATTTTTATACAAATGTTTATGTAAAGTAGAAATAGCTTCTACTTTTGTTAAGATGTTTTTTAGTTGCATCCCTTCTTCTTCGGAAGTTTTTTTAAGCTGATTTGAAATTAGGATAACTACCAATTGTAAATTATTATTAATGCGGTGATTCGCTTCACTTAATAAGAATTGGTTTTCTTGAGATAAAGATTGCAGTTTTTTATTATTATTTCTTGTCTTTTTAAGAAAATAGGCAATTAACAAAGCTATAGATATAGCAAATACAAATAAGGATAGAACAATGTATAAGTTTATTCTATTCGAGGCTAATTCTTTCTTTTGATTAATAATCTCCAGCTTATTAATGGTAATTTGATTTTCTTTTTCTGCTAGTTTGTATTGGGCTTCTACGTTTAATAGCAATTCCTCCTTTTGTATTTCATCATACTTAGTAGTAAGTTCTAATCTGTATTTTAAATATTCGTATGCCTTTTCTGTATTGTTCAATCTAAAATACAAGTTTTGAATATTCTCATTAAAGATTATTTCATTGTATAATAAGTTTTTATTTTTAGAGAAATCAGCTGCATATAAAGCTGTTTTCAATGCTTTTTCTAATTGGTTGCTTCTTGCTAAAGCCATGATATAACTTATGTAAGCATCCGCTTCCTGTTGCTCCATATTATTGTTTTTTGCAAAATCAATAATTTCTTCTAAATAGCGTATTGCCGTTTTATATTCTTTTTTACGTTCATAAACACCTGCAATCTCAAGTAAAGAATAAAACACATTATCTTTGTCCTTTATCTTTTTGGATAAATCCAGTGATTTATTGGCATAAAAAAGTGTGGAATCTTGTATATGATAAAACTCTGTAAAAAGTGCTGCTTTCCGATTGTAATATTTAGCTAAATAAAGATCTTCCACTTTATTGCCCTTTAAAATAAGTGCTGCTTTATCCAGCTGAGCTGCAGATTCGACTAGCATTGTTCTCTTCCTAAAAAACTCTGCCATTCTTACATGGTATAAAAACGCTAACTGCTTATTCTTAATATTTTTAATGCTCTCAAAAGCCTTAATATAATAATCACTAGCGGTATCATAATCTAGTTTTAACTTATAAACTTCTGCAAGTCCTAAAAGCAAGTGAATTTTCTGTTCCTCATTACTAGGTTCTACTATGCGTTTCGCATAATAGGTTATTGCTTGATCTAATTTATTTTGGTTAATTAAATTTTGGCCAAAATCTACAATTTCATCCTTTTGAGAAAAGGACAATTGAAACATAAGCAATGAAATACAAAGAAAAAAATATCTCATACTAGGTTTTCTGCTTCTTCTTTTTAGCAGCAGGAAATAACACATTGTTTAAAATAAGTCGATAACCTGGTGAAGTTGGATGTAAGTCTAATTCGGTTTTAGGATCTCCAACGCGATGGGTATAATCTTCTGGATCATGGCCTCCATAAAAGGTGAAAAAACCTTTTCCTTTTATACCATGAATGTATTTAGCTTCACCATTGGTTTTATTTTCTCCCATCACCAAAACGTTACTTTTGATTTCCTCGCGTGTGAAAGACGTGGTTTGCCCCATAAAACCTTTCACTAATGCCGTATGATTTTGGCATAGCATACTTGGAATTGGATCCCATTTTGCAGAGTAATCCATAAGCGTAAAATAATCTACTGTTTTAGCTATTTTCCGTTTTTGCGTCATATCTATACTAGAAAACTCATACACATTCGGACTTTGCTCTAAGGTATAATCCTTGAATGCAAAGGTTTTACTGAAGTCAATTTTGTTTTGATAATTGGCGTCACTACCATCGCCATCAAACATAGGTTCGCAAATATCTAATCCTTGCGCAGAAAGTGCTATATCAAAACTATCTGTTGCGCTACACATGGCAAACATGAATCCGCCACCAATGACGTAGTCTCTTATTTTTAAGGAAACGGCTAATTTTTCTTGTGAAACTTTATCATAACCAAGCTTGGTCGCTAATGCTTCTGCTTCCTTTTTTTCTTCAATATACCAAGCGGCTGTTTTATATGCGCGATAAAATTTCCCGTATTGCCCTGTAAAATCTTCATGATGTAAATGCAACCAGTCATATAACAAAAGTGCATCTCCTAAAACTTCTTCATCATAAATGGTTTCATACGGAATTTCAGCATAACTCAAAACCATAGTTACTGCATCGTCCCAAGGCAATTTTCCTTTCGGACTATACACCGCAATTTTTGGTGCTTTTTCTAAAACGATTGCTTCCATGTTTTTACTCGGACTACTAATTTCTTCGAGAATACCTTCCGCTTTAGCGTTAGATAAGATTTCGAAAGAAACGCCTCGTATTTGACATTCCCGCTGAATTTCTTGACTATCAGGTAAAAGAAAAGCCCCACCGCGATAATTAAGTAGCCATTTTACTTTAAGCTGTTTTTCTAAAGTCCAATAGGTAATTCCGTAGGCCTTTAAATGGTTTTTTTGCGTCTCTGCATCCATAGGAATGAGGATGTAAGAAGCATAAGCTTGTGTAAATAAAAGGATTAGAAATACTGTGATTATTTTTTTCATTGCAAGAAAGATACTTAAAAATTACTTTGTTTAAAACAGCATTAGTACAATTTTAACCAATCGCGTATTTAAGTAATTTATTATAATGCGGCATACATTCTTTTAATAGCGGTTCTAGATGTTCTGGAAAAGTTTCTGACTTTGGTTTATAGGGCAGATATCCTGTAGATTTATGAATATTTGCATACCAATATTTTGCCCAAACGCCATCTTCTGGTCTCGCTGCTGCTTGCCAATGCAACATATTTTCATCAAAAGGAATACCTATAAAATCACATAATTGGCTTAATACGTTCTTCGGATTTAATAGTACTCGTTTTGAGTCTAACACAATTGGTTTTATATTATTGGCTTCGAAATAATCTAACAGCTCGGTATGTTTGGCATAACCAACATCCTCCAAACTGGGATTTTCTATCACTTTATCAAAAGACGGAAGCATTTCATGAGGATCTCGTGTTAGCATGACATGATACACGTTTTCATCTTTCATAAAATCTCTATCCACATCTAATAAATGATGTGTCATATTTTTAAAAAAGAAAACGGGACTTGTTGCATTCGACATCATTTCGGCTATCACCTTATTACCATCCTGCTCTAAAGTATCTAAAATATCTTGGGTTCCTGGATGATATTCTTTTGCGTCTGTATTTCTTAAATAATGTGCATACAAAGGTTCATCCACTACTTTTGTGTCTTCCCTTTGTGCAAAGCTATACATTAAAGTTGTGGAGATATTTCTTGGTCCAGACCACAAACAGATGCGTTTACTACTTACCATTTGCTACTTCTTTATCAATTAATTCATTATATAAACCGCTTAATTTTCTAGTAAAATCGCCATAAGATTTCTCCCCGATTATTCTACCATCAATTTTGGTAACCGGTGTTAATCCTCCAAAAGTTCCCGTAACAAAAGCTTCGTCTGCACCATATACATCAAATAAGGAGAAGTCTTTTTGGTGACATGGTATATTATTTATTTTACAAGCCTCAATAACTTTAGCTCTAGTAATACCATTCATACAATATTGTCCGGTAGACGTATATACTTCGTTATCTTTTATAATAAAAAAGTTAGTTGCATTACAAGTAGCAACAAAACCGTTTACATCTAACATTAACGCTTCGTCTGCTCCAGCTTCAATGGCTTGAATAAGTGCTTGTACTTCGTGTAGTTTGCTATGACAATTTAATCTAGGATCTAAATAATCTGGAGACCCACGACGGACTGTACTTGTAAATAAAGTGATTCCTTTTTCTTTACTTTCTGGAGAAGCTTTTTTGTATTCTGGTAAAATAACCACATTTGGTCCTGAAATAGTAAGTCTAGGATCTTGCGATGGTGTTTTTTTAATTCCTCTAGTAATCATAATACGCACGTGCACATGGTCTTGCATATTATTTTTATTTAAGGTTTTCCATACTTCTTCAATCAATCCTTCTTTAGAAAAAGGAAATTGCATACCAACAGCAGCTGCAGATTGCCATAATCTATCTAAATGATCTTTTAGAAAAACGAGAACACCTTTATGTAAACGAAGTGCTTCCCAGATACCATCTCCTACAAGATAGCCACTATCTAAAACCGAAATTTTAGCGTCTTCTCTTTGGAAGAATTCTCCGTTAATATAAATTTGAATGTCTTTATTTCTGCTGTCTTCTACAGCATTATGTGTACCATGAACCATGAACTTATTATCTTTTTAATTTGAAAATTAAAGATAATGAAAAACGTGGTAATTCGTCTAAGAAATTAAATCCGAAATCTTTTTAGTACTAGGAAATTGTTCAAAGATAATTTTAAGAAAAACAGTAATTGGAATAGCCATAATAAGTCCTGGAATTCCCCAAAGGAATCCCCAAAACATTAACATTACTAAAACTGTTATAATATTTATAGAGAAGGATTTTCCCATAAAAACAGGTTCTAAAATAGCACCAAATAATACCTGCACTCCGGTAATAGCGATTACAAATAGAAACAAAGTACTTGTTGGATCTAATTCTATAAACGCAAAAATGGAAAGTGCAATGACTGCAATAAAGGAACCTACCATTTGTACAAAATTAATGACAAAAGCAAAAAGCCCCCAAAAAATAGGGAAACTAACATCAAAGAAATAGCAAGCCAAGCCGGTACCAACACCTGTTAAAAAGCTAACTAAAAACTTTACTTTTATAAAGGTATTTAGTTCTTTTTGTATTTTACCATATGCTAGTAAAGAAGTTCGTTTTTTCTTTAAAACCATTTTATTTAAAACATCCTGCATATTAATAGATTCTGCTAATAAGAGTACTACAAAGAATGCCGTCATGAGTAACATGGTTAAAAACTGACGTAAAAAACCAACGGTTGTACCAATGTTTTCCTTTTGAATAAATTGAGATAAGATATTTTTATCTTTTTGCATCTCTACCCCAAAAGTGTTTTCTAGGTAAAGTGCTGCATCATTTATTTTAACTTCCGCTTTATCAAAAAAGGCAGTATCACTAGCCATAATCTGTTTACTCGATAATTTGATAAGCTCTACTCCTATTTTTAATCCTAGCCCTATTAATAAAACAATGATAATTATACTTACTATTTTTGGAACTCTACGTTTTCCCAACCAACGCATTAATGGTAAAAACAACAACGCAATAAACATAGCGAACACCAATGGAATAAATATAAAAGACAATACTTTTAATAAATAAAACAAAATGGGTATCACTATAATTAATAGTAGTATGTTGGTGGTTCTGCGTTCGCTTAACATGTAGGTTCTTATTTTTCTATTTAATCTAGCTACTAATACATTTGTTTAAAATGGCACATCATTATCATCAAAATCATCTGGAGCACCAAATGCATCACTTGGTGATGGTAAATTTTCAGATATAAACGTATCATCATTCGCGGCTGCATTCATTTTAGAATGAAACTCGAAAGGCGAATCAAAATCATCTAGGTTATCGAACTTACCTAAGTTTCCAATAAACTTTAAACGAATATTTTCTAGTCCACCATTTCTATGCTTTGCAATAATAAATTCGGCTTGTCCTTCTGTTGGCGAGCGTTCTTCATCATCCCATTCATCAATTTTATAATATTCTGGTCTATAAATAAAACTCACAATATCTGCATCTTGTTCAATTGCACCAGATTCACGTAAATCGGAAAGTAAAGGTCTTTTACTTCCTCCACGCGTTTCTACCGCACGTGATAATTGAGATAGTGCAATTACAGGAACACTTAATTCTTTTGCTAATGCTTTCAAGTTTCTAGAAATCATAGAGATCTCTTGTTCACGATTTCCACCATGACTTGGTCCACCAGTCATTAACTGCAAATAATCAATCATGATCATTTTAATACCGTGTTGTGATGCTAAACGTCTTGCTTTTGCACGTAAATCGAAAATAGAAAGTGACGGTGTATCATCAATAAACAAAGGTGCTTTTTCTAAACCTTTCACCTTTACGTTTAATTGTTCCCATTCGTGTTTCTCTAACTTTCCTGTTCTTAGCTTTTCGGAAGACAACCCGGTTTCACTAGAAATTAGACGAGTAATTAACTGTACGGAAGCCATCTCTAAAGAGAAGAATGCTACTGGTACATTTTGATCTACGGCAATATTTCTAGCCATCGATAATGTTAATGCTGTTTTACCCATACCTGGACGAGCAGCTACAATAATTAAATCGGATGGCTGCCAACCAGAAGTAAGTTTATCCAGCTTATTAAATCCTGTAGCAATACCACTTAATCCTTCTTGATTGGATATTTCTTCAATTTTCTTTTTCGCTTGAATTACTAAATCTTGTGCTGTTTCACTCGATTTCTTAATATTACCTTGCGTTACCTCGTATAGTTTAGATTCTGCTTTATCTAATAAATCGAAAACATCTTGTGTTTCGTCATAGGCATCTTCAATGATTTCTGAAGATATTTTTATTAAACTACGCTGAATAAATTTCTGTAAAATAATACGTGCATGAAACTCAATATGTGCAGAAGAAGACACTTTTTGTGTTAGTGAAATAAGATAAAAATCTCCTCCAGCGACATCTAGCTTTTGATTCTTCTTTAATTGGCTGGAAACGGTTAATAAGTCAATTGGCTCACTGTTTTCAAACAGTTGAAAAATAGCTTCAAAAATATGTTGATGCCCTTCTTTGTAAAAAGCATCTGGACTTAAAATATCAATAACTTCATCTACACCCTTTTTATCGATCATCATCGCTCCGAGCACAACCTCTTCTAAATCAAGAGCTTGCGGAGGGATTTTTCCTCGTTCAAGGTTGATTAATGTACTTTTATCGACTGGATAGCCTTTTACTTGATTTGGTTGCTTCATGTAAGCGAATGTAAATAAATTGTTGAGATATTAGTACCTATAAAGATAGTTCAATCTTCACAGGTAGTTAACATTTTAACTGTTAATAAGTGATAAATATTGTTAATAAGCATAAAAAAAACTGAAGCGTATGACTTCAGAATTTTTTATTAGGTGGTTTTATACGGACTAGCCTTTATAAACTCCTATGTTTGTGTATTTTTCCATACGTTGATTTACTAAATCTTTTGGTGATAAGTTTTTAAGCGCCTCAAAAGTTTTCAGAATAGCAGTGCTTACAGAAGAAAATGTTTTTTCTCTATCTTGATGTGCTCCACCAAGTGGTTCTTTAATGATTTCGTCTACAATACCAAGCTTTTTCATATCGGTAGCCGTAAGTTTTAAAGCATCTGCAGCCTGTTCTTTAAATTCCCAGCTTCTCCATAAAATAGAAGAACAAGATTCTGGAGAAATAACAGAATACCAAGTATTTTCTAGCATAAGTACTTTATCTCCAACACCAATACCTAATGCACCACCAGAAGCACCTTCACCTATAACAACTGTTATAATTGGCACTTTTAGCCTGGTCATTTCTAGTATATTTCTAGCAATAGCTTCTCCTTGTCCGCGTTCTTCTGCTTCTAAACCAGGATAAGCTCCAGGAGTATCTAACAACGTTACTACAGGAATCCCGAATTTTTCGGCAGACTTCATTAAACGTAATGCTTTTCTGTATCCTTCTGGATTTGCCATCCCGAAGTTTCTATATTGTCTTGTTTTTGTATTGTATCCTTTTTGCTGACCAATAAACATAAAACTTTGGTCACCTATTTTTCCAAGGCCACCAATCATTGCTTTATCATCTTTAAAGGTTCTATCTCCATGAAGCTCTAAAAAAGATTCCCCACAAAGTGCTTTAATATAATCTAAAGTATATGGTCTATTAGGGTGACGTGACATTTGTACACGCTGCCATGGTGTTAGGTTTTTATATATATCCTTTTTGGTCTCTAAAAGCTTTTTTTCAATTTGCTTACAAGTTTCTGTAACATCTACATCACTTTCTGTACCAATGATTTGGCATTTTTGCAATTGATCTTCTAGTTCTTTTATAGGTAGTTCAAATTCTAAATATTCCATTTTTGAATTTAAGTTTAATTAATAGTTAGTGTGCAAAATTACGTATTTTTTTGTTTACTCTTTTATCTTCTTTGCTTTTAAAGCTTTCCTATTTTTCAAAATGCCGTTAAGTAGCACTACACCAAGAATTAAAGAGGCGCCATAATAAAAGTTTGTTGTCATTTTTTCTTTTTCAGGAAAAAGTAAGATTGCTAAAATAATACCATAAATAGGTTCTAAATTATAAGTAAGTACAACCGTATACGGACTTATATAACGCATTACATACACCGAAGCGATAAATGCATAGGCCGTACAAATAGATGCCAGTATGAATAGGTATATATAATCGGATGCTGGCAATTGAAAAAACGCCACGGAAAAACCATCATAAAAAACTAAAAGGAATATGGTTATAAAGGCTACTCCACTTATAAACTCGTAAAACGAAATACTTGTTGCAGAATATTTTTCTAAAAACTTTCCGTTTAGTACTGCAAATAAGGAGGAAAAGAAAGCAGAAGTGATACCTAAAATAATTCCGGTAAGGTATTTCATTTCGCTTTGCGTGATAATAAACACTCCTAAAATCACAATGAGTCCGAATACTATTTCGTACCAAATAACTTTTCGTTTATAAATTAACGGTTCAATAAGTGCTGCAAAAAAAGCACCTGTGGAGAACATGGCTAATGTTATAGAAATATTGGAAGCATCAATTGCTCCGAAAAAAGTAATCCAATGTAAAGCTATAATAACACCTGCAAAAGATAATTTTGCAATTGCACTTAAGGAAAGTTTAATCTTCGTTTTAGAGACTGCAACGTAAATACCTACCAATATAGTTGCCATTAGCATTCTAAACCAAACTAATGGTACGGCAGCCACAGTAATTAACTCACCAAGTATTGCTGTAAATCCAGCAATAAAGACAAGTACATGTAAATGCAGGTAATTTTTTAGCTTATCGTTTAGCATTGTATAATAAGTATGTAGCTAAAATACCAAATAGAATATTAGGAAACCATACCGCTAATATTGGCGAAAAGTCGGATTGAGCTGCCATCACTCCAAATATTTTATCGAAAAACACAAAAACCATTGCAATACAAATACCAAATGCTAGGTTTACTCCCATTCCGCCACGACGTTTTATCGAAGATACAGCCACTGCTATAATGGTTAATATAAATACGGAAACTGGTAAACTCCATTTTCTATATTGTACTAATTTATAGCGACCAATATTAGAGGATCCTCTTTTTTCTTCTTTGGCAATAAACTTTGTTAAATCGCCATAGGTAAGTGTTTCTGCGATGTATTCCACGGGAGTTAAATCTTCTAAATCAAAAGAAAACAAGGTATCTTTCCTTCTTTCTTTTACTAAGATATCATCATGTTCTCCAATAGTTCTTTTTACATATTTAATCATTCTATACGTGGAGTCATTTTCGATATAACGAATGTTTTGCGCTTCTATTTTATAGATCATTTTATCGTCTTCAAAATGCTCTAAAGTGAAGTTATGCCCCAATTTTTCTTTTATATTAAAACTACTTACATAGATATAATCGTTATCATTAATCTGCCGAAACACATTTTTGGTATCGGCGGCACTTTTCCCTTTTTTAAAGTATTTAAAATCGAAATCATTAAAACCTTTACTTGCTTCTGGCGCTAGATATAACCCTAAGATTAAAGCAAAGACTGCCACTATGGAGGCACCTATTAAATACGGTCTTAAAAATCTAGTAAAGGAAACTCCGGAACTTAAAAAAGCAACTATTTCTGTATTATTGGCAAGCTTGGAAGTAAAAAAGATCACCGATAAAAACAAAAACAAAGGAAAAAGTAAATGTGCAAAATAAACGGTAAAGTCTACAAAGTAAAGTAGGACTTCGCCTAGTGGCACGTCATTTTCAAGAATTTTACCTATTTTTTCGGCAAGATGTACTGTTATTCCAATAGGAATAAAGAGTAGCAACATCATGAAAAATGTAGACAAATAGCGTTTTAATATGTACCAATCAAGTATTTTCATTCTCTCTCAACCTCTCTAAAAGAAAGGGTTTTAAGTATTTAAAGTTGTTATAGACGTTTATCCATTTGTTTTACCATCATATCTTTCCAAGTTCTAAAATCTCCTGCTAATATATGTTTTCTAGCTTCGCGAACCAACCACATGTAAAATCCTAAATTATGAATAGTTGCAATTTGTTTTCCTAATAATTCGTTCACATTAAACAAATGTTTTAAATACGCTTTGCTATATTCGGTATCTACAAAAGTAATTGCCATTTCGTCAATTGGAGAAAAATCATCTTTCCATTTGGCGTTTTTCATATTCATTGTTCCGTGTGCTGTAAACAACATACCGTTTCTTGCGTTACGTGTTGGCATTACACAATCAAACATATCAATACCTAAGGCAATATTTTCAAGGATATTAATAGGTGTACCAACGCCCATTAAATAACGAGGTTTGTCTTCTGGAAGGATTTCTGTAACCACTTCTGTCATGGCATACATTTCATCTGCTGGTTCTCCAACAGAAAGTCCACCAATGGCATTTCCTTCTGCTCCTGCATTTGCAATATATTCGGCAGATTGACGACGTAAATCTTTATAGGTACTTCCTTGAACTATCGGAAAGAATGTTTGTCCGTAGTCATATTTTAAAGGTGTTTTTTCTAAATGATTTATACATCTATTCAACCAACGATGCGTCATGTGCATAGAACGTTTGGCATAATTATAATCACAAGGATAAGGTGTACATTCATCAAAAGCCATGATGATATCTGCCCCAATACTTCGTTGAATTTCCATTACATTTTCTGGAGTAAACATGTGCATACTTCCATCTACATGCGATTTAAATTTAACACCTTCTTCTTTAATTTTTCTATTTGCGGAAAGGGAATATACTTGATAACCACCAGAATCTGTTAAGATATTTCTATCCCAGTTCATGAACTTATGTAATCCTCCTGCTTTTTCTAAAATGGTTGTTTTAGGTCTTAAAAACAAATGGTAGGTATTCCCTAAAATAATATCTGGATTAATATCGTTTTTTAACTCCCGCTGATGCACTCCTTTTACAGAAGCGACTGTACCAACAGGCATGAATATTGGAGTTTCTATTACTCCGTGATCTGTTGTCATTACTCCTGCTCTTGCACTACTTTGTGCATCTATTCCTTTTACTTCAAATTTCATCCTCGTATATTATGAAGTGGCAAATATAATTAACTAAACAAGATACCATCTTAAACATTTAATAAAATTACACTTTCTATTACATTTGATTCTCTATTTACACCATATTAAAGAGATATAACTTTTGGGAAAGAAAATAATTACTTTGTATCTTCGTTTAAATAAGAAATCCATAAAACGAATTATTATGAAAAATGTATTCATTACAAGTCTTTTGCTTTTTGCCTTTATCCTTAATTCGAGCGCACAACAAGGAACTGGATTTGGTATTAAAGCAGGTGTAAACTACAATGCAAATGGGAAATATTTTGAATCTGCAAGTAACACCTATGAAAACCCAGAAAGAAATGTTGGTTTCCATATTGGTGCTTTTGGTAAAGTTGGGGATAAAATCTTTTTTAAACCAGAAGTAGTATATACCAGAACAAAAAGTGATTATGATAGTGAAGCATTTACTATGCAAAAATTAGATGCACCTCTATTAGTTGGCGTTAAGTTTTTAAAGTTCTTTAATGCTTTTGCCGGACCGTCATTACAATACATTTTGGATACGGAATATGATGGCATTGCCATTAGTAAAGTGGAGAATGATTTTACGGTAGGTCTTAATTTTGGTTTTGGAGTAAGCTTTAATACGATAGGAATAGATTTAAGATACGAAAGAGGATTCAGCGAAAACGAAGCCACTTTTATTAGTAATAATGGTCTAGGTATTGATAAAATTGATACTAGACCAGACCAACTAATACTAAGTCTTTCTATCTTATTATAACCAGAATATAGAACCTAAAAAAGCCACTTTTCTTTGGGAAAAGTGGCTTTTTTATTTAAAGTATTTTAGGCTTTCTTATTCTGGATATGTTTCATCTAAATAATCTGGAGTACCATTACCATTAGAATCTAGCGCTCTAAAAGTTATTAAAGTAAATGTTGCATTACTGTTACTGTAATTGATATCAATAAGCACTTCATCACTCGCTATTTGCGCACTATTATCAAAGAAGAATTGTGCGTCTTCTCTTAGTGTAAATGGCATACCTGCATCATCTAAAGTATACGATTTCGACTCGATCTCATCTATGGTATTAATACCATCACCATCATCATCACCATCAAAAAAGTTAGGAGCAGTATCGTCATTAGTATCGTCATCTAAAACATCCATATCCCCATTTAAATCTTCCAAAAATGAAGGAATTCCATCACTATCATGATCTAGTAAAACACGATCATATACGTCAAACTTAAAGATAAGCGGCGTATAACTAGTTACATCCTCTAACACTTGGTTAAAATATGCTAGTCCTGAAGGTAAAAAAGCTGCACCAATACCATGATTATGATATGCATCTGTTCCATCTCCTACAGGATCAAAACTAGTAGCAGTTTTAAACTCGATCAAAGCTTCTTTAAAACCGGTAACAACACCACCGTTTAATACGCTTGTTAGTTCAAAATTTGTAATATTTATAGCATCATCAAATACAAGTCCTTCTGTAGTACTTCCTTCATAAGTAACAAATGCTTCATCAATAAAGTGTACTTCATCTCCTAAACCTTGTCTAACTTGTAAATAATACATTTTGTAAAACAAACCTTCTTCAGAAGGATCTTCAACCATTTTAAACTTAAGTTCTGGTCTATCCATTATAGGCGTTTTACTAGTATCTTCGGATAGCGCAGTAAAAACAATTTTAAAATTATCATTTCCTGGACTATATGGATTTGTAAAATCAAAACCATTAGGGCCGTCATAATTATAAAAATGCGTTTCTAAAAACGTTTCAATTTCTAATAAATCTTCAGCATAAACCTCCGTTTTATCTCTTGCAGGCACTGTAGTTGTACCATCGTCATCTGGAGTACAAGATGCTATTACAATTATTAATGAGAATACAATTAATGCAAATTTTCTTAATTTCATTTTGTGCTTTTTATTTTTCTTGTTGCAAATGCAAAACCTCTTTTATTTGTTTATTGGAAAACAAAAAAATAAGGTTGTTTCAATATTACTTTTTTTTTTGCCTGCAAGATACAATTTTAAACTAATTTTGCACAAGAACATTAACGTAGTTTTTTATAATAAATGGAATGCGAATAGATAAATTTTTGTGGTGTGTAAGGTATTTCAAAACAAGAAATATAGCAACAACAGCTTGTAAAAAAGGGCACATTAAAATTAATGGTGATGCCGCAAAACCAAGTAGAGATGTTTATGCTACGGATATTGTTGAAGTACGCAAAAACCAAATCAACTACAAATTAAAAGTTAATGATATACCTCCAAATAGAGTTGGCGCAAAATTGGTAGACATTTACCGAACAGATATAACACCTAAAGAAGCTTTTGAAGCCCAAGAACTTTTAAAATATTCTAAAGAGTACTATAGAAAGCGAGGAACTGGAAGACCTACTAAAAAGGACAGAAGAGATATTGAAGATTATAATGAAGAAAATGAAGATTAAAATTATTACATTTAAATAATCTCATTTATCTTTGAAAAAACAACTCTATATAATGGTTAGCAAAAAAAACAGCATTCTAACGCACGAAGAAATTAATCATAAAATTAAAAGAATTGCTTATCAAATTTATGAAAGCAATGTTAATGAAGAGGAAGTTGTTTTGGCAGGAATAGATAGTAATGGTTATATTTTAGCAAAGAAATTAAAATCTACATTATCTAAAATATCGACAATCAAACCTGTTTTATGTAAAGTAATTATAGATAAAAAAAATCCATTAAACAAAATCACCACTTCCATTCCTGCAACAGATTACACAAATAAATCTGTTATCTTAATAGATGATGTACTAAATAGCGGCACTACTTTAGTATATGGCGTTAAACATTTTTTGGATGTACCATTAAAACAATTTAAAACTGCGGTATTGGTAAATAGAAACCACAAAAAGTACCCAGTAAAAGCCGATTTTAAGGGGATTTCACTTTCTACTTCATTACACGAACATATTGATGTTGTTTTAGAAGGAAACAATTTTGAAGCTTTTTTAAAGTAATTGTTTAATAATAGATTCTAAAACTTCCTTTTCATTTTTATTGGCGTCCACAGTATGTTCTGCTTGCGAATAATATCCAAGTCTTTCGAAAAGGTGCTTACCAATAAACTCCATTAATTCTTCTTTTGTTTTAAGATGAGAAATTAACGGTCTTTTATCTGTTTCACTTAGCACTCTTTCTACCAAATTTGGAATTGTAACTTGTAAGTAAAATGTTTGAACCTTAGCATTATTTAAAAGCAAGTCCATATTATTTCCATAACAAGGTGTTCCTCCTCCCAAACTAATTACCGTTTTTGTTTTAGTAGAAACTAGTTTTTTCAAATAATCATGTTCTTTTTTTCTGAAATAGATTTCTCCTTTGCTTGAAAACAGTTCTTTAATGGTTGTATTTTCTTCTTTTTCTATAAATTCATCTAAATCTACAAACTCATATTCTAAAATATCTGCTATTTTCTTCCCAAAATAGGATTTTCCAGATGCCATATACCCAAGTAAAACTATTATCATTTCGACGTTATAAATTGATTATTAAAAACATACATAATTGCTTGGCAAAAAAACAAAAAAAAAATAAAAAAAATTAATTAAAAGCATTGTTTTATTAATAAAACCTTCTATATTTGCACCCTCGTTACAGCGAGCCAAAAATGACCTGGTAGCTCAGTTGGTAGAGCATCTCCCTTTTAAGGAGAGGGTCCTGGGTTCGAGCCCCAGCCCGGTCACTAAAAAAGTTAAGCAAGTGCTTAACTTTTTTTTTATGTATTGCGCTTTTTTAATTTTCCGCATGTTTTCGGAATTGGTAGACGCACTACCACCTAAAAAGTATTGTTTTATTAATAAAACTTTCTATATTTGCAACCTCGTTACGGCGAAAACAAGAATGACCTGGTAGCTCAGTTGGTAGAGCATCTCCCTTTTAAGGAGAGGGTCCTGGGTTCGAGCCCCAGCCCGGTCACCAATCGGAATTCATTCCGAAACGTAAACCTTGATAATCTTATGATTGTCAAGGTTTTTTCATTTTAGAACATCTTATTACTACTCCATCACATTCTTTAAAAAGCTCCATAGCCACGCAGTAAATAGATAACACGTTAACAAATCATCCAATAACTAAAAACGTATTTGGCTAATCTATTACTGTTTTCCAACAAAATAAAGTAGTATTTATATTTCGTATACCTTCCTTTAGATTCTCATATAGGTATTCCTTTCCAGTTTTATGAGTTTATTCCTCGGGTGTACTTCCAAATTACAGGATTCCTTCCTATTTCCTTGAAGCTTCTTAAGCTAATATTTCCTGATAACATACTTAACAATAATATATGTGACCACATGGTTACATGTTGCCATAAAAAACTTATATTGGTAAAAGAAAGAAGATGTAATCGTAAAAACACTTCCGTTTTAAAAGAAACAAATCACAACAAGACAACAATTAACCTAGTATTACTAAGAATTTTATGGAACCTACTTTTTTAGAAGCAAACAGTAATTTTGATTATACCTCAGACGTTATAAAGCACTTAATAGAAAAGATCAATAATGGCGATTCACAAATCTCTTCCTTTGATTTCACTCTAAACGCGTACTATTACATACGAGATACTTGGTTATATAACCCCTATCGTTTTAGTTTAATTGAAAAAGATTGGAAAGCATCCGAAATTTGCAAACATACTTCGGGCCATTGTTTGGATAAAGCGATCCTTTTAATAAGTGTTTTACGTGGTAAAAACATACCAGCACGTTTAGGTTTGTCGAAAGTAAAAAATCATATTGCTGTGGAAGATATTGTTGAGAAATTTGGCAACGATGTATTGGTTCCTCATGGTTATGTTGAAATATTCTTAAATGATAAATGGGTGAAAGCAACTCCGGCTTTTAATAAAACACTGTGTGAAAAATTAAATGTAGCTCCTTTAGACTTTGATGGCATCAACGATTCTCTATTTCAATCGTTCGATAATTCTGGCAACACGGCGTTTATGGAATATTTAGAAGATTATGGAACCTTTGACCACGTTCCTCTTTTATATATGTTTGATTTAATGAAGGAAACTTACCCTGCATTACACACCAGTAATATTGAATTGGGAATGGTTTTAAACCTAAATGAATTATAATGAAAAAAGATAGAGCTGCGACCGAATCAAAAATATATGAAAGTTTTTTAAGCCTTTTGGAAGAAAAAGGACCACAAGCAGTTGGGATCAATGCCATAGCTAAAAAAGCGGGTGTTTCTAAAGAACTTATTTACCGTTATTTTGGAGGTTTACAAGGACTACTATTACAACTAGCAAAAAAAGGAGATTTTTTTAAAACGCTGTTAACGCTTCAAAATAACGATTTAGAAACGGTTGAAAGCGTTAAGGATTTTGCTAAATCAGGTACAAAAGAGCTTCGTGAAAATAAACTAACCCAAGAGATTTTACGTTGGCAATTGTTAGAAAACAATGATGCAACTCGTGATCTATTCAAGTTTAGTAATCAACAAATAGATAAAGTATTTTCCATTTCAGATAAAGATAGTTCGCTTAACCATGCGCTTCAACTAATGATTGGTGGTTATGTCTATCTTACGCTCTTATCTAAATTCAATAAAACATTTATTACTACGGATTTATCCTCGCAAGATTCTTGGGATAATTTTGACAAAGCACTCGAAAAAACAATTGACTTATTCAATAAATAACATCTTCTACCAGCAAAGCCGATCCCTACATGCTATATAGTTTCTAAAATTATTAGTTTTCAAATAGTTTTAAAATTTCAAATGATTTATATTTGTCCTTTGGCCTATATTCTATTCGAATACGTTCCATGAGTTAAGCCCAACTGCTTAACTTTTTTCATATTAAATAGTAATGCGCACGTGGCGGAATTGGTAGACGCGCCAGCTTGAGGGGTTGGTGGACATTAGTTCGTGGAAGTTCGAATCTTCTCGTGCGCACTATTAATATGAAATAGCACTTTCTTTTATTTTCTACCATTCATAAGAAGAATTGCGCATTTTACAAAGATTTCTTACATTATTATTTCTAATTTAATAGCTTTACATATAACTAAAACCACATTGCTATTTCTTTGAGAAAGTTTCTATTTCTAATTTGTTTACTCGCTACTCATTTTAATTATGCGCAGCAATCTGTTAGCATTCACCTAACAGAAAAAGATGGCTTACCAGATATTGAGTTTTATGATATAGCTGAAGACAAACAAGGTTATATTTGGCTTGCTGCAGACAAAGGTCTTTACAGATATAATGGTAGTGAATATACGTTATTTACCAATCCACAAAAAAAGGGAAGGTCCTTATTCGGATTTACCTTTGATGCAAAAGGACGTTTGTGGTGTAATAATTTAGTAGGTCAGTTTTTTTATGTAGAAAACAATGAACTGATATTATTTAAGGAATTTGAAAACGTATCTACACTTACCGATTTTATAATTTTTAAAAACCACTTAATTATAAAAAACCAAACGGAAGGATTAATTGTAAATATAGATAGCAAACAAGAAACAATTGCAACAAAACAAATAGAACATGGAAATTCATTTACAGATATTCAAACTTCTAATGGTTATTTCTACGAAAGTTTAGATAATTACCTATACAAAATAAAAGATCCGTTTTTTACATTAAAAGAGAAGTTAAGCAACCAGTTGTATCTTAAAGCTTCCGAACGTATTAATGGGAAATTATTTGAATTTAAGGAGGATTTATATTATTTCAAGAAACAACTCTCCATTAACAACAAGGTAATACTTAATAAGATTGAGAATAATAAAAATATTCCTATCGCAATTCCAAATTTATTTGCAGATGTAAATATTAACCATGTCTATGTTTTAGATGAAAAATTATGGATACTGACCAATAAAGGTGTTTTTATTGGCAACATCACCAATAATACATTTGAGCAAATAGACCATTTGTATCCTGAAAATTTTGTTTCAGACATGCTAATCGACACCAACCTAAATTATTGGTTTACCACAATTAATGATGGTATTTTTGTAATACCAAATCAAGGCTTAAAGGTTTTTAGTTCTATTTACAAAAATAACAAAACCGATATTAGTGATATTTCTTTAATAGATTCTTCAAACTTTTTTGTTGCCACGCTTAACGGAAAAATATCAAAAATATCTCCCCATAAAATAGAAGCCTTAAATATTAATAATGCTAATGAGATTTTTAATATTGCTTATAATATACAAGCGGATGAACTTTTAGTTTCCAGTAGAGAGTCTAATATTATTTACAACTTAAAAACAAAAAAGAAAAAATCTATTTTTCGGTTTTATTCAAAATCTATTACCGCCATTGACAAAGATAATTACCTAGTAAGCTTACCCTATAAAGCTTCTATTTATAACAGCGCTAAAGATTCTATTACCCATTTGTATGATGCACGTAGCTATAGTTCGGTATATGACACCAATACAAATAAAGCATATATAAGTTATATAGATGGGTTTCGGGTTCATGATTTAAATACGAATACCACAACAGAAATCTCCAACGAAAACAAACCCGTATTAGGTTCCATAGTCGCAATAAGTAACAACGGCCTTGTTTGTATTGCCACGCATAACAACGGCATTTTGGGTTTTCAAGACAATAAAAAAGTATTTAGTTTTAATATGGAAAACGGATTGCAATCCAATATAATTAATGGGTTACAATTTAAGAATAATACAGTTTGGGTAGCTACAGATAAAGGTATACAAAGTTATAATTACATTACAAAGAAAACGCAGAACATCACCAAACAAGATGGCTTAACATCTGGAAATATCAATACCCTAAAAGTTATTGAGGATCAAGTTTTATTTGGGTCAAATCTAGGATTATTCGCTTTTAACATAAATAATATCGAAAAAGAAAGACACGTATTAAATCCGTATTTCACAACAATTTCTATTGCCGAAAAAGACACCATCCTTCAATCGGCTTACACCCTAAAACAAGATAATTCTGAAATAAAAATAGCATTTAATACTAACGGATTTCAAACCAAAGAATTTATTGAATATGCTTACCTCATTGAAGGTTACAATAAACAATGGACAACACTAGAGAACAATATCAACTTTGTAAAAATAAATACCTTACCAGGCGGAAAATATACATTCCGAGTGAAAGCAAAAAACAAATTCAGTACAGCATATTCTAAGCCAATAAGCATACAATTAAAGATAACCTCCCCTTTTTACAAGACCTGGCTATTCTATTTATTAATGCTAATAGTCATTGCTTCCTTAATATGGATTTACTTTAATACAAAAACAAAACGGTTAAAAAAGGCTCAAAAAGTAAAGCTTGAAAAAGCGAATATTAGCAAAGAGCTTGTTTTAACCCAATTAGAGAATTTACGTTCTCAAATGAATCCGCATTTTATTTTTAATGCGCTCAATTCTATACAAGATTATATTATTTTAAATGAAACCAAACTTGCCAGAGCCTACTTAGTGAAGTTTTCTAAATTAATACGAACGTACTTAGAGCATAGTCAGCAAAATGAAGTTTCCTTAAAAGAAGAAATACAGACATTAAATTTATACTTAGAATTAGAAAAAGAGCGATTTGACGACGATCTTTCCTTTCGTATTCATGTAGACGAAAATCTGGATATTGACAACATATTTGTGCCTTCATTATTTATTCAACCTTATGTAGAGAATGCGTTAAAACACGGACTACTTCATAAGGTAAATGATAAAAAAATTCAATTAAACTTTTTAAAAGGTAGCACTTCCAATTTCTTAATCTGCGAAATTATAGATAATGGTATTGGTCGAAAAGCTTCGGAATGGATTAGAAATCAGCAAACCATAAATCACAAACCCTTTGCTACTTCTGCGAACCAAAAACGGATTGACTTAATAAACAGAAGTCAGAATAAAAAAGTAACCTTAACGGTCGAAGATGTTGTAGACAAAAACTTGGAAGTACAAGGAACCAAAGTGACCATTAAAATAACATTAACGCTTTAAACTTAAAGTAATGAAAGCAATAATTATAGATGACGAAAAACGAGCTAGAAGAATACTAAGCACGATAATTAAGGAAGAATGCCCAGAAGTTAAAACGATTCTTGAAGCTGAAAACTTAAAGGATGGCGTGTCTATAATTAAAACCGAAAAACCAGATATTGTATTTTTAGATATTGAAATGCCTAACCATTCTGGATTACAAATTTTAGAGTTTTTTAAAAACGAGCCGATCCATTTTCAAATCATATTCACTACTGCTTATGGCCATTATGCCATAGAAGCATTTAAATTATCTGCTGTAGACTACCTTTTAAAACCAATAGATATTGAAGAAATAAAAACTGCTGTTTCTAAAGCCTCTAATAATATTGAGGAAAATTTCATAAAAGAAAAACTAATCAATCTAGAGCGTAATTTTGAGCAGTTAGCATTAAATAAAATTGCTTTAGAAGTACCTAAAGGTATTCGGTTTGTTTCTTATGAAGATATTTTATTTTTTGAAGCAGATGGCGCCTACACCAAAGTGTATTTACATAATGGTAAAACAGAACTCATTTGCAAAACGTTAAAACACTTTACAGAACAACTAAGCAATAAACCATTGTTTTATAAACCCCATCGCTCCTTTCTTATCAATTTAAAATACATGAATGAGATTACCAAAAAAGATGGTTTACAAGTCATTATGAGTAATAATAAAAGTATTCCTATTGCTCGTGAACGTAAAGAGGATTTCATGGAAATTATTAATAGAGTCTTTTAATTATACTGAAAAACTAAAAACCATTTTTATTTCCCATTCATTAGTAAAACCTTACCGTTCACAAAAAAAATAAAAATTTTCTTACAACGATTAGTGATTTTTGTTTCATAATTATAAAACCCAATTTATTATGAAAACACGATTACTTTTTTTACTACTATTTATTAGTAGTTATGCTTTTGCGCAATTTCCATCAGATGCAACTAAGCATTATTCCTTTACAAATGGCGATATAACAAATCAAGCAAGTAGTAATTATGATTTAGTTGTAAACACAGGATATGGGACTCCAACTTTTGTAGACGACCGTTTTGGTAATTCAAATTCTGCTGTCGACTTAAATAACGGACATTATAACATGGGTTTAATGCCAAACCGTTCTGGTTATCCTGGTAACCAATTATCCCTAAGTTTTTGGATCAAATCGACGACAGACGGTATTTTATTTCATCAATACGATAATGTTCAAGAAAATGGTTGGATTTTAGGACTTAATGGTAATTCAATATCTTATAAGACAGGTTATTTTTGCGCTTATGGTTATTCATGTGGTAGTTTTCCAGACAACCAATATATATCTAGTAATGTTTTAGATAATAATTGGCACCATATTGTAGCAATTGTTGGAAAGGAAAATGATGGAGTTGATCAACAATATATCAAGCAATTATACATTGATAATGTTCTAGAACTTGACATTGTCTTAACGACTGTCCCTTTTAATGGTGTTCAGGAAGTTGGCATGTTAAATAGTGGAGATTTATATAATGCTTTAACAGGAGGCACAACTGGTAATAATAGATATGACGGAGTAATGGATGATATTTATTATTTTGAGCGTAAAATTACAGCTGCCGAAGTAAATGCATTGTATAATAATGGCTTGGTAGTAGATATTCCAGACGCTAACTTAAAAACAGCTTTGGTAAGTGATGCTACTATAAATACTAATTCAGATTCGGAAATACAACCTGCAGAAGCTATAAATTATACTGGTACAATTAATGTGGCAAATCTAAACATTGGTAATAGCAAAGGTTTAGAAGCATTTGTAAACATATCAGGTTTAGATATTAGTAATAATAATTTAGAACATTTAGATGTGTCTAGCAATACAGCTTTAACAAGTTTAGAGGCAAATAACAATCAATTAATAACTCTAAATATTCAAAATGGTAATAATTCTAATATAAGTACTGCTAATTTTAATGTGCTAAATAATTACGGTTTGTATTGTATTGAGGTTGATGATGTGAGTTACAGTAATACAAATTGGACAAATATTAATGCCTATACCATTTTTTCACTTAATTGTAATACAGCGAATGTCAATATACCAGATATTGCTTTAAGGACTAGCTTATTAAATAATACATCGATAAACAGCAATGGAGATTCAGAAATACAAGTAGCGGAAGCTAGAGATTATACAGTAGGTCTTTATCTCAGCACTAGCGGAATCCAAGATATTACAGGACTGCAAGCATTCGTAAATGCCACTAACCTAGATTTAAGTTATAACAATGTCTCAACTATGGATCTTAGAGCTAATAGGTCTTTAACAGGATTGCATGTTAGAGATAATCCTTTAACGTCATTAAATATTAACGGTTTAAGCTCAATAACTACACTTAATATTAGTGAAACGAGTTTAATAGATATTGATTTATCAACCAATACTAGCCTACAATATTTTGAAGCACAATACGTAAATAATATAACAAATTTAGACTTGTCAACTAATACAAATATCAATTACATATATTCAAATGGAAGCATATTAACTAATATTGATTTGAGAACAGGCACCAATGTAGCCAATAATTTGTTTATAGAAACTGCTGGTTCGCCTATGTTAACTTGTGTTTTTGTAGATGACCCTGCTTTTAGTTTAAATAATTCAATGAAAGATACAATAACAGAGTTTTATCAATATAATACAGAATGTTCAAATTTCTCCTTAAATACTCAAGATTTCTATGAGCAAACTAATGACATTTCAATATATCCAAACCCGACACGTGCAACTTTAAACATAAAATCTAGTGAAGATATTGAAGCTGTTACCATCTATTCCATTTTAGGAAAAGAAGTTTTAAAAGCGGAAACAAAAACGATAGATGTTTCCAACTTATTGCAAGGCATGTATATTTTAAAAATAATATCTAAAGATAATTCCAAAACGGTAAAACGTTTTATTAAGAAATAAAAGAAGCTATTTATCAACTCTTTATAAAGAGAAGTCTAATGAAGAGTTCCCTTATATTTAACAATCTAACTTAAAAAAATCATGAAAACTCTTAAAATATTATTTTTAACCAGCTTAATACTATTGGTTTTTAGCTGTAATTCAGATGATAACCAACCAACAATTAATAATAATCCAAGTGCTTTTACAGTAACTCAAGGAGCAGAAACAAACACAGGTTTAACTATTAATTGGACTGCCTCTGTAGATCCAGATAACCACGAAGTTATCTATGCCGTTTACTTAAATGGCGATTTGATAATTGAAGATCTTAATACTTTAACGTACATCATTGAATACAACCTATTTTTATCTGGAGAAAACACCATTTTAGTCGTGGCTTCCGATGGTTTTGGAGGGATAACAGAACAGGAAATTGTTCTTAATTTACAATCATAACTAGCGCCTATGGAAATAATTTTAGCCAAAAACATGAAACGTTTCATTAAGAAATAAAAGAAGCTATTAATTCGTTTTTTTTGAAAAAGGGAAGTCCGAGTTGGCTTCTCTTTTTCTATTTTTACACCTTTCTATTTTAGTAAATTATCCAGTGTTTCTCTAACGGTTTCACTATTCCAATTTGCAGCACCTTCCTTATCTATTATAATTTTTCCTTCTTTGTTTATTAGCAATGTTCTAGGAATACTGGATACTTCAAATTCTGAAGGATTCTCTAAAGGACTAAACACGTTAAACGAATACTTGTTTTTAGATAAAAAGGCATCTATTTTTTCCTTTTTTTCGTTGGAAACAAATAGAAACACGACCTTATCTTTATAGGCATCATGCAACTTCTGAAGGTTAGGCATTTCTGCAATACAAGGCGGACACCAAGTAGCCCAGAAATTTATTAGCACTACCTTTCCTTTTAAATCTTTAAAATTCACCGTATTTCCTTCTATATCTCGTAATTGCCAACTAGCATAGTGTACCACCTTACTATCCGCTTCCGTTTTAACAGAAGGACTGAACAAAGCAAAACCTTTATGTAGCATAACTTGTATGGGTTTTCTTGTTTGCGGTATAATCAGAAGAACAATGATTACAAAAAAGAGTATATTTTTAAGTTTTGATGTATTCATAATAAAACAAAATGAAGCGTTATTTATAAGTAAACAACGCTTCAAATCTAACAAAAAACAAGGATTAAACCTCTATTATTATTTATCTAGTTACCGATCCTGAAAGAGATACTACAGGTCCCGCTCCCATTGCAATAGTTGTATGGTTCATTGCGTCTGCAGGAACCACATGTGCTAATGGTTTTAATGTAAATGGTGCTGCACTATTATCTGGACTAGGTTCTACAGAAACAACGATAGTTGCTCCTTTTAAGTCTGTAGGAAATGTCATTCCTGCTGGTGCATTTTGCAAAAAGTCTTCTCCTGGATATCCTGGACCATTTCCAGCATCTCCTTTAAATGGTGATGTTGCTGCGTTATCATCTGCCATTGCAGCATCTGTAAAAGTTCCTGTACTTACTGGTGTACCGTCAATTACCGCCCAACCTTCATATTTCCATCCATCTGCAAGTGCTGGTAAGTCTAACCCTGTTACTGCTGTTCCAGAAGTGTTATCTAAAAACCAAACACCACTAGCTTCATTAGTATCATCCGTATCTGTAGGAGTCGCTAAAATGTATGTTCCTGTTGCTGCAGAAAAATCTGCTACTAAATTAGAATTTACATTTGCAGAAGTCCCTGAAAAATCTCCAGCTAAAATTTTTGTTGCTGCTGGTGCAGGATCAGCATCTACTGCTGGTTCAATAGACAATACAAATGTTGTTGCTGCTGTTAATTGTGTCGCATCTACTGTAAATGTTTTTGGAAAAGTTACGTCTGTAAAAGTTCCTGTAGAAACCGGAGAACCGTCTACAATAATCCATCCTTCGTAAACGAAATCGGATCCTAGTGCTTCTAAACCTGCTAGGTTTAATGTTAAATCTGCTGTTGAAGGAGTGCTGTTATTATCGTCATCACTACTGCATGAAGTGGCAAAAATCCCTAATGCCATAACTGCTAAAATTGTTTTTCTAATCATTGCTTTATAATTTTATTATTTATAGGTCAAAATTATATCTTATAGCAATAACTAAATGTTAGCCAGCTAACACTAAGCGCTTTTTTTATAAATTCTTATTTCTTTTCTATTGAAATCAAGCACTTTCTCTTCTTTTAATTCATTTAAAAGGATATTTAATGTCGGTCTTGAAGTGCCTATTAAGGAAGCAATATCCTTTTGTGTATATGGATGTTTAATGACATGATCTCCTGTTTTAGGACAGTTATAACCATATTCATCACATAACTCATTTAAAAATTCTTTTAAACGGGATTTAGTATCTTTAAATAAAAGTAATTGTAATCTTCGTTCTAGTTTTTGAAATTTAAATCCGATAAACTTATATATTTTAAAACTGAAGGTTTGATTGTCTCGCATTAAATCATGCATGGTATCAACACCAATAGGACAAATAGAAGTTAGGTTATCTACCGATTGTGCAAACTCTTTTCTGGTGATTTGTCCTAAAATTGCTTTTTCCCCAAACAGTTCTCCTCGAGTTAAGATTGCTTTTACTATTTCATCTCCTTCTTCATTGTAGTAACCAATCTTTACTTTTCCTTTTTCTATTAGGTATACTTTGTTGGCGGAATCTTCTTCAAAATAGATATAATCCTTCTTCTTATAAGCATCAAAACTATGCGCTTTCTTATAGGTTTTAAATTTATGAGGACATAGTACTTTAAAGAGATTTACATCGTCAAAAAACCAAAGTGAATTCATCGTTATTTTATTTAAAGGATTTGATTAATGGTCGTGGATTGTCATAAAAACTTACACATAAGCACAAAAAAACTCCTAAATTTCTTTAGGAGTTTTCAATATATTCATATTCTTTTAACGAATATGTTAGGAGTTATTTTCCTTCTTGATTAAATTCAAGGCAGAACCTTCATTATACCAATCAATTTGTGGTTGGTTATAGGTGTGATCCAACATCACAATATCTTTAGTTCCATCTGCATGAACCACTTCTAATGTTAATTGTTTTCCGGGTGCAAATGCATTTAAATCTGTAAAGTTAAATGTATCATCCTCTTGAATTAAATCGTAATCTGCTTCGTTAGCAAATGTCAATCCTAACATCCCTTGTTTTTTAAGGTTTGTTTCATGAATACGTGCAAAAGATTTTACAATAACTGCGGCAACACCTAAGTGTCTTGGCTCCATTGCTGCATGTTCACGAGAAGAACCTTCTCCGTAATTATGATCTCCAACAACAACCGTTTTTATCCCTGCCGCTTTATATGCTCTTGCAGTATCTGGCACGCCACCAAAATCACCAGTTAATTGATTTTTAACAAAGTTTGTTTTCTTTCCAAAAGCATTTACAGCCCCAATTAAACAGTTGTTAGAAATATTATCTAGATGTCCTCTAAAGCGTAACCAAGGTCCAGCCATAGAAATATGATCTGTGGTACATTTTCCAAAAGCTTTAATTAATAGCTTAGCGCCATTAATGGTATTCCCTAATGGTTCAAATGGTGTAAGTAATTGTAAACGTTCTGAAGTTGGACTAACAGAAACTTCTACTTTACTACCATCTGCAACTGGTTCAACAAAACCAGCATCTTCTACTGCAAATCCTTTTGGAGGTAATTCCCATCCTGTTGGCTCATCGAACCTTACTTCTTGCCCTTCTTCATTAATTAAAGAATCTGTTAACGGATTAAAATCTAATCTACCTGCAATGGCGATTGCTGCCGTTATTTCAGGTGAAGCTACAAAAGCGTGTGTATTTGGATTACCATCCGCACGTTTCGCAAAGTTTCTATTAAACGAGTGTACGATACTATTTTTTGGTGCATTTTTAGGATCACTATATCTTGCCCATTGTCCGATACATGGTCCACAAGCATTCGTGAATATTTTTGCGTCTAGTTTTTCAAAGATTCCTAAAATACCATCACGAGCTGCGGTATATCTTACTTGTTCAGATCCTGGGTTAATACCAAGTTCTGATTTCATTTTTAAACCTTTATCTAAAGCTTGTTGTGCAATAGAAGATGCTCTGGATAAATCTTCATACGAAGAGTTGGTACAAGAACCGATTAAACCCCATTCTACAGCTAAAGGCCAATCGTTAGCTTTTGCTTGTTCTCCCATTTTTTTACCAACAGGCGTAGATAAATCTGGCGTAAAAGGCCCATTTAATAATGGTCCTAATTCGGATAAGTTAATTTCAATAACTTGATCAAAGTATTGTTCTGGATTTGCATACACTTCTGCATCTCCTGTTAAATATTCTCTTACTTTATTTGCTTCATCTGCAACATCTGCTCTATCGGTAGCACGTAAATAGCGTTCCATAGAGTCATCATAACCAAATGTAGATGTGGTAGCTCCAATTTCTGCTCCCATATTACAAATAGTTCCTTTTCCTGTACAAGACATAGAAGTGGCTCCTGGTCCGAAATATTCTACAATTGCTCCCGTTCCTCCTTTTGCAGAAACGATACCAGCAACCTTTAATATTACATCTTTTGGTGCTGTCCAACCTGAAAGTTTTCCGGTTAATTTAACACCTATTAATTTAGGGAATTTAAGCTCCCAAGCCATTCCTGCCATCACATCTACAGCATCTGCTCCACCAACTCCAATAGCAACCATACCTAATCCACCAGCATTTACCGTATGGGAATCGGTACCAATCATCATTCCTCCTGGAAATGCATAATTTTCAAGTACTACTTGGTGAATAATTCCTGCTCCTGGTTTCCAAAAACCGATACCATATTTATTAGATACAGAAGCTAGAAAATCAAACACTTCACTACTTACCGAGTTTGCGTGTTTTAAATCTGTTGTCGCTCCGTCTTTTGCTTGAATTAAGTGATCACAATGTACCGTAGTTGGTACTGCTACTTGTGGCTTACCAGCTTGCATAAATTGCAATAATGCCATTTGTGCCGTTGCATCTTGACAAGCAATACGATCTGGAGCAAAGTCTACATAATCTTTTCCTCTAGTGAATGCCTCGGTCGGACTTCCATCCCAAAGGTGATTATATAGTATTTTTTCTGAAAGTGTTAACGGCTTACCAACAACTTCACGTGCTTTATCCACGCGTTCTGCCATTTGTGCATAAACCTTCTTGATCATATCAATATCGAATGCCATAGTATTTTGTTTTAATTTTATCCTACTAATATACAAAATGTAGAATGACTTTAAAAACGGAATTAACATATAAATAATGATACCAAAATAAGTTTTTTCTATGCGGTACTTGCTCCAAATTTAAAAGGATATATTCTATAATACTCGGAAACTTTAAAACACAAAAAAGCCCGAATCTAAGATTCAGGCTTTTTATATGCTTTACTTCTAAAAACACCCCTATGCCCTACGCTCGGTATCTTCAATGAAAAGATATTTTCATTTCAATAATACTCAAGGGGACAATGAAATGGTAAATCTACACGAATACTTAGGTTTTAGAACTCTCGATTATTTGCGTTAGGGATTGCAGTGGCATCCTTTTTTTTTATAAGGACCTAAATACGTATTAAAAGGTTTATTTAAGATGCTATCCTATTGTTCCTTTTTTACGATGATGTTAAAAAAAGATATAGCGGAAAGCCCGACCCTTGTGGTAACGCCCAAATTATGGACGCAACAACGGATACTTGAGAATGAATAGAAATGCGTTTAAAACAAAAATCCCGAATCTAAGACTCGGGATTTTGATTTATGGTAAGCTAATCTGTTGATTATCTAACTAATTGTTTAGTTGATGGCTTGAATTTTGTTAAAACAATACCATCTACAGCAGCTTCATATTCTGCCATAGTAGGAGTTCTTCCTAAAATGGTAGATAAAACTACAACCGGTGTAGAAGACAATAAGGATTCCCCTTTTTTCTCTCCAGAATCTTTTACAACTCTACCTTGGAATAAACGAGTTGAAGTTGCCATTACTGTATCTCCTGGTGCCGCTTTTTCTTGGTTCCCCATACATAAGTTACATCCTGGACGCTCTAAGTATAACATGTTTTCGTATCCGGTACGTGCTTCTCCTTTAGGCGCATTGTCATCGAACTCGAAACCAGAGTATCTTACTAAAACTTCCCAATCTCCTTCGGCTTTCAACTCATCTACAATATTATAAGTAGGCGGTGCAACTATTAAAGGTGCTTTAAATTCTACTTTACCATATTGCGCTTCTACGTTTTTCAACATTTGAGCTAATATTTTCATATCCCCTTTGTGAACCATACAAGATCCTACGAAACCTAAATCTACTTTTTTAGTTCCTCCGTAAAAAGATAATGGTCTAATATTATCATGTGTGTAACGTTTAGAAACATCATCGTTATTTACATCTGGATCTGCGATCATTGGTTCCGAAATTTCATCTAAATCAATAATAACTTCTGCATGATATTTAGCGTTAGCATCAGGTCTTAAAGATGGTTTCATACCCGTTTTAAGCTCTATAATTCTAGTTTCTGCTTTATTTACTAAACCTTGAAGTACTTGTTTCGCATTGTCCATTCCTTTTTCAATCATGATTTGGATACGACCTTTTGCAATCTCTAAAGATTCAATCAAAGTATCATCTTCAGAAATACAAATAGATGCTTTTGCTTTCATTTCTGCAGTCCAATCTGTAAAAGTAAATGCTTCATCGGCCGTTAAAGTACCAATATGTACTTCGATCACACGACCTTGGAATACGTTTTCACCACCAAATTGTTTTAACATTTGCGATTGTGTTGCGTGAACAACATCACGGAAATCCATATACGATTTCATTTGTCCTTTAAAAGTTACTTTAACCGACTCTGGAATTGGCATTGAAGCCTCACCTGTAGCTAATGCCAAGGCAACGGTTCCTGAATCTGCTCCAAAAGCAACACCTTTAGACATACGCGTGTGAGAATCTCCACCAATAATGATATCCCAATCTCCTACGGTAATATCATTAAGTACTTTATGAATAACGTCTGTCATTGGAAAGTACTTCCCTTTAGGATCACGACCAGTAATTAAACCAAAATCGTTCATGAAGCTCATTAATCTTGGAATGTTAGCTTTAGACTTATCATCCCAAACCGAAGCGGTATGACAACCAGATTGGTATGCTCCATCCACAATTGGAGAAATCACTGTAGCAGCCATCATCTCTAATTCTTGAGAAGTCATTAATCCTGTAGTATCTTGAGAACCTACGATATTAACTTCTGCACGTACGTAAGAACCAGCATGTAAAGTTGCTCCTGAAGTTCCTACTGCATTTTTATTAAATATTTTTTCAACCGCTGTTAAACCTTGTCCTTCGATAGACACTTCTTTAGAAGTAGCATATACTTGAGGCGCTTCAATTCCTAAGGTTTTTGCAGCAAAGGTTTGTAATTTTTTACCAAAAACAACAGCATAAGAACCACCTGCTTTCATAAACTCCATTTTTTGTGGTGTAAATGCTGCAGAAATATCTTTAAGTTCTTTATCTCCGTTGTATAATTTTTTCTCTTTTGTATTAATGGTAAGAATGGTACCTGTAGCTACAGAATACATTTCTTTTAATATTGGCTCCCCATCTGCATCACGAATAGTATTTCCTTCTGCATCTTTTTGTTGTACCCAGTTTTTAAGATCTAAACCAATACCTCCTGTTACACCAACTGTTGTTAAGAAAATTGGAGCAATACCATTAGTCCCTGCAATTACAGGAGCAAAATTAATAAATGGTACATATGGACTAAAAGGAACACCTGTCCATAAAGCCACATTGTTTACACCAGACATTCTAGAAGAACCAACTCCCATGGTTCCTTTTTCTGCAATTAGCATTACACGCTTATCTGGATGTTGTTCTTTTAAAGCTAATAATTCATTTTGCATGTCTTTATTATGTTCGAACATACATTGACCATGTAACTCACGATCGGATCTTGAGTGTGCATCTCCTCCTGGAGATAATAAATCGGTAGAGATATCACCAACTCCAGCAACATAAGTAACTACGTCTATTGTTTCCTCTATTTCCGGAAGTTTCGTGAAAAATTCTGCCTTCGCATAACTTTCTATAATATCTTTTGCTATTTCACTACCTGCTTTGAATGCTTCTTCTAAACGGGAAGTATCTGCTTCGTAAAGGAAAACTTGTGTTTTTAAAATTTCAGCAGCCTGTTTTGCCAAACCAGCATCATTACCTAAAGCTATATCTAACAATACCTTTACTGAAGGTCCACCTTTCATGTGCGACAATTGCTCTAAAGCAAAAGTTGGAGTAATCTCTTCCACAGTAGACTCTCCTAAAATGATTTCTTTTAGAAACTTAGCTTTAACACTTGCAGCACTTGTTGTACCAGGTAAAACATTATAAATAAAGAAGTTTAGAGATTCTTCTCTATCCGCATTATCTACATCTTTAATTTGAGTAATAATTTCGCTAAGTAATTCAGCACCATCAATTGGCTTAGGGTGAAGACCTAATTCTTTTCTGTCTTCAATCTCTTTAAGGTAATCTTTATATGTGTTCATATTAACTGGAATAATTCTTTTCAATCTTACTTAAATGGAATTTTATTTTGAGAAAATGTTATATATCAAACGTTTTCGTTGGTTTCGCTAATACTTAAATTATATTAATGAAAAAATATGCATTTGTAAAAAAGATAAAAGGTTGATTTTTTAAAATATCAAGCGAAATTACAAAATTTAGAAGAGTTTAAAAAATAATTAAAGATATGCTGGAATGATTAAATATACACCAACAAAACGACTCTTTTGAGACTCGTCATTGCGAATACGATAATTTAAGAAGTGAAAAATAGTAAATTAATAAATGAAGTTCGAAATATTGCTAAACAATCTATTTGTAACCGTTCTAAATTAATATTACGAGGAAAATATTTAGAAGAGAAGCAGGTAATATGGTACTATAAAAGTGATTCTAGGTAAGAAGAATATATTAAAATAAGCTTTTAATTATTTGTTCTTCGGAAATACCTTCTGCTTCCGCTTTATAATTTTTGATAATACGATGACGAAGAATACTGGTAGCTACTGCTTGAACGTCTTCCATATCCGGAGAAAATTTACCGTTTATAACGGCATGTGTTTTTGCTGCTAATATTAAGTTTTGAGAAGCTCTTGGTCCTGCTCCCCAATCGATATAATTTTTAACTAAATCGGCTGCAGTATCGCTATTGGGTCTTGTTTTAGCCACCATTTTCACTGCATATTCTATTACATTATCTGCAACTGGAATACGACGAATAAGTTGTTGAAAACCAATGATTTCTTCCGCAGAAAACAACGTATTCACTTTTGCTTTCACATCGGATGTTGTAGCTTTTACCACTTGAACTTCTTCTTGAAAAGAAGGATAATCTAAATGTATAGCAAACATAAATCTATCTAACTGCGCTTCTGGTAACGGGTATGTTCCTTCTTGCTCAATTGGGTTTTGTGTCGCTAAAACAAAATAGGGTAAACTTAATTTATAATGATGTCCAGAAACAGTAACCGCTCTTTCTTGCATTGCTTCTAAAAGTGCTGCTTGTGTTTTAGGAGGCGTTCTATTGATTTCATCTGCTAAAATAATATTAGCAAATATTGGTCCTTTTATAAACTTGAAGTTTCTGTTTTCGTCTAGGATTTCACTACCTAAAATATCACTAGGCATTAAATCTGGAGTAAACTGTATTCTTTTAAAATCTAATCCTAGCGTTTGTGCAATTGTATTTACCATTAGGGTTTTTGCCAAACCTGGTACACCAATTAGAAGCGCATGTCCTCCTGAAAATATAGCGATCAGGATTTGGTTTACTACTTCATCTTGTCCTACAATGACTTTAGCAATCTCTTGTCTTAAGTCTTTGTATTTTTTTACAAATTGTTCTACAGCTGCTACGTCAGACATATTATTTCTTTAACCAGTTACTAGAAAAATCACAATCTCTATGTGCTCCATTAATTTTGATATAGGTATCTAGGATTTTTTCATCTTGCCATTTCTCGATAGCAGTGAAACGTTTTTCTGTTAATGCTAGTTCTTTAATTTTTAAATAATCACGTGCGTAATCTGCTTCGTGCTCATCTACTCTATCTGTAACACGTAATATTTTGAATTTTACTTTTCCAGTTCTGTCTTGTTCTGTTTGCACTAAACTTACTTCCCCTTCTTTTAAGTCTTGAATTAGCGTATATAATTCGGTATCTATTTTAGTTAATTCGAAATTATAATCTTGCGTTGCTGGATTTATTAAAAATCCGCCTTCACTTTTCGTTTCTTTTTCATCACTATACTTTCTTGCAGCATCCTCAAAAGTCATTTCTCCACTTACTACTTTTTGGCGTACATCTTCTAAAGCATCTTTAGCTTCTGTAATTGCAGATTCTGAAACTTGTGGGATAAGTAGAATATGACGAACATCAAATTCTTGTCCTCTAATTTTTTCTAATTGAATAATATGGTACCCAAAGTCTGTTTCAAATGGATCGGATATTTCACCTTCTTGTAATGAAAAAGCAATATCTCTAAACTCTTTTACCATTAATGGCTTTTCTCTATTTAAAGTATATAAACCTCCTTTTGCTACAGATGCTTTATCATCGGTATACAACACCACTTTAGAACGGAAACTTGCACCGTTTTCTAATACGTCTGTTTTAAATTCTTTAAGTCTGTTGATTACCTTTTGCGTTTCTTCTGGCGCTATTTTAGGCTCTATTACAATTTGAGACACTTTAAGTTCTGTTCCAAATCTAGGTCTTTCGTCTACTGGTATTTTATTAAAAAAGATTCTAACTTCTTCTGGTGTAACTTCCACCTCATCAATAATACTACCTTGCATACGCTTTGCTAGTTCATTGCCTTTATTAATCTCAAACATTTCTTCTCTAAAACTCTTTTCATCGTCTTTTTTGTAAAAGTCTAGAAGCTCTTGCATATCTCCTCCTGTTTGCGACAAAAATTGTTGTATTTGATAATCTACATTGCTTCTTATTTCTGCATCCGAAACCTCAATACTATCTTGTACTGCATGATGTGCATATAGTTTGTTTTCTAAAAGAGAACCAAATAATTGACATCTAGGAATATCATCTGTAGATACCCCTTGCGCTTTCATTTGCAAAATGGTTTTGTCTATATCCGATTCTAAGATAATATGCTCTCCAACAACCGCAGCTACACCATCAATTTTTGTTGCTTGATTCGACAAAGATGCCTTTACGCTATCTGTTGCAACTTCTTCCTTTACTTGATCTTCTATGATCTCTTGAGCAGTTAATACATTTGTAATTAATACTGCTATACTTAGTATAAATAGGTGTTTCAATTTATTTGTAGATTTCAAATTTTTTGTTTGTAATTGCATCTTTAGTAATATCCTTTTCTAATTCTCTTATTTTCTCTAACTTCCTCTTATTAATAACAATTTGGTCTATTGTTGGCTTTACATACTCTAAAGGAGCTGTACTGTTTTGCAATAGTACGTCATTAATTTGCATCAAATATAAACCTAATGAATCTTTGAGTTGTATAAAATTAGATTTTTTTAACAGTTCGTCTTTATTATCTGTATTAATTACAGGTATTTTACCTACTATTTGGTTCCATCTAATCCAAATAGAATCATTTAGCGAGTAGGATTTAAACTGAATGGACATAGAATCTAAGTCCCTTTTATCCTTTGCATCAAACCTTCTAAACTTTTTAGCGATTTCAATGGCATCGGCTTCTTTCATTTTATCATCCAAATTAATATAGCGAAACATAATAAGCTCTTCGTTTAATTTAAAGGCTTCTTTATTATCTGCATAATACTTCTCTGCTTCTTCTTGGGAAACTACGGTATCTAAATCTCTATTTACTAATGCTTCCAAATATGCTTTAGAATACAAATCGTTTTTATATTGCTCCACTAATCTATTATATTGATTCAGTTTTGTTTCGTTCAAATTCAGTTTTGCCCCTTGCACCAATAATTGCTGTGTTGCCCAACCTTTAATATAATTGTTGATTAAAACAATGCTGTCTTCTTTAGATGCATCTGAAGAGATTAAATCCTGTATATCTTCTTGATACAAATAAGCATCTTTGACTCTAGCTACAGGAGTTCTATTATCTGTTTCTTGGAAAAAATCACAAGAAAAGAATAGGAATACAGTAGCGAAAAGGAATATGTATGAGGTAAACTTCAATTATTTATTTAATTTAGATTTCACGGTTTCTAATACTTCTTGATGAATAGAAACGCTATACTTGTTTTTTAATTCTATTAACCAGTTTTTTTCTTTTGCATCTTGAAAGTCACTGGATACTTTCCCTTTTGCTTCTTCCAATGTCTTGTATGCTTTTGGAAGCACCTCATTCACTTTTACTACCACATAAGAATCGTTATGACTAAGCACTTTGGATACGCCTTTTTTAAACGAAAAACCTTTTGGTAATGCCTGATGCTCTATATCCATAAGTCCCGAAGTAAAGATCACATTCACTTGGTCTTTGGTATTCACCGTGTTTTTTATTTCGGCAATGCTATTCCCTTTTTTAAGTAATTTAGATACTTTACTGATATCTTTCTTTTTTGCGGAAGAAGCAACAACTGCATCCACACGTTCATTAAAAAAGTAATTCTCTTTGTTTGCAGCATAAAAGGATTGCACGGCTACCGAATCATTAGCAGCAGCTTTCCAGATTTCATTTTCCATTAAATCAAACAATAACAAGCCATCGCGATATTCGCCAAGAATGTTTGCAAAATCTTCATTTTCAAATTCTAGATTTTCTTCTTGATACGCAAGTATATTTTCGTCTAAAAACGCAGTATATGCATTTGCTACTATATCTGCAAAAGGTAATTGTTTTGTACTTTTGCTTCGTTGGCTTTTAATTAAGAAGTTCGCAAAATCATTATACGTAAACTGTTTGTTTTCGATTTTAACAAAAGCGTTCTCCATTGGAAAACCTAATGGTGCTTTCCATTTACTTTTATAATAATCCGCATTTAATATCGACGTAAAATATACTAAATCCTCATCTACATTAGATATTACATAACGTTGTTTTAGTTTATTTATTCTAGAAGTGCTTATTAATTTAGATCGGCTATCTCGTTTTACTTTTGCCTCTAACGTAGACTTCATTTCTTCAAAAGGAGCCGTTTCTATCTTTTTGATAAGCTTCATAATATGCCATCCAAAATCAGATTGAAATGGCTCGGTGTAGGTTCCTTCCGTTTCTATGGTGAAAGCTTCGTCTTCAAATTCTTGAGAACGTAATTCGCCACTAGAAAAAGGAGCTAACTTCCCACCTTTAGTCGAAGTACTTTTATCTTCCGAAAATTGCTTTGCTAAAGAGGCAAAGTCTTCGCCTTGTTGTAACTTTTTGTATATATCTTGAATTCTACTTTCGGCATCTTCCTTTTCCAAGCTAATCATAATATGCGCAATCTCTCTTTGCCCTCTAGATTCTCGTTTATCTAAAACATTTATTATGTGATAACCAAATTGGGTCCTAAATGGTAATGAAACTTCTCCGATTTCCGTATTAAACGCTACGTTCTCAAAAGGATAAACCATTTTAAAGCCAGAAAAATAACCTAAATCTTCTGCATACCGCGTTTTACCATCGTGTACTTCTTTTTGTACTGCTTTATATCCTTCTGTTAAAACTCGATCTCTAAGTTTAAGCAATTCATTATACACGGCTAAAGTATCTTTTGGACTTGCATCTTCGTCGACTCTAATTAAAATATGACTAGCATTTACCTCGTTAGAAACACGATAATAAGCCTCTTCGACTAAAGCATCGGTTACTTTGGTATCGGTTAAATAGTTTTTAGCTAGTTGATTTTTATAATTGCTCAACTCCCTTTTATATTTAGGCATGGTATCAAACCCCAATGTCTTTGCTTCTTTTAATTTAAGCTTATAGTTTACAAAAAGCTCTAAATATGCATCTACATCCTTTTGTGACTCATCTTTAACTAAGTCCAAATTTTTATTAAAAACACGAATAAATTCCGAAGCATAAACAGGTTCTTCATCTACAGTAAAAAGAACTTCTCTACTTTGGTCTTGCGCTTGAAAACTTAAAGTAAATACTAAAAAGAAAAGGGTTAAAAAAAATCTCATAATCTAGATAAATATATAATATATAGGTTCTTGCAAAAATAGAAATATAAACCTATTTAGCAAGCTGTATTAACAAAGCATTAATAACATTGTTTTTATTTGAAATTAGCAAGGATTGCACAAAAGTTATTAACACGAAAACCTTGTAGTAAAATACTTCCTAAATATTATTTGTATAATTACCTAAAAACAAACAACATGAAAGCAAAACTACTTTTTATTTTAACATTATTTCTTTCTTCATTTCTTGTAAATGCTCAGGATATTGGCTTTTTGGGTGATTTTAATGATTGGGGAAATGACGTAAACATGACTACTACAGACAACACTATTTTCACCTTAAGCAATTACTATTTGCCTGCAACGGGATTAAAATTCAGACAAGATGATGGTTGGACAAATTCCTGGGGAGGAGATACATTTCCTAACGGAACATGGTCTAACAATAACATTCCTGTAACTGCAGGATTTTACGATATTAGCATGGATATAGTAACTACAGCATATTCTTTCACTGCGGTAGCGCCATCCAATCAAAACGTAAGTATTATTGGAGACTTTAATGCTTGGGCAGGAGATTTTGTTTTATCTACAACCGATAACATAAACTATACCGCTACAGATGTAGCCCTAACCACTGGAGAGTTAAAATTTAGAAGAGATGCAAATTGGTCTGCAAATTACGGAGGCACTGGCTTAACAGGAACGGCAATGCCAAATTCTGCAAATATTACTATTCCTTCTAATGCAGATTATGATATCTCCTTTAATATCGAAACTTTAGCATACTCCTTTACAGAGTCTGTTTTAAGTACCGAAGCATTTGCCACAAAAACCAATTATAAAATTATAAAAGGTCATTTACACGGGACATCAAACGAGTCTGTTAACATTAACATCTATAACTTAACAGGTCAATTAGTTAAAACCTATAGTGATGTATCCCTTAATTCTAACGCAAGTTTTAATTTAGAGTTGAAAGCAAATCAGCTTTATTTAGTTAGGCTACAATCGCAAAGCGGCATTAAAACACTTAAAACTATTTTATAAGTTAAGTGCTTTTTAGGAAACAGTATAAGCCATCTATTTTAGATGGCTTTTATTTTTTACAAACTTCAAAAAAAACTATCTTTAGGCTATATTAATCATTTCATCTATATGAAATACACTACAGAGATTGTTATTAAAATTCCTTTAGAAGCATTTATAAAAAAGTTTTTTAATGCGGATAATATGAAACATTGGCAAGAAGACTTAACAAGCTTCGAGCATGTTTCTGGAACGCCAGGAACTATTGGTAATAAAATGCTATTAAATTACACCATAGGTAAACGTAAAATTGCACTTATGGAAACCATAACGCATACCAATTTACCACATGAAATCCACTTGAGTTATGAAACCAAAGGAATGCATAACATACAAAGGAATATGTTCTATAAAACTGCAGAAAATGATACCAAATGGGTAAGTGAAAACGAATTTATACCAATTAGTTTTCGATATCGAATGATGCTATTATTAATGCCCGGAGCATTTAAAAAACAATCTGAAAAATATTTAGTAGATTTTAAAAAATTTGCCAAAAACCAAACATCTATCCAAAATGCGTAAACTTAAACTTATCTGGGATTTTAGAGGTCCTGCTGCAGAAAGAACAGCACAACACCATGTTATTCATTTAAAAGAATACATACAAACCCAAACCACAAATGTAGATGCAACTGGTCATGAAACGATTAACGACATGCACACTATTGCTTTTATGATTATAAATGAAGAAGACAAAACTGTCTTTAGAGACACTTTAAAACCACATCGTGGTGAATGGGTAGATTAATAAAACAAGTACTCTAAAACAGAATCCGTAGGAAGTTGGTCTTCTAAAACCATAACTTTTTTTAGCTGTATTTCGTGCTGTTTTTGATGCATGAAAGCAACCATAGATTAAATCTATACAACAGAACCAAAAGCCTATTTACCAATACCGTACAAGACCTATTCTAAATGATCAATCCAATCTTTTAAAAGGTCTAATGATTAACCTAGCTGCTTTATCAAAGTTAATATAATTATACGTCCAATTAAAGAAAACGATAATTCTATTTCTAAATCCCACTAAGGACATTAGGTGTACAAACATCCATACAAACCAAGCAAAAAATCCAGCAAACTTATAGTGACTTAAATCTACAACCGCTTTATTTCTACCAATAGTAGCCATAGAACCTTTGTCTTTATAGACAAACTCTTTTAACGGTTTCCCCTCTATTAGATTTATTATATTCTTAGAAAGAAGTTCCCCTTGCTGAATTGCAGGTTGCGCAACTTGAGGGTGTCCATTAGGATACGCTTCTGTTTTCATTAAAGCAATATCTCCTAATGCAAAAATAGATGGATAACCATTCACCTGACTATACGTATTTACTGCATATCGATTTACACGTTCCACTAGTACATCTGCGTTTAATCCGTGAACGGGGCTTCCCGTTACACCGGCAGCCCAAATAAGCGTTTCCGATTCTAATTTTAGATCCGAGTTCGTTAGTACTGTTTTGCCATCATAACCTTTTACAAACGTATCACAATGCACTTGCACCCCTAAATCTAATAAAAATTTTGTTGCTTTTTTAGAAGCATGTTCACTCATTGGCGGCAATACTCTAGAACTACCTTCTAATAAATGAATTTGCATATCACTAGGATTCAAATCTCTATAATCTCTTGGAAGGATATTATTTTTAAGCTCCGCAATGGCACCGGCTAACTCCACTCCTGTCGGACCGCCGCCAACAATTACAAAATTTAGAAAAGCTTTTCTATCGCTATTCGATCCTGCAATAGCAGCTTTTTCTAAGTTCTGAAGCATTAAGCTCCTAATATCTAAAGCCTGCGGAATCGTTTTCATTGCCATACTATATTTTTCAATAGCGGCATTACCAAAATAATTTGTCTTAGTACCAGTAGCAATAACCAAATAATCATAGCTTAAATCCCCAATATTGGTTTGAATGGATTTTGTTTCCGGAAAAATCTGTTCTACTTCAGCCAATCTAAAAAAAGCATTTTCATGTTTCTTTATAATTTTCCGTAAAGGGTATGCAATAGAATCTGGTTCTAATCCCGCACTAGACACTTGGTATAATAAAGGCTGAAAAGTATGGTAATTATGTTTATCGATTAAAACAACTTGAACTTTTTTGTTTTTTAGAGACCTAGCCAGTTTAACACCAGCAAAACCACCACCTACAATAACAATTCTAGGATTTTTGGATTCAGGAATATTCATAAATGAAGACTAAAAAATTAGCAATACAAAGATACTAATTTACCATCTTAAACACTATTTTTAAAGAATCTTAACATATACTGTAACATTTTAGAATTAATGCTACTTATAGAATAACTAAACCACCAATTTGAATAAAGAGTTAGAACATAGTTTTGTAGAACAGCTTGAAAAGCATCAAAACATTGTACATAAAGTTTGTAGGTTATATACCAACAATCAAGATGCGCACAATGATTTGTTTCAAGAGATAACCATACAGCTTTGGCGTGCCTTCCCTAAATTTAGAGGAGACGCTAAGTTTAGTACATGGATGTATCGTGTTGGATTAAACACAGCCATAACACTTTACAGAAAAAGTAAACGTAGAGTTAGTACACAAGATTTTGACGCGGTACAATTTAGAATTAAAGCAGATGAGTATGATGATACCGAAGAAGAACAATTAAAGCTATTATACAAAGCAGTACACCAATTAAACGACATTGAAAAAGCACTTGTCTTTTTATACTTAGAAGACAAAAACTATAAAGAAATTAGCGAAACAATGGGAATTAGTGAAGTAAATGCAAGAGTGAAAATGAACAGAGTGAAAAACAAATTAAGAACCATTTTAAATCCGTAAACCTATGGATGAATTAGAATTATTAAAAAAAGACTGGAAAAAAGAAGATACAAAACGCTATCCTAAACTTTCCTATAATGATATATACCGTATGATATTGAAGAAATCTTCTTCTATTGTAAAATGGATTTTCATTATAAGCATCCTAGAATTTGTTTTCTGGATCGCATTTTCCTTGCTTATGAAAGCAAATGGCAAAAACGAGAATATTGCAAATATAGAATCCACCACTTTATTCATCGTGCTTTCTGTTATTTCTTATTCGGTATTGGCGTATTTCTTTTATAAGTTTTATATGAATTATAAAACCATAAACAGTACGGATAATGCTAGTAAATTAATGGAGAACATCCTTAAAACGAGACGTACCGTAAAACAGTATGTTGGTTTTAATTTGGCTTTTATGGTTATTAGCGTTGTAGTGATGCTACCTTATGTAATGAATCATGATCAACATACCATGAGTCTAATAGAAAACGCAACCGCTAATGGTCACGTTTTTAAATTTTATGCAGGATTAATACTAGGAGTTCTTTTAGTATTAATAGTAGTAGTAGCGATATTATTATTGTTTTACTACTTGGTGTATGGCATTTTACTGAAGCGCTTAAATAGCAACTATAAAGAGTTAAAGAAATTAGAGATTTAAGATTCTTCCACTTTCCATTTACGCTTCTTATTAAGTTCCTCTTGTAAAGCAAGCTCTGCTTGAGGAATTACTTTCAAAAAAGAAGGATGTTGCTCTATAGCATATTCTATTTTTTCAACAATACTTGCAATACTTTCGTTTTCATAATCAATTTCTAAAGGTTGTTTGATTTCAAAAGACTGCATGATATTTTTCTTTTTAATACGCAATCCTTTTTTATCAAAGCTACGTCTAAAACCATCAATTACTATTGGTACAACAATTGGCTTGTATCTTTTAATAATGTGCGCTGTTCCTTTTCTAATTGGCTTAAAAGGAGTTGTTGTTCCTTGCGGAAAAGTAATAACCCAACCATCATCTAATGCCTTACTGATATTAGAGATATCACTCATTTTAACTTGTCTGTTTACATCTTCTCCTTTTGCTCTCCAAGTACGTTCGATACTAATAGAGCCAACATAAGCTAATATTTTAGGCAACAAACCTGCACTCATCGTTTCTTTTGCAGCCACGTAATACAAGTTTAATTTAGGATTCCATAGGTATCCAATATTTTTTATAGAATCGTCTCTATTACTTAAACTAGCGTTAAATACATGAAACATAGAAACTACATCTGCAAAATAGGTTTGGTGATTAGAAATAAACAATACGTTAGTATCCGGAAGGTTTTTTATAATCTCTGAACCTTCAATCTGTAGTTCATTAAAGCCACGAAAACGTCTATGCGAAATCGCACCTAAAATACGAATCAACCACTTTTTTATAAAAAGATTATGTCCAAAAGGATTTTTATCAAATAATCCCATAAGTATATTTTGCTATTAAATTAGAATACAAATGTAGTAAAACTAAGCGTTTACAAGGCTAGTTTTAACAAGTCTTTAATTTCACTTAGCATCATCGCTGTTGCTCCCCAAACCACATGATTATTAAGATGAAAAGCTGGAACCGCAACATCGACCTTATAAGACGTTGAAACCGTTTTAGTTATAACGCGCTGCTCATCTAAAAAATGAGCGAGCGATACTTCTATTATAGCTTCGACTTCACTTTCTTGCTTAATAAAATGAGGCGTACTGTTACTATAACCAATAAACGGTTGCACGTAAAAATTACTTGGCGGAATATATACTTGCGTTAATGCTTTAAGGGTTTCAATACTGTGCATTGGCACACCTATTTCTTCTTCGGTTTCGCGCAACGCGGTATGTTTTAATGAGGTATCGGCTACTTCTACTTTACCTCCAGGAAAACCAACTTGTGCAGAATGTACGCCTTTATAGGTTTTTCGTAAAATTAAAACAAACTTCGTTTCTTGTGCTTCATCAGGATAAAACAGTGCCAAAACTGCAGATTGTTTTGCGTTTTTTATTTTGCCTTGTTGCTTTTGTAAAAGATCTCCCCGAAAAGGAGGCGACATTTTAAATTGCGATGCTTCGGCCGGAAGCTCTAGATTGCTTATTTTTGATGTTGCTTTTAAAAACTGATTAAAATTCATCTATGCGACTTGTATTATTATGTTTTATTTCTTTTCTATTTCTGAATTGTCAAGATAAAAAAACGGAAACAAAGAACACTTCAAAAGTAGTTCAAAATACTTCCGAAGAAAAAGAAGTACCAGAAAAAGATTCTGTAATCGTCTCAGAAAGAGAATTCCCGTTGTTAACAGACGATAATGCTATGGAGTTCTTTTTAGAATACGAAAAGCATAACAAAGAAGATAAAGTAAGAATCACCACGCAATTTGGCGAAATAGACGTTTTACTTTTTGACAAAACGAAATTTCATCGTGCCAATTTCATCTTTTTAACCAAACAAGGCTATTTTGATGACACACAGTTTTATAGAGTTGTAAATAATTTTATCATTCAAGGTGGTAGCACCGATGACGCTAAAGTAAAACGCAAACGAAAACAAATTGGTAAATATTTATTACCAACAGACACGAAACGCGGTTACAGACATGACAGAGGCGTTTTAAGTATGCCAAGTGGCGCTATTGAAAATCCGCATAAATTGGCTTCTCCGTATCAGTTTTTTATTGTTCAGAAAAAAGATGGCGCCTACCATTTAGATGGCGATTATACCATTTTTGGTAAAGTGATTCGCGGCATGGATGTCGTAGATGAGATTGCACAACAAGAAACCGATAATGCCGAATGGCCTTTACATAATGTATATATAAAAAAGGTAGAGATACTGGAATAATGACCTGTTTTCTAGTGCGCAATCTGTATCTTTAAAACCTTAAACAAAAAAAAATAAATCAAAAACCCAACCACCTATGCGATACCTAAAAGCAATAAGCGTCTGCGTTCTAATTACGTTTACCAATTGCAAACAAGAAGAAAAACAAGATGCTAAAAAAATGAGTGAAAATATATTAACACAAGAATGGACTGGCCCTTATCAAGGTGTTCCTGCTTTCGATACTATGAAAGTTACAGACATTCAAGAAGCTATAGAATTTGGTATGACCGAAAGCTTAGCAGACATTGATAAAATAGCTAACAATACAGAAGCACCAAACTTCACGAATACGATTGCTGCTTTAGAAGCTTCCGGAAAAACATTAGATAGGGTTTTTAACTACTATGGTATTTTAAGTAGTAATATGTCTTCGCCTGAATTTAGAAGTATTCAGTCCGAATTAGCGCCGAAATTATCGGAATACAGCTCTAAAATAACACAAAACGAAAAACTTTTCCAACGCATAAAAGCTGTTTATGATGCATCGCAAGAAACACCATTAGAATTACAAGAGCAACGTGTTGTAGATCTTACGTATAAAAAGTATGAGATGAATGGCGCCAACCTAGATCCTGCTCAAAAAGAACGTTATGCTGCCATTAACAAAGAACTTTCTTCTTTATACAATACGTTTTCGGATAACGTTTTACACGATGAAGAGAATTATGTAACCTATTTAAATCAAGATCAATTAGATGGTTTATCGGAAGGTTTTATAAAATCTGCGGCAAAAATAGCTACAGATAAAGGACAAGACGGTACATACGCGATTACAAATACGCGATCTTCTATGGATCCTTTTCTTACATACGCTACCAATCGCGCATTGCGTAAGCAGGTTTGGGAAAACTATTATTCTAGAGGAGATAACGGAGACGAGTTTGACAACAACGCTATTATAGCACAAATATTAAAACTGCGTAAAGAGCGTGTCGCTTTAATGGGATATAATAATTATGCGGAATGGCGTTTACAAGATAGAATGGCAAAAACGCCAGAAAACGCTATGGATTTAATGATGGCGGTTTGGCCTGCTGCAATTGGTAGAGTTGCAGAAGAAGTTGCAGATATGCAAACTGTTGCCAATGACAATGGAGATAACATTACAATAGAACCTTGGGATTATCGCTTTTATGCTGAAAAAGTAAGAAAAAAGAAATACGATCTGGATAGTGATGAAGTAAAGCAATATTTACAATTAGATAAATTAACGGAAGCATTATTCTTTACTGCCGAAAAGGTATTTAACTATAAATTCACTCCAGTAAAAGAAGGTAGCGTTCCTGTATTTCAAGAAGATGTAAACGTTTGGGAAGTTACCGATAAAGATTCTGGAAAACATATTGGATTATGGTATTTAGATCCTTTTGCGCGTGAAGGAAAACGCTCTGGCGCTTGGGCTACAACCTACAGAAGCTATACTAATTTTGAAGGCGAAACCAATGTACTTGCATCCAACAATTCTAACTTTGTAAAACCTGCTCCGGGAGAAGCCGTACTTGTTTCGTGGGATGATGCTACTACTTTCTTTCATGAATTCGGACATGCATTACACTTCTTTTCTTCAAACGTGAAATACCCAACTTTAAACGGAGGCGTTAGAGATTACACCGAGTTCCAATCGCAATTACTAGAACGTTGGCTATCTACAGATCAAGTCATCAATAAGTTTCTAGTCCACTATAAAACAGGAGAACCTATTCCTGCGTCCTTAGTTACAAAAATTAAAAAAGCGGCTACCTTTAATCAAGGATTTGGGACGACAGAATATTTGGCTTCTGCTTTAATAGACATGAAATTACATCTTGCAGATCCAACAAATATCGATATTGATGCTTTTGAAAGAGAAACTTTAGCCGATTTAAAAATGCCTAAGGAATTACCAATGCGCCATAGAACGCCACACTTCGGACATGTTTTTTCTGGGGAAGGATATGCTACAGCATATTATGGTTATATGTGGGCAGATGTTTTAACTAGCGATGCTTCGGAAGCTTTTGCAGAAGCTCCTGATGGTTTTTACGATAAAGAAACTGCAGACAAACTAGTGAAATATTTATTTGCGCCTAGAAATGCAATGGATCCTGCGGAAGCATATCGATTGTTTAGAGGTCGTGATGCTAAAATGGAAGCATTAATGAAAGACAGAGGTTTTCCGATTACGGAATAAAGTAAGATACATTATTAAGTAAGATTCGGAGACTGTTTTTATTAAAACACTCCGAATTTTTCTTTTTAAAGAAAATCACTTCGGCTTAACCAAAGAGAGAAACAAATACAGACTATATTTCTAGATACCTTCCGACTGCTTCTTATATAGGTTAGGCAAACTGATTTTAAATTTCACTGCTATTAGCCTTACTATAATTACTACAACTCCGGCAATAACAAAAACAAAATTATTCTCTATTGGTAATTTTCGTATTAAAAAATAGGTAAGTCCTCCAAGAATACAAGCTGTTGCATAAATCTCTTTTCTAAAAATCACAGGAATTTCATTACATAAAATATCACGTATAACTCCTCCAAAACAAGCCGAAATAGTACCAAGTGCAATACAAATTATAGGATGTAATCCTGCCGAAAGTCCTTTTTCTATTCCCACAACCGTGTACAAACCAATACCAATAGTATCAAATAAAAACAACGAGGTTCTTAAGTAATTAATCTTACTTCTAAAGAGTATCGTCAAAACTGTAGTGATTAAGATCACATAGGTAAAGGTCATATCTGTCATCCAAGCAACTGGTGTTTGCCCAATAAGAATATCCCGTAAAGTTCCTCCTCCTACTGCAGTAACAAATGCAATAATAAGAATACCAAAAGGGTCCATCCTTTTATTCATAGCAATTAAAACCCCAGAAATTGCAAAAGCAATGGTTCCTAAAATATCGATGATATAAAACATAAAACTATTTGAAAATTTTAATTTTTAAACGCTGCAATTTATGGCATTTAAGTTTTATAATACAATTCATCGGCATTAATCTACATCTCGGTAAACCTTTTTTAGAAGCCCTTCATATTTACAGCATCTTTACATGGTAACCAATAAAAACATACACCATGATCTTTTCAATGAAAAACAACAAATTAAAATCGGTAAGTAAATCTATAGTACTAATTGCGCTATTTATGGCATCTGCTTTTAGTAGTCAAGCACAAAACAAAACTACAGGAAACACCATTACGGTTACTGTAGAAAACATTAGAAACACGAACGGAAAAATATTAGCATCCTTACATGATGAAACTACTTTTATGAAAGGAAAAGAAGGAATTCAATCCGCAGCAACCACTATTACGGGAAACACGGTAACCGTTATCTATAAAAATGTAGCTCCTGGTGCATATGCTATTATGTGTGTGCATGATGAGAATGATAACAAACAAATGGATTTTGAACTAAACGGAATGCCTAAAGAAAACTATGGCATGTCTAATAATCCTGTTCTTTATGGACCACCAACTTTTGAGGCTGCCAAACTTGTTGTTAAAGAAAAAGAAGATTTACATATTACGATTCGTATTTAAGACTTAAATTCGTATAAAATAAAAAGCCACGAAACACAATGTTTTCGCGGCTTTCTCACTAACTATCAATTAGTTATTTAGGGAATAACTATTAGCTTAGACGGTTTCATTCAACCAAGCTTTCATCATCCATACTGTTTTTTCTTGTTCTGCAATAAAACCACCCATCATAGCGTTAGTTCCTTCATCATTAGCATCGCCAGATTTATTTAAAATAGCGCGCTCTATTTGTAATAATTCCCCTAAAGAATCTACAATTAATTGTACTGCTTTCGTATCTTGAGATATATTTTTCCCAACAGGAACTTTAGCATGTTTATTATAATCTTCAAAAGTATGCAACGGTGTTTCGCCTAAAGTCAAAATACGCTCTGCAATTTCATCTACTTTCATATTTGCGTCTGTGTATAATTCTTCAAATTTTACATGAAGATCAAAAAACCCACGTCCTTTAATATTCCAATGTATACCTCTTAAATTTTGATAATAGGTTTGAAAATTAGCTAACAAACCATTTAAATCTTGTGCTAATTCTTTCGTGATTTTTGAGTCTAATCCTATACTATTTAGTGTCATAACTATTCTGATTTTATTTGTTCCACAAATTTATTCTATTATTAACGATTTTAATCATAAGTTTTATTGATAGTTTTTATATTTTTATAGTCTAAATTGATACTCATGACAATTACACAATTATACTACGTTCTGGCTGTTGCCGAAAACCAGAATTTCACCAAAGCTGCCGAAAAATGTTTTGTTACACAACCTACATTAAGTATGCAAATACAAAAGTTAGAAAGCGAATTAGACATACTTATTTTTGATAGAAGCAAGAAACCAATAGAGCTTACAAACGTTGGTAAAAAGATTGTAAACCAAGCAAAAAACATCGTTAACGAATCGTATAGAATTAAAGATATTGTAGATCAGCAAAAAGGGTTTATTGGTGGTGAATTTAAATTGGGAATTATACCTACTGTCATGCCGACACTACTTCCTATGTTTTTAAAATCATTTATAAAGAAATACCCAAAAGTGAAGCTTATTATTGAAGAGCTTACCACCGAAGAAATTATTTATAGAATTAACGAAGGACATTTAGATGCTGCAATTGCTGCGACACCTTTATTAAATGAAAACATAAAAGAACGCGTACTTTATTTTGAACCTTTTGTAGGATATATTCCGCAAAGCCACAGATTACATGCTAACAAGAAAATTAGCACTAGCGATTTAGATATCGACGATATGCTTTTACTTGAAGATGGGCATTGTTTTAGAGATGGCGTTATTAATTTATGTAAAACGTTTAAAGACCATAAAGAAGATCAATTTCAACTAGAAAGCGGAAGCATTGAAACCCTTATAAAACTATCTAACGAAGGTTTAGGAATGACTTTATTGCCCTATTTACACACTTTAGACATGCATGAAAAGGCAAAAGAAAACATCCGTTACTTTAATGATCCTTCTCCTGCTAGAGAAGTAAGTATTATATATCATAAAAGCGAACTTAAAATGCAAATTATTGAAGCATTACAAGATGTTATTGCAGGAATTATAAGAGGTGCAATTGCATTTCAAAATGTAGAAATTATTAGTCCGTTAGCTAAAAAATAAACCAGTATGAATTCTAACATACCACTAAAAGAAAACTATGCGCTCTAAAATGAAACAGACTATTTTATTATTATGGATTTCATTTATTGGTTTTGCACAAGAGTTACCAACAGAAAAAACGGATAATCATCTCTTGATTGAAGGAACAAACATCTTCATGATTCCACCTGTTTCTTATGTGTCTTCCAATAATTTTAAAGGCTTTCAAAACCCGAATGACCAAACTTCCATGATTATGATACTGGAAATTCCGGGACCATATTTGGAGGTCTCCAAAGGTTTTAATTCCGAAATGCTAAAAACTAGAGGTATGGAATTAAAAACTAAAAAGGAGATTAAAGTAGCCGATTTTGACGGGTTACTTATTGAATTAGACCAAGCAGCTAACGGTATGGTATTTTCAAAACAGATTTTAATTTACGGAGATGAAAAGTCTAGTACGCTTATAAATGGCGTTTACTTAAAAGACTCTTTAGCATTAGGAGAAAAAATAAAGAAAAGTGTTTTATCAACTATTGTGGATGCACAATTAAAAAGTAACCCGAGAGAAGCACTAGATTATTCCTTAGATGAAAATGTTGGTTCTCTACAATTTATATCGGTAATAGGAAATGGCATGTTATTTAACCGAGATTTAAAAACTCCAACAGAAAGCATCGACAAGGCATCTTTAATTACGGATAAATCATTTGCGCAAGTTGCCATTGAAAACCAAAAAATCTTTTGCATTTCTAGATTAAAAAACTATCCAGAAAACTATTCTGTAATTACAAGCAAAGGCATTAATGAAATTGAAATCGACCATCTAAAAGGGTTTGCGCTTTTCGCAAAAAATAACGAGAATACGGAAGAAGAAATGTATCAAGTTATATTGTTTGATACTGATGGCGGTTATTACATTTTTGTAGGGACTTATTTAGCAGAAAGTGAAAAAGCAGTACAAGACCTTAGTGCCATTATAAAAACATTTAGCAGAAAGAACTAGCCAAACTATAACGTATATAATTACTAAAAATGGAAGTATAAAGAAAGCTATCATCACTATCGATACAAGCTATAAACTTCTGGCGATTTACAACCAACCTTTACGCGTCATCACATTCTCAATATGTGCAAAATGATGATTACTATGCCATGCATAAATACCAACATTCTTTTTTAAAGGCACTTCTTCATTATGTTCTGGATGTATAAAAGATTTGTTTAAATCTGCATCGCTCAAACTTTTGAGCACATACACTAATTTAGCATGTATTGCTTTTAGATGGAGTATAGACATTTCGATGGGCGCTGTTTTAGCGTCGTCTAATTCGGCCCAAAGTTGTTCGTAATAATATTTAATAACCGGTTTGTCTTCAGTTAAAGCCCATTTAAAACGAATATAACTATGATGGTGACTATCTGCAAGGTGATGAATCACTTGTCTAATTGTCCAACCTTCCAATCGATATGCAGTATCTAGTTGTTCATCATTTAAAGTAGCTACTAGTTTTTCCAATCGATTAGGGAAATATTCTAATACAGCAATCCATTCTTGAATATGTTGCGGTGTTATATTCTTTGGACAACTAAATGGCCCAATCGGAAATCGAAGTTTTTCTAATGCGTTATTTGTCATCCCTAAATATAAAAAAAGCACCTCAAAAGAAGCGCTTTATTATTACAATTAATATGATAAGATTTAATTTTTATTTTCAGAATACGCTTTAACAAATCGTTTTGCTCTATTATTTCGATTATTAAATGTCAATGCTTTTTTATAATTCTGAAATGCTTGTAAACTGTCGCCGCTACGTAAATAAGCATCCGCTAAACTATCATAAGCATTGTCACTTTCGGGATATAATGCCACATTAATATTAAATACAGCTATCGCATTTTGGTATTCTTCCTTTCTTAACAACTCATAACCAATCGTATTAAATTCATTTTCATTAATTAATACATTGGTAGAATCCTGGTTTTTAATTGCTAAAAATCCGGTTAATGCCTTCTCATAATTACCACTCTTTAAATACATACTTGGTGTTTTAAAAGAGTCCGTTACTTTTAAATAATCATAAGTAATTGTCGATTCGTTCTCTTTCGGAATTATAGATAAGTATCGTTTTTTTGTTTCTGGATCCTGAACAAACCGAAGTTTCTTATACATATCTACGATAAAAAAAGTGTTTTCATCAATAACAACAGGTTCTATTTTTTCGGCTCCTCGCCATTTTACAAACAGTTTATTGTTTTCATAAAACACTTCAATAACATCATCTGGATTAAATAAATACCTTCCGGAAGTTTGCGCTATAAATTCGGAAGTATAATTTACATTCTTAGAACAACTAGAAATTATTATGCTGGCAATTAAAGATAATAGTAATGTTCTTGTCTTCATTGGAATCGGATTTTATGGATTACGTAAGGACTAAAAAAAAGCCTCATTACAAATGAGACGATACTTTTTAAATTTTGTTACTATTTTATTCCAATTAAAAAAGACTAAACTTCTACTACTTTAGATTTGTATTCTTTTGCTAGCGCAACAGCGGATTCAATATTCGTGAATTTTCTGATTTTAGATTTAAAAAAAAGATTTTCAAACATAGTATTTATTATACTACATTTCTCCTGACCAACTACATAATAGCCTTGTAGATTATAACAATTTTTAAAAAATTTGTGCCAGTCTGCTGCCATAACAGAATAGGAATGCACGCGATTAGAAATGTAAATTACATCGGAGCCGTCCGTTTCTAAAAAAGAAGCTATATCTATAGTAATTTGTTCTGCATGGGCTTCCCACGAAAAAACAATTCCTTCGCTAATTTCGGAAACCACATAGCCATCGAAAATAAAAACGTTTCCGAAGGTATAATTAAACTCTTTTAAAACTTCGATATATAGGTTGGTTTCTTTAATACTTTTCATATTGTATAGCTTTGGGGTTAATACAATTATGACGCAAAGCTATGAATTTAAAAGGTTTACAAAAAACATTTCAAGCTAATAGTCCAAATAAAAAAAACAAAATACGATTTGCATAGAAAACGATCTGATTATAGGAAAAATCACACCTTTTGACGAGCATTATTTTAACAAAAAAAAGTCGCCTCATTATAAATGAGGCGACTTTTAAGCTTATTATATGGAAAAACTATTTCACATCCATTAACTCTACATCAAAAATCAGTGTTGCATCTGGTGGAATTACTCCTCCAGCTCCAGCGCTACCATAACCTAAATGGCTAGGAATTACAAAACGTGCTTTATCTCCAATTTTTAAAAGTTGTACTCCTTCATCCCAACCAGAAATAACTTGACCTACTCCTAATGGAAACTCAATTGGTTCTTTTCTTTTATAAGACGAATCAAATACAGTTCCGTCTGCTAATTGTCCTTTATAGTGTACAGAAACGGTTTTCCCTTTTTCTGCTTTTGCTCCGTTTCCTTCTTGTAAAATCTGGTAACGTAAACCACTTTCCGTTTTACTAAATCCTGCAGAAATTTTGTCTAATGCAGCATCTTGTTTCGCTTTAGCTTCGGCTAAAATCTTATCGCGAGAACCTTCAAAAGTTCTAAAAGCTTCTACTGCTTTAAAACCTTCAGCTTCTGCTCCTACTCTTACAATTTCTAAACTTTCAATGGCATCTCCTTGTGCAATGGCATCTACAATATCTTGTCCAGTTACCACTTTACCAAAAACGGTATGATTATTATCTAACCAAGGTGTTGCAATGTGTGTGATAAAAAACTGACTCCCATTCGTTCCTGGTCCTGCATTTGCCATAGATAAGACTCCTGGAGTATCATGTTTTAAATCGGCATGAAATTCATCAGCAAATTTATAACCTGGATTTCCAGTTCCTGTTCCTTGAGGACAACCTCCTTGAATCATAAAATCTGGAATTACTCTATGAAATTGTAAACCATCATAATAAGGAGTTCCTTGTGGTTTTGCATTGTTTTCTAAGTTCCCTTCTGCTAAAGCAACAAAGTTACCTACTGTTCCTGGAGTTTTCTGGTATTCTAAAGCTACTAATATTTCGCCTTTTGTTGTATTAAATTTTGCGTATAATCCGTCTTGCATCTTGTTGTTTTTTAATAAAGTGCAAAGATAGGGAATGATTTGAGATTTACGAATAACGAATAACAATTTTTGAAGAACTACATTCATAATATGTGTCTAATAACATCTAATTCATATGGTTATTGCAGATGCATTAGGATTTTTACGGAATAATGGCACCTTCTTACATACGAAATGCATACTCCTTTTAGACACCTATTTTCACGGATATTATAGTCTGAAATACATCCAATTATAAAGCGAAACTCGAAAACTTAGATGCAAAAAGCATAGCACTTTTACAAATTCCTTTAAAATTTTCTTAGCTTTGAAATCAAATTAATATAAAATATGGGAGTTTTTACTAAGCTGTTTGGAGGTAAACAAAAGGAAGACCAACTAGAGGACGATAAATATATCGAATCTATAATAAAATCTAGTAACGATGTACCTTTAGGCGGTTCTAACAACAACCTAATTTACGTTGGCTACAATGAACTTGGCGGTTATTATTACTTACAAACGTTTATCATTGGACGCTTAAAAAGCAAAACAAAAGATGGTGCTAAACTTATAATTGAAGGTAACGATTATAGGTTAGAACTAAATTCGGATATGTCTGAACTCGAATCGGAACCAGCTAGCCCATTAGATGCTTATGTTACAAAGATTGATTTTGAGATTGAAAAAAATACTGTTGAAAAATTAAAGCGATCTACAATGAAACAACTCACACTTACTATTAAGAAAAAAGAAGTTGTTTTTACGGTATATAACGAAGAGTAATGTCTTTTTTAGACGCTCTTCTAAAGAAAAGACACGGTGACGCGATTACTCAAAAGTATTTCTTAATGTATTATCTACTGTAATTATGGACTAATTTGCTACTTCACTAATAAACTTAATTCTGTAAAGACGTAATTCTTCATCATCATAATCGCCATCAAACTCATCAATGGCAGCATCTATTTTATCGGTTTGAGACTCCATAAAGTACTCATGAATTTCTTCTTGCTGGTCTTCGTCTAAAAGATCATTAATCCAATAATCGATGTTTAACTTGGTTCCTGAGAACACAATAGCTTCCATTTCCTTTATAAAAGCAGCCATTTCCATTCCTTTTGCCGAAGCAATATCATCTAATGGTAATTTTCTATCTACGTTTTGAATAATATAAAGCTTTAATGCAGAGTTCATTCCTGTAGACTTCACAATCATATCATCTGGTCGGACAATATCATTTTCTTCTACATAATTTGAAATTAGTGTAATGAAATCTTTTCCGTATTTTTTCGATTTACCATCCCCAACACCATGTACATTAGAAAGTTCTTCTAAAGTAACCGGGTATTTTAAAGACATATCTTCTAAAGAAGGATCTTGAAAAATTACAAATGGTGGTACACCTAGTTTCTTCGCATTTTTCTTTCTTAAGTCTTTTAGCATTGCCATTAATGTGGCATCTGCAACGCCGCCACTACCTTTTGCGGCAGTAACGATAGAATCATCTGTAGTTTGGTTAAAAACGTGATCTTCTGTCATCATAAAAGATTTCGGATTCTCTATAAAATTTCTTCCATCTTCTTTTAACATAATAACCCCGTAGGTTTCTATATCCTTCTTTAATAAACCAGCTACAAGTGCTTGTCTAATTAAAGCCATCCAATAGGATTTATCATGACGCTTCCCTTTACCAAAAAATGGCTGTTCGTTTGTTTTATGCGAATTTATTAAGGCATTTTCATTACCTGTAATAACATTTACTAAGTCTTTAGACTTGTATTTTTCATTGGTACTAGCAACAATTTCTAAGGCTAATTTTACTTGCTCTTTTGCCTCTTGTTGTTTTTTAGGATGACGAACATTATCATCTAAGTCTCCACCTTCTCCAGTTTCATTATCAAATTCTTCACCAAAATAATGAAGAATAAATTTCCTTCTAGAAATAGAAGTTTCCGCAAATGCGACAACTTCTTGCAGTAAAGCATGTCCGATTTCTTGTTCCGCAACCGGTTTTCCGGACATAAACTTCTCTAACTTTTCTATGTCTTTGTATGCATAGTACGCTAAACAGTGTCCTTCTCCTCCATCACGTCCTGCTCTTCCTGTTTCTTGGTAATAACTTTCTATACTTTTTGGAATATCGTGATGTATCACAAACCGAACATCTGGTTTGTCAATTCCCATTCCAAATGCAATGGTAGCCACAACAACATCAATATCTTCCATTAAAAACATGTCTTGATGTCTCGATCTTGTCTTGGCATCTAAACCTGCATGATATGGCACTGCTTTAATACCATTTACCTGCAAAGCTTGTGCGAGTTCTTCTACGCGCTTTCTACTTAAACAGTATACAATACCAGATTTACCATCGTTTTGTTTAATAAAACGAATAATATCGGCATCTACGGTTTTGGTTTTTGGGCGTATTTCGTAATATAAATTGGGTCTATTAAAGGATGCTTTAAAAGTGGTAGCATCTGGCATACCCAAATTTTTCAATATATCTTCTTGTACTTTTGGCGTTGCCGTAGCGGTAAGACCTATTATTGGAATATTATCTCCAATACGTTGAATAATACTTTTTAAGTTTCTGTATTCGGGTCTAAAATCGTGTCCCCATTCACTAATACAATGCGCTTCATCTACAGCCATAAAAGAAATCTTTACCGAACGAAGAAACTCTACATTGTCTTCTTTTGTTAAAGATTCTGGGGCTACATATAGTAATTTAGTAACGCCATCTGTAATATCTTGCTTTACCTGTTTTACTTCGGTTTTATTTAATGAAGAATTTAAAACATGCGCAACGCCATCGTGTTCGGATACACTGCGTATAGCATCTACTTGATTCTTCATCAATGCAATTAAAGGAGAAACAACAATTGCTGTTCCTTCATGCATTAAAGCTGGTAATTGGTAACATAAAGATTTACCACCTCCAGTAGGCATAATAACAAATGTATTTTTGCCAGATAAAAGACTTTGTATAACATCTTCTTGTAAGCCTTTAAACTTATTAAATCCGAAATATTTTTTTAGGGAGACGTGTAAGTCCTTTTCAATAATAGACATGTATTGTTTTTAATATTAAAATTATAATAAAAATACACTAAATTCTTTTTGCTATTAATTAGTAGTGTATATAATCAACCTCATTTATTTTTCGTTAACTTTGCATCACATTTTTACAGGATACAAATTATAAGAAATTGACCAACATTAAAGATAAAAAATTCTTTATTAGCAACAACCTAAAAAACTCATAAATTTTGAGCAACACACATTCTATTATATCTACAGCCAAGCAAACTATTGAATTAGAGAGTAAAGCAATTTTAAACTTATCTAGTTTAGTTAACGACGATTTTGCAGATGCGGTGAACCTTATGTATAACGCCAAAGGTAGAATTATTATTACAGGAATTGGTAAAAGTGCTATAATTGCTACAAAAATTGTTGCGACATTAAACTCTACAGGTACACCTTCTATTTTTATGCATGCTGCAGACGCGATTCATGGTGACTTAGGATTAATTCTTCAAGACGACGTAGTTATTTGTATTTCTAAGAGTGGGAACACGCCAGAAATCAAAGTACTTGTCCCTTTAATAAAGAATGCAGGGAATAAAATGATTGCTATTACTGGTAATAAAGATTCCTTTTTAGGGCTACAAGCAGATTTTGTTTTAAACGCTTATGTTGAAAAAGAAGCTTGCCCAAATAATCTTGCTCCTACAACGAGTACAACTGCGCAACTAGTTCTTGGAGATGCCTTAGCGGTTTGTCTATTAGAATTACGTGGTTTTTCTAGCAAAGACTTTGCTAAATATCATCCTGGAGGCGCTTTAGGTAAAAAATTATATTTGCGTGTACACGATATATCTTCGATAAATCAAAAACCAAAAGTTTCTTTAAACACAGGTATTAAACAAGTAATTGTAGAAATCACCGAAAAAATGCTTGGTGTGACTGCTGTGGTCGAAGAGGACAAAATTATAGGAATTATAACCGATGGAGATTTACGTAGAATGTTAACCAAAGTAGACGATTTTTCTAAACTTACGGCGAAAGACATTATGAGTGAAAACCCAAAACGAATAGATGTTAACGCGATGGCTGTAGAAGCGATGGATGTTATGGAAACCTACGGAATCTCACAAATTCTAGTAGAAGACAATGGCAAATTCGCCGGTGTTGTTCATGTACATGATTTAATAAGAGAAGGTATTATATAATGGCAAAAAAAAATGTAAACGAGATGTCTTTTTTAGATCATCTTGAAGATTTAAGATGGCATTTAGTTCGTATTAGTATTGCAGTCGTACTTTGCGGTATTGTGGCTTTTATGTTTAAAGGTTTTATTTTTGATGTTATCATTCTTGGTCCAAAAGAAATGTCTTTTCCAACCTACAGATGGTTATGTAGCGCCAGTCAATTGATAGGAATCGAAAACTCTTCCTTTTGTGGGGAAAGTTTTCCGTTTGAAATACAAAGTAGAACTTTAGCTGGACAGTTTTCTGCGCATTTATGGACTTCGGTTTATGCTGGTTTTATTGTTTCGTTTCCGTATATACTATACCAACTTTGGTCGTTTATAAGTCCGGGAATGCATGTAAACGAACAGAAACATTCTAAAGGTTTCATCATCGTTTCGTCTTTATTATTCTTTCTAGGAGTTCTTTTCGGATATTATATAGTAACGCCTTTATCCATAAACTTTTTAGGTACCTACTCGGTAAGTAAAGAAGTACATAACGATTTCGATTTAGCGAGTTATATTGGATTGGTAAGAGCGACCGTTATTGCTTCCGGATTAATTTTTGAGCTTCCTATTATTATCTACTTCTTAACCAAAGTAGGATTAGTAACGCCAGAATTCCTAAAAAAATACAGAAAATACGCTTTAGTAATCGTACTAATTCTTTCTGCAATTATAACACCACCAGATATTGCAAGTCAGATTATTGTTGCCATACCCATATTAATACTATATCAAGTAAGTATTTATATTTCAAAAATTGTAGTTAAAAACGAAGCTAAAAAATCTTCAGATAATAAAATAAAAAAGCATGTCTAATATAGTTACCGAATTTAATGAATATCGTTCTAAAATGAATGATAAAATTCTAGCAGATAATAATAAAGTAATCAAACGAATTTTTAATTTAGACACTAACGCTTTCGCGGAAGGAACGCTAGACAAAAAAACAAAAGAGCTTTTAGGTCTTGTAGCATCTATGGTTTTACGTTGTGACGATTGTGTAAAATACCATTTAGAAGCTTGCCATAAAGAAGGACTTACTAAAGAACAAGTGGTAGAATCTTTAAGTATTGCTAATTTAGTTGGTGGTACTATTGTCATTCCGCATATGCGAAGAGCCTATGAATATTGGGATGCTTTAGAAGAAGCACAAGGTTAAACTTTACTTAAAGTACTAGTGTACATACCATAGCATTTTGGTTTTCACTATTTTTAACAACCAGTAATGTATTTATGAAACGAGCATACTAGAAAGCAAATCACCTAAATAAGTGATTATTAGCAAATAGTATGTGACAAATAAAAACAACATGAAACTAAGAGCAGAACATTTAATGAAGTCCTATAGCGGACGAAAAGTGGTAAAAGACGTTTCTCTAGAAGTAAATCAAGGAGAAATTGTTGGTCTTTTAGGTCCGAATGGAGCAGGAAAAACGACTTCGTTTTATATGATTGTTGGACTTATTAAACCTAATGGTGGAAACATTTATTTGGAAGACACAAACATTACCAAATACCCAATGTACAAACGTGCACAAAACGGTATTGGTTATTTAGCACAAGAAGCTTCGGTTTTTAGAAAATTAAGTATTGAAGATAATATTTTAAGTGTACTACAACTTACCAAATTAAGCAAGAAAGAACAGTTGCATAAAATGGAATCTCTAATTGAAGAGTTTGGTTTAGAACATATTCGTAAAAGCAGAGGAGATTTACTTTCTGGTGGGGAACGAAGACGTACAGAAATTGCGCGTGCACTTGCTACCGATCCAAATTTCATTCTATTAGATGAACCATTTGCAGGAGTCGATCCTGTTGCCGTGGAAGATATTCAGCGTATTATAGCAAAGCTTACCAAAAAGAATATTGGTATTCTTATTACCGATCACAACGTACAAGAAACACTTGCTATTACAGATAGAACCTACTTAATGTTTGAAGGTGGTATTTTAAAAGCTGGAAAACCAGAAGAACTTGCCGAAGACGAAATGGTACGTAAAGTGTATCTAGGACAGAATTTTGAATTACGTAGAACGAAACTAGATTTCTAAACACAGGCTTCCATAAATTTATAATGAAACAGCTATACTCTTAAGTTAAGAGTGTAGCTGTTTTGTTTTTCAGAAAATAGCCATTCCATTAAATTTTATAAAAAAATAGCTTAAATGTGAAAATTTTATATATCTTTATGATATCAAAATAATATCATTTTAAATAAAACTATATGGACCAAGAAAAAATAATCAAACCAATTAATGGCTATTTCATTTTAGCAATTACTATTGCACTAATTGTTAGCAGTATCTATTTCACGTTTACAACTGAAAATCCGGAATATGCATTATTCCTAATTCTTGCAATTATACTATTTAAAGGATTTGTACTTGTAAACCCCAACAATTCTAGAGTTTTACTGTTATTCGGAAAATATATTGGTAGTATAAAATCGAATGGTCTTTTTTGGGTAAACCCTTTGTACAGCAGAAGAACCATCTCTTTAAGAGCTAGTAATTTTGACAGTGAACGTTTAAAAGTAAATGACAAATTAGGAAACCCTATAATGATTAGTACTATTTTAGTTTGGCGCGTTACCAATACCTACAAAGCATCGTTTGATGTAGATAATTATGAAAACTTTGTACGCGTACAAACCGATGCAGCAGTTAGAAAGTTAGCGAGTATGTATCCGTATGATAATTTTGCAGATGAAGGTCATGTAGAAGACATCACCTTACGTTCTAGCGTAAATGAAGTGAGCGAAGCACTTGAAAAAGAAATTGACGAACGCTTATCTATTGCAGGAATTGAAGTACTAGAAGCACGAATAGGATATTTAGCCTATGCACAAGAAATCGCTAGTGCTATGCTTAAAAGACAACAAGCTACAGCGATAGTTGCAGCAAGACATAAGATTGTAGAAGGTGCTGTTAGTATGGTAGAAATGGCTTTGGACGAATTAGGAAAAAAGAACATTGTGGATTTAGATGATGAACGAAAAGCTGCAATGGTAAGCAACTTAATGGTTATTCTTTGTGGAGATAAAGACGCATCTCCTGTTTTAAATACAGGTACTTTAAATCAATAATCAATATATTTACAAATAAACGTATTAAGAAAATTAACAATTTAAATGGCTAAAAAAAAGGCTTTTGCATTACGTATAAATGAAGATATGATCAAAGCTATTGAAAAATGGGCTGCGGATGAATTCCGCAGCACCAATGGCCAAATCGAATGGATGCTTAATGAAAGTTTAAAAAAAGCAAAGCGAAATCCTAAAAAAAGAAACCCTGAGGATAACGATTAAATATCTTTTGCTTCTTTTCCTTTCTGCGCCTCGAGTAATGCTTTTTCTGCCGTAAGTCGTTTTTGATATCTACCTTGCACAACATCAACAACAATCAAAATAAACAACACAAAATAGAATGTTGTTTTACTCATAGGAACAATTTCGTTTCCAAAGAGTTTTAAATGTGCTAAGTGCCCACCTTCGGTAACTAGCATGATTCCGACTATAAATAAGATAAAAAGTCCTAACACCTCATACATTCTATTCTTAGATAAGAACGTAGAAATTTTATCTGCCATAATCAACATTAACAATCCGCTAATCACAATAGCAATTGCCATAACAATAAATGCGGTGGTACTACTTTCTATATCGCTAGTAAGACCAATTGCTGCTAGAATAGAATCGAAAGAAAACACCAAGTTCATAATTACAATACTGGTAATAACTGCATTAGCAGACTTGGTACTTTTACCAGATGCCATTTCTGCAACTGTAAGTCCCGATGTAGAAATCATGTGCCAAATTTCTTTAATTGCGGTATAAATAATAAATGCGCCACCGGCTAAGACAATTAAACTATGCCCATTAAAAGCAAATTGGATAATATCTTTTATCTCTCCTGTTAAAAAAGAAAACGGTTCTTGAAAAAAATCGATTATGGATACTAATACAAATAACAAAACAATACGTAAAACAATAGCAATCAATATCCCTACTTTACGAACTCTTTTTTGCTCGCTACCTGGGGCTTTTTTAGATTCTAAAGAAATGTATAAAAGGTTATCAAATCCTAATACAGCTTGCAGCATGATTAGCATGAATAGGGTAAAAATAATTCCAGCCATGTTTTAAATATTTTTAGTGTTTAATAATGATAAAAGAATATAAAGTACGATAATTAAAGGGATTGCTGCAAAATGGAAGACCACCAAAAACACCAAACTTAAAAGTATAAAGATATAGCGTATTGCATTGTCTTTAAAACCATAGTTTTTAAATTTTAATGCGAAGAGTTTTATAGTACTATTTAATAAGTAACAGCTTAAAACAGTTACTGCTAACAAAAACCATTTATTTAATATAATGGCATTCATAGCGTCGCTATTTTGAAACTCTAAAATTAATGGTAAAGATATAATTAGTAAGGTATTTGCAGGTGTTGGCAAACCTTTAAAATAGGATTGCTGGTCTGCATCTATATTAAATTTAGCCAATCGATAAGCAGAAGCCATAGTAATAAACAAACCAACTAATGCTATTGGAACAATTTTAAAACTTTCCCATTGCATAAAAGAACTCCAAGAAGAAAATTGTATTCCTGGACCTTCATTAGCTAAAGAAAGTAGCTTATACATGATAATACCTGGAACCAAACCACTAGTTACCATATCTGCCAAAGAATCTAACTGCACGCCTAATTCGCTTTGTACATTTAGTTTTCTTGCGAAGAATCCGTCAAAGAAATCAAAGAAAATCCCTAGAAATACGAATACTGCCGAGGCAACAAATAAATTATTTACTGCTAATAGCACGGCAATGCTTCCGCAGAATAAATTTAATAAGGTTATAAAGTTTGGAATGTAGCTTTTTAGTTGCATAATTTTATATAAGATGTAAAAATAGCAAACAAATTTCGTCTAAAACAAAAGTTATACTATTTAAACGCCGATTTTATTATAATGAAATGCCTACTTTTCCTTTTTAACTCCTTACAAAAAGCAATCGCATCTGTGGCTATGCTTGCCTTTTCTATATATAGTCAACAAGAAAAACAAGCCTTTATTTCCTATTATCTGCAAAGTATAAAAGGTATCAAACAATATCTATTGCTTTTTCAAGTTTAATATGTTGAAAAATAATGGCATATTTGTAAAAAAATTGTACTTGAAAAGACTACTAACTATACTACTATTAACTTTTTGCGTAACTATCTCTGCGCAAACAGTTCGAAAATATTCAAATGAATTTATGAATATTGGTGTGGATGCTGCTGCTTTAGGAATGAGCAACGCAGTAACCGCTTACTCGCATGATGTGAATTCTGGTTACTGGAATCCGGCAGGATTGGTAAATATTGAAGATAAACAAATGGCATTAATGCACTCTAGCTACTTTGCTAATATTGCGAGTTATGACTATGCTGCTTTTGCAATGCCTTTAGATAATAACAGTGCTATTGGTATTTCGTTAATACGTTTTGCTGTCGATGACATTTTAAATACCACACAATTAATTGATGACGATGGAAATATAAACTACGACCGAGTTAGTTTATTTTCTACTGCAGATTATGGTGTGACTTTTTCGTATTCTAGAAAACTTCCTATTCCTGGATTTAATTATGGTATCAATGCAAAAGTAATCCGTCGTGTTATTGGTAAATTCGCCAATTCTTGGGGATTTGGATTAGATGCTGCAATACAGTTTGAAACGAAGAATGAATGGAAATTCGGACTTATGGCAAGAGATATAACAACGACCTTTAATTCTTGGGCTATAGACGAAGACGAGTTTGCTAAAGTACAAGATGCAGTAGAAGGACAAAACCAAGAGTTACCAGAAACTACAGAACTTACCATACCAAAACTACAATTTGGTGTCGCTAAAAAATTCATTTATCGTTACGATTTCTCTATTCTTGCCGAGGTCGATTTAAATATTAGATTTGAACAAAACAATGACATAATCTCTACTTCATTTGCAAGTATTACGCCTTCTGCCGGTTTTGAAGTTGGCTATATAGATATGGTATATTTAAGAGGTGGTGTTGGAAATTTTCAAAATGAATTGCAAATAGATAATTCGGAAAGCTTAAGCTTTCAACCAAGTATAGGTCTTGGTTTTAAATACAAAGGTATTCAAGTAGATTACGCCTTTACAGATATTGGAGACCAAAGTGTTGCCTTATATTCTAACGTGTTTTCGCTAAAACTAGACTTAAGTATCTTCCGATAATTTAGTAATTCTCGCATGAAAAAACGATACCTAGTTTTATTCCTTTTCTCCTTTGTACTCACACAAGCACAAAACGCATACGAAAACACCGAAATAAGTGTTTTAACTATTGGCCCAGGAACGTCGCTAAACGATGCTTTTGGACATAATGGAATTCGTGTTAAAACACCATATAGCGATGTGACCTATGACTACGGAAGGTTTCCGTTTAACGATCCTAATTTCTATTTAAATTTTGCTAGAGGAAAACTGCTTTATTCACAAGGGTATAGTAATACCTACTCGGTAATCGATTTTTACAAAAGCCAAAATAGATCCATAAGAGAACAAGTTTTAGATTTTACAACAAAGGAAAAGCAAGACATGCATGCTTTTTTAGAAACCAATGCGCTACCGCAAAATAGAGAGTATTTATACGATTTCTTTTACGACAATTGCGCAACAAAAATTAGAGATGTAGCCGAAGAAATAACCAATAATAATATTCATTTTAATGAAATTGAAACTTTAAACAAAAGCACTTTTAGAGATTTAATCCAGCAAAATTTATATTGGAACTCTTGGGGAAGCCTTGGTATTGATATTGCGTTAGGGTCTATAATAGACCAACAAGCAACACAGTACCACTATATGTTTTTACCTAAATATATACATACCTTTTTTGAAACTGCCACATTAAAAAGCACGAATACACCTTTAGTTAAGCAATCGAAAATTGTTTATAGTAAAACGGAAGAAAAGCAAGAACAAAACTTTTTTAGTAGTCCGATATTTATTTTTGGCTTGTTAGGCGCTTTCATCCTTTTCATTACCTACACCGACCATAAAAAGGGCAACCGAAGTACATGGTTAGATTTTGGTATCTTTTTCCTTACTGGAAGTATTGGCGTACTTATTTTATTACTGTGGTTTGCAACAGACCATACAGCAACTGCGAATAACTATAACTTACTTTGGGCTTTTGCATTAAACGTATTTGTAATAGGCCAAGCACTAAAAACACAACCAAAAACCTGGTTTATTAAATACATTAAGCTACTAATTATACTTTTATGCCTACTATTATTTCATTGGATAATGGGCGTACAAAGGTTCGCTTATGGGCTTATTCCGTTGCTACTAGCACTAGTAATTAGATATATTTATTTAATTCATTGCTTTACAAAGAAACCTTAGACATTATATTTAGTCGGTATATCGTTGTATATCGTTAAGTTACAATTCCTCACAGAACGTATCTTATGCCTTTTCTGTTATTCCTTATTACTACAACTATTGTCCTCTAAAAAAGATCATAGTACTCAAGGTCTTAATAATAATATTAGCATCAAGAAAGAAGCTTCTATGCTTAATATAATACAAGTCATACTGCAGTTTTAATAAACTATCATCTACACTAGAACCATATCTAACTTTTACTTGTGCCCAACCTGTAAGTCCGGGTTTAACAATATGTCGCGTTTCGTAAAAAGGAATCACTTGAGATAGTTCTTCTACAAAATATGGTCGTTCTGGTCTAGGCCCAATTAAACTCATATCTCCTTTAAGAATATTAATAAATTGAGGTATTTCATCTAATCTAGATCTTCTTAAAAACTTACCAAATAAAGTTACTCTTGCGTCATTTTTGGTAGCCCAAACCGCACCATTTTTTTCTGCATCCTTTATCATGGTTCGAAACTTAATGATTTCAAAAGTCTTACCATTTTTTCCTACACGCTCTTGCAAATAAAACAAAGAACCTCTATTAGCTATTAAATTCCCTAGTGCAATTAATGGCAAAAGAACAATACCACCCAGAATTCCTATAATAGAGAAAAATATATCGAAAAAACGATGAAAGAATTGGTATAGTTTATTTTGATTACTTCTGCTAAAAGGAAAGTACTTATAGAAATCCTTACCCACAAACTGAACAGGAACACGATACGTCATGTCTTCATACACTTGGGTGTATTCTTTAATAGGAAAACCTCTTTCTAAAAGGGTGATTAAATCATGATAAATCTCTGGAGTAATCGTTTCCGAATTATAGCTAGCTACAACAATTTCAGAAATATTTTCTTGGACAATAATCTCATGAATCTGATTTGGCTGAAACTCTTTAACTCCATTAATAGCTATGGTTTCCGTACTTTTTTCCTCACAATTTATAAAACCTAATATTTTATAATTTGGATCGGAACCTTTAAAGGCATCAATTATGGGTTGAATATTAGAAATTTCTCCTACTATCAGTGCTTTTTTATAAAATCTTGGAGAGGTTATAAAATTAATATAAGCCAACCTCCAAAGTACTAAAGCTAGATTTATGGCTAAATAGAAATAAAAAATTTGAAGTCTATTCTCAGGAAGAAAAGGTGTAAAATATGGCGTTAGTAAATAAAACAAAACGGTAACAGATGCTGTTAATACAATATTTGGAAGTACCGATTCTGGTTTACTTGCTTTTTGCAAATCATACAACTCGAATACCGTACCAAAAACGGAAATGTATAAAGCCAATACAATAATCCATGCCCAGTTTTCAGTTGTTATATAAAAATAATCAAATTCAAAAAAATGACCAATGCCGTAAAGTGATATCAGAATAAAAACAAGATCGAAAACACGAAGTAGTATTTTCCTTTCAGAAATATTAAAATGAATGTCTTTTTTTTTAGTCATGTAGTTAGGGAAACCTTAAGGTAAAGATAATAAGTTAAGATAAAAATCCAAGTATTTAGACAAGTACTTTAAACCATTTATGTTTTACATTTTCCCAATCCAAAGTTTCTACCTTTTTTCTTGCATTATTAGCCATCCTTTCCGCTTCCTTTGGGGCATTAACGAGATCTTTAATAGCGCTTATAAAACTAGCTGTATTCTCTTTTTCTACTAGAAGGCCTTCCTCCTTATGTTTTATTAGAAATGGCATGCCACCCACATTTGTAGAAATAACTGGTAGTCCTAAAGCCATTGCTTCTATTACGCTTACCGGCATATTATCGAAGTTAGTGGTATTTAGAAATAGCGTATAATTTTCAGACAAGCGTATCCATTCTTCTTTGGTTAACTTTCCTGTAAAAAGGACGTCTACGTGTAATTCTTCAGCATATTGTTTAACTTCTTGAAAAGTACCATCACTATCGGGACCAACCATACAAAGTGTTGCTGAAACACCTTCTTCTTTTAGTCCTTTTAAAACTTTAATAGCTAAACTTGGATTATAAATTTTAGAAAAAGATCGAACCCAAAGCAAATCGATGGTTTCTAAGTTTCGTTTTTTGAACGCGTATTTTTCAATTTCAATGGTATTCGGAATAAACTCAACATTATTATAACCTGCATTTTTAAACGCCTCTAATAAATATAAAGAAGGGGAAATATTATTGTGTGCATTTTTAAATATTAATTCAGATAAAAACGGGCTACTTTCTAACCTAGATGGTAAATTCCCACCGTGAAGTATTGGTATGTATTTTAATTTTAGAAAGTTGCAAATTTGACTTACCACTAATGCATAATAAAAATTAGTAGTGCTATAGGTATCTATAAGTACATAATCTACTTTTTTAGATAACCTAACACAAGCCTTTACCATATCTAGCAATCTTAAAACTTTATTCGTTTTAGAAGATGCGTAATACAACGTGTATCCTTCTTTTTCTAACAAAGCTCCTAATACCTGTATCGCAGATGTATTGGCTTTTTTATTATTTAAGTTGTTTCCTATGTATAGGATTTTTTTCATAAGTCACGTTTAATAAAGCCAAGGCATAAATAAAAGCGGGTGTTGCTAGTCGCATGGAAGAGTGATTAATAGTCGCGAACCAAAAACCTAAAAAAGCATAAAAAAAGTAACTGCTTTTATTTTTAGACCGAAACTCTATTGGTTTAAAAATCAATATTAATAGTATAATAACACCAAACATACCATGTTCTGCTAATAACCTACTTGTTTCACTATGTGAGGTAACTCCTTGACCATCCTTTTCTATCCGTGCATCTTTAGCTCTACTAGAACCTATACCAAAAAATGGATTAGACATAAAACCTGCTAATTCTTCTTGAAACAATTCCCCTCTACCTGTCGTTATATCATTTTTTTCTCGTCCTAAATGGTCTTCATTCGCATAACGCATATCAATAAACCCATCTGTCTGGCTAGAACTAATAACCCAAGTCCCTACCATACTAAATGCAAATACTAAAGTCATCATTACAATTTCACTTTTTCGTTTCGCAGATACTTTTAGAAAATACATCAATAAAAAAGCAATAATTGCAAGAATACCAGTAATAACACCGCCACGACTAAAAGTAACAATTGCCCGAAAAGAAATGGCTGAAAAAAGTACAATATTAAAAACCTTCAAAAAAAGGTTTGGTGATTTGGTAAAAATACGGACAGCCATAACAAACATACCTAAACCAAGTATAGTCGCTACTTGGTTTGCTCCCCAACCTCCTGAGGAATCTCGATTAGAACCTGTATTAGAGATTACTTCCCGCACGCTAGGGTTATAAAAAAAGATATATATAGTATTCGCAATAATGGGCAAAACCATATACAATAGTATTTTTTGTAGCTGCCCTATGCTTATTTTTTTATCATAACAAAAAAGGGCGGCAAAGCCTAAACAAACGGGACCACTTAATACAAAGGCTATATTGGTTCTAAAATTAGCATCAAAACTCAAGGTGGTAGAAGCAACAAATATAGAGGGAACTAACAGCATGAGATATAAAAAATATGGATATGCCTTACCTGAAATGCCTTGATAAAACATCCCAATAGTCATAAACAAAATCACCAAATACTTTGCAGCCTCATAAGAAATAGATCCCTTGGTCGTTCTAAACAACACCTCAGCACCAACAAAATAAGCACAGGCTTTTAATACTTCAAAGGTCTTTAAATGATTTGGAGATAGAATAATACGATAAATAAAAAATAGCAAAGCGCAGAAAAAATACACTTTTGCTAAACCTTCATTTATATAAACAAGCATTCCTATAAGAACATGCAATCCAACAGCCGTTATATAGGTTATATTAGTTTTCAATAAGTTACTTTAAAAATTATAGTTTTATTTTATTTTGCAAGGTAAAATAATACATCAAAAGCAGAACTAAACTATTAAATTAAAATAAGAATCTATTAATCATATATTTTTTTATAATTATCTAAAGGAAAACGATAATAGTAACTTTTTCGTAATGCATACAAGACAAAATGGATAATAAAGACAGGAACATAAGGCCTAAAAATGCTTAAATATAAATCATAAGTTCTGTTCGAATAATTACAGATTAAAAAAGGTATAGTATTTCGATCTAAGTAATTTCTTTTAATATTAGCTGCTTTAATAGGCTTTACATCATTAAAGGTTTTAAAATGAACAGCTTTATTTACTCTAATCAATTGGTACAATTCAACTACAGACAAAGGCACATCACTAGTATCAGAATAAAACAACAAGCTACTGGATATATCAATAAGAATCCATTTATTCCATTCTTTACTAAATACCTCATTAAAAGAATGGCCGCCAAACTCTTTGTTAAACGGAGCTCTCGTAGTTCCCCATTCCCGAACTCTAACGGAGTTAATAACACAAAAATTATTAAAAATCTGCGCCATATCACTACAAACACCTCCTTTTCCAGCTAGCATAATATGCAATGCTCTATCCGAAGGTTCACTCAAACCAGGACCTCCTTTAATATTATTTTGTAACCAAACACTTAATTGTTTTACTTGCTCAAAGTCTGTTGTAGGTTTTGTTTCCTTAAAAATAATAGCATTAACTTCTTTAAAATTATCTGGAATGTCTTTTTTTGGATTGCATTCGTTATAAGAGCAACTAGCAACACCTGTAATACTAGAGTTTCTGGATAGCAACCTAAAACGGGTTATATATAGAAAATGGTGTCGCCTAAAGAACCAAGACACTTTTTTTAAAAACATTCAGATAAATTAATTATATAGCTTACGTTAAATGTAATTTTTTTTTTTTGTTAGACCTAATGTTTTAAAAACTAACAGGTTTAAAAGGCACAAAAAGTAGATAAAAAACAGATTATAACAGTTCATGTACTATCCTCGTATTGTAATAAGAATAGGTGAATTTATGGATTGCTGCACCTTGGGTTTGTATCATTTCTGAAAATAGTACTGGTTTTAATTCTAAAACCTTACGAATAGATGCTACAAGACTGTCCGAAGAAATGGCATCTAATAAAAACCCATTCTTATCCGATTGCACATATTGCCCAATAGAAGATACATTAGACACTATTGGCAAACATCCATAATTCATTGCTTCTGCTATAACTTTTGGAAAACCTTCGGATGCAGATGGCAACACAATAGCATGTGCTGTTTTATATATGTTATGTACATCTTCACGAGACAGAAAACCATGAAATTGAAATGGCAATCCGCTGTTTTTAGTACTATCTATATATTTTTGTTTTGCTTTTCCGTCCCCAACAATATGAATTGTATGTAGCTTTCGCTTTTCTGTTTCCGTTAGTATTTTAAATGCTTCAATCAATACCCCAATTCCTTTTTCTTCCTCTAATCTTCCTACAAAACAAAAATGAAGCGATGCATTATCCAATACTTTATTTTCACTGATACTTTGTCCCAGAGCAACCTCAGCTTCTGTTAAGCAAGGATTTTCAAAAGTGAGACATTGTTTAGGTTGGTCTGGCCATACCCCATTTATAGTAACCTTTCGCTTTTGCTTTTGTAATAACCAACGCTGAAAACGATATGCTAATGGCGCGTTTTCTTGTTTCCAATTCCCTGCATATTTAAACCATCCTTTATTGGCACTAAAAAGCGTTATATACGGAATTACAAAAACACCAATTCCTGTTGGTGCTCGAAATTGAAAATAATCGGTTTGGTGGATTGCTTTCTTTATTGTCGCTACTATGTTGGGCGCTTGAAAAAGGATCGCCAATTTATCTTTAATTTTTGTTCCTCCAACTGCTGGTAATGCTACAAATGTTATTTTATCTGAAGTATATGGTAATGCACTTGGCGGCGCAGCAACTTCATGCAGCATGGCAACATGTATTACACTATCAAAAACAGCTATTAAATGATTTATTTCTGTAACTGTAGAACCTAGACCAACAATAGTTCCGTCTGCTTTTTTATAATGCTCTGTATGCGAAATAATAGTTAAGGTTCTCATGATAATAAAGCAATATAACGTTTAATAATTGTGGACCAATCATGTTGTTTTGCCCATTTTTTTGCTTCCGCAGAAAACATTTCTTTAGATTGCAATATACGTTCTATTCCTTTCGTGAATTGCATTGTATTTTCTCCATCTATTAAAACCCCGGAAACATTCGGTTTAATAGCATCTTCAATACCGCAATTTAAAGATCCTATCGCAGGAACACCCAAAGCGTTTGCTTCTAAAATAGCGATCCCAAAACCTTCCACATCTCCAGTTTCACTTTCGGTACTCAGCATAACAAACACATCTGTTTTTAATAGAATTTGTTTTAAAACAACATCGGTAACACTTCCGTGAAAAGTAATATGCGATGCTACTCCTAATGTTTTTGCTTCTTTTAAAAAGTCAGCTGCTTCTGTAGGAATACCAACACAATGATACTGCAATTCTGGAAATTGTTTTAACAGCTCTGGAATTTGCTTAATAACTTGTAGTTGTCCTTTTCTAGTACTCACTCGACCTACGGTTGTTAAAACAGGATTTCCTTTTACTATAATTTCAGGTAGACCTTCTGTTTCCCAATTTTCCATTTGAATACCGTTTGGTATCACCACCACTTCTTTATTTAAATGAGATATTAAGCTTTTTGTATACATAGAAACAGCAACAATAGTATCCATCTTTTTTAATGCGGTATCTATAGATTTCTTTAATAGAACAGATTTAAAATTAACCTCACTACCATGTACCACTGCTAACGTTTTCCTCTTTTTAAATAAATTAATAAAAGCAACATTCCAAAGGGAGAATTTACCAGTTGCTATAACATGTGAAGCATTAGAAAAACTTTTATTGGTAGCAACTATACGCTTCAAATACATTTTAAACCGCTGTTTATATCGCTGTATTCTAACCACGGTAAAAGGTAGCGTTTTATCAAACACGGCTTCTTCTTCCCCTGTTAATGAGCGCTGATCTGCAATCACCTGCACATTATAGTTTGCTTCACGCAAAGATAACGCTAAATGATACGCATGATTTCCTATGCCACCAGGTTGTGGCGGAAACTCGGAAGTAACTATTAGTATGTGTTTATTTTTCAAAGTTTGTTATTCTCTTTTTATATGCTCTCTACTCCTATTTCTTATTCTAAACGCTAAAACCTTTTAAAATTAAGTTTCAATTTATCCCAAATCCCAAAAATTCCACATTTTTTTTCAAGGAAAGGTAGATTTATTCTCACTAAAGAAATCAAAGACGGAAGGGTTTTATATGCCTTTAGTTCAACTTGTTATCGATACACTATTTAATAAAAACATCTGGATCACTCCAACTGACAAATATTCCCTTTTTAACTATTCATTTTTAATTATTAATTTTTAACTTTTCAATTATAACTTCTCAATCAAATCCCCTTCCTGCAACTTCTTACTAGCAAGATTCCAAGATTTAAAAACCTGATAAAACACGATAGGTAAAATGAACATCGTTAGTAAAACACCTACTACTAATAAGGGTTTGTTTTTTTTGAATTGGTATGGAAAAATAGATAAAGGCACCATCCGTAGCATTGCTAAACGGGAAGCGGTATTGCCAAAATATTTTCTAAAAAAGTATAACACACTTGGTATTGGTCTTGGTGCAAAAAAGTTAGATGGCCTAAAAGCATCCCAACTTCCCATTTCGCGTAAACCGCCAGTTCCCGCTTTTACATCTATACAAGATGCTATTGGGTTTGATACGCTTTTTATAGCTTCTAAATAAAGACGCATTCCAAACTCACCATCTCCCATACGTTGTTTTTCAAATTGTCTATCAAATAAGCCTACGGTTTTAAAAACGGTTTTATACAACATGGCATTTCCTGTCGCAAATTGCGAAGCTATAGCAAAAAAGGATCTGTCTATTGGTATTTGTTTTCCTTCTGGATAAAAAACACCCGCAGATACCTCAGCTTTAAAAAAATCTAAACATTTTAAATGACTAGAAATCCAATTAGGAGCGATGCGTACATCATCTTCAGATAATGCTATAAAAGACCCTTTTGCATTCTTAATTGCTGTATTTCTAGCTAACCAGAGCGCTTTCTCTTCTTGTCGTACTAAGTTAATATCTAGTGTATAGTCTTTGTAGAAATCCGGATGAAAAGGTTCGGATTGATCCACAACAATAACTTCAAAGTTCGTATAGTCTTGTTGCTCTAAATCTTTTAGCACTTCTTTTAGATAATCATAACGATTTAGCGTAGGAATAACCACACTTACCTTTTGATTTTGTTTTACTAATGCCGATTCAAAAGTATTCCAATCGCTATACACAATAGGATTACTTCCTATAGAAACACGTTGTACCTGTCGCGTTTTTAACCAAGCTGTAATTTCTGTAAAAGGATTTTTAAACGAAAACAAACGAAGTACTAAAACATAGAAAACCCAAGCTTTATTAAAATACTTACGTATAAAATGGTAGTTATCTTGAACAGACAATTTTTCAAAAGTGGTATACGTTGGGGCTTCTCCTATATATCCTTTTTGCACTGCTTGCCAAGACAAATCATAATCTTGGGCTATAGCCGAGGTATAGGTTGTATCCATTGTTAACTGCGATAAAACAGATTCGGGTATACTTTTTACAATCGGAAAAATAGAAGTATTCGCTTTTGTAAATAGCTGAAAATAATGGGTTGGTTGTAAATATTTTAAAAAGTGAAATAGCATTATGCTGTTTTTAGGATTTTAAGGAAACTTTTAAAAATAACTTCTTTATCAAAATGTTGCTTATATAATTGTTTGAAAAAATCTTTCGAAAGACCTTCATCATGAAAATATGGCACTAATTTAGCCGTCAAATCATTTGCAGACTCCGGATTAAAAGTAAAGGTATCCAATTCATTTTCATTCGAATTAATAAAAGATAAAGCACCAAAGGAAGAAGAAACAATAACTGGAGTACCTAAAGCAATCGCTTCAATAAAAACCAAACCAAAGGCTTCATGTAAACTTGGCAATACCACCACATCCATAGCGTTATAAAAGTGTAGCATATCATTTGCCGACAAATGATTTAAAAAGCTAACCTCATTTGTTAGTTCTCGTGTTTCCACTTGTTTTTTCAAATGCAAAAGCTCCTCACCTTCTCCCGCTATATACAATTGAAATGTATAATTATTCGTCTTTTTTAATATGGAAAGCGCTTCTATAACTATCTTTTGATTTTTATGCGACTTTAATCTACCTGGACAACCAATTTTAAGCACTTTCCGATTGGTGTTGAACTCTAAATTAGAGCCTTTACTGTCTTGTTCTGTTATATTGCTCCAAAAAGGGATAGCTTGAATTTTATTATTGGGTACCTCATAAAATAATTGTAATTCTTCTTTTGTTAAATACGAGTTCGCAAAAACTACATCTGCTAGTTTTAAAAACTGTTTTTTTATAAAAACTTGCATTTTACTAGAGGCCATTTGGGCATTTAAAGAATGAAACCAAACTAAATTTTGTGGTACACCAAATAGTTTACCAAATAATAATGCAGGATTCACATAACTGAAATTAGACAAAATAATGTCTGGCTTTTCCCTTTTAATGAGGCCATAAACATTACGATAATTCGTTACATACCCTTTCTTTTTTTTTATAACTACTCGTACTCTATCTATTACACGATCACTTACTGATGTTTTCCATGAAAAACTAACCACTTCATGTCCTTCATGAATTAGTTTTACAGACAACTCCTGAAAAAAACTGGAAAGATAACCTTGATTGTAGGTATGAAATAGTAGAATTTTCAAGAGATTCGTTTTTAATAGTTCTTTTTATAATTCCAATATATAGAACGTATATTTCTATATAATTTATAGTTTGGTAATTTCCTTTTTTTATTATTTCTAGCATGAGGAAAATCTTCTTTAGGTAAATCTTCTAAACTTAAAAAAGCCCCTAAAGTTTGGTAATTAAAATTTTTACCCATTTCCATAATTAAAAAATTTGGCTTGTTTTCAAAAAACGCAATAATATCTCTATTGCTTTTTTCATATCTTTCAATGTATCTATCTTCATGTCCTTCGGCACATGGAACATCATAAATTTTTTGATGAAGTGGTATCCTTATACTTGCAAAATAAGTAACCACGCTTCTAATCCATTTATTCGTATCTCGTATAGTTAGTATATACTTGGCATCTGGATAAACGGCATAAAGTTCTTTATAAAATAGAGGCCAAGGCATATCTTGTACGGCATCCCAAGAATCTAATGTCTTTTTTATATATGCTTTTAATGCTTCCGAATCCGAGTATTTCATTAAGTTTTTATCTCCTCCATACACACGATATCCTAAAAACTGCAGTGCATGCTCTAAAGAGGTAGTTCCTGTTTTTTGAAACCCAATAACAAATACTTTTTGTTTCATTTTAAAACTATTAATTAAAAGCGTAAACTTCTATTTATAAGAAAGGTGTTTATTATAAAAATTGGAATTAACTAAATCTATATTAAACTTTAAAGAATTTAAACATGATTTGTTGTCTATCAGACTTTCGACCTGTATCATGTCCTAATTCTAATAAACTCCCCATAACCTCTACTTCTAAACCATTTTTATTAGCTAAATTTTTATAAAAATCTTGACTTCTAAATACTATGGGGAACCTATCCCATTTTCCGTTTTCATGTGTTGCAATATTAACATTAGCATAAAAAACGCCTCCTTTCGCTAATGATTTAGAGACAAATTCAAAACAGTTTTCTGCAATTTTATCATCAAAATGTATCAAAACGGAAAAGGCAAACATAATATTAAATTCATGATCTATTTTTATTTCTGAAAAATCTTCGAATGCAATTAAATTCGGTTTTTTTGATTCTAAGTTAGCCGTTTTTATTTCTTTTTCACCTTCAACTAAAACATTCTCCCTAACATCAATGCCATAATAATTTCCATTATCAAGATACTTAATTAATGGAATACCTCCTCGAAGTGTTCCGCATCCAATATCCATTAGCGTATCTGTTTTTTGCAGACCTTGATCTAAAAGAAATTGAAATTGAAAATCACGAGTATACTTCCAAACACTAGGATTACCTAAAAGCGAGTGTCTTCTTTCTTGTGTTGTTTTTGTAAGATACCCTATAGATTTTCTAACTTTAGAAATTATTTTGTGAAACATATTATGTGTTTTTTAATGATTCTTATTTATTTATACCCAATAGCAATTAAATGCGCTGTTTCTTCAGCGGTATCTGCTACGTCTTTAGATTGCATCCTATTGATAACATTAGAAAAAATAGATTGAAGGGTTTGAATGGGTCTTTTTAAACTATAACTTCTTAATCCTTGCACTCTGTATTTCCCTGTTTTTACACCGTAATGCACATCTACCCTATCGAAATACTTTTCTAGTAACGTCTGCAATTCTAATCGTGTATAATGCCTAACATGATCTGGGTTTTTATTAGGTCCCTCATTTTTTATATAATCCCCATTAGGTGTGGTAAAATATGCCCAACCTCCTGAGGCTATTACTTTCGCTATGTTTTTTATGAATATGGCATCTGCTTCCACATGTTCTATAACTTCAATACAAACAACGGCATCATAAGAAGCATCTGGTAGTGTAGATTTTGTCATATCTTGAATAATGACATCTTTTATATTACTGCGCTTCTTCTGTATGGTTGTTAAAATATCTTTGGTAAAACCTAAATTTAATTCCTCTCGAGTTCCTTCTTCTTGTGGCACATCTAATAAAGTAACATTTGCGGGAAGTTGAATGGTATATGGTGATTTTCGTCCGCCAACATCTAAAAGACTTAGCTTCTCGCCACTAGTTTTATGCCCTTTTATCAATCTTTTTATGTCATTGCGAACGGTTACTAAATGTGTGGTCATTATAGGAAAAGTAAACCAACGCAGGAATTCATATTGTGTCATAATTACGTATCGATAGTATATTTTTAATTTTATAATAGTACAATAATAGATATTATGAATTAAAAAACGGTATTGTTTAAGCAAAAGCTATACAGCAAAACAAAAAAGAGACTTTAGTGTCTTAATTTTCACTATAAAAATGGACAAATGCTTCTTGTTGTTTTATTAAACCAAACTCCTTATGTACTCTACTAATGGCATTTTTACTTATTTTTTGCTTTTCTGCTTCCGATAGTTTTACTATTGCTTCTATTTTATCAGCTAAAAGTACTGGATTACGCTTAGGCACCACCCAACCCGTTTTGCTATCTAATACATTTTCAGCTAAGCCTTCTGCATTAGAAACCACACAGAGCAAACCTAAAGCTTGTGCTTCTATAACGGCATTACAAAAACCTTCTTGTATACTGTATTGTAAATAAACTTCGGCCTGTTCTAATTGCTTTTTCACTTCCTCTTGGGTTAATTTCCCAGTAAACGTAACATCTTCTAAAACCCCCAATTGGTACGCTGCAAAAACAAGGCGCTCTTTTTCACTTCCTGCTCCAATAATAGTGTAATGAAAGGCTATTCCCGACTGTTTTAAAAGTGCTAATGCTTCTAAAGTATACACCAATCCTTTTTTCCAATGTAGTCTTGCAACCGTTACTAGTTCTAATCTATTTTTCTTTTCTACAGTGGTATTTGACGTAAAAAAGGGTATATCTATCGCCGGAGTAATTACTTGGATTTTATTGGAAGGAATTTTATAACGAAATAGCTCTTGTTTCATTTCTTGCGACAAAACATGATATTGAATATCTTTTGTAAAGAGCAAATTATAACAACCAGGATGCTTTAAAGGCGATAAGTATAAATCATATCCCCTAAAACTAACAGCCATTTTTGCACACATAGCTGCTGCAACATTTTCTCTTTTCACAGCTAGCATACCAAACCCAAAATGCAACCAATCTACTTCCTCTTTAAGAAAAAACTGATTAAGGATCACTTGTTTCATATTGTCTTTAAAAGAAACCCCATCCCTCTTGTTTAGCGCATATAAAATAGAACTCCTTTTAGAATGCATAAACAAAGACTTTAATAAGGCTAAAAAACTACACCAAATCCTTTTAAAGGTATTTTTATTAAAAGTATTAGAAGCAACAACCTTACAAGCAAAATTAGAATCTTCGGATTCTAAATAATCTACAAATAATATAACCCGAAAACCATTATCCTGTAAGCCCTTAATTTTATTTCTAAAAAAGGTCTCCGAATATCTAGGCACTGTCGATAAAACAATACCAATAGTTGGTCCATCTGTTTTATGCTTTGTCATAGTATATGCTTTGGTATAATGCTAGCATTTGATCTACCATTTGGTCTTCACTATGCTGTGTTTTAATGGTGTGTAATGCTTTTTTACGTATTTCTTCTTTTGTTGCTTGTGGTATCGCTACTATTTCTGCTATTTTTGTTGCTATCGCTTCCGAGTCCCGTATAGGCACCATAAACCCATTAACGCCGTCTGTAATAACCTCATCCATACCACCACAATTTGTGGTTAATACCAAGGTAGTATTTTGCATGGCTTCTAAAACTACATTTGCGATGCCTTCTTCTACACTTGGTAACAAAAGCAAATCTGCTTGTTGCATGAATGCTTGCACTTTGGCATAAGGTAAATTATCTATCAAGCGTACTTCATTTTCTAAATGCAAATCATGTATTTGGTATGCAAATTCAATAGCATTCGTACCACCAACAATCGTATAGCGAAAGGTAAATCCTTGCGCTTTCAACAGGTTACATGCATCTAATGCGTAGGTATACCCTTTTATAGGATGTGGCCTGCCTATAGAAATTATTTGAAAAACATCCTTTTGTTTTGGTACTGTCTTTTTTTCTTCTACAAAGGGTAAACCACTATAAACGACATGTATCTTTTCTTTTACTGCGCCATATTTTACCGCTTCTAAACCTATTGCTTTAGATACGGCATGAAAACCATCTACTTTTGGAAAGTACGTTCTATACATTGCAGCCAGTTTTTTATCCGCAATAGGAGAATAATTAATGTGTGTGCCACGTAAACCAAGCACGAGTTTCATTCCAAATTCTTGCACCCAAGTCCAATCTGCTAAACCTTTTGCCCATTGCACATGAAAAACATCTGGTTTATGCCATAATACTGGATAGCATTTTACCTTAGTAAGTAGTACATTTTCAGATTGTACTTTTAAAATACGATCTAGTTTTCGTTTTTCTTTATGCTTAAAACAGAATAATAAAAAGCTGTATTTTATGTAATGAAGGGCTTTGTGAAACTTATTATTCTTATAGGCAAAAACGGAAACCGATTTGGCATAAGATACTTTTTGTTTACTATAGCCAAAAAGATATATTTTACAAGTTTTAGTTGCCAAACCTGTAATTAACCTTTCTATAAAAGTAGTACTTGGTATATCTCCGGAATAAACAGCTATTTTTAATGCCTTCTTCAATAAAATTTTAATTTAACTCTTAAAATTAATAATCTTTTAATGGTCCCGTTTAGGTACTATTATTTTATTCTAAATCCTTTACTAACCTATATCTAAAAAACAAAGATAATGTTAATAGCATACTTACCGCATGCGCATAAAAAACACCATCGGTTTCTTTAAACAAGTTATAAAACTCTTTTCTAATATCGGTATTAACCAAGGCTTCTCCTTCAAAATCTTCAAACAACCATTGTTGCAACGCTGCATCGTTCTTTTCGCCAGTAAACTGTAATTCCCAATTACGTTGCACGTAAGGTATAACTGCGGTTAATCTTTGTAATTTATTGATGACGCGATATGGCAGGTTCCATGGTGTTTTATTATACGCATAATTATATAAATTAAAAGGGCGTTGTGCTTGCCATGTCACTTTTGCTAATGCGGGCATTCGCAATTTAATATATTCTATTTGTATTTGTCTTCCTGCCAAATACTTTTCGGGTACACTACAAATAAAAGCACACATTCGCTTATCGTAATACGGAACCGTAATTGGTCTTTCCGATTGAAAAACGGATAAATTAATGCTAGTCCAACGCGGTGCCCAATACAAACTTTTAAATGCTCTAATTTGAGCATTTGCGCTATTCGGGATATTTATATCTACTAGTAATTTGGTAATTCGCTTTTTAAAATAGCTAATAAAATCACCTGTAAAACCTTGAGCTTCCCATATACGTTCTGCTAAAAGTAATCCGTCTTTTTTTACTATTTTTTTCAATAGAAGTTTTACTTGTTCTTCTGTGGAAGCATCCTCTGGAACTCCCATATCATCAAACAAAACATCTCCCCAATGTCCTAAAGAAAAAACATCTCCCATAGCTGCATAATCTTCTTTAAAAGCCATTTGACGCGGATGGGTAAATTCGGAATAGCAATTATTTATTTCAGATAAAGGCGCTATAACATTCCATAAATACCCATTAGGCACTTTAAAATCTTGAAATTTAAAATCACAGATATCTGCAATACGTTTACTATACTTGGTTTCATCATGTCCTCCAGTAAACGCATAACTATATGCATGTACAGGAATATTTAAATGTTTACATGCCACCGCCTGAGTTCTACTATCTAAACCTCCAGATAAAGGAAGGATTACTTTTTTACCTGTTGTTTGTTCTTTTATAATGGTTTCAAACAAGTCTGCGAATTCTGCAACTACTTGTTTTAAAGGACGTTCTTTAGGCGTATAATGCCATTTAAAATAAGCTTTTTCAGAAAGTATTGTAGTCGCTTTTTCATCTAAGGTATATTGTCTTGCGGGCTTTAAAACTTTCAACCCTTTGTAATAGGTGTCTTCATCTAAAAAGAAACCTGTTGCAACAAATGCACAAATAGCTTTATAGTCTAACGCTTGTGGTACACCAACAAATTGTTGTTCTATTGGAATAATATCGGTAGTGATATTCATATCTATTTACTGCTTAACGAGTTTCAAATATAAGTCTTCATGTCGCTTAATAAAAGTAGCTATCGAAAAATGTTGTACACAATAGTTACGTAGCTTCGCTCCCATTTTTTGCCGATCTTCTCGAGACATGTTATAAATGGTTTCTATTTTTGTTGCTAAAGCCTTTGTATCCGACAACGAAAACAGTAAATCTGGAAATTCCTGAAGTACATATGCAATCCCCGGAATATTAGACCCCAATACTGGCACTTGCATTGCCATTGCTTCAACTAAAGCCATTGGCATGCCTTCTTTTTTACTTGGTATTACATATAAATCTGCTTGTGCTAATAAAGGTCTTACATCTAAATGCTTTCCTAAAAAAGATACTTGTGTATCTAGTTCTAAATCTTTCACTAATACTTGTAGTTTACTTACATAATCATTTTGCATATCCCCCACAATATCCAGATGTATGGGTAAATGTTTTATGTGATACATGGCTTGCAAAAGCATTTCTATGTTTTTAACAGCTACTAGATTGGCTACCGTAATTAACTTAAATATAGTATTCTTTTTAGTTGTGTCAAATCCTTCGTTATTGTAATACGAAGTATCTAGGCCAAACGGTATAAGTTCTTGTTGTTTTTTATTTGGAAAAAAAGATTGCATTTGTGTATTTACGGTTATAATAAAGGCACTTAAATAACTTCTAATCTTCCAGTGTTTATTTCCCCAGCCCATTGCTTTTTTGGTATACACAAAAGGGACTCTTGCTAATTGACATGCTAATACTTCCGTCCAATCACTAGTGTAATGCCAAGAATGAACGAGGTCTATTTTTTGATTTTTTAGAAACTTTTTAAATGGCTGCAGACGATATAACAAACTATGGTAAGGTCGTAATGAAGTCGTAAATGGCATTAGATATATCGGTAGACCTAGTGCATTTACTTCCTTAAAAAAGAGACCTCTATCATGATTACAAACGATAGAAACTTTAAAACGATCTTTATTTAATTGATTTGCCAAATCATAAACCACTTTGCCACTTCCTGCAGTATCAAAATTTGGAATGGTATAAAGAATATGTAGACGTTTGGACATTGGGAATTAAATTTTAATTTAATAATAGGAATACAATCTATTTTTTAAGCTTCTATATGCTTTGGCTTAAACAAACGCCTGTTAATTCGTAAAAATAGCAATCTAGATAGAATCTTATACCCATATAGTTTTAAAACAATAAAACCTGTAACATACTTTATAAATCCAATATACCTTTTTTTATAAAATAATCCGAGATTTCGTTGCACCAAATCTATATATTTTCGACTTCCAGAACGTTCCAAATAACGTACACACAAAAAATAGTAACCAGAAGTCAAAGATAACTGGTGTTGGTTTAAAGATTCAGTTTGTAATAATTTAGATATAAATAAATATACAGCATTACATACTGGTAAAACAAAGTTCTTACGTTCTCGAATGGGCTTCGTTTTATAATAAAAATCAATAGGATTATTTATAATCGAATAATCTCGACTTTGCTGCAATGCTCTTACCACCAATTCAATATCTTGTAATCTGTTTAATTCGGGGTGAAATCCACCAATGTTTTTAAAGAAAGTTCGATCCCATAGCATACAGGTTGTTTGCCATAAAAATTTTGCGGCTAAAAAATTGTTTAAATAATTCTCTTGCATGCTTTCTTTAATACTGCTTTCCCCTTTTTCATTTATAATACTATAATTACCAAAAACGGCAAAATCACGAAATACTATCTGTCTATTATAAACAAATGCATTACTAATAACATCATCTGCGTCTAAAAAAACGAGGTTATCCGTTTTTGCTAAATCTGCACCAAGATTTCTACAAACGGATGCATTGGTTTTCTCTGTGTTTAAAAACAGTTGCACTTTAGAGTGCAATAAACTACCCAACCATTTTTGGAGCTCTTGCTGTGTTTCTGTATCCGATTTGTCATCTACTATTACCCAATCCCAATCTGCAAGTATTTGTTCTTGTAAACAAAGATAAATCTGCTGTAAACCTTCTAAATCATTATAATGCGGTGTTATGATACTTATACTCATGAGGAAAGTAAATTAGTATATAATCTGGTTAGTCCTTCTACTTCTTTATCTACCGTATAATTAGCATTCACATGTGCTATTGCATTTTTAGAATACGAATAGTATAAATCCGAGTTTTTCCATAATAACAAAGTAGCATCCACCATTAATTTGATGTCTGTATACTTACTTACAATACCTGTTTTATTGTTTAGAACTGCTTCTGTTAAACCTCCTGCATTAGAAACTACACAGGGTAACCCAAAAGATTGCGCTTCTATAACACTTAACCCAAGAGATTCACTAATACTTAATTGCACAAAAATATCATAATCTGGCAATACCGATTTAAGGCTAGCATTTGTTACTTTCCCCTTAATGTTTACATAATCTTGAAGCATGTATTTATCTACTAAAAAATACAACTGATCTAGATTAGCTCCATTGCCATACATATCATATTCAAAAGGTATTCCTTTATCTTTGAGTGCCTTTGCAAACTGTATATGTCCTTCAATATTTTTCTCCCAGGTCATTCTAAATGCAGAAACAAGCTTTAATTTTAGCGTATTAGGATATTTAGCCTTACTTAAAGATGTATTCCCAAAAGAAATTGGCAATACATGTATTTTATTTTCAGGAACTCCCCAACGTTCTAAGTATGCTTTTTGATTTTCACTCATAACTACAAAAGCATCCACATTCTTACTTCCTGTTTGGTAAAAGTTTGCTAAAGTTCTATAAGACCAAGGTTTTAAATACGTATCCCCACCGCGTAATGTAATTACTAATTTTTGGTGTTCTTTTAATTGTATAAATGGAAGCATTTTTTTCCATAAATAACTGTGCTGCAAATGAACAATATCATACTGCAACAAATATTTCAAATCTAAAGTAGCTGTTTTTGTTAAACCCAACTTATAATAAAAACGCTGTAACTTATCTTTTAATCGACTACTTCCTACTACATAATCTGATGTTTTAGACGCTGCATACACTAACGTTTTCACAGGTAACTTTTCTTTAATAGCTTTTAGCAAACCGTTAAGATAGTTTTGGTACACGCCGGGCATATTATCATAAACATACAATATCTTCATACTATAAATGGAAATGGATTAACTATAAGAAGTTTATATCTAATGTATCTTTTGCCTTTTAACAATAAAGATTAGCAACCAAAATTTACATTTTTGCATTAATATGTAAATTTAGAATTTTATACCGCAACTAATAATATTTATCTAAAAAAGTTCTTTTCCAATTTCTATTTTAGATTAACTTACGCTTTTAATTGTATAAAAAATAAAAATGCTTTTTAACTCTATTGATTTTGCAATTTTCTTACCAATAGTCTTTCTACTCTATTGGTTTGTAACCAATAAAAACTTAAAACTACAAAATGCATTTTTAGTAGTTGTTAGTTATATTTTTTATGGTTGGTGGGATTGGCGTTTCCTATCCCTTATTGCTTTTAGTACACTGGTAGACTATGTAATAGGAAGACTTTTAGCTACAGAAAATAAGGATAAAAAACGCAAAGTATTACTTGGTTTAAGTATCGCCGTAAATTTAGGGTTTCTTGGCTTTTTTAAATACTACAACTTCTTTTTAGACAATTTTATTCAAGCATTCTCTTGGTTTGGCACACCTATTTCTGTGCGTGCACTAAGCATTGTATTACCAGTGGGAATAAGCTTTTATACTTTTCAAACGCTAAGTTATAGCATAGATGTATACCGTAAAAAACTAGAACCTACCAAAGACCTTATAGCATTTGCCGCATTTGTTAGCTTTTTTCCGCAACTAGTAGCTGGGCCAATAGAACGTGCCACCAACCTACTGCCGCAATTTTATAAAAAAAGAAACTTTAATTATTCGTTAGCCGTAGATGGACTTCGACAAATACTTTGGGGTTTGTTTAAAAAAATGGTAATTGCCGATAATTGTGCTGTTTTTGTAAATACTATTTTTGATAATAGTCTGGAGTATTCGGCAAGCACCTTAGTACTAGGAGCTGTACTTTTTGCTTTTCAAATTTATGGTGATTTTTCAGGATATTCAGATATCGCTATTGGTACTTCTAGACTATTTGGTTTTAACTTAAAGCAAAACTTTGCTTTCCCCTATTTCTCTAGAGATATTGCCGAGTTTTGGAGACGTTGGCACATTTCCCTATCTACCTGGTTTAGGGATTACCTTTACATACCATTAGGTGGTTCTAGAGGCTCTAAAGCACAACAAATACGTAATGTTTTTATCATTTTTATTGTCAGTGGTTTTTGGCACGGCGCCAATTGGACCTTTATCGTTTGGGGAGCTTTAAACGCGTTATACTTTATGCCTTTATTACTTACCAATAACAATAGAAACCATATAGATGTGGTAGCCATAAAATCTCGATTCCCATCAGTAAAAGAAAGCGTCCAGATATTCGTTACCTTTATCCTAACAACCTTAGCATGGATTTTCTTTAGAGCAGAAAACATAAGGCATGCTTTACAATATATTAAAGATATTTTCGACCTAAGTATTTTTTCTATGCCGCAAATAAGACCTACCAATCTATTTATGCTTCTTTTCTTCTTTCTTATTACTGAATGGCTAGGGAGACGCAACCAATATGCCTTAGAAACTTTTGGCTTAAAATGGAAACGACCTATACGAATTATGTTTTATTACATTTTAGTAATTTTAATTTTTTGGTTTAGCAGAAACGATCAAACCTTTATTTATTTTCAATTTTAAGGATGAAGCTATTTCTAAAAAAGACAATCCAGTTCATTGTTATCATAGGTATCTCAATACTTAGCGTTAGTGTGACCCTAAATATGTACCTCAACAAAAAGGCACGTTTCGCCTTAGATAAAAATATAACGAGTGTGGTTTTTGGGCATTCACATCCGGAAACAGCTTTTAATGATTCCTTAATTGTAAACTTTAAAAATTTAGCCCAATCTGGAGAGTCTTATTTTTACACGTACATTAAAGCTAAACAAGTTTTTAAAAACAATCCGCAAATAGAAAATGTATTTATTGAGTTTTCTAATATAGATGTTGCAAAGGTTAGAGATAAACAAATCTGGAGTGATAAATATATTAATTGGCGTTACCCAATTTATGCCTCATGGATGAATATTTCTGAAAACGCATTTTTACTATATAAAAACCCAAAATCTCTAATTGCGACACTACCAAAAACCTATAAAAAACAAGTGGAACGCATAAAAACAAAGCATCACAATTACATTAATAGTACTAGTGGTTATTTATATATTACAGAAAGCAAATTAGATTCACTTTTAAACACCAATTACCCTAAAGAAAAACCTGAAGACTTATACCTAACAAAATCGACAGATAACCTAGATTACCTTAAAAAACTAATAAGCTTATGTAACAAAGAGAGTAAACAAGTATATTTTGTACGAAGTCCATTATATAAAGACAGCTTTTACAGAGCTAATGAAACTCTATTTCAAGAAATAAAAAAAGAAGTCTTCCCAGAAATAACGCTTTTAGATTATGCTAATTTGGACGTACCTAATGACCATTTTAGAGATTTACACCACCTAAATTATAAAGGCGCAAAAAAATTCTCAATCATGTTTAACCAATGGTTGCAACAAAAAACAGGGAAACAATGAAAGCATATTTAAAAAAAACACTCGTTTTTATTGTCACACTCTATGCTTTGCTTAGTATAGCTTATATAAGCACGAACTACTATATTAAAATAAAAGCAGATTTTAAGCTACCCGCTAATATTAATAAAATAATAGTAGGGAATTCGCAACCTGAATGCGCATACAATGATTCCCTAATAACAAATTTTAAAAACCTTTCTAAATCCGGGGAAACGTATTTTTATACCTACCAAAAATTAAAAATGCTAGTACACCAAAATTCGCAAATAGACACTGTTTTCATAGAGTTCTCTAATGCGAATATTCTAGTGCGTGAGGATGAAAAAATTTGGCAAGACCGATTTATTAAACACCAGCTACCAAATTATAGTCCGTTTCTAGACTGGCAAGACTACAAACTACTAATACAAAAAAACCCAATTGGTACACAAAAAGCAATACTGGCAAGTTTAAAAAAAAACAGTTATAGAATAGCAACTAATAATTATAATTATAAGGACTCTATTGGTGGTTATTTATATTCTAAACGCCAAAAAGTAAAAGCTATTTTAGATACAGCTAAACATAAGATGCCGATACGAAAAAAAACAAACGAGGTGCAATTAAGCCAATACGATCTACTATATCTTGATAAAATAATCATCTTATGCCAAAAGAAAAATATTACATCTTACTTAATTCGCAGTCCATATCATCCAAAATTTAATGCTGAAAAGTATGATTCTATTTTTAACAAAGTATTAAAAAAAAGGTTTAGTACCGTGTCATTTTTAGATTTTAAAACATTCCCCTTAAAAGATTCGGAATATGGAGATCTACAACACCTCAATTATAAAGGAGCCCATAAATTCTCTAAACAATTTAATTGTTTTTTAAATGTCAATAAAGAAAATTAACCATTTTTTAAAAGCGTATATAAAGTACACATCTTTAAAAAGAAGTGAAAATTCTAAAAACAAAAAAGCTATTATCATTACGATAGTAGACTATAGAATATACAACCGCCATTTTTATACTTTTATTAAGTTCTTTGCGCTATCTGGATATTCAATCTATTTCCCAGAAATTAATTTCACCTACTATAAGGTTTAACATCTACAATAAAAAAAACGAATCTTTATAGACTAATTTTTGAAGACAATATTATTGTTTTTTCTAAACACCTAAAGATGCAACTATTTATTGCACCATTTCAGCAGCGTTATTATCCCCTGATTATTTTTCTTCTATGTTTAATAATTCAAAGACTTCTTCTAAATCTTATATAGCACCAATGACAATGCACCCTTTGCTCTATAAAAATAACTTATGGAACAAAAAGATAAACCAAGTAAAAAAAAGAAAGCTGTATTTATGGTTGACACGATTGAACACCCAGTTTATGCGACCCCCCCTTTTAATATAGAAAGCAGAACAGACACTTATCTTTTAAAAAAAAACACGTCTTGTTTAAAGGGAATCAGTTCAACACAAGAACTAAACAATTTTATAGAAGCAGATGAAGATGAAAAATGTATTATTTTAGACAGCGATAAAGTGCCCATCGATAGTGTAGACTTCCGAAAAACGATAAATAATTTCATGTTTTATTTAGCGCTTCCTGGCGTTTCTATGCCATTAGGTCATAATTTAGTTGTAGCAATGTCTACAGGGGCAATACCTATTTTAAGTAAAGAATATAACCGTTTTTTATCTCCTAAATTAAAACATATGCACAATGCTATTATATATGATAATTTAGAAGACTTAATTACAAAAATAGAACAGGCATATAAAATAGACAGTGATTGTTTATTACAAATTTCAGCTAATGTTAAAGAATATTAGGAATTAAATCTAACTCCAAGATCCGTAGTTAATAAGTTAATTTCTAAAAACTACAAAACAATTTATCTTCAAGCAGAACAACTTAGCGCAGAAATCCTTACGGATCATTATAAAAAATCATAAATTCTTAAAAGATTCCTTAACACAACCTCATTATCATAATTTTGAATAACTAAATTACGCCCTACTTGCCCCATTTTTTCTCTTAAAGGAGCATCTAGTATTAAAGCCTCTATTTTAGCCACAAAACCACCTACATCTCCTTCCTCTACCACAAAACCACTTTTGTTAGGTAGTAAACCATATTGCATTCCGCCCACATCAGAAACGATTACAGGTAAGGCCATGGCTTGTGCTTCTTGTATTACCAATCCTTGTGTTTCTGCCCGACCTGTTTCTCTTTCTACTCGTCCGGGTAATATAAAAATATCCGATTGTGCAAACAGTTGTTTAATTTGTATTTGCGTTTGTTTACCATACAGGAGTACATGATCTGTTAACTGTAAATCTTCTATCTGCTGCATTAATGCGTTTCGCATAACACCATCACCAATAATATGCAAACAAACTTTTGTGTACCCTAAATCATGGAGCTTTCTCACCATTGTTATTGCTAAGTCTGGCCCTTTTAAAGCAATTAGTTTTCCGCAAAAAACCAAATTAAAAAAAGCACTTTCCTTTTTAGTTTCTGTATTTTTAAAGAAATTGGTATCTAAACCTACAGGCAAAATATAACACGGCTTTTTATTTTCTAGTACTTGCTGTAATAGCCCCTCTAAATACGGTGTGTTTACCGTAAAAGCATTTCCTTTAGTAAATAAATATCGATAAGTCTTTTTATATTGGTCTAGTTTATTAGGCACCAAATCATAACCATGAAAAGTAGAAATAAGAGGTATAGCATCTGGTAGAATACCCTTCGCTTTTAAATAAGCAATTCGGTTACCAACCATTCCAAAATGGGCATGAATTAAATCGGTTTTATTGCTTACTAAAAACCATTGCGCTTCAAAAAACAACTTTAAGGTATAGGCATCTTTGCGATACTTGAAAATATTTAGTGTCTTAAAAAACAAAGTCCATTTAATATGTTTAAAATTTTGCAAAGTCCATTTCAAAAAAGAACCAAATCGTGCTAATTTAGAAATAGGTGGTTTTGTAAAATAATGTACCTTATCAAGTAAATGATACCGTGTAAAGCTATCGTGTATCACCGCCAAATCGACTTGATGATACGCATACAAACTAATTTGAAAACCAGCATCCAACAAACTGTTTATCTGGTTAACAATAAAGGTTTCAGATACGGTTGGAAAATAATTTACAACTATTGCTATATGTTTTGGTAAGCCTTTCAAAACAATTATATTTTTTTTAAAGGTTTAGGTTCTATCTTATTATACCAGGACCACAAAGCTTCGTAATTTTTTTTATAAACCCCATATTGAAATAACCGAAACTTAAAGTGGGTAAAATAACGAGATGCTTCTGCTTTTTGTTCCAAAGAGCCAAAGAACACAGCTCCTACTTTTTTTATAGGAAAAACAGGAAACCCTTTAAATGCTTTTTTAAGGAATGTGCTAGGTGTTTGCTGTTTGCCTTGCAATAGATCTAAATATGGCCACAAAACAAAATTAGAATGTGCCATAGCTTTGCGTATTCGTTTTACATAAGGCAATTGCAAACGTGCATTGGTCATATAATGTTTAAAATATAAGCGCTCATCAAACCATATTTTATAACCTAATAAGCGTAATGCGTAACAATACTCGGTATCTCCCCCAGAACTCAACTGCTTACCTACCCGATCACTTAATAAATGTGTAAAACCTAGCTCTTGTAACTGCAACCAGTGTGCTTTACGCAATACCATACCAGCACCATAAACACAACCTTTTTTGGTAGTAATATCGCCACTTTTTTTGCCTTGTCTAGAAACTGCAAAATAACGAGACTGTGCAGCAAACCATGTTGGCACTTCGCTTTCAAAAGCGGCTTCACACCAACCGCCTAATGCACCAATTTCTGGATGTTCTTCCATGATATTAAAAGCGTTTTGCACATAGGTATTACAAAGCCAATTATCATCATCACACCATAAAAACGTATCATATTTGGCAGCACACATTCCTGCTTCTCTGGCATGTGACAACCCTGGTTTGGGCTCATCTATAATTTTAAATGCCGTAGCAACACCAAAAGAATCCCATAAGTCTTTTGCTACTGTTTTTGTAGCATCTGTAGAGTTATTATTTACAAGTATGATTTCCCAGGCAAGAGAACCCAAAACCTCCTGCTTTGCTAGATGCTTTAAAGTTTCTGCCAAGAGTTTGGCACTGTTATAACAGCATACAATAATACTTATTCCGTTCATAAAAAATTAATGCTATTTAATGTTATAGTCTCCTTTTAGCCTTCTGTAAAAATAATAATACTTACCAAATAATTGTTTACTCCACTTTGCAAGTAAAAAATAAATACTTTTTATACCAAATGTATTGTATAATGCCTTGTAGAATTTTTTTGGTAATGTAAGAGATTCTTCTTTTCTTAAATAGCACGAAATGCATATTAATAAACTGTGTGTATTAAAACTGGCATTTAAAACAAGCTTAGAAATGTCTAAATAATTTAACCAATATGTATTAAATCTAGAAGTTAAATAAACCTCTCTATCTTTTCTTCTATTTTCACCTATCGAGTTTTCTGTAAAACGTCTTAACGTTAAAAACTTATCTAAAAAAAAACCGTTTTCACTAACTAACAACACTTTACAGCAAAAATTATATTCTTGACCAGCCTTTAGAGCTTCATTAAAACGTACTGTAGAAACTATTTCTGTTTTAAACATAATATCATCTGTCACCCAAGATACATTACCCATAGCAAAACTATTAAACGAGATATCATTTGTAGTATAGTTATAATCGTAAAACACTTCTTTATGGTTAAAAAATTCAGACTTACTTACTACAAAATCTACATTATAATCTTTAAGCGCTTTTACTTCAAGCCCCAACTTTTCAGACCTCATAACATCATCATCATCAAACCACAGCACAAACTCTCCATTACTCCTTTCAAACCCATAATTTCTTGCACCATTACCTCCTGGTAAATGTGCATCTGGACGCTTGTAATATTGAAAACGAGAATCTTTATCTATATAATTAGCAAGTAAGGCAGCGGTACCATCTGTAGCCCCATCATCTACCACAATACACTCCCAGTTAGGATAGGTTTGCGCCAAAACACTATCTAGCGTTTCACCTAACAAATGAGCGCGATTAAATGTAGGGATAATAATAGAAACTATTGGTTGTTCTGGCATGAGTACTATTTACCCGACTAATATACAAAGTCAGAAGAAAACGAAGGCTAAAAAGGAAAAAAAGTAGCGCAAATGATAAAAGAATCCATTGCAAATAATAGGTAATTACGGGATAGAAAAAACGAATAAAAGGAAAAGAAGAATAAAAAAATAGATTTAAGCAACCTCTGTTCCTACTTTAACCTTATTAATCATATTAAAAACATCAGAAAAAGGCAAACCCATATATTCACAAAATTCACGTATGGTTAACGCCTGATGTTTGTCTTTGCCATGTACATCTTTTATAGTACGCACCAAAGTTTGAGCTGTAGTTAAAGACTTACCTAATAGGATAGCCACTTCTTTCGGATATATACATATTTGCTTCATTCCTTCTTGGGATCGTTGTGGCTATATTCTTCATTATTTGTGGAATTTTCTTTGAATCAGATAGTACTAAGCTAAAAAATAATTCGGTTAAAAAAAAGAGAATATTAAAAAAAACCCATGCTAAACACTTATTACAAACAACGGAACACAAATGCTATTAATATTTTAGAATCATCTCCCTACGAATAGCCAACAACTAGATACTCTATAGATACTCCATAGATAGTCCATAGATAGTCCGTGTAAACAAACCACCAAAATACAACACATCAAAAACATAAAAAAGCATCAAAACCAGCGAAAAACACACAGACAAGCTATAAACAAGAATAAAAAACAAAGACATTCAAAAAACAAGCAAAGCCCTCGAAACCTAAACACAAAAAGCAAACCCCCATTACATTAGCGATAAGAAAGTTACAACAGTAATTATTATTGATTTTTTAAGCAGGAGCTCATGCTTAAGTGCACCTTTAATAAACGGCTGTGTAACGATTAATAATGTATAACCAGTATGCACTAAAAAGTAGAAAGCATACATAAATTTTAACAAAATGGCAAAGTACAAAAGTTTATTTAAAATTGAAGGAACATTAGACGATGTAAACTTCTACAAAACAGAAGATGGATACCAAGTACGCACCAAAGGTGGTGTGAGTAAATCACGTATCCAAAAAGATCCTGCATTTCAAAGAACCAGAGAAAACAACAGTGAATTTGGTTCTAGTGCTACAAGTGGTAAAATACTGCGACGTGCAATTATTGGTATGCTAGCAAATGCAAAAGACAACAAGCTAGTATCGCGAGTAACACAAGTAATGACCCAAGTAAAAAACTTCGACATCACCTCCCCAAGAGGAAAACGAAACGTAGCAACAGGCATTGCAACTCCAGATGGTAAAATACCACTAAGAGGCTTTAATTTTAATCGAAAATCCAGTCTTTCCGAAGTCCTGCTTTCCGATTATGATTTAGACACAGCCACGGGAGTAGTTACCATTACCGATTTTACACCGAATCTAAAACTAAATACGCCAGAAGGAGCTACCCATGTAGAATTTAGTGCCGGATTTTTAAATCTAGATTTTACTACCCAAGTAAAAGACTTGCAAATAAGTAATATAGAAAACCTACCTATTAATGGTACAACTTCTAACATTACTTTAACGCCTACTGCCCCAGCAGCAGGCACAGGACAAAGCTTTTACTTTTTAAAAGTAGCATTCTTTCAAGAAATTAACAACTTGCAATATCCGCTTAAAAACGGAACCTTCAATGCGTTGCAAATCTTGGATGTGTTGTAGTAAAACACAACGCAGTATATAGTAAAAAAAAACGGATGCTTTAGTGTCCGTTTTTTTATTTAAGAAGATATGACTTCTAACAAAATAGCTTGTAATGCATTGATATGTCGTTGCATATTATAATTATTTAAGATATGCTGTTTCCCTAACGCTCCTAATTTTTTAGCATATTCCACATCATTTATAAGTTGCAGCATGTTGTTTGCCATACCTTGCACATCATGCTCATCACATAACAAACCTGTTTTTCCATCTATAATCACATCTGGTATTCCTGCATGTTTAGTTGCTATTACAGGTAATCCTGCCACACTTGCCTCTAGAACAGCTAATGGTGTACCTTCCATATCGCCATTACTTGCAGTGATAGAATGTTGCACAAAGGCTAAAGACTCAGCTAACAAGCTTCTGTACACATCTGGAGTAATTACTCCTAAAAACTGTACTTGACTCTCTAGTTGGTATTGTTTTACTAAATTGGCACACATATTCATTAAAGCACCATCTCCTGCTAATAACAAACGTGCATCTGGATGTTTATGAGCTACTTCTTTAAAAGCCATGATGGTATAATAAGGTGCTTTTTTATCGGTAAAACGACCAATACCTATAAATTGTTTTTTTGCAAAGGTTGGTGTAACGGTTTCAAATTCTGGTTGTGGACCATACACGTTATACACAAGCTTTTCCTTAGGACAACCAAGATCTAACAACATCTGCTCCATTTTTGTAGAAACGGCAACTATTTTTGTAGCAAATTGAAAAACCTCTTTATAATCATTACAAGCTTTTACTGCTGCATGTACACTAGCATCATAACCATGAAAATGGACTACAATTGGTAATTTAGCAGATTTTAAAATAGGTAATATTTTGTGCGCATGTGTACCATACTCCACCAAAACAACATCTATAGCATTAGTTTTTAAAGAAGTGAGTACAGCTTGTTCATTAATATAAGAAAAGGAGTACTTTTTTATTTTACGAAGCATACGAAGTCGCAATAACTCCCATTTAGAAACTAGAGTACTAGCTCCTTCTAACTGAACACGCCCCTTTCCTCCATAATAATAAAACACCTTCCCTTTAAGGTAGTTTTTATGTGCCTGAATAAAGGTTTCCGAATACGGGTTTTTTCCAGGAGTAAAAATGGCAATATTCATAAATTATTTTTTTACAATCCCATATAAACCAGTTATCATTTGTCCTTCTTTAAATTGAACATTTTCCGGCTTATCTAATTGGATTAAGTATTTAATTATTGGTTTCAAGAATTTAGATAAAATCTTTCTTTTTCGCGCTGACATAGAACTTCTTCTAACCCAAAGCCCTAACATTTGTGCCATAGATGCATGCCAACCTCCTGTTGCTTTTAAGGTAATATCTGTAAAGCCACTATTTTTTAAATGACGTGTTAATGAAAATGGCGTGTAACGATATTCGTCATGAGGCACCTCGTGTAAATTCCATAAAAATGGTACTGTAAAAAAGAATACTCCTCCAGGTTTTAATACACGATATACTTCTTTTAAAACAACTTCTGGTTCTGGGCAATGCTCTAAAACCTCTGTTCCAAAAGCACACTCAAAACTAGCATCTTCAAATGGCATAGTAATACCTTTCCATGTAAAATCTGGTTTTACATTTTTATCATATTGTAAAGCAGATTCTATATCTAAACCTGTATAACTGGATATACCCGCGTTTTTTAATAGATACTCTTTATATGGCATTTTACCACAACCTATATCTAATAAATGTCCAGAAAACTCTGGCATACATGTATTAAGCGATTTAAATATAGCATGACGAATACAATATCTATCCAGGTTTTTAAAATTTAGTTCTATGTTTATAAAATCTTTCAATTAAAATTTATTTTTGTCTTAAGTCTAGATAAGAAAGTATTCTTTTTTATTCCAAATTTTCTCTTCCTTTCTAATATCGCTTTATCTATTATGTTCTGAGAATCTTTATCTTTATAAAATTTCTTCATCCCCTTTTGCAATTTAACTCCTTTTAGACACATATCCTTCTTAGAAATAGTGTTCCAAAGACTTTCCTCATGAATCCTATATGCACTCATAAAATCTTTTAAAACAAAAGCTTTACTATTTTTAATTGAGAATAACTGAATTGCCCAATCCCCTGTTTCTAAGGAAACAAAATAATCTGGTAAGCTGAAAGAATTCGCCCTAAAAACCAAAGTCCCACTATTTAAAACATTTTTAAATATTAATTTCTCAAATGAAATTTCTTGTACATTTAATTTAATTTCTTCAAGTTCTTCTCCCTTTAATGAATACGAGTTATGTGCACAATAATTAAAACCATTATTACTCTCCAAAAAATCAACTTGTTTTTGAAGCTTTAAAGGATCTGTCCAATAATCATCCCCATCTAATAGTGCAATGTATTTACCAGAACAATTATCTATTATATTTTTAAAATTATATAGTCTGCCTAGTTTTTGTCTATCTTTCCAATATGCTCCTTCTACTGGTCTATCTAAAATATTAAAATAAATATTTTCAGTATTCGCATATGATTTAATAATTTCTAGCGTATTATCTGTTGAAAAATCATCACCAACAACAATTTCTACTTTAAAATTCGTTTGTTGCATTAAAATACTTTCTACAGCTTCTCTAATATAAGGTTCATTATTATAAACCATTAGGCGTACACTAACTAAAGGGTTTTGCATGCTTATTATAGTTTTGTTATTTTGTAAACTAATTGGCCTTCAAAAAAAGTAGGTTTTGTTTCTCCTGTAGTATAATCTATATACTTTATTTCTTCTACACTTAAGTCTGTTTGGTCTATATAGGTATTTATATCAAAAGGGGAATGCATATAAACCCTTGTTTGATTCGTTTTTTCACCCAATGTAAACCAGCCAGCATCTTTTATATTTAGAGTATCGTTTTTTAAATTTTGCTCTACATTATGAAGTCCGTAGTGATTAATATTATATCTATTATTTACATCAAATATAAATACGCCTTTTGGCGCTAACAAAGTGCTTATTTTTTTAAAAAGTTGAATCCTTTCTTCCTTCGTATTGAAATGCCCTAAAACATTCCATAAACAGGTAATAAGATCAAATTTTGTTGAAGTATTAAAATCAAAAACCGAGGTGTTATGCGCTTTAACATTTTCTAATTTACTAGCATTTTCTAGCATTTTAGAACTGCTATCGATTAAAACAATTTCTTTTTCTACAGATATACTATTCGCTATTTCAATAGAACGATTTCCATTTCCTGCTCCTATATCTAAAAAATTATATACTCGAATATTATTTACACTTTTAGCGATGTACTTATCTACAGCTGTAAGGTAGTTTTTTCTGTTATCTGATTCTGTATTATACGAAGTTGCTAGATGGTCATAATATGCTTTTGAATCTTTCATAGATAGTGATATTTAGACAAAGTTGATTCTGCTAAATTATTAAAAATTTCTATTTCATTTAAGGTAAGTTCTTTTTTATACTTTCCTATATTACTAATATCTGGTGGCTTCGTTAATTTTTCTTTCCAACCGAAAAAAGCTTCTGGTTCTATTTCTGTTCTAGGCTTTTTATAATATTCTGTCTGTGCTGTTGTTAGTTCCAATCCTATTTTATTCAGTACTTGTATTAAAGTGTTTTTTGTATTATTGATCAAATCTTCATAATGAATTACCACTTTATTATCCGTTTCTATACCTTTAAAAAACAAATCTATTGCTGCTATATTTTTTGACCAATCTTGTGCTATTACGTCTATTTCACTTGGTAGTTTTGGCGCATATTTAGATGTAACTTTCTTTTTACCTAATTCTTTATAAGAGCAAGCAATATCTCTCCCATCTCTAATAATATGTATATAAAAAGCTTTGGGATAGTAAGCTTTAATTTTAGGAAGTTTTTCTATCCACAAACTATTTTTATCTCCCCAAAATTTTATGCTTTTCGGTTTTAAAGACGCGTAATAGGCATAAACTAAGCTATTAAGTTGCGCATAAGACTGAATGCTTTTTGAGGCTAGATATGTCTTTAAATTTTCTTTGTCAATAGACCACGTTTCAAATTTTGTAGCATCAAATAAATCATTTAAATACCTATCCAACAAACCTATTTCCCATTCGCCATATTTATTCTCCAACCATAAAAAAAAATGAGATTCTGGTGGTATACAAATATCTTTATGCGAATCTAACATTAACCGCAACAATGAGGTTCCAGATCTAGGGTTACCAAGAATAAATATAGGTTTTTGCCACAGTAGTTCTGACATATTTAATGGATTACACTTTTTATTAAACTTGTTATTTCACCAACTTCTTGTATGGACAACCCATTATAAATAGGCAAACACAAAACTCTTTTTGAAACATCTTCAGAAACTGGCACATCTGCCTCATTTGTGTATGACAAATTATTTAAAGAAGGATAAAAATAACGTCTCGTATATATATTGTTATTTTGTAGTTTAGCCATTAATTTTAAAAGAGTATTTTCATCTTTTAATAAAACAGGATAATAACTATAATTCCAATTGGTTTGTTCTCTTAGTTTTATTCTTTTTAAGTTTAATCCTTCAAGTTCTTGATTATAGGTTTCAACAATAATTTTTCTTTCGTTTATCAATTGGTCGACATAAGGAAATACTGCTAATCCCATTGCTCCTTGTAACTCACTCATTTTCGCATTAATGCCTACACTATAAAACTTTCCTGGACCATCATGCCCAAAATTATGATGATGATACATCTTTTTATTTAAATCTTCATTATTTGTAATCCAACAACCTCCTTCTCCTGTATGAAACAATTTGGTAGCATGAAAACTACAAGTACTTACATCGCCATAATTAAAAATAGATTGTCCGTTATACGTAACACCAAAACAATGTGCCGCGTCATAAATAACTTTTAAATTGTGTTTAATTGCAATCTTTTCTATAGCTTCCACATGACAAGGGTTCCCAAACACATGTGTTGCTAATATCGCTGAAGTATTTGCCGTTATTGCTGCTTCAATCTTGGTCTCATCTATGGTTAAATATTCGGCATGAATATCTACAAATACAGGTGTACAACCTTCCCAAACAATACTAGATGTAGTTGCAACATAACTAAACGGTGTTGTAATAATTTCGCCTTTTAAGCCTAATGCTTTTATCGCTATTTGTATAGGCAGTGTTCCGTTTGTTGTTAACGTTAGATAACTAGCATTCAAAAAATGTTTTAATTTTGTTTCTAATTCTAGTACAAGTTCTCCTCTATTAGTTAACCAATGTTTATCCCAAGCTCTTTTTAAAACAGCTTGATACTCTTCTTGTTTCGGCAAAAAAGCTCTTGTTACATTTATCATAAATTATTATTTCAAATTTTCCCATTTAAAATCAGGTCTAATGTATCCTGGTTCTTTTCCCATGTAATCTCCTATTACTCTATTTCCATCAACAACTGTAAAGTTGAGTATATCTTGCTCTATAAAAATTGCTTTTTTCCTTTTTTCGACAACCAAAAAAGTTAAAAAATATTGACCAGATTGTAAAAAATACTTTGGTATTTTACATAAAACTTTATTAATACCTTTACGCAAAGCTATATCATTTCTCCAATGTGTAAATGCAAACATATTTTCACCCATTTCATTATACAAATGATAAGTGATGTGATAATCTTCAGGAGAATCTGTTTTTAGGTCTATTTCTGTTATTAAATCAATTACTTCATTTTCTACTAATATATCTTTAAAAGTCTTTAACTCATTATTAATACAAATTTGATTTAGCTGGAAAGTCTCATTATTATAGAGTTCTCCAAATTGTTTTCTATTGGAAAAATCCCCTTTACCTTTCAAATAATAACCTACAGCTTCATCGGTTCCTCCTTCAAAAACTGAAGTTCCATGTTCTAAAACAATAGCTCTTGTACATAAACTCTTTACTGCTGCCATATTATGACTTACAAATAAAACGGTTCTACCATCTCCTTTGCTAATGTCTTGCATTTTACCAATGGCCTTTTTCTGGAATTCGGCATCCCCAACTGCCAATACCTCATCAATCACTAAAATATCGGGTTCTAAAAATGCGGCTACTGCAAATGCTAGTCGTACGCGCATTCCGGAAGAATAGCGTTTTACAGGCGTATCTACATAACGGGCACAACCTGAAAATTCAATAATCTCTGCTTCTTTGGCTTTTATTTCGGCTTTAGACATTCCTAAAATAGCACCGTTTAGATAAATATTTTCTTTACCAGTAAGTTCTGGATGAAACCCAGTACCTACTTCTAATAAAGAAGCAATTCGGCCTTTGGTTTTTATATCTCCTGTGGTTGGTCCTGTAACACGAGATAGTATTTTTAATAGCGTAGATTTTCCTGCTCCATTTTTACCAATAATACCTAAAACTTCTCCTTTTTGTACTTCAAAATTGATGTCTTGCAATGCCCAAACATAATCACTATCTGCTTTGGCACTACGATCGTTTACCGCACCAATTTTTAAATAAGGATCTTCTTTACCACGTACACGATGCCACCAACGGTTTAAATCGTGACTTATAGTACCTGTACCCACAAGACCAAGTCGGTACTGTTTACTAATATTGGTTGCTTTTAAAATGACACTCATTTGTTTTATTCTATTTTTCTAAATCACACTTTCTTCATGAGATTGCTTCGCAGGGCTCGCAATGACTATACCGTATCAATAAACGTTTTCTCGGTTCGGTTAAAAATAATAATCCCGAAAAACAAGACTACAAAAGTTACTATTACCGTATATAAAATACCAAACCAGCTAAAGGTACCAGTACCTAAAAGCATAAATCGAGCAGTTTCTATAATATAAGCAACAGGGTTATATTCTACAATCCATGCTATTTTGGGTAATTTCTCTCGCATTAGTGCCAAAGGATACATCACTGCCGACACATACATAAGTAATTGCACACCAAAGCCTACCAGGAATTTTAAATCGCGATATTTAGTGACTAAACTAGAAATAATCATTCCTATTCCTAAACCTAGTAAACCCATGAGTAGTACTAATAAAGGAAAAAACACAACACTACTATCTATATGTATTGCAGCATCGTTTAGCACATAATACATATAAAAGGCAATAAAAATAAGTAATTGAATACCAAATTTTACCAGATTAGAAATGATGATAGAAAGCGGCACGATGATTCGTGGAAAATATACTTTACCAAAAACGGCTGCATTACTTTTAAAAGTATCACTAGTAGCCGTTAAGCAGGTATTAAAATACCCCCAGATAGATATTCCGGCTAGATTAAACAAAAACGGAGGAACGGTTCCTGTTTCTATATTGGCTACCTTGTTAAAAATCAAGGTAAAGGTCAATGCGGTAAACAAAGGCTGAATTAAATACCATAATGGTCCTAAAATAGTTTGCTTGTATACCGTTACAACGTCACGCTTTACAAATAGCAACAACAAATCTCTATAACGCCAAATTTCTTTAAAATTAAAATCTATTAATTTATGCTTAGACGAAATGGTATATAACCATGTATCATCTTTAGGTGTATTCAATGTTTTTCAGGTTTTATTTAGGGCTAATATAAGAAAACGCAATCTTTTATTTAAAAAGATTCGTGTATTTTAGTCCAAAGGAAATATTAGTCTTTAAACGCGTTCCAAGTAAGTTCTAAACCTTCACCAACGGTGTATTCTGGCGCATAGCCCAATAATTTTTCGGCTTTAGAAATATCTGCCAAAGAATCTCTTACATCGCCTTGACGTGTTGGTCCATACATCGCTTCTAGTTTTGTATTTGCAGCTTGGTTTAAGGTATCCCATAAATAATTGACAGAAATACGTTCGCCACAGGCAATATTAAACACTTGATTAGCGGCTTCTTTAGATGCAAACATCCCTTTCACATTGGCTTGTACTGCATTAGCGACAAAGGTAAAATCTCTAGTTTGTCCGCCATCGCCATGAATGGTTGGTGCTTTCCCTTCTTTTAATGCTTGCATAAACAAAGGAATTACTGCGGCATAAGCACCATTAGGACTTTGCTTTGGTCCGAAAACATTAAAATACCTAAAACCAACAACATCGGTATTATAGGTAGTACCAAAAACATTGGCATACAACTCATTTACATATTTGGTTACTGCATACGGAGACAAAGGATTACCAATAGTCTCTTCTACTTTTGGCAAAGAAGTACTATCGCCATAGGTAGAACTAGATGCCGCGTACACCATACGTTTAACTGTATCACTTTCTTTTAAAGCAATAAGCATATTTAAAAAACCAGATATATTTACGTCATTGGTCGTTGCTGGATCGGCTATAGAACGCGGCACAGAACCTAATGCCGCTTGGTGTGACACATAATCGATATCTAACATCGCCTTTTTACAAGTGGCTAAATCTCTAATATCGCCTTCTACTAATTCGAAAGCTGGGTTAGACATAAATTCGGTAAGGTTTTCTCTATAACCATTAGAAAAATTATCTAGTACTCTAACTTTTTTTGCTCCGAATTGTAATAGATATGCCACAAGATTAGAGCCGATAAAACCTGCTCCTCCCGTTACTAAGAAACTAAAATTGGATAAATCTTGTTTGTGGTATGGTGTACTGTACATGGTTTTGGTTTTTAAATGTTATTGCGAAGCTTTTTGTTATACTAGTTCTCGATACCATCCCGAAAAATATCTGGATCACTCGAAATGACATTGGTTTTAGTCATCTGTTCAAAAGAGATTTATCGACAAGCTCGAAAGGACATTGTATTTCTTTTTTAATTATTTCTATTTTAATGCACCTCAAGTCTTAAAACTCCTTCCCTTTTTTTAAGGGAAGGTGGATTTGATTTCGGCAAAGAAATCAAAGACGGAAGGGTTTTTCGCTTTACTTGTTCTCAATACAACCCCGAAAAATATCGGGATCACTCGAAATGACATTGGTTTTAGTCATCTGTTCAAAAGAGATTTCTCGACAAGCTCGAAAGGACATTGTATTTCTTTTTTAATTATTTCTATTTTAATGCACCTCAAGTCTTAAAACTCCTTCCTTTTTTTTAAGGGAAGGTGGATTTGATTTCGGCAAAGAAATCAAAGACGGAAGGGTTTTTCGCTTTACTTGTTCTCGATACCATCCCGAAAAATAACGTTACCACTCGAAATGACATTGGTTTTAGTCATCTGTTCAAAAGAGATTTCTCGACAAGCTCGAAAGGACATTGTATTTCTTTTTTAATTATTTCTATTTTAATGCACCTCAAGTCTTAAAACTCCTTCCCTTTTTTTAAGGGAAGGTGGATTTGATTTCGGCAAAGAAATCAAAGACGGAAGGGTTTTTCGCTTTACTTGTTCTCGATACCATCCCGAAAAATAACGTTACCACTCGAAAGGACATTGGTTTTAGTCATCTGTTCAAAAGAGATTTCTCGACAAGCTCGAAAGGACATTGTATTCTAGTTTACACTACTAATTATGAGATTGCTTCGTCGCTATGCTTCTCGCAATGACGGAAAGTTTTAAAGTCTTCCGTCTACCATATCTTTAGGTAGTAAGGATTTCACATCAAAAATAACTCCTATAGGAGATTTCAATTTTTGTAAATCTAATTTTATAAATTCATTATGGGATACTGCTAAAATAATTGCATCATAATTCGAGCTTATTTCTGTTTTAGAACATAATAAATCAAAACCATATTCGTGCTTTACTTCTTCGGAAGAAGCCCACGGATCAAAAACATCGACATTTACATGGTAGGTTTCTAATTCTTTAATGATATCGATTACTCGAGAATTTCTAATATCCGGACAGTTTTCTTTAAAGGTAATTCCTAAAACTAATACATTAGAACCTTTAATAGTAGCTCCTTTTTTAATCATCATCTTAACGGTCTCCTGCGCTACATAGCTTCCCATGCTGTCATTCATTTTACGACCTGCTAAAATAATTTCTGGGTTATATCCAGACTCTATAGCTTTTTGTGCTAAATAATAAGGATCTACACCTATGCAATGTCCGCCTACCAATCCCGGTGTGAAGTTTATAAAATTCCACTTGGTTCCAGCCGCTTCTAACACTGCTTTGGTATCTATATCTAGTATTCTAAATATTTTAGACAGCTCATTTACAAAGGCGATATTAATATCTCGTTGTGAATTCTCGATTACTTTTGCTGCTTCTGCCACCTTGATAGATGGTGCCATATGGGTTCCGGCAGTAATGATGGATTTGTATAAATCGTCAATAACAACTGCTATTTCTGGTGTAGAACCAGAGGTTACTTTTAATATTTTAGTAACCGTATGTTTTTTATCGCCTGGATTAATACGTTCTGGGGAATAGCCTGCAAAAAAATCGGTGTTAAATGCTAAACCCGATTGTGCTTCTAAAATAGGCACACAGATATCTTCGGTAACTCCGGGATATACGGTGGATTCATAAATAACAATATCTCCTTTTTTTAACACTTTTGCAACCGCTTCACTAGCTTTTACAAGTGGTGTAAAAATGGGTTTATTTAAAGCGTCTGTTGGTGTAGGTACCGTTATGATAAAAACATTAGATGCTGCTAAATCTTCTGCCTTGTCGGTGATAAAGATTCCTTTAGACTCGTTTAAATTATTAACTAATACTTTTTTAAGGTCTTCGGTTTCTACCTCTAAGGTTTTGTCTTTTCCTTGTTTTAATTCTTGGACTCTGTTTGTATTGATATCAAAGCCAACCACTAAATATTTTTTCGCGAATTCGACAGCCAAAGGCAAGCCAACATATCCTAAACCGATAACGGTTATCTTATGCGTTTTCATTATGTATTTTATTGATTAATAGCGTTAACGAATATATTAAATACTTTTTATAAATGCCTTAGCTTTTTTAAATAATGATTTTTTGCTGTCTTCATGATAGGAATTCCCGTAAACACCATAGCCATAACCATAGCCATAACCGTAACCATAACCGTAATTATGATTGGTTTTATGCTTATAAAAGTTAAGTACGATACTGATGTTTTTCACTTCGCCAGCTCTATACTTGGCATTAATTAGTTGCAGCATTCCTTTTTTTGTATAATCTAATCGCACCATAAAAATAGAAGCATCTGCATACTGTACCAATTCTAAAGCGTCGGTTACTAAACCTAAAGGAGGTGTATCTAGCACAATCATATCATACTCTTGACGTAACCTCTTGATTAAATCTCCCATCTTATCACTCATTAGCAATTCCGAAGGGTTTGGCGGTATAGGTCCAGAAGTAACCACATCCAGGTTTTCTATTCTGGTATGATTTATTACTTCATCAAAAGGACTATCGCCAATAAAATAGTTCACCACTCCTTTTTCATTGGTTAAATCAAAATCATCAAATATTTTAGGTTTACGTAAATCCAGTCCTAATAAAATGGTTTTCTTTCCAGACATTGCATATACGGTAGCAATATTAATAGAGGTAAATGTTTTTCCTTCCCCACTCACCGAAGAAGTTACCATAATGGTTTTACCGCCTTCTTGTTCTTCATTTTTCATTTTATTTTTATAGAAAAATTGCAAACTAGAACGAATTGCTCTAAAAGATTCGGCTACAGCAGATTTTGGCTTTTCATAAACTACTAAATTGTTATGATACTTGTATTTCCCTATCAATCCTAAAATTGGAATACTAGTTAGCTGTTCTACTTCATCGGAACCATGAATGGTATTATCTAAAAGGAAAACAATAAAAATCAAGAATAATGGAATAAAGAAACCAAGCATCAGCCCCATCATATAATTTAAAGAGGTATTAGGTCCAATTTTCCCTCCTCCTATATCTTTAGCTTCATCTACAATAGAAATATCAGAAATATTTGCAGCTTTTACAATAGCTGCTTCACTGCGTTTTTGCATGTACACATCATACGTTTCCTGACTAATATCTAACTTTCGCTGTATTTTTAAATATTCTTGTTGGTCTTCTGGAAGTTCTCTCAGCTTAACATCTAAATTAGCTATATTTCTATTTAGAGTTCCTAATTGGATATTAATGGTACTTATAGTAGATTTAATAGTTTCCAATAACACATTTTTTTCTGCATCAATTTGTCTATCTATATTCTTGAAAATTTCCGACTCTTCTCGTGTCGTATACTCCAAATTTTTTCGTTCTATAGCTAAACTAGTTATTTTACGAACACTATTTAAAATATTCCCTTCAGAAATTCCAACAGAAGTTGGCGCAGCAATATTGGTATAGTCTGTTTTGGTTTGTAAATAATTCTCTAACCTATTTAAGTAATCCAGTTTGGTTTGCTGTCCTTCTTTTTCGGCTTCAAAAACTTTTAATCTAGCCGAGACATCCAGCATTTCCACATCCACATCAAAAACCTTATTCTTCTTCCTAAAAGAATTCATTTCCTTCGTTACGTCTTTTAAACTGCTATCTACTGCAGCCAAACTACTATCAATAAACTTTATGGTATTGGTAGCGTATAAGTTTTTACGCTCTAATTCTGTTCTACTTAAAATAGCCGCAGTAGCATTTAAAAAATCTACTATTTTTCCTTTATTCGTTCCCGCTAAAGAAAGCTTTAACACCGGCGAATTAGTAGCATTAAAAGAACCTACATTTAAACTGTTTTTATAATTGTTGACCACGCCATCAAAACTATTAAAACGTAAATAAAACTCGGTTCCTGGTTTTATTTGCTTTTCAGTTCTAAATTCAAGAGTTCCACTAAAAAATGGCAATACAACTTTCTCTCCAACAGCATATACTTTGCTAAATGCGCCTAAAGGAACCTCAACAGAAGTAACTTCTTTATTGTCATACCTTTGCCCTCGGCCTTTTGTTCCTTCAAATTCTGTAAAAATCTCAAACTGATCAGAACTAATAAAACGAACACCAATATATTTATTAAGCACTTGTGGCTTTGTTAGATCTAATACAACTTTAAATGGCGCTTGTTTATAGATATTCACCTTTTTGTATTTTCCTTCTACAAAATAATTCATGTAAAATTGTAAAGAATCTACAACCTTTTCATTATGAGTTCTAGTCTTTAAAGTAGTAATAGTCTTCCCCATTTTTCCTGAAACACCTCCCCAATTAAAAGAGATACTCGTATTGGCGGTAAAAAAAGGATTTTGATCATTCTCTACACTAATTAAAGAATCTAATTTATATACATTCTCTTTTCGTACGTTTATTAGATAGGCAATAATCAATGCCGCCCCAATACATAACAGAACAAACTTCCATAAATTAATAACCTTAAACAAAAAGCCTTTAAAGTCGAAAGATATGCGACTAGACTCCATACTTTCTATATCGTCAAATTCGTTGTAGGCCATAATTTATATACGTTGTAATAATAAAACAGTTGTAGTAATTACAGATAGAACAGTAGCAACCGCTCCAATGTTTTGTAACACATTGGTTCCTGTTCCCCAAGCTTTTTGTTTTAATGGTTTCACGTAAATCATATCATTAGGTTGGATATAATAATATGGCGAATGCATCACATTAATATCTGTTAAATCGAGATGGTGAATCTTCTGTCCTTGCGGATATTGTCTAATAATGAGAACATCTTTTTTATCCCCTGTTACTGGTATATCGCCAGAGTTAGCAATCGCTTCTAGTATATTTACACGTTCTTGAAACAAAACTTTAGTTCCGGTACTCCCTATCTCTCCTGTAGTAATGTATTTTAACCCAGTAAGTTTTACTGTTACAAAGATATTAGCGGTTTCTTTAAACTCTTCTGCCAATAGCTTTTTTTCTATCTGTTGTTCTATTTCTTCGGTAGTATATCCTAAAACATTCATTTTACCTAATGTAGGAATCCTAATGTTACCATGTAAATCTACAGTAAACCCGTCAAAATAAGATTTCTCTACACCACTTGCATTCAAATCTCCATTTCCTATTGGGTTAAATATTTGCACATTCTCTTGATCTAATGCTTTAACACGAATGTTTAAGATGTCATTAATTTGAACTCGATAGGCTTTTTGCTGTTCTACTATCGTTTGTAAAGAATCTATGGCCCCTTCTTTTTCTTGAATATATAAAGTGTCTTTATGCGGAATACAAGAACTGACAAACACAGTAATCAATAGAGAAAGCGTAAGAATTAATCTCTTCATTTTTGAAGTTTAATGATTTGTAACAAATATAACTTTTCAAGAGGAATATAAAAACTTATGGAACTTTTTTTGGTTTTTTGTACGTTATTTGTAAAAAATATAAAATTTGAATTATCTAAACGTAGAAAATATATCGAAATCTTATGGAGAACTCACCCTTTTCCAAGACATTTCTTTTAGTATTCATAAAGACCAAAAAGTAGCTTTTGTAGCTAAAAACGGAACCGGAAAAACTTCTATCCTAAACATTCTTGCAAAATTAGATGAACCAGATACTGGTCAAGTAATTTTCAGAAAAGACATTGTAGTTTCCTTCTTACCGCAAGAACCGATTTTAGACCAAAATCTAACAATTGAAGAAACTATTTTCAGTTCGGATAATGAAATTTTAAAAGTGATTCAAGCGTATGAAAAAGCGCTTTTAAATCCGGAAGACGCAGAAGCCTATCAAAAAGCTTTTGAAAATATGGAAATGCATAACGCTTGGGATTTTGAAACACAATACAAACAAATCCTATTCAAGCTAAATCTAGAAGGTTTTGATCAAAAAGTGAGCACGCTTTCTGGCGGACAGAAAAAACGTCTTTCGTTAGCGAATGCCTTAATCAACAAACCAGATTTACTAATTCTGGATGAGCCAACCAATCATTTAGATTTAGAAATGATTGAATGGTTAGAATCCTTTTTTGCAAAAGAAAACATTACCCTTTTTATGGTAACGCATGATCGCTATTTTTTAGAGCGTGTTTGTAATGAAATTATCGAATTAGATCAAGGCGAATTATTCTCCTACAAAGGAAACTACTCGTACTATTTAGAAAAGAAAGAAGAACGCATAAACATAGAAACGGTAGAAACGGGTAAAGCAAAACAACTGTATAAAAAAGAGCTTACCTGGATGCGTAGACAGCCAAAGGCTAGAACTACAAAATCGAAATCTAGAATAGATGATTTCACCGAAATAAAACACCGAGCACACCAACGTAGAAACGACCATGAGATGCAGCTAGAGCTGAACATGGAACGCCTTGGAACCAAAATTGTCGAGATCCACAAAATATCCAAATCTTTTAAAGACAAAGTGATATTAGACAAATTTGAATACAACTTTCAAAGAGGAGAACGCGCCGGAATTATTGGTAAAAACGGAACTGGAAAATCGACTTTCCTAAATATTCTTACACAAACGGCACAACCAGATTCTGGAAGAATCGTAATTGGTGAAACCGTAAAATTTGGTTACTATACCCAAACCGGAATTGACATCAAACCAAACCAAAAAGTTATAGATGTTGTTCGAGAATTTGGGGATTATATTCCACTTAAAAAAGGAAAACAAATAAGTGCACAACAGCTCTTAGAACGTTTTCTTTTCGATAGAAAAAAACAATATGATTTTGTTGAAAAACTAAGTGGTGGCGAACGAAAAAGACTGTATTTATGTACGGTTTTAATTCAGAATCCGAATTTCTTAATTCTGGATGAACCTACCAATGATTTAGATATTGTAACGCTAAATGTACTAGAAAGTTTCTTATTAGATTTCCCTGGTTGCTTACTTGTAGTTTCGCATGACAGGTACTTTATGGATAAAATTGTAGACCACCTTTTTGTTTTTAGAGGAGAAGGTGTTGTGGAAGATTTCCCTGGAAACTATAGTGATTTTAGAGCTTATGACGACAGCCAACCTGCAATAGCAGAAAACGCCGACGATAAAAAAGAAAAGAAATCTTGGAAAAAAGAGACGAAAACAAAGCTGTCCTACAATGAGCAAAAAGAATACAAAAACATGGAGAGCAAACTGAAATCTTTAGAGTTTGACAAAAAGGAATTAGAAGCAAAATTTCTAGATGAAACTTTATCGCAAGATGACATAACAGCTCTTTCTGATAAATTACAAAATATCATTACAGAAATGGAAACCAAAGAAGAACGTTGGCTGGAACTTATGGAAAAAATGGAAGGATAAAATTAGCTGTTAGCCGTTAGTTGTTAGTTGTTAGTTGTTAGTTGTTAGTTAAAATTGTCATTTCGAGCTTGTCGAGAAATCTCTTTTATCTTTTATCTAATCTCTTTTAGCTGTTAGCTGTTAGCCGTTAGCTAAAATTGTCATTTCGAGCTTGTCGAGAAATCCTTTTTTTCCTTTTTCCCTTATTACCTTTTAACTTTAATCTAGACCTATGTCAGTTCGAGTGATCCCGATTTTTTTTCGGGATTGTATCGAGAACCAATGCTAAAACCCTTCCGTCTTTGATTTCTTTTACGGAATAGCTGTTAGCTAAAATTGTCATTTCGAGCTTGTCGAGAAATCCTTTTTTCCCTTTTTCCCTTATTACCTTTTAACTTTAATCTAAACCTATGTCAGTTCGAGTGATCCCGATTTTTTTTCGGGATTGTATCGAGAACCAGCGACAACTAAAAGCCTATACAACCGCTTCCTTCTTTAATTTCTTTTATGGAAATCAAATCCATCTTCCCTTGAAAAAAAGGAAGGAGTTTTGTGATTTGGGATTGGAGATTGGAGATTGAAGATTAGAGAATGAACAGGGAACACTAAAACATTTGTCATTTCGAGCTTGCCGAGAAATCCTTTTTTTCCTTTTTCCCTTATTACCTTTTAACTTTAATCTAGACCTATGTCAGTTCGAGTGATCCCGATTTTTTTTCGGGATTGTATCGAGAACCAGCGACAACTAAAAGCTTATACAACCGCTTCCTTCTTTAAAAATCAAATCCATCTTCCCTTGAAAAAAGGGAAGGAGTCTTGTGATTTGGGGTTGATTCACGAAATAGCCGTTAGTTCAAATTGTCATTTCGAGCTTGTCGAGAAATCCTTTTTTTCCTTTTTCCCTTATTACCTTTTAACTTTAATCTAGACCTATGTCAGTTCGAGTGATCCCGATATTTTATCGGGATTGTATCGAGAACCAATGCTAAAACCCTTCCGTCTTTGATTTCTTTTACGGAATAGCTGTTAGCTAAAATTGTCATTTCGAGCTTGTCGAGAAATCCCTTCCCCCTCATCACCTTTTGCCTTATCAACTTTTACCTAATTACCTTTTGCCTTTTCCCTTCCGCCTTAGTACCTTTGCCCTATTACCCTTTTACCCAAAACCATGCTATACCAAATCAAACAATACTTAAAATTCCTAAAAAACTCCTCCAACCAACATGGTATCCACTCACCTTTTGTCTACAATCTAGTAACCTTATGCTTTTACAACAAAACAAAATTTAAAGCCTATCACACACTAGAACAATACCGAGAAAAACTATACCAAAACAATACCATAATTTCTGTAACCGACTTTGGCGCTGGAAGTCGTGTTTTTAAATCGAACGAAAGACAAGTTTCTAAAATTGCAAAAACCGCAGGAATCACAAAAAAAAGAGCACGACTACTCTACCGAATTGCAGATTATTTTGAAATCAATAATGCACTAGAATTAGGAACCTCTTTAGGATTAGCAACTACCGCTTTAAGCCTAGGAAATAAAAATGCAAACATAGTAACCATAGAAGGCTGCCCTGAAACCGCACAAATAGCAAAACAACAATTCAAAGCTTTTAACTTGCAAAACATTGATTTAAAAGTTAATAATTTTGAAACGGAATTAGCCACAATAAAAAACGAAAAATTCGATCTTATTTACATCGACGGAAACCATCAAAAAGAAGCGACTTTAAACTATTTTGAAATGTTATTGCATAATATTCATAATGACTCGATACTCATTTTTGATGATATTCATTGGTCTGCTTCCATGACAGCAGCTTGGCAAGAAATTAAGAACCATCCACAAGTCACCGTAACGATAGACACCTTTTTCTGGGGAATTGTATCCTTCCGTAAAGAACAAGAAAAAGAACATTTTACAATAAGAGTGTAACATAGTAGTTCCTTTAGCGTCTTATGATAAATAAGAAATATGTACCTTGCTTTCTTTTACAATTGGAGGCACTTATAACTTAAAATTTTACAACTTATATTTATGAGCAACGTTATTGAAATTAAAAATATTATTCGCGATTTTAAACTTGGGACAGAAACGGTTCATGTTTTAAAAGGAATCGATTTAAATATAGAACGTGGCGATTATGTAGCAATCATGGGACCTTCTGGTTCTGGGAAATCTACGCTTATGAATCTTTTAGGTTGTTTAGACACCCCAACCTCTGGAAGCTACCTATTGAGCGGACAAGATGTTAGTCAGATGTCAGACGACCAACTTGCAGATATTCGTAACAAAGAAATTGGCTTTGTATTTCAAACCTTCAACCTATTACCAAGAACCACCGCTTTAGACAATGTTGCGTTGCCAATGGTTTATGCAGGGAAATCTAAATCAGAACGTCATGCACGTGCTGCCGAAGTTTTAACAGACGTAGGTCTTGCCGACAGAATGGACCATAGACCAAACCAACTTTCTGGTGGACAACGCCAACGTGTTGCTGTCGGTAGAGCTTTAGTAAACAATCCTTCTATTATTCTTGCCGATGAGCCAACAGGAAACTTAGACTCTAAAACCGGATTAGAAATCATGGGCTTGTTTGACGAAATTCATAAAACAGGAAACACGGTTATCATGGTAACGCACGAAGAAGAAATTGCTGCACACGCGCATCGCGTAATTCGTTTACGTGACGGTGTTGTGGAAAGCGATACTAGAAATAGGTGATACGCAGTTTTCAGCAGTCAAAATACTTCGATAAAACCTAAGATACTATACACAAAACTCTCCTCCTTTTTTCAAGGAGGAGTGGATTCCGTTTTCATAAAAAACGGAAGACGAGGTGGTTCTAAAATGCTTCATCTAACTTTTAATCATAAATATATTTTGGGCAATTTGCTTTTGGCAGAAAAAACCAAAAACAACCAGGCTTTCCGTTACTAGTTTTGTAAAACCTTTTATGGAAGTTTTACAAAAGCTAACCACTACAATCCTTATTGCGGGCAAATCCGGATTGTATTTTCAAATTGCCAATATCTAGACTATCCGTATTGTTACATGCTACATTTATAAAAGTGCTTCGCCTTTTAAGACAAACCATCCGATTTTTTGTTACAACAAAAAAACACCTTCCTTTAGCTAAAGGAAGGAGCATAAATCGAGTATGATTTTATAACTCGAGGTAATAATAAATTAATTCCAAACCTTGAGCATTCTCGCAAGAATTGTCCCCTTAAGGAGACTTTAGGGGTGTTTCAAATACCGAGTAAGCATGCACTAATAGGCACCTTGAGGCTTATCGAAATGAAAATGCATTTTCATTGAAGATACCGAGCATAGCGCATTAGAAATGTTTCAACTTCGACAAAAATCTTTTGCATTTTAACACTTGGCAACACAACTTTTAACGACCATTCTTTTGCCTTCTCCCTTAGAACTTTTAACTTGCATACATGAAAGTATACACAAAAACAGGAGATAAAGGTACCACAGCACTTTTTGGAGGCACAAGAGTGGCAAAACACCATATTCGTATTGATAGCTATGGAACTGTAGATGAGCTTAACTCCCATATTGGTTTAATTAGAGATCAAGAAATAAATACCAAATACAAAGAAGTTCTTATTCATATACAAGACCGTCTTTTTACGGTAGGAGCCGTTTTAGCTACAGATCCAGAAAAAGCAATTCTTAAAAATGGAAAAGAAAGATTAAACATTCCCAAAATTTCTAACGAAAATATAGAACTATTAGAAAAGGAAATGGATACCATGAACGAAGCCTTACCACAGATGACGCACTTTGTGCTTCCTGGCGGTCACCAAACCGTGTCATTCTGTCACATAGCACGCTGTGTTTGCAGACGTGCAGAGCGTTTAGCTTCGGCATTAAACGACATAGAAACCATAGAACCTACTACTTTAATGTACTTAAACCGATTATCAGACTATCTTTTTGTCTTGGCACGAAAGTTGTCTTATGATTTACAGGCAGACGAGGTAAAATGGATTCCTGAAAAGCAATAGCATTTTTCATCTGCAATTAGTAACAACTGCAAAATACTTTAGTAGCCAGTAGCTTACAGTTAAAATTGACGTTCTTTTAATTTATTGAAAAAATAATTCACTTTTTTCTTGACTATCTAAACTAAAAATTTATTTTTGCAAAAATAAAAACAATTTAGAAATGTATTGGACATTAGAACTAGCATCTTATTTAAGTGATGCACCTTGGCCAGCAACAAAGGACGAACTTATTGATTACGCAATCAGAACGGGAGCACCTTTAGAAGTTGTTGAAAACTTACAAGCAATTGAAGACGAAGGAGACTCTTACGACTCAATTGAAGAAATTTGGCCTGATTATCCAACGGACGAAGATTACCTCTGGAATGAGGACGAGTATTAATATCAAAAAATTATCAATAAAAAAGTCTCATATCGAGACTTTTTTTTGGTTATAATTAAAATAAAATAACAACATAACGTATCTTTGAAATCCTTTTTATTAGGATTTTATCTATACACAATAACAATTAAAAACTTTATTTATTAGAAGCATTTCACACGGCACATTACAAATAGTAAGCCGAGTTTAACAAAGTGCTTTTAAAACAAATAGAGTAACCAAAAAAATACCACACATGAGTTTTTTAGATTCTGTACTAAAAGTATTTGTTGGAGACAAGTCGAAACAAGACGTAAAATCCATAACACCTTTAGTTAATAAAATTAAAACCTTTGAAGCTGCTTTAGAAGCATTATCTCACGATGAACTACGAGCAAAAACAGTCTTTTTTAAAGAAAAAATAGCAGAAGCACGCCAGCCACTTCAAACCAAAATAGACGCCCTTTTAATAGATGCTGAAAAGGAAGAAGACATCGATAAACGTGAAGATATCTATTCTGAAATCGATGCGATAAAAGACGAAATTTATAAAGTAACAGAAGATGTATTAAACGATATCTTACCAGAAGCTTTTGGTGTTGTTAAAGAAACAGCAAGACGTTTTACAAACAATACTTCTATTACCGTTACGGCAAATGAATTTGATAGAGTAATCTCTGGAGAACATGATTATGTAACCTTAGAAGGAGACCAAGCAACTTGGGCGAACTCTTGGGATGCTGCAGGAAAAGCAATTACTTGGGACATGATTCATTATGATGTACAATTAATTGGTGGTATTGCTATGCACCAAGGTAAAATTGCCGAGATGCATACGGGAGAAGGTAAAACACTAGTAGCAACGCTTCCGGTATATCTTAATGCATTAGCTGGTCGTGGTGTTCACTTAGTAACCGTAAATGATTATCTAGCAAAAAGAGATAGCGCATGGATGGCTCCAATTTTTGAGTTTCATGGTATGAGCGTGGATTGTGTAGATTACTACAAACCTAATTCTGCTGCTCGTAAAAAAGCTTATAATGCAGATATTACTTATGGTACCAACAACGAGTTTGGTTTTGATTACCTACGTGATAATATGGCGCATAATCCTGACGATTTAGTACAACGTCCGCATCACTACGCTATTGTAGATGAGGTCGATTCGGTTTTAGTAGATGATGCAAGAACACCATTAATTATTTCTGGTCCTATACCAAAAGGAGACCAACATGAGTTTGATGCTTTAAAACCTAAAGTAGAAGACATTGTTTCGGTACAACGCAAATACTTAACTAGCGTTTTAGCCGAAGCAAAAAAACTTATCGCCGCTGGTGATGAGAAAGAAGGTGGTTTTCAACTACTTCGTGTATATAGAGGTATTCCAAAAAACAAAGCTTTAATTAAGTTTTTAAGTGAAGAAGGTGTGAAACAACTACTTCAAAAAACGGAAAACCATTACATGGCAGACAACAATCGTGAAATGCCAAAGATCGATGAAGAACTGTACTACGTAATTGAAGAAAAAAACAATCAAATAGAACTTTCAGATAAAGGTATCGAATATATCTCTGGAAAAGATAATCCAGACTTTTTCGTTATGCCAGAAATTGGTATCGAAATTGCAAAAATTGAAGCAAAAGGATTATCGAAAGAACAAGAAGCAGAAGAAAAAGAAGATTTATTCCGTGATTTCGGAATCAAATCCGAACGTATACACACACTTAATCAATTACTAAAAGCATATGCTCTTTTTGAAAAAGACAATCAATATGTGGTAATGGATAACAAAGTAATGATTGTAGACGAGCAAACCGGTCGTATTATGGATGGTCGTCGTTATAGCGATGGTTTACACCAAGCGATCGAAGCAAAAGAAAATGTAAAAATTGAAGATGCTACACAAACTTTTGCAACGGTAACGCTTCAAAATTACTTTAGAATGTACCGAAAGCTTTCTGGTATGACAGGAACTGCGGTTACAGAAGCTGGTGAGTTTTGGGAAATATACAAATTAGATGTTGTAGAAATTCCGACAAACAAACCTATTGCTCGTGATGACAGACAAGATTTAGTATTTAAAACAAAACGTGAAAAATACAATTCGGTTATTGATGAAGTAACGAAACTATCGGAAGCAGGAAGACCCGTTTTAATTGGTACTACCAACGTAGAAATTTCGGAACTTTTAGGAAAAATGCTTTCTATTCGTAAAGTACCGCACAATGTCTTAAATGCAAAACAGCATAAAAAGGAAGCAGAAATAGTAGATGAAGCTGGTAGAAGCGGACAAGTAACTATTGCAACCAATATGGCTGGTCGTGGTACCGATATTAAATTAAGTGACGAAGTAAAAGCTGCTGGTGGTTTAGCCATTGTTGGTACAGAGCGTCATGATTCTCGTCGTGTAGATAGACAATTACGTGGTCGTGCTGGTCGTCAAGGAGATGTTGGTAGTTCACAGTTCTATGTTTCGTTAGAAGATAATTTAATGCGTCTTTTTGGTAGTGAACGTATTGCTAAAATGATGGATAGAATGGGATTAGAAGAAGGTGAAGTGATTCAGCATTCTATGATTTCTAAATCTATTGAAAGAGCACAGAAAAAAGTAGAAGAAAATAATTTTGGTGTACGTAAGCGTTTACTAGAATATGATGATGTAATGAACTCGCAACGTGAAGTGGTTTACAAACGAAGATATCATGCTTTATTTGGAGAACGTCTTCGTGTAGATATCGCCAATATGGTTTATGATACTGCGGAAAACATTACAGAAACAAATAAAGGAGCTTCCGATTTTAAGAATTTCGAGTTTGAATTAATTCGTTATTTCTCTATGAGTTCCCCTATTACGGAAGCTGAATTTGTAAAACTTCCGGTACTAGAAATTGCACAACGTGTATACAAAGCTGCTTTTGAACATTACAAGGTAAAAATGGCTCGTAATGCAGAAATTGCATTCCCTATTATCGCTAATGTATACGAAACGCAACGTGATAAATTTAAAAGAATAGTAGTACCATTTACAGATGGCGTAAAATCTTTACAAGTAGTTACAGACCTTGAAAAAGCGTATGAAACGAAAGGAAAACAACTTATTACCGATTTCGAAAAGAATATTACACTAGCTATTATTGATGATGCGTGGAAAACACATTTACGTAAAATGGATGAGTTAAAGCAATCGGTTCAATTGGCAGTACATGAGCAAAAAGATCCTTTATTAATTTATAAATTTGAAGCTTTTGAGTTGTTTAAAACAACCATAGATCAAGTAAATAAAGATGTAATTTCTTTCTTATTTAAAGGAGAATTACCAACACAAGAATCTAATATTCAAGAAGCAAAAGAAGTCCGTAAAAAAGATAATTTACAAACACAAAAAGACGAGATCCCTAATTTAGATGAACGTTCTGCTCAAAATAGAGCTGCTAGTAATACACAACGTCAACCAGAAGTTGTAGAAACTGTTGTTCGTGACAAACCAAAAGTTGGTCGTAACGACAAGGTGACTATTAAGCACGTGATGAGTGGAGAAAATAAAACCCTAAAATACAAACAAGCAGAACCTTTAATTGCTAAAGGCGAATGGGTTTTAGTAGAGTAATAACTAAAACAGATTATCCATCTTGAACTTGTTTCAAAATCTTAAAACCTGAAGGTCACACTTCAGGTTTTTTATTGCTCTATTTTCAAAGGAAAGACAACTTCAAAGCATAGCTCTTAAATTTTTAACAATTATTTTTTTGTATCTTTAAAAAACCAAACCAAAAATTGAAGATATGAGAAACGCATTTGCTATTGCTGTTGGCCTAGTAGTTTCTGGGCTAGTAATCTTTCTATTATACATTTTAGGACCTCAATTTTTCACTTTTCCTCCAGGAGCAAATCCTATGGATCCTGAATCTATAAAACAAAACATGCATTTAATCCCTTCGGGAGCAATCATTTTGGTAATAGTAGCACATTTTTTCGGTATTATTGGAGGTATGATAGCTTCTACAGCTGTTTCCGAGACTTCGCTAATTCCTGCCTATATCGTTTCCGGAATCATCATTCTGGGATCTATTGGCGGTTCTCTCGCTATGTCGCATCCATCTTGGTCGATAATCACAGGAATAATTTCTGTTGTCGCAGCTTTTTTTCTTGGCAGAATAGCTGCTATTAATAAAATGAATGAAGAATAAATCGGTCTCCTAATTCCTCTTTTGACCAATAAACATAACAACCGATTTTATTCCTTTTCAACGAATATACTTCAGAATACAACGAAGTCTATTCAATATTCCTTAAATTTATTCCGCTGTCAAACAGCAACCTATACTCCTTTATTTTTTTTCGATTAATAGCACCTAATAAAATACGAAAAAAAACTATGAAGCTTTACCTTACATTAAAGCGAAATTTTGTGCTATTCCTCTTAATTTCTGCTCTATTTTCACCATTCCATGCATTTGCCCAAACGATCAGTTTTGGTTCTTCTGGTTTAGTAGGAGAAACTACTTTAAATCCGACTTCATTAGAATTTGGACCAGATAACAGATTATATGTTTCACAACAAGATGGAAAAATCTGGGCCTATGCTATTTCTAGGGATGCAGCTACTTTAGGGAATGGCACGTACACCATAACAAATACAGAAGCGATAACCACCATACAAACCGGTATAGTCAATCATGATGATACTGGAATTGCGAATGCTACCCAACAACGTTTAATTACAGGAATTAAAACGGCAGGTACCACTACAAATCCTGTTTTATATGTAACCTCATCCGATTTTTTATTTGGAGGTGGAGGAGCTGGTAGTGATTCTAATTTAGATACAAACTCCAGCATATTGTCAAAATTAGAATGGACTGGAACCCAATGGAGTAAAGTCGATTTAATTAGAGGGCTTCCTCGTTGTGAAGAAAATCATGCTATTAATGGTATGGATATATTTGAACGTGGAGGAGACACATATATGCTAATTGCTCAAGGAGGAAACACGAATAAAGGAGCTCCAAGTAATAATTTTGCAGGTACTCCCGAATACTTCTTATCGGCATCCATGCTCATTGTTAATCTGACACAATTAGAAGGTATGCCTACGTATACCGACCCTAGAACAACTACCGATTACAAATATGATTTACCAACTTTAAATGATCCGCTGCGATTAGATATTGATAATACACATCCAGAATTCCCCTACCCTGTTGGACACCCAATGTATAATGCAACTATTGATATTAATGATCCTTTTGGTGGAAATAACAGTCTAAATCAAGCATTTCCTGAGGCTGGTGGACCAGTTCAAATATTTGCTCCAGGTTTTAGAAATGCCTATGATGTAGTTATCATGGAGAATGGAAGAATATACACCTCAGATAATGGTGGAAACTCACTTTGGGGAGGTGTTCCAAAAATTTATGACAATACGACAAACACCTTTTTAGGTGATGAAAGTACGATTACTTATGATCCATTGGATCATTATATAAAAAATGAAATGAATGAATCTGGAAGCAGCCTTATTTCCGATCCATTACATTTTGTAGGTACTATTAATGATGCAAACAAAACCTATTATGGTGGACACCCAATACCAATCCTTGCATTTCCATCTAGAGCACAAATTATTGCTTATAAGAAAATTAGCGGATCATGGGTTGCCACTAGCACTAATGATTTACAAACACTTCTGACTGGTACTTCTGGCTATTTCAATTCATCCTTTGCTATTGGAGATTTCCCAGATGACCCACGTCTAGGTGAGTTTTTAGCAGATGAACCAACAACAAGTACTAAAGTCAATATTTTAGATGCCAGACCATCTTCTACGAATGGAATTGTAGAATATACAGCCTCCGATTTTGGTGGTATTATGCAAGGTAATTTATTAACCGCTTCCTTTAATGGGGATATTAATAGATATGTTTTAAATCCAGCTGGGGATGAAGCCTTAGAACACGAAGTTACGTTTAGCGGATTTGGGTCTATTCCTTTAGATGTTATTGCACAAGGGGATGCTGAAGTATTCCCTGGAACTGTTTGGGCTGCAACGTATGGCGCCAATAATATAACCATCTTTGAACCGTCTGGGATAGATTGTATTCAACCCGAAGAACCTGGTTATGATCCTAATGCAGATAATGATGGTGATGGTTTTACGAATCAAGATGAAATGGATAATGGCACCAATATTTGTTCGCAAGGAAGTAAACCAGATGATAATGATGGTGATTTTATTTCGGACTTAAATGATCCTGATGATGATAACGATACCATATTAGATGTTAATGATGTTTTTGCTTTAGACACTAATAATGGCCTAACGACTAACCTACCAATAGATTATCCATTTTGGAATAATGATCCTGGAACTGGTCTCTTTGGCTTAGGATTTACGGGGTTAATGCTAGACCCAACAGGTAATACAGACTACCTTACGCAGTTTAATGAAGTGAATTTATCTTTTGGTGGTGCAGCAGGTAAAGCCACTGTAGATTTAGTGACTGGTGGTGATGCTATTAATAACAATCAAAAAAACGGGTTTCAATTTGGTTTAAATGTCGATTCGAACTCTAACCCTTTCACTATACATTCAAAGATCGAATCGCCTTTCTTTGGTATTAGTGGCTCCCAAACACAACCTGTCGATCACCAATCTTATGGTATTAGCTTTGGAAATGGTGACCAAGATAATTATTTAAAGTTAGTTTTAATGAATGGTACTAGCAACGCAGATTCCGAACATGGACTACAAGTTTTGATGGAAGATAATGGAGTGGTCACGGTAAATAATACATATGATGTTTCTAACATATTAAACGCCGGTTCGGTTAGTTTATATTTTAGTATTAATCCCACGGCAAATACCGCACAACCATTTTACTCTATAGATGATGGACAAACCTTAATTATACTTGGTAGCCCAATAAGCTTACCTCTAAATTTTTTAGATGCATCAGATAATAAAGGACTAGCTGTTAGCTTTATTTCGACTTCAAAGGATGCTTCGGGTTCCTTTTCTAATCCGTTTACTGCTACTTGGGATTTTATTGAAGTTTATGAAAATCAAAACGGCATCTTAACTTTAGAGCCTGACCCTATTAATTTCGGGTTAACTCCAGTTCAAAACTCATTAAGAACAAAACTGCTAAAAGTAAGTAATGAAGGTGGCCCAACAGATGATATTATTACCATTACTTCGCTAAACTTTTCAGGAACTGATGCTCCTATGTTTTCTAGTGATATCAATCTTCCTTTAGTTATAACTCCTGGATCTAGTGTAAATATTCCTATTAATTTTATTTCAAATAGTGTTTTAGGTATAAAAAATGCCAATCTTGACATTGTACATTCTGGTAATAATTCTCCCATTTCCACTAATCTTACTGGAGAAATTACGGACCTTTACGAACCTATAGTTAGAATTAATGCTGGTGGGCCTTTAGTGGCTGCATCCGATGACGGTCCTAACTGGGAAGCTAATGATATTAATGGTCAATTTATTGGAACGTCTTTCTCTGTTTCCTCTGGATCTAGATATACTATTACTAGTTTAGACTATTCTTTTAAAGATGCTTCTATTCCGTCATATATTGATCAAACAACCTATGAAACGGTGATGAATTCACAGCGCAGTATTAGTGCGTCGTCTAATCAAATGATATTTTCAATTCCTGTTCCTAATGGGGATTATATCCTTAACTTCTACGTTGCCAACTTATATAACGGTACTTCAGAACCTCTCGAACGTTTATTTAGTGTCGATATTGAAAACAAAAGAATTTTAGAAAATTTTGATGCTTCTAAAACCTATGGACATAGAACAGCAGGTATGATTCAAAGTAATGTACAAGTTTTTGATGGTATTCTAGAAATTGAGTTTTTTAGAAATTTAGAAAACCCAATGGTAAATGCTATTGAAGTATTGGCTGTTACTTATCCGGAAATCACTATAGACGCAATTGCCGACATCCAAAATTGTGAGCTTGAAATATCAGATTTTTCAGCTATAGCAATGGGCGGAAATCCGTCTTCCAATTTCACTTATAGTATAAGTGGACAACCTAGCGGATTAAATATAGAACCAACCAATGGACTTATTTTTGGAACCATAGATTCTAGCGCCGTAACTGGCGGTTTAAATAGCGATGGTGTGCATCAAGTAACCGTTACAGTTTCTAAACTTGGTAGTACCGATGCGATTGAAACATTTATTTGGACCGTACTTGAAGACTCTGAAGTACCAATAATTACTTGTCCGTTAAATATTACACAAACTGCGGATACCGCTACGTGTGATGCTATAGTTACTATTATAGAACCAGCGGCTACAGATAACTGCACAGGAACGATTACTTATATTGGCGTACGAAACGATGCTTTATTAGTAACAGATCCTTATCCGGTTGGTGACACTATTATTACATGGACCGCAACAGATGCTGCTAGTAATGATTCGATTACTTGTGATCAAACCATAACGATTTCAGATGACGAATTACCCGTTATTACTTGTCCGTTAAATATTACACAAACTGCAGATACTGCTTCTTGCGATGCCATAGTTACTATTATAGAACCAACAGCTATAGATAACTGCACAGGAACGATTACTTATACTGGCGTACGAAACGACGCTTTATTAGTAACAGATCCATATCCGGTTGGTGATACAATTATTACATGGACCGCAACAGATGCTGCTAGTAATGATTCGATTACTTGTGATCAAACTATAACGATTTCAGATGACGAATTACCCGTTATTACTTGTCCGTTAGACATTACACAAACTGCAGATACTGCTACTTGCGATGCCATAGTTACTATTATAGAACCAACAGCTATAGATAACTGCACAGGAGCGATTACTTATACTGGCGTACGAAACGATGCTTTATTAGTAACAGATCCTTATCCGGTTGGTGATACGATTATTACATGGACCGCAACAGATGCTGCTAGTAATGATTCGATTACTTGTGATCAAACTATAACGATTTCAGATGACGAATTACCTGAAATGACCTGCCCTACAAATCTAGAAGAACTTGTTGCAGAAGGAGTCACGCAAACAATTATAACGATTACAGAACCAACAGCAACCGATAATTGTACAGGAACGATTACATATAACGGGATAAGAAATGACGCGTTAGCTTTAACCGATCCATTTCCTTTAGGAGATACAACCATAACATGGACAGCAACAGATACTGCAGGAAATGACTCTTTAACTTGTGTACAAACAATAACGGTTACGGCAACTCATAGTCTAAACTTAAATGTTTCTTTACAAGGCAGAACCGATTACTCTGGTAATTACACGGTACTTATTTATGATATAAATGATTTAGTAACTCCTGCGTACGACTTAAACGAAACTGCGGATGCATCAGGAAATATAACTCTTAGCACAGGCATTCTTCCAGGAGATTATAAAATACTAGTGAAGCATGCTATGTATTTGCAACGTATGATCACAGTAAATCTAACTGAAAACCAAACAGAAACTGTTGCTACACTTTTTGCTGGTGACTTAGATAATAATAACGTGGTTAATATTTTTGACTTCGGAATTTTCTCGGGAACATTTGGCTTAAACGGAACCCAATCTGGATATGATAATCGTGCAGATTTTGATAACAATGACAATATAAACATTTTTGACTTTGGCTTATTCTCAGGAAACTTCGGACAAAATGGAGACACACAAAACGACTAAAAAAAATATCATGAAAAAAACGAAACAATTTAGATTAAAGACAGTATTTATAATAGCTTTTATTGCTAGCTGCATTAATCTTTCCGCTCAAGATGTAGACCTTGTTGCTAATGTTAATGTTAGTCCTCCTTTAACTGTTGGTCAAACATTTACTTATACTTTTGATGCAATAGCGGGAACAACTGCGTATCGAGGCTTACAGATTTATTTAAATTTTAATCCTTCTGTAATTCAAATAAATAGTTTAACACCTGATAATTCAGTACTAAATGTGCCATTAGCGAATGACACCTCTGTTCCTGGAGTTATTAGATATGCAGCTGGAGCTTTTGTAGATATAACAGGAACAACAAATGTATTTACAATAGAGTTTGAAGTTATAGGTACTGGTGAAAATGTTATAATTGCTCATGACTTATTTTCTACAGCCAATGCAAATGGTACCGGAGTTTCTAATGATGCTGGAGAAAATATTACCGGATCTACTAATGATATCATATTAGCAACACTTGCTTCCGAAGAAAACAGTTTTAGCAATAGCTTTTCGGTATTTCCAAATCCTGTAAGTGATGTGCTTTATATAAAAACAAATACTGCTTCAGAAATTGAAAACATTACCATTCACAGTATCGAAGGGAAACGTATCCAACAAATAGAAAACAGTAATACTATAGGTAATCAAATAGCTATTCCTGTGCGACATCTAAAAGGAGCGTTATACTTTGTAACCATTAGATCTGTAGAAAATGAAGTTTCTACTTTTAAAGTATTAATTAATCAATAATTTAGTTTTAGTAATGTGTTAGGATCTGGGCAGTCTTTTATAAACTTGTCCAGATTTTTTTTGCTACAAACTCCAGGATAATCTCCAAAATAAGTTCCTAAGTCTCTTATAATTTGAAAATGTAAATGTGGCGCATAATCACCATTAACGGAAGCATCACCTAATGTTGCAATACAGTCTCCTGCTTTAAAAGTTTTCCCCTCTTGCAAATCATTAATTGACTTTAAACTTAAATGACCATAAAGTGTGAAGAATTCTTTATCATCAATACTATGCTTTAAAATTATAGTTGGTCCGTAATCGCCAAAATTGGTGTTATTTTTAAAACTATGGACAGTCGCATCTAAAGGTGTATATATTTTAGCTCCTGCGTCCATCCATAAATCGACTCCCAAATGTATGTTACGTTCTTCCTCTTTACTTTCCGGATTAAAATACGTGCTCCGTTTGTAAATATTTCGTGTTTCGGCATAACCACCAAAAGCTACTTTTTTATTGTGCTTTTTTAAATAGTTCTGTAGAAACTCTTGCCAAGCTTGTGATGAAGAAAAATTAAATGTATTTAAATCGGAATTGCTTTCCGATAAATCGATAGGAATATACGCTGAATTTGGAATAGCAGCATCTAATACACGAAGTGGTTTTGTGTCGATGCTTTTTAAGAATAAGAGGAAATCTTCAGCATTCATTTAATCTAGTTTATTTCAAAAGTAAGAAATAAATGACTGAAATATATAAAAAGGTAATTGGTTCTTCTGCATGTATTTCAGAATTAGAAACACATTTCGATAAACAAAAATTGCAGAATTACTTTTTCACAACGACATTACTATACTTTGCATTAATAACAATGGTTTTATTACTATCACTATTTATGGTTTTACTAGAAGTGCTTTCGTTATTATATAAAGATTTTGTGCCTTTATAAAACAAGTTATAATCGCCTTGAGGCAGTTTTACATTAGCTTCGCTGTTTTCTAAAACCAGATTAATATTTTTAAAATCGTTAGAAATGTTGCCTATAATTAAATCTCCAAAACTACCATCTATCACGGCATTACTTACAATATTTTTAATAGTAACATTAGAAGAGTTTGCACTTAAAACCAAACTAGTAGCAGATGTTACTCTTGCTTGATCTACATAATTAAGTTTTAATTCGCCTGCATTCCAGTTTGTAATCTGAACCGGTGAGTAAGATACATTGATGGAAGTCTGGCTTCCATCAATGGTATTTGCTGTTAAATTAGAATGTGAAATATCTGCTTTTACATTGTGCATTGCTGAAGCAAGTATCAATTCGCCATGTCTTACATTCATTTTTAATTTTGCTTTTTTAGGCATTTTAATCTTAATGGTCTTTTTTACTTTTAAGTTCGATTTTTTAGAACTAGAAAATAAATCTTCAGCAGTATCGTGTTTACCGTCTTCACCAAAAGAACGTTCTATAGACTCTTCAATACGTTTACCTAATGCTTCTCCCCAAGCTTCCATGTTTTCTTCAAAGTCACTTTCTTCAATTGCTTTTTCTAAATTTTCACCCCAAGCTTCCATCTTTTTCTCAAAATTCTTACCAAATTCTTCTCCCCAAGCTTCCATGTCTTTTTCAAATTTACTTCCAAATTGTTTTTCAAAGTCTTTACCAAACTTTTCTCCCCAAGCTTCCATTTTCTTTTCGTATGCTTTCCAATCTTTATCGTCAAAGTTCTTAGCCCAGTTTTCCATCTTATCGGAATACTCCTTTCCATATTTATTTTCGTACTCTTTACTCCATTTTTCTAGATAATCTTCCCCTTCTTCTTGGTATTTTTCATAATCAAAATTAAAGTTATTCATTCCATCTGGTAAATCTGGAAGGTTTGGCATTTTCGGCATATCTTTTATTTGTAAAGATTCCATTAAACCTTCTACCAATGGCATTACTGGTAAATCTGCCAGTTTAAATTCTAGTTCTTTAAGGGCTTCTAAGGAACTTTCATCAAAAAGAGCAATACCTTCATTAGACCAAGAACTTAAGGATTCTTCGGTTGCAATAGTAACGACTTGTTTTGAGCCATCCACTTTTACTTGCCAAGCATTAAAAGCTTTTTGTAATTCTTCTTTAGACAATACAGCACTTTCTAAATATGCTTCAATTTCAATAACATCTTTGTTCCAAGTTTCAATTTCAATATTAGTATGACTTGTATTTAAATGTATTATAGCGTCTTGATTTACATGGATTGACTGCGATATTTTTTCTAGTTTTTGTTGTGCCATAGCACTTATAGCAACAAAAAGGCTTAGGATTGTTATTCTTAATTTTTTACTCACGCTATTCTTAGGGTATATGTGCTCGTGAAAACTCTTTGACTTTTTCATTTTAGTATATGTTTTTTTAAATTACATTTGGATTTGCATCCAACGTACTTAAGGTTTTTAATTGTTCTTTTAATCGATGTAATAAGTTTAATCTAAATTTCAAATTATCGATAAGTGCATTAATGGTTTGCTCGTCAGGACCATTTTTTGTTAATTCCACAGATAGCTTACTGTACTCGTTTTTTAAATCTTCTAATCGTTGTACATAACCATCAAACATTTCTTTGTTTTCTGGTGTTAATTTCACTTTAGATAATTCTAGATTAATATTAGCTAAATAATAATCTTCTACCTTTTTTAAATCGGGAGACACATCTCCTAATGTTTTTGTACTGGTAATTATTGTTGTATTGGTATCCACAGGTACAACAGGATTATTAAAATACTTAAAGCCTCCAAAACCTAAACCAACAAACAGCACAATACTTGCAGCAATTTGCAACCAATTAAATTTAGGTTTTTGCTGTTCTGGTAATGCTTTATTTAGTTTATCAAGAAATCTAGCTTCATGATTTTCAGGCATTTTTTTATTTTGCTCTTGCAAATCTTGCTTTAATAAGTCTCTAATATCTTGTGCCATCTTTTTTGTGTTTTAATAATTCTTGCAATTTCTGTTTCCCTCTAGACAATTGGGTTCTAGATGCTACTTGCGATATATCTAAAATCTCTGAGATTTCTTGATGATCATAACCTTCTAATAAAAAAAGCGTAATCACATATTTATATTTTTCTGGTAATGTGCTTATCGCATTTTTAACTTCTGAAATAGTTATGTCATCCTCTATCATCCAATCGTCGTCCTTTGGAGTATCTATTACTTTTAAGTGCACTTCTTCTAATGCAACCACTTGTTGCTTTTTAGATTTCAAGTAATCGATACTTTTATTAACAACAATTCGTTTTAACCAAGCACCAAAAGTAACTTCGGCTTTGTATTGATGTAGTTTTGCAAACGCCTTAATAAAAGCCTCTTGCACTACATCTTCTGCTTCTGCTGCATCCTTGACAAACCGATTAGCAACGATATACATACCATTGCAATACTGGTTGTACAACTGCATTTGTGCTAGTCGGTTGTTCTGTTTGCATTTTTCAATAATTTCTGTTTGAAACACGCTTTTTAGTTTTGGTTTTTGGTTTGTTCTCCTTAAAGACGATTAAAAAATCATAGTGTTGCAAAAAAGATAATATATTTTTAATAATTGGTAAGAAATTTGCATTACCTTTTTAAAGATGCTTACTTTAAAGTATCTTTACATTCTTAATTTATACTAAAAAAATTGTAAAAATGAATAGGTTTTTAAAATGGGTTATCGGTTTATTAGCTATTACATTAGTTGCCGTTTCTATATATTCATATAAAAATGACGGATTCTTTAGCGAACGCTTAAGTCCTGAAAAAAATGTAAGTTTTCAGGTAGAAGACATTAAACTTCAAGTTTTTTATAATAGGCCTTCTAAAAGAGATCGTGAAGTTTTTGGCGCACTTGTACCATACAATCAAGTTTGGCGTACAGGAGCAAATGAAGCGACTACTTTTGAAACCAATAAACCTTTAAGAATTGGTAAAGATTCACTTCCTGCTGGAAAATATACTATTTGGACGATACCTAATGATACTACTTGGAATGTCATGTTTAACTCCAAACAATATTCTTGGGGCGTAGATATGGAAATGAAACCAATGCGTGTTCCAGAATTTGATGTGGTAAACATTAGTGTTCCAGTAAAAAAAATTGATACTACGGTAGAGCAATTTACTATTGGTTTTGATAATTCTACAGACAATTTATCTTTAACGATGGCTTGGGATAATACCATGGTTGTGGTACCGTTGAAATAGTCTTCTCCTTAATGATGGATAAGAATAAATTAATAGGCTTTTTCGGAATAGGAATATTTACATATTTAAGTATTTCAAATTTTACTTATTTTGTTGGTGACATCTTAAAAGACTTATTAATTTTTTTAGATTTAAATCCGATGTGGATCTTTTTTTCATCAGAATTAATGCGGTTTTTCCTTTTTGTACTATTAATAAATTATGTAATTTTACTAGTTTTTAATAATCATGAAGCTATAGGTAATAATATTATCAAATACTTTATTTGGAGTTTTTCAACTTATTTTATACTTCAAATTATCCAAACATCTTACCCTCCACTTACATCCTATTTAGAAACAGAAACAAGTATAGAAGGTATTTCAAAATACTATAAATTTTTGAAACAAAACTATATGCTGTATTTTTTGCAATCCATTCTTTTTTATTTTGGAGAGATTATTGCCGTTTTATTAATTTATAATAAAATAAAAAAAACAGACAACTAGAAAACAAAAACCATTTGCAAGAAAAACATAAATACACACCATCTATAATTAACGCTATGAAAACGCTTCTTAAAGGAGATGTTCATTTTGTTGAAAATTATAATAATTGGGTTATTCATGTATTTGTAAAATGGAATAGAAGGAGCACCACAATAACTCTAAACTCTAGAAAAACAGATTTAAAATCTAATTTCCTTTCCTGCACGCTTAGTAAATCACAATTTTTCACTTTCATCTCCAGATCTGAAACGTATAATTTTAAAGGTAAAAAAAGTAACTTTTCGGAATTGCTTCTTGAAAATGTAGAAACACAATGTTTAATGGATAGTAAAAATCCAACCATTAAATTAGATGGGAAAAGTTTGATTTTTAAAGGAGGCATAAGAAAAAAAGATTTCGATAGTTTATCTAATGTTTTTAAATTATTTGAAATACTCATGGATGACATAGATTCTTTAAAACCTTCTAGTCACTCCTAAAGATTTCAATAATGAATTATACTTTTATGTAATCTCGCAGTACACCAAACTGCAAAAAACCTCTATTGTTGAAAACGAAAAATTGAATTGATAATTTTGTATCTTTGATAAAAAGTCGGATATAATGAATTTAGAAACTCGAAAAATAGAATTTGTAAAAGAATTTTTAAAACTTCAAAGTGAAGAAGCCGTTTCTCGTCTTGAAAAAATATTAAGAAAGGAAAAAAAAGTATTAGACGAAAAAACATTTGAATCAATGACTATTGATGATTTAAACAAAAGAATAGACCAATCGGAATCTGATTTTAAAAACAACCGATTTAAAAATAGTTCTGAGCTTTTAGCAAAATACGAATAATGGCATTTAGAATTATTTGGTCTGAATTTGCCGAAACACAACTTCAAGAGATCTATGAATATTACGAAAAAAAAGCAAGTACAAAAGTTGCAAAAAAACTTGTAAAAGGAATTATTAACGAACCTACAAAGTTGATAAAAACACCGTCAATTGGACAAGAAGAAGAATTATTAAAACATAGAAAAACCGAATATAGATATTTAGTTTTTAAAAACTACAAACTGATTTATTCTATAGATAGTCAAAACGGATTTATAAAAATTGCCGATATTTTTGATACGCGACAAAACCCTCCAAAACTACAACGCACAAAATAATCATTCACAAAAAATCAATCTAATATTTAGAATTTAACATTCGTGACCAAACAAAAAAAATCTGCATTACAAGAAAAGCAAGGCGTTTCACAAAGTGAAATCACCAATGCTACTTCCATTCAGAAAATGAAACAAAAACGAAAAGCACAACCTAGTGCTGCAGATTTAGTTTCGCAGATTTTAAAAGGTAATATTACCGCATTAAGTAGAGCAATTACTTTAGTAGAGAGTAAAAACACAGCGCATTTAGAAAAAGCAAACACCATAATTAAAGCTTGTTTACCGCATGCAAACCAATCGGTTCGCATAGGTATTACCGGAGTTCCTGGCGTTGGAAAAAGCACTTTTATTGAAGCTTTTGGGACTTATTTAACCGGTCAAAAGAAAAAGGTTGCTGTTTTAGCAATCGATCCTAGCAGTTCGCTAACCAAAGGAAGTATTCTTGGTGACAAAACCAGAATGGAAGACTTGGTGAAAGATAAAAATGCGTTTATAAGACCTTCTCCTTCGGGAGAATCTCTTGGTGGTGTTGCGAGAAAAACGCGAGAAACTATTATTCTTTGTGAAGCTGCTGGTTTTGATACTATTATTATAGAAACCGTAGGTGTTGGACAAAGTGAAACTGCCGTTCATAGTATGGTAGATTTCTTTTTACTACTAAAACTCGCTGGAGCTGGAGATGAATTACAAGGTATAAAACGTGGTATTATAGAAATGGCAGATGCAATTGCTATTAATAAAGCAGATGGCGACAACGCAAGAAGTGCTAAAATTGCAAAAGTAGAATTCAATAGAGCACTCCATCTGTATCCTGCAAAAGATTCTGGCTGGCAACCTAAAGTCACTTTATGTAGTGCGCTACACAATGAAGGTATTGATGAAATCTGGAAAATCATTGCATCCTATATGGACATCACTACTAAAAACAAGTACCTAAACCATAAACGAAACGAGCAGAACAAATTTTGGCTCCTTCAAACTATCGAAAACCGTTTAAAAACGGATTTCTTCAACAATGAAAAAATTAAGGATGCCTTACAAATACAATTGCAACGAATTGAAGACAATGAAACCACTCCTTTTGCTGCTGCAGATTATTTATTGGACCTAGCGAAAGAATTGTAATATTTGACTTTGTTATTTTTTCATATTACCTCCTATAACACATAAAACTAATCATTATAAAAGCACTGCCATAAAACGGTGCTTTTTGTTTTTCTATATTTTTATTTCAAAATTAGTAATAAAACAAAGATTTTCCGACTCATACACAGCATGCCTTTTGCTATACTTTTTTTTTCAGATATTAAAATGGAAAAAACAACTGTATTTTAAGCATACCAATTCTATAAAAGGCCATCAAAAAAATCCTTTTTAAAAGAAAGGAGATAAAAATATAATAATGACATTATTAAAAAACGCACTCTTAAATAATTCCGCTAAAAAAATCATTTTTTACTTCTTTAACGGACTTCTACTTTTTTGTTTCTTAAATGTAAAAGCACAAGATACCGTCAAAAACATAGATGTAATTATCGATGCAGATACCGCAAATGAAGTAGATGATTTATATGCTATTGTAAGCGCTATTTTACAGCCTAAATTTAATCTACACGCAATTAGTTCTGCTCAGTTTCATACGTCACCGTTAGCTTCAGAAAACACGGTTATGGAAAGCCAAATCATTAATGAAGAAATTATACGATTAATGGATGTGAAAGGAATTGCACTTCCGTTGGGAAGTAATACGCCTTTAAAGGAATATGGAAAACCTGCTCCTTCCGAAGCTTCTCGCTTTATCATTGAAACAGCCCATCAAATGAAAGAGCATCAAAAATTGCATGTCGTTATTTTAGGTTCCACGACAAATGTAGCTTCCGCTATTTTAGAAGATCCTTCCATAATTCCGAAACTAAAAGTACATTATCTTGGTTTTTGGCATACACCAGAAACAAATGTGTATAATAAAAAAGAATTCAACTCTGGGAATGATCCTATTGCTGTAGAAGTTTTGCTCAACACTAAAACACTAGATCTAGACGTAATGACAGCGACCACTAGTCAGCATTTAACTTTCACAAAACAAGAAGTAGATAACCATTTAAAAAATAAAAAAGGGATTGCCAGTTATTTAATAAACAGATGGGAAACCTATGATCGTTGGTGGACGAAAGAAGATCCTGAAAAGAAAAAATGGGTGATGTGGGATGTTGCTATTATTGAAGCTTTGGCATACCCAGAATTGTCTACCGTCAAACAATTTACAACGCCTCCGGAAAACACACAACGTAGCATTGGCATACATACCCAAATAGACGTTCCTACAATGAAAGCTAATTTCTGGAACGCTTTAAAAAATTTATAATCGAATACCTTTATGTTTATTGATCAACAAACTCCGATAGCAGAAATTAAAGCCCTTTTACAAAAGATCGGCTTTTTGAATATTACAGAAGAACACATTACCAAAGTAAGCAAACCTGGTGAAGGGAATATGAATGTAGTTTTACGAGTTACTACTAATTTACGTTCTTTTATTTTAAAACAATCTAGACCGTTTGTTCAAAAATATAAAGATATTGAAGCACCTATTGCACGTATTGCTGTGGAATATCAATTTTATAAAACGATCGCTAGCAATGCGTTATTGAATAAACACTTTCCTAAGATTTTAAAATATAATTCGGAGAATCATTTACTAATTCTTGAAGATTTAGGCGCATGTGAAGACATGACGTATTTGTATAATACGGGCACATTGGAAACAAAGCAGTTGGAATTACTGGTTCAAATTGTTGCTAATATTCATAGTGCAAAGGCACCGAAAGATTATCCAAAAAACACCGATTTACGTCTATTGAATTACCAACATATTTTTGAACTTCCATTTATGGAAAACAATGGTTTTTCTTTAAATCAAATACAACCCGGATTAGAAAACCTTTCTACGGCTTACAAAAAAGACATCGTACTAAAAGCAAAAATTAAGGAGATAGGAAGTAAATATCTATCCGAAGGAACCACTTTAATACATGGCGACTTTTATCCTGGAAGTTGGATGACCAAAAAGGAACAGGTGTATATTATTGATCCGGAATTTAGCTTTTTAGGTTTCCCAGAATTTGATCTTGGTGTTCTTGCTGCACATGCCATTTTAATAGCACAAAACAAAACAGCTCTTTCTATTATTGAAAAAAATTATCCGAATACTAAAGATTCCGAACTTTTATCCCAAATAACTGGTATAGAAATCATGCGCCGACTAATTGGTTTAGCCCAACTACCAATTACCTTATCGTTAAAAGAAAAAGAAAGCCTACTGGAATTGGCTTATCTTTTGATAATGAATACTAGTAATAACACAGTAGATTAGGTATAAAACCTTCCTTTACATACAAAAAAAAGCACCGTATTAAAACGGTGCTTTTTTTATTATATATTTTATCCGATAGAAATCTTAAGGAGATTCTTCGCTTTTTTCAGAAAGTAAACGACTATAAAAAATTAGCTTTATACCAATTCACCTGTGCCTCTACACCCTCTAATAAGGTTGTTTTCGGATTGTAATTTAATAATTCTCTAGCCTTATCAATATTTGCTTTGGTACGCAATTGATCTCCAGCTCTAGCATCTACGTGATCTATTTTAATAGACCTACCAATTACTTTTTCAACAGCTTCAATACCATCTTGCGTAGTATGTTCGACTTCGGTACCAAGATTAATAATTTCGCCATTTACTTTTTCTTCATTCGTAATAACACTAACCACACCATCTACAATATCTCCAACATAAGTGAAGCTACGCAAGTGACTTCCACTACCTTCGTACAAAGGGAAAGCACCATCATTATACGCACAAGCAATAAGTTTGGTGTACATTTTCTCTGGTCTTTCACGCGGTCCTATTACAGAATACAAACGCAAAGAACAAGATTTAAAAATATTCTCTCTACTTTTTTGAAGTACTAATTGCTCTGCAGCTAATTTAGTAACACCATAATGCGAAGCTGGTTTTACAGCAACAGATTCTGGAAAAGTAGCTTCTAATCCGTAGATAGAAGAAGTTCCAATATTTACAAATAATTCTAAATTATTTAAGGTAAGTGCATAATCAATCAGATTTTTTGTAGCAATAATATTATTACTAAAATAATCTTCAAACGTTGATGTTTTAGATATTCCTGGTTGTGCCGCGTAATGAAAAATATAGTGGATGTCTTTTGGTAAAAATTCCGCTAAATCGGTGTCCCGTAAATCTTTATTTATGATAGTAATACCTTTAGCTGCAAGCGCTTTTTCATTTAGCCTTTTTAGCTCTAAACTATAATAAGGCGAAAAATTATCTACACCTATAACTTCATGACCTAAGTCTTTTAAACGTTCTGCCGTATGCGAGCCAATAAAGCCTGAAGCTCCAGTTATTAAAATTTTCATGTGTTTATATCTATTATTTTTCTAAAGTCACATGCAGCATCCATTTTATCTTTTTTCTTACGTGTCAAGTTTTAGATATGGATGTTACCTATAAAAGTATTATACTACAAAGAAACATATTTTTTTTTACAAAGAATTTCCATTGGCAAAAAAAGAATACATTTGCAATATCAACCTTAGTTTGTATGAATTACCAATTTACCATTATTGTTCCTGTTTATAATGAAGAAGATAATCTATTTCGTGTAGAAAAAGAACTACTTGCATATACTAAAATAGCAACAAAAGCAACAAAAATACTTTTTGTAAATGATGGTTCTAAGGACAAAAGCCAAGAGTTGATTGAAACTATTTGTAATCGGAATCCAGAATTTTCTTTTATTTCATTTAAGGAAAACAGAGGATTAAGCGCTGCAATTAAGGCTGGTTTTGATTATACCGAAACCGAACTAGTTGGTTATATAGATAGCGATTTACAAACTTCTCCAGAAGATTTTAATTTACTTTTAGAACATATTGGTCCTTATGATTTAGTAACTGGTGTGCGCGAAAACAGAAAAGATAGTTTTGTAAAAAACATGTCTTCTACCATCGCTAACGGTATTAGAAGAAGTTTTACGCATGACGGCATGGACGATACTGGTTGTCCGTTAAAAGTTATAAAAACAGAATATGCAAAACGCATTCCTATGTTTAAAGGGCTACACCGTTTTTTACCTGCTATGATTTTATTACAAGATGGTAAAATAATTCAAATCCCTGTGCAACACTTTCCTAGAATTGCTGGCCAGGCAAACTTTGGTGTATGGAATCGATTAGTTGGTCCGCTTATGGATTGCTTTGCGTACTTATGGATGAAGAAAAAATACATTAATTATAAAGTAGCAAAACAAAGTTAATACCTATTTAACCATAAAACATAGCATGTCATCTTGTTCTATTTAAATTTAAATACCTTGTTCATAAATTCCGTAACGATGCTATGCAATTTAGTCACGGCGTTTTTAAATTTAAAAATACCTACGATTTTGACACAACATTTTATAATTAAATTGGTATAATGAGTACATGGATAATATATAGCATTGGGTTTGCAGCGCAACTATTATTCTCTTCTAGATTAATTATACAGTGGATTACTAGCGAAAAACAAAAAAAAGTTACCACACCTACACTTTTCTGGACACTAAGCTTATTCGCTTCCTTTCTATTATTTATCTATGGTTATTTACGGGATGATTTTGCTATTATGCTAGGTCAAGGACTCACCTATTTTATTTACATACGAAACTTACAATTGCAAAAGCAATGGGAGAAATTCCCAAAAGCAATGCGTTGGTTCCTACTTTTAGTCCCTGTTTTTATTTCTATCTTTTATTTTAATAATAACACGATTGATGTAGAGCGTTTGTTTAAAAACGAAGCGATTCCATTTTGGTTATTGGTATTAGGTATTGTTTCACAAGTAGTATTCACGCTACGTTTTGTGTTTCAATGGCTGTATTCTGAAAAACAAAAAGAATCTTCTTTACCTTTTGGTTTTTGGCTTTTAAGCCTAATAGGTTCCACCTTAATTTTAACCTATGCCATTATTAGAAAAGATCCCGTTTTATTTATAGGGCAGCTTTTTGGTGCCGTTATTTATAGTCGAAATTTAATGCTAATAAAAAAAAGTCATGTTAAAAACCCTTGAGAAATACCCAGTAATTAGCATTTGTATTTTGGTAGCTTTTATGCTTTTACCAAATTTAGAAATTATCCCTGTTTCTATCATGGAGGCACGAAATTTTATTACTGCTCGTGAAATGGTTCAGGATAACCATTGGCTCTTAACCACAATGAATGGCGAAGCACGATACGAAAAGCCACCATTACCAACTTGGCTAGCTGCTATTTCTAGTTTTATTTTCGGAATAAAAAGTGTTTTTGGTCTGCGTTTACCTGCTGTACTTATGGTGATGCTTATTGGTAGCTTTATGTATAAGCTCTCTCAATTAATACTTAAGAACAATACCCATAGTTTAATTAATGCACTAATTGTTATTAGCTCTTTCTATGTAATAGGAATTATTATTGAAGCACCTTGGGATATTTTCACACATGGCTTTATGCTTATTGGCATTTTCTATTTATTTCAACTTTTTAAAGCCGAAAATAACTATTGGAAACACACACTTTTATCCGGACTATTTATTGGTCTATCCTTTATGTGCAAAGGTCCTGTTTCTATGTACGCAGTACTTTTCCCGTTTTTAATTGCTTATGGTTTCACCTTTAAATACCGTAATTTTAAAGCGAAAGCCTTTTCCTATTTTAGTATTACACTACTTACTTTTCTAATTGGATGTTGGTGGTTTTTATATGTTAGACTGCAAGACCCCACAACTTTTGAAGCCATTACCACCAAAGAAACTGGGAATTGGTCTAGCTATAACGTGAGACCTTTTTATTACTATTGGAGCTTTTTTACACAAAGCGGATTATGGACTATTCCTGCACTAATTAGCTTATTATATCCATATTTAAAAAATAGAGTAAGCAATAAAAAAGCATATACGTTTTCCTTTCTATGGACGGTACTTGCCGTTGTTTTATTATCAATAATTCCGGAAAAAAAATCGCGCTACCTGATGCCGGTTTTAATTCCTTTGGCAATGAATATTGGATTTTATATCGAGTATTTAATAAGAAGCTTTAAAGATCTTAAAGACAAGAAAGAAACCATACCGGTATATTTTAACTTTGGATTAATTGGTTGCATAGGAATCGTTTTTCCTATACTAGCTTATGTGTTTTTAAAAGACAATTTAGCTGGTTATTGGTTTTGGTATATTCTGGCTTCTGTTATTTTAGTACGCCTTGGCGTTTTAATTTTAATGCATTTAAAAAAGAAGAATATCCAACAGGTATTTATGTACACGGTATTATTCTTTGCTTCCGTTTTACTAACAGCATTACCTTTAAGCACTGCATTTACTAGTACTAACTACAAACCTATTTCTATGTTGCAAGAAGAAGCTTCGGCAAATGCATTAAAAGTATATGGTTTAAATTATGTTTCGCCAGAAATGATTTGGCAATTTGGTGGTACGATTCCAGAAATAAAAAAGGGTGATAACACATTTCATTTCCCTAAAGAAAACACTTTTGGTATGTTGGCTAATGGCATAAGCCCTGAAGACCAAGCTACTTTAACATCGTTATATACTATTGAAAAAGTTACAACCTATGATTTAAATACGGTTTCTAAAGACTCTAGAAAGTACAATGATAGATTGCTAAATAATTATTATTTGCTGAAAAGAAAAGAATAACAATGCATTAAATAAGGAATACTAATCCATATTTTTATCCCAAATTAATTTTTCAATAATAGCTTTTATTTTGCCTTTTTTAATAGGCTTAATAATATAATCTGAAATTTCACTTATCCTTTTTGCTCGTGCTAAATCGGCCATATCTACAGAAGAAGAAACCATATATATAGTGATCTTTTTCCCTAATTTCGGTTTGATTTTTATGTATTCTTCCATAAACTGAAACCCATCCATAATTGGCATATTTATATCCAACAAAATAACATCTGGAAGCTCTTCGTCCTTATTAAGATTCTCAATCATAAAATTCAAAGCTTCCTCTCCATCTGAAAAAGCCAATATATTTTGTGCTAGATTTAGCGCTTTTATGGTCTTTTTTATGGTGAACTGATATATATCGTCGTCATCAACTATGCAAAAATTAAAGCTTTTATTCATTTACTATTTATTAAAATTAATATTAAAAGTCGAACCTACATGTACTTCACTATCTACAGATATTTTTCCTCCCATGGCTTCCACTTGTACTTTTGTCATAAACAAACCGACGCCTTTAGCATCTGGATGCCTATGAAAAACTTTATTTAAACCAAATATTTTATGACCATGTCTTTCTAAATTAATACCTAGACCATTGTCTTTAAATTTGAGTTTTTGTACACCATCTTCTAGTATAGAATAAATAAAAATTTCTGGTGCTCTATCTTTCGATTTATACTTAATAGCATTTCCTACTAAATTAAGAAAAATACTTTCTAAATAAACTCTATTGTATTTAATATTTGGATTTTTTGAGAAATCAGCAGTTATTTTGGTCTTTGTTTTTAAAATTTGACCAGAGAGAATCTCTTTTGTTTTGTTTAATATTTCATCAAATGCAAGTGTTTCCATCGCTACATCATTAGCGTCTTTGGTTTTTAAGGCTTCAATTAATGTGTTAAGAGTTTCTGTAAGATGTTGTATAACGATTTCGAATTTATCGAATAAAATATTTCTTTCTTCTTCCGATTCTGCCGTTTTATAAAAATCTAATAGCGAATTTAAATTACTAACTGGAGCACGTAAGTTATGCGATGTTATATGTGCAAAATCAGCCAATTGCACGTTTTGAATGGTTAGTTTATTCGCCAACATTTCTAAACTATTATTGGCCTCTAATATTTTTGTTTCTGCTTTTTTCTGAATGGTAATATCTCTAATCGCTGCAGAAACAAGCAGACCTTCTTCTGTTTTAAGCGGACTTAAACTTATTTGAATTGGTATTTCCTTTCCCTTTTTAGTCAGCGCATACAGTTCTCTTCCTTCCCCCATTTTTCTTGTTTTGGGTAGATTAAAAAACAAGTCACGATGCGAAGTGTGTTTATGTTTATATCGCATAGGAATCAATAATTCTACAGGCTCGTTCAATAATTCTTCCGAGGAGTAACCAAATAATTTTTCTGCTTGCCTATTAATTAACTGTATATTTCCCTGATCATTTACAATGACCATCGCATCTGGAGCAGACTCTAATAGCCCTTTAAACTTGATTTCTGCCATCCTTTGTTCTGTCACATCTTGACACGTACCAATGATCTCGATAACAGCACCTTCGCTATCTGTAATAACTTCACCAAGTAACTGAATGGTTTTTGTTTTACCACTAGTCGATTTGATACGATGTAGTAGGTCATAAAATTTCTTATCGGTAATCGATTTTTCAAAAGACGCGCTAACCATTTCCTTATCCTCTGGATGCACAAAACTAAAGTAAGTCTCGAAACTTAACTCTTCATTAGGATCTACTTCAAAAATATTAAATAGGTTACTAGACCACTGCACTTTATTAATAACAGTATCCCATTGCCAATTTCCGGTCATGGTTATTTTTTCGGACGCATTTAAAACCTGATTTTTACGTAAAAGATCATTTTCTATTCTTTTTTGATCCGTTACATTTTTCAAAATACGCATAAAACCAACACTTTCTCCGGTATCGTTTTTGAGAGGAATTAGTGTAGAATTGGCGATAAATGTAGTACCATCTTTTCGTCTAACCGTCCACTCTCGAGAATCATAGTCATTATTTTGGGCTAATAATTGATACGGATGAAAATGAGGACTAGTAACCTTATACCGAGAAGCAATATCTTTTTCAAACTTTTGATATTCTTCTTCCTCTAAAAAAAAATTGGTCTTCTTTTTGCCAATCATTTCTGAAGCAGAATAGCCTAATAAAGCTTCTGCTCCCGCATTAAATTGGTAAATAATTTCCTTATTATTTATTGCTATTATAGCTGTGATTTCAGAATTTAAATTCGCTTCCATTAAAGTAGGTTTCAAATAGCTTGTTCCTTTTTCAATAGCTATAAAAGCTCCTTAAAATTAAATATTAGCTATAATGCTAAGTTAATTTTTTTTATTTAATTAATGGAATCATTCTTTTCTCGATCCAAAAGAAACCTATTTATCATCACTTTCACATCTAAAAATATAGTTCTGGAAGCCGTTTTTTTAACCTAATAAAACAGAACCGTAAAGCAGGAAGAATTAACAGATATAGATTGCATCTTGCAATGCATTTTATCCTTTCTAGAATTGTGTTTATTTTCGTTGTTTGTATTTTCTTTTCGTTTGGATTAAGCGAAATTTCAAAGCATCATAAAACAAACTTATTCCTAAAATGATGGCTCCCAAAATAAGTGTGTTTAATTTCAAACCAACATTAGAATATAGAAATCCGCCGGTTATTCCGCCAAGAAAAAAGAAACAAATGATATAAACACGTAATTTTATAGTCTGTTTAATTTTTTTTCTATTGGGATGTGATTCCGGAAAAAACAATTGCGAAAGCTCGATGCCTAAGTCTGTAAATAGTCCTGTAAGGTGTGTTGTTCTAACTACCGCATTCGAAATTTTTGTAACAAAAGAATTTTGTAGTCCCATGGCAAAAAGTAGCAGACAAACAATAACATCTGGATATTGCATATCGCTAACATTACTTAGTATTGCAATGCCAATTAAAACCGCACATTCGATGCTCGTTGGCAGAATAAAAACGTTTCCTTTTTTGTTTTCCCGAAACTTCTCAATGAGAAAACTAGACAGAAAAGAACCAAAGAGAAAGGAAAAAATATAAAGAAAATAAACCGTTCCTTTCCAAAACTCAAAATTGGCAACATCACTAATAAATAAGGCAAAATGACCAGTTACATTGGTTGTTAATTGATGGAAAGCTAAAAAGCCAGTAACATTCACAATACCCGCTACAAAAGACAAAACAGTAGCTATTCGTAGATTGTGTTTTAAAGTTCTACTTTTACCTTGATGTCTAAACATAGCATTTGTCTTTAACTAACTATTTATCATTAAACAATTAAAACACCTTGCGTTTTTCATCCTTTAATTCCCTTTTTCTACAACATAACGTTTAATAACATAGCTTAATATTTTATAAAACATAAAACCAGAAAGTGCGCCAAAAGTCATTCCGCAAAGCACATCTAAAGGATAATGCACACCTACATAAATTCGGCTATACGCAACAATTGCACTCCATAAAAGTAAAATAAAAATCAGCTTTTTATAATAAGGTTTTAGTAATAAACCTGTAAAAACGGCTGCTGCCATGGTGTTTGAAGCATGCCCTGAAAAGAAACCATAAGGTCCACAACGCACAGCAATAAAACGCATTTGTTCCATAACACCTTCTTGCCTGCAAGGTCTCGCACGTTGAAAACCATGTTTAAAAAGGTTGGTTATTTGGTCGGTAAACGTAACCATAAGTGCTATTAGCAAAACAGAAAAGACTATTGTTTTTAATCCGAATTGCTTATAGATTAAAAATAACAACATGGCGTATAAAGGGATAAAGGTGAGCTTATTGGTTATTAATAACCAGAAAGCATCCCAAGTTGGGGTTCCTAAATTATTTAAAAATAAAAATAATTCTTTATCGTATTGTATCAGTTGGTCTAACATTTTCTGTTTTTTGGGCGTTTCTTTTTGCTCCTATCTGTCCTGTTTAGATACCAAAAACAAGTTTAGTATTAATCCTTCAGAATAGCAAAAAGTCAGGCTTTACGTTACAATCTTTTTTAAGAAAAATAAAAAAGGATTTTCACTGCAATCCTTAACGCAATTACTCGTCGTAACGCGCTACTTCTCTATCATAAAAAGCAGTTGCTTCTACTATTAAATTTTCGGTTTCTAATTCCAATTCTTTTTGATCGTGTTGGTCAAAATCTTCTAACCATTCTACTTCATCGTCTTCCAAGTTGATAATAAACATTGGAAATTCGGTATGTATTACAAAGATTGCATTTGGATAATCGGTATTGTCGCCAAGTATAAATTTAGGAAGTGTCATTTTTCTAGTTTTATTTTTACAAATATAAATATTTTGTCTGTTCCAGCGCTGTCCAGAACGAATAGGTTTCGACTGCGCTCCACCTAACATTAACGTTCAACTTCCAACCTAATCAATTTTTTAGTCAAATAGTTAAAACGAATATACAATAATATAGATGCTGTGGTTAGTCCTGCTAGTAAGCCCAGCCAAATACCAAAACTAGCATAAGCTTCTTCTTTTCCTAAAAACCAACTGATAGGAAAACCAACTAACCAATAGGAAATAAACGTAATGATGGTTGGGATTTTTACATCTTGTAAACCACGTAAAGCACCAAGAACTACAACCTGAATACTATCACTAATTTGAAAAATGGCTGCAGCTAGCATTAGTTTAGACGCTATAGCAACTACTTCTGTATTATCCATTACGTTTTTTGCATCATCAAAATCTACGTACAACTTAGGTAATTGATGTCGAAACGCAAAAAAGAGTAAAGCAAAACAGGTGGCAAAAATGGTTCCTAGTAAAAACAAGGAGAAAGCAATTCTTCGCAATTCGACATAGTTTTTCAATCCTTTTTGGTTCCCTACTCGTACCATAGAAGCAACACTTAAACCCATTGCAATCATAAAGGTCATCGAACTTAAGTTTAAAGCGATTTGGTTTGCTGCTTGGGCATTTTTACCTAACAAACCACTCAACCAAATTGCGGCTGTAAATATCGCAACCTCAAAAAACATTTGCATGGCACTAGGCGCTCCCAAACTTATCAGTTTTTTTAGCATGCTACTTTCGAGCACAAAAAACTTAATATTGGTAACGTAATTTTTAGATTTTTCTTTTCCTTTTAACAACCACCATAAATAGATAACCATTACAACACGCGAAACTAATGTACCATAAGCCGCACCAATAATACCAAGTTCTGGGAAGCCAAACTTCCCAAAAATTAGTAAATAGTTTAAAATCACGTTAATCACATTCGCCAAAATAGTTGCGTACATTGGATATTTAGTCATAGATAAACCATCACTAAATTGTTTAAAAGCTTGAAATATAATTAACGGAATTAAAGAAAAAGCAACCAGATCTAAATAAGGAATAGCAAGCTCTACCACCTCAAGAGGTTGTTTCATAAGGTACATGAGCGGTTTGGCAAAATACACCATAAAGAATAGCGAAATACCCAATACGGTACACAAAAACAATCCATGTTTGAAGGCAGATTTCCCTTGATTAAAATTATTTGCAGTATCCGCTTCGGCAACCAAAGGAGTGATCGCTGTAGAAAAACCAATTCCTAAAGACATGGCTATAAAAACAAAACTATTACCAAGAGAAACCGCAGCTAATTCTGCAGTACCCATTTGGCCAACCATAATATTATCTACCAACTGTACAAAGGTATGACCAAGCATACCTAACATTACAGGTGCTGCAAGTTTCCAGTTGTATTTAAACTCTTTTGTGTAATCCCTTAACGCCATTGAATAATAGAATTTATAAGAATTAATACCCTTTTTGCGCTATACTTTGTACTAAAAATATACTATCGCAAAAGGGAATAATTCCTCTGGCAAAAGTAGTGCTTCGGTTTATGTTATGCGAATTATATTTTAGATAATTACTCGTCACAGACGAGCGATAAGTTTGGGGATTAAATGAAGAAATAATTTACTTTTCCTTGCGACTATAATATGTTATACCAAAAACCATTTTTATGTATGCATCTACTTTTTCTCCATTCTTTTCTGCCACTAACCATTGACCTTTTCTACTTTCTATTTCGCTTTTTATAAAATTAAAAGTATCAACACCAAAAACAATATTAGGATTAGAAATTGCATCATTATTTTTTATATCTCCTGTAGTTCCATCTCTTTTAATTAATACGGAAAAATCTATAGATGCATATTCCTCAGTTAAATCATATTTTTTTTTAAAATCATAATCATCCATTGGATGATCCCGGATTTCGTAAAATTTTTCACCAATTTCATAAATTAAATTACACCTTCCTCCAATGCAAGAAGGAGGTGAATCTAAGGTAGTAATAACTAAACTATCATTAATAAAAACTTCATATTCTAATAATTTTGGATACTCTTTAACTCTTTCAACTTCTTTTGATGCAATTATTTTTTTTGCATCATAATCATATTCTTGTATAAATTTCCCGGTATAATCAAAGAATTTCCATTTGCCAATTCTTTTACCTTTTTTATAATAACCTCTACTTCTAATTTTATTACACAATATATTATATTCAATCCATAAGCCATGTTTTTCTCCAAAAGCATATTCTCCAGTTACTCTTAAATTATTTGAAAAAGGATTTTTTACTAAATATTTACCATGTTTAACTTTTTTATCTGATTTAAGAACATAATATATTTCGGTTTCACCTAATGCCGTTTTACTTGTTCTCTTTTTTACTTTTTGTGCATTTACAGAAATAAAGAAAAGTAAAAATATAATTGTGATTATTTTTTTCATCAACTTATAGGCTTTTTACTTTCGATTTAGCTTCATCAAATTCCTGCATCATATCTTCCACAATTTGTGCTGTAGATTTAATATCATGAATCAACCCTGCTATTTGTCCGATTTCTAATTCGCCATCTTCCAAATCGCCTTCAAACATACCACGTTTTGCTCTTGCTCTACCTAGTAATTCTTTAAGTTCTTCTGGTGTTGGTGACGTTTTATAAAGTTCTTGAAGTTGGTTATAAAACTTATTTTTTATCAATCGAACTGGAGCCAGTTCTTTTAAGGTTAGTTGTGTATCGCCTTCTTTAGCATCTACAACCACTTTTTTAAATGCTTGATGTGCGGAGCTTTCTTCACTAGCAACAAAACGGCTACCTACTTGTACGCCATCGGCACCTAAAACCATTGCAGCCAACATGGCTTGTCCGGTTGCAATTCCTCCTGCAGCGATTAAAGGTATTTGTAATTGTTCTTTTACCATTGGTATTAAGGTAAGCGTTGTCGTTTCGTCTCTACCGTTATGTCCGCCAGCTTCAAAACCTTCTGCAACAATAGCATCTACTCCTGCATCTTGTGCTTTTAAAGCAAACTTGACGCTACTTACTACATGTACCACCGTTATTCCTTTTTCTTGCAACCATTTGGTCCACGTTTTCGGGTTTCCTGCAGAAGTGAATACAATCTTTACACCTTCTTCCACAATAATATTCATGATCTCTTCCACGTTAGGATATAACATTGGAACATTGACACCAAAAGGCTTATCGGTTGCTTTTTTACATTTCTGAATGTGTTCTCTTAGCACATCTGGATACATACTTCCTGCTCCGATTAATCCTAAAATCCCAGCATTACTTGCTGCTGATGCTAATTTCCATCCAGAATTCCAGATCATTCCTGCCTGAATTATTGGGTGTTTTATATTAAAAAGTTCTGTTATTCTGTTTTGCATTTTTCTGTATTTGTGTAAGATGCTTCGTCTACGCTCCGCATGACAGTGAGTTTAAAGATGGTAATTTAAGAATTTGATTACACTCTACCAATAGAAACATGCACGATGAAAATATTAGCTTATATTTTTAAACTTTGAAATTTTGAAATAAAAAAAGCCTTTCTTCCACTGAAAAAAGGCTTAAAATTTTTATATGCATTTATTTAGGAAATTACGCCAGAACCTAAAAGCTCATCCCCATGATGCCAAGCTACAAATTGTCCTTCTTGAATTGCAGATTGTGGTTCTTCGAACTCTACATACATTCCTGAATCTACTTGGTGTAATGTCGCTTTTTGTAACTCTTGACGATATCTAATTCTCGCCAACACTTCCATGCTTTCATCTACTTGAAGCGCTAAATCTTCACGCACCCAATGAATTTCTTCGCTAGACACAAAAAGAGCTCTTTTATATAAACCTGGATGATTTTTTCCTTGTCCGGTATAAATCACATTATCATTAACATCGGTATCAATAACAAATAGAGGTTCTACTGTACCACCAACGGCTAACCCTTTACGTTGTCCTTTTGTAAAATAATGTGCTCCTTGATGTTTACCTACCACCTTACCATCTGCTACTTTAAAATCTGCTTTTTCAGACAAGTATGCTAATTCTTCCTTTTTATTAGAAAAACTAGGCGCTTCTTTATGAAAAGATGCATTGCTTTCTGGTATTTCTACAATAACACCTTCTTTAGGTTTTAATTGTTGTTGTAAGAAATCTGGAAGACGCACTTTTCCAATAAAACATAATCCTTGAGAGTCTTTTTTATCTGCAGTAATTAAATCTTGTTCTGCTGCTATTTTCCTTACCTCTGGTTTTTGTAATTCGCCAATAGGAAACAATGCTTTTGCTAATTGGTCTTGTGACAATTGACATAAAAAATACGATTGATCTTTATTATCATCTGCTCCAGCAAGTAATTGATAGGTTTCTTTTCCGTTTGTATCTATAGTTCCTTTTCTACAATAGTGTCCTGTAGCAACATAATCTGCGCCAAGCTCTAGAGCAATTTTCATAAACACATCAAACTTGATTTCTCTATTACAAAGTACATCTGGGTTTGGGGTTCTTCCTTTTTCATATTCATGAAACATATAGTCTACAATACGCTCTTTGTATTGTTCGCTTAAATCTACAGTTTGAAAAGGAATTCCTAATTTATCTGCAACAAGCATCGCATCATTACTATCGTCTAACCACGGACATTCATTGGAGATCGTTACGGTATCATCATGCCAGTTTTTCATAAACAAGCCTATCACTTCATAACCTTGCTCCTTTAATAAATACGCAGCAACGCTTGAATCTACTCCTCCTGAAAGTCCTACTATTACTCTTTTCATCTGTTTTGTTTATATTTTATTTTAGGGTCAGATGTAATTCATCAAAAAAAATATAACCTTTAAAAACCACTGTTTTCAACGATTTATTTTCAAGATGCAAAATTACGAATAAAAAAAATTGAATTATCTTAAATTATAATGCTTTGTTAAAATAACATGCCGTTAGTCGAAAAAACCAATTATTGCTAACTAAAAACTATAAATAATATTATTTTCGCAGTATAATTTAGGTATCTCCTTTCATTTAGATTGATTAATAGCTTATTCATAAAAAAAAAGACTACCTAAAAAAAAGCTCCTTACGCAAGTAAGGAGCTTATATTTTACACCTATTCGTAATTATTTTTTATATGGATTATTACTCTTTCTAGTAAAATCTTTCTCCTTTACAAGCTTACCATTTTCGTAATATTTCCAGACACCATGTTTTCTATCTCTTTGGTATTGTCCTTGTAAAACCATAACACCCGTTTTATCATAAAACGTTGCTGGCCCGTGTAATTCACCAGTATCATATACATACTCTTTTACCACAATACTTTTTTCGGTATACCAAGTGGAAGAACCGTGAAGTTTTCCGTTTACGTATGATTCTTTTTGTGCTAAAACACCATCCACATAATACACAAAACGATCGCCGTGTAATTCGCCTTTATCATTATAGGTATCTTTACTTAGAATGCTTTTTGTTTTATTTTGATAGTACGTCCAAGTGCCAACGTATAATTTACCATTCATTTGGCCTTCACTAATCAATTTTCCAGAAGAAGCATAAAAGGAAACTTGCGCAATATCACTGTCTGCATGAAATTGCTTATTGGCTGCTAAAACAGCTTTTCCATTTACCTTCTTATAAAACTTAAAAACACCAATTTCTTTACCATGAGAAAATTCTCCTTGGTAGCGTAAAACAGCTGTGTCTTCATAGTTCTTTTTCCAAACACCATGTCTTTTACCTTCGGCATCGAATTGATTTACATCTTGTGCAGCTCCTATAAAAGGAAGTAAAAAAACAAAAAGGAATAGTATATTTTTCATATTTAAAATAACGTTAATATGCGATTAAAATTGTTAGTATAATTATCAAATCACAAAATAAATATAGCAAAAAAGCTGCCAAAGTTTTAAAAACAAATAGCAGCTTTCTTATTTTATTAGAAGTTTATATTACTTCTTATTTTTTGCTTGTTTTTGTTTTTCTGCCTCTTCCATCATCTGTGACATCTTCTTAGCAAACTTACCCTGTTTTTTAGGCTTCGATTTACTAATTTGAATTTTGGCATGTATTTTCTCTTCATCAAGAATAAAGTTCTTAATAACTAACATAATACCAATACTAATAACATTAGATATAAAGTAATATAAACTTAATCCTGAAGCATAATTATTAAAGAAAAACAACATCATTAATGGGGAGAAGTAAATCATATACTTCATCATTTTCTGCATGTCTGGCATACCTTCTTGCGTAGGTTGTGATGCCATTTGTTGCCCTGTTGTCATTTTCATGTAAAAGAAAATAGCAATCGATGCCAATATTGGAAATAAACTTACGTGATCTCCATAAAAAGGAATATGAAAAGGTAACTCTGCAACCACATCATAAGAAGATAAATCGTCTGCCCAAAGGAAACTTTTCTGTCTTAAATCGAAAGCAGAAGGGAAAAACTGAAACAGTGCATAAAACACAGGAAGTTGTATTAAAGCTGGTAAACATCCACTTAACGGACTAGCTCCTGCTTTGGTTTGCAACGCCATAGTCTCCTGTTGGATTTTCATTTTGTTGTCTTTGTACTTCTCTTTTATCGCATCTAGTTCTGGCTTAATAATTTTAAGCTTTGCTTGTGATAAAAATTGCTTGTACTGTACAAATGAAAGTAATAGTTTAATTAAAACCGTCATTACAACAATAGCAATTCCATAAGGTAAGAATCCACTTAAAAAGCTAAATAATGGAACAAAAAGGAAACGGTTAATCCAGCCGAAAATTCCCCATCCAAAAGGAATACTATCTTCTAAACCAATATCATACTTTTTAAGTGTATTATTATCTGTTGGTCCGAAATAAAATCGCATTGGATTGCTAAACTCTCCAGCTTGTAATTCTAATGGTATTTTAGTTGTAAATATTTTAGTCGAAACGGTATCTACTTCTTCATCTAAAACTAAATTTTCTGAAGTTATAGTTACATTCTTTAAAGGCTTATCGGCAACCAAAATAGAACTAAAAAAGTGTTGTCTGTAAGATAACCAGCTTACATCTTCTAAAGTTTCTTCATCATCACCAGAAGGACTTAATTTGTCAATTTTATCTTCTTCGTATAAGTATGTTAAACGTGTATATCTATTTTCATAAGCTACACTTTTATCATGCCTGAACGTTTTCAGTTTCCAATCTAAATTTATTTTTTGCGTACCATTTACGATGTTACTCAATCCTTGTGATCTAATAGTGAAATTCACCATATAATCATTAGGTATTAACTCGTATCTGTATTCTAAAAATTGTGTTGGAGATACTTTTAGTTTCATAGAAACTACTGTGTTTTCTCCGTTTTTAGTAACTGTTGGTTCAAAAAATAGATCTTGTGTATTTAAGTTTCTATTATCTGAAGTATTAAAACTAATATTAAAAGCAGTGTTACCATCTTTAACCAAGTAAATTGGAATAGAATCGTAATCTACAAACTTCTTTAATTTAACCTCGCTAAGGTAACCACCTTTATTGCTGAATTTTAAACCAAGCACACCATTCTCTACCAATGTTTCTTTATTGGTAGCAGACGCTAGCGTAGATGCATAGGCAAAAGCACCTAATTTATTTTTTAAGGTTACTAGTTGTGTAGAATCTGTAACTATTCCTCCTGAAAAATCTTCGGAAGTGGTAACCAAAGTGTCGTCTTGGACTTCTGCTTTTTGTTCTGCTTCCACTTGCTCTTGTTTAGCAATTGCTTCGGCTTCTAATTCTTCAGCAGATGGCTGGTTCATGTACATCATGTACACTAAAATTCCGAATATTAGAATGAATCCAATTATCGAATTAAGGTCTAGTTTTTTTTCTTCCATATTATATTAATTAAGACTAGCATGTTTTATGACTTTTCTAGTCTAGAAAGTTGATTACTCAAAAAGTAATCCAATCTTACATTTGTGCCATTGTGACACTTTACTTACTTTTCTTATGTTTTAATGCCGCTTTTACAAATGCAACAAATAAAGGGTGCGGATTGGAAACCGTACTTTTATATTCTGGATGATATTGCACACCAACAAACCAAGGATGTTCAGGTATCTCAACAATTTCTACCAAACCAGTTTCTGGGTTTAATCCTGTTGCTAGCATTCCTGCTGCTTCAATTTGTTCTTTATATACATTGTTAAACTCATAACGATGTCTATGTCTTTCTTTAATTGTTTCCGATTTATATACTTTAGAAACAATGCTATCTTTTTTAAGATTGCAGGACCATGCACCTAAACGCATTGTTCCTCCTTTATCTGTAATCGTTTTTTGTTCTTCCATTAAACTAATCACAGGGTTTTTAGTTTCTGGATCCATTTCAAAAGAATTTGCACCTTCTAATTTTAGTACGTTTCTAGCAAATTCAATCACTGCCATTTGCATACCTAAACAAATACCAAAGAAAGGAATCTTGTTTTCACGCACATATTGAACCGCTGCAATTTTACCATCTATACCACGTTCTCCAAATCCTGGTGCTACCAAAATTCCATCTAAATGAGAAAGCTTCATTTTTATATTATCTGCATTCAAATACTCAGAATGTATAGACTCTATATTTACTTTTACTTCGTTTTCTGCTCCTGCATGAATAAAGGATTCTAAAATAGATTTATACGAATCCTGCAACTCTACATACTTCCCAATTAAACCAATAGTTACTTCGGTTTTCGGATTTTTATGTCTTGTTAAAAACTTATTCCATTGGGTTAAGTCTGGGGTATGACTTTCTAAAGCTAGTTTCTTTAAAACTACTTTATCTAAACCTTGCTGCAACATTAAATTTGGCACATCATAAATAGTAGAAGCATCAATAGATTGAATCACTGCTTCTTCCCTTACGTTACAAAATTTAGCTAATTTTTTGCGTAACTCATTTGGTAATTCGTGCTCTGTTCTACAAACTAGAATATCTGCCATAACACCACTTTCCATTAGCGTTTTCACACTATGTTGGGTTGGTTTGGTTTTTAATTCTCCAGCAGCAGATAAATAAGGTACTAATGTTAAATGAATAACAATAGCATTATTATCTCCTAAATCCCATTTTAGTTGACGCACAGCTTCTATATAAGGAAGCGATTCTATATCACCAACCGTTCCTCCTATTTCTGTAATTACGACATCGTAATCGCCAGAATTACCAAGAATTTGGATTCTATTTTTAATTTCGTCTGTAATATGAGGAATTACCTGAACCGTTTTTCCTAAAAACTCACCACGGCGTTCTTTTTCTATTACGCTTTGGTAAATACGTCCTGTAGTCACATTATTTGCTTGACTAGTTGGTACGTTTAAAAAACGTTCGTAATGTCCTAAATCTAAATCCGTTTCTGCGCCATCATCTGTAACATAACATTCGCCATGCTCATACGGATTTAACGTTCCTGGATCGACATTGATATAAGGATCTAATTTTTGAATTGTAGTTCTGTAACCTTGTACTTGAAGTAGCTTTGCTAAGGATGCAGCAATAATCCCTTTTCCAAGGGAAGATGTTACTCCTCCTGTTACAAATATGTATTTTGTTGTAGTTGTCATGTTGCGCTGTTAAACGCGAGCAAATTTACAATTTTAAGTTTGAAAATTTACGGGTTTGCTGTTTTATTTTTAGAGGGATTTATAAATGGTTTTCAGCACATTCTGACTTGATTTTATTGCAAAAATAAGCTAACTTCGTTTAACTTCTAATATTCCTCATTAAAACGGATGGATATTCTTTTAATCGTTATAGACAATTAACCAAAACCATCGAAATACGGAAATGCCATTAGAATACAATAAGCCATTACGATATTTAAAACCTCTAAAAACGGAAAATTTTACGGATTTAGAAAAAATAGATTGGTTCTGTAATTGTGGAAATAATATTGGGGTTTCGCATCAACATAATCTAAAAAAAATTAAGTCTTTGCACAAAGCAGTTGTATTGTGCAACTCTATGGAATGGGAGAATTTTCAATTAGAGAAAAGAAATGAATTGACTTCGTTTCTTAATCGAACACGAAGAAATGAATCTACGGAATGGCATACAATAACTAGCGGTATAAAAAACTATTTGAATAATGGAATATTCCAATCTGCACGTGAGAAATTAAAACAAAGTGATTTACCAGATTCCATATTCGCTTCTGTCGAATGGGATATTTTGAGTTATTATCAAGAAATCGCTTATGAAAAATATAATATTCCGACATTTTATTCTCACCTAATACCGATTTATAAAAACGGACATATTCCTTGCGGATACGAAGGCGTTTTTCCGAATGGAACTATTTTAGTTTATTGAATAAATAACGGTATACAAAACAGTTAAACAAAATCAACAAACCTAAGGCTTAGAAAAATTCTTCTGTATATTTTTAATGAGTCCTTCTAGTCCGTTTAATTTTAAGGTGTACACGGTTTCTAGCATTTCGCCAAGCTTTCCTTTTGGGAATCCTTTGTTGTGATACCAAACCACATAATGTTCTGGTAAATCAATTAAATACCGACCTTCATACTTACCAAAAGGCATTTTGGTGTGTGCGAGTTTCACAAGAAATTCTCTATCTGGCTGTAATTGCATGCCTATTCTTTAGATTTAAAGGTCTCTAATTTGGCTAATTCGGTTTCGATATGATTTTGCCAATGGGATTGTAGTTCGTAATTTCTAGAAAAGTCCGTTTCCGCATCATACAGTTTTTGAAGACTAGAAAGCTCTTGATTTATCTCTTGATGTATTTTATCTAGCTGTTTGTTTAAAGTAGGTGATGCTTCTAATTGCGATACGCGTTGTCTAAACTTTCTAGCGTGCAGCTCTGTAATATTAAAATGAAATTGTTCGTGCGCTAATATGTGGTTGTCTGCTTCTTCTGCTTTATACCAAGATTTCTCGGGATAAAAATGCGCAAATATCTTTGTTTTAAAACCTACGACTTCTTTTTTACTTGTCGTTTTAATAGAATAACTAAAGGTAATACCAGAAGCGGTTGTTGCTACGGCATCTGTATTTGTTTTTGAAGGTCCTTTAAAATCGCTCCAAGAAAGTTGGTACGATTCGCTCCAAGAAATTGTAGTCCCTTCGTTATGAAGTGTGAGAATACAAAAACTGATAAGGCATATTCTTAAAAACATTTTATTTTGCTTCTACTATTTTTAAATCTTCATATTTCACCACATAAATCGTATTGTTATAATATCCTCCGAAAAGGTTTTTATGATATGCGAATTTATTTTCGATGTACTCGGTTAACGGAAATTCATTTACCGAAGTATACATATTATCAGAAACTGAAAGGCGTAAGACAACATCCATCATTAAATCGAAACCTCTAACAGCTGTTTTATTTGGCGTTGCTCCGTATTTTTTCTTGTACTCTCTAGCAAAACCATTATTATCATCTTCGTTATAGGTTTTAGAAACGGTTGGGAAATGAAAATTAAGATTTGATAAATGATAGTTGGAAATCTCATCATTCTCAAAGGCAGCGTTCATATTGGTGGTTACCAAAACAATTTTAGTATCGTCGTTATTTAACGAGTTTAAAATACTAGTAACATTAGATACAAAAGTGTAATTTTCAGTTTCTAAAAAGATGATATTTTTTCCTGGTTTTAATTTACCAACAATATCACTTTCTAAAACATAATACGAATCTTTTCCTTCTTTATCTTTTCTAGAATGTATTTGTGATGCCGTACCAACTTCTCTTTTTATAGCATTACTAATTGCTGAATTTTTAGCATCTGCGATAATAATCACATGACTTTTAGTACTATCTGCTTTAACAAAACTAATCATTTTTGTTTTTAATAAAGCGGAAGAAGGCATGGATTGAAACACATTTTCTGATAATTTTAAATCCTTTAAATTAGGAGAAATCACCGGAATATTTTTCCCTTTTAAATGGGAAGCAACACGTTCGAAATTTTTAGTCATTAACGGACCAATAACCGCATCTGCGTCTTCAATGTTTTTAGTACTTAATAAATTGGAAACTTCGCTTAATTCATTTTTAGTATCGTACACATCTACTTTTAAAGAGATTCCTAGTTTTTTAAGCGAATCTACCGCCATTAAAACTCCGGAATGAAAATCTAAAGAAGTACCTAAAAAGTTATCGTTTTCAATTTTCTTTTTCGCATCATAAACAGAATCGGCATTTACTCTGTTTAATTTAAAAGGCAATAGGATTACAATATTTTTAGTTTCGTAATTTCTAATTTTACTAACTAGACTAGAAGCGGCAGCTGTTGTGTTATTCGCTAAAGATTCTCCTGTTTCTGTTATATCACTAGAAAACGGAATTTTTAAAACCATCCCTGATTTTAATCCGGTTTCTTTTAGTATTGGATTTAATGCTTCTAGCTCTTCTTGCTCTATTCCTAGTTTGATTTTTAATCTATAAAAACCTTCTTTTGGCAATACAGAATAGTACGAATATCTTTCGTCAATTTGTTTTACCTCTTCTTTTTCTAGGTTTGGTACTTGTATTATTTGTCCAACATCCAATGTTGCAGACAGATCTGGATTTAATGCTTCTAGCTCGTCTACTGTAATTCCGAATTTATAAGCAATGCGCCATTTTCCTTCTTTTGGTAAAACGGCGTAATCTTTTGTTGTTTTTACCGTTTCTACAACCGTTTTTGTTTTGTATACCGGAATTTTAATTCGGTCTCCTTTTCTTAAGTTATTGGCATATAATGACGGATTATGTTTTTTAATTTCGTCTTGGTCTACATTATATTTTTTAGATAAACTGTACAGGGTTTCTTTACGTTTTACCTTATGCTCTTTAAAGTTTTGAAACTCTTTTACGGTTGTCGTTATGGTTTCTGGTGTTGCTATTTTAGAATTTGGAATAATTAAAACGGCATTGTTCTTTAATTCTTTTTTAGCATCAGGATTTAATGCATATATATCATACGGCGTTACCTGGTATTGCTTAGCAATAGCTTCAATGGTTTCCCCAGATTTTACTTTATGTGTTTTATAGTTTTGCGCTTGTGTTGTTGTTGCACAACTGAATAAGAAAACGAAACTGAATATATATAGTAAATTCTTCATCTGTTATTTGTCTGTTCTAATTTGCGTTAACGATTGAAGCTTTGTTGGAGCTCATCTCTGATAGCGACTGCTGAAAGCGTGACCCTTGTGGTAACGCCCTCTTTATTATTAATAAGATTCCTTTTTGCAAAGGAATTTGTTATTCCCACTCAATGGTTGCTGGCGGCTTACTACTAATATCGTACACTACTCTATTAACGCCTTTTACTTTATTTATTATCTCGTTAGAAGTTTTTTGTAAAAATTCGTATGGTAGATTTACCCAATCTGCGGTCATACCATCGGTACTTTCTACTGCTCTTAATGCCACACATTTTTCGTATGTACGCTCATCTCCCATTACTCCTACACTATTTACTGGAAGTAGGATTGCTCCTGCTTGCCAAACGCTATCGTATAGATTCCATTTTCTTAGGTTGTCTATAAACACGGCGTCTACTTCTTGCAAAATGCGCACTTTTTCTGGAGTGATATCTCCTAAAATACGGATTGCAAGTCCTGGTCCTGGAAATGGATGACGCCCTAATAAGGCTTTGTCCATATCCATAGATGCACCAACGCGACGCACCTCATCTTTAAATAATGCTTTAAGTGGCTCTACTATTTTAAGTTTCATAAAGTCTGGTAAACCACCTACATTATGATGACTTTTTATAGTTGCGCTTGGTCCTCCGGTTGCAGAAACACTTTCTATAACATCTGGATAAATGGTTCCTTGTGCTAGCCATTTTACGTCTTCTATTTGATGTGCTTCGTCATCAAACACTTCAATAAATACACGCCCAATTGCTTTACGCTTTAATTCTGGGTCGCTCAATCCTGCAAGTGCATCCAAAAAGCGTGCCGAAGCATCTACCCCTTTTACATTTAAGCCCATGCCGCTGTATTGCTCTAATACACTTTCGTATTCATTTTTACGAAGTAAACCATTGTTTACAAAGATGCAATATAGGTTTTCACCAATAGCCTTGTGCAGTAACATTGCTGCTACAGAAGAATCTACGCCTCCAGATAAGCCGAGTACTACTTTATCGTTTTTTAATTTATCTTTTAATGCTTGAACGCTTTCTTCTACAAAAGAATCTGGTGTCCAATCTTGATCTAATCCTGCAATATGTACTAAGAAATTTTCTAGTAATTGTTTTCCGTCTGTAGAGTGATATACTTCTGGGTGGAATTGAATCGCGTATGTTTTTTCGCCTTCAATTTTATAGGCTGCATTTTCTACGTCATGCGTACTTGCTAAAAGCACACCATTTGTTGGTAGTGTTTTTATGGTATCACTATGACTCATCCATACTTGGCTTCCTTTAGAGATTTGGCTAAAAAATGCTTCGTCTTCTTTTACAAAACTTAAGTTCGCTCTACCATATTCTCTAGTGTTGGAAGGTGCTACTTCACCACCAGAAAAATGTGCTAAGTATTGTGCGCCGTAACAAACGGTTAATAAAGGTTTGTGCCCTCTAATTTTAGATAAATCTGGATGTAATACGTCTTCTCCTCGTACCGAGTTTGGACTACCAGAAAGAATTACTGCTTTGTAATCTTCTATGTTTGCCGGAATTTTGTTGAATGGATGTATTTCAGATAAGATGTTAAGCTCTCTAACTCTACGCGCAATTAGTTGTGTGTATTGCGATCCGAAATCTAATATAAGTACCTTGTTGTGTTGCATGCGCAAAAATAGGAATTGATTTTTTAATCGGGAACGATACGCAAACTTTTTTAAGAGAATTTTAAACTTTTTTGTTTTTGGAAAATGGAAGGACTGCAATTGAAAAATGGAGACAGGAATCGTGAATACTGAAGACCGCATACTGAAGACTGAACACGGAACACTGAATACTGCCTACTGAACACCGAACACTGAACACCCAACACCGAACACGGAATATTACAAACTACAGCGTTATAATCGTAAAATCGCCTTGTAAAGGTTTTAGCTCTTCTATTAGTTTTGGCACTAATTGTTCTCCGAATTCTAAATACAATTCCGAAAAATTGGTATTACGTTCTTGTAAACTAGCATTAGGAAACAGTTCGTTTTGAAGCTCTGTCATGCGTTCTACTTGATCTTTTAGTTTGCGTTTTTGTGCGGTAAGTAAACGTTTCTCTAAATGCTGCAATCCGTTAATTTGTTTCTTTTCTTGTGCTGCAACTGCGCCGATAAAAGATTTATCGGTTTGTTCGGCTAAGGCATACATGTCTTTAAATTGTGCTTGTAATTGCTTTAACTGCTCTGAAAAATCGATATCTATATTAGAAATCTGACGTACTTTTTTATTGATGAAAGCATCTCGTTTTAAAAACAAATCTTCATTAGAAATATTTAGTTTTTCTAATTTAACAGCTTGCTTTTCTGTTTTTATTAAAGCAGAATTTCTTAGCAATAGCATTGGAAAAGGCACTTTTACGGCTTCAAAATAATCTTTTAATTGTAACCAATATGCCAATTCTCCTCCGCCACCTGTATAACAAAGGTTTGGCAGAATTACTTCTTGGTATAAAGGGCGCATGATTACATTCGGACTAAAGCGTTGTGGGAAGTTAGAGACTTCTTTAAGTATCTCACTCTTGCTCCAGGTAATATTTGTGTTGAGCACTTTATACACTTCATCTTCAAAAACGATTCGTTCTCTTAGGTTTTTGTTTAAGTAGAATAAATTTATTTCTCTAGGGTTTACCTGAATTTTACTAACGCTGGATAATGCTTCTAGTCGTTTATTGGTTTCCGATACCGTTTTAAAAGAAGTCTGTTTTAGAAGTTCTTCTTCCATATAAGGAACAAATAATTCTTTCAAACTTTTAGTATTTGCTTCTACGATTACCAAACCATATTCGGCGAATAAAGCATTTGCTAAATACAGTGTTGCGTCTGCTAAATTATCATGTTTTAAATATGCCGATTGAAATAGTTCTCTTAAGGTTTCTGCATTTTTTCCTGCACCAAGTTCTTTGGTAAAAACATCGAATACCTTATCTAATCCTTCGGTAGAAAGTTCTCCAACTGCTCCAGAAGCACCTCTATTCCACTGTACTTTTTTTCCTTTAAAGTTGAAGTAATTAATTTCTTCGAAATCGTGATCTTCGGTTGCCATCCAATAGATGGGCACAAAATTATTATCTGGGTATTCTTGTTTTAATTGCGTAGCCAAATTGATAACCGAAACAATTTTAAACAAGAAATACAAAGGCCCAGTAAACAAGTTTAATTGATGTCCTGTTGTAATTGTAAAAGTGTTTTCTAGTTTTAAAGCTTCAATATTTTGAAGGGTTAATGACGAAGCTTCAGTGTTTTTATATTGCGTTTTTAAGGCTTCCGATAAAATAATTCTGGACTCCGATTTAACAAATGCCGTTTTCTCTTCTATCTGCTTTTTAAAATTTTCTAATTTTGGAAAGTTATTATAAAAAGGTTGTAGTTCCTTATTTTCCTCTAAATAATCACAGATTAAAGATGAAAAATAGTTGGTTTTTTTAAAAGCAATACATTCTGTTGGCATAGTAAACTTCAATATTTTATGTAAAGATACAGTGTTTTATTCTTTAATTTTGAGATATTTTATTTTCACTTTTATACCTAATAAAACAAAATAAAAAGGAAATAACTTATCTTTAGTCTCTTAAAACTATTCGTCCTTAAAATATTTTTAATGAAAAAAGCAGCTATTTTTTTTCCGTTTCTTCTTTTAACCACATTCTTCGCTTTACAAGACTGTCACAAAAATGAAGAAAATTCTAATACTTTTACACAAAATAATGTTAATACTAATAATGCTATTACCATTATGCCATTAGGAGATTCTAGAGTGGAAGGCGCTACTAGCAACTCGGTAAGTTACCGATATGATTTATGGAAAGACTTGATCTCTAACCAATGGAACATCGATTATATTGGTACACAAAATGACAACACTTCTTATCCTGAATTACTAGGAAAATCTTTTGATCCAGATCACGAAGGTATTGGTGGGTTTAAAAGCGAAGACCTTTTAGAAAACATAGAAGATGTTATTGAAGATGTAGGAATTCCTGATGTTGTTTTATTGGGTATTGGCGGAAATGATTTAGTTAGAAATATTCCTATTGAAGAAATAATAGATAACATTAACCAAACCATCGATATTTTACAAAACAGCAATGCGAATATCACTATATTTTTAGAACGTATTGCTCCTGGAAGATCCAATGTGATGACACCAGAAGGTATTGTTGTATATAACTCTTTTATTGAAAGTCTTGCCACAGTTGCTAATGAGCAAACCAATGATTCTTCTAAAGTAATTCTTGTAGACATGTCTACTAATTGGACCGATGCTTATATGGCAGATAATTTACATTACAACGAATTAGGAGCAAAAGAAATTGCAAACAGATACTTTGAAGCTATTGTCGAGAATCTAGAAAAATAACGATTTACAGTACAAATATTATATAAAAAAAAGCCATCTCTAGAGATGGCTTTTTTACTTTAAGACTCGTATTTCTAATTAAAACTATTGTAACACAATTTTATGTGCAGAAGTACTTGTTTCTGTTTTAATATTTATAATATAAATACCAGAAGCAAATCCTTTAAGATTAACGGTATTCAAACCATTATTCAATTTCATTTGTTTAATAACTGCTCCAGTTATAGCATTAATTTGTACATCTACATCTCCTGAAATCGCATCTTTTAAAACAATATTAAATGCTCCATTGGAAGGATTTGGATATATGCTTAATACAGATACTTGGTTAAAATCTTCAATAGATAAGGTTGCCTGAGCCTCATAAGCACCAATATCACGAGATGTACCAAAAACACTTTGACCAATCTGATCTACAAAAGTATCTGCACTATCTGCAGCATCAAATGCTGGAGAACCATTTAATATTTGATGTGTTAATGTGCTTCCGCCATTATCTTGTAAAGGGCCAACTATAGGATCTACTCCTTCTAAATCATTTGTTTGTGCAGTAAATACAGATAAATCATCTGTTCCTATTAGGTTATAATCACTAGAAGTAAACATTCCGGAAACATCCATTCCAGAAGCAGCAGCATTTAAAGCGACAATACTATTCTTTAAAGTTACCGTATTAACCGCATCGATTCCTCCTCCACTTCCGGAAGTCGTATTCATAACTACCGTTACTGCATTAAGATCTAAAACAGCTCCATTATTTGAAAGTCCGCCACCAGAAACAGATGCCGTATTCCCAGAAATGGTACTCGTCATAACATTGGTAATAGATCCTGTGTTATTGTAGATTCCACCACCTTCACCAGACATATTATTATCTATTGTAGACATAGAAACAGTCATTACTGTTCCGTTTTGATTCCATAAACCACCACCTTCATTTGCTGCAGCGTTTCCGGAGATTGTACTTGTATTAATCGTTACCGTTCCACTTGTTCCTGTAATATGTAATCCACCACCATTTCCAGGTGCTGCAGTTCCTGCAGTTCCGTTTACATCATTATTCCACATCGTAGAATTTGTAAAAGTTAAAGTACCATCTATTATTTCAATTGCTCCACCAGCTCTATTTGCTGCATTAGTATCAAAGGTTGAGTTCATAATACTTACATCTCCTGCAGTACTTAATAAACCACCACCAGAGGCAGAAGTTCCAGTCGCCATATTATTCGAAACCATAGTTCCGTTAACCACATTTAATGTTCCTCCATTGTTGAATATTCCTGCACCACCATCATCTGCTGCAGATCCACTTGCAATGTTTGCATCGATAATCACTCCATCGACAGTCATTATTCCTGTTCCATTCCATAGTCCGCCACCTTCACGAGCAGCAACATTATTATTAAATGTTCCTCCTATAATATTAGCATCTGCAGTTCCAGTAATATGAAGTCCGCCACCATTTCCAGGTGCAGATCCTGTAGTATTTCCATTTACTATTGCATTGTTACTATTTAAAGTCCCTTCAATTAATTCGATTCCGCCACCAGCACGGTTGGATGTATTCATTGTTATTTCTGAATCTGTAATAGTTACATCTCCTGTAGTAGATAAAATTCCTCCACCTGAACCTGATGTACCAGTCGCTGTATTATTAGTTATTACTGTTCCGTTTTGAACTGTAAGTGTCCCTCCATTATTGAAGATTGCTCCTCCACCATCATCTGCGCTTGTTCCTTGAGCACCATTGTTATCTAAAGTAGATGCATCAACTACCATAGTACCAGCATTATTCCATAATCCTCCACCTTCTCGAGCAGCAAAATTACCGGAAATAACACTATTTAAAATACTCGCATTAGTAGTACCAGATAAGTGAATTGCTCCTCCATTTCCTGGATTAGCCATTGCACCTAAACCGATATCCACTCCAGCAGAATTACCAATTAAGGTTACACCATTTAAATTTAAGTTACCGTTAGAGCTATCTTCTATTGCTCCACCAGCACGACTTGCATAGTTACCAGAAATAATTAATCCAGGAGCAATAGTAATCATTCCTCCAACATTATTAAATATCGCTCCCCCACGACCTCCAGGAGTTGTTCCTATTGCAATATTCCCTGTCATTGTAGTAGATCCGTCTATTATAAGCGTTCCGCCATTATTAAATAAAGCACCACCACCAGTAGCACTACCATTGGCTGTATTATTAGTAAACATGGTTCCTGTTACAATCATAGTTCCAGATCCATTCCATAATCCACCACCTTCAAAAGCAGTATTATTTATTACAGCACCCCAATTATAATTCACATTACCAGCACCAGAAATATGAAGACCACCTCCATTTCCAGGCGCAGGACTATTTACTATATTTCCGTCTAAGGTTACATTATTAAAAGCATAAGTTTCACCACCTACAGAGCTGATTTCGATTCCACCACCAGCTCGATTTGCGGTATTATTAGCAATCGTTATTCCGTTTACATTAATGGTACCTGGCGTTAGTGTAAAAATACCACCTCCAGAACCTAATGTTCCAGATGCCATATTATTGCTTATTGTCGTTCCGTTTTGCACAACCAAAGCACCTCCATTATTGAAGATTCCACCACCACCATTATCGCTAGCAGCACCTTGGGCATCATTATCATTAATCATAACATTATCTACGGTCATGCTTCCAGAACCATTCCATAAACCACCACCTTCGGAACCTGCTAAATTTCCTATAACGGTACCTCCTGTTATTATAGCATCTCCAGGACCAGTGATATGTAATCCACCACCATTTCCTGGTGCAGCAATAGCTGGTGATACTCCCGCATTATTATCATTTAAATTAACATTATTAAGTGTTACCCCTAAACCAACACCAGATTGGTCTTCGATTCCTCCTCCAGCTCTATTCGCTAAGTTGGATGAAATTGTTGAATTATTTACAACCAAAGCACCATTAACACCAATAAATATTCCACCACCTGAACCTGAAGCTCCGTTGGCAATATTTTCAGTGATTTCAGAATTATTAATTGTTAATGCAGAAGTGGTATAAATAGCTCCGCCGTTATCCGCCTCTCCATTGGTTAACAATACATTATTTAATGTTACAGGTCCATTAGTAATATTAAATATTCGGCTCGTGTTATTGGCATCTATAGAAGCAGGACCAGTAATAGTAAGCTCTTTATCTATTAGAAGTTCTCCCATGGTTAAAAGCACTTCAATGGTACCAGTAAAAGTAATTTCACCACCTACTGGTGTATCTAGTATTTCTTGACGTAACGTTCCGTCTGATCCATCATCTGCACCACTAGTAACGACTTGTGCAAACATGTTGTTTGTTGCAATACTTGCTACTATTATAGCAAACATTAGTGTAATTTTTTTATTCATTGGTTATTGGTATTAGTTAAACATTATGCCTTATTAGCAAAGGCCTAATACCTACGAAGAAAGAAATGTTAGGGTTTTAAAAATAAACCGTTTTAACATTTTGTTAACAGTTTAAACATTAATTACTCTGTTAAAAAACAGCGCTTTTAGTACCTACTTAACGTCTAGTATAACCAATACTACACTAGTTTAAAGCAAAAAAAAAGGCAAGCTAATAGCTTGCCTTTTTTTAAAGTATCTTTTTTAATTAAATCACTTCACCATAAAGATCAAAATCTTCTGCTTCTGTAATTTTAACCGTTACAAATTCTGCTGTTTTTAAATACGTTTTTGTTGCATCAATACGTACTTCGTTATCTACATCTGGAGAATCAAATTCTGTTCTACCCACAAAGTAGTTTCCTTCTTTTCTATCGATAACCACTTTTAATTCTTGACCAACTTTTTGCTGATTCAATTCCCAAGAAATTTGAGATTGAATTTCCATAATTTGGTTTGCTCTATCCGTTTTCACTTCTTGAGGCACATCATCTTCTAAATTAAAAGCGTGTGTGTTTTCTTCATGCGAATAGGTAAAACAACCTAAACGTTCAAAACGCATATCTTGCACCCATTGTTTTAATTCTTGGAAATTTTCTTCGGTTTCACCAGGATAACCAACAATTAGCGTTGTTCTAATCGTCATATTTGGAACCGCTTCCCGGAATTGACCAATTAGCTTCGTCGTTTTTTCTTTGGTGGTACCACGACGCATACTTTTTAAAATATTATCGGAAATATGCTGTAACGGAATATCTAAATAGTTACAAACTTTAGGCTCGCGATTCATAACATCTAACACATCTAAAGGAAATCCTGTTGGAAATGCATAATGCAAACGAATCCACTCAATACCTTCCACCTTTACTAAGTTTTCTAGGAGTTCGGCTAAGTTTCGTTTTTTATAAATATCTAAACCGTAATAGGTTAAATCTTGTGCAATAAGAATAAGTTCTTTAACGCCATTTGCTGCTAATTTTTCAGCTTCAATAACCAAGGCTTCTATTGGTGTACTTTTATGTTTTCCACGCATTAACGGGATTGCACAAAAACTACAAGGTCTATCACAACCTTCCGCAATTTTTAAATATGCATAGTTTTTTGGCGTTGTAGTTAAACGTTCTCCAATTAACTCATGTTTATAATCTGCACCCAAAGCTTTTAATAAGCCTGGTAATTCTGTAGTACCAAAATAGGCATCTACATTAGGAATTTCTTTTTGTAAATCTGGTTTATATCTTTCCGAAAGACAACCAGTAACAAATACTTTATCTACTTCTCCAGCTTCCTTTTTCTGCATGAAATCAAGAATAGTATTCACACTTTCTTCCTTCGCATTATTAATAAAACCACAGGTATTTATAACTACTATATTTCCTTCCTCTTCATGAACAACCTCTTTTCCGTTGGCTTTTAGTTGCCCCATTAACACCTCACTATCGTATACATTTTTACTGCATCCTAAAGTAATAACGTTGATTTTATTTTTCTTAAGCGTCTTTGTTCTCATATTCATTTCCCATAAAAACGGGAATCTAGTTAATTAATACTACCTTTTTTCAGGCTGCAAATATACAACCTTAATTAAACCTTTTATATATTTAACCGTCTTAAATTAAAACCTCTAGATGAAAACGAAAATAGCCCTATTATTATTTACAATTTGCAGTGTTTTTAGTTGTGCTACTGGAGATGAAGTAATTGAAAACACGAACCACGATGACACTTCTATATATTTCCCTGCGAATGCATCCAATACCTGGGAAACTATTTCTATTTCTGATATTGGCTGGAATGAAAACAAACTTCAACCTCTATTAGATTTTTTAGAAGAAAAAAACACCAAAGGTTTTATTATGCTTTACAACGGAAGAATTGTTGTAGAAAACTATATGGATGACCACAGCTCCACTTCTTCCTGGTATTGGGCAAGTGCAGGAAAAACGCTAACCGCTACACTAACGGGAATTGCTCAAGACGAAGGATTACTGCATATAAATGATAAAGTATCCGATTATTTAGGAACTGGTTGGACAAGCGCTTCTTTAGACAAAGAGCATTTAATTACTTGCAAACATCTATTATCCATGAACTCGGGTTTAGACGATACTTTAGGTGATACTGTTTCTCCCGAAAACCTACAATATGTTGCAGATGCCGGACAGAGATGGGCGTACCATAATGTATATGTTAAATTACAAGATGTCGTTGCACAAGCAAGTAACCAAACATGGTCGAGTTATTTTAATGTCAAATTAAAAGATAAAATTGGTATGTCTGGAGCTTGGATATCTCTAAATGATTTAAGTGTTTATTGGAGCACCACCAGAAGCATGGCACGATTTGGTTTACTAATTTCGGCCAACGGAAAATGGGAAAACACGCAAATTGTATCTCCAGATTATCTTAGCCAAGCTACCAATACTTCCCAAAGTATAAACCAATCTTATGGTTATTTATGGTGGCTAAATGGAAAACCTTCTTATCATTTACCAGCAACGCAAGCTGTCTTTTTTGGATCGTTAATTCCGAATGCACCAAATGACATGTATGCTGCTTTAGGTAAAAATGACCAAAAAATCTATGTAGTCCCTAGCAAAAAATTAGTGGTTATTCGCATGGGAGAAGCTGCCGAGGATTCTAACTTTGCGCTTTCTACTTTTGATAATGATCTTTGGGAAAAAATAAGCGCATTCACTAATTAAAAGCCCTTTAAACTTCCATTTTTTTTATTTAGATGCAATCTCTATATTAGCGCCTGAAAAATCTTATACATATTTTATGAAAAAAATTATTTTATTATTGACAATCTCTTTATTTATATTAGGTTGTGGAAGCGATGATTCTGGAGATTCCAATAGTTGTTCTACTCCTGGAGGTCTAAACGTTAACAATTTAACGAATACAACAGCATCTCTTTCTTGGAACACTAATGTAAACTCTTCTTTATACCAAGTAGAATATGGTACTTTAGGATTTAGCCTAGGTAATGGAACCACTTTAACTATTCCGGAAACCTATGCAGATGTAACGAACTTACAAGCCCAAACCCAATATGCATTTTATGCAAGAGTATTTTGTAATGATTCTAATGGTTACAGTAATTGGGCTGGACCTTTTTCTTTTGTAACTCTAGAAAACAATCCTTACTGTAATGCTCCTACTAATTTAGATGTAGATTTATACCCAGACTCTGTAACACATGAATACATTGATTTAACTTGGTCTGATGGTGAATATGGTGGTGCTCAAGTTCAATATGGAACACAAGGATTTACTTTTGGTAACGGTACAATAGAAACCATTACAGATAGCTACCCAAGCTACAAAAGAATTGACGGATTAAATGCAGATACTTCCTACGACTTTTACGTACGTAATAGTTGTGATCAAAGTGGTTATAGTACATGGACTGGTCCTTTTACATATAGTACTTTAGAAAATCCTACAAACCCTAATTGCATTGACCCTGCTAATTTCACATCTAATGGAACAGGAACAGATGTTAATGGAAATAAATATTTTGATTTTTCATGGAGCCACCCAGATTCGCAAAATAGTTGGGAAATTGCACGTATAATAGCTGGAACAACTTTTAATCCTTCTACAGCAAGTATTATTGCTACATCTTATGATAGTGTTAGAATTACATCTGCCACTGTTAATTCTGGACAAGCTTATGACTTTTTCGTTCGTGCCAATTGTGGTGGAACTAATGGGTTTAGTGGTTGGACAGGACCAGTAACTGTTACTGCGCAATAGCACATATTTAAAAATAAAAAAAAAGCCTTAAGAAATTTCTTAAGGCTTTTTTTTTATATGCTAATATTTATTTTTACTTGAAGAAAGAATCCACAAATTCGAATTTATTAAATACTTGAAGATCTTCAATACCTTCTCCAACTCCGATATATTTTACTGGAATTTGAAATTGATCACTAATACCAATTACAACGCCTCCTTTTGCTGTACCATCTAATTTGGTAACTGCCAAACTGGTTACTTCTGTAGCTGCGGTAAATTGTTTTGCTTGTTCAAAAGCATTTTGTCCTGTAGAACCATCCAATACTAAAAGTACATCATGTGGCGCATCTAAAATTACTTTTTGCATGACACGCTTTACTTTAGTAAGCTCATTCATCAAGTTTATTTTATTGTGTAAACGTCCTGCAGTATCAATTATAATAACATCTGCATTTTGTTTTACACCAGATTCTAAAGCATCAAAGGCTACAGACGCTGGATCACTTCCCATTTCTTGACGTATCATTGGCACATCTACGCGATCTGCCCAAACTTGTAATTGATCTATTGCTGCTGCACGAAAAGTATCTGCTGCACCAAGTACTACATGTAGTCCTTGTTTTTTAAACTGATATGCTAATTTACCAATGGTTGTTGTTTTACCAACTCCGTTTACACCAACTACCATAAGTACATAAGGTGTTTTATTTCCGTCTGCTTGCTTTGGTAATTTAGGAATCGTGTATTCTGTTTCTTCGCCAGAATGTGTTTCACTTAATAAAGCTGCAATTTCTTCGCGAAGTATTTTATTTAGCTCGTCGGTACCTAAATATTTGTCTTTAGCTACACGTTCTTCAATTCGAGTAATAACCTTTAATGTAGTATTCACACCAACATCACTAGATACTAGTACTTCTTCTAAATTATCTAAAACGTCATCATCTACTTTAGATTTTCCAGCAACTGCTTTGCTTAACTTACCTAAAAAATTAGCACTAGATTTTTCTAAACCTTTGTCTAATGTTTCTTTTTTTTCTGAAGAAAATATTTTTTTAAAAAAACTCATCGTTGTTTTGTTGTTTGTTATTTAGTGGTGAAGTTGTTGCTTCACGTATTTCTGCGTTAAGGATTGCAGCGACATACTTTTTGCTTTTTCTGCAAAAAGATATAGCGGAAAGCCTGACCTTTAGGTAACGCCAAAATATAATAACAATAGTCGAGCCTTTTTTAAGTTACTGAAATATTGTCATTAATCTGAAATGTAAATATAAAACAAAAGCCGCTTTCTTTAAGAAAGCAGCTTTAAAATATCTTTTTTTAAGTAGACTTATTTTTTTGCTAAAAAATCAGCTACTAAATCTGGTGCCATTACAGACTCAACAAACATGTAAGCTCCTGTTTTTGGAGACTTAACCATTTTGATTGCTTTTGTTAATCTTTTTGAAGATGTTTGTAATGATGCTACGGTTTTCTTTGCCATGACGTATAGTTTTAGTATTCTATAAAAGAATATTATTTAATTTCTTTGTGAACAGTCATTTTCTTTAAGGTAGAATTGAATTTTTTAATTTCCATTCTATCTGGAGTGTTCTTTTTGTTCTTAGTCGTAATATAACGAGAAGTTCCTGGTAAACCAGTTGCTTTGTGCTCTGTGCACTCTAATATTACTTGTACTCTGTTACCTTTTCTTGCCATTTTCTTAAGCTTTTAAATGCGGCTATTATTTTATAAAACCTTTGGTTCTTGCTTCTTTTAATGCAGCAGAAATACCTATTTTATTAATAGTTTTTAATGCTGATGTAGATATCTTTAATGTAATCCACTTATCTTCCTCTGGAATAAAAAAGCGCTTTTTGATTAAATTTGCATCAAATGTGCGTTTAGTTCTATTCATTGCGTGAGACACGTTGTTTCCAACCATTGCCTTCTTTCCTGTAAGTTCACAAACTCTTGACATTGTTCTAAATGTATTATTGTTATTTCAAAACGAGGTGCAAATATACAAATTCTTTACGTATCCCCAATCTTATTTTTATCTATTTTTTAAAATTTCTTTTTGAAGCATTTCAAAAGCCTTATTTACGGCTTTATTTATCACCTTTATTCTAGGCTTTCCAAAAGTAAATTTTTGCGAATATACGGTATCTTTTGTTGCTATTGCAATAAAAACGGTACCTACTTCTGTATCTGCATCTCCTTTTGCTGGTCCAGCATTTCCTGTAGTGGCTATTGCAAAATCGGTTTTAAATAGTTTTAAAACATTTGCTGCCATTGCTTCTGCGACCTCAGCACTCACTACGGTATGTTTTTGAATAAGTACTTCAGGTACTTTTAGCACCTCTATTTTTATTTCTGTTGCATAGCTCACCACACTTCCTTTAAAGTAGGATGACGCTCCCGACATTGCCGTTATGCGCTCTGCTATTTTTCCACCTGTACAACTTTCTGCGGTTGCCAAGGTTTGGTTGCTAAGGCTTAATTCTTTTGCAATTAAGGCTTCTAACGACTCTTCTTGATCTTCAAAACCGGTAAAATATTCTTCTATTTGCGGAAGTAACAAACGAACTTGTTCTTCTACTTCTTTAATTATTTCTTCTTTATTATCTCCTTTTGCAGAAAGACGCAAACGTACTTTGCCTAAATTAGGTAAGTATGCCAACTTAATATGTTTTGGTAAATTATCTTCCCAATCTTCTATTCTTTCGGCTAAACTACTTTCTCCTAAACCATAAGTTAGTAAGGTTCTATGCAGTATAAAGGGGCATTTATATTTTTTCTGAAGTCTTGGAATTACTTCATCATCTATTAATGCTTTCATCTCAAAAGGAACTCCTGGAAGGGAAACAAAGGTTTTATTTCCTTTTTCTAGCCACATTCCTGGTGCGCTACCAACGGTATTCATTAAAGCGGTTGCTTTACTAGGTATTAATGCTTGATCGATATTAACTTGTGAAAGTGGTTGTTGAATATATTTCTCCCAAAGTAATTCTATATTCTTTAAAACAGCAGCATTTTGCACTAGTGTATCTTGAAAATACGTTGCAATTGTTTTTTTTGTAATATCATCTTTTGTTGGACCTAATCCACCAGTAATTATAATGACATCTGCATTTTCCTCGGCTTCGCGTAGTGACTTTAAGATATGTTCTTTATCGTCTTGAACGGAAGTTATTTGATAAACAGATACGCCAATCTTATTTAGTTGCTGTGCAATAAATGCGGAATTGGAATCTATTATTTGACCAATAAGAATTTCGTCTCCTATGGTTATTATTTCTGCCTGCATTATAAATTAAAGTCAGAACGAATTTCGTCTGAAGCCTGTTTTACTGCCGCAAGTACAATTTGTAATTTAGGAGTTATATCTACCCCTTTTTTCTCTAGCTTCCCCCAATCTTGCACTTCAATTAAGTCCGCTAGAACTCCCAACTCAAACATATCAATCGTTGGTTTCATTTTATGCGCGACCTGATAGGTTGCTAGATGATTGTTACTTTCTACAGATTCTTTTAACACTTGCGCATCTGCAGGAACTTCTTCTAAAAAAGTTTGTGCTAGTATATTAATGAACTCTTCATCTCCTTCTGCCAGTTCACGTACTCGAAATAATTTATAATGTTGTTCCATTTATTTTACTGTTATTGAAAACATTTGCGTGTTTTCTATGCATCCTACTAGTTTATCATTGGCAACGACCTTGCCAACTCCTGCTGGAGTTCCCGTAAATATAATATCTCCAATCTTTAAAGTAAAATATTTTGACACATATTCTATAATTTCATCAATTTTCCAAAGCATGTGACTTGTATTACCTTGTTGCACAAGCGTTTCATTTTTTAGAAGTGAAAAATTTAAATTGTCTACATCTGGAAACTGCGTTTTATCTAACCAATCGCCTATTACCGCTGCACCATCAAAAGATTTTGCTTTTTCCCAAGGTAGGCCTTTTTCTTTTAATTGTCGTTGTAAATCACGTGCAGTAAAGTCTATTCCTAATCCGATTTGGTCATAATATTTAGACGCAAACTTTTTTTGAATATGCTTTCCTACTTTATTGATTTTTACTAGAATTTCTACTTCGTGATGTACATCGTCTGAAAAATCTGGAATAAAAAACGGCTGTTTTTTTAACAAAATGGCAGTGTCCGGTTTTAAAAACACGACAGGATCTGTAGGTTTTTCGTTTTCCAGTTCTTTAATATGGTCTGTGTAATTTCTTCCTATGCAGATTAATTTCATTGAAAATCTTAATTTTCATTTCCGCGAAAGCGGAAACCTTATTGTTTTATGGTTAAGAACCAGACCGTTTCTCTTGCAGAAACAAGACATCTATGCTAACTTCATTCTTGTCTCCTGGCTCTTGATTCTTGGTTATTTTAATCCAACTTATTATTAAAAGTACGCAATTTTATTGCGGTAAGCACTTTTTTGGTATACAACGGAAAGTCTGCATTTAGCAACCAACCAAAGTAACCTGGCTCCTTACTTAACACATCTACCACGCGTTTGTTTTTATGTTTCCCGAAAGAGAAACACTCTTCGCCTTCTTTATTAAAAGCAAGAAATCCAGCAAAATCTGCAAACTTTTTACGAGAGCTAAATTCGGCAAGAAACTTGGTATCATTTTCTAGCTCATCGTATTTTTCAATTTGTGCTTTTAAAACTTCAAACGTTGCATTGGTATCTGCTTCTGCACTATGCGCATCTGTTAAATCTTTACCGCAATAAAACTTATATGCAGCAACTAAAGTACGTTGTTCCATTTTATGGAAAATAGTTTGCACGTCTACAGAAGATCTATTTTTCATATCAAAATCCATATCTGCACGAAGCATTTCTTCTGCTAAAAGCGGAATATCAAAACGGTTCGAATTAAATCCTCCTAAATCGGAATCTTTAATTACATTATTAATTTCTTTAGCAAGCTCTTTGAAGGTTGGCTTATCTGCTACATCTTCATCTGAAATACCGTGAATTAAGGTAACCTCTTCTGGAATATGCATTTCCGGATTCACTTTCCAAGTATTACTTTCTTGTCTTCCGTCAGGAAAAACTTTTAAAATAGAAATCTCTACTATTCTGTCTTTTGAAATATTAATTCCTGTTGTTTCTAAGTCGAAAAAACAAATTGGTTTTATTAAATTTAAATTCATTAGTTTGGAATGGTTTCTGCAAATATACTTTTTATTATATTTATCTAATTTTTTAATCCATAACTAATAATGAAAAAAACTACATTTTATTTTTTACTTTTTTTTGTCTCTGCATTCAGTTTTGCACAAAATAACCATGCACATATTTCTATTGAAAAAAAGGAAAAAGGAAAACAAGTAGATGTTTACGCCGTTAATTCAAGCAATACAGATTATGAGGTTTTCATAAAAATCAATGCGGTTGGATTTAGAAAATCTGCTGAAAATATGGTTACAAAAGCAGTTCCTGCTAAATCGGAAGTAAAAATGGCTTCGCTAATTAGAATTTCGGAGGATTCTAACGTGACTTTCGGCATGATAGTTAATGAAATTGGTCATGATAAAGAAAAAGTAGTAAATCCTATTGTCTTTACTTTTGATGCAAACAAAAAAAACAAACCGGTTACTGTTTTTGTGAAAGATTATTGTGATTTATGCGATAATACCATCAAGCTATTTAGCGATAACAATATTGTTCATACCATATATAATATTGACGAAGACAAGGAGTACTATCAAAAAATACAACAAGAGCTTTTAAATAGAAAAAATGATAAAACGTCACTTGTTCCTATAATAGAAATTGAAGATTCTATTTACAATAGATTAGAAAGCAGAGACAAATTGATTAAAGCGTTAAAAAATCATTTTTAATTTACCAGCAATGAGATTTATATTACTCTGTGCTTTCGCGCTAGTATTCACCATACAAACAACCGCGCAAAACGAACATGAATTTGTTAGCATACAAGAAAAAGTAACAGGCAAACGCGTAGAACTTTTTGCGGTAAATACGAACGATATTGCCTATGATATTTTTTTAAAAGTAGATGCTGTTGGGTATAGACGAAGCAGCGCAAGACCGATTATAAAAAATATCCCTGCACATTCTAAAGTTAGAATGATAACGCTTGTTAAACTTGTAAATACAGAACCTAGTTACAAATACACTTTGGTTGTAAATGAAGTTAGCTTTGATTTGGCGATGCAAAAGGACGATACTGCTTTTAATTTTAAAATAGATGCTTCTTTAAAATCGAAAACAGTCACTTTATTTACTAAAGACAATTGTTTGTTATGTAACCAAACAAAGGACGTTCTGGCAAATAATAAAATAAACTATACCGAATTTAATATCGATCAAGACTCCACCTATTTGGTAAGTCTAATTAAAGAATTTAAAGCGAATAATATAAAGTCTAAAACACAGGCTCCCGTTTTAAAAATCGAGGATTCCTTGTATACCAATATTAAGACACAAAAGCAATTAATGGAAACGCTTCAAGAGCATTACAAATAAATAGATTCTTTATATAAAACAAAAAGCACCATTTTAAAATGGTGCTTTTTGTTTTAATATATTTTAGGATTTAAAAATGAGATTCTTCGCTATGCTCTGAATGACATTAACCTTATTTTTTTTTTAGATCTCACGATTTGAATCCCAAGCTTCTAAATAATCTTTAACTGCTTTCACAAACTGACCTCCAAGTGCACCATTTACAACTCTATGGTCATAAGAATGCGACATAATCATTTTGTAGCGAATACCAATAAAATCTCCTTCTGGAGTTTCTATAACTGCAGGCATTTTACGTATTGCTCCTAAAGCCAAGATACCAACTTGTGGTTGATTGATTATAGGAGTTCCCATAATACTTCCAAAAGTACCAACATTGGTTACGGTATATGTTCCGCCTTGAATATCGTCTGGTTTTAATTTGTTTTCACGCGCTTTATTAGCCAAGCTATTTACCTGTTTTGTCATACCAACCAAGTTTAACTGATCTGCATTTTTAATTACAGGAACAATTAAATTACCATTTGGTAAAGCTGCTGCCATACCAAGGTTGATATTTTTCTTTTTAATAATAGTATCTCCTTGTAAAGATATATTTAGCATTGGAAAATCACGAAGTGCTTTTGCAACTGCTTCCATGAAAATTGGTGTAAAGGTTAAATTTTCACCTTCACGCTTCATGAAACCGTCTTTTACTTTCTTTCTCCAATTCCATATTTTAGTTACATCTGCCTCAATGAAACTTTGTACATGTGCACTTTTTTGTACAGATTCTACCATATGATGTGCAATTAATTTGCCCATTCTGGTCATTTCTATAATCTCATCTTCTCCACTAACTACAACTGGAGCAGCTTCTGTTTTTGGTTTTGCAGCCTTACTTGCTGCAGACGCAACATCGTTAGATTGCGCTGGAGCAACTGTTGTAGATTGCTGTGTACTTCTATTTTCTAAATAAGTTAAAATATCATTTTTAGTAACACGTCCTTCTTTTCCAGAACCTGGAAGTGCATCTAATTCTGCTTGCGCAATTCCTTCTTTCTTTGCAATATTTTTAACCAAAGGCGAGTAAAAACGCTCTTCACTTGAAATTACTGGAGCAGTTGTTTCTTTTGCTGCAACTACCGTTTGAGCAACTTCAGTAACCGCTTGCATTGGAGCTTCCTGTATTACTTCTTCTGCTTTTGGAGCAGAAGTCGCTGTAGAAGCACTTGCTTCTGTTTCAATAATTGCAATGGTTTGTCCTACTTGAACAACATCATCTACATTAAATAGTATTTCGACTAGGACACCATCTACTTCACTTGGCACTTCACTATCTACTTTATCTGTAGCAATTTCCAGAATTGCTTCATCTTCTTCAATAGTTTCTCCAACTTGTTTTAACCATGAGGTAATTGTTGCTTCTGCAACACTCTCTCCCATTTTAGGTAATTTTAGTTCAAATCTTGCCATATCTATAATGTAAACCTTAGTTTTTATTTTTGTTTTGCAAAATTAATAAAAAATGAATGATTTCATTCCATATTCATTAAAAATTAACAAAGCTTATTTTTATTAAAAATGAAGGATTTCTCCTCGGTTTTGTGAGTCGTTACTTCCGATGATAAAATTAGCCCTTTTTGGAATAATTTTAAAAGTATGCGTGTTATTTTTTTCCAGATCTATTATATGTTCTATAATCTCTTTATAACTCATTGTATTTGCATCAAAAATAACTTCTGCATTTGCTTTCACGTTTTTCACATCTGCTATTTGATATGCATCTACTGGAAGGTTTTTCAAAAAGGCAGCATCTTTGTTGTAAGAAAAAACAGCATAATTATTTACCGCCTTTACAGCAACAGTTGGAGCCTTTCGAAACCGTATTGCGAACTGAATCCCCAACCATACGATTGCATCAAAAAAGATATTGCTCTTAAAATGCTTTTCATAAAAAATCTGCATGGCACCATAAAAACGTTTTGCATACTCTGCATCTTTTAAAGTGCTTTCTCCTTTGTAATGTATAACCGTAGTTTCACCAAAATAATAATTTTGATATCCTGCTTTTAATATTTTATAAGACAAGTCTACATCTTCACCATACATAAAATAGTCCTGATCAAAACCTTTCACCTCGTTATAAACACTACGTTTCAAAAACATAAATGCACCAACGAGAATATCTATTTCACCAACCTCATCTTCCTTTAAATGATTAGAGTAGTAATTTTTTGATTTTCCAATCATTTTTTGAAAAGCAACTCTTACAACTGGAACATTACGTTTACTTTCAGGAAGAAAATTTCCGCTTCCATCTATTAACCGACATGCAATTGCACCTAGTTTTTCTTGTTTTTCTGCGAAGTCTAAAATTTGAGTAAAAGTATCTTCTGCAACTACCGTATCTGGATTTAATATACAGATATACTCGCCTTTAGCCTGTGCTACTCCAATATTATTTCCTGATGAGAAACCGGAATTCTCTTTATTCTCTATAAGTTTTACTTGTGGATGGTTTTGCTTTACCATTTCACAACTATCATCTAGCGAATTATTATCTACCACAATGATTTCTGCATCTATATTTGCTATAGCTGCTTGTACACTTTGTAGACATAAGTCTAAAAAGTAACGTACATTATAATTTAATATGACTATAGATAATTTCATGCGACTATAAATACGGCTTTTTAAAGGTCACAAGTAATTGGCATCTAAGCATAAAGTTAAAATAGGATAATTTTATTTTGCTCATTTCAAATAAAAAAGGTTAAGATTTTAAAGAAGCTTCAAACGGAATTCGATTAATAATACTTCTTCCTAGGGTAATTTCATCGGCATATTCCAACTCATCTCCTACCGAAATTCCTCGAGCAATAGTAGATGTTACTATTTCATAATCTTGAATTTGCTTAAAAATATAAAAGTTAGTGGTATCTCCTTCCATCGTAGAACTCAATGCAAAAATTAATTCTTTCACATGCCCTAATTTCACTTTTTCTACCAAAGAGGTTACGTTTAAATCGTGAGGTCCAACACCATCCATTGGGGAAATCTTTCCGCCTAACACGTGATACAAACCTCTAAAAGAACTTGTGTTTTCTATTGCCATAACGTCTTTAACATCTTCTACCACACAAATTAACTCTTGGTTTCTGTGCGGATTTGCACATATTTCACACAAATCGACATCACTAATATTATGGCAAGACTTACAAAACTTAATCTGAGAGCGCATATTTTCTAGTGCTCTAGACAACTTTAAAGTTTGTTCTTCGGGCTGTCTTAACAAATGCAAAACCAAACGTAAGGCCGTACGTTTACCGATTCCCGGTAATTGTGACATTTCGTTTACTGCGCTTTCTAGTAGTTTTGAAGAAAATTCCATTATGGCGAATTTAATATTTATTATCAACTTGTTTGAGTATCTTTTAAAGTAATTTGTATTTTGCTCACTTTAAATAAATTTTATGTCAGCTACACAAATCATTTTACTCATAGCAGCCTATTTTGGAGTGCTTATTTTAATCTCCTATTTTACTGGAAAAAAATCTGGGAATGATGCGTTTTTTAAAGGGAACAAACAATCTCCTTGGTACGTCGTTGCTTTTGGAATGATTGGCGCTTCGCTTTCTGGAGTAACCTTTATTTCAGTTCCTGGATGGATTGAAGCTTCGCAATTTAGCTATATGCAAGTGGTTTTAGGCTACATTGTTGGATACGCTGTAATTGGTACTGTTTTACTTCCTTTATATTATAAATTAAACCTGACTTCTATTTACACCTATTTAGAAGAACGTTTTGGTAATTATGCCTATAAAACAGGAGCTTCCTTTTTTATTATATCTAGAGTTATTGGTGCTAGTTTCCGATTATTTCTAGTTGCTAATGTTTTACAAATTATTTTATTTGACGAATTAGGAATAGAATTCTGGCAAACCGTTACTATTACGGTACTTTTAATTTGGTTGTACACCTTTAAATCTGGAATAAAAACGATTGTTTGGACAGACACTTTGCAAACCTTATTTATGCTAATCGCTGTTGGTGTTGCTATCTATTTTGTTAGTGATGCATTAGATTTAAACGGAAGCAATGCACTACGTTTTGTATTAGATAGTGACTTAAGCAAAACCTTCTTTTTTGACGATTTTAAATCTGGAAACTACTTTTGGAAACAATTTATTTCTGGCGCATTTATAGCTATTGTAATGACTGGTTTAGATCAAGATATGATGCAAAAAAACCTAACCTGCAAAACATTGAAAGACGCACAAAAAAACATGTTTTGGTTTACTATTGTATTAACTGTTGTAAACTTTATCTTTTTAAGTCTTGGTTTATTACTAACGGTTTATGCACAACAAAACGGTATTGATGCACATAAAGATGACTTGTTCCCTATTCTTGCCAAAAACCATTTAGGTATTGGTGTTTTTGCTTTTTTCCTTTTAGGATTAATTGCGGCAGCGTATAGTAGTGCAGATTCTGCTTTAACTTCCCTAACGACTTCTTTTAGCATTGATATTTTAGATATCGAAAAGAAACACAGTCCGGAGAAACAAGTACAAATAAGAAAGCGTATTCATGTATTAATCTCTGTAGTTTTAATACTTGTAATTGTTTCTTTTAAGTACATCATTAAAGATGCAAGTGTTATTGCAAAACTCTTTGTTTTTGCTGGTTATACTTATGGTCCGTTATTAGGTTTATATGCTTTTGGTCTATTTACCAAATGGCAAGTAAAAGATAAATTGGTGCCAATTATCGCCATACTTTCTCCCATCCTATCGTATATAATAAGTGTGAATAGTTTAAAGTGGTTTGGATTTGAATTTGGATTTTTTATTCTAATATTAAACGGATTTTTAACCTTTCTTGGATTATTTCTTATTAAGAAAAAGTAATCAAAACTAAACCTTTTCTATACCTTAAGTTTCACAAAGCGTTCTAAAAAACGACTTTAAATACATGAATTTTTAGAAACTTGGTACTTCCTAATATTGATTTGTAGAAAGTAAAACCAAGGTACAAGCTTCTTCAAAAACAATATTATGTTCTTTTAAAAGCGCATAAAATTCTGGATTCTCGGTTCCTGGATTAAAAATAACACGATTGGGTTTCAAAGAAATGATATAATCGTAATACGCTTTTTGTCGTGTTGGATTTAAATATAAAGTCACCGTGTCTAATCCTTCATATTGCTTTAAAACCGTATCTATAACTACGCCAGCTTCTTCACCTGCTTTCATACCAAAAGCAACGGTTTCCTGCTTGTAATTTACCAATTTTCGCAAAGCCATATTAGAGTATCGATTGGCTTTTAATGAAGCTCCTAATACCAATGTTTTCTTATTCATAGATTCTTATTTCGAAATGTTAAATTTTGTTAACTACTGTTAAAAGCAGTAACAAGTTGTAAAAGTAGTCGTCTATACTAGTATTAACAAACATCAATCAATCAAAAATCAATCAAACCAATGAAAAAACGACTCACCGTTTTCTTGTTATTGTTAACTCTTACAATACAAGCACAAACAGCAACACAATCTTTACTTAAATCGGCAACCATTACCGGGAAAGTAATAGACGTAACATTAAACGAACCCTTACCTTATGTAACCATTGTTATTAAGGATAATGCCGGCAAAATAATTACAGGAAGCATTACCGATGATAATGGCGATTTTAAAGTCTCCGATATTCCTTTAGGAAAAAACTATGTTAGCATCCAGTTTATAGGTTATAAAACCATAACGAAAGAAACGAATACTACAGCAAATAACAATAAAGTAAATCTTGGCACTATTGCATTAGAAGAGCAAACCACAGGACTTGACGAAGTTACTATTATAGCCGAAGTATCTACCATTCAGCAAAAAGTAGATAGAAAAGTAATTACCATTGGTAAAGACTTAAGTACTACTGGAACAACAGCTAGTGAGATTATGAATAATCTTCCTTCGGTTAGTGTAGATAGCCAAAACGGAAACATTAGCTTACGTGGTAATGAAAATGTAAGAGTGCTTGTAGATGGTAAACCTACCAATGTTCCCGCTGCACAATTATTGAAACAGATTCCTTCGGCTTCTGTAAAAAGTGTGGAACTTATTACAAATCCTTCCGCAAAATACAATCCGGAAGGCATGAGTGGAATCATCAATATCATACTTCATAAAAACACTAAATTAGGTTTTAACGGAAGTATCGATCTAGGTTTACGAAAAGAAATTAATGCCAACTTTAATAGTGCTATCAATTTAAATTACCGAAACGGAAAATTTAATTTTTACGGAAACTATGGTAACAGCTATGGCAAAAACAATAACAATGGATATATAGATCGATTTGACGATAACACCAGACAGTTATTTGCGATGCGCGATAAGGGAAAATCCCACCTTTACAAAGTTGGTGTAGATTATTATATAAATGATAGAAATACATTTTCAATCTATACCAATCAAAATATTCATGATGGCACAACACAAGGTACTACAGATGTACTTTATTTAGATAACAACGAACCTGATTTTAGTCAGAAATTTAATAACACTGGAGATAACAACACCTCGACTTACAACAGTTCGTTTAAACACGATTTTAAAAAAGAAGGCCATAACCTTGTATTAGAAGGAGATTACAGTATTTATAATAGTGATGAAATTGCTGATTTCAGTTTTTCTAATGCGCCAAAATATAAAGACTTAGTAGATGACAAAAGAACAAATACACTTTTAAATATAGATTATACGAATCCGTTATCGCAAAACACAAAACTAGAAATTGGCGCAGAATACCGATTAAACAAATCAGAAAACGAATACAACACCAACAATGTAAACTTCTTTGATTCGAACTATGCATATGAAAGAAAGATCTATTCCTTGTATGCCACTTTTGGAAAAACCTATGAAAAATGGTCATACCAAGTTGGTGCTCGCTTAGAGCAGTATGATGTAGAAGCTAATTTTGCACAAGACACACAAGACCAGGCAACATTTACAGATGATCAATTAAGTATTTATCCTTCGGCTTTTGTAACCTATAAACCATCCGATAAAAACAGTTACCAAGTAAGTTTTAGTCGTCGTGTAGATAGACCAGGATTAGGACAAATAAATCCGATTAGAGAATGGAGCACACCAAGATTAACCTCTGTTGGTAACCCAGAATTACAGCAACAGTTTACCAATTCCATCGAGTTTAATTATACGAGACAATTAGAAAAAGGAAGCATTACTGCAGGAACATTCTATAGAAATATAAAAGACGAAATTAACAGAGCGGTATATCTAGACCCAGAAGATGCCAATAGGCTTTTATTAACCTATGATAATTTTGACAAAAATGCAGCCTATGGTTTTGAAGCTTCTAGTAACTACAGACCAACAAAATGGTGGAATATTAACGCAAGTGCAGAATATTATTTCAAGAGTGTGAAAGGTGTTGTAGAACTTGAGAATGTGGATATAAATAACACCAATTTTAATATAAGAATGAACAACAACTTTAAACTTACCAAAAAATTAAGTTTTTCATTATTTGGTATGTACCGAGGAGAAGACGAAGGTTTACAGTTTATAACAAAACCAATGGCCATGGTAAATACCGGTTTACGCTATACTTTCTTAGATAGCAAAGCAACTTTAAGTTTTGGTTATAATGACATTTTTAATACGATGAAATTTGAGTTTGATCAAGAACGACCTTATCCTACTCATGGCGAATTTAACTGGGAAAGTAACGCTTGGCAAGTTGGATTAAACTACCGATTTGGTGGTGGAAAATATAAAGCTTTAAGTAGAAAACAAAGAGATAATAACGAAAAATCTGGTGGCGGATTTATATAAAAAAACAAAAGAAATTTAATAACCTTCATAATAGTTGATGGTTAGTGTTAATGTTTGGTTATTAAATGAAGAAAACCCAAGGTGTCATTGCTTTGGGTTTTTATTTTTTATTACCATAACTGTTAAAATTCGTTAAAACCTGACAACCAACACAATAAAGAAAAATAACTTACGTTTAACTCAAACAACTACCAACTATTATATTATGTTTGAATTAGTCTTTTAATAAAATATATTAATTGAAGTTATTGTTATTTATAAACTAACAATAAGAAAAAATCCGAAATTGCTAAGTTTTCGGATTTTTTTTATGGCTTCCAATGAAGGCCTAAATTATTATTTTTTGGATACTATATAAGATTCTTGCTTTGCAGGAATTTTACCATTTTATAATTACACTTCCCCAAGTAAATCCGCTACCAAAAGCAGCAAGTACCACGGTATCTCCTTCTTTTATTTTGCCTTCTTCCCAAGCTTCCGTTAAAGCAATTGGTATAGATGCAGCCGTTGTGTTTCCGTATTTTTGAATATTATTAAAAACCTGATCGTCACGTAAGCTAAATTTTTTCTGAATAAACTGTGCGATACGCAAGTTCGCTTGATGCGGAATTAACATATCTATCTCGTCTTTATTCAATCCGTTTTTTGTTAAGCCTTCCATAATCACTTCGCTAAAACGAACTACTGCATTTTTAAATACAAATTGTCCGTTCATATGTGGAAAATAGCTTTCATCATTCGGGTCATTATCCGCAAGAATATCGTTAACCCAACGTGTTGCCATTCCTGGTGCTACTAGAGCCAATTCTTCGGCATGTTCTCCTTGACTATGTAAATGTGTAGATAAGATTCCTTTACTATTATCTTCTTCTCTAGTTAAAATTGCAGCTCCTGCTCCATCACCAAAGATCACCGAAACGCTTCTTCCTCTTGTTGTTTTATCTAAACCATGCGAATGTAATTCACTTCCTATTACAAGGATGTTTTTATACATTCCAGTTTTTATAAAATTATCTGCAACCGCAATAGCATATACAAATCCCGAGCATTGATTTCTTACATCTAAAGCGCCAACCGTTTTAATATCTAAAGCATGTTGTACTTGCACTCCTGGTCCAGGAAAATACATATCTGGACTTAAGGTTGCAAATACAATAAAATCGATATCGTCTTTATCGATTCCTGCGCGTTCTATAGCAATTTTAGCAGCTTTCACTCCCATTGTTGCTGTAGTATCTCCAGAACCGTCTTTTACCCAACGTCTTTCTTTTATCCCCGTTCGTTCTTGAATCCAAGCATCGTTGGTATCCATCATTACAGACAAATCATCGTTTGTCACCACATTATCAGGTACGTAGTGACCAAGTCCTATTATTTTAGAATTATACATAGTGCTATTAATTAAAATCTAAATCCAATGGTATTGCTAATATAACAATATTTGGTGCCGCAATTTAATGATTAAAAGTAGTATTCTTAAGATATTTATTTTTAAATATGAATTTAACAAAACATGTTAAAAAAGCACGTACATTACTATTAATTAAAGAACGCGTTCATTTTTAAGGTATTAATGATATTAACTATTTGAATTTACTTTAGCCGCTATTTTACTAATGGCATGTTCTGAAATTGCGGTAATAGATAAGGACGGATTTACACCAGGATTTGCAGAAATCATCGCGCCATCACAAACCAACATATTTTTATAACCAAAAACGGCATTGTATTTATCAATCACGCCTTTAGATGCATTTTCGGCCATAACAGCGCCACCTAATATATGTGCTGTTGTTGGTGTTCCTAACAAAGAATCTGTAAAATTAGCATAGGGAATTCCGTTTACTTTTTTAGCCACTTTTTTTCCAAGTTCCATCGCTTCCGGAATAAAAGCACTTGGTCTTGGTCCGGACTCGGTAACGGTTTTCATTTTGGTAAACCTTCCTAATTTAATCTGTAGTGTACTATCTAAGGTTTGCATAAACAAAAGAATGGTAGTTCGTTTTGCATAGTTTTTAGAAAAGATAGTTTTAATAATTCGCGAAGGTTGTTTAAAAAACAATCCTATAATTCCGAGTAATCGAAAAATCGCAAATTTATTATGAATGGTTGGTACCGTTAATATTTTTGAAAAACCAGAACCTTCACCATAACGAACCGGTTCTAGATGGCTATTTTCATCGGTATGCAGAATTGAACCAATAGCAATTCCTTTGGAAAAGTCTTTCGGATTTTTATCTGTCGAAGTGATTAATAATAGAGACTCGTTATTCGTTCTAATATTTTTTCCAACAGCGTCTGATAAATTTGGTAAGGTAGATGCCTTCAGCTTTAATAATAAAGGAACCGTTCCCATAACACCTCCAGAAAAAATCACACCTTTAGTAGTTACACTCGCTTTACTTTTTTTACCTATACTCGATTTATAATCTACTTTATAACCATCAGAACCATCTTCGTTTCCTAAAGGCGACACATTAAAAACTTCTTTTTCAGCTATAATTTTAGCGCCCAATTGCTGTGCTAAATGCAAGTAATTTTTATCTAAAGTATTTTTAGCATTATATCTACAACCAGTCATACAAGCACCACAAAACACACAACCCGTTCTGTCCGGACCTTTCCCATTAAAGTAAGGATCTGCTACTTTCTTTCCTGCTTCTCCAAAATATACGGCAACTTTTGGAGCTTCAAAATGCGCTTCTTTACCAATATCTTTGGCAAGGTCTTTAATTAATAAATCCGATTCATATAATTTGGGGTTGGTAGCTGCTCCCAACATGTTGTGTGCGGTATCATAAAAAGGCTTTAAGTCTTTTTCCCAATCCTTTAAACTTGCCCAACTACCTGTATTAAAAAAATCTGTTTTCGGGATTGGTAAGGTATTCGCATACACCAAAGATCCACCGCCAACACCAACACCAGAAAGCACAGTCACATGATTTAAAAAAGTCATTTTAAAAATACCGTGAAGACTGGCCTTAGGTTCCCAAAGCCATTTTTTTAAATTCCAATTGGTTTTCGGGAAGTCGTTACCTGCAAACCATTTTCCTTTTTCAATGACTAAGACTTTATAGCCTTTTTCAGAAAGTCGCAATGCACTTACCGATCCTCCAAAGCCACTTCCAATAATCACATAATCGTATTCTAAATTCACTATAGATTCGTTTTTTATAAATTTAAAGCTATTATTCCTTATTTCTAGTTTTAAAGTTTTATTTCATGATGTCAGTTTGTCACTTTTAAAGTATTGGCATTTTTGTTGTCTATTATCTTTTCAGAATTAATATTTAACAAATCTGTCTGTTGTGCAAAGTCAAGAATTAAAAAATCTCTAGACTGCGTTCGAGCGGACAAAATAAAATAATAAACTATGTCAAAAGGAAAAATTAATGTTTCGGTAGAAAACATCTTCCCTTTAATCAAGAAATTTTTATACAGTGATCACGAAATATTTTTACGTGAGCTAATCAGTAATGGGACAGATGCCACTTTAAAACTGAAGCATTTAACAAGTATTGGTGAATCTAAGTCGGAATACGGAAACCCTAAAATTGAGGTGAAAATTGATAAAGAAGGAAAAAAACTTCATATCATTGATCAAGGTTTAGGAATGACTGCAGAAGAGGTTGAAAAATACATTAACCAAATTGCTTTTTCTGGTGCAGAAGAATTTTTAGACAACTATAAAGATGCTGCTAAAGATTCTGGGATTATTGGACACTTCGGATTAGGTTTTTACTCTGCCTTTATGGTAGCTGAAAAAGTTGAGCTTATTTCTAAATCGCATAAAGAAGGAACCACTGCTGCACATTGGACTTGTGATGGTTCTCCTGAATTTACTTTAGAGGCGCATGATAAAACAGACAGAGGAACTGAAATTATATTACATATTGCAGAAGACTCTACAGAGTTTTTAGAAGAAGCTAGAATTAGCACTTTACTTTATAAGTATAATAAGTTTATGCCTATTCCAATTAAATTTGGAACGAAGGAAATAAATGATCCTGAGCATACTCCTGCAACTACAAAAGATGCGGAAGGTAAAGAAACTACAGAACCTCAGAAAAAAATCACGGTAGATAACATTATCAATAACCCGAATCCAGCTTGGACAAAACAACCAGCAGATTTAGATGATGAAGCATATACTGAATTTTATCGCGAATTATATCCTTCGCAATTTGAAGATCCATTATTTCATATTCACTTAAACGTAGACTATCCTTTTAATCTTACAGGAGTTTTATATTTCCCAAAGATGACGAACGATTTAAACGTTCAAAAAGATAAAATTCAACTATACCAAAATCAGGTGTATGTAACCGATAATGTAGAAGGAATTGTTCCAGAATTTTTAACCATGTTACGTGGTGTAATTGATTCACCAGATATTCCGTTAAACGTATCGCGTTCTTACTTACAAGCAGATGGTGCTGTAAAAAAGATTTCGTCTTACATCACTAGAAAAGTTGCCGATAAATTAAAATCGTTGTTTAATAGCAACCGTGAAGATTTTGAAGCAAAATGGGATGATATTAAAATTGTAATTGAATACGGAATGCTTTCCGAAGATAAATTCTTTGAAAAAGCAGATGCATTTGCATTATACCCAACAGTAGATGGAAAATTCTTTACCTATGAAGAGTTATTCAACAAAACAAAAGCAAACCAAACGGATAAAGATGGTAAGTTAATTATTCTTTATGCTTCTAACAAAGACGAACAACACAGTTATATTGAAGCTGCAAAAGCGAAAGGTTACGAAGTATTAATGCTAGACTCGCCTATCGTTTCGCATTTAATTCAGAAATTAGAAAGCTCGAAAGAAAACATTTCTTTTGCTCGTGTAGATGGAGATCATATTGATAATTTAATCAAGAAAGAAGACACTACTATTTCGAAATTAAGTGAAGACGAAAAGAAAACGTTAGAGGAGTTGTTGAAAGAAACGATTCCTTCTGAAAAATTCATGGTACAATTAGAAGCGATGGATAGCGACGCTACGCCGTTTATGATTACACAACCAGAATTTATGCGTAGAATGAAAGAGATGCAACAAACTGGCGGCGGCGGTATGCAAATGTTTGGTAGTATGCCAGAAATGCACAACCTTATTGTAAATGTAAATTCGGAATTGGTGAATGAAATTTTAAACACCAAAACGAAAAAGAAACAAGAACGTTTAATTACGCAAAGTTTAGATTTAGCCAGACTTTCTCAAGGTTTATTAAAAGGAGAAGAGTTAACTAATTTTATTAAACGTAGTTACGAATTATTAAAGTAAGCAAAGCAAAATTCCTGTGAAAAAGGGAATCTCTTTGGCATTCCTACGAAGGCAGGAATCTTTCAATAATTTCATATAAAAAAACCACCTTTCGAGGTGGTTTTTCATTAAATAATGAAGCAGTATATATAGTGAAAAAGCATCTAAAATATCTTATTTCCTTCTTGCTAATTTTTGGCTTAACGGTTAATGAAGGTGCTTTATATGCTTCTATACATTCAGATAAACAGTATCAAGTTTCCTTTATAAACTTCAGAAAAGAAAGTAGCCTTAAACATGCAAATCTTTATGTTTATGGTCGAAAAACACTTTCTAAAAAAGCATCTATTGCACGAATTGCATTTCGCAAGCTACGCGATGTGAATTCTACACAAACCTCAATTCTTTTAAAATTACGCATAGCGCTTTATCAAAAGATAGATTCTAAAATAGCGCAAAGTATTTTTTTACACCAAAGAACTTGTTCTAGCAATACCTATTCCTGTTTATACATTATAGCCTAGAACAGTTTTACTGTCTGCGCTAGTATCGTGATAAAAAAATGTATAAGCCTTTATCATTACTAGAATGTATAAACAAAAAAATAAAACCGTCTTGGAGAAATCCAAGCAGTGTGCGTATTGGATAAAAAGAAAACTTTTTTTAATCCTTGCTGCACTTATGATTGGTATGTCTAACGGCATATATAACGAAGAAAAAAACGTTACCAACAATCATGTTCAAACAGAACAACAAGATAAAAAAGATTAAATAAGCGAAGTGTAATCCCCTTGAAAAAGGCAATCTCTTTGGCATTTCGAGGAGAAAGCATGTGGAAATCTTATACATGGAAACTATAATTTCTTCGCTTTCGCGGAAACAAAAAAACACCTTTCGAGGTGTTTTTTTTTATTACTTATCTTTATCAAAAAACAAGCTAACTTCGTCTACTATATTAATTCACATTTTTAAACGGATTATTAAAACGAAAACTACAAATACAATTATACTTATATGAAAATATTCTTACTATTAACTCTTTTAATATTATCAGGTTGCAAATCCCCCCAAACAAGTTCTGCAATGAAATCTTCAACGAGTTTTGAAGGTGAAATAAAATTTACTACTACAATTACAACTACTCAAAAATCGCCTAAAAATCAACAAAAAACATTGGATGACAGATATGGAGACAGTTTAATTATGTTTTATTCTAAAACTGGTGATTTCAAAAGGCAACATTTAAATAGTGCCGAAAATGGTAATGACTCTCAATATTATAAAGCAAATAAAGGACTTTTAATTTTCACTAACAAAGAAATTGGAATAAGAAAGAAACTAGATGTAACAACTAATTCTTTACAATTTTTAAGTAAAAGAAAAATAGATAATGAGATAATAATGGGCTTAGATTGCGCATGTTATGAATACAAAACTATTTGGAAAAAAAAGAACGTAGATGTAACTTTAAATTATTGCTACAGTTTGGATAGTCCAGAAATTGATCCTCAATTGTTTTCAAAACACAACGAATTCTTTTTAAACACATTTTATCAATTTGCTAAAAGACCCTATTTAAAATACTCCATGGAAACAGATCAGTTCAAGTTATCTTTTTCTGCTGTAGAAATAAGGGAGAAGGTAATTAACAAGAAAAAATTTGAAGTGAAATAAAAGATGCCTAACACGGTAAAAAAATAAAGAAAAGTACAATTTGGTTCATCTGATTTTCCTACGGAAAATCCTCCACATAAACACACTACTAATCATACCCAAAATCGTAAACGAAACTTTCAAAACCCAATGCATAAAAAAAAGACGAAAACTATTTAGTTTTCGTCTTCAGGTTGGATTAATTGCGACTGATATTTTTCTAAAAATTTCTTCTGTCTTGCAGTCATTTGCTGTCTTATTTTATCGATATCCATAAAGTCAGCACCAAAAGGACTTACGAAAAAATCATCGATAAAGAAACGTTTGCTAAAAAGAGAATCTGGAGAAAAAACAGCCTCAAATCCTTGATTTTCAAACTCTGAAAAATTTCTAAAAAATTTGGATTTAAAAGATTGCGTCAGGCTATCCCTTGCTGACGATGAAAGCTTATCGTAGGTATTACTAGAAGACCAAGAATAAATACTGTCATATCTCACTAAATTACCGTTTTCATCAAACTCTTTATCTACTTTCCAAGAACCTTTTGGCTGCTCTACGAGCTTCTCTTCCTTTGTATCTGTATCTGTATGTTGTCCGCTGCAACCAACACTTAACAAACCAACCATACATAATAAAACATATTTTTTCATCACTTTAGATTTTAAGTTATACTTAATTTAGGGCTGGGAATAAATGTTTGGAATAAACCACCAGTTTCTACCACTCTAATCAATTTGTTTTGGTGATACACTTTTAATTTTCGTTCCCCATTTTTATACCAAACACATTCCAAATAACGATCGGTATTAACCATACCAAAAAGCCTATCTTTTTTCGGAACATATTGGATCACTTGCATTTTTGGAGCGGTAAGCTTGCCTTTAACTTTTACCCAATCTCCAGGTTTAAATTTTCTTGGCATAACCATATTGTTTTTTAATTCGTTAAAATTTACGGATAAGAATGAGGCTGAAAAATCAGCCCCATATTCTTAACATTACACGCTAAAATGAAAAGATAGATTAGCTAACTTTAATGCTTCTTGCGGGCTTTTGTTTTGCCTCTTCTTTTTTTGGAAGAAGCACACTTAAAATGCCGTCTTTATAGTTCGCATCAATTTTTTCATCATTTACACTTTCGGGAAGCGTAAAAGTTCTTTTAAACGAAGAGTAACCAAACTCTCTACGCGTAAAATTTTCTTCTTTCACCTCTTTTTCATCCTTTGTCTCTGTAGAAATAGATAAAACTTGATTATCCAAATCCAGATGGAAATCTGATTTTTTAAGACCTGGAACTGCCATTTCTACCATAAAAGCATCGGCTGTTTCTTTGATATTTACTTTTGGTAAAGTAATTCCAGTATTAAAATTAGAAGTAAATACTGAAGGAAGATCTCTATTAAAGATATCCTCTATCCAATTGGACAATGTTGGGAAGTTTGCATTTGAATTGGTGTTTGCTAAACTTCCGTTTTTAGGAACATTAACTAAATTGCTCATAATTAAAAAATTTAAATTAAACATTATTTCAAATTTGAAATACTTACGATTTCGATAGTATAATTACAAATAAAATACCAAAATGAATTATTCGTATTTAGAAACAAAAAAACGTATTGCAATGCGGAGTATTTCTGTCAAATTTTCAGAATTATTGCCATTTTTTCATTTAATTAAATGTCAGATTGACAAGGAAACGCTAGTTATCGCCCAACATACACACGTACACAAACAACTACAAGTCAATATTTTAAAAATAAAGACACAACCAAAAAGCCATTTACAAACACATGCAATGAAACTTTAAAACACAACGATAAAACAAAAACTATTCGCTTATATTTGCGGCAAGCATAAACTATGAGTACAACACTACTTTCTTCGCCTTTACAAGGCTTTACAGACTTTAGGTTTCGTAATGCATTTCATCATTATTTTGGAGGTATTGATACTTTTTACGCGCCTTATATTAGACTAAACGGCAAGTTGAAAATCAAGCAATCCTATCAATTAGATTTACAACCGGAAAACAATACCACTTTAGAGGTGATCCCGCAGGTAATGACCAATGATGCCGATGAGTTTTTGTTTGTTATAAAATACGTGCAAAGTTTAGGATACAAAGAGCTGAATTGGAATTTGGGTTGCCCGTACCCAATGGTTACCAAATCGGGAATGGGTTCTGGATTAATTTGCAATCCGACAAAGATTGACGAGATTTTAAAAAGAGCACACGACGAAACCGACATTACCATTTCTATGAAAATGAGAATGGGATATGACCATTCCGAAGAAATTTTATACACCTTCCCTATTCTAGATAAGTATCCGCTTAAAAATATTGCCATTCATGCCCGAATTGGCAAGCAGCTGTATAAAGGCCCTGTAGATTTAGATGCTTTTGAACGTTGCATACCAAGTACCAAACACAAATTATACTACAACGGAGATATCACTAGTGTAAACGCTTTTAAGAAAATGGAAGCTCGTTTTCCTAGTATTGATCATTTTATGATTGGTCGTGGTTTAATAGCAGATCCTTTTTTACCAAGTATGATTAAAAATAACACGACCGAATATCCTAAAAATAGATGGGAGATTTTTTCTGAATTTCACGACACCATTTACCAGCAATATGACGAATATCTTTCTGGTCCTACACCAATAAAAATGAAGATGCTTGGCTTTTGGGAATTCTTTTCGCAGTCGTTTTCCAATCCGCAAAAAACATATAAAGCGATTAAAAAAGCTGGTAATCCTGTAAAATATAGACAAGCAGTAAAAGAGGTTTTAAATAAAGAAAAGTAAAACCACTTCTATTAAAAAGTGATTCTACTTTTACATTTTCTTTCCTACTTACTTATCTATTTACCTCTCTATTTGTTTTAAATAGATGCTGTATTCGATTCTAAAACACTAATATCTGCTTTTGCATCTACTTTATAAACCACTGCTTTAATAGCTTCTAATTGTTTGGTGTTTTTAGTAATTAAAATGAGCTTCCCTTGAGAATCGTGATGAATCAATTTAAAGATCGTTTTGGTATAATCTTTATGTTTTAAAAAAGCTTCTTGAATGCGTAAGTTCTTTTTTGAAAACACAAAAACCGTCATATGTGTGGTCGATTGTTTTATATAATAAGCAATGGTTTTACTAATTGCGATAATTGCCGCAATACTATATGCTGCCATGGTAAAGTCTTCAAAAACTAGAATTCCGAAGAAAATAACAACACCATCTACCATTAAAATAAGTTTGCTATACGGAAGCTTTATTTTTGTTGCCAAAATTCGAACCAAGATATCATTTCCTCCGGTTGTTGCTCCAGCTTTCATAACCATAAAAACAGAAAAACCAACGATTACACCTCCAAATATAGAAGACAATAAAACATCTTCTACAAATATTTTATTTCCTGAGAATTTTGAAAAAACATCAATATAAAAAGATACCAATACCATAGAAAAAGCAGTTTTAATTCCTGTTTTTCTACCAAGTACTTTTGTTCCCCAAAGCAACAAAGGAATATTAATAAGTAGTGCTACCAAACCAATAGACATTCCGGTAAGCTTATTAATAACAATACTCAAACCTAAAATTCCTCCTGGCACAATATTATGCGGTATAATAAAAACCACATAGGCTACAGACAACACAAAAGAACCTAGCATAACATAGGTATAGCTTTTAAGTTCGGTAAGTACTTGCTCGTTTTTTAATAATAATTCGATTCTTTTTTTCATAATACTGGGTATAAAAAAATCCCTTTGATTTATAATGAAATCAAAGGGATTAAAAATTTAAGTTTTAACTAATTTTAAAAGCTCTGATATTGGACAATAAACAACTTACTACACATATAAATACGTGTATTCTTATTGGCATTAATCGAAATCAGTTTTAAAAAATTCATTTTATTACAGGTATAAAAAAAGCGTTCTATATAAATAGAACGCTTTTAAATATTAATTTATATATACGTTCTAGCCTTCGAGATTAAACATCGAATGCTTCTTAGAAATAATATTTAAGGTATTGTTTTTCATAATTATCATGCAAAGGTAAAATTATTTGTAACATACAAACCATTCTTTTACACATAATTAACTTTAACAAAAATATAATGGTATAATATGGTGGTTATATTTCTAATTTCGTACTTTTTGTATATCATAGCGACCTATCTTTATACTATTAACCAGAAGATATAATCTTCGAGTTTAGCAAAAAAATACTATGCACGCATTGTATTTTAAAGAATTAAAAATTACCTTATAGCCTTTACCTAATTATCATGAACAAAAAATTAATTTCTAAGAAAAAACCAGCATTTCCAATAACCGAATTGTTGTCTAGATATCTTACCAAGCAAGGTAGGAACATAAAAATACCTATTTATTATGATGATTTATTAAGATTTCAAGGTGCTATAGAAGTTTTTGATGCAGAAGGAAATGACACTTTATGGATTAGTTGTTACTACTCCGAACATGAACGGGAAGAAATACATCATAGCTTAAAGCAAATGTATTCTATCCTACATTCCGATGGAAGCGATAGTATTTTACCTTATTTAAATATTGACAGCATCGATTTTTGCACCTTTGGTAATAGTAAGCCATTCCGTATTAAAGTTAGAAATATACTAAACGACAACTATCTTTTTCTGTATATCAAAAAGGCAGATGCATCGCGTATTTACGGCTTAGAATTGGAAGATATATTATCTCCAAATCACATCAACTTTTTAGTCCACAAAGATACTTTAATAGAAGAACATATTTCTGGAATCCCAGGAGACATCTATATAAAGGAGCATTTAGATACCATTTCAGATCAGGATAAAAGAGAGTTAGCAAAAGAGTTTGTTAAATTTAACGAACGTTGTTTTGTTAGGCTATTGGGCGATATGCGTTCGTACAACTATGTTATTGTAATTAGTTACGATTTCGATAGGAAACAATACCGTATTCGCGCAGTAGATTTTGATCAGCAGAGTTATGAAGGCAATGTTAAAGTATATAAACCACAGTTTTTAAAGGAAAATAATCCGTTTGTAAAAATGAGTTTAGAGCTTTTAGCGAAAGAGTCGATAGAGCAGTATAAAAACGAAGAGCGTTCCCTTTTAGCAAAACGTGCCAAGAGTGAACAAAAACGTTTAAAGCTTTTAATACAATGCATGAAAAAAGACAATATTTCTAATCCTGAAAAAGTAAAGGAATTAAAAACAGGCTTGTTTTCTTTAACTGGAGATGTACGATTTAAGCGTGCAAAAAACATGGGCGAATTGCTAAAAGCTGCTTTAGATTTTGTGATTAGAAATTACCAAACCGGAAATCCGTACATTTTAAAATAACACAACTATAATTACCACGATATAATGAAAATAAAAAAAGTTCTTGTTGCCAATAGAGGCGAAATTGCGATTAGAGTACTTCGTGCTTGTACCGAGTTAAATATTGCAACCGTGGCGGTTTATACCTATGAAGATAGATACTCGCAACATAGAAATAAGGCCGATGAATCCTACCAAATAGGAGAAGACAATCAGCCTTTAAAACCATATTTAGATATGGAAGCTATTATAGATTTAGCAAAGTCTAAACATGTGGATGCGATTCATCCTGGGTATGGGTTCCTTTCGGAAAACTCCGAATTTGCAAGAAGATGTGCACAGAACGATATTATTTTTATTGGTCCGGACCCCGAAGTAATGGATGCTTTAGGAGATAAAATTACGGCAAAAAAAATAGCCGTAAAGTGCAATGTTCCTATTATTGAAAGTAATACCAAAAAATTAAGTTCACTAAAAATTGCGATTTCTGAAGCATTAACTATTGGTTATCCTTTAATGCTAAAAGCAGCTTCTGGTGGTGGAGGTCGCGGGATGCGAATTATTAGAACTACCGAAGATTTAGAACTTCATTTTGAATCTGCAAGTAACGAAGCATTAAATGCCTTTGGTGATGGCACTATGTTCTTAGAAAAATATGTAGAAAATCCGAAGCATATTGAAGTACAGATTGTAGCAGATAGACATGGTAATATTCGTCATTTGCACGAAAGGGATTGTTCGGTACAAAGACGTCATCAAAAGGTAGTAGAAATTGCACCTTCTTTTAATGTTTCCGATAAAGTAAAACAAGATTTATACAAATATGCTATTGCAATTACTTCCGAAGTAAACTATAATAATATTGGTACAGTAGAGTTTTTGGTAGATCAAGAAGATAATATTTTCTTTATTGAAGTAAACCCAAGAATTCAAGTAGAACATACGGTTACCGAAATGGTGACTGGTTTTGACTTGGTTAAAACACAAATATTTATTGCTGGTGGTTATAAATTATCCGACGAGCAAATAAAAATTTACGATCAAGATAGTATTGCAACCTATGGTTTTGCGCTGCAATGTAGATTAACGACAGAAGATCCTGAAAATAATTTCACGCCAGATTATGGTAATGTAACTACGTACAGAAGTGCTTCCGGAATGGGAATTCGTTTAGATGCGGGTAGTATTTACCAAGGCTATCAGGTAAGTCCGTTTTTCGATTCTATGCTTGTTAAAGTTTCCGCGCATGGTAGAAGTTTAGATGGCGCAACTCGTAAAATGGTGCGTGCATTAAAAGAGTTTCGAATTCGTGGTGTGAAAACAAACATTCACTTTTTACAGAATGTGATTCAGCATGAAGATTTTTTAAGCGGAAAAGTCACCGTTAACTTTATTCAAAATACGCCGAGTTTATTCCAAATAAAACTACCACAAGACAGAACTTCTAAGGTGGTAAAATTTTTAGCGGAAGTTAGCGTCAACGGAAACTCCGACGTAAAATTTAAAGACGATACTAAGATTTTCAGAAATGCAAAAGCACCTAAATTTAGCTTGTCTGCTCCTTTCCCAAAAGGAACCAAAGATTTATTAACCGAACTTGGCCCGGAAGCATTTTGCCAATGGTTAAAAGACGATAAAAAAATACATTATACAGACACTACGATGCGAGATGCGCATCAATCGCTACTGGCAACCAGAATGCGAAGTTTTGATATGCTTAAAGTAGCTGAAAGTTTTGCTAAAAATCATCCGAATACCTTTAGTATGGAAGTTTGGGGAGGCGCAACTTTTGACGTTTGCCTTCGTTTTTTACATGAAAGTCCGTGGACACGTTTACGCGAATTACGAAAAGCGGTTCCAAATATATTATTCCAAATGCTATTACGAGGTTCTAATGCGGTTGGTTACAAAGCGTATCCAGATAACCTGATCGAGAAGTTTGTCGAAAAATCTTGGGAAAATGGTGTCGATATTTTTAGAATTTTCGATTCCCTAAACTGGGTAAAAGCTATGGAACCTAGTATTAATTATGTCCGTAATAAAACGGGCGGTATTGCACAAGCAGCAATTGGTTATACAGGCGATATTTTAGATCCTAATCAAACCAAATACAATTTAAAATACTACACGCAACTAGCAAAAGATTTAGAAAATGCTGGAGCGCATATGATTGCTATTAAAGATATGGCAGGTTTATTAAAACCCTATGCTGCAACCGAGTTAGTTGGTGCTTTAAAAGACACGGTAAACATTCCTATTCATTTACATACGCATGATACTTCTTCTTTACAAACAGCAACTTATTTAAAAGCTATTGAAGCGGGAGTCGATGTTGTAGATGTCGCACTTGGTGGTTTGTCTGGTTTAACCTCACAACCTAATTTTAATGGGGTAGTAGAAATGATGAAATTCCAAGATCGCGCACATGATTTTGATATGTCGACATTAAATCAATTTTCTAATTTCTGGGAAGACACTCGCGAAATGTATTATCCTTTTGAATCTGGTTTAAAAGCTGGAACTGCAGAAGTATTTAAACATGAAATCCCTGGCGGACAATATTCTAATTTACGTCCGCAAGCAACCGCTTTAGGTTTAGGCGATCGTTTTGATGAAGTTAAAAAAATGTATGGCGAAGTAAATGCCATGTTTGGTAATTTAATAAAAGTAACACCAAGCTCGAAAGTAGTTGGTGATATGGCTATTTTTATGGTAACCAATAATTTTACTCCAGAAGATATCATGACACGAGGCGAAGAAATTTCTTTTCCAGAATCGGTTATCAATTTCTTTAAAGGAGATCTTGGTCAGCCGGTTGGAGGCTTTCCAAAAAAGCTTCAAAAAATTATACTTAAAAATAAGACTGCCTATACCGACAGACCAAATGCGCATTTAGAACCAATAGATTTCACGGTAGAATATGCCGCCTTTAAAAAGAAGTTTCAAAAAGGATTTACAAGAGCAATAGAAGAAGAAGATTTCTTATCCTACACCTTGTATCCTAAAGTGTTTGAACAAGCACATGAAAACTATAAAACCTACGGAAACATTGCGTTGGTACCGACAAGGAATTTCTTTTATGGTATGCAGCTTGGTGAAGAAATATTAATCGAATTAGAGCCAGGAAAAACGGTAATTATAAAACTGCTTTCTATAAGTATTCCTAATAAAGAAGGTATGCGAACTGTTTTCTTTAAAGTCAACGGTGAGAATAGATTTGTGGATGTTTTAGACACATCCTTAAACATTAAAGTGGAACAAAACGTAAAAATAGATCCAACAAATACGAATCAAATTGGTGCTCCACTACAAGGATCCCTTTATAAAATACTAGTTAAGAAAGGGCACGAAGTAAAAGAAAACGATGCGCTTTTTGTTATAGAAGCCATGAAAATGGAAACTACGGTAAATGCTTTTAAGGCTGGTAAGATAAAATCGATTACTTTAAAAGAAGGAAGTATGGTAAAACAAGATGATTTAGTAATTACTATGGAATAAATGTTTTTCTTTAAAAAACCACTTCATAAAGAAGTGGTTTTTTATTTCATACCTATCCGCTTCAAAAACTATAAAAAACAGAACGGAACAGACATAAAATAGTAACCAACAGCAAACTAATCCTAAAAAAACTTTAAATAGCAAAACACCACATCTTATTATTTTTTCACTAGTTTTGCAGACAGAACGCTAGTTACCCAATGACTATCAACAACCTACAACAAATTAAAGAAGTTAATACACTTCTAAGCAATGCCTATTCTGGGCGAACCTCCAACTTACCCGAAAGTATTGCATTCGCTAAAAAGGCACTTTTCCTAAGTAAACAAATAGAGAATAAATCCTTAATAGGAAAAAGTTTAAACCAGCTTTCTCTGTATTATATGATTACTAGTGACTTTCAGAAATCAAACCAATATTCACAGGAAGCGATTATTTATTTTGAAGCAATCCACGATGAACGTGGGATAGCAGATGCGAAATACAATATTGGGAGTGTTAACTACAAAACAGATAACTACCATGAAGGTCTACTCTATTTAAAAGAGGCTCTTCGTATTTATAAGAAATTTGATGATTTCGCTAGCCAATCTAAAGTAGAAAAAGCGATGGGAACGGTTTACGAGTATATTGGTGATCCTGCAAATGCCTTTTCTGCTTACAAGTGCGCCGTAAGAAATGCAAGAAAAATAGGGAATCTAAATTTAGAATCTAACGTATTTAATAACCTATCTGGTTTATTATTAAAAAGACAAAAGCCTAGTGTTGCTATGAAAATGATAGAGCACGCCATCGTACTAAAAGAGCAAACGAAGGATACTAGAGGACTTGCATTTGCTGTTTATGGTCGCGGAAAAATACATCTTAAATTAGGAGATTTTAAAAATGCGGAAATAGATTTTCTACACGCTATTGAAAATCATACCAAAGTAGCTGAAGTCATGGGAAGCTCTATGACTTATAACAAGTTAGGCCAATTATATTATGAGTCTAATCAATTTAAAAAAGCAAAAAAAGCAGTTAAAGAAGGTCTTAAATTATCGAAATCCTATAACATTTTAATGGCTAGAATTAAAAGCTATCATTTGTTATATCGTATTTATAAAGATGCAAATAACATCTCTAAATCCTTCAAATATTTAGAATTATACCTCAAAGAAAAAGAGGCTATCATGAACACACAAACACAACAAGTTATGGAGAACTATAACTTAATCAATAAAATGAATGTGTTAGAAAGTGAAGCTATACTGCAAAAAGAACGTCAAAAAGTTATTGAAAAAAAGAATCAAGACGAACTAGAAGCGGTAAAATTAAAACAAGAGTTTTTATCGGTAATGAGCCACGAGATTAGAACGCCCTTAAATGCGATAACCACCATAGTATCTATTCTAGATGATCAAGTGCAAGGAGAAAATAAATCACTCATTAAAAGCTTACAATTTGCATCCGATAATCTAATTAATATCGTTAATAATGTACTAGATTTTACAAAGCTAGATTCTAAGAAAACGACTTTAGAAATAGATAGCATCAACCTTAATGCGCTATCTAATAAAATTCTAGACTTACACCTTAATGTAGCAAAAACGAAAGGCTTAGGTTTAATCTTAAATAATACCATTCCAACAAACAGAAATTATCTTTTAGATCAAACCAAACTATCTCAAATACTAAGTAACCTTATAGGAAATGCTATAAAGTTCACAGAAAAAGGCCAAGTATCCTTTAACTTAGAACTAGTCGAAGAAGATCCGAAATTTGATACCATTCAGGTGAGCATAAAAGACACAGGAGAAGGAATTTCTAAACAAGATATTTCCAAAATATTCTTAAGCTTTTCGCAAATAAAACCAGTAATGACAAGGGAACAAGGCGGAACAGGTTTAGGATTAGCCATTGTTAAAAAACTAGTAGAACTTCATAATAGTAACATACACGTAAAGAGTGAAATTCAAGAAGGTTCTGACTTCTATTTTACCCTAAAATTAGAAAAATCGTCTAAAGCTTTAATTAAAGCCAAACCTATTTATCGTCAGTTAAAAAACAAAACCGTGTTGTTAGCAGAGGATACTTTAATGAACGCGCTTTTAATTAAAAAAATTCTTTCGAAATGGGGAGTTACTACAGAACATGCTGCTAATGGGAAGCAAGCAGTTTCTCTTGCACAAAAGAAAAAGTATGATTTCATTTTAATGGACTTACACATGCCAGAACTAAATGGTATTGATGCGACTAGAATAATTAGATTACCTGGTAATTTAAACACAAAAACGCCAGTTTTTGCCATAACAGCAGATGTGATGACCAGTAAAGAAAATGAGAATTCTCAATTATTTAATAAGGTACTATGGAAACCTTTGGATATTGACAAGCTGTATGCTGCTTTATCCCAAGATGCAATAGTGCATACCAACCCGGTTACTAAATGTCTAGATTCTGCCTAATCTGTAGGCATTCAAAAACATAACAACCTAAGCAAAGAATTATTCTTATATAGAATACCTATATTTACATAAAACAATTGCATTTTTGTTTCTTTCGCGAGTCTAAACCACAAACCAATTAGAAATCGTTTACTATTGTCCATTAAAATATTTCCGTTTTCACGGAAAGCAAGCATGAAAAAAGGATTAAAAACAATACGGGTACTTATAGGAATACTAATACTGTGTTCCGTAATTTTTTTCTTTTGGGCTTCGGCATCCACAGTACCGGAAAGCAACTACCAAAAATTAGAAGTAAATTCTTTTCATTCGGTTACAGATACAGATTCTATTTATAGTATTGTCACCTATAACATTGGTTATTTGAGTGGTATGACTAATAATCTTGCCGTTGAAAAACCAAAATCGCTATTCGATGCCAATTTAAAAAAGGTATTAAAAGAATTTAAAAGTGTTAATCCAGATATTATTGCTTTCCAAGAAATTGATTATGATGCATCTAGATCGTATCACATTCACCAGCATAATGAAATAGCAACTTTGGGTTACACCTATGAAGCCGAAACGGTAAACTGGGACGAAACCTATGTACCTTTTCCATATTGGCCACCTGCTATGCACTTTGGCAAAGTACTTTCTGGGCAATCCATATTGAGTAAATACCCGATAAATAGCCAAGAGAGAATGGTATTAGAACGCGTAAAAACGAGTCCGTTTTATCGCGATGCTTTTTATATAGACCGTTTAGCACAAGTAGTAAAAGTACAAATAGAAGATAAAGAAGTGGTTGTTATTAATGTGCATTTAGAAGCTTTTGATAAACAAACACGGAAAAACCAGTTTCATGTCGTTATGGATTTATTTCATACCTACGCTGCTACAAATCCTACTATTCTATTAGGTGATTTTAATAGTGATGCCAATGACGAAAATGCAGTGATTCAAAAAGTATTACAAAATAACAGTATTGGGAATGCCGCATTTACCAATACCGATTATGCATTTACTTTTAACTCCGAAAAACCAGAGGTACGTATCGATTATATTTTTTACACAAAAAACACGATTGATTACTTAGACGGAAAGGTATTACAACAATTGGAACAGGCATCAGACCATTTGCCTGTAGCCATGCGATTTAAATTAAAATAGTATGATCCAACGTTGGAAATCCCTCAGCTACACTACAAAGTTTTCTATACTTGCTTTTTTTTTAACAGCAGCTTTAGGATTACTAAGCATGGGCCTTTTGGGCTTTGTACTTTATTATTTAGTTTCTTTTCTTTTTAGTGCCTATCCAGATCTTAATGATTGGACTGGAGATTGGGTTTGGCCCGCAATTATTGGAGCAGGAATGGCTTGGTCTTTCGGTTTTATTTTTGGCGGAATTGCTTGGCATTTTCTTCAAAAAATAACAAACTCCAAACTAGTACTTTGCATCGTTTACATAGCTATTCTTTGGCTTTGGGCAGCTTTACTATGGCAGCTAATTATTAACTCTAATGTAGAGTCCCTTTTATAGAAAAGAAAATCATACTATAAAATAACGGATGCTTTATTGGGTGATTCTAAGGCATATTGGCGATTATAAAACGGGGCTCCCAAATAGATACTACAGTATGTACACATTACGGAGGATGCATTTCTTTTAGCACTTAAAAAACACAATCGATTAGGGAAGTTAAACCTTTGAAACAACAGCACAATCTCCCTTCAATAAAAACACTTTAAAACATAGCATAACAACCGATTAGTATGCAACACAACATACTTATCACAAACAAAACACGTAAAAATTCCTGTAGTTATTTTAATAAAAAACGAGTAGCTTTGCATCGTGGTAATAAAACCACTTCCCTCCTAAGCATTAACAAACCCTATTATTAAACCTCAAATAAATTACAATTATAAAAAAAAACTACATTTCAAAATTATTATTAATGAGCATTTTATGCTTTAACGCAGCATTCACTTTTGCACAATCTGTAGAGACTTTTGAAGATGAAGCACCAGGTTCGCTAACATTTACAGATGGATCACAATCTTTTAGTATTTCCAGTTCCTTTGGTGAAAACTATAATGTATTTACTGATGGATTTAGTGATAATGGAAATACCACGGAAGACAACTGCGTAGGTTGTGGTTGGAACGGTACTGCGGCAGACAATAAATTTATTGATAACAGTGACCCTGTAAACACCAATGGAACCAATAACGGAAGCAGCTTTACCATTTCTACTGGTGGTACCGAAATTGGTGTAACCTCGTTATATTTATTTTGTTCTACAGCATCCATTACAGCACATACTGGAACCTTAACTTTAGAAGGTTATAAATCTGGTATTTTACAATACACCATTACAAAAACTAATGGCTTTAACGATCCTGCAAACTTTGGAGTAAACAACGGATTTACGTTTATCGATTTTGCTACAGAAGGTGCTGCAAATTATACCCAAACACGAATAGACCAATTGGTATTTACAAGTACTGGTAATTTAGATTATATGGCATTAGATGCATTTTCATGGGCTCCAGAAAACACGTTATCTGTAGACAACAATATCTTGGCATCACAAATTCAAGTGTACCCAAACCCATCTTCAAAATCTATAAAAATCTCGGACTTAAATACCGAGACGACGTATTCTATTTATGATATTCTTGGAAATAAAATAACACAAGGAAACGCAACCAAAAATACAGAGATTGATATTCAAAACTTTGCTAACGGATTATACTTTCTTCATTTTGAAAATGGCATTGTCAAAAAATTCATAAAAAATTAAGCAGTAAGCCATTCGGTTCATTTACTATAAAAAAGCTCCTTTTAAGGGGCTTTTTTTATGCCTTATATTTTCCCATTATGGGAAACCGTAAAATAGAATAAAGGGACTGTTGTAACTTCGTTTTCTTATTAAATTATCCTTAATTTCAGAACACAAAAAAGACCTAAAATTAGGCAGAACCTAAATCTATACTACATGAAAAAAATTATTTTATCCTTTGCTATGATCACCCTATTTGCTTCTTGCAGAACCAGTTTGCATGTTGGTGGTTACAACCAATTAAACCAAACCCAAACGGTATTATCTAGTTCCAACTTTAATGTAATTGGGAGTTTTACAGGAACTGCTACCACAAAAATTAAAACTGGAAATATTACAAACAAAGAAGGTATTATTGCGCAAGCCAAAGCAAAATTACTAGAAAATGCAAAAGCTGCAGGTGCAGAATTAACTGGTAGTAGAACTTTAGTTAATGTGACTATTGATATTATTGAAACTAAAAAAAGAATCAATGCAACCATGTCTGCCGAAATTATAGAATTTAAATAAAAACAAATAACTTTTTTGCTCCCAAACAAAAACCACCGCTTCAGGTGGTTTTTTTATGCCTTTTATTTACCATTACGGGAAACCGTAAGGTTTAATAAACAAGGGGTTGTAACTTAGTTTGATGAAATAAAACTTCAGACATGTTAGACCTACAGTTGTATACTTACAATAGCACAATTTATTTAACTACTATGTTTAATAAAATAAGAATACAATGTATTAGCTACAATTTAACCAATAACCTTATTGTCAATAAATGTAAATATTTGAACTTAAACATCATCGTAAATGAAAAAAATAACTATAAAAAATCTCATTGATTTTCGTAGAAAAAGTGCAAGATCAAAGAAAACTTTTGTCAAAAATCTTAAACTTGATAAAAAATCTGATGATAGTTCAGGCGGAGGAGATTATTGGATTAGCTGTTTAAGTTCTATAAGTAATGTTTTCAAGTATGACGAAATTGACTATTTACGAGAGAAAATAGATTTACTTATAGAAAAGATTGATGTTAGTGAAGATACAAGAATAAAGACACAATTTCAACGTAACATTGATATTCTATTTGGTTTTGAGGAATTCGATTTTAAAACAATCCGACCAAAAACTGAATTAAAATTCTTAAAGAAACCAAGTGATAAATCCCTAATAGACATTAAAGGTTATCCTGTTCAAGCAAAACCACATCACTTGTTTTCCTTTTCAGAAAAAGGAAGTGATGAAATTGGAGCTGTTTGGTTTATCGCAAAATTAGATGGCTATAAAAAAAGTGAATTAGGAATGTTTGCGGATATTCTTCATAGATATTTAGAAAAGCACTACTCTAAAAACTTCTATGTTAATCCAAAATATTGCATTGCAATAGATGTCGTAAATGGCAAAGAAGTCAACTATAAAGATATAAAAAAAGGAAAAATACCAATATTGATAGAGAGTACAATTGAAGAAATAAAAAACATATAAAAACATGAACTATACAAAATGCCCAAATTGCGATAAATCACTAAATGGTTTTTTTAGTGCAGATTTACTTTTGGAATCAAAAGTAAATTTCATAAATAAACACTTAAGACAAGATATAAAAGCATATTGTACAAATTGCTCAAAACCTTTGTTAAAGAAAATAGCGGATACATTTAGAAAACAGAAATCTGAAATTGAAAAACGACTCCAGCAAATAATACATTATATACCTGTAATGACAAGTCCTTCTCCTGTAAATTGGGATTATGAAGTTTTAGGAATGGTTTCAGCCCAAACAACATCAGGAACAGGATTTGCAACGGAATTATCAAGATCTTTTAATGATTTTTTCGGTTCTGGTTCACAAACTACAAATAGAAAAATTGCAAGAGCAACAAATTTATGTAAAGCAGATTTACGAGTACAATGCGTAAGACAAGGAGGAAACGCAATTGTTTCTACAGACATTGATTTTAATGAAATTGGTACAGGAAGTACAAACATGTTAATGGTTTGTATGGCAGGAACAGCAATTCGGGTTACAGATATGGAAAATTTTAGCGCAAAAAATAGAGATACGATTATTGAGGTAGTTGAGTTAACCGAAAAGTTAGAAGCTATAGCAACAGTAATTAAATAAATACCATTGGCAATAACAAGTAACATTATGGGAAACCGTAAAAAACATAAAACAGAGGGTTGCAACTAGGGTTTTATAAAACAAATATACGTAGAACTACGTATTTCATTTGCGTAGGGAAAATTGTAGGTTTGTTAGACGTGTAACCCTAAACTTATCATAACCTGATTTGTTATGGGGATAAGATTAATAAAAGCAAGCATATAACACGTTGTGCTTAATTTAAAAACATATGACATTTAACGAATTTCTAAATAGTGATATTGAAAATAGTGATGAAATTATTGACTATTATCTGAATTTTTTAACGGAATTTTCATCAAAGGACTTTCCATATGAACAAGGTATTCAACTACGAGGCTCTGCTGAAAAATTCAGCAATACAATAGATAGAATTATTTTTTTAGATAAAGAAAAAACCGCTAAATATATGGAGAACATCGAAAGATTCTCCGAAAGTTTGAATTATTACAGAAGAAGAAAGGATTATTCTCCACTATTGAAATTTTTTCTTCCTCTTTATAAAACTAGTTTTACGAGAGTCCAGAATGATTTTGAAAAAATTTATTCAGCAACAATTAACTTAGTTAATGATTATAATCGAACTAGTAATTTTAGAAGTCAAAATATAAATATGAATGGTTTCTACGATACAACAGTTACCAACAAAGAAAAGGTAAAAGAATTAATTTCAGAAGCAATCGATTTAATAAATAGCGAATCTTCAATAACACAAGAAAGTAAAAAACAATTAACAGAATACCTTAATAAGGTCATAAAAGATTTAGAAAGAAAGGGTGTAGATTGGACAAAAGTAATAGGCAGAATTAAAGAAATCGTTATTATACTTGGAGCTTTAAGTACTGTCATCGGAAATACTTCTTCCTTATTTAAAGCAAAAGAGAAATTAGAGCAAACATCAGAGGTTATTGAAAAAACATCAATAAATTTAAATCATAACACTCTAAATCAAACATTTATTTTCCAAGAAATAAAACAACTGAATAATTTAAATTCAATTTTAATAGAAGAAGGTAAAAAAAACTAAGCACAACACCGTGTAAAAAACATTGCTTATTTTAGTTAAACCATTTGGTCGTTGCTTTGTTTGCTAGCTTCTGATTTTCCTTCGGAAAATCCTCGCACTCAAACACGCAACGTTCCTTACACATAAACGTTGGCATTCATTACCACTCATACTCAAAAACATATACCTAATTAAATGATTGAGAAAATTAAAGGAGTATCAAATTTTGGAATATTCAAGAATATTGAGAGTAATCCAACATATAGTAATTTTAATAAACTTAATCTATTTTACGGATTAAATGGTAGTGGTAAATCGACGATATCACATTTATTTTCTTTAATTGAATCAAATGAATCGATATCTAGATTTCCAGATTCGAAATGGAGTTTTGAAAAAGGCGGTAAAATTTATTCCGAATCAGACAAATTTGAAAATGATTTTAATATTAAAGTTTTCAATGATGATTTTGTAAAGCGTAACATTAATTGGAACGATACAATTAAAGGAATTCTTGTTGTTTCAAATGATAAAAATGAAGAAATATTAAAACTAAAGGATAAGAAAAAAGAAAAATTAAAAATTAGTGCGTCTATAGCTCACAATGAATTAATACTTAACGGAGAAAAGAAAGGAAACAAAGGTTTAATAAAAAACAACAGTAATTTTCTATCAGAATCTGCAAAAAATATTAAACAAAAGTTTCAATTAATTGAGGTTGAGGATAAACACTTGTCTAATTACAATAAGACAAAAATTGAAAGTTCTTTAAATAAAAATAAAGATAATATTAGAAAGGCTTCATTGACTATTCAAGAAATTGAAAAGCTAGCTCAAACTATAAAGCCACAAGACAAAGATAGAATTGAAATACCTGACTTTTCAGTTTTATCTCAAATAAACTCTGGCTACGAAAAAATAATTTTACTATTAAATTCAAAAATAACATCAGAAGTAATTGATAGTTTAAAGAATGATTTTAAAAAATCTGATTGGGTTAAATTAGGTCTTGAATTACATAAAGACCAAGACAATTGTGCTTTTTGTGGAAATAATATTTCTAAACAACGTCTTTCCACTTTAAACAATCATTTTAGTGACTCTTTCAAAAATTTACAAGAGCAACTATCAAAAGCAATTACTTGGATAGATGAAGTAAAAATAACAGAATTACCATCTAACAAAACACTATACAAGGAATATCAAGCTGAATACGAAAAAATTAAAAAGAATATTGATATTGAGAATGAAAAACTAATAACAGCACTTGATAAATGGAAAGAAATACTTAAAACAAAGGCTTCAAATCCATTTGAAATTCCTAAAATTTTAAATTTAAATTTTGATGTGACCAATTTAACTCGGTTTTATAAAGAGGCAACAGAAATAATTAAAAATCATAATAAGAAATATTTAAGTGCTTCGACAATTATACAAGAAGCTAAGAATAACCTTGAAATCGAATACATTAAAGATGAAATTAAAAGATATGATTATTATAAGCAAAAAAACCTTGAACTAATAACAATTAAAAAAAACAAGGAACTTGAATTAGAACTTGAAAAATTAAAATTGGATATTAGACAATTGAACTCATTAATTTCTACTGAAGCTCTTGGTGCTACAAAGTTTAATAATGATTTATGGAAATTCTTGGGAAGAAAAGATATAACTCTAGACCCACAAGAAAAAGGTGGTTATAAAATACAAAGAAATGGAAACCCTAACACTAATGGGAATCAATTAAGTGAAGGAGAAAAAACAGCAATAGCTTTTGTTTATTTTATAAATAAAATATTAGAACAAGACAATAAAATAAAAGATACAACCATAATAGTTGACGACCCAATTTCAAGTTTTGATTCGAATAATTTATTTAGTTCATATTCGTACCTAAAGTTAAATTGTAATGAAGCAAAACAACTATTTATATTAACACATAATTTCAACTATTATAGACTTGTAAGAGATTGGTTCGAAACCAAAAATAAAAAGCAAAATCAGAAACACAAAAAAGACCCTACCAAACCAAAAACCATATGTAATATTTACTCAATAGAATCGAACTTTGATAGTAATCAAATACGTTTTTCTTATATTAAAGATGCAGACCCAACTCTCTTAGAGTACACATCAGAATATCATTACTTGTTTAAAAAACTAATAACCTATTCTAATGATACTACTCTAGATTTAGACAAAGCCTATTTATCTGCAAATGCTTCTAGAAAAATACTTGAAACTTTTCTAAAGTTCAAACACCCTAAAAAATTAGGTGATTTTAGACAATTATTACAAAAAGGAATTCAAAACACATCTTTTAAAGACAAAGAAGAATACATCTATCGTTTTATTAACAAATATTCTCACGCACAAGACTTTGATAATGATTCCTCTGACAACAAAATGGACGAAGGTTCCAATGTTATAAAAGATATTTTGAATCTAATTAAAGAAATTGACGAAATTCATTATAAAGAAATGATTGAAGTTTGTGAAAATAAAAAATAACGAAATGCCAACGTCCTGCGTATATCTTCTGGGATGCGTAGCAGACCGATAAGAAGATTGGCTACGCATCATAGAAGATATGCTGTGTTATTGGTAGTGAACTGAAAATTATAAAACAATGAAAACAAAAAAAGAAAATACTAACTCGATGCGTGGACATGCGCAGGACGTTAGAGGTGATGAGCATACAAAAGAGGATTGCGAATGTAAAAAACAACCTTATTGGAAAGATACATGTGATAGCTGTATGGAAGATTATTCTGAAAAATGGCAACCATAAGCAATCTGGTTGGATGCGTGCCTTTTTAGGACATTACCTCTAACATCCTTATAACACCAATTATCCTCACCACACCCCCAACGCCAAAACATTTACAATTCCCTTAACATTTCACCTCTTCCCTATTCCCAAAAAATAACTAACTTGTACCAACAAATTATGACAAGCGTTATTATGCAAAAAAGACAACATGTATTCGGGTTATTTCCCCTCTTATTTTTAGCAATTACCATAGGTTTTGCACAAGAAAAAACGGTTCCTGTTTTTAAAGACGGTGAAGCACAAATAGTAGAAGGTTTTAGTGATTATAAAGATTGGATTCGTCAGGATCTATGGGTAGAAACTACCTTTAATACAGACGGAGACGATACATTAGACAGAATGCACGTTGCAGTGACTAGACCAAAACAAACCGATACCGAAGGTTTAAAATTACCTGTGGTGTATGTTTCTAGTCCATATTTTGCAGGTGTTGCAGCAGATCTTCCTGGTGTGATGTGGGATGTAGAACATGAGCTTGGAGAACCAGCAAATGAACCACGTGTACATCCAGAAGTAATTCGTAGAGGCGAACGTCCAATCATTTCCAATTCTCATCTTAAAAAATGGGTACCTCGTGGTTATATCGTGGTACATTCTTCTTCTCCAGGAACTGGATTATCGCAAGGTAGCCCAACCGTTGGTGGACAAAATGAATCGCTAGCGCCAAAAGCAGTTATCGAGTGGCTTAATGGTCGTGCAAAAGGATATACTACGCCAGACGGTAACGAAGAAGTAAAAGCAACTTGGTCTACCGGAAAAGTAGGTATGACAGGAACATCGTACAACGGAACGATTCCACTTGCCGCTGCGACAACAGGTGTTGCAGGTCTAGAAGCTATTATTCCTATTGCGCCAAATACTTCCTATTACCATTATTATAGATCGAACGGATTAGTGCGCTCTCCAGGTGGTTATTTAGGAGAAGATATTGATGTGTTATATGATTTTATTCATAGTGGTGACGAAAGTAAACGTCCGTATAACAATAAAACCGTTAGAGATACCGAAATGAAAAACGGTATGGACAGAATTACTGGAGATTATAATGAATTTTGGTCTGGACGTGATTATTTAAATCAGATGACCGATATGAAAGCAGCTTTATTAATGTCACATGGTTTTAATGACTGGAATGTAATGCCAGAACATAGTAATCGTATCTACCAAAGAGCGAAAGAAATGGGATTAGATACGCAAGTATATTACCATCAAAACGGGCATGGCGGACCACCACCAATGACCATGATGAATCGTTGGTTTACCCATTATTTACACGGAATCGATAATGGTGTGGAGAACGATGCACAAGCTTGGATTGTTAGAGAAAATGACAAACAAGATAATCCTACCGCATATAAAGCATATCCAAATCCGGAAGCTAAAAACGTGACCCTTTATTTAGAAAAAGGCGGAAATACCGTTGGTGCTTTAACTATGAATGCACAAAAAAGAAAAGCAAAAAAACAAGTAGCTGTTACCATTTCAAATACAAAGCAACAAACAGAAACGCTTGTTGATGATTTTAATATCTCTGGAAAAGAGCATGCGCAAGCAGAAAAATCAGACCATAGATTATTATATGTTACTCCAAAGTTAAAATCAGATGTACATCTTTCTGGAGAAAGCGAAATTACCATTAGCGTTGCGAGTAGTAAAGCTGCTGCAAACTTATCGGTTTGGATGGTTTCCCTGCCGTGGAAAGAAGATACTAAAGTCATTACAGACAATATTATTACTCGTGGTTGGGCAGATCCGCAAAACGCTAAATCACTAACAGATAGCGAAGATTTAAAACCCGGAGCATTCTACGATTTAAAATTTAAATTACAACCAGACGATCAAATCATTCCTGCTGGACAACAAATAGGATTAGTAATTTTCTCTAGTGATAAAGAATTTACCTTACACCCAAAACCAGGAACTACATTAACGATCGATTTAGAAAAAACAAGCATTTCTATTCCTGTTGTTGGTGGAGCAGATGCATTAAAAAAAGCGACAGAATAAGATGCTCGGACTTAAATTAGAAACAGATCCACGTTGGGTAAATATTGCAGAATCTAACTTAGAAGATATTCTAGTAGATCATGCTTGGTGTGAACAAAAAGCAGCAACAAATGCTATTAAATTGGTATCTCTAAATCCGCAACATGTGGATTTAGTGACCGATCTTTTAGTCATCGCGCAAGAGGAATTAGAGCACTTTCAAATGGTGCATAATATTATTAAAGAACGTGGTTATACTTTAGGTCCGGTAAAAAAAGACTCCTATGTCAATGAGCTGGCCAAATTTATAATGAAAGGCGGAAACAGAAACCAGCAATTGGTAGACAGACTTTTGTTTTCGGCAATGATTGAAGCAAGAAGCTGCGAACGTTTTAGACTTTTATCTACCACGATGAAAGACCAAGAACTAGCCAAGTTTTATCATGATCTTATGGTTAGCGAAGCTGGTCATTACACCACATTTATTGGCTTTGCAAGAAAATATGGTACCGGAATAGATGTAGAAAAACGCTGGCAAGAATTTTTAGAGTTTGAAGGCGAACTGATTAAGAGTTATGGTAAAAGTGAAACCATTCACGGATAAATTCCTATAACCAAACAGCTTTTGAAACTTCCCTTTTCCGATAGAAAAAAGTTTATACTATTTGCCCTAAAACAACATTTAGGGCTTTTTAGTATTTGGTTGGTTTTCGTTTTATTTGGAAGTGCTTTTGCTTATCTAGGAAGCAATGTGGAAGAAAATAAATTCGGATTTATGCTTTTCGGATTTGCCTTTATTATACTAAGTACAGGATTTATGTTATATGTACTTCCTTCTAGCATCCTGCATTATTACGAACAAGCACTGACTAAAAAACACGGAAGCTATACCACTGCAAAAGTGACCAATAAAAGAGTGGATGACTATTCGCATACCACAAGTGCTTTTCATGGCGGAAATTCTAAAAAGGTAGCAGAATTTCTTTACGTTATAGAGTTTGAATTCATCTACAACAGTAAAACTTATGCCTCAGAATGCTTTTTGGAACAACAAACTACTTTTGAAGCGATTACCTTAGAAACCGAATTACCGATTCAGTTTTTAAAAACCGATCCGAATACAATAACTTTAAGAAGACGCAAGCTTGCAAACCAGTTAGGCATAAAAGCGAATTTGTGCAATTAGCTAACTTCCCCAAAAAGATACTTCACGCATTGAAAAGCGACGTTTACTAATTATCGGTTTTAAAACCCCTATAAGATATATAGGTTTGATGTATACTAACATTAAAACTTTATATCATGAAAAATCAAATCCAATTAAACATTCACACACCTTGTTCTGAAGATTTCAATACATTTTCGCCAACGGCAAAAGGTGGTTTTTGTGGTTCTTGCACAAAAGAAGTGATCGACTTCACGGCAATTCCTGCTTCAGAGATTATTACTTATTTTAAAACTAGAGAAACCGAAAACACTTGCGGAAGATTTAAAAGCAACCAATTAACGACGTATAGCCAACAAACCGAAAAAAGTAAAATCCGCAGTATTGTAAGCGGTATTGGCTTAGCGTGTTTATCTATTTTCAGCATGACTTCGGCACAAGCACAAGACACTAAAAAAGTGGAAACTACAGGAAATCCTTCCGAAATAAATACCGTAGACCAACAACAAGAAATAGAAGTAAAAGGAACTGTTTTAGACGAAAACGGTTTGACATTACCTACGGCAACAGTCATTTTACAAAACTCGACCATAGGAACAAGTACCGATTTTGATGGCTATTTTGAGTTTCCTAAAAAACTAAAAAAAGGAGATGTTTTATTATTTAGTTATGTTGGTTATAAAACTAAAAAGCTAATTGTTACTAGTGAAAATTCCATTTCTAAAATTAATCTACAGGTAGATATGACCATGGATGCTTGCATTATCACAGGAAAAGTTGCGGTTAAAAAAGTGTATGCTTCCAAAAAACAATAAAAAAACACATGAACAAAATTCTCTTTTATATTGCTATTTTCTTTTTAAATAGTGCTATTGCGCAAGTATCCGATTTTAAAAACATCGACTTCACCATTGCAGATAATACGGCAATGCTTCACGAAGGCAAAGGTTTAGAAAACCTTCCGTTACTTGCGTATCACCTTACGCATAAACTACCTACTGATGTGGAGAAATTTAGAGCGATTTACACTTGGGTTTGTCAAAATATAAAAGGAGATGCCAAACAAGACAGCAAAGTTACAAAGCAAAGAAAAAAACTAAAAAACGATAGTGTAGCCTATTTAAAATGGAATGATACCTACAAGAAAATAGCGTTTGCAACGCTCTTGAAAAACAAAAAAACCATGTGTACTGGTTATGCCTATTTAATTAAAGAATTGTGTTTTATAGCGAATATCGAATGCAAAATTATTAATGGTTATGGTCGATCTACAGAAGCAAATGTTTTCGATTTAGAATTAGTAAATCATTCGTGGAATGCCGTAAAACTAGACAACAAATGGTATTTATGTGATGCTACTTGGTCTAGTGGTTATATGATGAACTATTCGCGTTTTGTGCAAGATTATAATGATGGTTACTTTTTAACGGATCCAGTATTGTTTGCGAAGAATCATTATCCGTCACAAAAAAAATGGTTATTAGATACTACTTTAATAGCTTCCGAATTTATTGCTTCTCCACTAGTTTATGGCGAAACGTTTACACATAAAATAATTCCTGTAACTCCGAAAGAAATGGAAAGCACCTATGAAGTAAACGAAGAAATCAGGTTTCGTTTTAAAACTCTAAAAGCGATTAACTCCAATAAAATAGCACTTATTCAATATTCAGGAATGCTGGAAAAAGCATTTCCTATTTATGATCTTAAAAACGAAAATGGCTATCTAAGTTTCACCTCTCAAATTACACAAAAAGGCGATTATGATGTGCACTTAAAAATGGCAGATGATATTGTTGCCACCTATATCATAAACATAACCAAAAGTTAATATCCGTAGACTTTCTTGTTTTATAATTAACACAAGATTCACATCGCTAAAAACAATTAAACTACCTTTGCATTACGATGCAAAACAAGTTGAAAACGTATTTAAAAACCACCGAATTATTCCTTAAAGGTTCTAGCTTTTACAGAGGTATTGTACTTACTATCGCGGTAGTTTCTCCTTTGGTTATTTTTAATGCTATCGACTTATTTCCATTCGCTCCTGCCCTAGCGCTTGGTACTTTTTTAAATGCACCAAGTGATGTTCCTGGAAGTTTAAAACGCAAAATAAATGGGATTTTAATTAGTATTATCCTTACTATATTGGTAACGTTTATAGTACTTGTAACCAAACCTATCTTTGCTGTATTACTACTAGCAATTGCGGTTTTAAGTTTTGCTATTAGTTTGATTTCGGTATACGGATTTCGAGCATCTTTAATATCTTTTTCTGGCTTATTAGCTATTGTATTAGCCTTAGCGGTAGAAAAAACAGATTTAAAATCGATACTGCTTCACGTTGGTTTATTAGGAATTGGAGGTTTATGGTATTTAGCGGTATCCTTACTTTCTAATTGGTTGTTTCCAAGAAAAGATGATGACCAGCTATTATCGGATACCTTATCCCTTACTGGACAATATTTAAAAATAAGAGCCAAGCTACTTACAAAACCAAATAAGCGTGAAAAATTTTCAAAAAAAGCATTAATCCTACAAACACAAATAAGCGAGAAACACGAAACGTTAAGAGAGTTATTACTAGAAGGCAGAAAACGTTCTGGTAGATCTTTTTCTAACGAGCGACGCCTTTTAATATTTATATCTTTAGTCGATATTTTTGAATTGGCTTTAGCAAACTCCTTAGATTATTCGAAAATAGATTCGCTATTTGGTTTGCATAAAACCCATTTAAAATCTTTTAAAAAAATGAATAAAGTAATGGGAAATCACCTCATCACTTTATCCGAACTTTTAATAAAGAAAGGCGAGCTTCCGGAAATGGATTTATTAAATAAAACCTATAAAAACACCGAAAAGGCAATTCAAGATTATGTAGACGAAGTAGGCTTGCCAAAAGCACGAGAAGGCGCAATCACACTTAGAAACCTTCAAGATTACCAAAAGCAATTATTACAAGAAGTTAAAGCCATTAGACGTGTTTTAAAGAAAGTAAAAGACAACACCAAAGCCTCTTTAAAAGCGCAAGATTCGAAACAATTTTTAACCTCCCAAGAGTACAACTTTAATATACTACTTCAGCATTTTAGTTTAAAATCACCAATGCTTAGGCATGCTTTACGACTTACAGCAGCTATTGTTTTTGGCTTTCTTTTAGGAAGTGTTTTAGACTTAAAAAATGCCTATTGGATTGTATTAAGTATTGTTGTTATCATGCGACCAAATTATGGACTCACCAAAGAGCGCTCTAAAAACCGAATTATAGGAACGATCATTGGCGCCATAATAGCAACAACCATTATTTTAATTACCCAAAACACGACCGTTTATATGGTGTTGGCGGTAATTTCACTAACCTTTGCGTTTTCTCTAATACAGCAAAGCTATAAAGCTGGAGCTGCTTTTATAACCTTAAATATTGTATTTGTTTATTCGTTGATCGATCCCAACGCTTTTTTGGTGGTACAATATCGCGTTATAGATACCGTACTTGGAGCTAGTATTGCCGTTTTGGCGAATTACATACTTTTCCCAAGTTGGGAATATAAAAACTTAGATTCGGTGATTGTAAATGTAATGACATCCAATAGTAATTATTTAGAAGCCACTAAAAAATTATACCACCATAAAGAAGCGAATAGATTGGCATATAAATTATATAGAAAAGAAGCTTTTTTAGCCATGAGCAATCTAAATGCGGCGTTTCAAAGAGTAACACAAGACCCTAAATCGAAACAAAAAGAATCGGTTTTAATTTATGATATAGTAACATTAAACCACACCATACTTTCTGCCATAGCATCTATTGGTAGTTATATATTGAATCACCATACGACTTCCGCTTCCGAGGAATTTGATACGATTATTGACAGTATTTCCAACTCCTTAAAACATGCAGCTTCCAAATTAGAAAGTACTAAAACGGTTGCCATTTCCGAAGAAAAAGAAATAGATCAAGCGCATGAGAAACTTCAAAAACGATATGAAGATTTATCGCTAAAACGAGATATAGCTATTGAAGCTGGTCAGACACAAATTGATGATAAAGCCCTGTTAAATTTGCAAGAAGCGCATTTAATTAGTAATCAATTACTTTGGCTAAAATCCTTATCTATCAATTTAACCAATGTGGCATTAAAGTATAAATCGGTTTTTAATTAACCGGTTTGCTGCATCGCATTTCAGGAAGCAAAACAACCGATAATCTTGTTTAAAAAAAGGGCGAATTTTATCTCAAGACTTCCATTACTTTTAAGTTATCTTTGTACAAAATTAATTCCATGTCATTTAAAGACTTACAACTAAACAAACCTTTGCTACGTGCTATTGCTGAAGCTGGTTACGATAACCCAACCTTAGTACAAGAAAGAACGATTCCTTTTGTACTAGACAAAAAAGATGTTATCTGCTCTGCACAAACAGGAACAGGAAAAACGGCTGCCTTTGCTTTACCTATTTTGCAATTATTATACGATAAGCAAGAAGGATCTAAAAAAGGAAAAAAAATACGCGCGGTAATTGTAAGTCCGACAAGAGAATTAGCAGCACAAATTCATGAGAATTTTAAAACCTATGCCAAAAACACCAATTTAACAAGTACTGTTATTTATGGAGGAACAAGTATAGAGCCGCAAAAAGACGTATTAAAAAAAGGAGTAGATATCTTAATTGCGACTCCTGGACGTTTATTAGATTTACACAAACAAGATTGCATAAATCTGGACTATGTAGAAACCTTGGTTTTAGATGAAGCAGATCTTATGTTGGACATGGGATTTATTGATGATGTAAAAAAAGTAGAACGTCTTTGTCCGGAAGACAAGCAGATTTTATTGTTTTCGGCAACCATACCTTTTAAAGTAGAACAACTTGCAAATACCATTTTAAAATCACCAGAACGCGTCGAAGTTACGCCAACCTCATCTGCTGCAAAAAATGTGAGTCAGGTGTTATATTATGTACCAAAAAAGGATAAAATTGAATTGTGTTTACACTTACTTCGCAAAACGATAAAAGGAAATATTCTTATTTTTAGACGTACCAAATTTGGTGTAGATAAGTTAGAGAAAACGCTTTTAAATAATGATTTTAAAGTAGAAACTATTCATGGTGACAAAGACCAGAACTTGCGTCAAGATGCGCTTAAAAAGTTTAAGAATGGCTATGTAAACATTTTGGTTGCTACCGATGTTGCTGCTCGTGGAATTGATATTAACGAGTTAGACGCGGTTATTAATTTTGATTTACCAAACGTACCGGAAACCTACGTACATAGAATTGGTAGAACAGGTCGTGCTGGTAATTTTGGAACAGCGTATTCTTTAGTTTCTGCCGATGAAAAATCTTATGTAAAAAGTATTCAACAACTAATTAATGTACAGATTCCTGTAGAAGAAGAGCATCCGTATCCTTTAGATCCTAAAGCACAACCGGTAAGACATACTTCTAAAAAAACAGGAAGTAAGCATAAAAAAGGTCGTAAAAGTGAAGCTTCAAAAAAGAAAAAGAAACGTTGGTATTAGAAATACTGAATACTGAAACCTCTGTCATTTCGAGTGAAATTGCTTTTTTGCAATTTAGTATCGAGAACTAATGCTATTAAAAAGCAAAAGAAGACGGAAACCTATGCAATTTCGAGCATGTCGAGAAATATTTTTTTTTCCTCTTTATCACTTCCTCCTTTTGCCTTTTGCCTTTTCCCCTTTTAACTAATGACGGAAGACGGATGACTGATGACTGATGACTGAATACTATATTTCTAATCGTTTATCAAAATAATGTTTTAAAACAGGAACTTGAATACAAATCATTAATCCTAAAGAGAGAATAACATACATCAATGTTTTAGGTAAACTAAAGCTAGAAAGGGACTGTGTTAGGCTATTATTTGTAAGCTTACTAAAATCTAAAGCAGGTAACCAAGTAGATTCTTCGGTAGAAGTGCTTAGAAATAAATAGCCCGTTATTACAACTAACAAAAACCCGCCAACAAACCACAAATAACCAGGAATTAAAGGCTTGTAAGTCGTTACTTTTTTACTTTCTAAAGCTTCCACTTGCGCCATGATGCTATTGGTGAAATCTACCGAAGGAGATTCCACAGATAACGAATGCATCATCTTATCGACTAATTCCTCTATGTTTTTATTTTCTTTCTCTTGCATAACTTTCAATGATTTCTGGTTCTAATTTATTCTGCAAAATGGTAGTTAGTTTTTTTCGACTTCTAAATAATTTCACTTTCACATTATTCGCTTTCACACCAATAACTTTCCCAATTTCTTCTAAAGAAAGTTCTTCAAAATAATATAAGGTTAGCAAAGCACAATCATCTGCAGGTAACATTTGCAAACAATCTTGAATGGTTTGCTTACTTTCTTGCGCTTCCATAATACTTAAAGCATTATCTAAAGTCTTTACTTCATGTGCTGTAAATTCATTAATAGCAACGGTGTTCTGCTTTCGCTTATTACTTTTAATTCTATCTAAACAGGTGTTATAACCAATTCTATAAATCCAAGTAGAAAATTTAGAATCCCCTTTAAAGTTTTTCAACTTTTTAAATACTTTAATAAAAGTATCTTGCGAAACTTCTTCTGCTTCTTCCCTATTCTTCAGCATTTGTAAAGCTAAAGTAAATACCAAGTCCTTATAACGATCTACCAATACAGCAAATGCTTTGGTATCTCCTTGTAGGATTTGATGGATGATTATTTGATCTTGGTTAGTGGTCATTTGGGCATTGGACGACAAAACAATAGACATGGTTACATCTATAAAAGAAAAATATTTTGAAAAAGTTGTAACCATCATTTAAAAGTTGTCGTCTTAAGCATAAGAACACATAAAATTAATCAATTAAAAACAAACAATTATGGGATCAGAATTAATTATTATGCCAGTGATATTTGGTGCAATTTTCGGAGTATTTTATTTATACTTCTCTACTAGAAACAAAGAACGCTTAGCACTTATTGAAAAAGGCGCAGACGCAAGTATTTTCGCAAAAGCGAAGGGACACACCGCTCCAATATGGAAAGTCCTTATTTTAAACTTGGCCTTATTATTAATGGGAATTGGGCTAGGTACTTTTATCGCCTCTTTATTAGATAGTTTTACGTCACTAGATGAAGAAGCTATTTATCCTGCAACAATTTTCTTTATGGCTGGTGTTGGATTATTTATTGGATTTAATCTGACTAAAAATTTAGATAAAGAATAGTACTTTCTATTTATTCATACTAAAAACTGCTAGCCAATCACTAGCGGTTTTTTTTATTTAAAACTGTATCTTTAGCTTTCAGAAAACATAACTTCTATAATTATGAAAAATATTTTAGCAATCCTTTGCTTGTGTGTTACCATGACAGCATGTAAAAAGGATTCGGAAACAGCAAAAAATACAGAAACTGTTACCACTGTAAATACGGACTTTAAAAATATGCTGGACACCTATTATCAAGACGGTTTAAAGCTAAATCCTATAGCTGCAACATTTGCTGGAGACAATAGATATAATGATAAATTCCCAAATTTTCTTGCCCCAGAATACAAAGAGAAAGTAAAAGCATATTACATCAATTATAAGAATATTTTAAATACCTATAAAGATACAGACCTAAACGAAAGTGAAAAATTAAGCAAAGCCACTTTAAATTGGGATATTGATATTAATCTTGCCGACTTATCCTTTAAAAAAGACCTCATGCCAATAGATCAAATGTGGTCGCCGCATTTAAATATCGGGCAACTTGCAAGTGGTTCTGGAGCACAACCTTTTGAGACGGTTACCGATTATAACAATTGGTTAAAACGTGTAGATGGTTATTTACTTTGGCTCGCTTCCGCGGAAAGCAATATGAAAGAAGGAATAAAAACGGGTTATGTTTTACCTAAATCGTTAATTATAAAAGTAATTCCGCAAATGGCGGCAATGGCGGAAGATAATGTGGAAGCACATTTATTTTATCAACCAATAAAAAATTTTCCAGAAGGTTTTTCGGAAGAAGACAAGAAAAAACTAACCGCTTCATACACCACAATGGTTAAAGAGAAAGTGATTCCTGCATATAAAAAAATGCACGATTTTATGAGCACAACCTATTTAAAAGCAGGACGTGAATCTAGTGGGTTTTCTGCAATACCAAAAGGAACAGCATATTACAACCATCAAATAAAAAAGTACACTACCACCAATAGGACTGCAGATGAAATTCATGCACTTGGACTAAAAGAAGTCGCTAGAGTTTTATCGGAAATGGAAGCTGTAAAAACAGAAGTTGGTTATGAAGGAGACATTATATCCTTCTTTGATTTTGTAAGAAACAATAAAGAGCTTATGCCTTTTACAGACGCACAACAAGTATTAGATAACTTTAATACCATTCATGAAACCATGAAACCAAAGTTAGCAGAATTATTTGATGTCACTCCAAAAACAGCTTTTGAGGTTAGACGTACAGAAGCTTTTAGAGAAGCATCAGCAAGTGCAGAGTACAATCCAGGTTCTTTAGATGGAACAAGACCAGGTATTTTTTACACACCAATTCCAGAGGTTACCAAATACAATACATTTAGTGACGAAGCGTTATTTTTACACGAAGCAATTCCAGGACATCATTACCAAATTTCGTTACAACAAGAAGATGAAGATTTACCCGAATTTAGAAAAACACTTTGGTATAGTGCCTATGGAGAAGGTTGGGCTTTATATACCGAATCTCTGGGTAAAGAGTTAGGTTTATATACCGATCCGTACCAGTATTTCGGAATGCTTGGTATGGAAATGCACAGAGCAATTCGCTTGGTAGTAGATACCGGATTGCATGTAAAAGGTTGGACGCGTGAGCAAGCCATTCAATATTCTTTAGATAATGAAGCAGAAGGTGAAGCGAGTATCACTGCCGAAATTGAACGTTATATGGCGAATCCCGGACAAGCATTATCGTATAAAATCGGACAATTAAAAATAATAGAGCTTCGTGCAAAAGCGGAAAAAGAACTAGGTGAAAAATTTGATATCAGACAGTTTCATAACCAAGTATTAGAAACAGGTTGTGTGCCTTTAGCTTTATTAGAAGCTAAAATTGATAATTGGATTGCAGCTAATAAATAAGTTCTCGATACATTTCTCCTAAAGTCGAAACACTCGAACTGACAAAAAACCGAATCGCTATGTCACTTCGAGTGATCCTGATTTTTTTCGAGATTGTATCGAGAAGTGAAATGAAGAGAAACAAGTAAATGGCTTCGAGAAGCGTAGTATTTCTTTTAAAACAAAATATTCTCGATACGTTTCTCCTAAAGTCGAAACACTTAAACTGACAAGAAACCACATCGATATGTCACTTCGAGTGATCCCGATATTTCTTCGGGATTGTATCGAGAAGTGAAATGAAGAGAAACAAGTAAATGGCTTCGAGAAGCGTAGTATTTCTTTTAAAATAAATTTTAGATTAATTCTTTTAAAACAAAATATTCTCGATACATTTCTCCTAAAGTCGAAACACTCGAACTGACAAAAAACATAATCGATATGTCACTTCGAGTGATCCCGATATTTCTTCGGGATAGTATCGAGAAGCGCGTAAATGATATCGAGAAGTAAAATAAAAAAATGATAAAAAACCTAATTGTATTATTTACCTGCTTATTAAGTAGCATCGCCTTTAGTCAAACCACCATTGTAGACAAAGAAAACAGAAATCCGGTATCATACGCTACTGTTTCCTTTGGAAATGGAAATGGAATTTTTGCCGATGACGAAGGAAAATTCACCTTTACAAAAAAACTATATGCAGATATAGACACCCTTTTTATTTCTGCATTAGGGTATAAAGATTATAAAATAGCAACTATAGATCTTACAGACACTGTTGGTCTTGATGCTTTTCAAGATGCTTTAGACGAAGTACTTTTGCGCTACACACCTAAAGGAAAATCAAAAAACGAAACCTTAAAACCAACCGTTCATGACGATTATTACCAATGTTGGCTACCTACCATAGAAAGTGAGATTGCTGTTTATTTTGAAAATGAAAATCCTGCGAAACCTAAAAAAGTAAACACGTTGCTTTTACCAATAAAAGTAGAAGCAAAAGATTGGAGTAAACGCAAAACAAAGACCTCCAATAAAATTCCGTTTTCCACATTATTTCGGGTGCAGTTTTATGAAAACAATAACGGATTTCCAGGTGATGTTTTAACCTACGATAAAATAATTTTTAGAGTTACAGAAGCTAGCGAAAGTGTTTTTGAAGTAGATGTTTCGAGTAATAATATTTTTATCCCTAAAGATGGGATGTATGTTTCGCTTCAGGTTTTAGGCTATACCGATAAAGCGGGAAAGTTATTACCTAACAAAAAATACAGAGAAGTAAAAACAGCTCGTGGAATTATAAAAGTATCAACAACCTTTAGACCGCTTTTACCATTTACAGACCAAGTAAAAACGCCAAAAACCTATGTAAAACGTGTGTTTTTAAATAACAACCAATGGGTTTTATTCGACAAGAAGAACATTCAGGATTCCAATCTTTTAAAAGCGGGGTTAAATAATTATGCCATTGGCTTAGGATTGCAGGTGTATAAAGAAGAAGAAGAGTAAATTACTCCACAGGAAAATCAAAATACTGATTTTTATACGGTTCACCTCGTAACGTAAAATGCCACCATTCTTTTGGGTAATGCCTAAAACCGTGCTTACTCATTATATTATGCAATAATGCTCTATTGGCTTTTTGTGTTTGCGTTAAATCTTCATGTAGATACCAAGAAGCTTCTCCAAAATAGTCATAAGGCGTTCCCATATCTAGCTCTTTTCCGGTTTTCAAATCGACAATTGTAAGATCTATAGTACTACCACTACTATGTCTAGATTTTGAAGCGATATAACCGTCTCTAAACAAATTGCGTTTATCTACATTTGGGTAATACTGTTGTTTCATTAAAGTATCATTCACATTTCTTGCCCATTTAGAAAAATGATTCACAGCTTGTTGTGGTCTATACGAATCAAATACTTTCAACGACAAACTATCTTTTTTAAGATCTTCTTGTACTTTCTTTAAAGCAAGAGCTGCCGGATTGGTAAGTATACAAACCTCCGCTTTATAACCATCTACTGGTTGGCCAACAAAATTATTGTTCAAGCAATAACGCAGTTCTAATTGTATATCTGGAATTACTTCATCGACATAAACAAAACCTTCTGGCAATTGTGCAAACACAGACATTTGTAATAGACAAAGTAAAAAAGCAACCTTAATTTTCATTTTAAAATCTTTAAATGCTAATTTAGGAAAAATATAAATGTATTCCCGATCTAGAAATTATGTTATTTAACGAAGCAATAAATTTACCATTAGAAGATGGAGAAGTAATTTACTATCCGGAATGTTTTCATCCAACAGAAGCGAATGCGTATTTTAAAACCTTATTAAAAACCATTGCTTGGCGACAAGACTCGATTACACTTTTTGGTAAAACACATGCCCAACCTAGACTTACGGCTTTATATGCAAACAATAATAAAGCCTATTCCTATTCTAACATCACCATGCAACCTACCGTTTTTACCAAAACACTTTTACAAATTAAGCAACATATAGAAACCATTTGCCATACGCACTTTACCACTTGTTTAGCAAACTTATATCGAAATGGTCAAGATAGTAACGGCTGGCATGCAGATAATGAGAAGGAGTTAGGTAAACAACCAATAATCGCTTCTGTAAGTTTTGGAGCTAGTCGATCTTTTCATTTAAAACATAAAACGAAAAAAGAACACAGGCTTAAAATAAATTTAGAACATGGTAGTTTACTACTTATGAAAGGTGCCACGCAAGAAAACTGGCTACATCAAATACCAAAAACAAAGAAAGAAGTTGGAGAAAGAATTAATCTAACTTTTAGAATTATTGCATAAAAAAAACAGAGGTCCCTCAACCTCTGTTTTTGTAATTTGCATTTTATATTATGGTATGATTTAGGGTCTCTAGTATCAACAACATAATGCAAATATTAATTAATTAATCCATTATACTAAAAGTGTGTTATTAGTACGCTTCAAATATAAAATTATATTTCATAGTTGACGTTTAAAAGTATTTATATTCGATGAAATGCATCTTTTTTTAACATTTGGTGGTCAAATTCATTAAATAATCGATGAAATGCATATTTTAACATTATAAATATTATAATTATTTTTGCTTTATGTAGATTAATTTCATCTAATTTTACGTTATAGATAATAATAGGCATTCCTTTTTAGCTAAAAAATAATAAAATTATACCCATGAAATTGAAACTTTTAATTCTTACTGCATGCATTACTTGTAGCCTTTTCGCACAAGACAAACTTTTTACTGCTGAAGAAATTGCTATTAATGAATTAATTGATGGTACACTTTTAACTCCGAATGCCAATAACAAATCGGTATTAGCAATTATTATTGCCGGTTCTGGACCAACGAATAGAGATGGGAATCAGAATTTTTTAATGAATAACTCCTTAAAAAAACTAACCGAAGGATTATCTAATCAAGGAATTGCATCCTTTAGATATGATAAGCGCATCGTTAAACAAATTCGAAAAGGAAAAGTAGACAAAAACATTATGTTTGATGATTTTATTACCGACGCTGTTTCTGTAATAGATTATTTTAAAGAAAAAAATAGCTTTTCAAAAATATACATTATCGGTCATAGCCAAGGTAGTTTGGTTGGTATGCTTGCCGCGAAAGATAAAGCCGACGGTTTTATTTCTTTAGCTGGATCAGGAAAATCAATAGATGCGTTGATACAAGAACAAATAGAAAAAACCTACCCAATGTATGGAGAAGACTCTAAAAAAGTATTTGCTATTTTAAAGAAAAACAAAACGACAACAGACTATCCTCCTGCTTTAGCTTCTGTTTTTGATATTAGCTTACAGCCTTTTATGAGTAATTGGATACAATATAATCCTTTGGAAATAATACAAGAATTAAACATGCCAATACTTATTATTAATGGTACTAAAGATTTACAAGTATCTACCGAAGAAGCCCACCTTTTAAAAGAGGCCAATCCGAAGGCTGAAATTACAATTATAGAAAATATGAATCATATCCTATTCACTATTGAAGGAGGTACTTTAGAAAATTCAAAATCGTATAATGAGTCTTTCCGAAAAATAAATCCTGAGGTTATTGAAAGTATAGTGAGGTTTATAAACTAATTATTTTGAAAAAGATACTACTCGTTATATTATCTACTTTATGTTTCAGCATCTTTGCGCAATCTGAAAAACTTGTTGGTGATTACAATTTAAGTATAGAAACTGAAAACGCTTCGTTTACATACACACTTAGCTTACAACAAGATGGTACTTTTACATTCCATTTTTATTCAAATCACAAACAAGCAATTTCACCAGAATTTAATACATACGGAAAAGGAACTTGGACTGCAGAAAAAAATATAATTACATTTTCTACAAACCAAAATATAGATTTTAACGACCAACACACACTAGATTTTAATAATTCTAAAGCAAGATTTATTAGCAAATTACCACGAGACAAAGCGGATAAAGTTATAAAAACAAGGCTTCAATTCTATAAATCAGATATTTCTTGGATGGAAAGAAAAGAACTACTCAAGCAATAACTAAAATTGCACCTCTATTCTTCTAGTACAAATTTCAGTAAAAGGCATAAAAAAAGAAAAGCATTCCGAAGAATGCTTTTCCTAACTAACCAACCAAAAATTAGTTACTACACTTTTATTAAAAGTAACCACACTCTAAAAAGCTTCTCGTAGTAACTGAAAAGTATATTTCAAATCTCGTGCCAAACTTCTAAAATTCCCTTTTAATTTGGTATTTTGCGTGTATAAACTAACTAATATGGAAAACACACCTCTAATTACAAATGACGCAATAGTATTTGGCTTTTTAATGCTAGCACTAGGCTTTGTATTTTATACCGAAAATATTAAAACGGGATTTTGGTCCAAATTTTATAAAATTGTTCCCGGACTCTTTATGGCATATATGCTACCTGCCGTTTTAACATCTTTTGGACTCATATCTCCAGAATGGGAAACCGTAGATGCCGCCGGAGCAATAGAAAGTCATAAATCAAGTATCTATCATGTATCCAGTCGTTATTTACTTCCTGCTGCATTAGTACTTATGACGCTAAGTATCGACCTAAAATCTGTTTTCAACTTAGGGTGGAAAGCACTTATCATGTTCTTTACAGGAACTATAGGAATTATAATTGGAGGTCCAATTGCTATATTATTAATATCCATGGTATCTCCAGAAACAGTTGGCGGTATTGGTCCAGATGCCGTTTGGAGAGGATTATCTACACTTGCAGGAAGTTGGATTGGTGGAGGTGCAAACCAAACTGCCATGCTAGAAATTTATGGCTACAACCAAAAACTCTACGGAGGAATGGTATTTGTAGATATAGTAGTTGCCAACATTTGGATGGCCATTATACTTATTGGGATTGGTAAGCGTGACCGAATTAATAAATGGCTTAAAGCAGATACTGCTTCCATTGAAGCGCTTAAAGAAAAAGTATCCACCTTTACAGAAAGCGTAAAAAGAACGCCAACCCTAACCGATTATATGATTATACTAGCAATCGCTTTTGGAGCGGTTAGTTTTGCACATTTATGTTCTGGGTTTTTAGCACCATTTTTCAAAAATGTCGTGGCAGGAATAGCATCTGCAACCACAAGAAACATGCTAACCTTTTTAGGATCTTCTTTCTTCTGGATGATAAGTATTTCAACACTTATTGCAATACTCTTATCGTATACCAAAGCTAAAAACTACGAAGGCGCTGGAGCCAGCAAAATAGGAAGTATTTTTATTTACATATTAGTAGCCTCTATTGGTATGAAAATGGATTTAACCATGATTTTCGACAATGTAGGTTTAATAGCAATTGGTGTTGTTTGGATGACCATTCATGCCATCCTATTAATTCTAGTCGCAAAACTTATAAAAGCACCATATTTCTTTTTGGCTGTAGGTAGTCAAGCAAATGTTGGTGGCGCGGCTTCTGCACCAATTGTAGCTTCTGCTTTTCACCCATCATTAGCAACTGTTGGCGTACTTCTAGCGGTATTTGGTTATGCCGTTGGTACCATAGCAGCAATAGGCTGTACTATTTTAATGCAAATTGCTGCAGCGAACTAGCATTTAATAATTATTTATAGCATATTTGCGCATCTTAAAAAAACACGATATAGGTTTTCGTTTTCACGGAAATCATTCTGAAATAAATTCAGCTTAAATGAAAAAAACAATATTTGTACTAGCATTAGCAATTCTTTTTTCTTGTGGAAAAGAGCAAGATTTAACTGTAAAAGTAAACATCAAAGGATTAAAAAAAGGAACCGTTTACCTTAAAAAAGCGCAAGACACTACTATTATAACGGTAGACTCTTTAGTTGTTCAAGGCGAAGCTCCAATTGTCTTTAATAGCACTTTAGAAACTCCTGAAATGTATTTCTTACAATTAAACAAGAATACTAGCGATGATGAAACTATTTCCTTTTTTGCAGATAAAGGGATTACAGAAATTACTACCAGTGTGAAAAATTTTGGTATGGATGCCAAAATAAAAGGTTCTAAGCAACAAAAAGCTTTAGAAGAGTATCTATTGGTAATGTCTCGTTTTAACGACAGAAACCTGAATCTTATAAAAGAAGAGTTTGATGCAAAAGTAGCTAATGACACTGCTAAAATTATTGCCAATACAAAAGCGTATAACAGTTTAGTAAAAAGCAAGTACTTATATACCGTAAACTTCGCTATAGCAAATAAAGACAATGAGGTTGCTCCTTATTTAGCACTATCTGAAATTGCAGATGCACAAACAAAATGGTTAGATACTATAAATAATGTTTTAACTCCAAAAGTGAAGGCATCTAAATATGGTAAAGAATTGGAAGCTTTTATTGTAGAGCGCAAGAAAGAAGACTAAAAAACACTTTTAGTATATTTTTAAGATCCCAAACAGAAATGTTTGGGGTTTTTTTATTGCTTTATCTAAGCGGAATATTTACTTCGAGCACACAGATACCACCAAAAAAAACGAATAGCAAAACAGAGCGGCTTAAAATCCCAATAAAGCAATTCCTTTCGTCTACGTTATAGACTTGCTTCTCGCCCTAAAATATATTGCATAAAAAAACCTCTCAAAAAATTGAGAGGTTTTTTAAAGAGCCGATGGAGGGACTCCCTTCGACTACGCTCCCGATAAACTTCTCGCCCCAAAATATATCGCATAAAAAAACCTCTCAAAAAATGAGAGGTTTTTTAAAGAGTCGATGGAGGGACTCCCTTCGACTACGCTCCCGATAAACTTCTCGCCCCAAAATATATCGAATAAAAACCTCTCAAAAAATGAGAGGTTTTTTAAAGAGCCGATGGAGGGACTCCCTTCGACTACGCTCCCGATAAACTTCTCGCCCCAAAATATATCGCATAAAAAAACCTCTCAAAAAATGAGAGGTTTTTTAAAGAGCCGATGGAGGGACTCGAACCCACGACCTGCTGATTACAAATCAGCTGCTCTAGCCAGCTGAGCTACATCGGCGAAAAACGAATGCAAATATAATCTTGTAGAACATATTTGCAAATATTTTTACAATAAATTTATCCTAATTTATTAATTTTTTCAATTAGTGCAAGACCTTTAGTTTCTAGCTCTTGGTTAATAGCCTTAAAATGAGCCTTTTTGTCTTCAACACTTCTATCATTAACTTTTGAAATTAATTCGTCAAATGTTGCAATAGCTTCATCAATAATTTTTTCGCTTCCTTTTGCGTCTTTTGCAGGATTTGCATATTCCCAAACGTAAACTGCTTCAATAATATCTCCTAACACATAGTTTATGTCTTTTTTTAGGATTCTTTTATTTGCCATAATGTAAAATTTTAATTTCCTGCAAAATTAAACATAAACTTCTAATAGTCTAGCTTTTTTAGAACTAATTTGATACGTTTTAATTGCAGCCGGAAGTAACACGGTTTCTCCTTTTGTAATTTTTTGTGTAGTTTGCTCTGTTTTTATTTCTGCTTCGCCCGATACACACATGTAAATAATGAAGGAATCTACTTTGTTTTCTTTTTGAATTGTCTTTGTAATCTCTAAATAATTGGTTGTAAAATACGGACAACGCAACATATTGTTATCCACGTTTTCTACTTTAGAATAATCTACTCTAAAATCATCTTGCAATTGAAAGTCTATAGCATCTATTGCTAGATCATTATGTAGCTCTCTTAGATTTCCTTGATCATCTACTCTATCCCAATCGTATATTCGGTATGTAATATCGCTTGTTTGTTGTATTTCGGCAATCAATACTCCTGCTCCAATAGCGTGTACGCGTCCTACTTCTATAAAATAAGAATCGCCTTCTTTTACTTTGTCGAAATTTAAAACTTCAGGAAGTGTTTTTGAAGCTACATGCTTTACATATTTTTCTGGCGTCATCTCTTGATTAAAGCCTACCATTAGATTGGCATCTGCTTCCGCTTGTAATACATACCACATTTCTGTTTTCCCAAAGGAATTATGTCGCTTTGCTGCAAGCGCATCATTTGGATGTAACTGAATAGATAAATCTTTTTTAGCGTCTATAAACTTAATCAACAACGGAAATCTATTACCAAAAACGCTGTAATTTTTATTTCCTATTAAATCTGCTTTGTAAACATCTAAAAGTTCGTTTAATGTTTTTCCCTTTAAAGCACCGTTACTTACAATAGAAATATCTTTTTCTACACCACTAATTTCCCAGCTTTCACCAATATTTGGCAAATCGCTTTCTTTATTTAAAAGTTCTTTAAGTTTTTGTCCTCCCCAAATTTTTTCTTTTAAAATAGGTTCAAACTTTATAGGGTATAATAACATATGCAACATCTATATTCCGGAGTAGCTTACAAAATTCCTAGGTGTTTCATAAAGTGTAACCTCTAGCGCTAAGTTTGATGCTAATTGCTTTTTAATTTTATTGTAAATGACTACTACTATATTTTCGGCAGTAGGATTTAAGTCTTTAAATTCTGGTACTTCTATATTTAAGTTTTTATGATCAAAAGCATCTTCAATTTCTGTTTTAATAATATCTTTTAAAACTTTAATATCGATTACATAGCCTGTTTCTGGATCGATCTCTCCAGTTACACTCGCTATAAGCTCATAATTATGACCATGAAAGTTGGGATTACTACATTTATCAAAAACTGCTGTATTTTTCTTATCACTCCAATCTTTCCGATAGAGCCTGTGTGCTGCATTAAAATGTGCCTTTCTACTAACCGTTACTTTCATTTCTGTGTAATGTTTATGTGTTGGTAGAATTTATCGAAAATAATTTTAAACCAAGCGGTATATGTTTCCGGGTGGTTTACAATATCTTCTTTAATAGCTTCTAAAGGCATCCATTTCCAGGCTGCAACTTCATCTGCGTTAATACTTGGTGTTTGATTGTATTTACCAATCAATATATGATCGTATTCGTGTTCTGTTAAACCATTATCAAAAGGTGCTTTGTAAATAAAAGAAATAGATTCTTCCAATTCTGTTACAAAACCCATTTCTTCTTGTAATCTTCTTTTTCCTGCTTCGATATTACTTTCTCCATCGCGTTGATGACTGCAACATGTGTTGGTCCAAAGCGCTGGCGAATGGTATTTACCTAAAGCCCGTTGCTGCAACATGAGTTCATTTGCATCGTTAAATATAAAAACTGAAAATGCACGATGCAATACTGCTTTTTCATGCGCTTCTAGTTTTGGCATTAAGCCAATTTGCTCGTTGTTTTCGTTTACAAGAATTACCTGCTCTTCCTCCATTTTACAAAAATACGAGTAATAATTTGAATGTTCTAATTTGAAATATATTTCTAGAAGTAATTAAACAATTTCTGCACTTAATCCGGCATCTAACAACATAGTACAACGAGGTTCTAAGTCATCATAAACACCAGTTTTTACCGTGCATTGTCCTTTATAATGTACAAGAATAGCACATTGTTCTGCTTGTTCTGGAGAATGATCACAAGCATAAATAAGGGTATCTATAACATGATCGAATGTATTTACATCATCGTTATATACCACTATTTCATTAAGATGCTGTTCTTTAGTATCTACCTGAGCTTCTTCTTGTATTTTTTCTTTTGTACTCATTTACTCTTTGTCTTATAGACATTTCCCAAAAGGGAAAACTCAATTAATTCTTTACTAATTTATGAATTTTAGTGAAACCCACTTATTTTTTTCCAGTTTTTCCACCAACTTTAACATATGTTTGTTACATGCTGCTTCAATTGTAGGAATATCATTATTGTAAAATCCGCTTAAAAAAAGCATCCCATTTTTATTTAATGATTTAGAATATGCTTCCATATCATTTAAAAGGATATTTCTGTTTATGTTGGCTATAATCACATCATAACGCTTCCCTTCGATTAAACTTGCATCTCCTTCAAAAACGGAAATTTTATGACAATCATTACGTTCTACGTTTTCTACGCTATTTAAATAACACCAATTATCTATATCTATTGCATCTAATTGGATGGCTCCTTTTTTTTCTGCAAGTATTGCCAAAACTCCTGTACCACAACCTATATCTAAAACCGTTTTTCCTTTAAAATCGTTTTGAAGTATATGTTGCAACATCATGTGTGTCGTTTCGTGATGACCAGTACCAAAACTCATTTTTGGTTCTATTATAATATCAAATTCTGTATCTGGTTTTTCATGAAAAGGTGCACGAACAGAACATAATTTATCTACAACAATGGGGTTAAAATTCTTTTCCCATTCTTCATTCCAGTTGGTTGGTTCTATTTCTTCAAAAGTATGCGTGATTGTAAATTCATCTGATTCTAATATCTGGATATCGTCTAAAATACCATCTTTCCATTCTTCTTTTTGAATGTATGCGGTAACGCCTTCTTCGGTTTCCACAAAACTTTCAAATCCGGCATAGCCTAATTCTGCAATTAAGATTTCTGTTCCTGGTTGTAAAGGCGCTACTTTAAAGTAGTAACCTAAATATATTGTGTTTGACATAGTTCTATTTTCAAAGCACAAAGATAAAGTTAAATCCTAAAGTAATTGCTTTTCTGTTGCTATTTTAATAATACCAGCACGGCTTTTCATTCCTCGTTTATTCCTAATATTTATGCCATGTGCTTCTTCCGTTTTCTAGATAACAAATAGTTTTCCTAAAATTTATGGAGTGACGAATCCTTCTGCAATAGCAATTAAAACATTCCATTTTATAAACTAGTGTTTTAATAAAAAGGGTATTCTCTGATTTAAAAAAATCAAGGAATACCCTTCGTTTATACGTATGTGAAATTGGACTTTAAAACTTTTTAATGATCCAATAATCTTGAGAGGTTCCCCAATCTTCTTTTTTACCTTGGATATGATCTAGAATCTCAAACTTACCTTCAAACATATTCTCCATTAACTTTGGAGGATGATATGCTGCATAAGTTCTATGCCCTTCCAGTGTATTCCCTTGAATCACAAGTTCGTTTGCTTCAAATTTAAGTTGCTCTTTTTTAATCAGCTTTTCTTTAAATGCTTCGCCATGTGTTGTAATAATTAAGACCGCATTTATATTCGCTATTCGATGCAACTCATGAATCCAATTAACATGGTTTTCTTTAGATAAATGGGTGAAAATGGATAAGCCATAAATGGCATCAAAAGTATTTTCTTTAAAACTTGTTGGCGGATTTATAGCATTACCATGAAATTGTACATTTTTAATATACTTGGTATTCCAGGCAATACTTTCTGCATTATAATCGGTTCCATAAAAAGAAGTTTCCGGTAACAAATCTGGAAAATGTCTTATAATTCTTGCAGGACCACAACCCCAATCTAAAACCTTTTTCCCTTTTAAATCAATATGCTTTTCTAATAATTCTTTTAAATCTTTAGCATCAATAATCCCGTTTTTAATATACTCTCGATAGTTTAAAAGATGCGATTCGTATAATAAGTAATCTGGTGGTAGGTTTACTCCTGGATTTTCTTTTACAAATTTATTATTTTCGGATTTATTGCGAATTTTCAACACTTGATATCTCAAGTTATCCGATAATCTAATAACGCCTAAATTTCTTAAAAGTCTTTTAATGGATGCTTTTGCCATTTAAAACGCATTTACTATAGCGTAAAAATCTTCTGCTTTAAGTGCTGCTCCTCCAATTAATCCGCCATCCACATCTGGTTTAGAAAAAATCTCTTTAGCGTTTGCTGGCTTTACACTTCCTCCATAAAGAATAGAAACAGACTGTGCTACATCATTACCATATTTGTCTGCTAACGTTTTTCTTATAAATGCATGCATATCTTGTGCTTGCTCTGGACTAGCCGTTTCACCAGTACCAATTGCCCAAACTGGTTCATAAGCCAATACTATATTTTTAAAGGCTGCAGCGTCTAAATGAAATAAAGCATTTTTAATTTGTGATGCTACTACATTCTCGTGATTGTTCCCTTTTCTATCTGCTAATTCTTCTCCAAAACAAAAGATAATTCGCATGCTATTTGTTAATGCTGCGTCTACTTTTTTAGCAAGCAATTCATCTGTTTCATTAAAGTATGCACGACGCTCTGAGTGTCCTAAAATGACCGTTTGTACCCCAACACTTTTTAACATGGAAGCACTAATTTCACCAGTGTAAGCACCATTTTCAGCAAAATGCATGTTTTGAGCTACTACTTCCACATTACTTTCTCTTAAGGCTTCAAATGCATGCCAAAGATTTGTAAATGTTGGCGCAACCATTACTTCTGCATTAGATGTTTGCTTTTGTTTTTTTAGGCTTGTTAATAAGGTTTCCGTTTGTGAAAGATCATTATTCATCTTCCAGTTTCCTGCTACTATATTTTTTCTCATATTCGTTTCCCACCAAAGCGGGCGTCTTTTTTAATTATACTTTTGTTTTTTGCACCTATAAAGTTTTTCAAACCATATAGGATTACCACCTATACAACAAAAGTAACTAATTTAATGCTTCTAACAGCTTTGTATCGTCAGCTTTTATAGCTTTATACAACTTTATGTTTCCTTGCGGATCGATAACGAGGTAACGCGGAATCCAATCTAAGTCAATAGATTTACTAAAATCACTTTTCATTCCTTTTGCCATAAAATAGTGTTCCCCTTTCTCTTGGTACTTATTAATTCCTTTTTTCCAGCTTTGCATCGATCTATCGGCAGAAAGGAATAAATACACCACATCGCTATTGGATTCTTGCAATGCTTTTACTTTTGGCATTCCTTTTAAACAGTCGCCACACCAAGATGCCCAAACATCTATTAAAATGGTTTTTCCTTTGTGTTTTTCTAAAATATTTTTGAAATAAATATTCTCTCCTTCGGAAGAAATAAAGTTAAAGTTTAATGCTTCTTGGGTAAATTGTGTTGGTGTTTCTTGAGCTTTACAGCTAAAAAACAGGATACTGACAAGGAATATGAATAGCTGTTTTTTCATGTTTTGATTTTTTTGATTGACTCCTTTTGTTTTATACTATAAACCCTTCCGACTTCATTTCTTTAATTAGAAATGAAGCTACCTTCTCTTAAAAAAAAGGGAAGGAGTTTTTTAGCTAGCTTACTTTAAGACGTTTGGTTATTACCTTATTTCAATGAGATTCCTGCTTTCGCAGGAATGTTATTCTAAATTCACTTTTGGATCTAACCAGGTGTAGATTATGTCGACAAAAATATTAATAATTACAAAAAGTGTTGCAATAATTAATACCGATCCCATGATTACAGGTAAGTCTAAAGTATTCAACGCATTTACAATTTCTTTTCCTAAACCATTCCAACCGAAAATATATTCTACAAAAACAGCTCCAGCAAGCATCGATGCAAACCATCCTGAAATTGCCGTTACCACAGGATTTAATGCATTTTTGATAGCATGGTTTTTAATGATTTGAAACTCACTCAAACCTTTTGCTCTTGCCGTACGAATGTAATCTTGATTAAAGACTTCTAATAACGAATTTCGCATCAATTGAATAATAACCGCCAACGGACGAATACCTAAAACGATAGCTGGAAGGACTAGATTTTTTAATTTCAGATTAAAATTCTCGCCATAATCATCCAATTCGTATAGACTTCCTGTCATTTCTAAATTGGTGTATTTGTGTAATACATAACCAAATAGCCAAGCGAATAATATGGCCGAAAAGAACGAAGGAACAGACATACCAACGGTACTAAAGATTTGAATGGCTTTATCTAAAAAACTGTCTTTTTTTAATGCAGAGACAATTCCTAAAAACACACCAAGCAGCATGGCTATTGTGATTGCCGAAACAGCTAACACAAAGGTGTTTGGTAATGTTTCTGCTAATACCTGACTTACTTTTTTGCCCTGTTTGGTAAAGGATTCTCTGAGATATGGAAATTTTAAAACGGTGGTAGTATTACCAATAGAAAACAGTTTGGTCGCTGTGTATTTGTTTTCTCGTAAATAGGTATAATTATCTTCGTTTTTAGAGTGCAACGAGATTGGAGACAAATCATTTAAATAATACAAATATTGCGTACTAATTGGTTTATCGAAACCATACTTCGCTTTTACTAACGCCAATTGCTCGCTGTCTTCGTTTTGTCCGAGCATCATTTGTGCTGGATCTCCTGGAAGGACATTAAATAAAAAGAATATAACGGTTACTACACCAAATAAGGTGAGTACTGCATAACCGATTTTATTTAGTAAGTAGCTTATCAATAAGTTTATTTGTTAGTTGGTGTATTTATTTACTTCTCGATGCAATTCCGAATAAAATCGGAACCCTCGAAATGACAAGATAATATTAATCCCAAATTTGAGGTCTGTCTATTCCAATAGTTCTTAAATAGCTTAACATTTGTCCTGTGTGCACCGATTCATGGTATGCCATTCGGTTTAAATAATCACCAAGGCTTTTATTTTGTCCTACTTCTTTTCGTTCTATTCGAATATTATCTAAATCGGATTCTTTTAATCCTTTAATCATGTTTAAAAAATTCGTCCTGTATGTTTCTGAAAATGCCAGCTCCTTTTTCAAGTCTGTATATTCTAAATCTTTCCAAGGAGAGATATAATTACCTAAGTTTCCCCTATTCTCTATTATTTTATGAAATAAATGTTCGCCTTCTAAAACGTGTCTAACCATTTCGATGCAAGTAACAGCTTTATCGTCTGGTTTCCAATTTAGATATTCCTTTGGAATACCATTCCATAATTTTATGCTTCGTCTTCTGGTTTCCGAAAAGTTTGATAAAAGGATATCTATGGCATTCATTAATCTTCTATTTTTTTTTCAGTACTACCTTAATCTGTCCGTCATAAGATGTATGATTCGCTTCATTAATCGAATCTAAGACTGTTCTATCTTTTAAAACGAAAACTTCTTCTATCGTTTCCGGATCTATCGCATCTACAACTTCTTTGGTTGCCATTTCTCCATCAACTAGATACAAAACAGAATCCGCCTTTAATTCTTTTTTTGGTTCTGGTTTTCGCTCAACAACTGGTAACTCTAAATCGTCCATATCATTCCAATGTACTTTTTGAGTAACCGTTCCTTTTTTAAGTTTTACCACTCCTGGATTTGCACGGACTACTGTTTTAATGGCTTTTTCATCACATAAATACCAATCAAAATTCAGATCATACGTTGCATTTATTTTTTCTTTCACGTCTGTACCAGATGCTGTTAAACCAATAACGGTATATCCATTTTTAATCGCTTTATCGGTTGCTGCTTTTATGGCATGCATTCCTTCCGCTTCCGCAGTTTCCAAATTATAAGAAACAATCAGGATTACGTTTTCTTCCTTTAAAAACTGTTCTGTTAGGTTTTCATCATCGCTTTCAATAGAAAAATCTTTAATTGGAGGATCATATCCTTCATCAATAATATTGGTCTCTACGCCAACATATTCTCCATCTACCGTTGGGTAGCTTCCGTTGGTGGTTATAATTTTTTCTTCACCGTTTACATTAAATTTCCATGCGTATTCTACAACTGCTTTCGCTGCATCTTCAGGAGTTTCCATTCCTTCTTGAATGTTCGCGCCAACTTTATATGCTCTAAAATCCCAAGTTGGTAAATGCATTAACACGTGGTAACCAAACCAAAGACTTCCTAAAAAGCCTAAGAGGGCTAAAATGGTGGTTGGAAACTTACCAAATAGCGGTTTTACATATCGTAAACCAATAAGTAATACAATGATTAACCCCAGTAATATCATGTCTTTTATAAAACTCTCTATAGGTTTCATTGGTAAGAAATCACCAAAGCATCCACAGTCTTTTACCTTATCGAAATACCAAGCGTAAAAAGTTAGGAATGTAAAAAATACAATCATGGCAAAAAGACTCCAAACCGTAAATTTCGGTTTATAACCAATAAGTAAAAAGACACCTAAAACCACTTCTAGAACGACTACAAATACAGAAATCCCTAAAGCATAAGGATCTAAAAACGGCAGATTTAAAACGTCTGCACTAAAATATTCTTGTAGTTTATACGAGAAACCTAATGGGTCATTTAGTTTTATTAATCCTGAAAAGATAAATAATCCGCCAACTAGGATTCTGCAAAGGTGTGTGATGTATTTCATAAAGTATTTGTCATTCCTGCGTAGGCAGGAATCTTATTAATTGAAACTTATTTATTTTAGAGGGTTCCTATCTTCACAGGATTAGTTTTTTTTATTCCTTCAAATGAATCATGGCAAAAATGGCATAATTAATCATGTCTTGATAATTAGCATCAATACCTTCACTAACAATGGTTTTCCCCGCATTATCTTCAATTTGTTTTACACGAAGTAACTTCTGTAAGATTAAATCGGTTAGACTACTCACCCGCATATCTCGCCAAGCTTCTCCATAATCATGGTTTTTATCTTCCATAAGTTGTTTGGTAATAGCAACTTTTTCATCATAAAGCACTGTCGCTTCTTCGGTAGATAAGTCCGGTTGCTCTACAACCCCTTTTTCTAACTGAATTAACGCCATAATACTATAGTTTATAATACCAATAAACTCACTGATTTCTCCTTCATCGACTTTTCTAACCTCGTTTTGTTGTAAACTTCTAATGCGTTGCGCTTTTATAAAAATTTGATCGGTAAGTGATGGTAACCTTAGTATTCGCCATGCACTTCCGTAATCCGACATTTTATTAATAAATAAGCTTCTGCACGTATTTACTACAGCGTCATATTGTTTTGAAGTATCTTGCATATATGTTGAACTCATATTGTTTTTTCTATTTCCTGAAAAATGATTAAAATTCATTTATATTTTGCTACTTTTATTATACGTAGACGATGCTATGTCTTTCAAAAAGTATCTCATCTAAATAAATTTTATCTCATTTTCGGTTAAAAACAAAAAATCAAGATGAGTTCAAAATCAATTTTGCGTAAATTTCGCATAAATAGTTCAGAGTTCAAAGTTTCGGGTTTTAAAGTTTCACTTCTATCTCGAATACTTTTACGAAACTAAATAATATATAACCTAAAAAGAGATTCTTGCTTTCGCAGGAAATAAATATGACAATAAATTGCAAAGGCAAACTCATCGATGTAACAACTCCCAAAGTAATGGGCATATTGAATCTTACTCCAGATTCTTTTTATGACGGCGGAAAATATAAAAACGAAAGTGAGATTGTATCACAAGTAGAAACCATGCTTAAAAACGGAGCTACTTTTATCGATATTGGCGCATATAGTTCTAGACCAAATGCAACGCATATTAGTGAAGCGGAAGAATTGCAACGCTTGCTACCCATCATCACATTATTGATTGAGGAATTTCCTGAAATAATAATTTCGATAGACACTTTTAGAAGTGAAGTTGCAAAACAGGGGATTCAAGCTGGAGCTGCATTAATTAATGATATTTCGGCAGGAAAACTAGACGAAAACATGCTGCAAACGGTGGCTAATTTACAAGTGCCCTATATTATGATGCACATGAAAGGTACGCCGCAAAACATGAAAGAGCACGCGAATTATAATAACATAATGAAAGAGCTTCTTTTTTATTTTTCGGAAAGAATTAACGAAGCTAAAAAACTTGGTATTAAAGATATTATTGTAGATCCTGGTTTTGGATTTGCAAAAAACACAGCACAAAATTTTGAAGTACTGAAACATTTAGAACTCCTTGAAACATTAAAATTCCCAATACTTGCTGGAGTTTCTAGAAAATCTATGATTTATAAAACATTAGAAAACACAGCGCAAGAAGCTTTAAACGGAACTACCGTTTTAAACACCATTGCTTTACAAAAAGGAGCTACTATTTTACGAGTTCACGATGTAAAGGAAGCTACAGAAACCATTAAATTAACAGACCAACTTAACTAGTCATGAAACATTTATTTTACGTATTTATTTTAATTCTAATTACCTCTTGCGGTACGGAAAAAGCAATCCAGTTACCAGAAATTAACAATACTAAGGTTACAGAAGTTTTAGACATTTCGCCTGCATATATTTTTTATGACGAAACAAAACCGGATAGTTTAGAGCTCAACCGAAAAAATTTAATCAGTACAACCAACTGGTTGGTCAATGTGGATAAACGATTAACGCTAGATAAAGCAATTCCGAAAATCATTTTTTTACAAGATAAAAAGAAGAATTCAAGTCATAAAAAAGAAGGTGTAAAAAATTATTATACCTGTAATAATACAAGTATTAAAAATTTAGGTTTTTTGGACTTTACAGATGTTGTTTATAAAACCTACGCAGATGAAAAAGACATCGAAATAGAAAAAACCATTTTTGTATTGGACGTTATGGTAAATAGTATGGACGAGATATTGATTCAATCTTTTTTACCAGAAACCGTAAACACAAATACCACTATTATAGATGGCATTCTTTCGGATATAAAAACCATAAAAGTTTCGAATGGGTTTGATTTTGATTCTAGTGGTTTTACTATAAACCTACATTTTAATAGAAATTTAAATTTCCAAGAATACATTAGTATCAAATCGCTATTTATGGGCTTTGATGCAGACGGTCCAACAGTTTCTAACCACGAATTTATTTATTAATCTAATTTTACTAAATTTACAAAAACCCCCAACCATTGGAAATATTTGACGACTTACTAAAATTTACCATAGTAGACATTATAGATGTTATTTTGGTAGCACTACTACTCTACTATGTGTACAAGCTAGTAAAAGGTACCGTTGCTATAAATATTTTTATCGGAATTGTAATTATCTATATCATCTGGAAAATCACACAAGCATTACAAATGCAGCTTTTAAGTAATATTCTTGGAGGTTTTATTAGCGTAGGAATGTTTGCACTTATTGTTGTTTTTCAACAAGAGATTAGAAAATTTCTACTAATGATTGGTTCTACCAATTTTGGAAGTCGGAAAAAATTCTTCAAGCAACTTAAATTTTTACAAACGGAAACTAGCGATGGTACCGATGTAGATATTATTATAGCTGCATGTACAAAAATGGGAGCCTCTAGAACCGGAGCACTTATTGTTTTAGAACACAATAATAGTCTTGATTTTTTAAAGGCAACTGGAGATCTCATGAATATTGAAGTGACACAACCTATTATAGAAAGTATTTTTTTTAAAAATAGCCCGTTGCACGATGGCGCTATTATAATAGAAAACAATGTAGTAAAAGCAACGCGAGTTATCTTACCAGTAAATAATGAAAAAACCTTACCACAACGTTTTGGTTTACGTCATAGAGCAGCCGTTGGTATAACAGAAAAAACAGATGCTTTGGCTTTGGCTGTGAGTGAAGAAACCGGACAAATTTCTTATTTTAAAGGTGGAGAATTTGTAATGTTTAAAGACACTGAAGAACTAGCCGAATTAATAAAGAAAGATCTAGCTTAATATGAATTGTAAAAATTGTGATACTCTTTTAAAAGAACCAGATGATTATTGCAATAGCTGTGGCGCGAAAGTGATTCGAAATAGATTAACCGTTCGAAACCTTTTTGAACATTTTAGTGAAACTTTTTTTTAACTACGACAATAAGTTTCTACAAACATTTATTCACTTATTTTCAAAACCGGAAGCTGTAATTGGTTGCTATATTGATGGAACACGTAAGAAATATGTAAATGTTATTAGTTATTTTGCTATTTCATTAACTGTATTTGGTTTACAACTATTTGTAATGAATACTTTCTTTAAAGATGCTTTCGATTTATCTTCTTTTAACAAATCTATTTCTTCAGGATTTGATTCTCCTGAAGGTTTCATACAATCTCAGGAACAGTTTCAAAAAACGTTAAGCAATTATCAAAGTTTAATATATATCTTAACCACACCACTTACTGCTTTTATAACCTGGTTAGTCTTTTACATAACCAAAAAGAGGAATTATAATTATACCGAACATATTGTCATAAACTTATATTATTCTGCTCAAGTAATTATTGTTACAGCATTCTCTACAATCCTTTTAATGTGTTTTGGACTAAATTTTTACACAATAAGCTTTATTTTTACTTTTCTGTCTTTTGTTTATTTAGCCTTTATTTTCAAAAAACTTTACGGTTTAAAAATTCAGGAAACCATAGTAAATGTCCTGTTTTTTGTACTACTTTATGGTCTTCTATTTGTCCTGATAATGGTAATCACTATAATAATAGCCATTATTATGGTTAAAATATTTGGAATAGAATTTAATTTCGCGACTTAAACCTCTTCCGCTTGCATAAACTGCACTTCGTATAAGTTTTTATAGTAACCATCTTTCTTTTTAAGAAGCTCTTGGTGCGTACCTTCTTCTACAATTTGTCCAGCATCCATAACAATAATTTTGTCCGCTTTTTTAATGGTAGCCAATCGATGTGCTATTACAATAGAAGTTCTTCCTTTTGTAATCTTATCGGTTGCATTTTGTATTAATTGTTCGGAATACGAATCTACAGAAGAAGTCGCTTCATCTAAAATTAAAATACTAGGATTGGTTACGTACGCTCTTAAAAACGAAATTAACTGTCGTTGCCCAGAAGACAGCATTGCGCCTCTTTCTTTTACATTATATTGGTAGCCATCAGGCAAACTCATAATAAATTCATGTATCCCAATATCTTTTGCGGCACGTTGTACTTGTGCTTCTGTAATTTCCGGATTATTTAAAGTAATATTATTTAAAACAGTATCTGCAAACAAGAATACATCTTGTAAAACCACTGCTATCTTAGCACGTAATGAAGCTAATGTAAGTGCTTTAATATTAAAGCTATCAATAGTAATTGTACCACTATTTATTTCATAAAAGCGATTCAACAAATTAATAATCGTAGATTTGCCTGCTCCGGTTGCACCAACAATAGCCACGGTTTCTCCTGCCTTTACTTTAAAAGAAATTCCTTTTAACACCTCTTCATCTTCCACATAACTAAAGCGAACATCATGAAATGCAATATCTCCTTTAAAGGATAAAACTTCTTGTGTACCAGTATCATCAATTTGCGATGTGGTATCCAAAATTTTAAATACTCTATTTGCAGCAACCATTCCCATTTGAAGCGTATTAAACTTATCTGCAATCTGACGTAGTGGTCTAAAAAGCATAGGAATAAACATAATAAAAGCAAACAAATCTCCTTGCGAAACCGTATTGTCTACCACCGCATTCAATCCGCCATACCACACAATAAGTCCGATAGTTATAGACGAAGAAAGATCTGCAATAGGAAAGAAGATAGAGTTATACCAAACCGTTTTCAGCCATCCTTTTTTATGTCTTTCGTTTATTGCTTTAAAGTTTTTATACTCGGTATTTTCTCTAGTAAAAAGTTGTAATATTTTCATTCCTGTAACGCGTTCTTGCACAAAGGAATTTAGATTGGAAATTTCGGTACGTACTTCTTCCAAAGCGCGTTTCATATACTTTTGAAAAACTCTAGTCGCATATAACACTAACGGAAGCATTGCAAAAACGATAAGGCTAAGTTTCCAATTCATAAAAACCATAACTGCAGAAACTACTACCATGGTTAATAGATCTCTAAAAATCATAAACAATCCTTCACCAAAAATATCAGCAATACGCTCCATATCGGTTACCGCTCTTGTTATTAAAACCCCGACCGAAGAATTATCATAATACTTCATTTTAAATTGAAGTAAGTGATTAAACAGTTTTACACGAATATCTTTAACCACATTTTGCCCAAGCCATCCAGCATAATAAATAAAAAATAATTGAAAAACGGTTTGTGCGATTAACAAGCCAATCATAATTAATATTAAAAACAGAAAATGCTGTGCATCTTGTTTAATAATATTATTATCAATTACATATTGCGTTAAATAAGGAATTGCAGCACTAAAAGCCGCCAATAAAACGACAGCAAAAAACACACCAATAAAAACCTTTCTATACGGTTTTATGTAATAGGTAAGACGTTTTAAAAGTCCGACATCTAATATTTTATCTTGTTTTTTATTTATCATATTTTATAGACTCTGGATATGCTACTTCAACTAAATAAAGTGCATGTGCTGGAACAGAATAGCCTGCTTTACTTCTGTTTTTAGATTTAATGATCTCGTGCATGGCTTCTACTTCTAGTTTTCCTAAACCAATACTAACTAAAGTACCAACAATCGCTCGTACCATATTACGTAAAAAACGATCTGCTTTTATGGTAAACTGTAGTTCTTGATTTACTAATTTCCAATCGGCACGTGTAATATCACAATTATACGTTTTTACATCTGTATTCGTTTTAGAAAAGCATTGAAAATCGGTATACTGCAATAAAATTCGTGATGCTTCCTGCATTTTAGCAACATCTAATTTTGGTCTTACATAATAAGATGTATCGAAATTAAAGACATCTTTTTGTAATGAAATTCGGTACAAATACTCTCGGCTTTCGGCATGAAATCTAGCATGTGCATCTTCTATTACTTTAAAAACATTTTGAATAGCAATATCTTTAGGCAACAAAGCATTTAGTTTATAAACCAATTCTGTTTCTAAAAAGACAACTTCTGTGATAAAGTGCGCAAACATTTGCGTTGCATGTACTCCTGCATCTGTACGACCAGCACCAACAATTGGAGTTTTTTCTTTAAGCAAAACAGATAATGCTTTTTCTATAACTTCTTGCACCGTAATAGCATTTGGTTGATTCTGCCAACCGTGATATGCTGCGCCATTATAAGAAAGTTGTAAAAAGTATTTCAAGTTAAAGTAGTATTTTTGTAAAAGACAAAGATAGAATTTTAATCTATCTTTAAATTTCAAATAAAAGTTAATTAATCTTAAGATTTTCAATTTATGAATCTTAATTTCTAAAACATAGATTTCCACTTTCGTGGGAAATAAATATGACCAAAATCCTCCTACTTTCAGACACACATAGTTATATCGATGACGCCATATTAAAACATGTAAAACAAGCCGATGAAGTATGGCATGCTGGTGATATTGGTGATTTAAAGGTTACAGATGCTATTCAAAAATTAAAACCGCTACGTGCCGTTTACGGAAACATCGATGACGATAAAGCCAGAATGGAATTTCCAGAAAACAATAGATTTATGTGCGAAGGCGTAGATGTTTGGATTACACATATTGGTGGTTACCCAAATAGATATGATATTAGAATAAGAGACGAAATAAAGAAGAACCCGCCAAAGCTTTTTATTTCTGGTCACTCGCATATTTTAAAAGTGATGCAAGACAAAAAATTAAATCTACTACATATGAATCCTGGAGCTGCTGGGAAACACGGATTTCAACAAGTAAGAACCATGCTTCGTTTTGTCATTGAAGGAACAACCATTAAAGATTTAGAAGTTATCGAATCTAAGAAATAGAAAAATCTACAAAACGACCTAAAGCTTCCGGAAGACATTCCTTAAACAATTCCTTCTATGATTTAATAATAGGTCATAAAAAAGCCCAAGATCTTCACCTTGGGCTCACGCACTAATACTACTAAGATGATAGGTTTATCGTAATCTATCCACAGATTTTACAAGATCTTCATCCTTCTTAATGGCCTTATTAGCTAAAACTAATAATACGATAGAAATAATAGGAAGAAAAATCCCAATACCTTTCTCAGAAACGTTAGTCTCTCCAGATACGTTTAGCGATTGATACACAAATAATCCTAGTAAAAAAAGATTTAATATGATGTTAAGTCGTCCCAACATAAATTGAGACTTCCTATTTTTAAACATAAATATAGAAATTAAAGATAAAGCTGCCGAGCCTAAAAACAATCCAAAATACAACATATTATCTTTTGCATAAACTAAAGTATCATTTACAGTAGTCCATAAATTAAACACAAAAGTTAAACCACCGGAAACTCCTGCGGCAAATAAAAGATAAATACTTTGTATACGTTGAATCATAAAATTCTTTAAATCTTGACGACAAAAATAACAGTTTCTTTTATAAAAAGGACAGAAAAACTTAAAATAAAGTTGTATAATTGCAATAACAATATGTAACATACACGGTTATACCTTGTTAATTCTTCAGAATAAGATCTATTTTCTTCAAAATAATTCAAATTCTATATCTAACACAAAATATTCAATTCAACATAATGTTTGAAATCACACAATTAAAAGAAATGAAGCTACCTGAATTACAGGAAATAGCTAAAACTTTAAACGTATCTAAGTACCGTACTTTAAAAAAACTAGACTTAGTTTACCAAATACTAGATCATCAAGCAGCAAATCCAAAAGCTGTAGCTGCAGTTGCCTCCGTAGCGAAACCTGTTGAAAAAACAGAAGTAAAAAAACCTAGACAAAGAGTTCAAAAGCCTGCTACACCAAAACCAGCAGCACAAAAAGATACTCCAACAGCTCCCGAAAAAAAGGAAGAAGTTACTCCTACAGAAACTAAAGTAGAAGACAAACCAAAACACCAACCAAAACCGCAAGCGAAGCCGAAGCCACAACCAAAACCAAGAGCTAAGCCACAAGCTAAAAGAGAACCTCAAAAAGAAAAGTCAGATTCTAAGAACGATAGAACAGACAAGCCTAGAGAAAACAAAAAACCACAACACAAAAACCAAAACCAGAATAAAAACACTGGAAACAACGGAAACAAAGACACTAGAAATCGTTACAGAGAACCAGATTTTGAGTTCGATGCAATAATAGAAAGTGAAGGTGTTTTAGATGTGATGCAAGATGGTTACGGATTTTTACGTTCTTCCGATTACAACTACTTATCTTCTCCTGATGATATTTATGTATCCCAATCACAAATTCGTTTATTCGGATTAAAAGTTGGAGATACCGTTTTAGGAAATGTTCGTCCGCCAAAAGAAGGTGAAAAATATTTCCCATTAATTAAAGTAAGTAAAATAAATGGTCAAGATCCAAATGTGGTTAGAGACCGTGTTGCTTTTGAACATTTAACACCATTATTCCCACAAGAGAAATTTAACATTGCCGAAAAGCAAGCTACTATTTCTACACGTATCATGGATTTGTTTGCACCAATAGGTAAAGGACAACGTGGTATGATTGTATCCCAACCAAAAACAGGTAAAACCATGTTACTAAAGGATGTTGCAAATGCAATTGCAGCAAATCATCCAGAAGTATACCAAATGATTTTACTAATTGATGAAAGACCAGAAGAAGTAACAGACATGCAACGTAATGTACGTGGTGAAGTTATTGCCTCTACCTTTGATAAAGAAGCACACGAACACGTAAAAATTGCAAATATCGTTTTAGAAAAAGCAAAACGTTTGGTAGAATGCGGACATGATGTAGTAATCCTTTTAGATTCTATTACACGTCTTGCAAGAGCATATAACTCGGTGCAACCAGCATCTGGTAAAATATTAAGTGGTGGTGTAGATGCAAATGCATTACACAAACCAAAACGTTTCTTTGGTGCAGCACGTAACATTGAAAACGGTGGATCTTTAACTATTATAGCTACCGCTTTAACAGAAACAGGTTCTAAAATGGACGAAGTAATCTTTGAAGAATTTAAAGGAACCGGTAATATGGAACTACAATTAGATCGTAAGATTTCGAACCGTAGAATTTTCCCTGCTATTGATTTAACCTCATCAAGTACACGTCGTGATGATATTCTATTAGACGAGACCACCATTAAGAGAATGTGGGTAATGCGTAAATACCTTGCAGATATGAACCCTGTAGAAGCTATGGAGTTTATTAATGAAAGGTTTAAACAAACCAGAAACAACGAAGAGTTTTTAATCTCTATGAACGGATAAAACCACTTCACATATAATACATAAAAAAGCCTTGAGAATCATCTCAAGGCTTTTTTTATGCGCTTTCTATATACTTTATACACTATTTACTTTACGTCTTTGGGCGTTTACTACTCCGCTTAACAAGTTTTATACACAGCTATTAACAACATCTTAAAGCTACGTAGCACTGCGCTATACACTACTAGTTTTGGCTCGAAGCGTACGCTCGCCAAAAGCTAACCGTTGCTATCCCTAACGCAGTTTACAACAATGAAGCTATAAGGCACAAAAAAAAGCTCCTCCAATGGAGAAGCTTTTTATAATTTCTTGTAGAAGTTATTACGACTTATAGTGCAGCAACATACTTTGCTAAACCAGATTTAAGGTTCGCAGCTTTGTTAGCATGTATAACATTCTTCTTAGCTAATCTATCTAACATAGACACTACAGAAGGAAATAAAGCATCTGCTTCTTTCTTATCTGTTAACTCACGTAACTTTTTGATAGCATTACGAGTTGTCTTATGCTGATATTTGTTTCTTAAACGTTTAGCTTCGTTACTTCTAATTCTCTTTAACGCTGACTTATGATTTGCCATTTGTTTGTTTTTTTCTTTTTATTAAAAAATGTAGCCCGTAGGGGAATCGAACCCCTCTTACATGGATGAAAACCATGCGTCCTAGCCGATAGACGAACGGGCCATTTTTGCTTTTGAGATTGCAAATATAATTATTATTTTTAAACCCACAATAATTATTTTAAATATTTACAATACTTTTCAAAAAACTCACAACGTTTCCATTGCGGATGCAAAAATACAACTATTTTTAAATGTTGCAATAGCTAAGCTATATTTTTTTTAAAAAAATTTCAATTAATATGCTTTTGCAAACAACACTCTACGTTTAGAAGGATTTCCTGTAAATACACATTTCCCATCTTCTTCTTTTGTATCCATTGGTATACAGCGTATTGTCGCTTTTGTGATCTCTTGGATCTTATCCTCGGTTTCTGTTGTACCATCCCAGTGCGCAGAAATAAAACCTCCTTTATTTTTTAAAATATCTTTAAAATCATCGAAATTTTCTACTTCAGTGATGTGAGAATCTCTAAAATCTAGTGCTTTTTTGTATAAACTATTCTGGATTTCTTCTAATAAACGCTCTACAGTAGAAGTTAAATTATCTATTGCAATCACTTCTTTTGTCTTTGTATCCCTTCTCGCGATTTCTACAGTACCGTTTTCTAGATCTTTTGGTCCAATAGCAATACGTAATGGCACTCCTTGTAATTCGTGTTGTGCAAACTTAGCTCCTGGTCTATACGTGTCTCTATCGTCATATTTTACAGAAACTCCTTTTGCATTTAAGTCACTTTTTATCAGGTTTGCTATTTTACTCACTTCTTCAAATTGCTCGTCCGTTTTATAAATAGGAACAATAACCACTTGATTTGGTGCTAAACTTGGAGGCAATACTAATCCTTCATCATCACTATGCGTCATGATTAAAGCACCCATTAATCTTGTAGAAACGCCCCAAGATGTTGCCCATACATAATCTTTCGTTCCTTCTTTAGAAGTAAACTTTACATCGAAAGCCTTTGCAAAGTTCTGTCCTAAAAAGTGGGAAGTACCAGCTTGTAATGCTTTTCCGTCTTGCATTAAAGCTTCAATACAATAGGTTTCATCTGCACCAGCAAAACGTTCGCTTTCTGTTTTCACACCTTTAATAACAGGAATTGCCATAAAGTTTTCTGAAAAAGTAGCATACACGTTATTCATTAGTTCTGCTTCTTTAATAGCTTCTCCTTTTGTTGCATGCGCGGTATGCCCTTCTTGCCATAAAAACTCTGCTGTACGAAGAAATAAACGGGTACGCATTTCCCAACGCACTACATTTGCCCATTGGTTAATTAATAAAGGTAAATCTCTATAGGATTGAATCCATCCTTTAAAGGTACTCCATATAATAGCTTCACTAGTTGGTCTTACCACTAATTCTTCTTCTAGTTTTGCTTCCGGATCTACACGAAGTTTCCCTGGATTATCTGGATCATTTTGCAATCTATAATGTGTAACAACGGCACACTCTTTTGCAAAGCCTTCCGCATTCTTTTCTTCTGCTTCAAACAAGCTTTTAGGAACAAAAAGAGGAAAATAAGCATTTTGATGCCCTGTTTCTTTAAACATTTTGTCTAATTCTGCTTGCATTTTTTCCCAAATAGCATATCCGTAAGGTTTAATTACCATACAACCACGAACTGCTGAATTCTCTGCTAAATCAGCCTTTACAACCAATTCGTTATACCATTTGGAGTAGTCTTCTGCTCTACTTGTTAGTTTTTTGCTCATATACAGGGTTTTGGCACAAATATTGTGACTATGTTAAATAATGAAATAGTTCAGCAAAACTAACTATTTTTGTATAGTTCAACAATAAAATCTTAAGAGATATGCAATTTAAAAAATACACTAAAGCACAAATGCCCTTTTTAGTACTAGCTATTGCTTTTGTTTTGACCTCATGTGGTTCAACACAATACGTTAGTGAAGATAACGATGGTATTTATGGATCGAGCCAAGAACCTGTAGAACACAACGATGTAGCTAACGACGAAAATAGCTTATACTACAAAAATTATTTTCAAGAAAACGCTACCGAATATGATTATATAACCGAGGAAGATGCTGTATTTACCGATATCGATTCTTACGAAGGGAACTATGTTGAACAAGAAACTACAGAACCGCAATCTTACGCAGGTTGGGGACAAGACAATAACGATGTAACTATAAATGTATATTCTAACTTTGGAGGTTATGGATACAACAACTTCTGGAATAGACCTTATGGATATGGTTATTCTCCTTATTGGAATTCAGGTTGGGGTTATGCTGGATTTTATGATCCTTTCTGGGGTTTTCCTTATTATAGTGGCTTTTACGGATATGGTTATGGTGGATATTACCATTCTCCTTACTGGAATAATTATGGCTACAACAATTACCACGGTAGAAATAGTGTAGCATATCACAATTCAAGACGCGGTAACAGTATTATTAATGGGAGAAACAGTGCTATATACGGTAGAAATGCAACTAGATCTAACGTGAGAACAACTACTTCAAGAAGAGGAAATAGTACAACAACGCAAACAACAAGACCTAGAACTAGTACTTCAACCTCTACAAGACCTAGAACAAATACTACAACAACAAGACCTAGAACAAGTACTACTACTACAAAACCTAGAACGACTACCACAACGACGAAACCTAGAGTGCAATCGACTAGAACTAAAACGAGAACAAATACTACTACAACAACACCAAGAACAGGAAGTAATTCTTATTCTACACCAAGATCTTCATCTAATAGAGGTAGCTCTATGTCAAGATCTTCATCAAGTAGAAGTAGTTCTTCCACTAGTCGAAGTTCTTCTAGCAGTAGAAGTTCTTCTAGTAGTCGCAGTAGAAGATAAATTCAAAATAAAAAAAATCACCAACGAGCTAGCCACCCATTTTATTAAAGGAGTTAGCTCGTTTTATTTATACTAATTAAATTATTTACACATGAAAAAAGGAATCTTACTGTACATAGGCTTTATGTCTATGTCGCTAACCTACGCACAAGACATTACAGATGCGCTACGTTATGCTAAAGACGACGTTCAAGGAACTGCAAGACACAGAGCATTAAGTGGTGCTTTTGGAGCACTTGGTGGAGACATGAGCGCAATAACAATCAACCCAGCAGGTTCTTCCGTTTTTAACGATAGTCACCTCTCTATATCTTTATCGAATCAAAACAATAAAACCGATACTAGATATTTTAATGGAACAAGTAACGATTCAGAATCGAATGTCGATTTAAATCAAATTGGTGCCGCATTTATATTTAACAATGGAAACGCTAATTCTAATTGGAAAAAATTCACATTAGGTGTTACCTATAATAAAATAGAAGATTACAATACAGATTGGTTTGCGCAAGGAACAAATAATAACAATTCTATTGGCGATTACTTTCTAAAGAATGCAGATGGATTACGATTAGATCGTATTTCACGTTTTGAAGGAGAGTCTTATGGAGAAGCATACGGTGATATTGGATTTACCTATGGAGATCAAAACCAGCAGGCTTTTTTAGGTTATGAATCTTTTATATTGGAACCGGATGCTAATACAGATGATAACACCTTTTACACATCAAATATCGCAGATGGAGAATACAACCAGGAATACACCTATGCTGCAACAGGATATAACGGAAAATTCACCATTAATGCTTCTACCCAATATGGCAAAAACCTATATTTAGGAATAAACTTAAACACGCATTTTATAAATTACGAACGTTCCACATACCTATTTGAAGCAAATGACAATGCAGGATCCTTAATTAATGAAGTTGGTTTTGAGAATAACTTAAAAACAATTGGTTCTGGAATTTCATTACAACTTGGTGGTATTTTTAAAGTTACAGACCAATTTAGAGTTGGTTTATCTTATGACACACCAACTTGGTATACCATAGAAGACGAAACAAGTCAATCTATTAGAACGTCTAGTTATGATGGCATTGCTTTAGAAGATGGTGGCACTTTTTACAATGCAAATATAAACCCTAGAGTGCTAAATGTATACGAACAATACAATCTAAAAACGCCTGGGAAACTAACAGGTAGTTTGGCTTATATTTTTGGAACTCGTGGTTTATTAAGTTTTGATTATTCTGTAAAAGACTACAGCAATACTAAATTTAAACCAGAATCGGATACCAATTTCGCTTATCAGAATAATATCATAAACGATAGATTAACTACTGCAGCTACCTATAAAATAGGTGGTGAATATAAAATAAAGCAGTTTAGCTTAAGAGGTGGTTATAGATTAGAAGAAAGTCCTTATAAAGATGAAGAAACTGTTGGAGACTTAACAGGCTATTCATTAGGTTTAGGATATAATTTTGGGAAACTAAAATTAGATCTAACTTTCGATCAATGGCAAAGAGAAACAAACGATCAACTATATCAAGTTGGCTTAACGGATGCTGCAAATTTAGATAGCAAAAATGCGAACGTGACAATGTCTGTTAGCTTTAACTTATAGATTTAGGATCCATATTTAGCATAAAAAAAACCGGAACATTCACTGTTCCGGTTTTTCTATATTATTATTTGCTGCTTTTATCGTTTCAATGTAAAATGTGCTCTAAACTCTTTCACACTTGTATCTTCTAAATTATTAGGATCTCTATACTCTAAAGAAAACCAATAATCACTACTTGGTAAAGGTTGCCCGTTAAAAGTTCCATCCCAACCAATACTAGTAGGACTTAGTTGTTTTACTAATTTACCATATCTATCAAAAATATGAATTACAGCATCTGGATTAATACCAGAAATACGCCATGTATCATTATGTCCATCATTATTTGGTGTAAAGAATAATGGATAATCTACCACTAATACGGTAGTACTATCATCTCCACAACCATCTGCATCTCTTACCGTAATGGTATGACTTCCGGCTGTTACATTACCAAAGGTATATACATTTGTACCATTGCTTACAAAAGGGCCATTATCAATACTAAACTCATAATTTGCTCCAGGAATAGCATCTACACTAGCTTGAATAACATTTTCGCTTGCAAATGTTTCTGAAACAATTATAGCTTCTAATCCTGTTGGAGGAATACTATTTGTAACAACAGACATGGTGTTAGGGTCTCCTACAACAGTAACACAACCGGTACTATTATTAGTTATAAATACGCTATACGTTCCAGCTAGTACAGGCTCATAAAAAGAATCTGTACCTAAAACAGTCGTTGGATTAGTAGCTTCTGTCCATTCAAAAGAATAATCTAATGTGGATAACCCAGTGTCCATAGTTGGATCATTTACAATATTACCATTATTATCCATACATAGTATAAATGTGTCTTGCAGATCTACAATTGGTCTAGGATTCACTGTAAATGTCATTACTTGAGAATCCATACAAGCACCAGCTGTAGTATATAATATAGAATACGAATCTCCCGGAATTGCATTTGTTACTTCTCCGGTAACACTATCAATTATAGAGCCATCCGCAGGATCAATATCGAAATCAAATATACCTCCTGAAGTTCCCGTAACATTTGCTGTTGCTCCATCACAAGTTGGAATCATTGTAAAGGAAGCATCATCTGCAATAAACACGGTTACGTTTTGAGTAGTACTCACAGAACAAGGTCCAGAAGTTGTATACTCTACCGTATATGTTGCACCAGATGTTCCGTTAGTTACATCTCCTGAAGCTGCGTCTAAAGAAGCAGCATCTCCTGGAATTGGGTTAAATGTAAATACCCCTCCTGCATCCCCGATAATTGTTGCTGTCCCTCCATCACAATTTGGATTTAAAACAAATGTTGCATCCTCTGCTGGATGCACCGTTACAGATGCTATGCTACTCGAAGGACATACTCCAGATGTTGTATATTCTAAAGAATAAGTTGCTCCAGACGTTCCGTTGGTAATTTCTCCTGTATTCACATTTACTGTAGCAGTATCTGCAGGCATAGGATTAAAAGCAAAAGTACCTCCTGTTGTCCCCGAAACAGATGCTGTTCCTCCATCACAAGTTGCTGTCATAGTAAATGCAGGATCATCTGTAGTTATTACGGTTAAAACCTGAGTTTGACTCGCAGGACAAGTTCCATTTGTAGTGTACTCTATAGTATAGCTTGCTCCAGAAGTTCCATTCGTTACTTCTCCTGTTGCTGCATCAATAATTGCTGTATCCGTTGGCGCAGGACTAAAAACAAAGGTTCCTCCCGTTGTTCCTAAAACAGAGGCAGTACCTCCGTCACAATTTGCTGTCATACTAAAAGAAGGATCATCCGTTATTATTACGGTTACATTTTGAGTTGAATTTACTGAACATGGTCCAGATGTTGTATACATTACTGTATATGTAGCTCCAGATGTTCCGTTTGTTATTTCTCCAGTTGCAGCATCAATTGTTGCTGTATCCGTTGGCAATGGACTAAAATTAAATACTCCACCAGTATCTCCGGTTATGCTTGCAATTCCTCCTTCACAATTCGCACTTAAAGTAAATGTTGCATCTTCTGCTGGATGCACGGTTACAGATGCTATGCTACTAGAAGGACAAACTCCGGAAGTTGTATATTCTAAAGAATACGTTGCTCCAGATGTTCCATTGGTAATCTCTCCTGTGTTAACATCTACTGTAGCAGTATCTGTTGGCAAAGGATTAAAAGCAAAACTCCCTCCAGAAACTCCCGTTATTGTTGCTGTTCCACCATCACAAGTTGCTGCCATAGTAAATGTAGAATCATCTGTAACTAATACGGTTAAAACTTGGGTGTCTGTTGCTGGACAAGTCCCAGCTGTAGTATATTCTATAGTATAACTTGCTCCCGATGTTGCATTAGTTACTGCTCCTGAATTTGTATCTATTGTAGCAGTATCCGTTGGTGCTGGATTAAAAGCAAAGGTTCCTCCTGTTACTCCCGTAACATTAGCTGTTCCTCCATCACATGTAGCTGTAACAGTAAAAGAAGGATCATCCGTTACTAATACGGTAACATTTTGAGTAGAACTCACAAAACAAGGTCCAGCTGTAGTATATTCTACAACATAAGTTACTCCAGAAGCTCCATTACTCACGGTCCCTGTTGCGGTATCTATTGTTGCTCCATCGGTTGGTGCTGGATTAAAGGCAAATGTACCTCCTGTATCCCCAAGTATAGTCATTAATCCTCCGTCACAATTTTCAAAAACTGAAAATGAAGCATCTTCCACTGGTAAAACGGTAACAGTTTCCATACTGCTAGCAGCACATGCCCCTGTAGTAGCATATTCTATAGTATAGCTTGTCCCAGAAACCCCATTACTTACCGCTCCTGTTACTGCATCTATTGTCGCTCCATCTGTTGGTGCTGGATTAAAGCTAAAAGCTCCTCCTGTTGTTCCTGTTATAGCAGCTGTTCCTCCATCACAAGTTGCTGTCATATTAAAAGAAGCATCTCCTGCGGTAAGTACTGTTATTGTTTGTGTACTAGAAAGCGGACAAACTCCTGCAGTAGTATATTCAATAGTATAAGTTGCTCCAGACGTTCCTCCTGTTACTTCCCCTGTTGCGCTATCTATTGCAGCAGTATCTGTTGGTACTGGATTAAAGGCGAATGTTCCTCCCATTGTCCCGGTTATTGTTGCTGTCCCTCCATCACAATTTGGATTCGTAACAAAAGAAGCATCGTCGGTTGTAAGAATTGTTACGGTCTGTGTTGTTGTTTCTGCACAAGATCCTGCTGTAGTATATTCAACAGTATACGTTGTTGCTGAAACGCCACTTGTTATTTCTCCGGTTGCAGTATCTATTACTGCTCCATCTGTTACTGCTGGATTTAAAGCAAACGTTCCTCCTGTATCTCCAGTAATAGTTGCTGTAGCTCCGCCACAAGTTGCTGTCATTGTAAATGACGCATTTTCGGCAGCTAAAACGGTTACCATTTCTGTGCTACTTGCAGCACATGCTCCTGTAGTTGCATAATCAATATTGTACGTTGTTCCTGAAATTCCATTGGTAACTGTTCCTGTTGCAGCATCTATTGTTGCTCCATCTGTTGGTACTGGGTTAAAGCTAAAAGTTCCTCCCGTTGTTCCGGTTATTGCTGCTGTTCCTCCATCACAAGTTGCGGTCATACTAAAGGACGCATCTCCTGTTGCTAATACCGTTACTGTTTGTGTACTGCTTTCCGAACAAGCTCCTGCTGTGGTGTATTCCACCGTATAGGTTGCTCCTGACGTTCCACCAGTCACTTCTCCTGTCGCACTATCAATCAAAGCGGTATCTGTTGGCGTTGGATTAAAGGCAAATGTTCCTCCCGATGTCCCAGTTATTGTTGCTGTTCCTCCATCACAATTTGGATTCATTGTAAAAGAAGCATCGTCGGTTGTAAGAATTGTTACGGTCTGTGTTGTTGTTTCTGCACAAGATCCTGCTGTAGTATATTCAACAGTATACGTTGTTGTTGAAACGCCACTTGTTATTTCTCCGGTTGCAGTATCTATTACTGCTCCATCTGTTACTGCTGGATTTAAAGCAAACGTTCCTCCTGTATCTCCAGTAATGGTTGCTGTAGCTCCGCCACAAGTTGCTGTCATTGTAAATGACGCATTTTCGGCAGCTAAAACGGTTACCATTTCTGTGCTACTTGCAGCACATGCTCCTGTAGTTGCATAATCAATATTGTACGTTGTTCCTGAAATTCCATTGGTAACTGTTCCCGTTGCAGCATCTATTGTTGCTCCATCTGTTGGTACTGGGTTAAAGCTAAAAGTTCCTCCCGTTGTTCCGGTTATTGCTGCTGTTCCTCCATCACAAGTTGCGGTCATACTAAAGGATGCATCTCCAGTAGCTAATACCGTTACTGTTTGTGTACTGCTTTCCGAACAAGCTCCCGCTGTGGTGTATTCCACCGTATAGGTTGCTCCAGACGTTCCTCCTGTCACTTCTCCTGTCGCACTATCAATCAAAGCGGTATCTGTTGGTGCTGGATTAAAAGCAAATGTTCCTCCCGATGTCCCAGTTATTGTTGCTGTTCCTCCATCACAATTTGGATTCATTGTAAAAGAAGCATCATCTGCAGTTAAAACGGTTACGCTTTGTGTGCTGCTTTCTGGACAAAGCCCATTTGTTGAATATTCAACGGTATACGTAACACCTGAAGCACCACCTGTTACTTCTCCTGTTACTGAATTTATTATTGCTCCATCTGTAGGCACTGGATTTAAAGCAAAGCTTCCTAGATTATCACCAGTTATAATTGCCGTACCTCCATCGCAAGTTGCTGTCATATTAAAAGATGCATCTTCCGCAGATTGAACGGTTACTGTTTCTGTACTACTTGCTGCACAAACTCCCGGAGTTGTATATTCTATAGTATATGTTGCTCCCGGTGTTCCTCCTGTTACTGTTCCTGTTGCACTATCAATTGTCGCAGTATCTGTTGGTGCTGGATTAAAGGCAAATGTTCCTCCCGTATCTCCTGTTATAGATGCTGTTCCTCCATCACAGGTTGCTGTCATGCTAAAGGTTGCATCTTCTGCCGCTAAAACAGTTACTGTCTCTGTGCTATTTGCTGCACATGCTCCTGATATTGCATAATCTATGGTATATGCTGTACCAGCAACTCCATTTGTAACTGTTCCTGTTGCCGCATCTATTGTTGCGCCGTCGGTTGGCAATGGACTAAAGGTAAAAGTACCTCCTGTTGTTCCAATAATTGTTGCCGTTCCTCCATCACAGGTTGCTGTCATACTAAAAGATGCGTCTCCTGCTGCTAAAACGGTTACGGTTTCGGTACTATTTGCAGGACAAGCACCGGTTGTTGCATATTCTACAGTATAAGTTACCCCAGTAACTCCATTTGTTACTTCCCCCGTTGCTGGATCTATTGTCGCTCCATCAGTTGGCACCGGATTAAAACTAAATACGCCTCCTGTATCTCCTGTTATAGTCGCTGTACCTCCATCACAATTTGCATTCATGGTGAAAGACGCGTCTCCTGTTGCATTTTTATTAATAATCACATCCATAGTTACCACAGACATAGGAAAACCACAATCTGGAGTGTATTCTACTTGAGCAGTATATGTTGTTGTTACTGCAGGGCAAACATTTATTGTTTGATTATTAGATATTGGCGCACCAGCATCATCTAACCATGTAAACGTGTAGTTGTCTGACGGAAGCCCTGAAGAAGGTACAAATTGCCAAGCTTCCAAAAATCCTGTCCAATTCCCAGTATTTCTATTTGGAGGCGTATATGCCACCGTACCTGCATTATTTTGAATACCGATTACTGCATTTCCTCCATTAATACCACCTCCTGGATTCCAACCAAAACACGTAGGCTTATTTAAAATAAGTACTTCTATAATATTTGTAGTTTCATAAAAAATCATTTGTTGCGTTGTACGCAAATTATTACAACTAAACTGTGGCACATTAGAATAACTATATATAAAGGCTCTAAAAGGAGCAACTCCTTTGATACTCCACCCAATCTCAATTAAATTTGGATCCCCAACACTTGGATCCATATCATGCGCTGCACCAAAAATATTTGCTTCTCCTAAAGTAGGGTTTGCATTGTTTGGTAATGGCTCGGTGAATGCCCAATTATTACTAGTATCTCCAGGATTTACATCAAAACGAATAACGCCATTACCACCAACTTGCACTTGATCATAACTATCTCCAAAAAAACAAAAATCAAAAGGCAAATCGATTACAGGACTCCATTGATCATCAAAATAATTTCCACCGGTAAAAAACACCTGATTATCTAATCCTGTAAAAGGAAATACGGGATCAAAAGGTATACTTTGCACGATATAGGTGTCTGTAGCACCATACTCCGTAAAAGTAGCAGTAAGATCGGTACAATTGGTTGTGCAATCTAAATTAAAACCATTAGAAGAAGTAATACCTAATGAATGTGAACCAGGCCCTGAATTACCAGGTACTGGAGCTTGAACTTGAGCAAATAAAAACTGTACTAAAAATAAACTAAATAGCGATAGTATTCTTTTCATAAAAAAGAGATTTATAGTAATGATTCAGCAATAGAAACCTTGTTTAGATTGCCAAATATTCAACTTAATTAAAATTAATTTTGAAAATTAAGAAAAATTTAGCGAAAATTAAGTTAAATTAACTTGAAATAATAAATACAATACTTAGAAATTAGAATATAAATTACTAATCGGTTTCACCTGCCACTCCTTATGACTATCAATGGCATTGAAAAAGAATCAAATACGGTAAGGTCTTTATCTAAAATTATCTTTTCAATGTAAAATGTGCTTTGAAAACTTTTTTACTAGTATCTAATGCATTATTCGGATCTCTATATTCTAAAGTAAACCAATAATCACTGGATGGTAATGGTTCTCCGTTTAGTGTTCCATCCCAACCTTCACCATTGGCACTTATTTGCTTTAATAGCCTACCATATCTATCAAAAATATAAATTTTAGTATCTACTTTATTCCCCAATCCTATTATTTGCCATCTATCATTATGTCCATCATTATTTGGTGTAAAAAACAAAGGATAGTCCATTATAAAAACAGTAGTACTTACTTCACCACAACCATCTTCATCTTTTGCCGTTATTTCATGTTCACCAGAAGGTACATTATAAAACACATATGAATTTGTACCGTTACTTTCAAAAACAGTCCCATCCAAACTAAATTCGTAAATAATTCCTAACGCTTCAGTTACACTTACCTCAATAATATTCTCGTTTACAAATGTTTCCGAAGTAATTATTGCATTTAATCCACTTGGTGCAACACTTTCAGTTACTGATGCAATGGTATTTAAATCCCCTAAAACGGTGGAACATCCAGTAGTAGCATTCGTTACGAATACATTATATGTCCCCGATGCTATAGGCTCATAATAAGAATTGGTTCCTAAAACAATTCCTGGATTCGTTATTTCTGTCCATTCAAACAAATATTCTGCTATCGATAAATCGGAATCTATTCTTGGTTGATTAATAATATTTCCTTCGGAATCTAAACATAACAAAAAGGAATCCTCTAAGTCTAGAATAGGCAAAGGATGAACGGTAAAATTAACTATCTGAAAATCGGTATTACATATTCCGGATACGGTATACATAACGGAATACGTTGTATTAGGAATAGCATTAATGACTTCCCCTGTCGCTCCATCTATTGTTGCGCCATCGGTCGGCACAGGATTAAGACTAAAGATTCCTCCAAGATCGCCAGTGATATTTGCTGTTCCGCCATCGCAAGTTGCAGACATAGTAAAGGATGCATTTGCCACAGCTAAAACGGTTACCGTTTCTGTGCTACTTGCAACACAAACTCCTGGACTTGTATACTCTATTGTATAGGTCGTTCCCGAAACGCCATTAGTTACCGTTCCGTTAGTTCCGTTTATTGTTGCGCCATCCGTTGGTATCGGATTAAAAGCAAAGCTTCCACCAAGATCTCCAGTGATATTTGCCGTTCCGCCATCACAGGCTGCAGTAATATTAAAGGAAGCATCTCCTGTTGTTAAAACTGTTACTGTTTCGGTGCTACTTGTCCCACAAGTTCCTGGACTGGTATATTCTATCGTATAGGTCGTTCCTGAAATTCCGTTAGTTACTGTTCCGCTAGTTGCATTTATTGTCGCACCATCGGTTGGTATTGGATTAAAAGCAAAACTTCCACCGAGATCGCCAGTGATATTTGCTGTTCCGCCATCACAGGTTCCGGTCATAGTAAAGGAAGCATTTCCAGAAGTTAAAACAGTTACTGTTTCCATGCTGCTTGTTCCACAAGTTCCCGGACTTGTATATTCTATCGTATAGGTAGTTCCTGAAAATCCGTTAGTTACCGTTCCGTTAGTTACATTTATTGTTGCGCCATCGGTTGGTATTGGATTAAAAACAAAGGTTCCGCTAAGATCGCCAGTGATATTTGCTGTTCCGCCATCGCAAGTTGCAGTCATATTAAAGGAAGCGTTTCCTGAAGTTAAAACAGTTACTGTTTCCATGCTGCTTGTTCCACAAGTTCCAGGACTGGTATATTCTACTGTATAGGTCGTTCCTGAAAATCCGTTAGTTACCGTTCCACTAGTTGCATTTATTGTTGCGCCATCGGTTGGTATTGGATTAAAAGCAAAGGTTCCTCCAAGATCGCCAGTGATATTTGCTGTTCCGCCATCACAGGTTGCAGTCATATTAAAGGAAGCATTACCTGTTGTTAAAACAGTTACTGTTTCTGTGTTGCTTGTCCCACAAGTTCCTGGACTGGTATATTCTATCGTATAGGTCGTTCCTGAAATTCCGTTAGTTACTGTTCCGTTAGTTGCATTTATTGATGCACCATCCGTTGGTATTGGATTAAAAGCAAAAATTCCACCAAGATCTCCAGTAATATTTGCTGTTCCGCCATCACAAGTTGCGGTCATGCTAAACGAAGCATTACCAGATGTTAAAATAGTTACTGTTTCGGTGCTGTTTGACCCACAAGTCCCCGGACTGGTATATCCTATGGTATAGGTAGTTCCTGAAAATCCGTTAGTTACCGTTCCGCTAGTTACATTTATTGTTGCGCCATCGGTTGGTATTGGATTAAAAGCAAAACTTCCACCGAGATCGCCAGTGATATTTGCTGTTCCGCCATCGCAAGTTGCGGTCATATTAAAGGAAGCATTCCCTACAGTTAAAACAGTTACCGTTTCGGTGTTGCTTGCTCCACAAGTTCCCGGACTTGTATATTCTATCGTATAGGTAGTTCCGGAAATTCCGTTAGTTACCGTTCCATTAGTTGCATTTATTGTTGCACCATCCGTTGGTATTGGATTAAAAGCAAAGCTTCCACCAAGATCTCCAGTGATATTTGCTGTTCCGCCATCGCAGGTTGCGGTCATATTAAAGGAAGCGTTTCCAGAAGTTAAAACAGTTACTGTTTCCATGCTGCTTGTTCCGCAAGTTCCCGGACTGGTATATTCTATCGTATAGGTCGTTCCTGAAATTCCGTTAGTTACTGTTCCGCTAGTTGCATTTATTGTTGCGCCATCGGTTGGTATTGGATTAAAAACGAAGGTTCCACCAAGATCTCCAGTGATATTTGCTGTTCCGCCATCACAGGTTCCGGTCATATTAAAGGAAGCATTCCCTACAGTTAAAACAGTTACCGTTTCGGTGTTGCTTGCTCCACAAGTTCCCGGACTTGTATATTCTATCGTATAGGTAGTTCCTGAAAATCCGTTAGTTACCGTTCCACTAGTTGCATTTATTGATGCACCATCCGTTGGTATTGGATTAAAAGCAAAGCTTCCACCAAGATCGCCAGTGATATTTGCTGTTCCGCCATCGCAAGTTGCAGTCATATTAAAGGAAGCGTTTCCTGAAGTTAAAACAGTTACTGTTTCTGTGCTGCTTGTTCCGCAAGTTCCAGGACTGGTATATTCTACTGTATAGGTAGTTCCTGAAATCCCATTAGTTACCGCTCCGTTAGTTACATTTATTGTTGCTCCATCGGTTGGTATTGGATTAAAAGCAAAAATTCCGCCAAGATCGCCAGTGATATTTGCTGTTCCGCCATCGCAGGTTGCGGTCATATTAAAGGAAGCGTTTCCAGAAGTTAAAACAGTTACTGTTTCGATGCTACTTGTTCCACAAGTTCCCGGACTTGTATATTCTATCGTATAGGTAGTTCCTGAAAATCCGTTAGTTACCGTTCCGTTAGTTACATTTATTGTTGCGCCATCGGTTGGTATTGGATTAAAAGCAAAACTTCCACCAAGATCTCCAGTAATATTTGCTGTTCCGCCATCACAGGTTGCAGTCATATTAAAGGAAGCATTACCAAATGTTAAAACAGTTACTGTTTCGATGCTGCTTGTTCCGCAAGTTCCAAGACTGGTATATTCTATCGTATAGGTAGTTCCTGAAAATCCGTTAGTTACCGTTCCGTTAGTTACATTTATTGTTGCGCCATCCGTTGGTATCGGATTAAAAGCAAAACTTCCACCAAGATCTCCAGTAATATTTGCTGTTCCGCCATCACAGGTTGCAGTCATTTTAAAGGAAGCATTACCAAATGTTAAAACAGTTACTGTTTCTGTGCTGCTTGTTCCGCAAGTTCCAAGACTGGTATATTCTATCGTATAGGTCGTTCCAGAAACTCCGTTAGTTACCGTTCCGTTAGTTGCATTTATTGTTGCGCCATCGGTTGGTATTGGATTAAAAGCAAAAATTCCGCCAAGATCGCCAGTGATATTTGCTGTTCCGCCATCGCAGGTTGCGGTCATATTAAAGGATGCATTCCCTAAAGTCAAAACAGTTACTGTTTCGATGCTACTTGCTCCGCAGGCTCCAGTTGTTGCGTATTCTATGGCATAGGTAGCTCCTGAAATCCCATTAGTTACCGTTCCGTTAGTTACATCTATTGTTGCTCCATCGGTTGGTATTGGATTAAAAGCAAAAATTCCGCCAAGATCGCCAGTGATATTTGCTGTTCCGCCATCACAGGTTGCTGTCATGCTAAACGAAGCGTTTCCAGAAGTTAAAACAGTTACCGTTTCGATGCTGCTTGTTCCACAAGTTCCCGGACTGGTATATTCTATCGTATAGGTCGTTCCTGAAATTCCATTAGTTACCGTTCCGCTAGTTGCATTTATTGTCGCACCATCGGTTAGTATTGGATTAAAAGTAAAGCTTCCACCAAGATCGCCAGTGATATTTGCTGTTCCGCCATCACAAGTTGCAGTCATAGTAAAGGAAGCATTACCAGAAGTTAAAACGGTTACTGTTTCGATGCTGCTTGTTCCACAAGTTCCTGGACTGATATATTCTATCGTATAGGTCGTTCCTGAAATTCCGTTAGTTACCGTTCCGCTAGTTACATTTATTGTTGCGCCATCGGTTGGTATTGGATTAAAAACAAAGGTTCCACCAAGATCTCCAGTGATATTTGCTGTTCCGCCATCGCAAGTTGCGGTCATATTAAAGGAAGCATTCCCTACAGTTAAAACAGTTACCGTTTCGATGCTGCTTGTCCCACAAGTTCCCGGACTTGTATATTCTATCGTATAGGTAGTTCCTGAAAATCCGTTAGTTACTGTTCCGCTAGTTGCATTTATTGTTGCACCATCCGTTGGTATTGGATTAAAAACAAAACTTCCACCAAGATCGCCAGTGATATTTGCTGTTCCGCCATCGCAAGTTGCGGTCATGCTAAACGAAGCGTTTCCGGATGCTAAAACTGTTACTGTTTCCATGCTGCTTGTTCCGCAAGTTCCTGGACTAGTATATTCTATCGTATAGGTAGTTCCTGAAATTCCGTTAGTTACCGTTCCGCTAGTTACATTTATTGTTGCGCCATCGGTTGGTATTGGATTAAAAACGAAGGTTCCACCGAGATCGCCAGTGATATTTACTATTCCGCCATCGCAAGT